>JAVEVE010000011.1:0-21289 GCA_034005165.1 Pseudobdellovibrionaceae bacterium | reverse complement strand
TCTCACCAGAACGAAGCCCCCCATGAAGGAAGGGGCCTTCGCTTACGCTCCAGCCCCTTCCTTCATGCCCTCATCAGGACCAAAAGATTCACTTAAATCCTGGACTCAATAATGGGGGTTGACCAATGACCATGGCTGCGGAATATGGAAGTAGTTCTGCGCAGGTGATAACGGGGAAATATAATTTTGAAGGAATTGGAGATGTACCGCCAGATAAGAAGGAAGCCATTCGATGGTGGAAATTAGCAGCAGAAAATGGTGAAGATTTAGCGCAATCAATGTTGTCTTCTTGTTATTTTTATGGTGACGGGATCGAGCGTGATGTTCAAGAGGCTTACTTTTGGGCGTTGGTCGCATCCGAGAAAAATGATCCTGTTCGTCAAGAGTTTAGGGAGATGATTGAAGGCAATCTTACAAAAAGCCAAAAAGAAAATGTCTTAGCTCGCTATATTGATTGGGTTACCAGAAAAGAGCACAAATAATGATTTGGTGAAGTTATGGATCATGGTGTGTTACTAGAAATCTTGGCATGTTATCCACACGATCGGCTTGCTCTTGTGGAGCGAAGGGCAAGAAGTCCTTATACCTATAGAAATATGGAAAGCAAGGGTGTGGTGTTACTGGACGTGTCAAAGAGGGGCTTCTTGATTCAAGTCCGAAAAAAAACACTGGCCCATCAATGGTGATTTGTCAATACAGGTATGTTTGCATGGAACTAAACAACTTATTTTATCCCTATGCCATATTGGAAAAGACTGATAGAGTCCATTCAAAATAATGAAAAATCTCTCCTTGAAACATTCAAACAAGTATTTTTGATCACGATGTACGAGATTGTATCAGTACCACAAAATGCTTATGACGTTACAGAACAGCTAGGAACAAAATTCAAATTTTGGTTCTCTGATGTGGATAGACAACAAAAATTATTTAAGCAGGGTAGGCCGGGCACTGGAGAAAATTGGGCAGAAAAAGTGTGTTGTGAGTTAGCTCATATTATTGGCATCCCCCATGCAAAATATGATTTTGCTAGTTGGCAAGGAAATTTAGGAATTATCACACCAAGCATTGTTGCTGAGGGCGAGCGCCTTGTATTAGGAAACGAAATTATTAGTCCCAAAACGAAGAATACTGGCTATGCGAACAAACATCACCTTGTCCGTAAGCTTACCTCTTTTTTGAAGTTACCAATTGTGAAACCTCCTTTTGGATTTGATAATGTAGAGGAATTAAATGCTAATGAGGTATTTATTGGCTACTTGATGCTTGATGCCTTGGTGGGTAATACGGATCGACATGATGAAAACTGGGGAGTAATCCTATCCTCTAGAGGATTTGAACTTGCTCCCACATATGACCACGCATCTAGCTTGGGTCGAGAACTTAGCAATGAGGTAAAGAGAAGGCGCCTTAATACTAAAGATACGAATTTTAGTGTTGCAGCATATGCTTCGAAAGCGCGGTCGGCTCTTTACGAAACGTCAGAGGATAGTGGGCCGTTATCAACCTTGAACGCTTTTATTAAGGTTGGAGCTACTTCACTTTCTGGTAAATACTATTGGCTAAAAAATTTGGAAAAAATTAATAAAGACAGTATTAACCATATTTTGATACAAATACCCGATGCTATAATGTCGCCAGAGTCCAAAGACTTTGCCCACGAGTTGATTTTATTTAATAAAGAGCGTTTAGAAGAGACGAGTTCCGCATGAAGTTATATGTTGGCTGGCAAGATACAGAAACAAGACGGTGGTATACCGTGGGTGTTTTATCTGAGGATAAAGGGTCTTACGTCTTTGCATACACGAAAGGGGCTATCTTGGCAAAGTCGGCGGGTAGGTTCGTGCATCTACCAAGAATGACTGACTTTTACAAGTTATACAAATCAGAAGAATTGTTCCCTATTTTTTCCAACCGCGTATTACCTAAGAGTAGGCCGGAATATAAAAACTATCTTGAGTGGATGGGTATGGAGGAACAAGATGTCAATCCTCTTACATTTCTGGCTAGAAGCGGAGGAGAAAAAGCTACCGATAACTTACTTGTATACCCTATGCCCGAAAAAACAGCCGACGGAAAATATAAGGCGTACTTTTTTGTGCATGGGTTGAGGTATGTGCCAGAGAGTACATTGGAGCTTATTTCTTCCTTGCAGATTGGACAAAGACTTTTTCCAATGGCAGACCTAAATAATTCAGCGGATTCTCTAGCTATCGCGTTAAGAGCGGATGACCCTGCATTTCTGATTGGCTATTGTCCAAGATATATCGCAAAAGAAATTGGAGAATTGGCAAAACGTCCTAATTGTTCATTAGAAATTACTGTCAACAAAGTTAATAAAGAAGCCCCATTTCAAATGATGTTAAGCTGTAAAGCAGAAGCAATTTGGCCGGAGGGGTTTGATGTGTGTGATAAAGAAGAGTGTTGTCCACTAACATCGTTCGTCTAATCAAGTTCTGTTGGGGGCATAAACGGGGGCATGAAGTGAGATGTAATCGATACTTTTCAAGTTATATCAGATGGTTATTTTTTAAAGCCTAGTCCCTCCTGGGCACCATCCAAAATTACTGATTCTTCCAACGTTTATGCAGCCAAAGCCACTGAGCAGGGCGCTCCGTAATCCAATTTTCCAACATCGTATGTGCTTCTTTCAGAAGGACATCATCTTCTTTCGAGAGATCCAATGACGGATAGACTGTCACGCGAAACTCTGCGCCGTCTAGTCGCTCAACACGAACAGGAATAAGCGGGCATTTAAATTTTTTTGCCAACTGTATAAACGCAGTTGATGTCATGGCAGGGCGTCGGAAGAAATCAGCTTCAACACCTTGATTATACTTCTGGTCAATCAGAATACCTATGCGACGCCCTTGTTTAAGAGCAGACACGACCTGCCTCATTCCTTGGGAAGATTTCGGATAGGTGCGCAGTGTCCCGTTCATACTTCGACATTTTTGCAAAATGTCCTCGACATATGGATTATTGGGAGCACGATAAATCAAATCAACATCAATATTTTGTAGTCGAAGAGAGGGAGCAGCAATCTCCCAATTTGCGAGATGTGCAGAAAAGAAAATAGCTGGTCCAGAACTCTGGGGGATGCCTTCAAGGTTTTCTGCACCCTCTAGGGTGACGTGATGTTCTGTTAGATTGTACAAATGCGGGTACTCGGCAAAATTGCGCCCAAGATTATTCCACATCTTTCTCAAAATTTTGTGGGATTCCTTACCATCAACGTGGATCGAGTCTGTGATGTGGCGCAAAGCCTTGCGGCTTGAGGATAGCAATGGCCCGATTGCTCCAAGAATAGCACCGCCAAGATCAGATGCTTTGGCAGGCGACATAAGGCTGAAGATGAAAATGAGAGAGCGTACAAGAGATGCTTCAATCAGGTAACGAAGTTTTCTCATTTTCCTAGAACCTCTTTTATATACTTGGACAATGCGGCTTCATCTTCCCAGGCCAATTCAATTTTCAAGACATCTATCATAGATTTTTTTTGAAAGTCCGGTAGGCGTGCAAAATCTTTTTCAGTCGTTATTAAGCGAACATTTTTCTTAAGGGCCGTGTTGACCAGTTTTGAGAGATCGTCTGCGCTATAGGAATGGTGATCTGCAAAGGCTTCAAATCCGACCAGATGAAATCCGTTTTGTTCTAAAGTTTTTTTGAATTTTTGCGGTAGTCCGATCCCGCAAAACGCCAGATAGGATATATCTCGTGAGAGTTCGTTCAGATTTGTCGGGCGAACAGATGCCTTGAAGATCGACTTCCCGCAGGACAATATTTCTTTACAGGATGGGTGGACAGGATCCCCAATCAGTATAAAAGCATCAATATCAGGTAACGCATCGGGCAAGCTCACGCGCAGAGGCCCAGCCGGCAAGACCAGGCCGTTTCCTAGGCCATGAGCCCCGTCAACAACACAGAAGGATAAATCTTTTTTTAGTCCGTAATGCTGAAGGCCATCATCCAGAAGGACGATATCCCGGCCTGTGTCAGCGGCTAAATGCGCACCATCATAACGGCTCTTGGCAACGATGGTCTGACCGTGATCTGCTAGAAGAAGAGCTTCGTCTCCCCAAAGATCAGGGTTATGAGAGTTATCGACGTATTCAGGGCCTATGACATGGCTTTTATATCCACGTGTTAGAAATGCAGGAGATAATGAAATTTTATGGTTTAATAAAAGTTTGAGTAATGCCAGCACAACAGGCGTTTTCCCGCTTCCGCCCGCAGTAATATTTCCGACACACAGAACTTGAATAGGGGCCTGCCTTTGACGCTTTTGCGTTTTGTTATGACGGTCGGCCCATTGATAGAGTCGTGCCATCGGGGACAGGATGTGAGACAGGAGGTTAGGAGAATCTTTATACCAAAAATCAGGCGTTTTCATGCTAAACCAACTCCTGAGGATCAGGATGTTTTAGAATCGGCAAATGGGCCAGAAGAAATACAGGCTCAAGCTCTTCAATGATCTTGGATAGGATATGTGTTTTACTTTCCGCAAAATGATAGCTGCGGTTAATCTGGGCCTGCAGGATATCCGGAGAGGATAGGAGTTTGTAGAGAGCGGCAGGTAAATCATCCTTGTGCGTGAGAGGAAGGGAGGCCCCAGCAGAATCCATTTGGTTATAAATTTCCAGTAAGTTTTGGATGTACGGGCCGTGTAGTACGGCGCTATGCAGTAAGGCTGCTTCCAGAGGATTATGTCCTCCGCCACCGTCGTCGCTAAAACTCCGCCCTATACAAGCAATCGGAGCAAGTGCATAAAACAACCCCAATTCACCGAGCGTATCAACTAAGAAAAGAGAGTGATTTGGGGCTGGCTGTTTATTTTTCGTTCTTATTCCGTAGGATATATCACTTTTTTGATAAAGCGATTCAATGTCTGGTGAGCGTTCTGGGTGTCGGGGAGCGACAATTGTCAGCAGATCTGGAAACTTTTCTAATAAATTTTTATGAGTAGATAAAGCGAGTTCTTCCTCTCCCTTATGGGTGCTGGCATATACCCAAACTGGCCGCATCCCGATCGCTGTGCGCAATTCATTAAGTTCTATTGGGTTGAATGGAAGTGGGGCGGCGCAGTACTTGATATTGTCGCTGGTTACAACGCTACGGCCTCCTAATCTGTTATAGAAATCACGATCCTTATCCGTTTGGGTAAGGATAACAGTAAAAGCAGATAGGATCTTTTCCGACAGGCCTTTGGCGTAGCTCCAATGGCGGAAGGATTTTTCTGACATTCGTGCATTGAGCAGGGCTGCGGGAATGCGGCGCTTACCAATCTCCGATATAATAAATGGCCAAAGCTCGGATTCTGCCCACAAAACAATGTTCGGGCGCCAGTGATCTAAAAATCTACGTACCCATTGAGGTTTATCAATAGGAAGATATTGATGAAATGCACGAGGAGGGAGGCGATTTTCAAGAAGTTGAGCCGCTGTTCGGGTGATAGTGGTCACAAGAACATGTGCATCCTTATTCTGATCCAGAAAGAGGGAAATCATAGGAAGCATGGATTGGGCTTCGCCAACGCTGGCAACATGAACCCACATTATAATTCCATCTGGCCGTGAAAGGGATGCGTTCCCGTATCGCTCTTCGATGCGCTTCGGATCTTCTTTTCCAGATTTTAGACGTTTTTGAAGCACGGCGTTTATAAGTGGAACACCGTACGTCATTGTCTTTTTATAGAACCAGAACAAGCTCATAAGTTTTAGAACTCCCAAAAAGCTTCAGGCCCTTTATAGGGCCTGAGGACAATAAAACCAAGCATCAGTTTTAAACATTTTCTATGGTAAGGCCGCGCTACAATTTGATGTTGTTCCTGATTTGCAGCATTTTGGCTTTGCTGCTCCATCTGGGGAGCAGCCAGGGTTAGGACATACAATTTCGGGATTTGATCCGCCTGCAATCATAACGCCCGTCGGAATGCCTACGGAGCATTTGCCTCCTGAAACTTCAGATAAAGGAGCCACAACGTTGGTAAAGAGATTCATGCTGTCAAATGTGGTTCCCCACGCAACAGCAACGGCCTTTCCGGCGGGGCCACTCCATCCGCCCGTTGATCCGCAAGCGCCGCCAGGCGCAACTCGAGGGTCACTGCCGCTGGCATCTTTTAGGGTTTGAATTTGCGTCAGGTTCAGGTTCTTACAGCGGGAATATTGCCACAAAGTTGCAATGTTTCCGCAGTTGCTTGAGTTTGACCCGCTTCCGTTCCCGCCCGCAAGGGTATGGTTGAATGCTGAGTTCAGATAGTTAGAGGCCGAACTATTCAAATCGTTCAGGCCATTGCCGTTATCATTCGAAAAAGAAATTGTTCCTTTGAGACCGTCAACCCAGTGCTTGTAACATCCGAGCGCTAGCACGCTGTCAGGTTTCCAAACCATTTGCTGGTTATGCATCATCTCGCGCTGGGCTTCCATCCAAGCCTTGTCTTTTAGGGCGTTCATAAAGCTGACATCGCATGCGGAATCATAGACTGCTGTGGCTGCTTTTGGAGATGTTGGAGTAATCAGAACACCAAGTGCTGCAAAAACAAGCGCAGCCTTACGACATGAGAATAAAGACACCATATTTCCTCCAACTCTCTACTGCCGAAAGGTTTTCGGCAAGAACGACCATATAAACTATAGTTTACAATAGGATGGGGTTGTTTGGCAAAACAAACATGACATTTTTCCGAAATTAGCCCCATATTCAATCTGGAATAAGGATAAATCAGGCTTCTTCGATATCAATGTCCAGAATAGACATGTTGAAATCGTACGAAACCTCACCTTCATCATTATCCTTATATATTGTCCCGATAGCTTCGCCATTCAGATAAACTTCAACAGAATCGGCCACGCGGCGCTCCCGTATGGTCAGGCCCGGATTTCCAAATTTTTTCTGTAAATAAGACTGAAGCTTTGAAATATCATCTTTTGTTAAGTTCATGCTGTCCTCATAAATAGCAACGAGTTTGATTTGTTCTAACGTGTCTCAACGCTCTCGTCCAGAGCACATTTGGCTTTGTTTTATTGACCGAGACCTGATTCAATCCTGTCTTGTACCAGCTTACATAATGTTTTGCGGTCCAGATCTTGGGATGGCTCTACCACTTCCAGAAAAGTTAATTCAACCGTCGCCCCGCTATTTTTAAGAAATTCCCATATATGTGGCCCAAAATCCATATCTCCATACCATGAGTACAAATCCCGACTTTGTTCTGTTGTGTGGGATCCGTTAACTTTTGTAAGATTCAGCACAAAAGGCTGAATCGCTACCGGAGCCATATCCTTGGGCATGGCTAAAGAAAAAAGACTGGATTTAAAGGGAAGAACACTACTGCCCGCGGAGGATGTCCCTTCAGGGAAAAGGATCAGGCTTTTGCCTTGTTTGAGCATTGTATCCAGAGCATTTGCAACTTTTTTAGCGTGAGACGAGGATCTGCTGATAAAAGCGGTTTGCTGGACTTTTGAAAGAAATCCAAGAACCGGCCAATGTGCTACATCTTCCTTGGCAATAAAAGACGCCAGTAGGAAAGACCCTATAACAGGAATGTCCAGATAGGAGAGGTGATTGCTGATATAGATTAGTTGGCGGTTATGAACAGGAGATCCTCTGATTTCAGCTTTTAAGCCAATAATAGCGCAAACGCCTTTATGCCAGAAACGCGGAATATAATAGGCTCCTCTACCACGGCAAAAAATCAGGACAATTATTTGTGTCAGGACAAGGGGGATAGTCCAGACGGCAAGAAGGAAAATTTTAAGTACGGCCTTGAGCGAACACATTATTCGGAATTTTCTTTTGAAAAGGATTGATTAAAGCTAGAGTCTATAACGATTTCTTTTTGGATTTTGCGTTCAAAATGCTTCACATACTTTGAAGTTACCTTCCCTGTCGGCAGAACAATACAAACATCAATACAGTTGAAATCGGAGTCAAGGTAAGCCCCTTTGCCGATATAGGCCCCCAGTCTCAAATATCCTTTAATTAGCGGAGGTAGAGATGAGAACACACGGCGTGCATTTATGCTTTCTCTATCAGGAAGGGTGAGTCCTTTCATGCAGTCAGGGTGTGCGACAGGGCAAAGGTCCTCCGGAGGCTCGTGAAAATATTTCAGATAAGCCAGTTGACCACTTGCTGCTTCAGGAGAAGTACCCTGCAAGCTCGCGCACCCGAACATCAAATCGATCTGGTGGGTTGCAAGATAGTCCGCGATACCTTCCCACAAGCGCTGCATAATATGTTTAGTTCTGTATTCGGGAAGAACGCAAGATCTCCCTAGCTCCAGCAATTTCGCACCGCTTTTTTCGAGGGCAGTAATATCGAATTCGTGGGATGTATAAAACTCTTTCTCGGCAGGAAGGCGTTCTCTTCGAAATAATCTATATGTTCCGACTATTTGTCCTTCTTCTGGCTTACGCGCTTCATCAATAATAATCAAATGATCCGCGTAAGGATCATACTCATCAAAATCGAGACGCTGTGCGCTCATTTCTTCCGAAGCTTTTGCTCCAAACTCCTCATAAAACACAATATACCTGAGATGCTGGGCGGCACGTACTTCATCTTTATTTTGAGCCAGACGTAATGTGATACGGTCTTGTTGCTCATCTGTCTCTATCGTCATGAAATCTGTTGCTCTGTATTTTGTTCAAATGTTACAGAAAAACTGCCTTGCGGCTTGTAATCTTTTTTAACTCCCGTATCGTAAATCAATGCACAAGATTCGCAACATCCTTTTTGTATGTACTGGGAATATCTGCCGTTCACCTATGGCGGAAGCCCTTTTACGGGCCAGAATAAAAAGTCAGAAATTTCCTCATGATGTCAAAGCCGCCTCGGTAGGGACGCATAATTATCATATTGGCGAAGCTCCTGATTATAGAACGGTGCGTATATGTCAGGAAAATGGTATAGATGCCTCAAATATTAAGGCAGCCCAAATATCTATGCAGGATTTCGAAACCTATGACCTGATTCTCGGGATGGATAAATCCCATGTGATATTTCTTAAGGATAAATGTCCGGAACAATATAAAGAAAAAATACATCTGTTCATGGAATATGCTGGTTTTGGTAAGCTGGAGGTTCCTGACCCGTATTACGGCGAAATGGAAGATTTTCTCCAAGTCTATGAAATGGTGAGTAAGGGAACGGGAGCTATACTCGGGATTGTGCTTCAAAGCTATGTCATCGGACAAGAAGACGTAAAAGGGGAATTGGTATGACCGAAACATCGAATAATCCGGCATTAACCCCAGTGGATGGAAAATATATCTTCCAGATTTCGCAAACAACCCGAATTCGCTTTAATGCGGATGGGTGGGTTGAAGAAATCGGAAAGGGAGGGGCAGAGGACCCTTTAGGTACAAGATTACAGGGAAAACCCAATAGTAAACGGGATGATATTTACGCTCGTAGATATTACGATTTGTACTCAAGATGCCTAATAGTAGATATTTTTCCGAAATTAAACAATGACTTGAGCGGGACCGGCGGGTTGGTTTTGTTTAAGGACCTGGAGGTTGGGTCTCCTATGTTTGAACGTGTAAATTTAATCATCGAAATAGCAAATTTGCATTTTGGAATGGGGCTTTTACCCTTGAAAGGCTAATTTAAACGGATACTTTTTGTCTAAAATTTTCAGGCCCTTCGTATGGAGGGCTTTTTCTATCTAAAAATACGTAATAAAATCAAATTGATATGCATTATAGAAAATACCACTTGCTTTTATCTAAAATTTTATGTAAATTATAATTATAGGGGAAATAAACGGGCTTCATGTCCGGTCGGAAATAAAAAGTCTAGGTGAGTAAGGTGTGTCTCTGCAGATGGCGGCGGAGTTTAGGGTAAGCAATAGTTTTGATTAAGAATTCGGGATTTTAGAACGAAATTTTCCAGTAAGTTTTTCCGTTCTGGTACCCAAACTTCACAAACCGCCCTCAGAGGCGGCTTTTTTTTGTCTGCTATTCACTTGCATTTTTATTGGTTCAGAGCTTAAGTACCCGATATTCAAATTTTAACGAAGGCCAATAACTCTCAGGAAGGACTGCGGAATGTTAATGCGCGAAGATCTGGATGTCTCTATCCACCCTAGCTTTGATAATCATGAAAAAGTTGTGATGTTTACAGATCAGACAACGGGCTTACGTGCTGTAATTGCAGTCCATAATACCAATCTAGGCCCATCCCTTGGTGGATGCCGCATCTATCCTTATGCGGATATCAATGATGCCGTGACAGATGTTTTACGTTTGTCAAAAGGCATGACTTATAAGTCAGCTTTGGCAGGGCTGCCATTGGGTGGGGGAAAAGCTGTTATTATAGGTAATCCACGAGAGATCAAAAAAATTGGCTTCATGCAAAGCTTTGGTGAGGCTGTCGAGCAAATGGGCGGCTCTTATATTACGGCAGAGGACGTTGGGTCTACTGAAGAGGATATGATTGAAATTTCGAAAACAACCAGCTATGTAGCTGGGCTTCCTGAAACAGGAGCCGGTGAAGGGGTCGCCGGTAATCCATCGCCTGTAACTGCCTATGGCGTTTATTGTGGACTGAAAGCCTGTACACGCGAAAAGTATAGAGAGTCCAACCTGAAAGGCAGAAAAATTGCGATCCAGGGTATGGGAGCTGTTGGATATGAATTAGCCGAATATCTGGCTAAAGATGGCGCAGAGCTATGGGTCGCCGATATCCATCAGGATGTTCTGGACCGTGCACAACAGCAATTTGGAGCACAGGTTCATATTTCTCCAGCCTCAGAAATTCACAAGCTAGATGTTGATATCTTTGCTCCATGTGCGCTGGGGGCAGGGCTGAATGATCGTACCATTCCTGAAATCAAAGCAGAAATCATCGGTGGTGCAGCAAACAACCAATTGGCAGAAAGACGCCATGATGAAATGCTCAGAGAAAAAGGAATTATCTATGCGCCGGATTACGCAATCAATTCGGGTGGAATTACCAGTGTTGGTTACGAATATTTTTGGCGGACGGAGCGCAATCCATATCAGTATGAGTTGACACGAGATACGATGATGTCTCATGTCTCACGTATAGAAGAGACTTTGGGTCGCGTTTTCACACTGGCTGATAACAAAGCAATAGGAACAGGCGAGGCAGCAGATCAATTGGCTGAAGAAATTTTTAAGGCTGGCCCGTCAACTCAGACCAGTGTCGCGTAATAGAGCGATAGTATAAAGGTTCTGTAACCTGATAGAGGGGAGCAGGATGATCTAACCTCTGTGCCGTATCACGGCCCAGAGGTTTTATATCAAGGGATGCACGACTTCCGTTCGGCAAGAAGGAGAGTTCGCCCAGAGGTGCAGAAACAGATATTCCCGCATATAGATTGGTTTTCCCGCCGTAAATATCATCATCTTTGCGGTTGGATACGCGGAATGTGCCGCCTAGTATTACACCGTTATCCAGCTCGTTGCTGAGTTTAAAATCTGCACCTATATCCCCAGCCAGAAAACGTCCGGCACTGGCTTGGAATGTGGCACCAGTCCCCGGGATCTCGTAATACCCATTCACAAAAGCACTCAAAACTTTTTCCCCTGACATAGAAAGAGCCCAGGTAGAGGCGGGGTCTCTCTTGGCGACGGAATCTACCTCAAGCCCAATAGCCCACGGCTTGTCAAACGGACGATAGAGTATTTCACCAGAAAGACCGGCATACATCTCTTCAAGATAACCAACAGTTCCTGCGACATGAACATCTTTTGCTATTGTAGCAAACCCTGCCAGATATTGGCGATCAAACAATATGCGGTTTCGGGTAAAACGGGAAATATCGGATCGGATAGGCAAAAGGCTAATCCCGCGGTATTTTTCTATGCGCTCCGTATTGTTTGCAAGATTTATACGCAACGACTGCTCCGTTATAAAGTGAGTACCAATACGTTTAGTAAATGATGGAACGACCATCGCGCGATAAATAGATCCGGAGTCTTCTTCGGAAAGGGACAATTCATTTTTGAAATCTATGCGAAAACCAAAACTTTCCTTGAATTTTTCTTTTGCGCGCTTGATGCCTTCGGGCCAAACAGAGTCGATTAGTGTGTTTTGCCAAATTTCTTCCGGACTTCCTTGATAAGTAAGGGCTGCCATTTCTATGTCACGCCTGTTAAGAGACAAGCTGGGGCCACGTAGTCCGTATTTCGAGAGATGGAAAGAAAGTTGCTCGGGGAGATCCCCAGATATATTGGATAGATGTCGAGCCCCCTGACCTATTTGAAGAGCTGTTGAGAAATAGTCTTTCAAATCCAGATCTGCTCCGGTCGACATGTTTTGCGTGTAGATATGTCGCAAACCAAGTTTTCTTGATTCATGGTCCATGCTCTTTTGATGAAGGGCTGAAACGGATGGGCGGCCTTCGAGAAGTGTTACAGGAATTGGCTTTTCTGAGTTACCGATAGTCCATGTCGCCATGTTAGGCGAGAAAGAGAGCCGTGTCATAATCTGATCGGTCCCGATGAAAGCTGCACCAACATCCAACCAGCTATAGGGGCGATAGGAAACCCCTATGCTCCATGCAGAGGGGGCGTCGAATTTTGCATAGGTGGCTTTCTCTGCTCTCCATCCGTCACTACTTAGATCAGCTTTGAGGGACAATCCTGAAATCGTGGGGATATCATATTGAATACCTGCGAATATTCCTGCATCACCTCGGAATAAATCATCGAGTCCACTCGGATTATCTCCGTCGAGATCTCTGCTGGACGAAGATAGGGATTTTAGCAAAAGAGGATTAGGGATGTTGTGGCGCGTTCCCAATCGTCCCCAACCGATACCCGCCGTAAAATCGAATTGTTCATAGCGCTTTGACAATGCAAGATATTCGGCAGCCATTCTCTTATGTCCGAACAGAGATTGAAATCCAACAGAGATCTCTGGTCTCATGGCGCGTTCCCGAAAGAGCCTGTATTTCAAATCCATTCCGGGGAAAAGTTGTTTTTGATCTGTGTCAGGGTTTTTGAGAGATGACTGACGTACACCAAGATATAGCCTATCGGATATCTGTGTTCCGAATGTTCCGAACTCGTAGCTTCCGACTTTAGATGCGCCAAGGCGAATAGTCCCGGCCTGATCCATCCGTGCATTGGGGATAACGTTTAAGCCGAGTGCCCCGCTAAAATCGGGACTGGATTGCGCACATGCGGAAGGTGCAACCACACATACCCATGCAAGCAGGGCGCACAAGTGGCATGCCAAAGAGATTTTTAGATGAGCGTCTCTTGGTAAATACATTGTTATCACGGCATTTTTTTTTTGATCGCTTCAATCTGAAGGAAATACGAGTGTATGTCAAAGTGATCTATTAGGAATTTCAGGATAATATTGCAATTATAGGATGTATTTGTATGCTAAAGCTAAGAAAAAAACAGGATTCTGAAATCTGGGTAGAGTTAAAGTCCTTTATCAAAGGAATTTTACCTCGAAGACAGGACATATTGGAAGAGGCGTTGAACTCTCTTGAGCTGGCCTTGATTTACTTTGACCGTAACGGCGATCTACTCACGGCAAATTGTCGGGCATGTGAGTTGATCCCTCAATTGGCCGGAAAAAAGGAAGATAGGACGCAGGAGTGCAGAGACTGCAAAATAATCGGAATGTGCCAAAGGCAATCGCAGGAAAAAATAAAAAATTATCGGGAGCTGGTCTCCTACATCTTTGACAATTCTCTGGATGCACAAGAACAGGCGGGTCTTTTGCTTGAGAGCACAAATCCGCGTATGGCAGTCTTTCATGAAATTATATCTCCGAAAGATGGTGCATTTTATATCGTACGAGTTATCCCCCAGTCATCAAAGGGAATCATCGTCGAGCTGACCGATATCTCCACCATAAAATACAGATCGGACCATTTGTTTAAACTAAACAGAGAAAATCGTATTCTGACTGAGGCCATACAGACATCTCGAAAAGGTATCTTTATTCTGGAGAATGACACAGAAGAAAAGAGATTAATCTTTGCCAATCAGGCCGTCGCAAATCTTCTGGATATAAAGATCGATGATTATATTGGTGGGTCAGGTGAAGTATTCATGAGGAGGGCATTCGATGCGGAGTGGAACAATCTTCAGCAGGTCATAAATGGGAAGATTCACAAATGTAGTGTTTGGCACCATATACCCAAAGAGAATGAAGATAAATGGCTAGAGCTGTATTTTTATAAATCTGGGCAAGAGGGAAATTTGTTGATCGGATTTTTGGCAAACCAGACACAAGCCAAGCTCCAGGAAGACAGATTGCGACAAACACAAAAACTGGAAGCTATCGGTCAATTGGCCGGCGGTGTTGCCCATGATTTCAACAACATTTTGGCGATTATCGAAGGATATGGTTGTATGGCTCAAACGGCAGCCAGACGAGGGGAATCTATCGAGAGCCATTTGACTAAAATATTGCAGGCAACGCAGCGCGGAAGTGGGTTAACGCGTCAATTGTTGACATTCGGGAAACACCGCGTTGGGGAAACAAGGACAATCAATCTGTCTGACCATATACAGGAAATAAAAACACTCCTAATGCCCCTGTTGGGAGTCAATGTGTCTCTGGAAATCAAATGTGACCAAAATTCCCATTTTATAAGAGCGACAACGGACATTATCTCCCAGATTGTTATGAACCTGAGTATCAATGCACGTGACGCCATGCCTGATGGCGGAAGCATTACAATCAGCCTGGAGACATTAAATCGTGAAGATCGAGGAAATGGATCATTGCTTAGAATATCGGATACCGGGACAGGCATGTCCCGTGACATCATGGAGAGAATGTTTGATCCGTTTTTTACAACAAAAGAGCAAGGTAAAGGAACGGGGCTAGGGCTATCGATGGTTTACGGATTGGTCCAACAAATTAATGCCGACATGAATGTGGACTCGGAAATCGGCAAAGGAACAAGTTTTTCGATATGGTTCCCTGAAAGTGATGCTGCGCCGGAAATAAATTCAAAAGAGAATCGGGAAGATGCCACAGCTCAATTGTTGGGAAAAACCGTTATCGTTGCTGAAGATGAACCAGAACTGCTCGAATTGATGCAAGCCACCCTAGAAGGGTTTGGTATGAAGGTTATGAAAGCTGCCAATGGAAATGAAGCCTTGGAATTGCAGGACGAATATGACGGGGAAATAGATTTTCTGTTGACCGATATGGTCATGCCTCAACTGGGTGGGTTAGAGCTGGCGGAGCTATTCAAAGAAGTTCGTCCTGATACGCATATCGTTTTTATGAGCGGGTACCCTGTCAGGGGAGAAATATCCGAAATAGATTTGCCCGATGATGTCGTTTTTCTTGCTAAACCGATCATGCAGGAAAATTTGAAAAAAATCATGGAGCAAACGGCACTGGGTAATCCGATACAGGCGGCTGCGGGAGTTGTATGGGAAAAGTAGACCGTAATCAGACATATTTTAGGGGAGGACCGAATGTCTAAGAATATACAATCTATAAAAGATCTGAAAATTCTGGTTGTAGACGATCAACTGGAGGTACGAGCCATGATTCGTAACATGCTGACAGAGTTGGGAATTACCCAAATTTTCGAGGCGGCGGATGGAAAAGAGGCAATGGTCTTTACGGATAACGCTATGGATATGATTGATATTGTTATTTGTGACTGGAATATGCCGAAAATGTCTGGAATAGATTTATTAAAGCAAATGCGCTCTGTTTATCCGGAGGTGCCGTTTCTGATGATTACGGGACGGAGTGATGTAGAGTCTGTTTCGATGGCTAAGTCCAGCGGCGTAACGGCCTACATCCGGAAACCGTTCTCTCCTGCACATCTGGAGATCAAGTTGCGGGTAATTAAATCAAAAATGGACGCCAAACGGGTTGCATAACGCGTTGCATAGCTGGAACGCTTGATCTACCATTTGCATATGGTTGAGTCGCAATATGACATATGTATTGTTGGTGGTGGAATAAACGGAGCCGGAATAGCGCGGGATGCCGCCGGTCGCGGTTTAAAAGTGTTGCTGGTTGATCAAGGAGACTTTGCAAGCTGCACATCATCTGCCAGTTCAAAAATGATCCATGGAGGTTTGCGGTATCTAGAATTCTATGATTTTGGGTTGGTCAGGAAATCTCTTGCTGAGCGTGAGGTTATACTTGCAATAGCTCCTCAGATTGTCCAGCCGATGGAATTTTGTATACCGCACCAGAATGCTGTGCGCCCCGTATGGATGGTTCGCATCGGCCTTTTTATCTACGATCATCTTTGGCCAAGAAAACAATTACGATCATCATCCTTAATAAATCTGAAATATCATAAATACGGACAACCCTTGAAAAAGGGGATTTGCCGCGGTTTTACCTATTCCGATTGTTGGGTCGATGACGCACGTCTGGTCATCCTGAATCTGAAATCAGCAGAGTTAAATGGCGCAACTGTTAAAAACTATACTAGATGTACGAACCTAACTCGTAACGGGCGGGGGTGGGATATATCCTTAAAGGATATGAAAACAAATCGTGATGACAATGTATTTGCCAAAGTTGTTATCAACGCAACAGGCCCTTATGTCCACGAGTTTTTAAAAACCACCAATCACCTGATGAATGACACGCCGACATTGCGTTTGGTTCAAGGGTCTCACATTGTTGTTCCAAAGCTGTATGATGGGGATCACTCCTATCTTTTGCAGATGACGGATAAGCGCGTCATTTTTGTGTTTCCGTACGGGAAATACACAATGTGCGGTACAACAGAAACGGATTTTAATGGAGATCCTGTGGAGGCCACAGCAACACAATCCGAAAAATCATATCTTTGTAAAGCGCTGAATGACTATTTTGAAAAACAAACTAGCCCTCAGGACATTGTCTGGTCATTTTCCGGTGTGAGGCCTCTATTTGAAGATCATGAAACAGATGTGCGTACAATTTCACGCGATTATAGATTCTACCAGGATCGCAAACATGACGGCGCTCTTCTTTTAAGTATATTCGGAGGGAAAATAACAACTTATCGGACATTGGCAGAAGAAGCCTTGGAGCTTCTTGAAAAAGACTTTCCTCAGATGAAAGGCAAATGGACATCTCAGAAAACTCTCCCCGATTGCCCGGTTAATCTTCAAACTGTTAGTCCCGACAAGGGGGATATTGAGTATTTTATTCATGAAGAATGGGCAAAAGACATTGATGATATTATTTGGCGCAGAACAAAATGGGGAGTGCATCTCTCGAAAGATAGGCTAGAAAGGGTCAGAGAAATGGCCCTGTCCCTGCTAGAAAAGGAAGATACACATGTCACAGAATAAATTTCTTGCTATAGATCAAGGCACAACGTCATCCAGAGCGATTGTCTTCAATGATAAAGGAGAAATGCTTGAGACATCGCAAAAGGAACTTCGTCTATATTATCCGCAAAACGGATGGGTTGAGCAAAATTCAGAAGAGATTTGGCAAGACACATATGCCTGCATCAAGAATGTTCTAAAGAAGCATCCTGACTGTACGGCATTTGGAATTACCAATCAGCGCGAGACAACAATTCTTTGGGATAAACGGAATGGCGAACCTGTCTACAATGCTATTGTCTGGCAAGATCGCCGTACCGCAGAATATTGCGCAGAGCTAAAGTTCAGGGGCCATGAGAGAATGGTCACAGACAAAACTGGGCTTTTGCTTGATCCATATTTTTCGGCCACAAAAATAAAATGGATCCTTGATCATGTGGAAGGCGTAAAAACTTTGGCCGAAGAAGGGCATTTGGCATTCGGCACGGTAGATTGTTTTCTGATCTGGAAGCTGACAAATGGCGTACGCCACGTCACAGATGCAACAAATGCTAGTCGAACTATGCTGTTCAATATAAGAACCGGCGAATGGGATCCGGAATTATTAGACTTGTTCGGTATCCCGAAGTCTATTCTCCCGGATGTTCTGGATAATGTTGCGGAATTCGGAACAACCACTGAAACTTTATTTGCAAAACAATATCAAATTCTTGGTGTCGCAGGTGATCAGCAGGCGGCTCTTATTGGTCAGGCCTGTTTTGAAAAAGGTATGGTCAAGTCGACATATGGAACAGGATGTTTTGCACTAATGAATATCGGGTGCGATTATAAGAAATCGGAAAACAAGCTTTTGACGAGTATCGGGTATCGCTTCAAGGGAGAAACCACCTATGTTTTGGAAGGGTCAATTTTTATTGCTGGTGCGGCCATTCAGTTCTTGCGCGATAATATGGGGTTTTTCTCGAACGTAAGTGAAAGTGAGGCCTTGGCAAATTCTGTTGAAGGAACACACGGTGTCTATTTTATTCCTGCCTTTACAGGGTTAGGTGCTCCATACTGGAATCCCGATGCCCGTGGTGCAATCCTCGGTCTGACGCGCGATACAACCCGTGCACATATCACGCGCGCCGCCCTTGAGGCCCAAGCCTATCAAACCAGAGACTTAATGTCGGCATTTGAAAAGGATACAGGTTTAGAGCCAAGCGTATTGCGTGTAGATGGGGGGCTGGTTGCCAATCACTTTATGGTCCAATTCCTATCGGATATTCTGGAGACACCAGTTGATATTCCAACCTGCCGCGAAACAACAGCACTCGGAGCCGCATATCTGGCTGCATTAGGATCTGGCGTGTTCACATCTACAGAAGACATCAGAAAGAATTGGGTGTGTGCCAATCACTTCGATCCCGAAATGGACCATCAAGACGTCTCGTCAAGATACGCAGGATGGAAGAATGCAATAGGGAAGATAGGTTAAACTTCTTCAAACATATAGCCAACGCGTTCGAACAAGGTCGGTGTACGGCGTTGACGGGAAACTTCTAACAGGCCCATTGCTGTGAATCCGTGAATTTGAACTGTGCACGGATCATCATCAACCAGTGTTTCAATATGGCTCAGGAGTTGTTGCCGCTCTTTTTCTGTTTTAAGGCGCAAGAAATCAATCATAATGATCCCGCCAAGGTTACGTATACGGATTTGACGGATAGTTTCCGTTGCAGCTTCCAGATTGACCGTTAGATTTGAGTCCTTATTAGCTCCGCGGTTCACATCAATAGCAGTCAGGGCTGCGGTTCCTTGCAGGATAATATTAGATCCGTTGCGCAAAATGACATAGGGCTGGAACAGTTCTTCAATCGGGCGGATTAAATCGTAGTGATCCAGCAACGCCAGATCCTTGGTGGCGTTTTTAATTTCTATAGGTTTGATCTTGGTAACAAGATCGGGGGCAAAGAGTTCGCACCAATCTTCTGCTGTTGCATAATGGTCCATGGTTACGACTTCGATGCGGCGGATCGGTTTAAGTGAATTGTCACTAAGAGAGCGCTGCAAAGCATCTGGGCCCTCCATAATAAGAATAGAGTCTTCTCCTGTTGCAAATTCACTCAACCCTTCCCAGATAGCTTTCAGGATACGTGCTTCCCGCATCAGCACATCGCCTTGTGTATTGGCGGCAGATGCGCGCAGGATACAACCATGGACATCTTCCATAGTTGTCAGCATATCGCCAAGTTGTTTTCTGAGATTTTTATCACGAATGCGGGATGAAATGCGGT
Organism: Pseudobdellovibrionaceae bacterium; assembly: GCA_034005165.1. Lineage (GTDB taxonomy): Bacteria > Pseudomonadota > Alphaproteobacteria > Micavibrionales > Micavibrionaceae > UBA1573. The sequence continues at coordinate 1,770 of JAVEVE010000011.1, read as the reverse complement.
TGCTGTCATCAAGCGGCGTATAGATGAGATATCGTCCTTGGATGGAAACATCCATGCTCATGCGTGGGCATTTGTCTTCATAAGCGGACTCATCTTCGTATTCGGGTTCTAGATACCCCTGTTTTGCCTGGACCAGAACAAACTGTCCGGATTTCAGGAGTTGTCCGATAGGGGACTGCCCGCCCTTGAGCAAATTTCCGTCATTATCTTTAAAACGTATATCTTTATTATAAAGGATAGCTGTGACCTCACCATCAAGGTCCAGAAAAGCTGCGTCCAGTTTGGCATCAATGCGATCCACGCGCGCCCAGAAAATAGAACCCCACCGCACCAGCTCATGAGGTGGGTCAACCTCGAGACCTTCAATTCTGCTGCGTTCGGTTGCGGCAACCCACAGGCAGCCATCCTGCTCTTCAATGATGATGTCCAAAACCGACCCCTTCCAGCATATTCATTGTATCATATAAAGATAATCCAACGATATTGGAATATGACCCGTTAATGTTTTTAACAAATCTTGCCGCCATTCCTTGAATTCCGTAGCCGCCCGCTTTGCCGTTCCATTCACCTGAATCAAGGTAGGCTTGTATTTCATCTCGGGTCAAAACTTTGAATTTGACAGAAGTCGCAACAAGGCGAGATATGATTTTATCATCAGGCAAGCGCAATGCGATGCCGCCATAGACAACATGTTTTCTACCCGAAAGAGCATTCAGGCAGAAATGTGCGGTCTCGATATTTTCTGCCTTGGGAATTTCTCGACGCCCTAAAGCAACAACAGAATCTGCCGCAAGTATAACGGTATCTTGTGAAGAATGGGGGAGAGCTTTGGCCTTTTGAATAGCCAGACGCAAGGCCAAGTCTGATGCTTTCTCGCGCGGCAATGGTGTCTCGTCAATATTTGCAGGGATAATTTGATCGGGAATAATGCCAACTTGCCCAAGCAGCTCAACCCGCCGAGGGGAGGCAGACGCAAGAACAAGTTTATTATATCTGCTATTTTTCACGGAAAATAATACGACCTTTGGTTAGGTCATAAGGTGTCATCTCGACAACAACTTTATCGCCTTGTAAAACGCGAATACGGTTCTTACGCATCTTTCCGGCAGTGTGGGCAAGGATTTCGTGGTCGTTTTCGAGTTTTACCCGAAACATGGCATTCGGCAGAACTTCGCTAACAATGCCTTTAAATTCAATAAGATCTTCTTTTGACATATTTCAGTACGGGACTCCAATGAGTTTTTCGTTAAATCGGCCTCTTTTTATAGCGTTTTCAAGAAAAATGCAACGGGTGGTTAATTCCAGGAAAATATTGGGTCAAGACTAGGTCATAATCTCATGATAATTGGTTTTTTTTGGGGGAAACTCTCATAGAATAACGGGGGGTAATGGCAATTGCCTACATTTTTCTAGTAAACTTTAAAGACTAAAAAAATCTAAATTCTTAGTAATTTCTCAGTATTATTCATATATACTTTTGTTGCGATTGCACTTTAAGTGGAGTTTTAGAGGGTCCGTAAATGAAAAACAAAACCTCAAGCCAAAAAGGAAACATATTTTTTGCACTATTTGGAGCAGTAGCCCTTGTGGGGATATTGGGTGCGGGAGTGATGACCTTTATGAAAGGTCCTTTGGCGACATCAGTTAAGGTTACGCGGATCAACACAGCCGAAACACAAATGTCGATCGGAGCTCAAGTTGCAGTTATGGCCGCCACGAATACGGCTTCGAGTGGGGACTGTGACGCGGACGGGTACGTAGAACCATTGG
>JAVEVE010000008.1:0-86352 GCA_034005165.1 Pseudobdellovibrionaceae bacterium | reverse complement strand
ATTGATGCTGACTCAGGCTATGCATACTCATAGCAATATTATTCTGGAGGTTAAAAGTGATGCAGTCCCCTTTTGAAAAATGGTTAAAACCGGAGTATCTCTCTAATTTCTCTGCCGGAGCAGCTTTCCCCGGAATGGATGGAGTTAAAGATGTGATGGAGTCTGGCAGAAAATCCATTCAGGCTTATGCGGAAGCAGGTCAAGTAGCCATGGAGAGCATGCAGACTATTATGCAGCGCCAATCAGAGATCCTGTCCCAACTCGTTCAAAATAATTCTTCTATGGCGCAAGAAATTATCAACGAAGGTACTCCGGAAGAAAAAATTGCTCGTAGTGCAGAATTGCTTCGCCAAACCTATGAAAAAACAGTTTTTGGCATGCAGGAAGTAACTGATATTTGCAGTAAGTCTACAAAAGAGGCCTGCGATATTATCAACAAGCGCGTTTCGGCATGCTTGGAAGAGGTCCAGTGCTCTGTAAAAGACGCAAATGGCAAGGTTAAAAAATCAGGTAGCCGCAAAAGCGCATAGATTACAAAAAAACATGTCATTGAAAGCCCTCCATCTGATGGAGGGTTTTTTATTTTTCTAGACCGGAAGATTTATCTCCAGACACAGCCCCCCCATATCACTTCTGCTCGGCGTGATGTGCCCCCCATGAATATGAATGATATCTCTTGCAATTGACAAGCCAAGTCCAACACCTCCCGCGGACTTCGACCGTGACGCATCCACCTTGAAGAATGGCTTAAATATATCTTCAAACTTGTCTTCCGCTACGCCCGGCCCGTTATCTTCTATGCGGAGATATGCCATCTGATCTTTGACAGTAATCGTCACAACAATTTTTGTCGCAAATTTTTCTGCATTTCCCACAATGTTACTTAGGCACCGCTCCATAGCCAGAGGCCTTACTGTCATTCTAACAGTATCAGGAGCCGATAGCGTGATATCAGTTCCGTGACGCTTTGTAATTTCGGTAACTTTGCTAAGAAGATCTATAAAATTTATTGTAACAGCCTCCTCTTCTCCATCTCCCCTAACAAAATCAAGGTAGCTGTTAACCATACGCTCCATATCTGTGACATCTTGCTGAAGAGCTTTGATATCCTCATTCTCTCCGAGGAATGACAGCCCCAGTTTCAAGCGTGTTAGTGGGGTACGGAGATCGTGAGAAATACCCGCGAGCATTGTTGTCCGCTGTTCAATCTGTCTCGTGATCCGTTCATGCATTTCAAGAAATGCGCGCCCAGCCTGACGAACTTCGCGAGCTCCTTCCGGTTTGAAGGAGATGATTTCTTTACCGGTCCCCATACGCTCTGCTGCTAAAGCCAACTTCCTGATAGGTCGGATCTGGTTGCGCATAAAAGCCACGGCTATCGTGAACAGAATAATAGATGACCCGCCGAGCCATAGCAGGAAAATATAAGCCGATGATGAAAACAATCGGCGTTCGAGTGCCAGAACCCTCAATACACCATTATCAAGCTGGATTCCTATATTAACCCAATCATCATCCGGCGAAAGAGATAGGCTATATGGCCTGCGCACTTGTTCTTTTAAAGCCTTCGATAAAGCACGCACCGTAAATGGCTCCCAAGTTCCGTGCGTTACAATTTCAGGGGTCATAGTCGCATTCGGCTCGAATGTCACGAGAAGATCCAGACTCTGTGCTGCATAGTTCGAGAGTTGATTCAAACGATTTTCATCGGCGCCTTTTTCAATCTCTTGCGCCAAAATTGCTATCTCTCCTGCAACACCAAAAGCCAATCGTGATGTAACCTTTCGCCAGTGATTATCAACAAACACCGACATGGATACAATTTGGAGCAACAAGACAGGCACCACAATAATCAACAAAGACCGTGCGAACAATGTTCTCGGCAATATCTTGTGAATCCAGTACCATGGATTAAGAATTTTAAATTCCAGTTTCATCCTGCATTATATCTTCATTATATAACCCTGTCCGCGAATAGTCTGAATAAATTCGGGATATCGGCTATCTTGTTCAATTTTTTTTCTTAAACGGGTGATCTGGACATCAACAGTCCGGTCATTTCCCTCAACACCACATAAGCGTGCCAACTCATCACGTGTCAGGATTTTTCCGCGTTGCCTAACCAATGCTTCAAGTAATTTGTTTTCAACTGCAGTCAGAAATATCTTTTCGCCTAGACCATTTATCAGCACTGCATTTGAAATGGCATAGTCCCATTCTCCTATACGAGCTTTGCTCAGCGTTCGGTCCATCGGCTGTTTGCGTCTGAGAATAGATTGCAGCCTTAACAACAACTCTTTTGGCTCAAATGGCTTGGCCAGATAATCATCTGCTCCGCTCTCCAAACCCTCGATGCGGTTATCAGTCTCCCCCAAAGCCGTCAGCAATAAAATTGGAATCTGGGAGGTTTCTCTTAACTCTTTTGTGAATTCAAATCCTGTCTTACCTGGCATCATAACATCCACAACCAAGGCATCAAACAATGCAAGTCGCAATACATCTTCAGCATCAATTGCATCTTTGGCAGTTGCCACTACAAATCCATTTTCCCTTAAGTAACGGGAAATCAATGATCTGATCCGGTCATCATCATCCACGACCAGTATATGCGGCTTTTCGGCTTCACTGAACAACAGGTTTTCTGTCATTACGCTTGTTTCTTTCTCGTTTACGCCCAATATTGCGTTTCTTTAGCTTTCCGGCTAAATATAGATGGTTTACATCCCTATGAAAACATTGAATTTACAGGTGAGAAGATGGCTTTAATTCCTTTTGACGATCGTGACGGCTTTATCTGGTTTGACGGGAAAATGATCCCGTGGCGCGAAGCTAACGTTCATGTCATCTGTCATGGATTACACTATGGAAGTGCTGTTTTCGAAGGTGAACGAGCCTATGAAGGTAAAATCTTCAAGAGCAAAGAACATACGGCTCGCCTGTTTAAATCCGCAGAAATCCTTGGAATGAGCATCCCCTTCACCGAAGAGGATATTAACATGGCCAAAGAAGAAACCCTTAAAGCTAACAATCTGGTTGATGCCTACATACGTCCGGTTGCGTGGCGCGGGTCGGAACAAATGGGGATTGCAGCTCAAGCAACAAAAACACACGTAGCGATTGCCTGCTGGGAATGGCCTAGTTATTTCTCCCCGGAACTCAGGGAAAAAGGGATTAGCCTCATGACATCCCCGTGGAGAAAACCTGCCCCGGATACGGCCCCGTGCCACGCTAAGGCCGCTGGTCTTTATATGATTAACACCTTATCCAAGCATACAGCTGAAAATGCCGGATATGTTGATGCACTGATGTGCGATTATCGTGGCTATCCTGTAGAGGCAACAGGAGCAAATCTGTTTCGTATTAGAGACGGGGTAATCCGGACTCCAAAACCTGATTGCTTTCTGAACGGGATTACCCGCCAGACTGTTATTGAACTAGCAAAACGCCTTGGATATATGCTTGAAGAAGATACCATTACAATGGAAGATCTGAAATCTGCCGATGAGGTTTTCATCACCGGAACGGCTGCTGAAGTAACCGCCATAGGTAAAATTGACGAGACACTCTATCAGGTCGGCCCAGTCACCCGCGCCTTACGCGAAGCCTACGAAAACCTTGTGCGGGGAAAATCCGTCTCTAAATCTGCCGCTGCATAATTTTTTTTGTCGCACCGCAATATTTTTTCTTGACTTATGGGGGATGTGCCCCCATATAGGCCTTGAATTTTCAATTCACTCCAAACATTGCAGATCTGACGCCGACTCGTTGAGGAAACTCTTTAGAGGGACAGGATCTGCTCAACCCTATTTTTATTATTTTTGAAAGGTGCTGGCGATGAGCAAACTCCTGAACGGACGCTTTACACTTAATAATCTACTCTCCATATCGTTTGCCATCGCTGTTTCGACGCAGAATGCCTATGGTTTGGAACCTGAATGCCCTGAAATCACAGGTAAAACCATTATTGGGACAGCCTCATGGTACGGCGGTAAATTTCACGGACGCCGGACAGCAAATGGAGAAATCTTTAATAAATTTGCCTATACAGCCGCCCATAAGAAAATGAAAATGGGAACTGTGGTGCGTGTGACCAATTTGGAGAACGGGGAAAGCGTTAACGTGCGCATCAATGACCGCGGCCCCTATCATGGGAATCGTGTACTTGACTTGTCCAAAGCAGCAGCGCAGGAAATTGATATTCTTGATACAGGGACGGAGAAAGTCCGCATTGAAGTTTGCGCCCCACCCGAATCGCAGCGCTACTCCTTGCGTTAAAATCTAGTTATATCCTCTGGAGCAAACGCTTTTTTGTTGGAAGATCTGCGAAGGAGGCCATAATAGCGTTGCGGGTTACTGCCCGCAACTCGCCCTCTGTAAAGCCGAACTCCTCATAAGCGATCAGGTATTCCCTGCCAATGGTTGTTCCAAATAAGCCAGGATCATCTGAATTTATGGAAATTGATACGCCTGCATCATAAAGTTTTCGCAATGGATGTGACTTAAAATCAGGATATTCTTTTACAGCCAAAATATTACTGGTCGGACAGATTTCTAGAGTAATGTTGCGGGTAATCAACTCTTGAATAAGTACAGGATCTTCGCCGCATCTAACACCGTGCCCCATACGATTGAGCGGCAGCCGTTGCAGAGCATCCCACCCATTTATGGGGCCAATATTTTCCGCGGCATGAGCCCTAACCCCCAAAGGTTTGCCGTACTCTTTTAACACACGTTTATAAGCCGGCTCAAAAGCTGCGAGATCTCCCTCCTGCTCTCCGCCTGCTATATCCAGCCCAACTATATAAGGGTGTTTGTAGGAGAGAATGATATCCGCATCGCCTTCCGCTTGCTCAGGACAGTGACGCTCGAATGTCATAGTCAGTCGCGATTCAATTCCTGTGTCAGTTTTGGCACGGTCCATTCCACGCACCATCCCATCAACCATTTCTTTGTAGCTAATTCCCGAGACACGACATTGACCGGGATACCCGCTTGGCTCGACATAAATCGCGCCTTCTTCTGAGCAGCGGTACAGATAATCATACATCAGTGTTTCATAATCATCCGATGTTTGCAGACACCGCGCCATTTCCTGATATACGCGCGTTACTAGGTCAATAAAACCGTTCCATTTGTACGATTCACCATCTTCGGAGAAAATATCGGGATTAAGCGTCACGTTATTGCGCTTTGCAATCAGACGCGCAATCTCCGGCGTTACGGTTCCCTCGATATGGACGTGAAGCTCGGCTTTAGGAACCCTGCTAAGCGCATGAGTACTCATTGTACTCATGCGTCATTTCTTCCAAAGAATGTGCAGCTAATTAAAAATGTGGCGATCCCCCAAAAGAAAAGGGCTAGTGACCAATTTAGAACAGGAACATCAATTCTCAACATCCCCATGACACTAGCAATTCCGCCGACACTTAAGAATAAAGATACAATGAGTGCTCTCGCCTTATTCTTTTCTGCCCATTTTGAGGTTGATCTCAAGTCCCATCGTGCAATTTTTTGCTTCATTCCCCCCCCCTTGTGATTATGATTTAAACATTAAAGCGGAAAAGAATAACATCTCCGTCATTCACAACGTATTCCTTACCTTCGGAGCGGAGTTTACCCCCATCCTTTGCCCCTTGCTCGCCTTTACACGTGACATAGTCTGCGAAAGCAATAACTTCAGCGCGGATAAATCCGCGTTCAAAATCAGTGTGAATGACGCCTGCGGCCTGAGGAGCTTTTGCCCCCACCGGGATGGTCCATGCCCGCGCTTCTTTGGGGCCGACAGTGAAGTATGTCTCAAGGCCAAGAAGTTTATATCCTGCTCGGATAATCTTATTAAGACCTGGCTCTGTTAGGCCCAATGTTTCGAGAAACTCTTTTTTCTCTTCTTCTGATCCCAGTTGTGCGATTTGAGATTCAATCTCTGCGCAAATCACGACATATTCGTAGTTCTTTTCTTTCGCCATTGCCGCAACCTTTTCGGTCATGGCATTGCCTTTTTCTGCGTCGTCTTCCAGAACATTACAAACATAGAGCATTGGCTTTGAGGTCATCAGGAAAAGTTCTTTCATGGTTTTTTCCATGTCCTCAGGCACATCCACTGTTCTTGCTGGTTTTCCTTCGGCAAGCACCGCATGAATTTTCTGCATGAACTCGAGTTGGGATTTTAGAGCCTTATCACCTGATTTTGCTTTTTTTGTGAGGTTATCAATTTGACGCTCGATACTTTCAAGGTCAGCAAGCATCAATTCGGTTTCAATAATCTCGGCATCACGGATCGGATCGACAGATCCTTCTACGTGGGTAATGTTTTCATCTTCAAAACATCTTAGGACATGGATGATCGCATCCACCTGACGGATATTGGACAAGAACTTGTTGCCTAGACCTTCGCCTTTAGAAGCACCTTTAACAAGGCCTGCAATATCTACAAATTCCAGCTGGGTCGGAACAATATTTTGTGAACCTCCAATTTCAGCTAGCTTATAAAGACGGTCATCAGGAACGGCGACACGCCCTACGTTTGGTTCAATCGTACAGAACGGAAAGTTTGCTGCCTGAGCCGCTGCTGTTGCCGTGAGAGCATTAAAAGTGGTTGATTTTCCAACGTTTGGAAGGCCAACAATTCCGCAATTAAATCCCATTTTCTTCGTCTTTCTTTACTTGGTCGTTTTGTTCGGTTGTTTTTTCTTTTTTCGGTTTTGGCGGCTGGATCGCACGCGCCACATTATTTAAAAACCCTGCGTCATCGCCTTTTAGCAGAACAGGTGTTTCCTTCGCAATGGCAGCTATCAGTTTTGTAAGCCAGTCCTCATCGGATTTTGCAAAATTTCCCAGAACATACCCAGCGACACGTTCTTTATCCCCCGGATGTCCGATTCCCATGCGTACACGCTTGTAGTTCGAATTATCGAGCCAGTCATCCATTGAACGTAGGCCGTTATGCCCCGCAGCCCCACCGCCTATTTTAATCTTGATCTTTCCAGGTGCACAGTCCAATTCGTCATGGAATGCAATGATGTCCGAAGTTGGAATTTTATAAAACTTGGCAACTTCGCCAACAGAGCGTCCGGATTCGTTCATGTAAGTTTGTGGTTTCAAAAGAGCTACTTTCTCGCCCTTGATTGTGCCCTCGCTGTAAAGGCCTTTATATTTTTGCCTAAAAGCAGAAAATCCATAGAAATCCGCAATCTCATCAATCGCCATAAATCCGATGTTATGGCGGTTGCGTTCATATTCCGATCCCGGATTGCCTAAACCTACGAGTAAAATCATGATGCTTTCTACATAAAAGAAATCCCCCTGAGAGCCAAGATATAAAAGGCTCAGAGGGGGATTTTATTCTTTAAATTCTGTTATTTTTTGGCAGCTGGAGCAGCTGGTGCCGCAGCTGCGTCAGCAGCACCTTCAGCGGCTTCTGCTTTAATGGTTGGCTCAACAATGTTTGCCAATGTCACTTCACCTTCCATATGCATAACTTCTGCGCCTTTTGGTAGAGCCACGTCTTTCAATTTGAATGCATGGTTCAGTTCTGCGGAGCCCATATCAATTTCGATTGATTCAGGGATAGAACCGGCAGCACAACGGACTTCAAGGTGGTGGTGCGCAACGTTCAGAATGCCCTTTGCCTTAATACCAGGGGATGTTTCCTGATTGGTGAAATGCAACGGTACAGAGACGATCAGTTTGGTTTTCGGACCAACGCGCATGAAATCGACGTGCTCAACACGATCTGTGACCGGGTGCAACTGAATGTCACGAGCCAAAACGCTTACTTTCTCACCATCTACGTCCAGATCACACATATGTGTTTTCATTCCGCCCTTCAAAAATTGGAGGGTGATGTCTTTTTCTGAACAGGAGATCAGGACCGGAGCTTTACTGTCTCCATAAATCACTGCTGGGATACGTTGTTCACGACGCAAAGCACGAGCGACCCCCTTACCGGCCCTATCACGTTTTTGCGCCGTCAAAGTGTAATGTTTTGACATGGCTAATTTCCTTTATGTAAAATATTGATAAAATCTACCCCTGCGGCCTCCAGGGGTGCCGACAAGGATGGGGTGGTTTAGCAGGAAAACCACTCAATAATCAAGCTTTATTTGGGGATGATCTACTTGAAAAGTGCAGAGATCGACCGGTCTTCCGCAATGCGCAGAATTGCCTCACCCAAGAGCGGCGCAATAGTCAATTGCTCAAACTTATCGGATTTCTGAGCCGCCTCACTTGCAACGATACTGTCCGTGGAAATCAATTTCTTGATCGGAGATTTTTCCACACGGTCCACCGCAGATCCCGATAAGACACCATGAACAACGTAGGAATACACTTCCTCTGCACCGTTTTCAAGCAAAGCTATAGCCGCATTACAGAGCGTTCCTGCTGAATCAACTATATCGTCAATCAGAATACAGGTTTTGCCCGATACGTCCCCGATGACATTCATGACTTCGGACACACCCGCCTTTTCACGGCGCTTATCAATAATAGCCAATTCTGCATTCAGACGTTTTGCCATAGCACGCGCTCTAACTACCCCTCCAATGTCCGGAGAGACAATCATAATATCCTTACCTACAAAGCGTTGCTGCATATCAGGAACCATCACAGGAGATGCAATCAGGTTGTCGGTTGGAATATCAAAGAACCCTTGAATTTGACCGGCGTGCAAATCCAACATAAGAGCGCGGTTTGCGCCAGCCGTTGTAATCAGGTTTGCAACCAGTTTTGCTGTAATCGGTGTTCGGGACCCCGTGCGGCGATCCTGCCTAGCATATCCGAAATACGGAATGACGGCTGTAATCCGGCGTGCCGAGCTACGGCGCAAGGCATCAAGTGTAATCAGCAACTCCATCATGTGATCGTTGGCCGGATAGGATGTCGGCTGAATTACGAAGACATCTTCTCCGCGGATATTTTCATCAATATCAACGAAAACTTCCATATCGGCAAAACGCTTAATACTTGCTTTAGCCAGAGGGATATCGAGATAGTCGGAGATAGCCTGAGCCAAGGGTTGATTGGCGTTTCCAGCGATCAGCTTCATTTTGAGCCCTTTATTTCGGTTTGTTGCTACGCAAGCACTATATGAAATCCGGCTGATAAATCAAGCTTATATGATCGTAATTACAGAAATTTGGCGACCATATTCAGGCTCCCCTCTGTGAGTCGACCTCCGGAAGCTGAAATAATCCTGTTCCAAAAGATACGTATCCTGCCCAACCCCTACGACCTGACAGATCCCCGCCTTCTGCAAGCGGTGACTCACATATGCTTCGAGATCAAAGTACAGACTTTCTCCCTTATCCACGAAAAATATGGAGGAATGTTGATCATGATCCAAAAACGGACGTTTGAAATCGTCTTTGACTTCATAACTGGTTTTCCCAATGCAAGGGCCGATTGCGGCCTTAATAGTTTCCCTGACGCACCCAAGGCCACACATCTTGTCAATCGTACTTTCGCAGACACCTCTCAATGCCCCGCCCCATCCTGCATGAGCCGCGCCAATCACCATATCACCATTCGCTTTATGCCCTTCCAAAAGGACAGGAGCACAATCTGCCGTCATTACACCAAGGGCTACCCCTTTTTGGTCTGTTACCAAAGCATCCCCTTCAATGACGGAGTCATTTTTCGGAACATTCGTGACATCTAGGCAAATGGCCGAATGGATCTGTTTCAAAGTAACCAACTGTTTTGCTTTTTGCGAAACCCTGACGATTTCTCTATTTTGATGCACAAGTTCAACGTCATCTCCAGAATACGGGGTCACATTCAGACTCTCGAATACCCCCTTGCTCACTCCTCCTTTTTTGCCGAAGAATCCATGAGCAACTCTTTCCGAGAAAATTTCGGGAATCTCTAATGATTTCATACCCATGCCTCCAGAACTTTAAACATAACTCCCATCTGACTTCCGTCAAGCAGGCGATGCAGCGCCGCGTCAATATCCTTAACTTGAGAGAGCGTTGCATTTCTTTTTAAATGCCCGGCTCTTTCGACCGCCCCATGACGCACCAAAAAATCTTTTTGAGTTGAAATGGTTACTTTAATTTTTTCATTCAACGTGTAAGATTTTAGACGTGCAAAATCAATGTGTGATGTCAAATCAGCATTACCTTGATGCTGCAAAACATCGACATATTGATGCTTCAACACAGCCTGAAAAGTATCCCCACAAAAAGAACTGTCGTGACCATAGTCAATCATAAGCACAGCACCACCTTGAATAGCCATTCTTCGAACCACGGCGTGATAGACTGCCTCACGAACAGGTGAGAATTCAAAAATCTCACCTTCTTTTGCCTCAGGAAAATCCAGCCCCAAGACTTGCCCCCCCATACCAAAGACAAGACTGGTTCGATCTTGAGAAACTCCAATGACGCGCTCTCTCCACCCCCCTCTATCCCGAACATATTGGCGAATAGGCAAAGCGTCCAGAAACTCATTTCCTATTATCAGGACCGGAGCATCATCTGGAAGTGAGGTTAAATCATCATGCCACGCCACGCGCCAAGCATCTAAAGCGACTTTTTGTTTGGCACGAAGAGCGGGAGACGTCTCAACCAAATGGATATGCAGTGCGTCATCAAAACCAGGAACAAGCCTTGCGATCCTCAAAAGGTCAGACATTAACGTGCCGCGCCCAGGACCACATTCAACCAAATGTATCTTTGATGGACTTCCGAGGCGCGTCCAATGCTCTGCCGCCCAAATCCCAATCATTTCTCCGAAGAGTTGAGAAATCTCAGGGGCAGTCGTAAAGTCACCCGCCGCACCTAGAGGATCTTGCTTGATATAGTACCCCCATTCAGGGTGAGAGAGGCACAAGGTCCAGTATGTTTCGATCGACATCGGGCCTTGCGCGACTATATGATCAATAATTACGTCTTTGAGCTGCCGCATCGTCTAGCCAATCCAATCACTGCAAGGCCCGCAACCATCATCGGGATGCACAAGATTTGCCCCATCGTGACCTGATCGAAAATAAAGCCCAACTGGACATCCGGCTCGCGGAAGAATTCAATGCAAAATCTGAAACCTCCATACAAAAACAGAAAAGATCCAGCGACCGTTCCGCTGCGGTTTCTAATTTTCTCACTCTGCATCATAGCAAAAAGGATTATAAAGAGCACCAAACCTTCAAAGGTTGCCTCATAAAGCTGGCTCGGGTGGCGCGGCAATTCTCCGCCACGCGGGAAAATCATCCCTACGCTCGCATCAGTCACACGACCGTAGAGCTCGCCGTTAATAAAATTGGCAACCCTCCCGAGGAAAAGACCTATCGGAACAACAGTCGTAACAATATCGGCCAAGCGCAGCAATGATACTTTTTTGATCCTTGCATAGGCAATGAGAGCGCATATAACACCCAATGCACCACCATGAAACGACATGCCGCCGTGCCAGAGCTTTAGGGCCTCCAGTGGTTGATCCAGATACATCGGGAGATTATAAAACAAGACATACCCGACACGTCCGCCGAGCAAGACCCCGATAATTGCCCATGTGATGAAATCATCCATATCGTCCTTATTCGGTCGGGTACCAGACACATAGCGGCGCGCCAGATAAATGGCAGCCTGCCAGCCTAGAATAAATCCGGTGACATAAGATAACGCATACCAATGAATTTCGAAATTGTGGCCGAGAACATCAAAGCTGAAAGCCACAGGGTCAATTTTAGGGAAGTCTAATGCCATTGAGCCAGCCGTATTCCTTAACGATTTTGATCGTCAGACAAGGACATGTAATTTGCAACATAGTCGTAAATACCGTCTTCCAGAGATGTAAATTCCTTTGTATATCCTGCGGCACGCAACTTGCTCATATTGGCCTCTGTAAAGTACTGATATCGCCCTTTCAACTCTTCCGGCATGTCAAAATACTGGATTTTTTCTTTCATATTTGCAGCCTTGAACGTCGCAAGAGCCAGATCCTTAAAGCTGCGCGCTTTTCCTGTTCCGACATTGTATAAGCCGCTGACGTCCTTATTCTGGAATAACCAGAGCATAACATCCACGCAGTCTTTCACATAAATAAAGTCCCGCAATTGCCCACCATCTTCATAATCCGGATGGTGGGATTTGAACAAACGCGCCGTCGCTCCCGCTGCTACTTGAGGATAGAGCTTGCAGACAACACTCATCTGGTCTCCCTTATGATATTCGTTCGGACCATATACATTAAAGAATTTCAATCCACACCATTGTGGCGGTGCCCCCCCCTCTTCTTCCCTATAGATAATACCAGATGCATATCTGTCCATCAGATGCTTTGACCAGCCATAAGGGTTCAGCGGGCGCAAAGTCGACAAAAAATTTGGTCTATCATCATCATCGAAACCAACAGTTCTATCGCCATAGGTTGCTGCCGATGATGCATAGATAAAACGGACTTTATTGCGGGCACACCAATTCCACAATGTGCGGGTCAAGACAAAGTTTGTCTCGACAATCAGGTCAACATCTTTCTCTGTTGTCGAGGAAATAGCTCCCATATGGAAGATGGCTTCGACTTCACCTGCATGCTCATCCAGATATTCTAACAGGCGATTAGGAGGGATAATATTATGCAATCTACGTTTTGCAATATTCTTCCACTTGTCTTCTGCGCCAAGACTGTCGCAAACCACAATCCTCTTGTGACCGGCATCTTCCAGCCCTGCAACAAGGTTAGATCCGATAAAGCCTGTACCGCCTGTAACGACAATCATTTTACTATCCTTTACGTATTCCGGAATGTTATCCACTGAAACCTGATTAAGCCCTTTTCGGAGTGGTTGCAAGCCTTCCCTGTTGGTGGTAACACTCTTTCCACCCCTAAAAAATTATTTGCAGTGCAAGGTGATCTGTCATGCCGCTCGACAACAAACTTTTTGATGATTTGACCCGTGTCGCCGGAGGAGCTGCCAGCGTTTTAGCAGCTATCGGTAAACAAGTTGGCGAAGGCCTGAAAGACCAAATGGGGGATAAACTTCCGGCGAACTCCTTTTCTAGCCCTGCGGCCAATGATGATGTTGACCGTTTGCAAGGTGTTGTTACAAAACTTCGCCTTGAACAAGAAGAAATGAAAGCCCGTATTGCGGAGCTGGAAGCCCTTCTTGGAGTTGCGGCGAAAAAAGCTCCTGCAAAAAAAAATACTCCTAAAAAATCCGCTGCTAAGAAAGCTCCGGCGAACAAGGTGGCTGTTAAAAAATCAGCTACAAAAAAGCCAGCCAAGAAACGTGCCTAATTTTGCCAATGTGCAAAATTTAACCCAGCTTCGGATCGGGGAGATCAAGAATGACGTTATCCAACCAAGCCCTTGAGGACAATTATATGGAAGAATATTCCAACCCTTTGGACGGAGTTGAGGATATTCTGGTTCGTCAGAACTGGACCTATTCCCGTATGAACAGGGATGAATTGTATCTTGAACTTCAAGGGAAGCACGGAATTTATCGTATGATGTTCTTGTGGAACGATTCTCAGGAAGTTATCCAGTTTTGCGCCGAGTATGATGTTCGATTGGCAGATTTCCACTATGAGAAAGCCTGTCGAACCATTAACGAGATCAACACACAATTATGGCTTGGGCATTTTCATCTCTCAGTCGAGAGTATGATCCCATGTTTCCGTTATACGCAAATGTTGCGTGGTTTGTCTGTTGGACCAGAAATTGTTGACCAGCTGGCTGATCTGATCCAAATCACTATGGAAGAATGCGATATGCATTATCCTGCATTTATGATGCTGGCTTCCGAAAAGACCCATGACGAAGACCAGCTTGCTCTTGCTCTGATGCCGACCGTTGGTCTGTCGTAATTTATTTGTTCAGGAAAAATCATGATGCCTCCCCCTATTTCCCAGTCCTGCATTTTGTTGGTCGGTTGCGGCAAAATGGGTGGTGCTTTACTAAATGGCTGGACAACAAAACACCCGAACCTGTCCATTACAGTTGTTGACCCAGCTTCTTCTGATGCCCAATACCGCGCCGCATCTGATATTCATGACGCGTCATTTGATGCAGTTATTCTGGCCGTCAAACCGCAGGTAATGACCCAAACAGTTCAGGAAATCAGCGCACTTCTTTCACCTACGACACTTATTATCTCGATTGCGGCAGGCAAAACGATTGCATATTTTGAACGGCTGACACGCACATCACAGCCGATTATTCGCGTAATGCCCAACACGCCCGCAGCTATCGGATATGGTATGAGCGTTCTATGCTCCAACGCGCATGTGACCACATTCCAGAAGGAGTTAGCCTCATTGCTCCTCTCTAGCGTAGGCATTGCCGAGTGGCTTGACGATGAAGATTTGATGGATGCCGTGACGGCCGTTTCAGGGTCAGGCCCGGCTTACGTGTTTCATTTGATTGAAGCACTCTCCAAAGCAGGAGAAAATGTCGGGCTTCCTCCTAAGCTCGCTATGACATTGGCGCGACAGACTGTGATAGGTGCGAGCGCGCTATGTTCCGTCGATGTTACGACTTCGGCTGAAACCTTGCGACAGAATGTGACAAGCCCTGGCGGGACAACCGAAGCTGCTCTCAAGATGCTCATGGATGACGCACATGGATTGACAGAGATTATGACTCGTGCCGTTCTGGCAGCCCGTGACCGCGGTCGTGAACTTGCCTAACTCCAATTATAATATTACTTGATTTTACTCCGAATATTTAGATATACCAAAATAATAAGACTTATTTTTATTTAATTTGAAGGTATATCCTTATGGCAGACAATAATAAACACTCAGAATTACTCTCCTATACTGCAGAGATTGTGGCATCCCATCTCTCGCATAACACTGTTCCTGCCGCTGAAATTCCTGCACTGATCGAGCGCATTTATCGTACCCTGTCCACTCTGGGCAGCGAAACAAGGGTAGCAACCTCTATCGGAGAGCGCCCGCAGCCTGCTGTCCCAATTCGCAAATCGGTGATGCCTGACTATATTGTTTGCCTTGAAGACGGAAAAAAACTCAAAATGCTCAAACGCCATTTGAAAACGGCCTATGACATGACTCCGGAACAATATAAAGAGCGTTGGGGCTTGCCGCACGATTATCCTATGGTTGCACCGAACTACACCAAACAACGGAGTAAACTTGCAAAAGATATAGGCCTTGGAACAGCAGCCACAAAAACCATAAGCAAGCGTGGCTAGCTCATAAAATACAGATATAAAAAAGGCGGAAAATTCTCCGCCTTTTTTGCAATCCATATTATATCCTATAAGGTAAGGGCTTCATCAACCAATCTAGCTTGTTCCATTGTATGACGTTTTGCGTAGCCTGTAGCAGGCGCTGCCGTAGCAATACGTCCGGCATATTTTGGACGCCCTGCCTTATGCTTGATAGCAGTCAACACATCTTCGATCAACGGGTTAACGAAGAACCAGGCCCCTTGGTTTTTCGGTTCTTCCTGACACCAGACAACATCTGCATTCGGATATTGGGACAACTCTTCTTCCAACACCTTATCTGGGAACGGATAGATTTGTTCCAGACGCAGTACATGGATATCCTTGATTTCGCGCTTATTACGCTCCTCAATCAAATCATAGTAAACCTTACCGCTACACAGAACGATACGTTTTACGTCTTTTCCTTGTTTCAAATCAGCGCGGTGGTCATCCCACAAAACCCGGTGGAATGTGCTTTGACCAATAAACAAGTCCGCTTTAGACACAGCCAGTTTATGACGCAGCAATGACTTAGGCGCCATGTTAATGAGCGGCTTACGGAAGTCACGGTGAAGCTGACGTCGCAGTGCATGAAAATAGTTAGCCGGAGTCGTAATGTTGGTAACCTGCATGTTTTCCTCTGCACAGAGCTGTAAGAAACGCTCGAGACGAGCGGAGGAGTGTTCAGGCCCCTGCCCCTCAAACCCGTGAGGAAGAAGCATCACAAGACCAGACATCCGCAACCACTTGCTTTCAGACGCGGCCAAAAACTGGTCAATGATGATCTGCGCACCGTTAACAAAGTCACCGAACTGAGCTTCCCAAATAACCAGAGCTTTCGGCTCGGCCCAAGAATATCCAAGTTCAAATCCGAGAACGGCAAACTCAGACAGCGGGCTATCATGCACTTCAAAAACAGCCTGATTTTCCGAGACATTGCGCAATGGCAAATACTTGTTCTCGTTTTCCTGATCGTACATGATGGCATGGCGGTGGGAGAATGTTCCGCGCCCGACATCTTCACCGGACAAGCGCACATGATGCCCTTCATCCAGCAACGATCCAAAGGCCAATGCCTCAGCCGTGGCCCAATCAATTCCCTCTCCTGTTTTGAACATGTCCGCTTTTTGCTCAAGCTGACGGGCAATTTTTGGATTGATGTTAAAATCAGACGGGTAACTGGTCAGCACTTTACCGAGATGCTCGAATTTTTCTTTCGAAATTCCGGTTTCTCCGCGCCGAGCATCCCCATGCGCTACGCGCAGGCCTGCCCAATATCCTTCAAGATAATCTGCCTTGTTCGGTTTAAAGCTTTTGGTTGCTTCGAACGCTTCATCCAGCCTTTTCTGAAAGTTGACAACGACAGCATTGGATTCGTCTTCACTCAAGACTTTCTGACTAACGAGTGTACGACCATAGATCTCACGGACATTGTCCAGTGTCTTGATTTTTTTGTACATCAATGGCTGGGTAAAAGATGGTTCATCCCCTTCGTTGTGTCCATAACGACGGTAGCAGAAAATATCTATCACTACGTCTTTCTTAAATGTTTGGCGGAATTCAGCCGCAAGGCGGGACACGTGAATAACAGCCTCTACGTCATCTCCATTAACGTGAAAAATCGGCGCAGACAGAATTTTCGCCATATCTGTACAGTATGGGCCGGAACGGGAGTATTTAGGCATCGTGGTAAAACCGATCTGGTTGTTAATCACGATGTGGATTGTTCCGCCAACACGGTATCCGTGCAGCTCCGACATAATCAATGTTTCTGCGACAACACCCTGACCAATAAATGCCGCGTCACCGTGAATCAGAATCGGGACGACTTTACCGCGCTCGAAATCTCCACGCTGGAATTGCTTGGCTCGCGTACGGCCTATCGCAACAGGGTTTACTGCTTCCAAGTGGGATGGGTTCGCTGTCAGAGTCAGGTGAACGGTATTTTCGCCGTATCTCTTATCGTTGGTATACCCCAGATGATATTTCACGTCACCGGTACCCAGAATATCTTCAGGGTTGGATGACATCCCCTGAAATTCTGCGAACAAATTTGTGTAAGGTTTGCCGACTACGTTGGTCAGAACGTTCAAACGACCGCGGTGAGCCATTCCGAGAACGACCTCTTCACATCCGAGTTCACCACAGCGGAAAATTGTTTCCTCAAGAGATGCAATGAAGCTCTCGCCCCCATCCACACCGAAACGCTTTGTTCCAACGTGTTTGGTATGAATAAAACGCTCTAATCCTTCTGCCGCTACCAAATGTCTATAAAAACGCTGCTTCTCCTCATGGGTAAATGATGTGTGATTGCGCGTGGATTCAATGCGTTGTTGAATCCAGCTTTTCTCTTCAGGAGATACTGAGTGCAAGAACTCCACACCGATTTTACCGCAATAAATGCCGTGTAGTGCATCGCGAATTTCTTTGATCGTTGCATAATCCATACCCAAGACGCCGCCGATATAAATCTTGCGGTTAATATCCTGAGGACCAAATCCATAGAAGCTCGGATCAAGCTCTTTGTGATATTCTGTTGTTTTGAGACCCAGCGGGTCCAAATCAGCAGCAAAGTGCCCCATCGCCCGATATGCCCTGATCATCATGAGGGCTGCAATAGAATCTCTTGTTGCTTGTTCGATTTCATTTTGATTCAGCCCATCACGGCCTGCGCTCCTTCTTGCATATTGATTGGCCGGAGCGTGAGAGGTCGTAACTGAGTCGGAGTCTGCCATATGTCCAAACGGAACAGACGGTGCGCGATATTCGCATTCACCCCAGCTAGCTCCAACCATTTGCTTGAGAAGTGCAGCTTCGTCATCCTGCATTTCTGCAAAGACAGCTTGCCAGCTTGGATCTACTGACAAAGGAGATTTGAGATATTCCCGATACAGGTTTGCAATATATTCGGCATTCACGCCGGTTAGGATAGTTTTGAGATTTGATGCGCTTGACATGACTGGCTCTCTGAAATGTTATCTACAAATGAACTGGTTGGAGATACTAGCATTTTTGTCGCGAGATAATACAGTCCCGTTTAAGAAAAAATACTCAAAATTCTTGGGTTAAATGAGAGCAAATCGCCCCATGGGGAGAAACACCCATTAAATATGAAAATCTGGTATTTCCAAAGCAAGAGCCAGCTCCTTCAACGCTGCCATTTCACTGGCGGAAATGCTCGCCCGCTCTTCGGGTGACAGATAAGAATTGGATTTTGAAAACATCGATTTAAAACGTAGACTCGTGCGCATCAAAAAAGACGAAACGGCGGAGCGCTCCTCAAAAGCAGTGGCAACATCCGTCGCAAGCCCCAGTGCAATTTTCCGCATTGCAACAGGAAACCTTGAGGATGCGGCCCGGATCTCAGGCATCAGAGAGATCAGATCTTCACACCAAACGCGCCAATATTGCGTGTTGGAAAGAATTATTCCCAATATTTCCCGCTCATCAGTTCCGGTTCTTGCAGACTTGTAAAGTGTTTGGATACGGCGTTTCAATACGCGCTCTTCGGCATTCTGGGAGGAATTGCCTCCTGCCTCATCCGAGATAGAAACCCACATAGCACATCGTAACATGATGCGCGCCAGTTCCTGTTTTTCCTTCGGATTTAATGGCAACGTCATTTTTCAAGAACTTCCCACAACTCATGAAGCGCGATATCTTCTTCGGGAGAGATATTCATATCTTTCATCCCCTCTTTATCTTTTAGCGACATAACCAAATTATTAGCTTTTTCTGTTAACCATGAAAAATACCCTTCATTTTCAGGCATATTGTCCGGCTCTTCTCTGAAGGCATGTGCGACAGATGTTGCTACCATCATGCAAGCTCTGGAGAATATTGTATATTCTTCATCCGTCCCCTGTCCTTTTATCAAGGAAACAGCAATGGCCATATCAGACAAAATTGTATCATTCATTGCCTGCCACCTGGCCCAGCTTTGCTCCTGACGCATGGACTCGGTTGCCATTTCGCTTATCAGCGCTCCGGCCTTTGGGGCTTTGGATATCTTTTGCAGCGCTCCGATCATCTGACGTTGCTCTATTTGTTCGGATTCGTCACTTTCATCTGTGTCATCGACATGGGAAATCCAATATCCGATACGGTAGAAAATTCCAGAGAGTAATTCCTGCTCTTTTGGAACAAATCTTTGCAAGCCTGACATGCTGCCCTCGCGGTAAATTTAAATTTATTAGAGTTTAATCTGGACACCCAATGAATCGGCCAGAAGACCAATTGCCATTTTTTCTTCACGACTGATATTGAGCATCGCGTCTGTAGACTGGATTTCCTGCCCCGCCATCAACGCCTGAATTCTCTTCAACAGAATAGCAAAATAGGTAGAGAATTTTTCTAATGTAGACACTTTGTGATCGAATTCGCGGTAGGCTTGCGCTACTGATATTGCGATCTCAAGCAAGTTGTTTTTAAAAGCAACCACTTCTTTTAACTCAATATTGCCGACCAAAGATTCGGACATTTTGAGACATTCCTCAGGTACTATCTCGATATGCTCCTTCCAGTTTTCCCACTGGTCTTTTTTACGGAGCATTTCCAGCATTGCTTCAGTTGCAAACTCAGATTTCAGCGTGTCTTCAATATAGAATGTCACAATATTTTCCAAGGCACGCATTTCTGCGTCATCCGCGTCATCCCCTCCTGTTTTATCACTTGCAGAGATGTAATACCCCACGCGGAACGGGAGTTTCACAACGAGATTTCGAATATCTTCAGGTAATGCGGCCAAACTTGTCATGGCGTTTAGAATATCCCAAAAAAGACTGCCGTCAAAGAGGCTTTTTTACTTAAATACAGGCATTTTTGCCAAGCTGGACACGGGGTCACCCATGGAAGCTATTTTTTCTAACTCTACCGGTAGCATTCCGGACACATCTATCCCTATTTGCGCATGATTTTCGAGAAACTTCCCAAGCACTGCGAGCCGTGCCTGCTCAGCCTGAGCAAATCCATCTCCCATCAACGTCCCTAGCCAATGCTGATGGCATTTGACCATATCCAGAAAGATCAATGCCTGGTAAACCTCTTGCTGGGCTGCATCCGCCTCAACCGGAAGAGACTGTATCAATCTATCTTTTACTTCTGCAAGCGCTGAGGCTGAAGTCATTTCCTGTTTACTTCCTACCAAGCCATTCCAATCGACTATTCCTGTTCGTTCTCTCAAATTGATTATCTGTATATGATTATTTGAAATATTCGCAGCTACCTTCAAGCTGCCGCGCATACGTCTCAGCTCGCCAACCTCATCTGTAGTCAATGGATAGGCTTTGGCAAGATCCATTCTTAACCTTTCGAAATTTATCATTTTAATTTGGATATTTAGAAGCTGATCCCTTCTTCGGGACACCAGTTCCCAGCATCCACTATGAACTTTTACGTAGGGATGATCCTGCCTTCCAATCTCTTGCGCATATTGCTTACTCACTTGGTCAATCAACACAAGATCAATCAGAGTAAAGACATGAAAACGCGTTCTGGCCTGCGCCGCTTTTAGAAAGGTATTGGTCAATGATTGTATTCTTGTTGTGGAGTCTGTGTTTCTGTTTGCTGATGCCGCCCATTCTCCCAGAAAGAACCCAGCATCCTTCATTTGAAGGGGACTGCCTTCATGACTCACGATGGCGTCATACGCATTTTTGAGAATAATTTGTCTATCTTTGAATTCTTGTAATGACACAGGCATTTCAACTTCCTATTTCCGGATAAAACATTACGGAACATTATGTTAAAATTCAAATTACTAGATGACAATAAATAAAAAAAGAAAAAGCGGGGAATTTCCCCGCTTTAAATAAAATATCTCTTTAAAACTAAGCAGCGATAGCTTTCAGAACAGCTTCCCCTAAGTGAGCAGGTGTTTCTGCGACAACAAATCCTGCCGCCTTCATGGCCGCTATCTTGACCTCTGCCGTGTCATTTCCGCCAGAAATAATCGCACCAGCGTGCCCCATGCGTTTCCCTTTCGGGGCAGTTGCACCAGCAATAAAGCCTGCAATCGGTTTCTTCTTGGCATGCGCTTTGTAGAAATCAACACCATCAACTTCCGCAGACCCGCCAATTTCACCAATCATGATGATTGCTTCGGTTTCATCGTCGTTCAAGAACATATCCAAAGCGTCAATGAAGTTTGTTCCGTTTACCGGATCTCCACCAATACCGATACAGGTGGACTGCCCAAGGCCTGCGGCTGTAGTCTGGTGAACAGCTTCGTATGTCAATGTACCGGAACGAGAGACGATCCCGACTTTACCGCGTTTATGAATGTGACCAGGCATAATCCCGATTTTACATTCGCCTGGAGTAATAACACCTGGGCAATTAGGCCCGATAAGACGGGTTTTTGATCCGCTCAATGCGCGTTTGACTTTGACCATATCCAGAACAGGAATGCCCTCTGTGATACAGACAGCCAATTCGATTTCAGCATCGATTGCTTCCAGAATTGCATCAGCCGCGAATGGCGGCGGCACATAGATAACAGATGCATTACACCCTGTTTCAGCTTTTGCTTCCTGCACAGTGTTAAATACCGGCAGATCAAGATGTTTTGTTCCACCCTTGCCTGGCGTCACACCGCCAACCATCTTGGTACCATATGCAATAGCTTGCTCGGAGTGGAATGTACCTTGCGCTCCGGTGAAGCCTTGGCAGATCACTTTTGTGTTTTTATTGACTAATACAGACATTATTTCATTCCTTCTCTTTAACTAGGCGGCAGCCAGAGCTTTTTTGGTTGCATCAACGATTTTACGCGCAGCATCATCAAGATTGTCAGCTGCTATAATCGGCAGGCCTGAATTATTCAGGATGTCTTTACCCAACTGAACGTTTGTTCCTTCCAGACGCACGACCAGCGGAACGCTCAACGAGACCTCCTTTGCAGCAGCAATGATACCGTTGGCGATGATGTCACACTTCATGATCCCGCCAAAAATATTGACGAGAACGCCTTTAACTTTCGGATCGGAGAGAATAATCTTGAAAGCAGCTGTGACGCGTTCGGTTGTTGCCCCACCACCAACATCAAGGAAGTTGGCAGGCTCCATACCATAGTGCTTGATGATATCCATTGTTGCCATCGCGAGACCTGCGCCGTTCACCATACAACCGATGTTTCCATCCATACGAACATAGGAAAGTTCCCAGTTTTTGGCTTCACGTTCGTTTTCATCTTCTTCGGTTTCGTCGCGCATCTCGGCAACTGCCTTTTGACGGAACAATGCGTTTTCATCGAAGTTCATTTTGGCATCCAGTGCAACTACCTCATTCTTGTCAGTGACAATCATCGGGTTGATTTCAACAATCGAGCAGTCCAGTTCTGTGAAGGCCTTATATAAAGCAACAAAGAATTTTTGGGCTGATTTCAGAGCATCCCCTTCAAGACCAAGTCCGAATGCCAATTTACGGGCATGAAACCCCGACATTCCGGATGCAGGGTCCACAGACGCTTTGATAATTTTTTCAGGATGTTTCTCAGCCACTTCTTCAATATCCATACCGCCTTCAGTAGACACCATGAAGGTGACGCGGGAGGAGGCACGATCCATTACAACAGAGCAATAATATTCTTTTTTAATGTCTACGCCGTCCGTTACATAAAGACGCTGAACTTCTTTTCCTTCGGGGCCGGTTTGTTTCGTGACAAGAACCTGATTCACCATTGCTTCGGCTGCGGCTTTGACTTCGTCTTTGGACTTGCACAGACGGACTCCCCCTTTGCCTTCCGGATTGTTTTTGAATTTACCTGCTCCACGTCCACCAGCGTGAATTTGGGCTTTTACAACATACAAAGGCCCAGGAAGTTGGTCGACGGCAGCGGCTGCTTCTTCTACAGACATCGCAGGAATTCCTTTTGGAACTGCAACGCCGTATTTCGCCAGAAGTTCTTTGGCCTGATATTCATGGATATTCATTCTATTTTCTCCGGTTAGACAGATTTTCGTAAGAGAATCATTCTTGCAATTTTGCTTCTCTGAAATAGCACCCCCAGCTGCAAATGAAAAGGAGCAAGACAGGCTTAATTTCCTGCCCGCCCCTATTGATACAGGTTAATACTGTAACAGATTTTCATTCGGAACTTTTTCCACTCAAATCCCCCCTATTCATCGCCGTTAATAAAATGTTTACGTAAAATTAAATATTTTCTGTCAAATATATATACTAAGCAATTCAATGGTGTGAAAAATATGGGCGAAACTCAAGAAAAGCACGATGATCACAAACAAATAGAACATACAGGTTCGATTGATCGGGATTTGGATCACAATGAGCAGCTTCGGCTTCACGAAGAGGCCCTGATTAACGACCCCAGCAAATTCAACCCCCTTATTCACAATAACGGGATTCTAGGCAGAGCTAACAAGGAATATCTCGGCCTCTATCTGAATGGCAGCGAAGATGAACACGCGCCCGAGCAAGAAGAACGTCGACAACAACAAAAGGCAGCGACTTTCCGGCAAAACTATGCCTCTATGGTTACTGAAATCGCAGACTATAGCGAATACGAATTTGACACAGCCCATGAGCTTGAGGCTCGACCTGTCTACTGGCAGAGCTGGGATCAGATGATTCAGGAAAACCCGAATATCTTGGGGGATAATGGATTGGAATGCACCTACAATGCAGCCAACGATCCGAATTCGGAACACTATGTTGACCCGTATTATGGTGCTATTACACTCACACAACCAGAAAAGCTTATTCTGGACGCGTCAACCTCAATAAACGGCATCGAGATGATTACAAATGACGTTGTTTACGGTCAAGGAATCAAAAGCGATGTTCCTTTCGGGAAGGACTTCAGCACTGCAAGTAGCGGCACGACAGCATCCACAACCAGTCCGGGAACGCCAGCAGCGGAATCTGCTCCCGCAGATACAAAGCCAAAGTCTGTTGTGCAGGTAGATGACAAACCAGCACCTTTGTCTCCATTCGCAAATAGCCCTTTAAACTTCTAATCAGGCTTCATAGTTAGATCAATTTCGTGAAACATTTCTTACGCTCAGCGTAAGAATGCATGTCTTACGAAAACTTACCTGCGACACAAAAACCCACAAACTTGACTATTAAAGTGTGACTTACACTAGATGAGATTTAGTCAATATGATATAGTAATAGATATATAAAAAAATCTTAATTCTATACCTCGAAAGTTCAGGCATGATGTTTTCTCTTTTTTCAAAATCAGAATCTTCCCCCCCAAAAAATAAAGTTTCTGCACAACTGAAGCAGGAGGAGCAATTGCCTAGCGGCCCAGAAACAGCAGACATGGAGCACCTACTGAAGTTACTGTGCGAAGGAAAATTTGATCAAGCCCTCGATATTTGCGAACAATTCGGACTGACAACCAGTAAAGACTCCGTCCTTAAAATGAAAAGCCGCTACCAATCAGACATGGAGCGCACCGTATCCCTTTCCGTTCATATTAATGAAGCCAGTAACTATGGCGCGAAACTGAATCGCATTTCCCAAGAAATTAATCATCGATCACAAGGCATGGCCGCAGCTCTGGAAGAGCTTTCTTCTTCTTCCAGCTCTATTGTCGATACGGTCCAGTCCGTAGGGGAATACACATCTATTATGTCCAGTTTTGTTAACGAAGGAATTCATTCTTCGCGTGAACTTGGGATGGCAAATGACCAGATTGCCGATGTCGTCTCGGAAACTGGCGCAAAAGTTGAAGAGCTTGTGGCAAGTACCGAGGAAATTCACCGAATTCTTAAAATCATTTCGGATATTTCCGAGAAAACAAAACTTCTATCCCTGAATGCAACCATCGAAGCTGCGCGCGCAGGAGAAGCAGGAAAAGGGTTTGCCGTTGTCGCCAGCGAGGTTAAGGGTTTGGCAGAGCAAACAGCAACTTCTGCCGATGACATCAAGCAAAAAGTTCAAGCGCTGACCGATGTTACAGGAAAAATAGCCTCCCTAATGGATGATGTTGCCCAAGCTGTAGGAACAGGTCGAGAGAAACTCGATACCAGTCAAACATCCATTACAAATATTCAGGAGAATGCAGAACGTGTTTCTGAGCAGATGCGCGAAATCATGTCAATTGTCCGCGACCAAGACGCAGCGGTCTCTGAAATCTCATCAAATGTTAGCGAGATTGCTACGACTACTCAGGAAAGCCTCGATCTGGTTGGCCATACACTCGATTCTATGGACTCCTCGGAAACGGACCTTGTCGCGGCGATTGCAAAATTCCCTGACTTCGAGCTAGACCATACAACAGTCAACCTGGCCAAATCTGACCATGTTATCTGGAAGAAAAAACTTTCCTCCATGGCAGCGGGTCGTCTTCATCTGGACCCAGGCCAACTTGCAGATCATAAATCCTGTCGATTGGGCAAATGGTATTACTCCGATGCATCCAAGGATTATAGAAACATGAAATCCTTTAAAGATCTTGAGGCCGCGCACATCGAAGTTCACAAACATGGAATTCAGGCCGCCCAAAAATACAACAACAATGATGTCGATGGCGCCCTAAAGGAAATCGATGTTGTCGAAAAATCATCAATTGAAGTTTTGACCTTGCTCGCAGACATGAGCAAATAGACATTCTCGCACCTTTATAAAAGAAAAAAACGCAAGTGGTATCCCCTTTGCGTTTTTTCATTATGCAAATTCATTTAAAGCCATTGACCATATCCACACTCTTATAAAATTTTATTAACACTCCATTAACTTTTTTATGTTTAGATAGAGTGCTCCCTTTTATATTTGTTTGATATTGTGCTGGTCAGGAATCGGCAGATTGACTATACTATAAGCGAATCAGTCTGGAATCCCACCTATGCGACTCAAGTCGTTTTATGCAAAAACAATGACCGAAGCAATGCAGTTAGTGCGCGAAGCTCTTGGAGAGGACGCCATCATCATCGCCACTCGTGAAGAGAATGGCGGAAAATCGGTGCGTGTAACTGCTGCAATCGAGGATGACCTCCCCGTCGCCACAGCGCGGGCACGGGCAATCGCATTTGAATTGGGGCAAGAGCTCCACGGTAGTGCCGCCGATGAAGATGGCTGGCTTCAATATGATGATGAGATTGATGAAAACGATAGCTTGGCTGAAACAATTATTGATGTCATGCTTTCACACGGGGTCCCTGAAGAAGTTTTGGATCAAATTGTAAACTGTGCAGAGCTCCTCAGTGTTGATGAGCCATCGATTGCTTTTGTTGGCGCTCTCGATTCTTTATTCACATACACTCCACTTCCAAGCGTTCCTTATAAAAAAGCATTGATGTTTGTAGGCCCCCCCGGCGCCGGCAAAACCCTTGTCGTTGCCAAGCAAGCCGCTCGTGCGGTTCTTGACGACCTCAAAGTTGCAGTAATTACCACAGATGTAGTTCGCGCAGGTGCCATAGAACAACTTCAAGCATTTACAAAACTCCTTAACATCGAACTCAAGACTGCGCGCACTGCGGATGACTTGAAGCGTCAGATTGCTTCTTTGCATCATATGGACCAAATTTTAATTGATACGCCCGGTATCAATCCATTTGCGACCAGTGATATGACAGCTTTGGCGCGCCTCATAGCTGTTGGTGACATTGAACCAGTCCTGACTATTGCCGCTGCAGGTGACGCTATAGAAACCGGAGAAATGGCGCGCATCTTTTCCGCACTCGGTGTTAAACGCATGGTGGCGACACGACTTGATATCGCGCGACGCCTTGGAGGGTTGCTCTGCGCCGCCCAGCAAGGCGGACTATCATTTGCCGACTATAGCGCGAGAACCAGTGTTGCTGATGGGCTAGAACCTCTATCTCCACGCAAACTTGCATCCTTTTTCTTTCCTGCCGGAGCAGATCAAACGTCAGCTCGCGCAGAACAAAATTCTAAAACCTCTACTTCCTCACATTCACGCCACAAAACGACAGGATGACGATAATGGCTACAGATACCAAGATCGCACAATCAATCTCTTCAACCGACACGTCAGGATCATCTTTTCCGCGCGGAAAGAATATCCTTGCCGTTGCATCAGGAAAAGGTGGCGTCGGGAAAACATTCTTCTCTATCTCCCTCACCCACGCACTCAGCCGCATGGGCAAGAAAGTCCTGTTGTTTGATGGTGATTTGGGATTGGCCAACGTTGATGTACAATTGGGGCTAATGCCCAAGCGCGACTTGAACGATGTGATCCGCGGGCGCCTCTCTTTGGATAAGGTCGTTCAGCGTTATGAAGATGGCGGATTTGACATTATTGCAGGACGCTCGGGCCAAGCATCCCTCTCTGCCCTGCCAAGCCAACGACTTGCCATGCTTCGCGACCAGCTCATCGAATTGGCTGACGACTATGATGTAGTCATCATTGACCTTGGTGCCGGCGTTGACCGTACTGTGCGCATGTTCTCTGCCTGCGCGACACGTACCCTGCTGGTTTCCACCGACGAGCCGACATCTCTGACAGATGCATATGCTTTTATAAAATTGGGTTCGGCGGCAGGTATGTCCAAGAATGTTTCCGTTGTGGTTAACATGGCCAGCAGCAAAACCGAAGGTGAAAAAACATATAAAACCCTTCTAAAAGCGTGCGAAAACTTCTTACGCCTCTCCCCTCCTTTGGCAGGAATGGTTCGTCAGGATCCGAAAGTCAAAGAAACAATTCGTCACCAAACCCCATTGCTGACCCGTTCTCCGAACTGCGATGCAGCAGGTGACATCGAAAAGATCGCCCAATATGCCTATAAAGAGATGGTTGAAGAGGCAAAAACCCTTCTGAAAGCAGGACGCGGCTAAATTTCCTTTACCAAATAACGGAATAATTCGAAACAGCTCCGGATCGTAGGCCAGTTATGCCTTAGCCATTCGGAGCTTTTCTGTTATAATGGATGTATGTCATCCGGTCCGCCCATTTTACCTCCCGTTCTGGCAACGCAGAGCGCTAGAGCTGCCATTCAAGCCGTTGCGGTTAAACTTATACATGTTCCCTCAAATCTGGAAAACAATAGCTCACCTGTCCGCCTTCGCGGAGAGGTGACAGGCCAAACTGATCGTGGAAGCGTATTGGTTGAAACAGAACGCGGACTTGTCGAGCTTGTCTTAAGGGATCGCCAGTCACTTCCTAAGGGCATGAGAATAGAAATAGACGTTCCTGCTGGACGCCCCCCCCAGAATGCCAGCATACGCTCAGATAACACATCACAGACGTCGACAAGCCAAGCTCAACACTCCCTACACACACTTGCCCAAGCTCCTGGCGCGGAATCCCATCCAGAACCCCCGACAAGGCTAGACCGCTCCCCTCATATTGATCCACGCACACTGGAAAATGTGATTTCCTCAAAATCGGACACCCTCATACGATCTTTGGAAGAATCGCATCCTGCCACACCAATTGCAAAGGGCAATCTCGAGATAGGTCAATATGTCAGATTAACACCGATTTCAGCTTCATCCCTCAACGGATTAACTACAGGCCCGTTATCTACGACAATCCCTTTAAACCAAATCTTATCTGGCTTGGTCGAGTTCTATCAGCAAGCTAATGACACTCAAAACGGAGCACTTAGATCCGGTATTGCAATGCTACTTTCTCAAATTGCTCTCCCGACCAGCTTAATTGGCGCATCAGATGACGCATCAAAATTACTAATTCAAAACATTAGAAATATTATCCAATTATCTGGATTCACTAATAATTCATTTATTGGTCATGCCCAGACTGGCGCATCAAACCCAACAAACCTTTCAGGATTTTTTCCCCCATCCACACCATTGGATGCACAAATACTTGCGACACATATTTTTTCGAATTCAGCCACCCCCGCAACAGCAGGCGATAGCTTTTTGCCGTCCGCACATACCGGATCCCCCAAGCCTGTGCTTGGCGGAACATTCCCTCCATCCCCCCTCCTGACAGGCAATAGCCCCTCACTTCCTGTACACGCCTCAGCGAGCGCAATTGGATATTTACCGCCAAAGCCGGCAGAAAATAATGCCCTCCCCAATAGCGGGCAAATTTTAGTGACGATCCAACCCGCATCTTCCGGCCTCAACAATGCAGCGGCAGGCCCCAGCACCAATTCACTGACAACTGTCGGACAACTGGTTGGCATGACGGGCCAAAATCTTCCAATTTTGGGCCTGCTGACTTCAGACAAAGCCGCTCCACAATATTATATTATGCAATTTCAAGCATCTAATCTGTTCACAGCCATCTCTTCCCAAGACGTACCCCCCGATTCATCAACTCGTCTGTTTTTATCAGTTCAGCCGCTTGATATGCCGGCAGGATCTGCCAAAAACCCCATCTGGACCAGCCTGCAAGATATTCTCGATTTTCTACGACTTCAGGGAGCCAATAGTTCTGCGTCCGGATTGGCAGGGGCCTCGGCATCTCAGGCTTTAAGCAATATGCTCCCATCCCCAGCCCACCCGGCGAATCTAGGAGCCCTTGCAACTCTTCTCCTCAGCCTGTTTCGAGGTGGAGATGTCGAGAGCTTCATGCCATCAAATGCACTTGACCTGCTGCGTCAATCATCACGCGGAAAGTCTTTACTTGATGCTTTGAGTGGAGATATCGGTCGGGCAAACCGCGGAGAAACCGCACCTATGGCAGGCGACTGGCGTGGGGTCTACATCCCCTTTACATGGGATCAAAACATTCACAAAATCCCTTTATATTACAAAGAAATGGAACAAAACTCTAAAGATGAAGAGGAGCGCAAACGGCGCCGCATGCGCTTCCTTTTTGATCTCAACTTGTCCCGTATGGGAGATGTCCAGATTGACGGTTTTTTGCAGCCTGCCGAGACATCGGCACGCCTGGATCTTGTGATGCGTACCCGCACGCCGTTAAGCCCCCCCATGCAGGCCCGTATGAAGCAGATTTACGCTGGTGCGGTCGAGAAGTCACAGTTGGTTGGAGACTTAAGCTTCCAGTTTCGAGCCGATCAATGGGTTGATTTCGGAGACGAACTTGAGCTTTCAACATTGAACGCCTGATTTTTGTGGGTTTTTCTGTCTTTTTTACTTGCAATACATCCCCAACATGATACAAAGTCCGCCTATTCTATACTGGAAAGGGGTGATTTTAGTTGGTAACTGTATCAGTTCGTGACAATAACGTTGAGCAAGCTCTGCGTGTATTGAAAAAGAAAATGCAGCGCGAAGGTATTTTCCGTGAAATGAAAATGCGTCGTGACTTCGAAAAACCTTCCGAGAAGAAGAAACGCGAAAAGGCCGAGTCCGTTCGTCGTTGGCGTAAGCTGGATCGTAAGCGTAAAGAGCGTCAAGGCTTCTAGGCTTTTGATCTGTAACGTCTAAATATTTTAAACCGCCCGTTTGTGGCGGTTTTTTGCACCAAACATCTTTAGAAAAAACTGTTTCTGTATCCAAAATCCTATACAATTTTATTATATGACTTTAACTTTAGGAGTTACTATGTTTTTTTCTTTACATGTTAAGCACATTCCTCTTATTGCGGCAGCACTTCTTGTCATGGCGCCACCTGCTCAAGCATCAGATTCGCCGCTGCCACCGGAACAGCTCAAGACATTTCAGAAGCTCCTTACCAATCTAGGGATTGCATCTTTGGCTGACATTCAATCAGGTAAGCTTTATTCGAAAAAAGCCATTGTGACTTTTTCGGGTAGCTCCCGAAAATTTGAAATCCCGAAAGCCTATATTCTCCCCTATGATCATGTAGAAGATACTGTAACACTTCCCCCTGCCTCCATGCTGGTTGTGGATTTTGTTTATCCGGGTTTTACCTCCGCCGTTGCCCACATGTTTAGCAAGAATGACCCCATTGATAAAGTCACTGAGGACGGGCGAAGACGCACTCTCACTGTGGCAGGACGCACTCTGAATTTTGATGAAGTTTCCCAAAGCATGAAGAAAAGCGGTGTAAAATACTATCCATCCGGAGACCAGAATGGCCTGAAATATTATAGCACGACCGATCCTCTCGACCTGAAGTCTACACATTCATCACCAATTAAGATCATTTATATTGGCAACACTGATTCCAGAAAAACTGTTATGGACTGTTCATCACCAAGTGTTGCCCCAACCTCGCAGTTTTGTATTTCTCTTGTTGATAAGCTTAAAGCACAGAACCAGCTGAATGACGCGAAAAAGTTGATGGCGGCGCGGGAAGTTTGCGGAGATAAATTCCCTGACCAACAAGAAGCTCAAAAAATCTATTTTCCGAAAGGATTTCTGTGCCGTCAAATTTTTGAAGACGGGAAAGGTCAGACCTATTTTCTGACAATGCCTTATTCCGATTTACCCCGGTGGCAGCAGATCCAAGGTGATACCATAAAGTTCTTCAGTGGCTTCGAGATAACCAAGAAATAAAAAAATATGTAAAAATCTGCGCGAGTTAGCTTTGTGGTAGAAAAATCGACATACCGTTAGCAAACCATGTGAGCCACGCATACATCATAGTTGATGCGGTTAATGCAAACAGCACTAGCGCAATCCAGATTTGAACCGGCACAGCAATCATGAAAACCTGTACTTGCGGCATCAATTTGGACATGATCCCCATGCAGATATAAAGCAACAGGATCACCACGAAATAAGGGGCTGTCATCTGGATAGCGACAAGAAAGGCATATGAAACCTCCCGCACCAATAGCGTCGCCATGGACGAAATGTCCGGAACTTTTCCTACGGGAAAAATTTCGTAGGAATTGATCATTGCAGAAATAATCAACTGATGCAGATCAGTTACAAAAATCAGTAATGTTCCTGCTAGCGTAATAAATCCCCCCATGATTGAGCCTTGTGACGCAAAAGCAGGGTTAAAAATCTGGGCGTTGGCCAGAGATGACTGGGTTGAAATAATCATGCCGGCTATATCTAAAGCAGACAGCAGAACGCGTGTAATGGTCCCAATGAACATCCCCACAAGAAATTCCATGATAATTATTGTGAATAGGACAAATGTCCCCGGAAGCGGCATCGGTATCTTTGATTGCAGCAATGGGAACAGAACAAAAGAAAATGCCAGGGCAAAATTCAACTTCACATTCCCGGGTACATAGGCATTTCCTATTCCGGGCATAAGCAACAAAACAGTTCCCAAGCGGACAAATGTCAGCATAAAGGCAAGAACACCTGTTGTCAGAAATGTTTGGAGATCCCCTTCGGCCATAATGTTCCGTCTACGGCCTTTCTATTTTATAGCGACAATCCTGTCAGCAATAACATTCATGAATTCAATCAACGTCACGGTCATCATCGGCAGACCGATAAAAATTGCAAGAAAAATTGCCAAAATTTTAGGCACAAACACCAAAGTTACTTCCTGAATTTGCGTCAAGGCTTGCACCAATGCAATTGCGGTCCCAACGACCAGACCAACGAGCATAACAGGTGCACTCAGTTCAATACTGAGCATAATGGACTCGCGGACCAGTTCAATGACTTCTTCTTCGTTCATGGATGTATTCTAGGCGCGATTCTCAGGCGTGGCAAACCTGAATTTTATGCCAAAAGAGAATATAAAGCTAAATCGCAGAACTCTGGATTTTGTTATAGGCCTCTAAGGCAGCATCACGCACAGCTGCGACAGTTTCCAACGTCAACTTTGCGTCTGTAATAGCCTGTGTAATGGTTAACGGGTCCATAGTTCCAGTAATGCCGCCAGCAGAAGCTCGCTCCCCTTGCTTCAGGGTTTCAATAGAGTTTCGTACACTGTTTTCAAGAAAAGTCCCGAAGGATGTTTGAGGAGCTGAAGAAACCTCTCCGCCCAGACCATCAGACACGGACGCAGTTCTCGCCATATTGGCATAAGCGCTAGCTGCTGCTGCCGGATTTGCAATCATATCTGCCATTCTGCCATCCTTTTCCTAACCCTTATCATTCTATCATATCAAACATTAAAATGTGACTGTTATCTCAAAATATCAATGGTTTTTGCAGCCATGTCCCGTGTTTGGGTATACATATTCAGGTTTGCCTCATAGGATTTAGACGCCTCGCGCATATCCATCATTTCGATCAGACTCGAGACATTAGGCATCATCACATATCCATCAGCATCGGCAGCAGGGTGTCCTGGCATATATTTTTTAACGTAATCAGCTTCTTTATCCTGTTCGATTTTATCAACCTGAACAAGTTTTTCTCCGATCTCGCGATCCATCTGGTTTTTGAATGTAATGGTTTTGCGTGTATAAGGCAGCTCTCCTGGCTTGCTTGGGGCGGTATCTGAGTTTGCCATGTTCTGAGCAATGACGCGCACGCGCTCACTTTGAACACGCATACCCGCGCCGGAGATTTTCATAGTGTTAATAATATCTGACATTTTTATCTCCCTTCCCTATTATTTATTTGATCCTAATGCTGTTTTGATCATATCAACATTATTGCGATATAAATTTAGCATCAGGCTATAATCTATTTGCGTTTCACTAGACCGAACCATCTGCTCCTCAAGAATAACCGCATTACCGTCCGGAGCGACCTCAAACGGTTTTTTGTTTTTGATTTCTTTCGGGTTGGCGGCCTGATTTTCAGGCAATTGGTGACCAGGATTTGATACCCCCATTGATACATGCATTTTGTTTTGAGAACCTACTCGTTCGACCATGCGGGAGAAATCCACTTTATTCAGATCTTGAGAAACATAACCCGGAGTGTCGGCGTTCGCGACATTTTGGGAAATTACGTTCTGGCGTTGGGCCAAATATCTCATTTTTGCGTTCATAGCCTGAAAAAGGCCGATATTTTCAATTGTCATGATCCTTACCCTTATGCTTACTTATGGATCTATAATTCTTTTAACGTCGTTGCGAGAACCATGCCAAAAGAACCGCCCACCACTGACATTTATGAAAATGGAATAACCCCTTCAAATATAACAAAAAAACCAAAAAACCAGACCGCCGTGGCTCTTCAAGTCGGCGATGATAATGACCTAACTCCGCGTATTGCGGCAGCCGGACGGGGAAAAATTGCCGAGCAGATTTTGCAGCTGGCATTCGAAAATGGCGTTAAAGTCCGAGAGGACGCTGCATTGGCAGAAATGCTCGCCAAGATCGAGTTAGAAAGCCCTATTCCTTCCGAGGCCTTTTTGGCGGTTGCCGAGGTCATGTCCTATGTTTATAAAGCCAATAACCAACCCAATCCGTTCGATGCCCTGTTTGATGCCTCAGAACTAGCACAAGCTATCGAAGCACAGGATACGACTTTGAAAGATGACTAACTATGGAATCTCCTGAATTTCTGCGAGCATTTATGGCCCTTATCCTTGTTGTGAGCCTGATGGGCGGTCTGTGGATCATTTTGAAAAAGCTCGGGTTGAATGGACCCGTTCAAATCTCCTCAGGAGCAAAAAAGCGCCTTAAAATCGTCGAAGTCCTCCCACTTGATCCTCGACGTAAAGCAATTATTCTGAGGAGAGATGATACCGAGCATCTTGTTATTTTAAGCACTTCAGGTGAAACTGTTGTGGAATCCGGATTTACCGCACCCTTGGCAACAGATAGTCATGACGTATAAGAAATTTCTGCACCACCTTTTTTCTCTTAAATTTCTGCTGGTCTTTTCCGGCTTTATGGCTGCGACTTTGTATGCACTTCCATCTTTTGCGCAAGTTCTAAGCCTTGACATGAATACTGCCGCTGACGGCTCTGTTACTGGGCGGGTCGTTCAAATGATGGCGCTGCTGACCGTATTGTCATTGGCCCCATCCATTCTGATTATGATGACCTCATTCACGCGGATTGTTGTCGTTTTATCCTTTCTGCGCTCTGCGATCGGCTTACAGCAATCACCACCAAACACTGTTCTGATTTCTCTTGCACTATTCCTGACATTTTTTGTGATGGCTCCAACGTTCCAGCAGTCCTATGAACAAGGGATCAAACCCTTGATGAATGAGGAAATGGATGAAGTTGATGCCTTTTATAAAGCGACTGACCCTTTTAAAACTTTTATGCTTAAACATGCTCGTGAAAAAGATTTGCAGCTTTTTGTTGATGCGGCCGGTGGACAAAAGGTAGAGAAGCCTCAAGATCTCTCTCTGACAGTGGTCATCCCGGCCTTTATGATTTCTGAGCTGCGCCGCGCTTTTGAAATCGGCTTTATGCTCTTCTTGCCATTTTTGGTAATCGACATCGTGACCTCCTCTATCCTAATGTCGATGGGTATGATGATGTTGCCTCCTATCGTGATTTCCTTGCCGTTCAAGATTGTATTCTTCGTGCTTGTTGACGGATGGAATCTTGTGTGTGGGTCGTTAATCAAGAGTTTCGAGATGGATGCCAATAATCTGACCGGCTCTTTGCCTACAGAGATTCTAGAAAACGCGCCAACAGAGCAATAAGCTCTTTCATTCAGATTATTGTTTTATCTTACTTTAGATCAGTCGTTGCTGCTAATCTGCTAAAACTTCATCCGTTTTTATTTCCGGAGGAGCATTTTTCAAAGGCTCTGGAATATTCGCAGGGGACTTGCCAGATGTAGCCCCAGTGACAGTGCCAGAGGTTGAAGGAGAAGATGCTGCCCCTCTAGGCTGGGCGGCTTTCGGGCTTTCCTTTACAGGTCCGGTCAGGTCTTCTTTCATACTTTCGAGGAAATCACGGAACATATCTGTTTCCCCAATAATACCTTTAATCGTATCACGGTCCGCCAGCAAAATGTTTTGTCTCGGGCGTGTAATGACTTCAAATTCTTTGGCACGTGATGTCTGGCTCATTGAGTCTGAGTATCTCTCGCGCAAGTTTGCAAGAACATATCGGTTATCTGCCAGATACAATGCCACAGCCCAATCCATAATCAATTTGGCCTGTGCCTCTGTCAGCGGGCGGGTGAGCGAGATATTCTGCTTGGATACGAGTTGCTCCAGAGAGTCCGCAGCTTCTTGCCATTTTTTTGACTTCCACGCGATATCAGCCCGAAGCCTTAGCACATCTTCATCCTGCGATAGAAGACTAAGAGCGGCAAAAGAGTCCTGCGGTTTATTCATCAAAGAATATGCTTTGGCTTTGAGTAATGCAATTTGGCGGCGTTTTGGCTCTGCCTCTTCTGTCGGCGCATCTTTCAGGAAATTCATAGCTTGATCGAGTGTTTTCAACGCATCCTCAGGCTTGTTATCCAAAACCTGCATTGAGGCCAATCGGATAGCAACTGTACCACCCTCCACCCCCGAGAGCCGCGTATCAACCTGGTTTTTCAAAAGATTGATCGCCCGCGGCAATAAATCAACATCAGCAAGACGCTCTGCCAATTGACGAGCCAAACGATCCCCCTCCGCCCCCTGAGGCACCAACTCGGAAAACTCGTCATACATCGTCAGAGCCTCTAATGGAGAGAGGTCTTGAATTTTATCAGTCAAATACAAATCGCGGAAAGTTGCGTGCATGACCTGATTGATAGTTTTCCCCATTTCGGAGTTCGGAATCAATCCACTTGCAAGACGCATAAGCCCCAGAGCCTTAATTGGCTCTCCTTTTTCAAGGTAGAGTTTTCCTAGGTTGTAATTGATCGAAGTCTCCAGCTCATCTCCGCGCCACGCATATCTTAGCCCTTCAAGGGTATCAATGGCCTTATCAAGGGTGATTTCTTTCTCTCCATAGCGAAGTGTAGCCATAGCCAATCGTGATTTGGCCCGATAAAGATCATCCTGTCCTGTTTCGAGTTGTGACCAAAGCTCCTTGGCGGTATCAATATCGCCTTTCTGCCGCGCATACTCCCCTTTGAGATAGTCAAATGAGGACTTATATGCCAAAGACATTCCCTCACCTTTGCGAGCATCCACCATCTCGAGAATTTTTTCTGCCTTATTCTGGTTTCCTTCTCTCAATGCAATTTCAGCCAGTCTTAAAGACATAGGAAAGAAAATATCTTTCGGATATGACTTAATCAGATTGACGTTTACAGGAAGCGTTTTTGCCGCTTGCTGCCAATCATCAAGTCCAGACAATGCGGCAGACTTCCAGATTTTAACTTCATCAATCTGGTCGAGAACTGGGTTACTCATGTTTTCAAAAGCTGATTTGAAATGACCAGAAAGAAGTTCGGATGCTCCTCTCAGGGCTTTGTATTCTGTGTTTTCCGACAGTTCCGGTGTATAGCTCTCTGCCAAATCAAAAAATCCTTTGGCCTCAGGGGACAGACCATGCGCCAACATCATACGCCCCAAAAACAGCATCCCTTCCGTCTTTTTCAGATCGGTTTGCTCCTGCAGTCCTGACAGAATCAGACGCTGATTTTCATAGAGATCAGCCATCGTACTTCCACCTTCCCAGTCGGCGAAGTTATAGATTCGACTTCCGCTTTTTTCCTTATCATCGGGCGT
The DNA here is from genome assembly GCA_034005165.1 of Pseudobdellovibrionaceae bacterium. Lineage (GTDB taxonomy): Bacteria > Pseudomonadota > Alphaproteobacteria > Micavibrionales > Micavibrionaceae > UBA1573. The sequence goes on along the minus strand of JAVEVE010000008.1, from coordinate 48,895 downwards.
CTCTTTTACTTCATTTTTATAAGGCAACAGATCTTTCTTCATAGATAAAGCCAGTCCTTCAGGTCTCGAAATCAATGCTCCTTCCTGAATTTTTGAGACCGACAGATCATCCACTTTTGAAACCAAAGCCATCCCGATCACTGACGGGAGCGATTCTAATTCTGCAAATTTCTGTGGTAACCGGGCAAAGTCGCGGGCCTCAGAGACCATACCTACCCAGATTGTTTCTCCTGTATCGGGATCAGTAATTTTGACTGCGCGATGAAATGTCGGTGCAGACCACAGCAAGCTTGGACCGGAATCCCCTGGAACATTATCGGCACGAACTAGTGGCTTCGGCTCGAACAATCCCTCTTTGAGCTCTGTCATTTTGACGTCCCAAACCAATCCGCCACCGCTACCTGTCAAGGTATAACCCGTCGGCTGCGGTGTTCTAAATATTGTGGTATCGCCCGATGTCATACGTTCAAATCCATCGAACTTAGAACGGTATGGCCCTTCAAATTGTGGGGGAACCACGACGTCAGGCTTATCAAGGACAAACCATAATTTTCCGCTTTTCTCGAAAACCGCCAGAGCAAAAGAAGTTGTTCCGGCAATATTGATCGTATGCGGTACAAGTTTCAATTCCGGGGCCTTATGCTCGTCTGCCAAAGTCTCTGATTGTTGATCACCTGCATTTTCTTTAGATTCATCAACAACAATATGTTTTTCGAGCGTCACATTTTTTGATACGGCATTTTCAATTTGTTCTTTCTGATGGTCTGCCGCAACGTGCTTTATAGAAGGCGTTTCTTTTTTTGTTTCTTCTTCTCCGGCGGCTGGGGACTCTGATACAGCCATCGCTTCGGTCAGATCGGTTGGTTTATGACCTTCGTCGTTCACGTTTTTATTTCCCGCTAACGCGACTTTTTTGGGAGGCACAATGGCTGCGCTTGTCTCTTGCGGTTTGGCGTGTCCTTTGAAGTCAAGGATTAGCTTCTTATCAAGAATGAAATGACGCAAGCTAATTCCCGCCGGAAAATCAATTTTAATCTGCGTGTCAGAAAGTTTTTTATAAGCAACAACACGTTCCAGATTTTCAGGGGGAGCAGTTTCTACTTGCAACGAAACAGGCGCTTCAAATGTAATGACTGCAGAATTTCGATCTTGTTTGATTATGTATTTCGGAGCAGCAGCTCCCTCAAATACCAAGCGGGAATAATCATTGTGGTCACTGCCGCGAACTTTCATTTGCAAGTCTGCGGCGATAGCTTGCGCTACGGACACAGAAGTTGTGGCCGCCGAGGTCAGCAATGCATATGCCATAACAGACGATAAATGGCGCCAGATTCGGTTCATATAGAGAAATTGCCACAGCTGCCATATCAGGGCAATAAGCCTACGGCGCCAAAACGAAAAAACCCCCAAAATATAAGGGGTTAATTCCATTTTCTTGTTTGTATTCAGGAGATTTGACTCCCCTTTAGAAGAGATCTTCCAGTAATTTGTCAATTTCATCCTGAGAGATAGCCTTATCAGCCATTTGTGGCCCGTTTAAAAGGCGTGCATCCCCAGTTCTCTCATCTGCGGCTTCTGTTGCAGTTGTATGGGCAGGAAGTTTGTCTCCCAAAACCTGAAGCAAGTTCGAAACTTTTTCATCAATAGTTTTCAGACTCCGGACAACTTTGGTAATGCGCTGACCGGTAATATCCTGAAAAGAGCAGGCTTCGAGAATTTTTGTAACCTGCATAACCATAAAGTCTTTATGGGCAGAGTCCAATTGCTCGGCATATTCGGTCATCGCGTCACAAGCATCCATAATAGTTCCTGTTGCGACTTCCGTTGCTGCAACAACTGCATCCAATTCGTCTGTTGCTGTCGGAATATGCGTTCCGGAAATATCCGTAACGCGGGTTGCATTGATTTCATTCCGAGTTGCCTCGATAATATCGTGAAGATCTTTTAGCTCTGCATAAATATGCTCTCTCGAGATTTCATCGGCCGCGCCAACCTTCTCGATCACCGAGTTAATCAGATTTATTACCTTATCGCGGCGAATGCCTGTACCAGATGCTTCCATATTTTTCCCCTGATCCCTATTTCTTATTGGATTAGAAATCACCCAGTACAGAGACCAGTTTGGTCTTCAATGTTTCCGCATTGAACGGCTTAACGATATAGTTGCTAACGCCTGCCTGCTTGGCGGCGATCACGTTTTCGGTCTTGCTTTCAGCAGTGACCATTACAAACGGAACGTTTGCGTTTGCAGGTAATGTACGAACCTGCTTCAACAGATCCAGACCTGACATCGGTTCCATGTTCCAGTCAGAAATGACCAGACCGTAATTCTTGTTTTTGAACATTTCCAAAGCCATGGATCCGTCCGTAGCTTCATCCACATTGTTAAACCCCAGCTGCTTCAGCAAGTTGCCGATAATGCGTAACATGGTTTTGTAATCGTCAACGATGAGGACGTTCATATTCTTATCGACGGACATTTTTCTCTGCTCCTTAGAGTAACTTGAAGTATTAGATGACTAGATTCTTTTCAGACCGATAGGCCCAGTAAACTCAATAATTTCATGAAAAGATTAACAAAATACTACGCAGCAGGAAGGTTTTACGCCATAAAAGGCTGTATTGATGCCATGTTTCCGGAGTCCGGACGCATCATGATTGCGCATCCTAACACTATTCAATGTAAATGCAAAATAGAGGGCTAATACTTTCGTATTAAGCCTCTATGCATTATGACATTTAAGGAGGGATTTAAACCAAAGATATTCTAGAGCAGATATTCGCGGTTTACTGCGGGATATCAGGCAATTTCTTCTGTTCGGCCAGCAATGTTGTCAGGGCACGCGCCCTATCAGCATCCATACCCGCAAGGATAGGTGCTGATTTACTCTCCGGCATGCGACCAATCACCTCAACCAGAATATCCATATCCAGCGTATTAAAAATACGTGCGGCATCTTTCGGCTTCATTCCTGTATAAATTTTGACCAAAGAATTCAGGCGTGCAGCTTCTTCATCGGATTGTTTTTTCAGCAAAGACTGAATTTCATCTCTCAATCCAGTCATCTCTTTATATTTTCGATCCAGCTCAAGTTGGGCGGCATTTATCAAGGCCTCTCGCTTTTCGAGCGTCTGCTCCCGCTCATCAAGTAATCTGCGGCGGTCGACTAGATCTTTATACATTTCCTGTTTGATGTCGGAATATTCCGTGTCAATGTCGCTGGCATCTTCCCATTTCTTCATAACATCTTCTGTTATATCCTCAACAGGCTTATCCTCTTTTCCATCCATAGATGGCAAGCTGATATCATCTGCGGCAGATGATGCCAGATGATCTGTTGACGGCTGTGTTCCAGATGCTTCCGCCGATGAATCCGCTGCTTTCACAGGTTCGTTATATGTTTCGGTCTTTGCATCTTCTGCATAGGCGGCGCCAGAAAGGTCACGCATCTCAACCACAGCATCGCCTACCCTCGCGATAAATGCCAATGTGGCCACCGCAATAAGAACAGGTAGCAAACGCAGACGCGCCGAAATGAATTTACCGAGGCCGTTGGACATGACAATCTTTCACCAAAAATGGTTTTATCTATAAAATTATTTTTTACTGCCGCGCCCTCTTAGCGCCGCAGCTAAATCTTTTTCAGCTTTACTCAGGAATGAACCCGTGTCATCCGCATCATCGAAACTTCCTTCATTTCCTCCATCGTAATCCGGATCGCGGATAGCGAAGGATGATTCAAGGGTAGGAACAATTCTCTGCTTATCCGCCTTTGGAAGAGTCTCCTCATAACGGGAGGAAGAAGACACAGATGCTTTTTGCCCAGGATAGACGCTGCTAACGACATTCTGTCCGATATCGTCGGCAATCTCTCTGTTTTTTGTCGCAAGTTTTTCCAGTCTTTCAGCCAAAGAGTCTCCGGCTTCCGTCATCAGTGACAACTCATCGCACAAACCTTGTGCCTTTGCTACCATCTTGCGTAAATCTTCGCCTGTTGTGGTCGAGATTTCATCAAGCGTCGAGATCCCTTCTTGCGCACGCGTGATCTGCATTGACAATTCACGGATCAGGCGTTCCATTTCCGAACGGTTTGATCGGAAGATACTCAAGTGCTTACTTAAACGCACCGCATAGAAAATCGTTGCGCCAAGCATCACAATAATTACCAGATCAAAACCCAACATCAACCCAGACATGGCAGACTTTCTATTTTTTAAATGTTACGCACTCTTACTACTCAAAATAAACGTCATCCCCCGACATTATTCTTTTTCAGGCGGGATATATTTCTCGATCCTGACAGCAATATTACCCTCTTTTTGGCCCATAGGGCCAGCAAACATTGTGAAATCACCACAACGAAGTTCGACCTCGTCACTCGGCTTGGTGTTGAACATAATGGTTGTGCCTTTTTTCCAATTGAGCATATCCCGCAGCATAACGGTCTTTTCACCCATCACGGCCTGCATATAGACATCTGTCATATAGAGTTCGTTGGTCAAGTGGGTTTCCCAGATTGAGTCCCTCCCGAATTTTTCCCCCATAAACATCTGGAGCAAAAGTTCGCGGATAGGTTCGAGCGTCGCATACGGGATCAATATTTCGATACGTCCGCCACGATCCCCCATATCAATGCGCATTCTGACTAGAACGCACGCATTTCCGGACTGTGTAATAGCAGCAAATCGCGGGTTTGTTTCAATGTTCTCTAACTTGAAACTGACAGGCGACAAAGGATCAAATGCGGTTGACATATCGTGTAAAGATACGTTCAACATTCGCTCGACAAGTTTTGTTTCAATCGTGGTATAAGGACGCCCCTCTACACGAATAGATGGGGTTCCTTTCCTCCCTCCGAGGAGAACATCAACAACAGAGTAAATCAACGCACTATCCACAACGATCAAACCGTTGTTATCCCATTCTTCAGCCTTGAAGACGGTGAGCATTGCAGGTAGAGGGATGGAGTTGAGATAGTCTCCGAAGCGGACAGTCGAAATCTGGTCGAGAGACACCTCAACGTTATCCGAAGTTAGGTTTCTCAAGGAAGTGGACATCAGCCTGACCAATCGATCGAAGACAATATCCAGCATTGGCAGGCGTTCATAATTTACAAGCGCGGCGTTAATCAACGCCATCACACCTGATGTTTCCTCTTCAGGGCCATCGCTATCAAATCCAAGCAGGGAGTCAATTTCTGCCTGATTCAGAATCCGTGCGCCGCCGGGGCCTTCATCACCGCCGCCGCCGACCGAGGGAACTTCATCCATTTCGAGGTTTGCATCGCCACCAGCATCACCATCGCCGGACATGGCTTCCCATTCCTCCATCATACGGCGTTCTTCTTCGCTCATCTGATCTGTTTCGCTCATCGGCAGATCATCCTTCCGGTATCCATCTTACTGTTTTTATGCATCTTTCTCCTCCTATACAAAAAGCAGGCCAGATGCTTATTTTTTGGGTTATTGTATCAGAATTTCCTGAAAAAGCACATCTTTGACTTCGACAGGCGCTGCCGCCGCATTGACACGGGCCAGCAATTCCATTTGTAATCTGTAAATACCTTTCGATCCGCGCAAGTCTTCTACACGCAACTCTCTTAGATATGTCTGAAACTGGTCAACGACACGCGGCATAACCATTTCAACCTTTTTCATGTCTTCTTCACTATTCAGTTCCAATTGGATAGACAGACGCAAATATCTAGGTTGTCCGCTGCTTGTCAGGTTTACAATCAGATCTGGGATCTTCATGAACACAGAACCGGCAGCATGCTCACCTTCTGCACCGCCGTGTCCTTCGCCTTTGCTTTCAGCCGCTTTTTCTTCGTGACTGCCGGCTTCCTCTCCATGGTCACCACCTTCGGCTTTTTCTTGAGACGCGTCTTCTTTACCCAAAAGCTTATCCAGTGTTCCTGTGAAATAGAGACCAGCCCCGCCCCCGATCAATAGTAAAAGCGGAATGACGATCATTATTATTTTTTTCATTTTTCCGCCGCCATCATCAATCGGCTGAACATCGCCGTTCTCACCGACTTCGGCTGATTTCTGATCTTTATCGGCTGTATCTTCGCTCATAAAGCTTCTTCCATATTGTCTAAACTATTGGTCTGAAAGGCCGAACCGGCCTGAACTCGGGAATCAGTATTTTTCTTATTCTATAGAACACCAGCCCCCTGTTCAAACCGCTTATACGAATTGATATAGAGCCCTGTGGAGAATTATCCCATCAAGGGAGGAAAAAAATGCCGCTCGCTCGACAAGTGTTCGGGAAAATCATTGTCAGAAGACATATTTTTCCTAGCAGCCCTTACCCTATCCATATTTTAAGCCCCCTGCAATTCCTTGTTTTTCCATGATTTTCTATCTTGGCACGGGTTTCGCAATACGAAGAGGGAGCCGTAAAAGGTTTGACCTGAAATCGAAGGCAAAAAGGTTAAAGGGTAAAGGGAAGAGATAATGGAAAATAGTTTATACGTTGGATTATCAAGACAGTTGGTTCTTGACCACGCCATGACGCTGGTCGCTAACAACGTGGCAAACGTCAATACAGCAGGATACCGAGCTCAAAACCCGATGTTCGAGGAATATATCGCCAAGAGTTCAAGCTACACCAATCAAGACTCTCTGTCGATGGTCTATGACATGGGGCAGTATGACACCACCTCCCCTGGTTCTATTTCTGTTACTGGGGGAACTTATGATATCGCGCTAAATGGCCCTGGGTTTATAGAGGTCATGTCTCCCAGTGGCACAATCCAGTATACGCGCGGCGGCGACTTTACGATCAATTCCAATAGCGAATTAGTTACGTCCGATGGGTTCAGAGTTTCTGGTCCTGGTGGTAACCCGATTGCCATTCCCGCAGGAGCCAATGACGTTGTTATTACCCATGATGGAGATATCTCTGCGGACGGCAATATTGTCGGACGAATTTCAGTTGTCGAATTTGACAACATTCAGTCTCTGACCCCTGAAGGCAACGGATTATATTCTTCGAAGGATGCCGGGAGGGCGGCAACCGAAACTATTGTAAAACAAGGCTATCTGGAAGGATCAAACGTCAATCCGGTACAAGAGATGACACGTATGATAGATATCCTGAGAACCTATCAATCTACAATGCGCATGATTAACAACGAACATGAGCGTCAAGTAAATGCGATCAAAAAAATAGGTGAAAAGACGTCCTAATTCCGGACGGACTTCGGACAAACGGTAAAACAAATAAATAAGGGTAAGACGTAAAGGAGACTAAAATGAGATCACTCGATATCGGCGCGACAGGCATGCTGGCCCAGCAGATGAATGTGGATACTATTTCCAACAACATCGCCAACATGACCACCACCGGCTTTAAAAAGCAACGGCTTGAATTCAAGGATTTGATGTATCAGCATCTATCCAGACCAGGGGCGACATCTTCTACAGCGGGGACTGTCATTCCTGCGGGGCTCTCTTTAGGCCTTGGTGTTAAGCCGTCTGCAACCTATCGCTCTCACGAGCAAGGAACCCTTCAGATTACGGATGGTGATATGGATCTGGCGATTAACGGTCGCGGATTCTTCCAAATCGAGCTTCCAAGCGGAGAAACCGCCTATACACGTGCCGGTAGCTTTCAAATGAACCAAGACGGCGAAATCGTCACTTCTGAAGGCTATCGCCTGTTACCAGGCATTACCGTCCCTTCTGATGCGGTTTATGTCGAAGTAAACACGCAAGGGGAAGTTCTTGCTAAAATGCCTGCTCAGGTCGCCATGCAGAATTTGGGGCAGATTGAACTGGCAAACTTTGTGAACCCGGCTGGACTTGAATCTGTAGGCGACACCATGTTCATGGAAACCGAGGCTTCCGGAGCAGCTATTGCCGGTATTCCGGGCGAGACCAACTTCGGGACTATCAAGCAAGGCGTTCTTGAGCAGTCTAACGTGGACTCTGTTAAGGAAATCACCCTGCTGATTACCGCCCAGCGCGCATACGAGATGAACTCAAACGTTATCAGTACCTCTGACGAGATGATGGATACAGTTAATCAGCTCAGATAGGTAAATAATTATCCATAAAGCAAGAGGTTGGCATACCTCTTGCAATGCTAAACAGGTAGGAAAAAACGACCGTTAAGGCCAAAAACTGAGTAGAGAGGTGCAATATGAACATGAATTTTGAAACAACCGGAAACCAAATCATTCTTCAAAGCATACGTAGCCTTCTGACTGTTATCGGATTAGCGGGCGTGGTTGTTGTGTTTGTGGAGAACGGAACAAATACCATGTTTCAGACCTTTGAACGCCTGGCTCAAGCTTCCGACATGTTGCAAGGGCTAGTTGGTTAAGAGAGTGTTCACATTCAGTTAGGGATTAAGGGAGCAAAACAATGACAAAGTACCAAATCGAACAGACAAAACAGAGCGTCCTTTATATGTGCCGCCTCACGTTCAAAAGCATCGCAATTGTACTTGGTCTCGGTTACGCCCTTCTCTATCTGTTCTTGCATATTCCAACTGCTTCTGCGGCTAATTTAATTGCCGAAACTTCTGTGAATGACCGTGTTGTTCGTCTGAGCGACTTGTTTACTGATCTACCTGATAAACAGGATGCTGTTTTGGGAGCATCGCCTCAACCAGGAAAAACAATGGTTATCAATGCCTCAACACTTAAACGCGTTGCAACGTTGTACAATATTGACTGGCAACCCTCCTCTGCCCTTGACCAAGTTGTCATTACACGCACCGCGCAGACTATTACATCTGAGCAGATTACAGATGCATTGAAAGCTGCACTTGCCGTGAAGGGTGTCAGTGGAGATTTTGAATTGACCGTCGGAAATGTCGTGCCTTCAATTACTTTGGCAGGTGACTTACCTGCAACTGTCGAGATTGCCAGCATGTCCTATACGCCCGGTCGTGATGTGTTCACCGCGGTTGTTGCAGCTCCAAATGCGGACAACCCGGTTAAAACCCTGTCTTTGAGTGGAGTGATCGATAAGGTCCAGAATGTTCCTGTGTTAAGGTCCTCCCTCAAAGCTGGTGATATTATCGGGTCCGGCGATATCGAGTGGATTCCTGTAACTGTCCGCAACATCACATACGACACCGTAACAGATACCGATAAAATGATCGGAAAGACTCCTGCTCGCCTAGTTGAAGCTGGAGCTCCTGTCAAAATGCGTGAGCTTGTTTCTCCGCAACTGGTTGCACGTGGGGATGAAATACTGATCCGCTTCGCATCCGGCCCGTTGCAACTGACAGCTAGAGGCAAGGCCATGCAACCCGGCGCAGAAGGAGACTTTATTCGCGTCATGAATATTAGCAGCAATCAATCCCTGCGGGCCGAAGTAATTGGAGACAAAATAGTTCAGGTCCAATAAGGACAAAATCAGAATTCACAATAAGTCAAAAATGACAAGAAAGGTGGGATAACATGAAACAGAGTAACACAAGAAAAGGAATAGGAAATTTTATTCTGATTGCGATAACAGGAAGCGCTCTAACAGCCTGCTCCGCAGTTGATCGCGTCAAGAATATCGGTGAAACACCACCGCAATCCGCGATTGTCAATCCGACATACCAAAAAGGATACAAACCTGTCAGTATGCCAATGCCTCAGTCACAAGTTGTCGCAAAAAAAGGAAACTCTCTCTGGACAGGAGCTCAACAAGGATTCTTTAAAGACCAGCGGGCCAAGACAATCGGAGACATTATGACCGTTCTGATTGATATTGATGATAAAGGAAAAATGGAGAATGCTACCGACCGGTCACGTACCACTTCGGAAGGGGCCTCTCTTCCAAACCTCCTTGGCATGGAAACCCAGTTAACACAAGTTTTCCCTGAAGCATTAAGCACTTCAAATCTGACAAATGCAGATGCAGATTCCTCGTATAAAGGCGATGGCACAACAGACCGCAAAGAAAAAATTAAAATGAAACTGGCAGCAACCGTAACACAAGTATTGCCGAACGGAAACATGGTTATTCAAGGCTCGCAAGAAGTACGAGTTAACTACGAGAACCGTGTCTTGCAACTGGCAGGTATTGTACGCCCTCAGGATATAAATATCGACAACACAGTTTCCTACGAACAAATTGCCGAAGCACGCATTGCATATGGCGGAAACGGGCAGATTACCGATGTCCAGCAGCCGCGATACGGGACACAGCTTTACGATATCATCTTTCCGTTTTGATTTCGGCGAGTAAAAACCTGAATATTTTAGAGTTCATGAGTTACTGATTTACCCTTACCCACCCAACTCCCCGCCAGCCAGTCGCAAGACTGCTGGCTCTTTTTTTCTCGATTAACTGTCCGTTTTACGAATTTCATGGAAATCCTTCCATTTCCCAGCTCTTTTACCCTATACTCCGCTAAACTCTGATAAAATAACCAATATTTAATCGCGTCAGCCTATAATACGCCTATAATATGTAAGAAAAAAAATTGGCTGAATACCTATAGAGGGATTATTTCGTGTCTGAGACAGTACCAGACATTTTGCCTGAGCTACAGGGCCTATTCTACAAAAAGGAATTACAGTCCTTTTTGAATAGCTTTGTTGAGCCTGTGCAAGGAATTCAATCCGGGCAATTCCCTCCAAATGTCCCCATATCTGCCGAACAAGTCTTAAAAGATATTCAAGAGATTATGAAAGCGGACGGATTGCTGCATCCGGCCGAATTGCGTGCGCAACTCACCAAAAAATACATGGGGAATGAAAACCCTGCATTGTGGGCACTGTTTACCGAAATGGACCACGGGCGTTTTATTCCGGATACTATGACCGGATACATGCAGAAACCACATCTGGGCCTGTCATCTGCTTTAGGGCATCTATTTGCGCGCCTTAACACACAGCATGTAGCAATGATTGAAGTTGATTATTCCAATATGGGAGGAACAAATGATTTCCACCAGATAAAACTTCTTGAAGAACATGCTGACCCACTTGCCGCTGATTTAATAAACCTCATCAAGAGTAAGGCTGAAACTCCTCAGGCTTTTGAGGCATTATTTAGACGCACAGATCCCAAGAGTCAGCAGATGATTTCCCTCTTCCGGGAGACGCAAAGTGAAGCATTCAAGCTCACGGACAAGACTGCGAAATTGATTGCACTCTCTATCGAACGTGATGTTCAGGAGATTTTGCCCGATGGAGCAAAGATCCTACCAGTTCGCGCGGGAGGAGATGAGCTGCGTTTAATTGTATCAGGAATTGATCCTAAAAATTATACTGCAGTCGAGCTTCGTATAAATCAGTCCATAGAACTCCATATGGCCAAACTCGGGTTACACGACCATCCTCACCTCAAAGCACCGAATGATCCGCTGAAGAGAGGCTTTGGAGCTTCTGTTGCGTTGGTTAACATGAAGTCGATTGATCCGGCTCATGTTGTTGAAGAAGCTGATTTGGCTATTAAAGCAAACAAACTTGTCTTGGGGCATGACAGAAACGGAACAATTGATTATACAACCCTCCGTCTGGCATTTACCCAGATTTTCAATCAAACCCCCTTCATGAAACCGGAAGGCCCCGATCAGGATATTCAGGAAGCTATAGCGCATGCTCTGGAAGGCGCGTTAAAAGCATCCCAAAGGCGCAAGGCTTATTTTGATCGTTACAAGCCTCAGGCAAGTTTTTCTATTGCCGATCGGAATAGCTATATGGAACAAAATATTTCTGAAATAGAGTCTATGAAACTCTCTGTATTTAAATCAGAGGTTCCTGAATTTTTAAAAAATCCTACGGCGACACTCCCTTTATTTTCGACTCCGGCAGCTCGAAGAGCAGTTGCCCTAGAAGAAGAATTACAGCGGCGGGCGATTGACATTCAGGACATGTTCGAACGTAATCTGGTGCGTGACTATGCATACCGCATGACTCCGCTTGATCCTGCAGCTGGTGTTTGGATGCCAAACGATCTTCCGGAAACACTTGATTATTTCGTTCAAGATACAAAGGAGATCGAACACAAATTGCGCGTGGGCCATCTTACTCCTTATACAGTGAGCACGTCATTTCACAATCTTGGTGGGCTGAATGATGCGCTCGGGCATGATGGGGCCAATGCGGTGCTTCTTGAAATGACACAGAATATTATTCGCAATGCCATGCAATTCAATGGTGTCAGGTCTTCAGACTATCAGATTGCACATTATGGTGGAGCAGAATTTCATATGATTTTAAAGCCCATAATCAAAACTGCAGAAGGTGTGACTACACCTCTAGCTTCAGAGACAGTGCTTCAAATCGAACGGGATATTGCAGAAAATACACGACTGTTTTCATCCACTCAGATTATTGAGTTTATGGACAGGAAAGGAATTATCCTGAGCCCTCAAGCACGTTCAGCCTTGGAGGGCCTTACTTTTGAGGACATAAAAGACATTAAAAAAGAGCGAAACATAAGCGGAATTGATGTCATCACGCACTCCAGCCCAGTTGAACTGAATGGTAAATCTGCGGGTTTTTATCTGCAAAAGCAGAGAGATGCGCTATCAGAAAAAGTATCCCAGTTCCGCGAGAAAAAGATGGCCCTTTCTTTGGAAGAAAAATCTCCAACACATATTCAAGATCATTTTTCTTCCGCATCTCAAACTTCTCCACCAATTACCTTGCCCCAAAACGGTCTAGGGGCTGGATTTAGCCGTAGCGCACTAGGGGATGAATCTCCAGTACAAGATATTCAGGAAACGTCACATCCGTCAGGCATATCTGGCGAGAGAAAACTCGGGAAATAGGGCAGAAAACAGGAGGTTGTTATGGGAAAAGAACGCGATAAATTACTCTGGTCTATAGGCAAAAAGCCAATGCGCGAGGATGATCCTGCTATTCTGGAGAGGCATTTATCTGCCGAGATTTCCAAGGGCAATATTCCTGATATTCTCAAACGAGCCCTAGAAGAGAAAGATTCAGAAGACACGCAGGATAAATAAACAAAACGCGGAAAATATTTCCGCGTTTTGTTTATTTTCTTCGTTCTTTGTCTGACCAAATTATGGTCCTGACATAATAGTTTTGATACCAGGTTCAACTGTGACAGAAGGTCCCCCCTGTTTAAACCCTGTAGAAGGACTTGTTACTTCACTCATATTTTCTCGAAGTAATTTGGAAAACTCATCTGTCTGCCCCGTGCGCAGCACTGGTGCGGTATAAGGGTTCATACCTCGGTCGTAGCCTTCTCTCAATTCCCTGTGAGCCTTATCGCTATATTTATTGAATAAAGCTTTTTGATCTGGTGTCAGAGACTCTTCGAATTCTTTAGCAAGTCTGTTGACCTCTTCAGATGGCTCATATTGAAAACGCTTCACATCCTTAGAATAGAATGGACCATCATATTTCTCTGCTCCCAAGTTCTTTTCAAGAGTATAGATTGAAGCAGGGAGGCCCGGCTCTATCCCCTTGGGTTCACCAAGAGACTCACTCCCCCCCAATTCAGCGATGCGCTTTTGCATTTCCACTTGTTCAGGTGAAAGACTGTCGTAAAATTTTTTCAAGTCAGGGTCTTTGACTTCTACCTCTACAATTTTCGGGTTAGATGCGGTCTCTGCAGGCGCAGGAGCTGCGACTGGTCGTTGGGACGGAGCGACTTCAGGCGATGGTTTTGGTGATGCCCCTGGCTCGGCCGGCTTGGCAGAGGTTTCAGCTCCCGGGGATTTTTCCGGCTTTCCACCGTGTGTTTCAGGTTTAGATTTTGCTTCCATGCCCAAAGCCTCCTTGATCTTGTCGATTATCTTGTCCAGACCTGTGTTTTTTAAAAAGTTCGTAATAAAATCTTTGATGCCGCTGGAGAATGACTCAGTCTTGCCTATGGTCTGAGGTTCAGGTGCTATACCTCCAGACGGAGCCATCGGAGCTTCTGTTTTTTTCTTTTTTTCTTCTGCCATCACACACCAATCCTTTTGAGACCATCTTTTTAATTTTTACCATAATACTATATATTATGCGGATATGCAACTATAGCAATTAAAAATTAGCAAATAGGAAACAGACTAAAGATAACGCCCCTCTCCGTATTAGAAAGGGGCGTTTAAATTCTGCATTCTGTATTTAGCACTATACGCGCAGATTACTCATCGCGGTGGGTGCGTTCCATGCGCTCATGACGCTCTTGAGCCTCTAGAGACAAGGTTGCGATTGGACGTGCATCAAGACGGCCTACAGTAATCGGCTCGCCGGTTTCTTCGCAATATCCGTATGTATCATCATCAATACGCAGCAAAGCTTCGTTAATCTTGGTAATGAGCTTACGTTCACGGTCGCGAGTTCTTAGTTCCAGAGCATGATCCGTCTCGGCAGAAGCTCGGTCAGCCAAGTCAGGCTTTTGCAATTCCGTACTTTGCAATGTGTTGTGGATGGTTCCTTCCGACTCTTTCAAGAGTTCTTCTCTCCACGCAATCAGTTTCTGACGGAAATACTCCTTCATAACCGGATTCATGAACTCTTCATCGTCCGTCGGCTTATAATTCTGAGGAACGAGCGCGCTACCTGCTTTGGACATACTTACTACCTTCTATACTAGAGCAAGAGTTAAAAAGTGAGCAGAAAATTATGCAATTTCAAGACAAATTACAAGTCCGTATGCGCCCTACGCATACGTTCATCCACTTAAATTCGGCTATTTTAGATAACATTTTCCCTAAAACATCGTCGAGGCCTCAAGGGCCATCTTCATTTTTGCGATTTCAATCTGTGCCCTGAGGTCGATTTCATCCAGCAAAGCACTGAGTTGCGGGTCTTTGAGCTTTTCTCGATGGGATGCAACGACATCGGCAATATCGATCAGATTTCCAACAGACAATGTTCCGGTTAACATCCCTATTTTAATCTTATCCAACTGCCCCAACAGGTCACCGGCACGCTCATTCATACGCTTGCGTGCAGCTCGTTCTGTCGGGTCTTCTGATTCCTGAACCAATAAAAGAGCATCTATACCTGCAATCGCGCTGGCAGCAGCCGTGTGCGCGGGGGCTTCAGCTTCGCTTCCTCCAATCAAAGCCCCAAAACTCGAAGATCCGGCAGATCCCGATTTGGATGATTTCTTAGTCGACGATGCCTTGTTGGTCTGATCCGGCCCTTGGATTTTCATGGATATTCTCCTTTTTGTCCCCTTCTATTCCATTATAACAAAAATTTCCGTGCCAATCATTCGGCAAGTTTTGCCCAGTCGCATATCTATCCTATCCCTTTGAAATACAACAATATCCTAATTGGCATGGTTCTCGCATAGTATCTGTCGGATAGGTCTCACTTAAAGAGAAGAATATTGAAAATACCAATGAAACGGGTGGCAACGATGAAACAAACAACACGCAAAGGATCAATAGCTTTGATCAAGAGGTTGACGATTATTTTATCCTGTCTTTGGCTTGCGGCAGTCTTTTATGCTGCTATAACGGTTCAGGCCAATGCCGCAACCGCCCGTATCAAGGATATAGTTAATATCGAAGGCGTTCGCGATAACGTTTTGATCGGTTACGGTCTTGTTGTCGGCTTGAACGGAACTGGTGACAAGCTCAATAATTCTCCCTTCACCCAACAATCCCTGATTGCGATGCTTGAACGTCTGGGCGTTAATGTTAAGGGCGAAAACCTGAACACAGGCAACGTCGCCGCAGTTATGGTGACTTCAACGATGCCTCCATTCCAGACCCAAGGATCGCGTATTGATGTGACTGTCTCGACATTGGGAGACGCCAAAAACCTTCAAGGTGGTACATTGCTGGTTACACCATTGATGGGCGCTGACGGAGAAGTTTACGCTGTGGCCCAAGGGCCGGTTGCAATATCCGGATTCTCTGCATCAGGTGATGCCCAAACGGTTACACAAAACACGCCTACCCGCGGACGGATCGCTGATGGGGCAATTGTTGAACGCGAAATAGAATATGACCTGAATGGATTGAATGAGATTCGTTTGGCGTTAAAAAATCCTGATTTCACAACAGCACGCCGCATTGCACAGGCAATTAATGGCTTCACATCTGCGGAACTGGCGTATGCCAGCAATGATGCAACAGTTACACTCCGCCGCGGTGCAAGCTATCCGAATGGCATGGTTGATCTGATAACAGATATTGAACAACTGCCTATCCAACCTGACCAGATTGCCCGTGTGGTGATTGATGAAAACTCCGGTACGATTGTGATGGGTGCAGATGTTCGTGTCAGTACTGTTGCAATTGCACAGGGAAGCTTAACCATTAAAGTTAATGAAACACCTCAAGTGTCCCAACCGAATCCATTTTCCGAGAATGGTGAGACAGTTGTTGTCCCCCGTTCTGATATTCAAGTCAATCAAGGGGCTGATGCCAAACTCGCTATCCTCGAGAGCGGCGTAACACTGCAAGATCTGGTAACAGGACTCAACAAGCTTGGGATTGGTCCACGAGACATTATTACCATTCTGCAAGCTATCAAAGCAGCCGGCGCCCTGCAGGCTGAAATTGAAACGATGTAATTGACGGAAAAAACCATGGCAAACCTCAGCGTTACAGCAACACAGGATCTAATCCAGACCGCTAAAGGTCAGGCATCAATCGATAAACTCTCCCGTTCTGCAGACAAGCTAAAATTGGAAAAATCTACGCAAGCCGCAAAAGATTTCGAAGCTGTGTTCATATCCGAGATGATTAAGCCGATGTTTGAAATGGTCGAGGTCGATGACACATTCGGCGGAGGAAAAGGCGAAGAGGTGTTCCGAGGCATGATGGTTCAGGAATACGGCAAAATGATTTCCAATCAGGGCGGCATCGGCCTTGCCAAACATATTCAGGCGGAACTTCTCAAATATCAGGAAGATCCATCTGCTTCACTTTCACAACAAACACCCCTAAGTACAGGAGGTCAGGAATGATTCCAAAAAGACAAAAACTAGCGACTGCACAAGACCAAGCCAAATCAGGACTTCCGGCAGACCGATTATTACAGTCTGTTCTGGATAAAATGGAAAGACTGGTTATTCTCTACACTCAAGAAATTGACGTTCTTTCTGTCGGTGACATGGGAAAATTCCAACTTCTTCAGCCTGAAAAAATTAAACTGGTCCGCGAATGTGAAACAGGAATCGAAGAGATTTCCCAACGAAAAGAAGAAATGAATAATTGTGATGGTGTTTTAAAATCACGCATTCTGGCATCTCATGATTCCTTGCAAGAACTGGCAGAAATTTCCAAGCGCCAGTGCGATGCACGAATTCGCAGTGTTCGCCGTATTCAGGAACGCCTTCTTGATGCTGCGCGCGATAAAATAAACAAAAGCGGAAAAGGATATGGAAGGACCGGAAGGATTGATGCACATCTTTCTGCAAAGCCATTGGCTACCGCAATTAATGAGGCAGTCTAAACTTAATTCCAAGATATAAGGAAATATATCATGTCTATATCAGTTGTTCCTGCGTCCGGTTTTTCCATGTTGCCTTCTATCAATGAGGGAAACTCCTCTGCCGGTGGTGCGCAAGCTGCTTTTGCAGGAATTTTTTCTCTACTACATGGCCAAGCTCAAACAGATAACAAAGCCAATATCATCCTCTTTACACCTGATAAAAACGCCTTGAATGATTTTGTTTCAGAGTTCGGGCAAGACGCAGATCTTCAGGATCTTTTGTCTGAGCTTAATGATCAAGGTCTTTTATCGAATTCAATACTTGTAGCGCTAACACCGGGAACTCCCACTGTCTCGACTGATGGTCTGAATAACTCCGGCATTGCAACTTTATCCTTGGATGAGTTGTCGATATTGGTTAGCAGTAATGCAGATGCTTTGAAAAACGCGAATGTTTTACTGGTGGCTGCTCCTGTGCAACCTGCCAATATGGATGAACTCGCCCAATCCATCTCTTCTGCATTAGCTGCTTTAAAAAGTCAGGATGGCAGTATCTCTGCAGGCAAATCAACTGGTGCATTATCAACAGACAATAGCGATATCGCAGATTTTCAGGTTCTGCTGGTTCGATTGCAACCTGTTCAATCAACAGAAGTTTCAGTTGCATCAAATGCAGACAGTTCATCTACAGATCCAAACGGTGTGGAGATATTCCTCTCTTCTTCAGTAGAAGATGGCAGTGGTCTCTCTAAAGAAGATACGATTCTGGATCCTGCATTATTATCTGCTTTACTTTGCGGGCATCCGCAAGACAAGTTCGCACCTATCGGGATTGTCGAGCATGCCAGCGACCGCGCACGATCCGTTTCTGCATTCGCTTCTCCGTCATCAGGTGACGACGCCCTATCCCCTCTTGCTCCTTTTGAAGTTGCCCAGAACAATACGGGTAAAGGTACTCAAGGCACATCCGCCGCAGGAACATCCGGACCACAAAATATCAGCGGCACAATGGATCTGGATGGCGCTTCAGATACCAGCGCTTCGGCGCGATTTATGTTGGGAGGTGACCCATCGCAATCTTTCCTTGACACTTCCCTATCAACCGGTGGGCTGAATAGCCTCAATAGCTTGCTACAACAACAAAACACCTCTCCAATTCTTCACAACAGCTCTGCGGCAACAGCGCATACAGCAACACAAACGGTAGCTGCAACGCTAACCAATATGGTTCAGAATGGCGAGATCAAATCCAGACAGGTTTCTCTTGAACTTGATCCGCCAGAGCTGGGAAAAGTTCAAGTTCATTTAAGTCTGGAAAAAGGTGAAGCTATGAAAGTTCGAATTGTCGCGGAATCAGACGATGCATTACTTATTCTCAAACGCGATATGCACAATTTAAAACAGTCTTTGGAATCTGCGGGTATAAAAATGGACGATTCATCTCTCAGCTTTGACTTATCACAAGGAGGGTCCTCTTTCGGTGAAGCCATGGGGCAAAACCAAAATGGAGCGCAACAGTCCCGCCAGAATACATCCTTTAATGTATCCGGCATTGGTGGTTCCGCCTTTGCAGCCGACGGGTTTGACGATGTTGGATCCTCTGTCGAGCAGACTCAAATGAATATTCGTGTGAACCCCGAGACAGGCACAGTTCATTATAATATTCTGGCCTAATATATTCTTTCTCTTGTACAAATCTTGATAACGCCCGCGAATTTTCTGGGCGTTATTCTTTTTGACGTCCGATTAAAGGACTATTAAGAATTTTTTTATAGAGTATAGTATCTGTGCTAGGCGTGAGGATAGCGCCCGGTTAGCCGTTGCCACCAGAAAGGAGGACTAGCAGAGCATGACATCCAACGTTTTTATCTCATCCACTCTCAAAAAGACGCTTTCGAAAATTTCGACCGAGGCAGATTTTTCCCTTACCCAAGGGGCAGGACAAGTTATTTCAGGACTATTGAAGAACTCGAAGCGAGATTTTTTAGCTGTTCTCTCGGGATTTGAAAAAAATCTGGAACTTCTGGAAGCTGCACTCACTGACACGCAAGAAGCCATTGCCATTCTCGAAGAAGCAGGCGGCCAAACTATTCGGGCGCGCAACATGGCTGAAACTCAAGATTTCCAACAAAAATTTTCAGAGCAGATCGCTCAGTGTGCAGATTGGTACAAGCGCTCTCTGTTAAAGCTTGATAATCATATCCGCAACTCCGGTGATGGTAAGGACATTAACTTGCTAAACGGGGACGCTCTGATTATTCGCTTTGATCTTCAAGATGATTCTACCCTTATCACTCAAGGAATTAACTTGACGCCACTCGGGCTCGGTATCCGCGAGCCTGATTTTTCGAACGCGCACACCATTCAGAATTCCCGTATTGATATTTCAAACGCGATTGATCTGGCGACCACTCTAAAAAATATGGTGTCGTCAGATATTGCAACAATAAAGACCCGCCGAGAGTTCTGCGAAATTGCCATGTCATTTTTGACGCAAGCGCAAGAATCTCTGGCTGATGGGAAAACAGACTTGTTTACGGACGATGTATTGGAACAGTTATTTTCCGAAAGCGATCTCCTGAACACCGATGAGTCTTTGGCTTTGGATGCACAGGGAGACCTGCTGAAAGTCTTTAAATATCAACAAGACATTCGGGCAAATTTATAATTCAGATTATTTCCAAAAGGACAAAATATGGCGCTCATTATTGATTTGAAACCGGAAGAAAAAATTCTCATTGGCTCGGCTGTTATTACGAATGACAAACAGCGGACCAGACTACATATATCCGGAGATACTCCTATCCTGCGCGAAAAAGATGTTATGCAGGAAGATGAGGCTGTAACACCTTGTAAAAAAGTTTATTTCCTTATTCAGTGCATGTATCTGGCCCGCAATCCAAGGGAATATCATCCAAAATACTTTGAGCTACTGCGCATGATTCAAGCAGCCATCCCCAGCACCGCAATTTTCTTTGCCAGAATTAACGCCAATATTGTCCAAGGGCATTATTACAAAGCCCTGCGTGAAGCTCGCGACCTAATTATCCATGAAGAAGAGCTTTTGACCGCAAGCGGCGTCACCCTTTCCGACAGCGCAGCCCCGTAACCAACTTTATTTCTAGCAGAAAAAAGCCGTCCAATTGGGCGGCTTTTGCATTTTTTTCTATAAACGATATCAGCACACGCTTGCAGGACGGCCGACCTTAATTAGGCCTCAGTATCCAGAGAGCTTCCCTTTCCGACACTAACAGCCGGAGCCGCTTCACTTGATCCCTTTGTCGCCCCACTACCCGGCAGCGATTGTTGTTGCTCGACTTTCACTTCCTGGCGCACCTGACGGAACTCGACACTGTTTTCAACCAGATCCGCTTGTTCCTGTTGGCCCTTGAATTGAGCATCACTCACCACTTGCGCTTGAACGCGTGCTTGGGAGTCTTTTGCACGTTGATAAGCCCGGATCTGCCCTTCTGTCGGAAACTGGCGCACATGCTCTCCGGTTTCCGAATCGCGCACAACCAAAATCGGTTTACTTGATCCACCATTCAAATCTACGTGTGGACTTAAGTATGGTGCAATGACAGCAGCAGCCTGCACTCTCGCTGGATTGGACGCGAACGACTGAGTCGTTGCGGTCTGCTCCGCTACTGCGCGCAGGATCTGTGCATTGGAAGATATGGCATTAACTGCCTCTATCATGTCACTTTCCCTTACCTAATGGTCCCAGTTTTTTAGATGCACCACTCCGGACTTTTGTCCTTATAATACACCTACTCCTATTATCATGATACCTTCTCCGACAAGAAAGGTCAAACATATTCAACCTAAACACAACAACTTTTTAGTAAACAAATCGTTAATTTTCCTAGGGTTACAGTATCGCCGTCGACAATTTCACCCTCCATTTTTTCCATACAACACACACCCCAAACAACTCGCCAAACAACCTGCACAATATATTCAACACAATCAGAATGTTACACCTGAAGAGCTTCAAAAGTTGACATTCACATAATTATACAGCTTTGTATTCATTGCCTTTTTCAGCATCAACTATGGAAAGATTCGCAGATTTCTGGTACAATTTGATTTGGATCAAGTCTTACAAAACCAAAAGCCATGATAAAAGTATAACCTGTCCGGAAAGCGGGATTTTAGTTGAAGTATTTCGGAAAGACGCCACAATAACCTAGTATATCCGCGATGATTCGCGCTCCGAAAACTCAGACCTCCTGCCGTCCGGCACATCACAACGGGAATCAGTAGTGAATAATTTTTTAGACACGCTCAAAAAACTAGGCCCTGCTCGCCTCAGCATTATGGGCGCTGTGCTGCTAGGTCTATTAATTTTCTTCATCTATATTTCTATGCAGGTTTCCGCACCACGCATGAAGATGCTTTACAAGGAATTGTCCGCAGAAGACTCCGCAGCAATTTCTACAAAACTTGAAGAAGCCAACATCCCTTATGATATCTCTGCTGATGGAGAAACAATCAAGGTCTCTGAAAAAGATATAGGGCGCGCTCGCGTTCTTGTTTCTCAAGCGGGACTAGCAAACGGAGCTTCACTTGGTTACGAATTGTTCGACAAACAATCCAGCTTCGGAACAACCAGCTTTGTCCAGAATATCAATCAGGTGCGCGCGCTTGAAGGAGAGCTTGGAAGGACCATTTCCTCTCTTGAACCTGTTCGTAGTGCGCGCGTTCATCTGGTTCTGCCTCAGCGCGAATTATTCCAACGGGAAAGTCGCCCCGCTAGCGCTAGCGTCTTCTTGAAATTGCGCGGCGGCGGAAATCTTGATCGTGAACAAATTGCCGGCATTCAGTCTCTGGTCGCTTCTGCAGTTCCCGGACTCAAGAATAAAAATGTTTCTATCGTTGACTCTGAAGGTGTTCTTCTTGCCGGAGGAGAACAGAACGATGACATTCTGCTGTCTAATAAGGCGCAGGAAGCCAAATATAACTATGAACAGCACATGACCCGTGTGATTGAAGATCTGGTTGGGCGCACTGTCGGCTACGGAAAAGTCCGCGCCAATGTTGTTGCAGATCTTAACTTTGACCGCACAAGTGAAAATCAGGAAATCTATGATCCTGAAGGCTCTGTTGTCCGTTCGACCCAAACAATCGAAGACAAAAGCTCAGAAACTGATGCCAATTCAAGTTCTGTTTCAGTCCAGAATAATGTCCCAGGCGGAAATGCAGATTTACTGAATGGCGGTGGCCCTACATCTAATGCGGCAAGGACTGAGGAAACGACAAACTTCGAGATCAGTAAAACTGTTCGTTCTGTTGTCCGCGAGTCCGGTGAAGTTAAAAAACTTTCTATCGGCGTATTGATTGATGGCACATACGAAACGGATGCCGAAGGCAATAAAACTTACAAACCTCGCTCGGAAGAAGAAATCAAATCTCTAACAACTCTTATCTCTTCTGCAATCGGATATGATGAGACGCGCGGAGATAAGCTTGAAGTCATCAACATGCAATTTGCGGACGTTGCCACGGAACCTGAAGATGACGGAAGCAAAATTCTCGGATTCGAGCGCTCTCAAATTCTTGATTTTGCTGAAGTGCTGACTGTTGTTGTAATGGTGATACTTGTTGTTCTTCTGGTTCTCCAGCCAATGGTTGGGCGCTTACTTGCCGCAGAAGATACGCAGGATCCAAACTCTGCAGACCCTTATGCAGACCCAACCGCCCTTCTCGGTTCTTCTGTCGGACAAAACCCCGCTCTTATGCCACCCGGTATGATGGGGGCGCAAGGTGCCCTGACGGGGAGCGCAGAGGAGTTTCTATTATCCCAGTCCGGTGACGGAGACGAAATGATCGATGTCCAGAAAGTTGAGGGACGAGTCAAAGCATCAACACTGAAAAAAGTTGAAGATATCATCGCCGCATATCCGGAAGAAACTGTGTCCGTTCTTCGCGGATGGATGTCTCAGGAGAATACCTAAATGCGCGTAAAAGAAGATTATAGAACATTATCCGGTATAGAGAAGGCAGCTATCTTCCTTTTATCCCTTGGTGAAGAGCACACAGCCCGCATCTTCCAAAATATGGATGAGGATGAAATTCTTGAAATTTCCCAGACCATGGCAAACCTAGGGCGTGTTAGCTCATCCGTTGTCGAACGCCTGTTTATGGAGTTTGCCGAACAAATGTCGTCGAGCAGCTCCTTAGTCGGAACATTCGAAAGCACAGAACGCTTGCTGGCGAAGGCAGGACTAAACAAAGACAAAATCGGCGCGATCATGGAAGAAATTCGTGGCCCAGCTGGTCGGACAATGTGGGAAAAACTCGGAAACGTAAATGAGGAAATTCTCGCCAACTTCCTACAAAAAGAGTACCCCCAAACTGTCGCTGTAGTTTTATCCAAAATTTCTACGGACCACGCAGCCCGTGTACTTGCCCTGTTGCCGGAGGGATTCTCTCTGGAAGTTATTCACCGTATGCTGCGCATGGAAGCCATCCAGAAAGATGTCTTGGATGATGTTGAAAAAACATTGCGTGTTGAATTCATGGCTAACCTTGCAAAAACAACACGCCGCGATTCACACGAACTTATGGCGGAAATATTCAACAATCTGGAACGAGCCGTCGAGAGCCGTATTATGGGTTCTTTAGAAGAGACTGCTCCGGATGCTGCCGAAAAAATACGCGCCTTGATGTTTACATTTGAGGACCTTAGTAATCTTGATCCGACATCTGTTCAGACAGTTATTCGCGCTGCGGATAAGGATAAGCTGCCGATTGCCCTGAAAGGTGCCACAGACACTCTCAAGGACCTATTCTTCTCAAATATGTCCGAGCGCGCTGCAAAAATTATGAAAGAGGACATGGCTGCTATGGGACCGGTTCGCCTTAAAGAAGTAGAAGAAGCGCAACAATATATTGTCAATGTGGCAAAAGATCTGGAAGCCCGCGGCGAGATTGTTCTGGCAAAAGGAAATAACGATGAAGACGCAATGATCTACTAAACGGGAATGATCCTGTTTGATTGCGTCCATATTATAATTTGGGGCTCAGGTGTCTAACGAACGAAAAAAATATCTATTTGATCTGAATAATTTTGACAGTGGGAGGAAGCCGGAAGTTGATCCTGATTTACCGCCCCCACCGCCCGTGTTTTCTCTTGATGAAATGGAATCTGCCGAACGTGAAGGATATCTTAAAGGTCGTGAAGAGGCCTTTGAGGAGGCCCGCGTTAGCCGGGAGCAATATATTGCATCACAAGTCTCCGGATTAAATGACCAAATCAGATCTCTAGTTCTTGCAGAGCAAATGCGCGAAAAGAGATTTGAAGAGGAAGCCCTTCATATCGCTCGTACTATTTTCTCGAGAGTCTTTCCGTCATTTTCGGCAAAACACAGTATTGACGAAGTCATTCAGGTCATTCGTGATGTGGTTGATCTGCAAGATCGCGCAAAGATTATTATTGACGTCCCGAATGCAGATCTAGAAGATATTCGCGCCCAGATTTCCTTATTGATTGAGTCTTCTAACGGTCGCCTTGTTCTGAATGGACGGGATGACTTGAACGCGGGAAGCTGTAGGATGCATTGGGAGAATGGCGGTGCGCTTCGTGAACAGGATGCTTTAGTGGGGGCGATTGTTGCCGCCATTGAAGATATGCTTGCTCCTTTGCCTCAAAAAAGTCAAAATAACGAATCAGGCGGTGTCGAAAACCCTCTTAAGGCCAGTGACACACCCGTACACGATGAAGAGAATAAAGGAGAAGATCAATGACCGATCCAGAAAATCCTGATGCAGGAGCAACGGATTTTGATCTGAATGAGATTGAATCGCAAGGAATTCCGGCGGAGGAAAATCCTTTTGACTATGGCGAACCGATGGCAAGTGATGTCACGGCGATTTATGATATTCCCGTACAGATTTCTGCTGTGTTGGGGCGCTCTTCCATGAAAGTTTCACAATTATTGAAATTGGGCCGCGGCGCCGTGATTGAACTTGACCGTAAGGTCGGCGAATCCATTGATATCTACGTGAACAACCGCCTAGTTGCCCGTGGTGAAGTTGTTGTTGTAGAAGACCGATTGGGGATTACCATGACAGAGATTGTCAAGTCCGAACAAAGCTGATTGGCAAAGAAACCGCTATTGTTCATGCACTTTGCTCAGGTCATGCCTTTCAGCCTTCTAGCTATGCTGACAATCTGTCTTGCGCCAGCTCATACTCTGGCAGATAGTGTTCTGTCCCTCGAAGATGAAATGAGACTTCTTGAAGCAGAAATTCATAAAATATTGGAAGTGCCACAAAACTGTGAAGTAGCTATCCAGTGCCATATCACTGGATACGGGAATAAGCCATGTGGCGGTTTTCGTTCCTACCTTTTCTACTCAACACTCAGTACGGATGGCACGAGATTAGAGTCTCTGGTAGAGAGCTATAATAAAATTGATCAAAAATTGAACCAGCAGAATAATATGATGGGAACTTGCGAGGCAGCGCTCCCCCCGTCTCTCATCTGTCAGAATTCTGTTTGTACGGAAGTTCCTTTTTCTCTTAGCCCTCCTGTAGAGCAATAACTCTGCGTGCGATCCCCAGAACTTCCCTGTATATGTAGCTATTCATTCTCTCGAAAACCTGTTGTTTTTTTTGCGTATGATTAGAGGAACTACTCATTAGAGTAGAACCTGATACTATCGGGGTATATGAGTGGATTAGTGATGTTAGCTATTATCCTGCTCGGATTTTGGATAGTCAGATTCAACATTTGACACAACAAAAAGATACATTTTTATGTTAACAATACAGTTTCTTTTCCTCATCTCCCCTTGGAAAATCAGGAGGCATGCCCTATCATAATGAAAAATAAGGAATCTGTATTCTATGCGCTTAATGATCATCGGACAATTGGAAGGGTATATTTCTGCGGCAGGCAAAATTGCTTTGCAACGTGGCGCCAAAGTTATCCATTGTGAGGATGCTGAGCAAGCTCTCGGGGCTTTGCGGAACGGCAAAGGTGCAGATCTTGTGATGATCGATGTCAAACAGAAAATCGGCGAATTTATAAAGGCCCTCAAGGAAGAGCGTATTCATGTGCCTGTCGTTGCCTGTGGAATCGGATCTGATGCACGTTCGGCTGTAAAAGCCATTCAGGAAGGTGCCAAAGAGTATATTCCACTGCCGCCAGATGCTGAGTTGATTGCTGCTGTTATCGAAGCCGTTACAGAAGAGAATAATAATATGATAGCGGGAGATCCCGCGATGAAATCTGTTGTAACTATGGCTGACAAGATTGCCCCATCAGAAGCCACGGTTCTTATCACTGGTGAAAGCGGAACCGGTAAGGAAGTTATGTCCCGCTATATCCACCGCAAGTCAAAACGTGTATCTGGTCCTTTTATTGCTGTTAACTGCGCGGCTATTCCTGAAAATCTTTTGGAATCCGAATTATTCGGCCACGAGAAAGGTGCGTTTACAGGAGCGGTTGGGCGTCGATTGGGAAAATTTGAAGAAGCTAATGGCGGCACGTTGTTGATGGATGAAGTTTCAGAAATGCACCCTCTTCTACAAGCCAAGTTATTGCGCGCTATTCAGGAACGTGAGATTACCCGTATCGGCAGCAATGATGCCGTAAAGGTTGATGTACGGATTATTGCAACATCCAATCGCAATTTGGAAGAGTCTGTTAATAAAGGTGAGTTCCGCGAAGACCTTTATTTCCGTTTAAATGTTGTGAATATTCGACTGCCATCACTACGCGAACGCAAAACAGATTTGGCGCAGCTCTCCCAATTCTTTGTTGATAAATTCTCTGAGCAAAACGGAATTGATAAGAAGAAAATTTCTGCCGAAGCCGCCTCCAAAATAGCTAACCATCATTGGCGTGGAAATATTCGCGAGCTTGAAAATACAATGCACCGCGCAGTTCTGATGTCAATGCAAGACGAAATCGAAGCTGATGCTGTTCATATTGCTGGAATGGCTAGCCATACAGCTCAGGCTACACCAGCTACAAAAGCACCTGATCCTGCCAGTGTATCAACCGCTCCCCCCCAAACTGTTGTTAAAAACGAAGGTGCTGTCGAGATGCTTGTCGGGAGGACTATTGCAGAAGTCGAACGTCAGATGATTTTGAACACACTGGATCATTGTTTGGGAAACCGGACGCATGCGGCCAATATTCTGGGAATTTCTATCCGTACACTTCGGAACAAGCTTGCACAGTATCGTGACGAAGGTTTGGATATTCCTGAAGCTTAATGCATTTGGGTGTTATTTGTTATTGGTAAAAGGCTAATCATAAAACTCCAGAAGCAACGCTCGCATATCTTCTTCGCCATAGCCTTTAGGGAGTTCCCCCTGTTTATATTTCTTATCCATTTCATATTCTTGTTCATTTTCGATGCGCTGTGAACATATAGACTAATGCTGAGTTGTATTGAGTCTGTCGTACTCATCTACCTCTTTTCGATTGGTTCCAAATCAGATTCTAACAATATGTCAATGGCCAAGCATTTGATTGCTCCTCTTGCGGAATATAGGTAAAATGCAAAGATATAAATAGAATCAAACGGGTATCTCATAACTCTATGGCCAGTCCGCCAGCATTACAGGGAATCACAGGCAAGTCCGCGATGAAGAGCATTCTTCGCGGAGATGTAGCCTTGGCGCTGGGTATTATCATCATCCTGATGTTCATGCTGGTTCCAATGCCTCCAGTTCTGGTGGATATGGGATTATCGATCTCGATTACATTTTCCGTGATGATTTTGATGATTACTCTGTTCATCAAACGCCCTCTGGAGTTTTCAACATTCCCGACCATTCTACTGATTTCGACAGCTTTGCGTCTGGGGCTAAACCTAGCGTCAACGCGTCTGATCCTTTCCGAAGGTGATAAAGGTCATGATGCTGCTGGCCGTGTGATCGAGGCTTTCGGGGTCTTTATGATCCAAGGGAATTATGTCGTCGGCGGAATTGTGTTTGCTATTCTGGTGATTGTAAATTTTATCGTTATTACCAAAGGTTCCGGTCGTATTGCCGAAGTGGCCGCCCGCTTTTCTTTGGACGCGATGCCCGGTAAACAAATGGCAATTGACTCTGACCTGTCTGCCGGTCTCATTACAGAAGAGGAAGCCAAGAGGAAACGTGCCGAGCTTCAGCAAGAAAGTACGTTCTTTGGGGCCATGGACGGTGCGGCGAAATTCGTGCGCGGGGATGCGATTGCCGGCCTGCTGGTTACGTTTATTAACTTGCTGGGCGGGATTATTATCGGGACAGCCTCAAAAGATTTAACCTTGGCTGAAGCCGCAAATAATTATTCTTTGCTAACTATAGGTGATGGTCTGGTTTCCCAGATCCCTGCCCTGATTGTTTCTGTTGCAGCCGGCCTTCTGGTATCCAAAGCAGGGGTTGAAGTTTCTGCAGACGAAGCTCTGATGGACCAATTCGGTCGCTATCCGCGTGCAACTGCGATGGCATCAGGCTTAATTCTTGTCATTGGCTTATTGCCGGGAATGCCTCTATTGCCATTCGCTGCATTGGCGGCAGTTGTCGGAGGCGTATCATATTTCTCCGCCAAACAAAACAGATTGCGTGAAGAAACTGCTGTGGCTCTTCAACATGCGGAAACGCAAGCTGCTATGCCGGCAGAAGACCCTATTTCAAAATCCCTTGCTATTGACATTATCCGACTCGAATTGGGCTATGCGCTACTGCCGCTCGTTCAGGGAAGTGAGAGTACTGTAAAACTTCCTGACCAGATCAAAGGGCTGCGGCGTCAGTTGGCAGAAGAGATGGGATATATACTTCCAAGTGTGCGTATTCAGGATAACTTGCAATTGCCTGCGGGGAGTTATGTTGTCAGGATCAAGGAAATTGAGTCTGGTCGCGGAGAAGTTCGCCCCGGAATGCTGTTGTGTATGGACCCAACGGGTGAACCAATCTCTCTGCCGGGTGAAAATACTGTCGAACCAACATTTGGTCTTCCTGCTATGTGGGTTGATCAGCGCTATCGTGAAGAAGCCCATTTTAAAGGCTACACAGTTGTCGATGCGGCAACAGTTATCACAACACACCTGACCGAAGTCATTAAAGACAATATGGCAGATCTGCTTTCCTATACTGAAACGCAGCGCCTGCTAGACGAGCTTCCAAAAGACTATCAAAAGCTGGTCAGCGATGTGATCCCTTCTCAAATATCTGTTGGCGGCTTGCAGCGCGTTCTCCAAAACCTTGTCAATGAACGCGTCTCCATACGTGATTTAGCGACTATTCTTGAAGGTGTTGCGGAAGCAACGACCTACACCAAAAATGTGATGATGATTACCGAACATGTACGCACACGTCTGGCTCGCCAAATTTGCGAGAGCAATATCAATGTACATGGTCATGTGCCACTCGTTACGCTCTCTCCAAAATGGGAACAAGCCTTTGCTGAATCGCTGATCGGAGAACGTGGAGAAGAACGACAATTGGCAATGGCGCCCTCCGCCTTGCAAGATTTTATTGTATCCGTGCGTCAAACATTTGATAAATTTGCTCAAACCGGTGAAAGCCCAGTGTTGCTAACATCTCCCTTGATCCGCCCTTATGTAAGGTCTGTGATCGAACGCTTCCGCCCTCAGACCTCTGTCATGTCCCAGAACGAAATCCATGCAAAAGCCAAAATCAAGACAGTTGGTCAAGTCTAGTGAATGTAATAACTTATGATAAGCGGTTCTGCGTTATTAAAAGTAAGGAGTCATCATTTTCATAGGCATATATTCCTCAACTCTGAACATGAACTTTCTGCCTACTTTCAAAATATTAAAGGCTATATATAAGCCACCTGAAAATATTGACTTTTTAACCATAAATAAGCTAATATGAGCTTAATTAACAAAAAAGGTGTGTCCCGTGAAAAAAGATGAACGTTCTTCTACAGTAGACGAAACACTAGGTTTGGCAGCCGATCACGATCCGGCTTTCCAGAAAATGATGTTGGGCCTCTCTTCCCAGAATGCCTTAGATGAAGACGAGCTTAAAGAAATTGCCGAAAACGGCAAAGATGCAGATGTCACATCTATTAAAAACGGGCACTCCGAAAACGCAACTTTCCGCTCTTCTACACGTGATTATGTTTTAAAATATATGAAACATGACGTTGATAGCGATGGCGATGGAATTGCAGATGAGGACGAAGACCAAGAAAAAATCAAACGCGGCGAGCGCGCTTTTGCTACAGCTTGGACACAATCCCTGCTGGAAAATATGCAAGATATGCTGGAATCCTTAGGCCTTATTAAGGGGCATTCCTATTTAAGCAATAGTTATAACTGGCTGACCAGCAGGGGTGAAGTTTCGGAAGAAGACCTGGTTCATGCAGATACTTCTGACTCGCGCGTTGCAAATCTTAAAGTTCTGCGTGTTCATGGAGCATCCAATCAAAACGATAGATACTTTGTTGGCGATGAAGCTATCACCCGATTCTTACGCGCCGATGGAAAAGGTGTCGCCAGGACGCGGCTGGAAGAAACTAATGTGGCTTCAGTCCAACAAAATGCAATTGACAAAGAGCTTTCCAAGTACGGCAAAATGGTGGACTATTCTGGTCCTGTAGCATTGGCGCCAGATTTGGTCCAGCGCATTCAAAAAGATCAGAAAATCGCATCTTATGTTGCTTTAGCACAAGAGGAAGCTAGAAAAGTCGGAATTGATCCGAATATGTACGCTAACCAATTGTGGCAAGAATCCCGTTTTAAACCCAACGCACAATCAGGTGCGGGTGCACGTGGAATTGCCCAAATGATGCCTGATAAGGTGGGTAAATACGGGCTTAAGACTCTTTCTGATCTCAATGACCCTATCAAATCTATTCATGCCGGCGCCCAAATGATGGCACACTTGACCAATAAGTACGGAGATCAACGTCTTGCTCTTGCCGCTTATAACGGCGGAGGAGGATCTATCAAGTTTGCCGCAGAGCGCCTTGGCAAGAATGTTTCCGATGTGTCCTTTAAAGACTGGTATGACTTTAACATGGATCGGCGCGCACAGTTGGGAACTGCCAAACGCAGTGCATGGCACGTCGAGACACTGGAATATACCCAGAAAATTGCATTGACTGGAGGAGATATCACATCTCCATCTCCTGCGGTGGCGTCTGCCGGACAGAAACCAAGTGTTGTTGCATCTGCATCAACAAAGCCTGCGCTTGATCCGAACGCCCCGGCGTTGACACTCAATAGCTAATCTTTAGTCAATCTTTTAATTGGAATAATTTTCTCTCTGATCCGCTTAATGCGGATCAGGTGAATTCCAGACATTTGGCGGCATATAACCTCTTCTTGTATTGCCTCCCATTGTCATGATCATATGGTTTGCAAAAAGTCTTTGAAGAATCTGACCTTCCATTGTGCCTGCCTGTATTTCCGACAGCCAGTTTTCTACAGACCCCACTGTGGCTCTAGCCTCTTCATAATGAGCAATAACACCGCCAATCGCTCTGGAAAATTCAGTACGAGCTTTCAGGTAGGGATAGATGGCATCGGTTGTCTCCCTGATATCTGTAGAGAGTTCTACCTTCCATCTTCCGATTTCTTTATGCATCCGCAAACGACTTAGCATTCTATTATAATCTTCCCGAATGACCCCATCATAGAATCTGGACACCCATAATCTGACATCAGATTTTCTTGGGGTTCTAACCCTAGCATCTTCTTCTAGCTGTTTATACGTGTAGCTACGAGTTAGATCCTTCAGGAGGACGTTAAACAACCCCGCATTTCCTGCCTTGCCTTTTTTGCCAACATTACAAGATATAAAGGGGGCTTGAGAGCCCAGTCTTCGTAACATCTCAAGATATTTTTGACCGAGATGGTTCACAAGAAAATCACGATCCATCTCTGATTTTTTGAGTCTGTCCTGCTCTTTTTCAAGCAGGTTTTCTCCAATAACCTCTGCCGTTGCCAGAGCCTCACTCGTAAGTTTTCCTTCACGACTGATAAAATTAAAAAGACTGACAAGATCGTCCGATTTAACTTTTTCCAGCACATGCGCTACATCCGCATATTTATCTTCTCCAGAAAAAGACATACTAAAACGAGCACGTTCTACGCGCAGCGCATAGGCGGCCAGATGACAATCCCCCTCTCCAAATTCTCCAATCGAGTTCCCGGCAATTAAAATATTTGCTGCCGTAATATAAGGTGGAAGAGATTGTCTGTAATCCTGTTCAAGAGATCCTAAATGAGCCGGGTGCACCTTAATTCTCCGGCAGAAATTGATAACCATTTCCGGAGATGTCCTGTTAAATGCGCCACTCGGATCATTTCTTAAAGACAGGAAAGTGTCTCTTGATACCCCCATGAATTTTGCTGCTTTTCCATCGCTCAGTCCGAGATGGGAAATCCATAAACTCAAAGGATCTTTCCCGTACTCGATTTGAACATCTTTGCATTCGGGGCTTTCATAGGCCTCTTTAAAATTCTTTCTGGTGACAATACCATCACGAGAGACTTGCTCAATAGCCTCAGCAGAATGTTGAAAACGTGTTCTTGAGAGTGCAGATAGTTTCATATCCTGAACTTCTCATTTGACTTCCGGAGAGGTTGGCGTAACGATCCGAAAAGATCTTATTTTTGTAACAGTGGCCTTTCTTTCTTTATTGTGCTCGCTATCCAGAAGAATAACGCGATCACCCTTTTCATCTGTTGTGGCCTCTACCAAGATTTGTCCAACAAAATTCTCCAGACACTGCACATCATTCATCGAACTGTCTGCCCACTTATGCAGATCAATTGCATATTCGTACCTGTCTTTTGGTGTTGCTAAATATAAAAGCTTTGCCCATTGGGTACAGGAATTATCGAAGATTTCACCAAATGGATAGGCATTATATGAAGGGGCAGAGAGTTTTATGATCTTTGAAATCTCTTGTATGGCACTTGGCATATAGTCCTGTTTCTGCATTGCATTTCGCATATGCACATCCAATGACAAATCACATAATACAATCTTTATATCTCTGAAAAGAGCATAATTCGTCTGCACTCTGTGCCAGAGATTATTTACAAGTGTGCAGGCCTCGGGTAGCGAATGTTCTGCAATTCTCTTCACAAATTGCCTTAGGTCTGCCAGTGCCGGTGCTACTTCTCGGTCCAATACAAACTGTTCACCTAATTTATGATTGACGACTTTTTGCAAAAGCATTTGGCACTTGAAGGCCGCGCCGACAATATCTCCATTTGTCAATAAATGCTCTATTTCATGTTTTAATCCGGAGAGTTTCGGGCGATACGCCTCTCTGCAGCGAAGACTAACAACATTCTCCGAGGCGCCCACATGATGAAACTCTCCTGACAGACTTGTATCTTCTCTAGCTGGCACGCAATTCCCCGTTAAAAATTATTTCTTTATTTTCAGAGTTTTATCGCCTCACCTTAGCTAGAATTATCGTATTATGCAATTAAAAAACGCCCCGCAGAATCCACAGCGCGCTTTATCATCTCGTTGAAATTATTATTACTTTTCATTTTTATCTCCCTATGTACGTAAAAATTTCCGGCTGCACACAACCCGCAGCCAGGATAACGGCGAGTTTCCTGCCCCCCTCTAATTCTATAAAAAATTATCCCTTATTTGTTTTAACGATATTCATGAAATTCAGTTGCCACTCCATATCTTCTCTCGACAGAGGGTAATCTGTCCCTCCTCTCGGATAAATAATCTCTGTATACGGGATACGAGCCAACTCCTGCTCCAGACGCAAAGCTGTTCTCATGGATAAACCCGCCTGCCACGATATTGCCAGCACAGCCTTGGCTGATCGCAATTGAATTGCATCCCTTATATTTTGTGTCGTCGTTCCGATCAAGGCCGCCAAGGCGCACATAACAAATTCATTATCCCTGACTGACAAGGCGTCCTGAATTGTTTCATCATCCAGACGCCCCTCTTTTAAAAAACGAAGAACGCGATCCTGAACTTTCTCTTTTTTTCTGTCGGAAAATTCTACGCGACGAACGACTGAAGATGTTACTTCTATCATAGCTTCGTCCGATAAATTTGTTGTTTCAATTAAAAGTGTCTTTAACGACTCTTCAACAAAGCCACATAGCTCTTTTACAATTTCGTCAGGAAGGTTCTTTCTCATGGCAATCGGCTTCTGCCATTCCGGATAATCTCGGGCTTTCTCGACTATCAATTTCAGATCATCCAGAGAGATATCAGCACCTGCGTTCTGCATCAGGCTTTGTCCTGCATGAATGTTCCCTGTTTGCAACACCGCACCTGACACAGGTTGAGAGACACCAGGCCTGTTTGCAATAGCCTCAACCACCCAGTCTTGGGGCGCAGATGTCAAAATATCCAACAACTCTTCGTCAGGGAGAGCTATACAATATCTCAAAATAGGTTCAGATACCTGACGTTCGATATCCCGGGCCAATTTTTTGATAACATCCGGAGGTGCATCTGCATAATCTTTTAGAGATGAGGCCAGCGCTACGCGTATTTTGATAACCTCATCAAGGGCCAACACACTCAAAGCCTCAACAACGTACTTATACAACTTTCCTTTTTTATCTACAGAGAGATCGGGTAAAAGCTTTGACAAACGTTCTGCCAAAAGAAGACGAATATCTTCGTTCTTGTCTTTGACAGCCATATAACACAGAATTTCACGGCTAGAGGACGGGTTTTGCGCCAGTCCTTTACGTTCCTCATCGCTACCATTCAGAGCAATCTTCTTTTCCTCTTCAAATGAAGATGGCGTGCTTGATTTCGGTCCAAAAAGTGATGAAAAAATCCCCATGGAATAATTCTAACAACGAGTTTCTAAACATCAAGTATAGAGCTGTTTAAAAAAACGGATTTTATACATTTTTTCAGGATTTTTGTTGATTAAAGTAGGCGTCAGACTGCATTTCCAGTAGCCTTGAAATGGTCCTTTGAAATTCGAAAGCATGATCATGCCCTGTATAAAGAAGTTGAGGCATGGCTTCTGCAACAATCACCAGATTACGCCCGTTATCATAGAGTACATCTACTAAAGTCATAAGACGTTTGGCTTCATTTCGCCGATCATAGCCCATTTTAGGGACATTTTCGAGGAAGATTGTGTGATATCTTTTGGCGATTGCAAGATAATCTTCAGCTCCCAGCGGACGTTCGCATAGCTGCGAAAATACAAATCTAGCGACACCCTTTGCAGCAACCGGAACCTGAATTGTTCTACCCTTTACATTTATCAGATCTGGGAGACTTTCTGTTCCTTCCGTCAAACTTATAAATAATTCATCTGCACGTTTGTGGTTTTCAGAATTCAAAGGCGCAAAATAGACTGACATCTCTTTCAGTTTTCTGGCTCGATAGTCTACGGGGCTATCAACTGTAACAACCTCCATTCGCTCTTTCACCAGATTTATAAATGGAATAAAACGATCTCTTTGCAACCCACCTTTATACAAGTCTTCCGGTGGCCAGTTACTGGTCATGACAATTGTTATGCCCTGCTCAAACATAGCTGTAAACAGGCGGGATAGGATCATTGCGTCTGCGACATCTGTCACATGAAATTCATCAAAACAAAGTACACGGGATCGATTGGAAATAACTAATGCCAATGATGGTAAGGCAGCATCCATATCCTCTACAATGCCATCTATCGCGCGACGGGAATGGATATAGTCATGCACTTCGATCATAAACTGGTGAAAATGCACGCGGCGTTTCTTGATCCCCAACGGAATTGAGTCATAAAAAATATCCATTAACATGGACTTGCCTCGTCCGACTGGCCCATGCAGATAAACACCGCGCGGAGGCATTTTTTGGAGGTTTAGAAACTTTATTTTCTGACGCCAACTCTTTCGTGAATCTTCATACTCAAGAACTTCCGTATATAATCTACTCAAAGACCTTGCGGCCTGTTCTTGCAAAGGATCAGGATCAATCTTCTTACGGGATAGGAGATGTTGATATCTATCGAGCGGCGTCATCGGCTAAAAATGTTTCTTCGTTTTTCTTATTATTCATATATTTAACGAGAAGAATTGATATTTCGTAAAGGCCCATCAAAGGAATGGCCAGACATATTTGAGAAATAATATCCGGTGGCGTTAAAAATGCTGCTAGTGCGAACATCGCAACAATCGCATAGCGGCGCTTGGATATAAGAGTTTCCGGAGTAATTACCCCGCCCCGCCCCAACAGCCCCATCACGACAGGTAATTGAAAACACAAACCGAAAGCAAAAATCAGTAACATAACGAGATCAAGATATTCCCCCACTTTGGCTTCCAGCATAATCGGCAAAACAGTCTGATCAGCGGCCGACTGAAAGCTCAGGAAAAAGGAGAAAGCCATCGGCAATACAAAGAAATAGAGCAAGGAACCGCCAGCAAAAAACAGGACCGGAATGGCCACCAGAAATGGCAGTAAGGTCTTCTTTTCATGGGCGAATAATCCGGGTGATATAAATTTCCAGATTTGCATAGCAATAAACGGAAACGTCACGAATGCCCCTGTGAAAAATGAGACTTTCACATAGGTAAAAAAAGCCTCTGTCAAATTGGTGTATATCAAGCGCTGGCTATCATTCGGGCCCATAGCATCCGCCAAGGGCTTAACTAGTACCCCGTATATATCGCGTGAAAAGAAGTAAGCAATAATCGAGGCAAGGATCATAACAATAGCGGAGCTTAGTAACCGTGTCCGCAATTCGGAGAGATGATCAAACAGATGCTGTTTATTTTGATCCATGGTCCCCTCTCTCATCTCGGTTTTGCGGCTTTTCGTTTGATTTGGGCGGTAAGGCATGCATTTCATCATCTTCCATCTCATCCAGTGCAGATGTTTTGGGCATCCCCATTTGCTTGGTAAGATCCTGCATTTCCTTCAGATCGGATTGAAGCATGAAGTCATCAAATTGTTTGGTGAGCGCAAAGCGCATATATTGCATGCGGCGTACAATTCGCCCCAGCGCATATAAGACATCAGGGATTTGTTTGGGGCCAATTGCCAATATGGCCACCAGAAGGACTATCAGGAGCTCCGACCAGCTAAAATCCAGCATAGACTATGCTTCTTTGCTTGTATCTTTATTTGTCTCATTACTGTCTTTGGCAGCAGCTTCATCTTTCATGCCACGTTTGAACGCCTTAATTCCTTCGGCAACATCCCCCATAAGGCGCGGCAATTTACCCGCACCGAATAGCAGAAATACCAAAACCAATATGAGGAGAATTTGCCATGGGCCGATCGACATAATTATGCACTTTCTTTTTGTGGTTCGTCTTCATCACTGCTGTTTTCAGACTCTGTAATCTGGTCAAACTCTCCGACATGTTCGTAATCTTCGGCAGCGTTTTCTTCACTCGAAGCAGCTCCGTCCAATTCTCCATCAGGGTTCGAAAACAAATCCGCCCCGCCAGGAATTGTCTCAATTGCAGGGCGAATATCAAGCAGGCCTGAGGCCTTCAGCTCTTGCAGACCCGGCAAATCTTTCAACTCGGAAATTCCGAATTCATCAAGGAATGTCGTAGATGTAATCCATGTGACCGGGCGGCCCGGTGTTTCACGGCGGCGGCCTGGTTTAATCCATCCGGCTTCAAGCAAAACGTCCAGTGTCCCCTTATTTGTTGCAACACCCCGGATGTTTTCTATCTCTGCCCTTGTCACAGGTTGGTGATAAGCAATGATTGCAAGAGTTTCGAGCGCAGCGCGGGAGAGTTTTTTCTCTTGTTTCTTTGCTAAAGACAAATATGGGCCAATATCAGCAGCAGTACGGAAAGCCCACGCATCTTCCAAGCGCACGAGATTTATCCCATGTCCTGCATAGTCTTCTTGTAACTCAAGAAGTATTTTTCCGCAATCGGCACTATCCGGTAGACGTGATTGAATGGTGCGCAATGTAACTGGCTCGGGAGATGCGAATAGCAATGCTTCAATCAGACGCTTTTGTTGTTCCGGATCTTCCAAAGCGATTAGATCATCTTCCGGAGATATCTCAGCTGAACCTTCAACTGCATCTTCCACCTCGATATCTTCTTCAACATCGGTGATTTCATCGACTTCGATGTCGTCAATCTCTTCGATCATTTCTTCTGTCATGTTATCTTCCATTTACAGCTTATACGACTTTATTTGTTAAAATTATTGTCCATCTGTAACGACAGGATCTCGTTCGACGGCTCGCAGATAAATCGGGCGGAACGTATCGTCCTGGCGGATCTCGACTTTCCCTTGTTTTGCAAGCTCCAATGCCGATGTCAGCAAGGACGCGATTGAGGATTTTGCAAAGAGCGGATCGGAAATCTTTTCGGGAATAAAACTTTTTAGGGTTGTCCAAACGCTTGCGTTTCCTGCACGCGGTAAACGTCCCAACATTTTCACCATACGCGCCATAGCATCTTCCATGGACAAAACAGGAAATGTGAGTGGCTTGTAATGTGTTGAGGTCTTGCGCTGCGTAATATCGCCATAGGCTTTCAGCAACTGGAACAGATCTACTGAATATTTATCCGGTTCAGGTGCCGTGAATTTTTCACGCTCGCCGCGTTCATAAACAGTCAAGTTGCGATGCATTCTGTTTTTCAATTTATCGGCAACATCCTTAACGGCTTCCAAACGGCGCAACTGGAATGCCAGAGCCTCAGCCATCATCTCGGCGGATGGTTCTTCGGTTTCTGTTTCCTGTTTAGGTAGCAGTAATTTCGATTTGAGATAGGCCAGCCACGCCGCCATCACCAGATATTCCGCAGCAATATCCAACGAGAGCTGTTGCGCGCGGTCAATGAACGACAGATACTGACGTGCCAATTGCAAAATAGAAATCTGGGTCAAATCAACTTTTTGATCTCGGGCTAATTGGAGTAATACATCTATCGGCCCCTCGAACGTATCGAGGTGCAGCAAGAGTGCATCTGCATCAGCCTGTTCTTCAGATGTGGCTATGACGGCAGCCTGATCTTCAACAAACTCTTCTGCAGGAGCTTTCAGTGCATTATTGTCTTCTGTCATGTCGCTCCATGCCACCTGTTCCACCCTTTTGCCGAAAGAGGCGGAAGTTCGGCGGCCAATTGTTCCATAATATTCAGGTTAGCCCAGCAATATAAAGCCAGATCACATCCGGCTTGCAAGGAGAGATTGGCCCTTTGAGCAATCGATCCATAATTTTCTAGTGCTTTCATATCCAGATCGTCGGAAAACAGCAAGCTTTCAAAGCCCATTTTACCTCTAATTATGTCATTTATTATGGTTTTAGACAGGGTTGAGGGCAAATCAGGGTCGATTTGACTATAAATGATGTGGGCGACCATGCCCCAGATGCCCATGGCGTTGGGCTGCTTGGCTATCTGCAAGAAAGGGTAAAAGTCTGTTTTTTCCAGTTCTTCCAGTGAAGCATCTACGACAGGTAACTCTATATGGCTATCTGCCAGCGCCCTTCCGTGACCGGGGAGATGCTTCACGATTGGCGTCACTCCTGCGGATAAAAACGCATTTGCTGTTTTGATCGCTGCGCTTGCCACGATTTCGGGATTTTTGGAATAGGCTCTATCCCCGATGATGTCGTGTGTCTTATCCGTCAGAACATCACAAACAGGAGCGCAGTTTACATCAATCCCGTGATCAAAAAGCATCTTAGCGAGAGCAGTCATGTCCTCATCAAGAGAATATTCTCCCGCTCCGCATTCAATTTGCGCACCGTAATGACGGGCACTTTTAAAATCAGGCCATTCAGGGGATTTCATGCGTGCAACGCGTCCACCTTCCTGATCTATGAAGATCGGGCAGCGCCAGCCAACACAGGTGCGTAATTCATCCGTCAGACGTTTTAATTGATCTGATGTTTTACAATTCCGTCCGAACAGAATAAATCCGAAAGGCTGTGCGGCGGAGAAAATAGATTTTTCTCCGTAGCTTAATCTTTCTCCTTCAACAGAAAATACAGCTGCCAGAGGCAGTGGGCGATCTCCACAGCTCACTTAATCACCAAGCAATCGCCTTTAGAAGATTTAACTTTTTCGCAAACACTTTGTGCCTGCTCAAGAGACATTGGCCCTGCCTGAACACGATAGAATGTTCCTTTTGATCCCAAGTCTGCTTTCTGGACACGCATCGCAAGCGGTTTCAGAACACTGTATTGTGATTGCAGTTTTGACCATTTTGCTTTTGCCTCGGCATCATTCTTGACCGCTGCAAACTGAACATAAGACTTGCCTGCACTCATGCTGATTTCAGCCTTCGGCTCTTCTTTTTTGGTAGCTACAGGAACTGGCGCAGGTGCAGTTGCAGGTTTTTCTTCAACGATTTTTATTGGTGCCACAGGCTCTTCTTTCGAGACCAGTGTCGGCTCCGGCTGAGAAATAGATTCTGCCACTTGAGCGACTTCATTGTCTTCATCATCCGCGAAAACTTCTTCTTTTTTGACAGGGACTTCAGGCTCCTCCAGCAGGTTCTCGACTGATTTTTCTTCAGGCTCCTCGTTCAAGGTTTCAAAAATAGTGCTATCTTTGTTAGGAACCGCCATTCCGCCTGGCTCTTCAGGCTTTATTTTGAATGGAGATTCTTCGGCTCGCATAATTGGCAGGGTTTCCTCATCTACCTTGGACTTATCGCTCGGCCATGTTGCCCAAGAAACTGCTGCGATTGTTGCAACCACGGCGAAACCGGCGACCATCAATAACAGGCGCGCCATAGACGGAGGCATCGGCACACCGCCACTGCGCTTAATAAGAACATCAAGCAAGCTCTCTTCACCGAATTCGTCGGCACGTGATGTTGACTTTTTACCGAATTGTTTAGGGGCCATTTTTATACTCCACTCTTTAAACTTATTGTTCTGTTAAATTACTTTAATCCCAAGGATGGATCGGTCAATCTCTGATGTTCCAAAATTGCAAACCTGTCCGTCATACCTGCTATATAATCACACACAACGCGCGCACGCGCGATATCGTCTATTTTCCCGCCATTCATTTCAACACGCGCCTGCCAATGGGTCGGAAGCAAATGGTAGTTTCCATGAAATGCACTAAACATATCGGGGATAATCCGATCTACATTCGCTTTAATGCGTAAAACCGTATAATGATAGTACATATGTTTGAAAAGAAACTTGCGGAGCTGATTAACGCGCTCTTCCATTTCTGTGGAGAAGCTGACAATCTGGAGACATGCGTTTGCAACATCCACAGGGGATTGCGGATTGACTTGCGTCAAACGTTTTTTTGTTTCTGTTAGAACGTCATCAACCATAACCCCCATCATGACACGAATAGTTTCAGACACGAGATATTTTTCGTCCAGATCTGCTCCATATTTCTTTTTGACCTGACGAACTCCGTCAGCCACAAGCTCGACATCTTCAATAATATGCTGCAAGGTGAACATTCCTGCCCGCAGCCCGTCTTCCACATCATGGTTATTATAGGCTATGTCATCTGAAATTGCGGCGACCTGAGCTTCTATGGAAGCATAATTATGCAGCTCCATATCAACTTTTTTATTAAGTTCAAACAAGGCTATAGGAAGATTGTCGCGGCTTGGCAGCTCATCTTTCTCGAGAACCGGACCGTTATGTTTTGCCACCCCTTCCAATGTTTCCCATGTCAGGTTCAGGCCATTCCACTCGGGATATTTTTGTTCGAGAGTTGTCAGTATACGCAACGATTGGTCGTTATGAGCAAAACCACCCAAATTTTCCATGCAGAGTTTTAAGGCGTCTTCCCCCATATGCGCGAATGGGGTATGCCCCAAATCGTGTGCTAACGCAATTGTTTCAGCCAGATCCTCATTCACCATAAGGCAACGCGCCAGTGTCCTCGTTATTTGGGCGACTTCGAGTGTATGTGATAAACGCGTCCTATAATGATCCCCTTCATGCGCAACAAAGACTTGTGTCTTTTCTTTGAGGCGGCGAAAGGCAGAGGAGTGAATAATTCTATCTCGATCCCGTTGATATGCCGTGCGATGACGACTTTCCGGCTCGTCATAAAGTCGTCCGCGTGACAAATCCGGGCGGCTGGCATATGCGGCCAGCGGAAGAGCGCAATAATTATAGGCTTGGGGAGAATCAGTTGCTTGTTTTGACATAGGCAGATTTTAGGATGTTCTATCCAAAATTTCCATACATGCCCGAGAAAAATCCGGTCATTCTCAAAAATTTCAGGATTACGGGTTTAATCTTGTCCGAAAATTTGTCATTCTCCCCTTGATAGCATATTTGTTATACATATTTTTTCTTCCTTTTCAGTTCCACTACAGGAGATCAACATGGGCATGAAGCTGACTTATTATGGACATTCCTGTTTCGGTATCGAAATCAATGGGGTTAATCTTCTGGTTGACCCTTTTGTCTCGGGAAACCCTCTCGCATCACATATTGATGTATCCACTATTCCTGCAGACTATGTTCTGATTTCCCATGGACATCAGGACCATGTTCTTGATGTCAAAAGTGTGGCTAACAGGACGGGCGCAAAACTGATTTCGAACTTCGAGATTATTAACTGGTTTTCTGAAAAAGGGCTTAAGAACGGTCACTCAATGAATCACGGCGGTGGATATGATTTTGATTTCGGACGTGTCCATTATGTAAGCGCCATCCACTCCTCCTCCATGCCTGACGGCTCCTATGGCGGCAATCCAGGCGGGTTCGTCATCACCCCAAAAGGATCACGCGCTTCTATTTATTATTCCGGCGACACTGCGTTGTCATATGACATGAAGTTAATAGGTGAACAGTTTGATATATTTCTTGCTTTGCTTCCAATTGGCGATAACTACACCATGGGCGTTACAGATGCGGTGCGGTGCTCGGAATTTGTAGGAGCCAGCAAAATTGTCGGCCTACATTATAATACGTTCCCGCCGATTCAGACGAACCTCGAACAAGCAAGCAGAGTTTTCAGCCAGTCCGGCAAAGACCTGATTCTTTTGGAAATAGGCCAAGTGCTTGATCTTTCGTAGAAGTTTTCTTGACGCTCGACCAATTCAGCCTTATGACAAGAGATATCAAGTTAAAAAGGTGAAGAACAGGAATGAGTAGGTTTCCAATAAACTTTAAAAAATTCGCGCAAGATCCTGCCTACGGGTTGGATAAAATGGCTGAAGACAATGAGGATTCACGGAATATTCTGTCGCAGATCTTTCTGTTGCTGGATGGTCAGGATCTTATTGAATCCTTGGATGATATGAATATGCGTGGTGAGCAGATTTCCATTGCCAATGATTTCGCCAAGCGGGTTGTACCAAGGCTTGCAGAGCTTATACGCCAACGCGATAGCGCTCTAATACAATATGTTAATTCCCATTCCGACTCTTCAAATGGTGAAGTTGCCTGTTTTGCGGGAGCCAGTCAGGCGCGGAAACAACATTTAAGAAAGTTACAAAGGCATGTTTCCCAAAATCAAGGGAAAACTGATGGTCACACAGGTCGTGTGATGATCGATAAAATTACATTCCTTAGCCCTGACCCTCTGTCTACCATGCAGATTTTTCATCTGCTCGGACGGCGAAGTGATCTCCCAGGCAACCTAAGCCAAAGCTTCAACTTCTCCTCTTACTCTCCTGTTCCATTTCATCCAGGAAAAGAGGTATTGGTCCACCACCCTCATGATAAAATCGAAAGCCCTTTTTCTTTGAAGATCCAGCACGTTACTGTCTATCAGCTGAGTGGCTCTTTAATCAAACAACACGGACTTCAGGTGCCACCTCGCTTCAGGCCATAATCATGACTTCCTTTTTATCTGTGGATTTTTAGACTTTTACACCCCATATTACTCGCATGGACGCATCACAATATAATATTACAGTCTCTCCAACTGCCTATAACAGGATTGAAGATATCCGTATGAGCAAAGGAAATTCTTCTCTTTACCTTAGAATTGCCGTTTCCGGAGGAGGATGCTCTGGTTTCCGCTACGACTTATCGTGGGAAGACTCTCTGGCTGAAGAGGATATTTTGCTTGATGATGTCGTTGTTATGGATGATATGTCTGCCGCGATGCTTGCCGGAGCGACCGTTGATTACCAAGTCGGGTTGATGGGCGAAAATTTCAAGATTGTTAATCCGAACGCCACATCCGGATGCGGATGTGGTGAATCCTTTTCTATGTAGGCCCCCTCTGATGTCTTTTTCTATTGTTTCGTGGAATGTAAATTCGATCAAAGCACGAGCGGAGCATGTCGTCCGCTTTCTTGAGAAAGAAACTCCTGATCTCCTTCTTGTTCAAGAATTAAAAGGTGAAACACTCCCTGAGACTTCTGAAAAATATTCCGCGTTTTTTGTTGGCCAGAAAGCTTACAATGGCGTTGCCATATTTTATAAAAAACAAACCTCCACCCCTTCCCTCATCCTTGACAAGCTTCCCGGAGACGATGAGGATACACAAGCGAGGTATCTGGAAATTGATTGGCAGGGCATTCGTGTTATCAATATTTATCTGCCAAACGGAAACCCTGTTAGCAAGGATAGCGAAAAATTCCCGTACAAAATCAAATGGATGCACAGACTTTATGAGCGCATCTCAGAACTAAGAAAAGAGAAAATCCCCTTTCTGATCGGCGGCGACTTCAATGTTATCCCCGATGATATTGACTGTTATGACCCGAAAGCGTGGGAGGGAGATGCCTTATTTCATCCTGAAACTCACAAAATGTGGCGAAGCCTTTTGAATT
This sequence comes from Pseudobdellovibrionaceae bacterium, assembly GCA_034005165.1. GTDB lineage: Bacteria > Pseudomonadota > Alphaproteobacteria > Micavibrionales > Micavibrionaceae > UBA1573. Next base: position 3,947 of record JAVEVE010000008.1, on the reverse strand, counting down.
GTGGATTAGTTGATGCCTTCCGCGTAAAACATCCGTTTGAAGCAGAGGCCTACAGTTTTTGGGATTATCAGGCTGGCGCATGGCAACGAAATAACGGGATCAGGATCGATCATTTTCTCCTCTCTCCCCAGATTGCCGACCGCCTTGTTTCTTGCGCGATAGATAAAGAGCCGCGTAGTTGGGATAAGGCCTCCGATCATACCCCCATTCTTCTAGAAATATCAGAAAGTTAGTTTTACCGGAGCGTTTTTTCTGGGGTGATTTTAATAATTTTCCGTGTTAAACTTTGCTTCGAATTTTGCTCAAGGGGATTCTCCATGCCATCTAAAGTTTCCATTTCACGGTCACTTCTCGCTCTCGGACTTACAGCGACGCTCCTATCAGGATGCGGCACGCAATCTGTTATGCGTGAAGACGCCGTTAAACGTACCGCTTTGCCCGTTTTTATGCTCGAGCGGACCATTCCGGGAACAGATTTCATGTTTGCCGCGCGTGAGCGCGTTTATAAGAAATACCAACCTGCTACAATCTACATCGAAGGCGATGGTCTTGCGTATCAGGATTCCGTTTCGATCAGCGATGACCCTACCCCACTTGATCCGATTGCCTTGCGTTTGGCGGCTCAGGATTCCGGTGCCAATGTGATCTGGCTGGCTCGTCCTTGCCAATATAGCTCTTCTTATAAAAAGGCGGATAAATGCCCTAGTACCTACTGGACCAGCAAACGTTTTTCTCCTGAGGTCATTGAAAATTATCAGGTTGCCCTCGATAATATCAAAGCCGAGTACGGCATCCCTTCTTTTGACCTTGTTGGATATGATGGAGGAGCTGCGATTGCCACCATTCTGGCAGCACAGCGCCAAGACGTAACCTCATTGAGAACTGTCGCCGGGAACCTTGATCCAAAAACAACCGCTGAAATTCATAGTCTTGTTTATTCGGAAGAATCTCTGTCCCCTATTGATTTCGCACCGGGGGTTGCAAACCTTCCGCAACGGCACTTCCTGGGAAAAATGGACAGAACAACACCACCTGCTGTTTATAACAGCTTTGCCCAAAGTGTTGCGGATGGTCACTGCCTGAATGTTACGATGGTTGATAATGCAGATCATGCCCTTGGTTGGGTTGAACAATGGCACGTTCTGAAAGATATGCCAGTAGATTGCTCTGCTCCGCCGGAACCAGTCATTTTTGACCCGGCCCCTTTGGATGGCGATAAGTACAAGATGAAAAAATAGACATGCCTATCTGTCGTTAAGAAATTTCCAGTGACCGGTTCTTATCAGGCTGGTCACTTGTCTTTTAGGGCATAAGATTTTTCTCTAAAGACCAAATTTCTCTTTAAGTATAAAAATTGTTTATTTTTGGAAATGGTGCTGCCGAGAGGGCTTGAACCTCCGACCTCTCCCTTACCAAGGGAGTGCTCTACCACTGAGCTACGGCAGCATTTTATAGATCCCTTCCTGTTCAAGGCGGGCCAAAGTGGTGATGTGTTTACAATATATTTTCCGGCCTGTCACCCAGAATTTTGCCTCTTATCCTCTTTTTTCGAACGGGAGTTTTCCTGACTTCCTCCACTTCGGCTCCACTCCGGCTCCACTCCGGCTCCACTCCGGCTCCACTCCGGTGGGAAATATTCAGTCATTTTGCATTTTTTCTGGAAGTATTCCTTCTTTTTCGTTATTTTCCCCACTTAAATTCCCATATTTTAAGGACAAAGCTGGACGAATGAGTGAAAAAACCGGAAACTCGGCTTATAAGGCTAAACTGGCAGACCGCCGTGCCGAAGCTCTGCGCGCCAATTTGCGGCGCCGTAAGCAGCAATCGTCCGCGCGGCTGAATGATTCCTCGGCTGAAAAAATTAACGAGATGAAAGACACACAAGAATGAGCAACGTTTTGCTAAAACCCGATGCTTCCCAGCAAACTCTCCCCGGTATCATGCCTGACCACTGGATCAGGGATCAGGCATTGAATCATGGAATGATCGAACCTTTTGCTGAAAAGCAGAATCGTGAAATCAACGGAGAGAAAATCATTTCCTACGGCCTGTCTTCCTACGGATATGACGCGCGCTGCTCAAATGAATTTATGATCTTTACCAATGTTGATAACGCGATCGTTGACCCGAAAGACTTTTCTCCACAAAGCTTTGTCGAGCGAGAAACAGATGTCTGCGTTATTCCACCGAATTCATTTGTTCTAACCCGTACGGTCGAATATTTCCGTATTCCGAAGGATGTGCTGGTTGTCTGTTTGGGTAAATCCACATATGCCCGTTGCGGATTGATTGTGAATGTGACTCCGCTCGAGCCTGGCTGGGAAGGTCATGTGACCCTTGAGCTATCAAATACAACTCCTCTGCCCGCAAAAGTCTACGCTAATGAGGGCATCGCCCAATTCCTGTTCTTTAAAGGCTCAAGTGCGTGCGATGTATCCTATGCTGATCGTTCGGGTAAGTATATGGCTCAGCGCGGCGTGACTCTGCCGAGAATATAAAGCGTACAATCGTTGCAACGGGAAATCTTAACAAAAAGAAAGTAAAAATCAGTGAACCAGAACGCGTCCTTGCTTAAAGCCGTTGAGACAACGGATTTTATTACCATTGATCCTCATAAGGCGATGCAAGCCTCAAGTCTGGATAAGATCCGTGTTCAAGGCGGAACCCGCTTAAATGGCATTATTCCGATTAGTGGAGCTAAGAACGCAGCTCTTAAGCATATGTGCGCAGCTATGCTGACTGGCGAACTGATCCAATTCACCAATATGCCAGTCGGATTGAAAGACATCCAGACTCTGGCTGCCTTAATGAAAGAGATGGGCGCCGATATTACATTGCGTAGTGACGGCACGATGTTTATCAAGGCCGAGAACATCCATTCGACCGAAGCTCCATATGATTTGGTCCGCAGGATGCGTGCAAGTGTTCTGGTTATGGGGCCACTACTTGGTCGGTTTGGTGAGGCTACAGTTTCTCTTCCGGGCGGATGCACTATCGGCTCCCGCCCCATTGACCTTCATCTGGAAGGTTTCCGTGCAATGGGGGCAGAGATTATTCTTGAAGAAGGATACGTCAAAGCAAAGGCTCCGGCTGGTGGCCTGCGAGGTGCAAAAATCATCTTCCCGAAAGTTTCTGTCGGAGCAACAGAAAATGTAATGATGGCAGCGACACTTGCCAAAGGTGAAACAATTCTGATTAATGCTGCACGCGAACCGGAAATTATAGATCAAGGAAACGCCCTGATTAAAATGGGTGCAAAAATCTCCGGTCTTGGCACATCAGAAATTCATATTGAAGGTGTCCCTGCTCTCCACGGTATGTCGCATGACGTTCTGCCTGATCGCATCGAGACAGGAACTTTCATGATTGGGGTTGCCTTAACAGGTGGCACTGTCCGTTTACAGCATACACGCACCGATTTTTTAACGTCCCTTATCGCTCCACTTGAAAAAGCAGGTGTGACAATTGATCTGGACGGGGATGACGTTATCGTTCACCGCAACGGCAAGCCACTGGTTGGCACAGATATTATGACCGAACCTTACCCCGGTTTTGCAACCGATCTTCAGGCCCAATTCATGACTATGCTGACTATGTGCGAAGGCGCAGGCATGGTTACGGAGACCATTTTCGAGAACCGCTTTATGCATGTGCCGGAACTACGTCGCATGGGCGCTGATATTACCGTTCAGGGAAATTCTGCAATTGTACGTGGAGTAACCAAGCTAAAAGGCGCTGAAGTCATGGCAACAGATTTGCGGGCATCTGTTTCCCTCATTCTCGCAGGCCTTGTTGCCGAAGGAGAAACCACAGTGGATCGGATTTACCACCTTGATCGCGGCTATGAAAACCTTGTAGGCAAGCTGGAAAGTTGTGGCGCTAAAGTCGAACGGCTCACCTCTTCATTTGTCGAATAGGTTTTCTTTTTAATTTTCTGATATTTAAAA
>JAVEVE010000003.1:245131-276454 GCA_034005165.1 Pseudobdellovibrionaceae bacterium | reverse complement strand
GTACAAAACGTGAGGAAGTAGAGCGCGGACAAGTTTTGGCTGCTCCTGGTTCTATTACGCCACACACCACATTCACAGCAGAGACCTATATTCTTTCGAAAGAAGAAGGCGGACGTCATACTCCATTTTTTGCGAACTACCGTCCACAGTTTTACTTCCGTACAACTGACGTGACCGGTGAAGTTACGCTTCCGGAAGGAACCGAAATGGTTATGCCTGGTGACAACATCAACCTGACCGTCAAGTTGATCGCGCCAATCGCGATGAACGAAGGTCTGCGCTTCGCAATCCGTGAGGGCGGCCGTACCGTCGGTGCAGGCGTCGTCGCTAAAATTATTGCTTAAGTCACTTAAGGTTTAAAGATTTTAAAATCCCGCAGAAGCGGGATTTTTTATTACTTACAATTTTATTCATTTCTCATAATTCTTAAAGATTTTGTCTGTAACATACTGAAAATACTGTATGAAAAGGACAATATATGGCCACGCTTTCTCTACAAAATGAACTTACGCCGAATGATAGAAAGGCTTTTGATGAAGCAAAGAAGCTGGTCCAATGGGCTGAAAGTCGCCACCCTGGTAACCCAAACGGGGTTTCAGCCGAGTTGATGAAATATAAACCGGAATTTCATCAGAACTTAAGTGGGGATGAAATTCATAAAATGCGAGTTGCTGAAATTGCCCAGCAATATCAAAAAGTCAGTGATGGTGCTGGGGGTATAGCTCGTGATGCTTCCAAACAATCAATGAACAGCCTTACCAATGTTCTGGAAGGGAAGCATCCTTCCGGTCAGGGCATGTCCTTTTCTCAATCCAGCGCGCTGCAAATGAATAAAACAGAGCACTTATCTACGGCCAATCTTTCCAGATTAGGGAAGGCGGGCGGGATTATGGCGCGCGTGAGCGTCGGTATTCTTGGAGCTGGGGCTGCCGGCTTTGCTGCTGCTGCCGAGCCTGATGCCACTGTTGGGAGTGTGGCAAAGGCTACAGTTAACGCGGCTGTTGAGAATGTGCTCCCGGGGGCAACAGAGGCTCGGCAAGGGCATATGTGTAAGGCTTTCGGGGAGGCCGCTGGTGCTATGGCTGAAGGTGGCGCTACGGGCGTCACTTTAACTGCGGGTGTTACTGTCGCTGCCGGTACATCTTGGAGTGGGGTTGGGCTTGTCGGCGGAGCTGCAATTGCAGCTTCCGCTCCGATAGTTGGGCAAGCTGCCGGGAATGTAGGGCGTCAGGCTGGCGAAGCTGCTTGCGAGGCTGTTGTTGGAGTTGCCAATAAGGTTTCGGGAAAAATTGCCGATTTCAGAGATAATGCTGCGTCAGTCGTTGATTCAGGATTAGATCGCATTGAACAGGCTACAAACACTATGAAACGCAGTGTTTCTGCTAGCTTGAATTTTATGTAATAAAATACATCAACAAATTTGCAATTCCTGATTTTTTAATGCTAGTCTCTAACATAAATAATAATCATATGTTGAGTAGTTATGCAGGGACCATTAAATCCGAGTGGGGATTTTAAATTAAGTTTGATGGGGGCGTTTCTTGGTGCTTCTGCGTGTGCCGCCTTTATTTTCAGGAAATGTGTCGATAGTGACTACAAGCCGCTTTCCAAGCAATTCGGTACGGCAATGTTTTCCCGCGACGAGGTGCGCTATAGAGAGATGTTGATCTCTTTCGTTCTCCAAATGCGGACAGCTATCAATCATCCGGAAGCTTTTTGTTCTTTAAAAGGAAATCGCGTTCAGAACTTCTCTCTGCCTGCACTTACTAAGGACACTCAACTTTATCAGGTTTTGAAAACTGATGCGATCAGGTTGGTTCATCGCATTAACCATGATAGTGCATTTTGTCGTGAGTTGATGTATGATTTTGCGCAGGCAGCTCAGGATTTGCAGAAAATCAATAGTTCTCATATCTATGTCGCTGCTAATGAGGGTAGTCGCCCTACGGATCCCGTTATGCACGATACAGTACATGCGGTAAGTATTTCCTAGAGGTTCAGACTTTTTCCGCATTTTTATTCTGCTAGGGCTTATTTGTTATTTTTCTCTGGCCAAAGCTTATAAAATCGTCTAGAAAAGCCGTCTATTCTACGATCACAGGGGTATAGCTCAGTTGGTAGAGCATCGGTCTCCAAAACCGAGGGTCGTGGGTTCAAGTCCTACTGCCCCTGCCAGTTTTTTCGCTGCCCTCACGTTCTCAGTAGATCTATTTTGGATTGGCAGAGATAATCTTTATAGGTCTCGGCTATCCCGACTTCTAATGCTGTTGTTGGTGTCCATCCGAACGCACGCGCTTTCGTACAATCCATGAGTTTGTGGGTCATCCCCGAAGGTTCTGTGCGGTTATGCACAAACGTTCCTGTATAGCCGAGGGCTTTGGCAGCGATTTGGTAATAGTCATTTACAGTATGGTCTTGCCCCATGCCAATGTTCAGGCATGTTGGCCATTCTCTCAATCTGTCAAGATTGGCGATCACAAAATCCGTTAAATCATCGACATACACAAATTCGCGTCTGACTTCACCCGTTCCCCAAATTTCAATTTGAGGGAGATTTGATCTCAGAGCCTTTGCTGTTTTCTCTATAATTGCAGCCATTAAATGCCCGTTTTTTGAGTCGTACCTATCTCCTTTGCCGTAAAGGTTACAAGGGATGATTGTTTTGTACTGAACGCCGTATTTTTCCGATAGGTAGCGGCAAAGACGTTCGGCGGAAATCTTGGCAAGTGCGTATCCTTCATTTGTCGGCTCAAGATGACCGCCCAAAATATCTTCTTCCTTCAAGAGTCCTGAGAAGTTTTTCGGGTACATGCAGGAACTTCCAAGATTGATCAGGTTTTTGACGCCTGACTCAAATGATTCCTGTATCAGGTTTATATTTATAAGCGTATTTTCTACCAGAAATTCGGCAAGGTTTGCTGCGTTGTTTTTTATGCCGCCGACTTTTGCTGCAGCATGTATGACGCAATCGACGGGATTTTTGGATAGGAAGCTTCTGACTTGTCCTTGTTGCGTCAGATCAAGTTGTTCACGCGTTGGTGAGAGGACATGCCACTCAGGCTTGTGCTCTTTGATTTGTCGCAGAAAGGATGATCCCACCATTCCGCGTCCACCGGTCAAGAGTAGCTTCATGAAATTCTCCTTTTTCCCGCGCAATATCACAGGTCACCATTTCTCCGATCATGTCTTCAAAAGAGATTGTTGGAGACCAACCGAGTCCGGATTTGGCCTTATGTGCATTTCCACACAAATTATCAACTTCGGTCGGACGGAAATAAAATGGGTCAATTCGGATGAGAGTTTTGCCTGTAGTTGCGCAAATTCCGACTTCGTCTTTTCCTGTGCCTTTCCATTCAATCAAGATGCCCGCTCTGGAAAAAGCCAATGTTGCCAGTTCTCGGACTGATCTTGATTGTCCGGTAGACAAAATAAATTCTTCTGCTGATTGGTGTTGCAGAATAGACCATGCTCCTTGCATATAATCAAAAGCATGTCCCCAATCTCTTTTGGCATCAAGGTTTCCGAGGTATAGGCAGTCCTGTTTCTTGAGAGAGATGCGTGCTGCTGCTTGAGTAACCTTGCGCGAGACAAAAGTTTCTCCCCGGCGAGGGCTTTCATGGTTAAACATGATGCCATTTGCTGCAAATATTCCGTAGGCTTCACGGTAATTGATCGTCATCCAATAGGCGTAGAGTTTGGCGGCTCCATATGGGCTGCGTGGGTAAAGTGGTGTCGTCTCCGTTTGCGGGATTTGTTGCGCCGAGCCAAACATTTCTGAGGTTGAGGCCTGGAAAAACTTTGTTTTCTTTTCCATTCCTAGTAACCGGATGGCTTCAAGAATGCGTAAAGGGCCTATCGCATCAGTTTGGGCAGTATATTCAGGGCTTTCAAAACTCACTTGAACGTGGCTTTGAGCGCCAAGATTATAAATTTCATCCGGCTCAATCTTTGCGATAAGATTGGTAATATTCGATGTGTCTGTCAAATCCCCGTAATGGAGATACAATTGTCTATCGGGATTGGTGCGCTCTTCATAAATGTGATCTATGCGGGATGTATTTAATGAAGAAGATCGGCGCTTAATTCCATGAACCTCGTACCCTTTGTGAAGCAAGTTCTCTGCAAGATATGACCCATCCTGTCCTGTAATACCTGTAATGAATGCAATTTTTTTTGTCATCTGCGCGGGGTGCTTTAAAGGATGATTCCGTCTTTTTTCATTTTCTCAACTTTGCGCAAGATCATGTTGCGTTTCAGGCGAGAGAGATAATCAATAAACAGAACACCGTTCAAATGATCCAGCTCATGCTGGATGCAATGGGATTCAAGATCTTCTCCAATATGCTCTTTGATCTCACCGCTCAGGTCAACATATTTGACGCGAACAGATTTTGGGCGCTCGACTTCCGCATATTGCTGTGGGATTGAAAGGCAGCCTTCTTCCATGACGCTAATTTCTTCAGAGCGCCAAACGATCTCCGGGTTGATCATAACAATGGGTTTGCGTGTTTTTTCTTCATTCTTGCGGTAGGCTGTATCCATCACAAAAATACGGTTCAAACATCCGACCTGATTGGCAGCCAAGCCTATCCCCGGCGCGTCATACATGGTGTCCAGCATATCTTCGACCTGTTTTTTGACTTCAGACGTGATATTTTCGATCGGTTGAGCGACTTGCTTTAAAACCGGATCGGGGACGATGATGATGGGGCGCAGGGACATTTTCTTCTTTCCTTCCTTTTATAAACCTATCATAAAAGGGCATTCAGTACAGAGGCTGTGCAGGGCTGGTTTTAATGGATTTTCCTCGAAGTGTCGATATTTTTTGCCGTGTTGTCGATAATTTCGGCGATATTGGAGTGTGCTGGCGTTTAGCGTATCAATTCGCTAAAGAACATTCCCTTAGCGTTCGTTTATATGTAGATGATCTTGGCTCTTTAGAACGGATTGTTCCTGATTATTCTGCGCTGTGCTCTGCTTCTTTTTATGTTGTGCGATGGGTTGATGATCTTGACTATTCGAATGCTGCGGATGTTGTGATCGAGGCCTTTGCTTGTGATTTGCCCCCAAATGTTATTGAGGCTATTGTTCGGCGAGGTGGGGAGGCTGCCTGGATTGATCTGGAATATCTGACGGCTGAGGGTTGGGCCGCGGGTTGCCATGGTATTCCCAGTACACATCCTTCAACAGGATTGAAGAAATCCATGTTTTTTCCCGGATTTTCCGAAACTTCAGGCGGGCTAATTCGGGAAACGGATTTGTTCGAGCGTCGTAATGAGTTCCAAAGTGATATAAATGCTCAAAATTTATGGCGTACAGCGTATGATTTGCCGCAATTTGATGAAAATTTTATAGATATTTCACTTTTTAGTTACAAATCTGCCCCAATCCCATCTTTTTTTGATGATTTATCTAGTTATAAATCACCTGTACGCGTGTTTTTTCCTTCAAATGAGGGGTTTTGTGTTGAAAAAATTGGCGCTTTGCACGTTCATCGTATTCCATTTGTTCCCCAAGACCAATTTGATTATCTGCTGTGGACGTGTGATGTAAATTTTGTCAGAGGCGAGGATTCATTTGTGCGTGCTCAGTTCGCCGGACGACCTATGATCTGGAATATCTATGTTCAGGAGGAAGACGCGCATCTCATTAAGTTGCGGGCTTTTCTTGACTTATATTGTGCGGCATTTTCTCCGGAAGAGCGGGAAAGGCTTGCAGAAAGTTTCAAATTGTGGAATCAAGAGGGCCAGACTGAGGTGGGATGGTGGCACGGTTATCTGGATCGTCTCCCTGCTTTTCAGTCTGGCGCTGCGGTCTGGTCTGATCATTTATTTGGCCAACCTGATCTAGCCCATAGGCTTCTAGCTTATGCATATAATAATAACATATTGAAAAATAAAGGATAAATTATGAAAGTTGCTCAGGATCTGAGAACCGGAAACGTGGTGTTGGTCGACAAAGCACCGATGGTTATTCAAAAGGCAGAATACAACAAATCCGGCCGTAACGCGGCTGTGATGAAATTCAAGTTCCGTAACTTGTTGACCGGAACCAATTCTGAAGCTGTTTACAAGACAGATGAAAAATTCGAAGACATTATTCTTGAAACAAAAGAAGTGACTTATTCTTATGAATCAGGTGACATGTACGTCTTTATGGATGAAGAATATAACCAGTACGAACTTTCCAAGGATGATATTGAGGGACTTCTGAAATATCTTGAAGAGCAAATGCCTTGTGACGTCACTTTCTATGAAGGCAAGCCGATTTCCGTTACCCCACCTGTGAAAATCGTTCGTGAAGTTGTCTATACAGAGCCAGCTGTTCGCGGTGATACATCTGGTAAAGTTATGAAGCCAGGTCGTTTGCCAACAGGATTTGAACTTCCTGTTCCTGCTTTCGTCGAGATCGGCGATAAGATCGAGATTGACACTCGCACTGATGAGTATGTTTCCCGCGTTAAATAGCAGGTTTCCGGAATTTGTTAATTTTTTCGTAAGGCTGGAAGATTTTCCAGCCTTATGTTATGATAGAGTGTCGGGAAGCGGTCTAAATAAATAAAATTTTATATTTTCCCGATTAGAATGATAGGCGGTGGAGTGGTTTTCTCGGCAAATCGCGCCCCAATGGTGTTTGGTTATTTGATATTTGGTCTTGGTGAGTGGTGCGGATCACAACTGGTGCAGCAGTGAAATATATTCTTCTACCTGAGGTGTTTCCGCGGGTGGGGTCTTTGTTTTTCTCTGGTTTCGGCCTTTTGCCGTATTTCTTTGCTATTTTGTGCGTGCGGATGCGCTTATTGCCAAAGGGGCATCGCTTCTTTCATGCACATGAAAAATACGGCATTCGCCATGTTCTCGCGGAATCGGCCAATTATATCCAGTTCAAATGGCGTAATATTGACCAGATTCTAGTCTATGCGGCATTGGTTTGCGGTGCTGCGGTTTTGTTTGCCTTTATTGCCGCGCTTTTGTTTTATATTTTGTTGTCTACTCCCGTGGCGCATGCCGCAATTCCTTGGATATCTGATATTTTTGTAACAGCACAGCCGGATAAGGATGTTGCGTTTATGATGCTGGATCGAGTCTTGGGAGTTCCCGGTATTTACGACTCGGCAATTATTACGCAACCCGCCATATACGGTCCGATTCCGAACGTCTTTCATGATGCCCTGCTAACTTTGTTCAGTTTTTTCAGTTTTGGCTTATTCCTGATTGCTGTCTTTATCTTTCTTTATTTTGTCGTTGAGATTATCTGGGATATTACTCAGACGGGCAGTCCATTAGGTGAGACACTTCACAATACATGGATTCCGTTGCGTCTTGTTGCAGCATTCGGTTTACTTATTCCAATATCAGGAGGTTTAAACACCGCGCAATATATCACACTTTATACAGCCAAATTCGGCTCCGGTCTCGCGACCAATGCCTGGGGAATGTATAATATGGACATTGGTTTAAACCCTACCGGCTTCGGGAATGAGAACTTGCTCGCAGAAGTCGGATATCAGGATGTTACCAATTTATTGCGTGGCTTGCTGGTTATGAAGGCCTGTCAGGAAATGAACAGGTATGCGCATTCTTCGGCTGCTGCCTCAGGAAGTCTTGCTAATGTCGATGGCACAGGTGATGACGGTACTCTCGGCTATTACTCTATTAAGCCTTATATTGTCTCTTCAACTGATGGGCGCCCTCTCCTGACAAATGGAATTTTGACAGGAGTTCTCGCTTCGGTCGGAGAGGTGTATGAGCCAACGCCCTACGGTGTTGTTTCCGGCGATGCAGGCGATGCTTTTACACAAGTTTTACAGGCGTCAAATCTTTCAGGCATTCGTCTTGTTATGGGTTATAAGAACCCTGATGATCCTCTACGCTATAAAGAGTATCCGGGTGGTGTTCTTCCTGTCTGTGGTGAAGTCTATATCCCCGTTAACGGATATAATGCTGAGAGTCTTTTGGCTGCTGAAGCTTATTTCTATGCAACACTTTATGTTCTCACTAACCAGAAGCGACCAGGGGCCACGTTGAGCCAGATTGAACTGGATTCGGATCTTGCTGTCTTCAGAGAATATGCCCGTAATTCTCCTGAATGGCAGAATGCTATGAACTTTTTCAGATCCGCATACGGAGACAATAGAGAGTGTCTTTATGACCAGAACTTGGACGGGTATGAGAGTCTCGATGAGGGCAGTGGGGATGGTGGGGCCTCTATGGGGCATTGTATGTCCTCTGTTCCTGAAGAATACTGGAGTAGTTATATGGGGACGGTAGCTCAGGCATTTGTTTTCCATCCGGCTGAGGTGGCGCGTGCAGCAATTTCTGGACTTCCAAATCAAATAGACCAATATTCTATAGGGGACGCTACCTATACCAGCATGGGCCTGAGTGATCCCATGATGTTTGATGCTCTTATGTTCCAGCTGGGCTGGGGAGGGGCCGGTCTCTGGTACAATAAAATTTCTGAAAAGAACGGTAGTTATGTATCTGCTGTCTCGGGGATTCCTGTTATCCAGAAAATGCCGATTACTATGGAGAAGATCAAGGACCAACGTGCCAAGAACAACACAGTGGTTGAGAAAGGATTCTGTGGTCAGTACAGATTGAACAAATCTGGGACGGACTCAATTAAGGTGACGAACGAAAAGTCCCAGTTTGAAGCAGAGCTGGCGGAAAATCTTTATAAGACTTGTAAGGTGCTGTTTGAAAACCAGAATATTCTGGCGGATGTCTATGACGGTTCAACATTTGTTTTTGCTGTCAATAACTCCAATTATTCCAATAACCCTGTCGAGCGGGCTATGGCATTGGTGTTTGGTGAGTTTCAGATTTTTAATATCTATGAAAATCAGGATTATGGAGTTTTGCCGATGGCACAATTGTCGGCTATGGGCAAGCTTCTTGTCGATAAATCTATGATGGCAATGATGGCGGCAATCGGAAGCTCGGCTATGGGCGGTTTGATGCATATGGCTGCGGCAAGCTCTCAAGGGGATGATATTGAGGCTTTGAATATGCTGGGTTCTGCGTTTGGTGAATTTGCGGGAGCCGCAGTTTCATTTGCGACACTCGGGCTGACGACAGGTGTGATGTTGCATTATGTTCTCCCATTCTTACCTTTTATGTATTTCTTCTTTGCAGTCGGGCGTTGGGTTAAAACAATTTTTGAAGCGTTAGTTGGTGTCCCCTTGTGGGCTCTCGCTCATATGCGTTTAAGCGGCGAAGGATTGCCGGGTGAAGCCGCTAGTTCCGGTTATTTCCTGTTGTTGGAGATTTTTGTCAGGCCGATTTTGACAATAATTTCTTTGATTGCATCGTTTGCCGTATTTAATGCGATGGTCACTGTGATGAATTCCATTTTTACACTTTTGGTGACCAACTTCTCTGGTGTGAGTTACCTTGGATATATTAATGCAGATCCGGATGTGATTGAAAACTTCCGTGGCGTTGCAGATCAGTTCTTTTACACGATCATGTATGTTGTCCTTACATACATGATCGGGACCTCCTGTTTTAAACTGATTGATATTATCCCTGATAATATTCTTGGTAGATGGTCCGGTGCGGGTGTCAGTAGCCTTGGTGCCAGTGATAATGCAGATGATCTTATTGACCAATTGCAAAGCCAAATGCCGATCATGGTTAGCCACTTCACTACCAAAATCGGTAAAGGTATTCAGGAAACTCTTTATAAGCCAGCCGCGGCGCTTGGTAGAAAAGCAGAAATCGAATTTGTTCAGGTCAGAGAGAAAGCCGCTAAGCAAATTATGGAAGTTGCCAAGCATAAGGATGTTGTTACCCATACCGATACTCTGAATGCGACCAAGGATATAGAGTATAGTGTTCGTGAGAGCGCTATTAAAGCTTTGATCAAGTCAGGCCAACTGGAAGTTACGGCTGGTGGTTATAAACTAGGACCAAAAGCTAAGGGCAATTAGTCTGGAAAAAGGAACATGAGCATATTGTTTGATTATTTATCGTATCCTTTATTACGCGGCGCCTTTGGTGTTGTGTCTAAAGGCTATTATAAATATCTCTCAGATGAGAGGGCGTTATCATGGTAGTTTCAGCGCAATCTATTCTGAAATATGCATTCTTGCCGAGAATTTTTCCCCGTTTGCTCGAGGTTGTTCCGGATACTAAGTTCTTTGCGCAGCTCATGGCTCTGGTTTTCTTTAATGTAGGTTTATTGCCGCGGGGGAATAGATTGCTTCTTCCTGATGTTCAGGGCAAATATACCGTCCGGACAGTTCTATCAGAAGCCGCCCACCATCTGGGGAAAGGCTGGAAACACTCAGATCAATATATTGTTTATGCTGCTTTTATTTTGGCGCTGATTGTCTTTTTTGTTCAGTTCGCACTGCTTTTCCTTGGCGTTATTACCCATGCTGCACATGCGGCTGTTCCTTTCTTGGGGATGTTTACAACCTCTGATCCTACAAATGATGTTGCGTTGATGATGCTGGATAAAGTGTTCCAGATCCCGGGATTTTTCGGAACGCAGTATGATCCTGTTTCTGCCTCAGGAATTGATAATTTTGCCGGCGCTATGCAGGCTATGTTCAAGTTTTATAGTCAGGGAATGCTGGTTATCGGCGGATTTATTCTGGCGTATTATTTCTTTGCCTTGATGGCAGAGACGGCGCAAACAGGCGTCCCGTTTGGAAAACGTTTTCCAAGTGTTTATGGTCCAATTCGTCTGGTTCTCGCCGTTCTGTTATTACTCCCTTTGGCCTACGGATATAATACAGGTCAATATCTGACGCTGCTAATGGCTAAATGGGGTTCAGGTTTTGCTACAAATTCGTGGCTTGCCTATAATAATGTTATGTTTGCGACTGGGGGATCAAATAATCCTGCCGGTATTTCCGGTTATGAAATGTATGGTGCTCCAAAAGTCCAAACAATAGATAGCCTTATCAACTTCTTCTATATAGCCCACACTTGTAAGTCAGCTTATAAGGTTGGGTACGGAAGTCAGATCGGAGAGATAAAGCCGTATGTGATCCGTTTTGCTGATGCAACGACATCATCTTCAGCTTTGGCTATTGCTCCTTCTACCAGTTTTGCGACAGCTCTTAATCATGTTGCTCATGGCGATATGTCTATTGTGTTCGGAGAACAAAATTCCCGGCATTCAAATTATCCCGGTAATGTGAAACCATATTGCGGAAAGTTGAATATCCAGATTGCTTCTAAGGATGTGACTCGTATTGTCGATATATATGACGCTCAATTCACGTTTGCGAAAGATATGTGGTATTTCTCTGATCTGGAGACATACGGTCTGAATATGACTTATATTTTGAAGTTCTGGGATAAAATGCCGACTTCATTTACATTTTCTCCAACTTCTACGGGCTGGTCTGCGAATTTGTCTTCGACAAACGCTAGGCCCGCCGGCGCAAAATTTTATGTTACTCTTCGTCTTAATCAGCAGGCTGCATATAATGCCAACATTTCTGCCGCACTTGATAATATGGTTTTGCTTGGCATTCCTGAGATGGATATGGATGCCAAGGTTCTGTCTCGCGGGTGGGGCGGTGCCGGTATCTGGTATAATAAGATTGCCGAATTTAACGGTGCTATGGTTGACGCTACTTATACTCTCCCAACGCCGATTGCTTACCCCATGGTCATGGAGGCTATTTCACAGGCCAAGCAGTCTCTCGAGACAGTCAGTAATCCGAAATTAAAATTTTCTCCGGCCTCGGTTACGGGGCAGAATGTGTCTTTGGAAAAGTATCTTCAGGGCAAAGATCTTGATAATCCTGCTGTAGATGTTGAAATAGCTGGTTTGCTATCTGATGTGTATCAGATAGTTGCAGATGATTCTATAACAGCAAGGCCGCGTCCTCCAACAGTTACGAATGATCCTGTCAAAAATATGTTTATGTACATTTTTCAGGAATCCGGCCTCATGGATGTCCGCAATAATGATGGTGTTTTCCCCCTTTCGCGTCTTACGATGCTCGGGAAAACGATTATCAACAAAACTATAGTATCGATTGCGGCAGGTGGTCTTGTTTCGGGGTTCGGAGGGTTACTTTCCGGATCCGGTGCTGAGGAACTGGGTGCTGCCTTTGAACAAGGAGGTTCTGTTCTCCTCGGGTTTGCTTCGACAGGTTTGGTCATCGGATTCGTGCTGTATTATCTTATTCCGTTTTTCCCGTTTATCTATTTCTTCTTTGCTGTCGGGCGCTGGGTCAAATCCATCTTTGAAGCAATGGTTGCTGTGCCGATTTGGGCACTTGCCCACCTGCGTCTGGATGGAGAAGGTGTAGGGAACGCTGCATCCAAGGGGTATTTCCTCCTCTTGGAGATTATGTTGCGTCCTGTCTTCACGGTCTTTGGTTTGATTGCGTCGGTCTCTATTTTTGCGGCAATGGTTGTTGTATTAGACAGCATCTTTGATCTGGTTGTGTGGAACGTTGCCGGTTTTGATATGGCAACCTTATCTCCGGCTGATCCGAACTATGACCCTGATATCCTTCAATCCTTCAGGGACTCAATTGATGCGTTTTTCTATACGATTATTTACACCATCATCCTTTATATGATGGCTATGTCTTCCTTTAAACTTATTGACCTTATTCCTAACAAATTACTGAGATTCTTGCAGCCGGTTCCTACTTTCCATGACGGCGCATCCGATCCGGCGGAAAACCTGGTCAGAAATACAGCGTTTGCCGGATACCAATTTACAGGCAGTATTGCCGAGGGTATTGGTGATTTCTCTAAAGGTACGGGACGTACTTTGGGTAAGGTTATGAGCAAAGCCAATGATACAGAGGCAAAAATGAGTGGTCCCGGAGGTTAGTCCGGGTCAAGTCGCGGTTAAATAATGATTTTATTGAGGAAAATATGAGTTTTTTCAGGTATAATAAAATCGGTGGTCTATGTGGTGTGAGGAGATTACATGGCGGTGTCTAGACAACAAACAGTAAGTGTTGCGAAATATGTTCTATTTCCGCAGATTTTGCCGCGGATTGTAGACCTGTTCTTTACAGGCTTTGCCTATTTTGCGTACTTTGTGGCTCAGGTTTATTCCGGTGTCAGACTGCTGCCGAGCGGCCACCCTTATCTAAAAGCACATAATATCGGTCGCTATAATATTCTGGACGTGGTTGTTCAGGCGGGGCGCGGGTTAAAATACCGGCGTGAGAACATTGACCAGATTATTCTCTTTTACGTGATATTGCTTGGTTTGTTCCTGATGGTTATCCAAGGAGCAATGATGCTGTTTTCTGTTGTGCCACAGGCTATGGCTGCTGTTTCTCTCAGCTATTTCTTCGGGACTCCGGGATATAGTGCTTACCAAAATGGTGAACAGGACTTGGCCTTTATCCTTCTGGATCGTGTTTTCGGAATTCCTGATCTCTTTAACTCTTGCGTGTCTGTGGCGGCGGCAACTTGTTTCCGATCCAGCGGTAGTTTGTTAAATTCTGGCTCGGTATATACACCGGGGGCATTTCCTTGGCCTTTCCATGAAGCTCTGCACGCTTTGTTCGAGTTTTATAGTATCGGACTATTGGTCATTGCCAGCTTTATACTTTTGTATTTCGTTGTCGTTATTATTGCTGAAACTGCACAAACCGGGGTTCCTTTCGGGAAGCGTTTCAACACTGTTTGGGCGCCTTTGCGCCTGATTGTTGGGATCGGACTCCTTGTGCCTGTAGGTTTTGGTATGAACTCGGCACAATTTATTGTCTTGTATGCTGCCAAATATGGGTCAAATTTTGCAACTAATGGTTGGATGGTCTTTAACACCAAGCTGTCAAGCGGACACATGGTCGAGGGGATGGTTGCCAAACCCCAAAAGCCTGACGCAAACGGGCTTCTTAAATTTATGATGCTGGCGCATGCTTGTAAGGCTATTGAAGAAGGTTATATGGAGTTTAATACACAACCGCTCTCAGGAGGTGGTGGGACTTGTGCTACAGCGGTTGGGGCAGCAGACGAAGAAAAAACTATTATTAACGCATATTTGGTTCGCTCTGGGGATCCTTCAACTAACTCGATGCTGATGGAAGATACAGATTATCTGGGAACGCTCGGATTCTTCGATAACACCAGCTTTACTATCCGTTTTGGAGATCGTGGATGTACGTCCGAGTATTCAACCCAGCTTGGCTATGTTAAGCCTATCTGCGGTGAATTGGTTCTTCCGCAGAATGCTCTGGAGTCACCCGGAGCTGTAGCAATGCAAGAGGGATATTACGAGCTCGTCCGCCATTTGTGGGGTAAGTACAATAATAAAGTCTGGCCACATTGGGGATTTTGTACAGACTCGGGTGTTAGCAATGTGATTGATTCCAGCGGTGATGAAGATTTCAAGATTCATTCTCTTTATTACGTTCAGAAGCTTTGTCCTGTTGACAAGAAAAACCTGACAGCAGCTAAACATATGGAGCCGGATACGGAATGGATCAATGCTGTTCTGGCGGATTATTTTACCGGTGATGTTTGTAGTGATCCCGGTTATGCGAGCGGTTCTCCTGGTCTGGTACCTCCAACGGGTGCCACCGGGGCGATTGCTGCTAGTGTAATGGAGAATATTGTTCGTGAAGCGCTGTATGCGGAGATTGACGATATTTCTTCGAAAAACACTGGTAAGTATATTATTACAGATGATCTGCTTGCTCGAGGATGGGCTGGTGCAGGCTTGTGGTACAACCACATCGCCCAATCTAACGGGGCTTTGGTAGGTTCTGTGTGGAAAGCGCCACAAGTATCCAAGTGGCCGCAGATCCAGCGTTCCGTTCTCTCGCAGAAGAAAATGAACGATCAGAATATTACTGTTGGTGGTGCGAACTCTACCGGTATGTCCGGAACGGCCTCACTCAAGACCGGCCGTGGTGAACAGGAAGTGATTGCAGCCGGGAAGCTCTATCAGATTGATATGGCATGGTCAGGTGCATCTATCTCGATGAAGCCCAAGTCAGGTAATATTTCTTTTGACTTCTTGAACTGGTTGTTTGGGACTCAGGGCTTATTCGATCTGAAAGATCCTGTGAACCAGACTACACACCCTCTGGCTTTGATGACAGCATTGGGTAAAAGTTTGGTTGAAGCTTCGATCAGAAACCTTGCTTTGGCGCTTACTGGACAAGTTGCCCAGATGTTTGATTCGGAAGTGATCGGGCCATTTGCGGAAGGAGCATCTTCTTTGCTTTATACGGCAGCGACCATTACGCTGACTGCGGGCTTCATTCTGTATTATGTTCTCCCATTCTTGCCGTTCGTGTATTTCTTCTTTGCCGTTGGTAACTGGGTTAAAGGTATATTTGAGGCTATGGTTGGGGTCCCTCTCTGGGCTTTGGCGCATATCCGCATTGACGGTGACGGATTGCCGGGTAGTGCAGCACTTAACGGATACTTCCTGATTTTCGAGATATTCTTGCGGCCTATTTTGATTGTCTTCGGATTGATCGCAGCGGTCAGTATCTTTGCAGCTATGGCGATTGTCTTTAACTCTATCTTTGACCTGGCGGTTTACAACGTTGGCGGTGTGAATATGACAGGCGTTGCTTGTGGTACACCTGAGGCAAGTACAATCCTTGATATGGTTCGCGGGCCACTTGACCAATTCTTCTATACGATCATGTATGCTGTTGTGATCTATATTATGGCCCTGTCGTCCTTTAAACTGATTGACCTAATTCCAAACAAGATCTTGCGTTGGATGGGGGCCTCTGTGGATACGTTCGGTGATATGGCTGGAGATCCTGCGCAAAATCTGACCAACTATGCGGCTATCGGTGGATCCCAGATGACTCAAGGTATGATCGGTAGCTTGCGAGGCGGTGTTGGCGCACTTGGAAAGGGCGTCGAAGGTATCAAGAAAATGGGCGATGGCTAAGCCGGAAAATTTCTAAAACCAGTTTTTATTTCTATGGCCGGGTGCTAACATCCGGCCATAGTTCTTTTGCAGGAGGTGTTTTGTGACGCGAACTTTTCAACTTTCTCTTCTTCTTCTTCTTTCTCTTTCTATGAGTGCATGCACACAAGGTCCTTCACCACAATCCTCTGGGGATAAAGTTCCTGATATTCTTGAGTTAAAAGAGAGTCGTTTTGAAGATCTGAAAGGATGGACTGTCGATGCCCAGCAAGAAGCATTGTCGGCTTTCGGGCAATCGTGTGAGAAGATTAAGAATCTTGATGATGCAAAACCTCTTGGGTCAGATCCTTTGCTTGGAACTATTTCTGATCTCAAGGCTGTCTGTCAGCACTTGCCTGATCAGGATTTGAGTAGTCCCGAGTCGGCCAGATATTTTCTTGAGACTTATTTCAAACCATATGCGTTGACCAATGACGGGAATACACAAGGGTTATATACAGGCTATTACGAGCCAACCCTTTACGGATCAGAGATCAAAACATCCGAATATGCGATTCCTTTGCGTACTCGCCCGAATGATCTAGTTATGGTCAATCTGGGGGAGTTTAGAGATGAGTTGAAAGGACAGCGCATAGCCGGTCGTGTTGTTTCGGGACAGTTAAAGCCGTATGAAGATCGCGCAGGAATCGAGGACGGGAAGCTGCCTCGTGCTCAGGATATCCCGCTTCTTTGGGTGAATGATGCGGCTGACGCTTTCTTTTTACAAATTCAAGGCTCGGGTGTTGTTGTCCTGCCTAGCGGGCAAACGGTTCGTGTTGGCTATGACGGGCAGAATGGTCATCCTTACACGGCTATCGGTAAAATCTTGATTGATCGGGGGGAGTTAACGAAGGAAACTGTTTCTATGCAGGCCATTCGTGAATGGATGCGTGGACATCCTTCTGAAGCGAAAGATCTGATGCGGGCCAATAAATCCTATGTCTTCTTCAGGCGTCTGGAAACGGATGGGCCTGTCGGCGCTCAGGGGGTTGTATTAACGGCAGAAAGATCATTGGCCATAGACCCCGTGTTTCTTTCGTACGGATTGCCTGTCTATCTGGATATAGAAAGCCCGGTTCAATCTGATGCCCGCATACAGCGCTTGGTTGTAACGCAGGATACAGGAGGCGCAATCAAAGGGCCTGTTCGAGGTGATGTGTTCTGGGGGTACGGTGAGCAGGCCGCTTCTATAGCTGGTGTCATGAAATCTAAGGGACAGGCTTGGGTGTTGGCTCCCGTTCGACTGTCAAGATAAGAAAATGGCCCCTTATTAAGGGGCCGCTTTGTCTTTAATCTGTCTTATTCCTGAATATGGTCTTCAGGTAGCGATGTTTGTGTCGCATCAGATTCCTCTTCCTCTTCAACGCTTTCAACATCATTTATAATTGCTGCGTCTTCGTTTCCTGCTGCCGGTTCAATCGCGTTAGGGTCAAATTCGTTCACAGGATCGTCAAAGGCTGCGTAGGCATCGCTTTGCATTTGACCGGCCGAAAAGTCATTGTCGGCCCAAGCCGGTGTTGTAAAAGCCATTACAGCCAAAAGTGCCAAGAATCGTCTCATTATCTTCTTCCTTTTGTTTCTAGAACGTATTTTGAACCGCACGTCCCCAGTTTTCCATGTCCCGTCCGGCCCCGTTTAAAGTATTTCCGCAGGCGGAGAGGGTTAGAGTGGTTAGTCCAAGAGCCAGTAATATGACAAATTTTATCTTCATCGTCAAATTTTCCTTCAAAATAGCTATAAGTATCTTATTTAGCGTGGTCAGAGGCTTTTGACCAGTATAAGAGCTGCAGCACACCCGACTAATCCCAAGCCTGCCCATATTTTGCTGTGATCTTCTCTCCCTGTCAGCCTGTAATACAAAATTATCCAGAGGGCATCTGTAAAAAGAATGACTGAAAGGAGTGCCGGATGCTCGCAATAGACGAGAGCTTGAAACTTTAATGCGAGTTTGATGGTTGCAACAACACCAATGGATAGGCCAGCTTTTACAGATTCCTTTGCCAAAAAAATCTGCTTTGTGATTGGTTTCCTGATGAGGGAAAAGCTTGTCCATAGGATCAGCATAATCAGACCTTGCGCAAACATAAACGCAAACGGAGCCTGATTGGCATTTGTTGCGTTTTCCCCTGCGCTTCCTGATACGGCAATGTTGAGAGCCAGCTTGTCAATTAATGGGCCGATTGCTGCGGCAAGCACGACAAACCAGATAAGTTTGATGCCTTTTAATGTGATCGGACATGACTTCATCATAATCGCGAATACGACCGAGAGGAGGACTATTCCGGAGATCATTATTCCCTGTTTGGGGTTATCCATATACTTCTCGAGCAGGGCAGGGTCAAAAAAGAACCAGACCACAAAGGCTAGAATAACCGATGCCGGTAATATGCGTGAGACAACGCCTGCACCGACAATCGGGATCGTCCGGAAATAGATGATGTCATTGATACACCAGATGATTGCTGATGTGGCTGTCAGAATATAAAAGCCTTTGTCGGTTGGCATGCCCATATAAAGAACGATGGGTAAAGATATAACGACAACTGCGATTTTGACCCAGACAGCTACGGCAAATCCATTGCCCTTAAATTTTTCCTGAATGAGCGGTATAGCTGTATTAAATAATGAGGCTGCAAATCCCAGTAATATCCAGAGGGGCGTTTCGAGCAAAAGAAAATCCATTATGGTTTCAGTTCAAGTCCGGATATCGCTGACATATAGGAAACAAATTCCTTGTCCTCTCCTTCCATAAGGAGCGGTAATTGATCCCTAAAATTCTTATGAACCAGCCATTGCTTGATGTAGTCCACCCAAGAGTTCCACATACGTTTATAATCCGGATCATCTTCGCCGTGGAGCAGAATAAAGCTGCGCTCAAACAGAGAGACAACCATCTCGTACAAGATATACTGACGGCGTTGATCTTCAATATCTGTTAAGGGTTTGTCATGAATATCCAATTCGGGATGTTCAAAAAGCTTTTCCTGAATATCCGTATAGTGCGCCATGAGCTTATCAAATATTTCCTGTAATTCGATGCGGCGCTCTTTTTTCTCTTGATGGGCAAAAATATAGATGGCCATCGGGATACCGATTATGGTTGCCAGATAACTTAACAGCTCCATCCATTCCAGAAGTGACATAGGCTCGCTCATAGGGCGAATCATGACATAACACCTTGATTCTGAACAGGATATATTTTTTTTGTTTTTCGGTCGGTTTTGCTTTGCCGCGGACTAAAATTGTCCTATATAATAGAAGTGTTAGTCTATATAACTCTTCGTGGAGGTAATGAAAGAGATGTCAGACAATTCTTCTTTTATGCGATCAGCCCAACTTAGCGCTGCATCTGTTGACGCCGGTTTGCGGTCCCATATGTTGCGGATTTATAACCGCATGGCTTTAGGGGTCTTTGTAACCGCTGTCGTGGCATGGTTTGTTCATGATGCCCAGCTAACCAGCTTCTTTATGGCTGGGCCCCAGAAGTTCCTGGTTATTTTTGCACCGCTTGCTATTACCATGTTTGGCTTTAACCCTGCTCGCATGAGCTCCAAAGCCTTGGGAATTTCGTTCTTGGCTGTTGCCGTATCTTATGGGTTGTGCTTCTCTACTCTGCTAGCCATTTATAACGGTGAAAGCATTGCCAAGGCGTTCTTTATTGCGTCTTCTATGTTCCTCGGGGTTAGTATCTTCGGATATACCACCAAACGTGATCTTAGTCCGATGCGCACCTTCCTTTTTATGGGAATGATCGGTTTGATCGTTTTGTCCTTGGTAAATATGGGATTGTCCATGTTTGTTGCGGATTATGGCTTCGGTAGCATGATGTCTAACCTTTTGTCTGTTGTGTCTATTGTTCTGTTTGCAGGAATGACCGCTTGGCAGACACAGGATATGAAAGAGATTTACTCTCCGTATGCTGATAATGAAGCTACTAGCCGCCTGTCATGGGTTGCAGCATTAAATCTTTATATCAGCTTTATTGCTATGTTCCAGTCGATCTTGCATTTGCTGGGTAACCGCGAATAATATTTTCGTAAGGCTTATAATCTAATCGCCGGGTCTTGATCCGGCGGTTTTTTTATGGCACTCCCTTGGAATTAGATAAATTCAGAGGAGTAACCTATGTTGAATGAATTCAAAGACTTCATTGCCCGTGGCAATGTGATTGATATGGCGGTCGGTATTGTTATGGGGGCTGCCTTTACCGCAATTGTCAACTCCGCAGTCGGTGATATTTTGATGCCGATCATCGGATGGATGATGGCGGGTGTTGACTTTTCGAACTATTTTATCCAGTTGGGCGGGGATCAATCCTATCCGACGCTGGCGGCCGCAAAAGAAGCAGGCATCCCCGTTATTAGTTATGGCGTCATGGTCAATGCCGTTATTAACTTCCTGGCTGTTTCCTGGTTTGTATTCTGGGTCGTAAAAGGGACCAATAAGCTCAAGAAAAAAGAAGAAGCAGCGCCTGCTGCACCAGCTCCGACACCGGAAGATATTGTGTTGCTCCGCGAAATACGTGATTCTCTGAAAAAATAGAGATTTGGATAAAAATCTGCTTGATTAGGGGCTATGAAATGATTATTCATAGCCCCTGTCCCTTTTAGTGAAGGGCCCATAGCTCAGCTGGGAGAGCGCTTGCATGGCATGCAAGAGGTCGTCGGTTCGATCCCGATTGGGTCCACCATTTTCCTTACATTGTGGTGTTTTTGAATAGTGGCTTTACTCCGTTAATGCCGCTTTGATTTCAGTTTCGAAAATATCCGAAAAGCTTTGGGCAATCGTTGCTGTGATGTGGTGTGTGTCACGCCAGACTACGATATTGCCTATCACGGGAGGACAGATATCTTGCGGGCAAATGAGCGGAGAGGGGTTTATTAGCCGGATGTCTTTTTGATTGTCGGATGTGATGGCTTCCAGTACCGGGTCCGGCGCATTTTTTCTGGATTGGGCAGGACATTCCTGATCTGTGCCGAGGCATTCCAGATAGTTTCTTCCAAGTACAGGCGTGTCCGCAACTATGATAACTTTGATGCCCATATCTTTCCAAGTTTGCCATTTCTTTCTTAAAATCTCTGCCATGATTTTGCTTTGGGAAGCCTGATCCCCGCCTTTTGCAAGACGTTGATCTGCGGCTTGGGTATAGATAATTACTGACGGCGGAGCACGCTTGATATCGTCCTCTACTGCAATGGCCCAGTCACGACATTCTGTATAGAGCTTTCCGTCATGAAGGGTATCTGTATCCAGAGGGGCGCAGGATGATTTCGTATAAGAGGATATTTGCCAATTATTTTTATCGGCTAAAGATTTGAGAGCTGGCCACCATTGGGCTGCATGAGAATCGCCGATGAGGAAAATTTTTACGGGAGACTCTTTTGGCCCCGCCTTGCAAGGGGTCAATGGTGTGGTGGCTGCGTGAGAGGCGTGACATCCGTGTGCATAAAGATCCGGCAGATCTCTTTTTACAAATTCAAGAGGAGGGATGGGTGTTATTTTATGAGTGTTCTTCATGCTCTCCCCAGCAATTAGGATGCCTGGGTGAAGAGCATCAGGGCTGAAAGACTTACCAGGTTGTATTGTCATAAAGAGCGATGAGCAGGCTATAACAAGTATCCCCATCGTCCCAAAAGCCAAAGTGAATGCTTTACGGTCCGATGTCTTCCAGGCCTCAGATTTGAGAAAATAATCTTCTATGACTGGCTTGCTGACTGCTGAAAGAAGAAAGGTCAGTCCGAAAATTGCGAATCCTGAAAGTAGATCGGGTTGCCACCCCTGATATTTGGCAAAGATGATAATCGGCCAGTGCCAGAGATAGAGAGAGTAGGATATATCGCCTATGTATTTCATTGCCGGATTGCCGAGCAGGCGTGCGTTGACAGGATTGTCCGGAGAGGCAATCAGCAAAAGTACAGCTCCTGCAGTCGGGAGTATAGCAAGGTATCCTGGAAAATCCGATGCAGATGAAATGAACCATGAACCATAAATAATCAAGGAGAGGCCAATCAAGGCTAGGGTTGTATTGATACTTGTTCGTAAGAAGGAAAGAGGCAGCAATGCGAGGAGGCCACCTAATCCCAACTCCCAAAGTCTGGCCAGCGTAATGAAGTAGGCCAGAGAGCGGTCTGTCTGTGTGAGGATGACAGATATGATGAAGGACAGGGTTGTTATTGTCGCCAGTGTATAAACAGCGTGTTTACGAATTTGGTGTGGGGTGTTTTTCTTGTTATTCCATTTACAGGCCAGAATAATCAGTAACGGCCAGAACATGTAGAATTGTTCTTCGACTGAAAGAGACCAGAAATGCTGGAGCGGACCAGGAAGGTTTTCTGAATCCAGATAATCGATGGACTGGGCTGCCAACCATAAATTCTCGACATAAAATGTACTGGCGAGAACATGATATATTGTCTCCGGCCAGAAAGCTTTTGGCATGAGCGGGAGCGCCAGAAGTGTTGCCCCAAGTACCAAGCCTGCCATAGGGAATAGCCTGCGAATGCGACGGGCATAGAAGTTCCGGATAGAGAGTGTTCCCGTTTTCTCTGCTTCTCGGATCAGGATACCGGTAATCAGGAACCCTGAGATGACAAAGAAGACATCTACGCCGATAAAGCCACCAGGCAGAGAAGAAGGCCAGATATGAAAACACATGACTATCAGGACGGCTAATGCTCTGATTCCTTGAATGTCGGTTCTATAGGTATGTGACTGATGTGGCGTCATGCAATTTTCTTACTGGGAGAGGGCGTTTGATACAAGCTGTTTTACAATAAGTAAGGGAGGCAGTGGTTTGTAATTTTCTTTACTCCCATTTAAAACACTATATATTTCCCTTTATGGCGACAGAGGATAAGGAAACATATTTGGCAGGAAAACTTCTTCTGGCTATGCCGGGCATGGATGATCTGCGTTTCCGGAAAGCTGTTATTTATCTTATTTCTCATCATTCTCAGGGTGCTATGGGGATTGTAATCTCCCAACCTTTGACAGAGCTGAGCTTCGAACAATTGGTTAAAGAAGCAGGTCTTGAGACTGTTGATGTTAAACGCCAGAATGTCGAATTGCTCAATGGGGGGCCTGTTGAAATTCAACACGGTTTTTTGATTCATACACCTGATTTTGTGCACGAGAATACCATCAAGGTTGACGAACGGATTAGTGTGAGCGCCAATCTTGAGGCTTTACAGGCTTTTGCCGAAGGGGAGTGTCCGCAAGAGGGGGTGCTTGCACTGGGGTATGCAGGTTGGGGACCGGGGCAATTGGAGCGGGAATTGCAAGAGAGTTTGTGGTTGATAGCGGATGCTGACTATAATCTGTTGTTCAATATGCCTCGCCATGCAGTATGGGACAGGGCTTATGCGCGTATCGGCATCGATCCTGCTTCGGTATCATTAGAGACAGGGCGCGCTTAAGTTCTTTTTAATTTTATCGGGCGTACTTTTTAGCCAGCATGGCTTCAATCTCTTCTGCAGGGGGAAGCTCTTTGAGTGGGCCAATCGCCGAGATCATTAATTTCCCTGAAAAAATCTCGCGTGCCAAAGCTACAACATCGTCTGCTGTTACGGCCATAATCTTTTCAACAAAGGGGGCAGTCTCGAAGACGGTATCATGATTGAGAACATACCGCCCTTGTTGATCTACACGGGTCAGCATTTTCTCTCGCGACATGCGTACACTGGATGTGATTTGTGTTTTTGCGCGGCTGACTTCCTGCTCGGTTACGCCATCCGCAATAGAATTGATTTGGTTAATGGCGAGGGGCACAAGTTTTCCAAGTTCTTCAGGGCCTGTGCCTGCGTACATACCGAATAGTCCGATGTCGCTATATGAATCATGGAAAGTCTGGATCGTATAAACGAGTCCATGCTTTTCACGGATTTCCTGCCAGAGGCGTGAAGATGTCCCACCTCCCAGAATGTTGGAAAGAATTCTCTGGACAGGGTAACGGTCATCCATTTTTGATAGACCCTTAAAAGCCAGAATTATATGGGCTTGCTCTGTATCTTTTTCCACCAGGGAATGGGTTGGCTGATAAGATGCGGGAATAAATCCCGGATTTGATCCCATTGTGGAAGGTGCCGGAACTTTCGTGAAATATTTTTCAACTTTTTTGACGAAGGTGTCGTGGTCTATATCCCCTGCGCAGGAGATTACTATGCGGTCAGGCGAATAATGTTTTGATATATAGGCTTTCAGATCTGCTTGACTTACTTTCGAGACAATCTCAGGAGTTCCTAATCCTGATGCGCCGACTGACTGGTTAGGAAAAGAAGATTGCAGCAAATAGTCGAAGACAAGGTCATCTGGGCTATCTTCGTACATTTTTATTTCTTGTAAAATGACTGTGCGCTCTTTTTCGATTTCTTCCTGCGGGAAAGTTGAGTTTTGCAACATGTCGGACAGAACATCTAGGGTCAAGTCCAAATGCTCCGCTAGAATGCGGACATAATATGCTGTAATTTCGCGGGATGTGTAGGCATTAAAATGACCACCTGCATCTTCGATAAGATCAGATATATCCTTAGTTGATCGTGAGGTTGTTCCTTTGAACATCATATGTTCAAGCATGTGGGCGATGCCGTTTTCGGCGCGCTGCTCATGGCGTGTGCCAACACCGACCCAAAAACCTATGGCCAGGCTTTCAATTTCGGTTGCGCTGTCTGTTACAATTCTGAGCCCGTTGGGCAAGGAGGTCATGCGAATGGTCATGAATCTGTGCTATCCGAATTTATGTGATTTTGCAAGATGATAGCCGCGTTAGTCTTTTTCCATAGTTTTTTTCCGGGATAAAAATTCTGGGTTCGAATCCCTGAGGAGAGTTGCTTTGCAGTAAAAAGAAGGTACACTTCGCAAGTATTTAGTAAAAACCTCGATCGAGGTTATTTTTTCCAGGAGACAGATCATGGCTAAAGTTCTTATTGCCGATAAAATGGACAAACTCGCCGAAGAGATTTTTCAAAGAAATGGTATCTCCTATGATATCAAGGTTGGGTTGTCCCCTGAGGAGTTAGTGTCTGTTGTCGGGGAATATGATGGGATCGCGTGTCGGTCCTCTGCTAAAATTACGGCTGATGTTATTGCTGCAGCCAAAAATGTTAAAGTGATCGGGCGCGCTGGAATCGGTGTTGATACGATAGATGTTCCTGCGGCAACGGCAGCGGGGATTGTGGTTATGAATACCCCGTTCGGAAATTCGATTACAACTGCAGAACATGCGATTGCTATGATGATGGCCTTGGCTCGACAAATTCCGCAAGCCAGTGTTTCTACGCATGAGGGAAAATGGGAAAAAAGCAAATTTATGGGCGTTGAGCTTTATGCTAAAGTTCTTGGGATTATCGGTTGCGGAAATATCGGGGCGATTGTTGCGAATCGTGCGCTGGGGCTTGGCATGAAAGTTGTTGCTTATGATCCGTTTCTGACCGCAGAGCGTGCAGAAGAGCTGGGGGTGGAGCGAGTTGATCTGGAAGATCTGTTGATTCAGTCGGACTTTATTACGATCCATGTTCCGAAAACTGAAAAGACTAATCATATGATTAACGCGGCTACAATTTCCAAGATGAAAGATGGCGTGCGGATTGTAAACTGTGCCCGTGGAGGATTGATTGTTGAAGCTGACTTGAAAGTGGCTCTTGACTCAGGAAAAGTCGCAGGTGCGGCGCTTGATGTTTTCGAAGTGGAGCCTGCAAAAGAAAATATTCTGTTTGGTCATCCGAATGTCATTTGTACGCCGCATTTGGGGGCGTCTACTTCAGAAGCGCAAGTTAATGTTGCTATTCAGGTTGCTGAGCAGATTTCCGATTTTCTGCTTAAGGGGGCTGTGATAAATGCTATCAATATGCCGTCTATTTCAGCAGAAGATGCTCCAAAACTTAAGCCATACATGGCGTTAGCGTCCCATGTTGGAAAGCTGGCCGGGCAAATTGTCGAGAGCGGGATTCAGGCAATTGAGATCTCCTATATCGGATCTGTGACGCAGGTCAATACACGCCCGTTGACGGCGAGTGTCCTTGCAGCTGTTCTTGAGCAAATATCAGAACATGTTAACATGGTGAATGCGCCCGAGATTGCCAAGTCCAAGAAAATCAAAGTGAGCGACAGATATGTCGATCATTCTGATGAGTGGTCTGCGGCAATTTCTATACGTATTGACTGCGAAAATGGTGTTCATGGTGCGACGGGCACGTTGTTCGGTGGGCGTGAGCCGCGCATTGTTGAAATCGAGAGTGTTCCGATTGAGGCGGCTCTTACCCCGCATATGCTTTTGATTAAGAACGAAGATCGTCCAGGTATGATCGGTGCGCTGGGGACTGTTCTGTCTGAGGCGGGATGCAATATTGCAGACTTCCGTTTAGGGCGTATCGGATCAGGGCAGACGGCTGTTGCGCTTGTGTCTGTTGATGAGCCTGTATCCAATGATGTTTTTGCCAAGATTGAATC
Source organism: Pseudobdellovibrionaceae bacterium (assembly GCA_034005165.1). GTDB lineage: Bacteria > Pseudomonadota > Alphaproteobacteria > Micavibrionales > Micavibrionaceae > UBA1573. The sequence continues at coordinate 250,135 of JAVEVE010000003.1, read as the reverse complement.
TATTCCACAGATCCGTCAGGCTAGACGTTTGACCTTTTAGGTGGGCATGGTTAGGCACAAGACTTTGCTGCTGCTTGCTTAGTGGCTAACAAAGTTGTGCGCATTCTTGATTTGGTAACGGCGACAAGCATCATTCAATTCGGCTTTCAGAAGCGGACCGCTTCCTCCCCCATCTCCGCGAATGCCTTTTTTAATGATGAGGCTAAGCGTTTTGTGGTGCGCTTCGACAATATCGATAACGTCCGCATCCAATTCTTTGATGTGTTCCAGAAAGCCCAGAACAATATCAGCTAGCGAAGACACTAGATCGAATTTAAACATCTTGCCGTGAGCTTTCAAAGACATAACCGGGCGCACGAGGCCTGCAATCAGGTCATCAGGTGTGCCTGCCCCGGCTTTGGCCTTTTTAATTCCTTCAAGTAGCGTTAAAAGAAACAGGTCCGCAATTTCGCTGAAATCCACGTTATTCTCTTCGATAACACGATCGGCCTTAATCAATCTATCCGGCGTGAAATCCCCTACGCCTGCTTTTATCTGCAAAGATTTCGAGGCTTTGTAAACTCGCACTTTTGACTCAGATTTGCTCATTTTGTCTCTTGAATATAATAGCTATGTTTGTCTGTGACTGATTATATTTGAACATAGAAGGGTAAAAATTTATTCAATATTGATGTCCCATGCATCTTTTTTTCCGCTACCATCGTCTCTTTGGCGCCGTTTGGGACCTTCATAGTCATCAATTTTTCGCCGTCTGCGATCAGGTCCAAAAAAATTATTTGTTTCGATGAAGTCTCTCGGACGATTGATTATATGGGCGATCCTTTTGGCGAGGTCTTGACCAGTAAAAGGTTTTGTCAGAAACTCTGTTACCCCAATATCCCGTGCCTGAATAACCCTATTTTTTGCGCTGTAGCCTGTAATCAGTATGATGGGGACGGTTTTGTTCGGGGAAGTCGGGTCATTTCTGATTTTGTGAATCATCTCGAAACCGCTGACCGGCTCCATCTCCCAATCTGTGATGATGATATCAGGGTTGAGCTGCTTGAACAGAGCAAAGCCACTTCCCCCATGTTCGGCACTGTGGATCTTTCCGATACCAAGGGCTTCAAGAACACCGATGATCAGATTTCTCATCGGGGCTATATCCTCTACAACAAGGATGCTAACTTTTTCCAGTCTGAGTGTCATGGGAGGTGATTCGGGTTTATTAGGTCATTACTAAGGAATGACCCCGGTACTTCACCCTCCTACCACGCGGTTTGTCCGGGTGGCACAAGGATCGTACCGGGGCCTTGGGCGTATTATAAGACAGGGCTGTTGGAATGGCAAATCTTATTTTAAAGTCAATTTATATATAAAAAACAATATGTTGGCCTAAATATATTGTGCGGCGCGTCCTTCTTTTTACATTAGTTTGATCTAATATTTATTTATTAGGGGAATATTTGGAATTTTCCTATAAGTTTTAGTAAAAGCAAAAGAGGTATAAGTTTTTTTCATAATTTATTGACGTGGGGGTTAAAAATATGATACTTCTCTTGGACTTTCAACACATGTATTAGCTTGAGTTGTGTATAAACATGCTTACTATATGTTCGAGCGACGTACTTGTTTAATAAATTAATAGGGGGAGCATTCATATGCCCAAAGATGTCAATGAAGTCGGAATAACAACCGCACAAAAAGTTTTTGATCTGCCAGTAACTTTGCAACCCGGTCAGGTTAATACTTTGTCTTTCTCCCAAGATAGCATTTCTACAATGCAATTGACTACGAAGGGCGAGCTGGAAATTTCCTTCCGCGATGGATCACGTCTTGTGATCGAGAATTTCGAGGAGCTTGCTAATTCTTCCCAGTCTTGCGGACGTGATACCCTTATCCAATTGTCCGATAATACCATTATTTACCCTGATGAGCTGCAAGGGCAATTAGAGCACGGCCCTGTCCAGTTCGGAAGCACAGAGAGCGGAATTATCGCTTTGTCCGAGCCTCATGCGGGGCAGGTCATTGAAGCCAATATTGAGCCGGGTCATGAGTACCAGATGGGCTTTGATCTTAGCAATGTGAGTGCTGTACAGGCGGGACAGAATTTGATTTTGTCTTTCCCGAATGGCGGGGTTCTTATTCTTAACAATTATTTTGCTGCAGCAAATACAGAGCTGCCTCCGGTGATGACTTTGGCGGACGGCGCTGTCGTTGATGGATCTGCTTTGTTGGCATCCTGTAAGTTGGTTGAAATTCCGACTGTTGCTGAAACTGTGGTTGCGGAGGCTCCTCCGGTTACCCAATTGCGTGAAGCTGCACCTGATATTGAGCCAGCTGCCGGTGAGCCAGCCCCATCTGCAGAAAAAATTGCACAAGTTGAGCCTGCCGCAGGAAATGATTTTGCAAATATCGAGCCAGCTGCCGGTGATGCCGGTGGGACTCCTACATCCTCTAGTCGCGGTTATGGCTTTAACAGCTCTATTGATGGAGCTTCATTCGGCGGTGAAGATCCGATCGGTCCGATTGCTCCGACGGCACTTAACTACAATTCTCCTACTATTCCCACCATCCCTTATGTTTCTGGTCAAGTTGGCCCAAGTGTGCCACCAACACCGATTGATGACAAGCCCGATGTTCTGGCATCTTCTGCTGTTGTTGATGAAACCAATCTTGGCTCTGCGACCGGTACTGTCGTTGTTGATTATGGTCGTGATGGTCCGGGTGTCTTGACATTCAATGACAGTTTTGCATATAGCGGATCTGTCGGTCCTGATCTTTTATCCTGTCAGATTCCGGTTGTGGTTACTCATACAGGGGATACCTATACGGGTACTGCAAATGGAACTGTTGTTTTCACATTGGTGATTGATTCGGCAACAGGCGAATACACATTTACCCAATATGGTCCGTTGACCCATGCGGATAGTACAAATCCGGATGATGTTTTGACGCTGACTTTCGGTGTGACGGCTACGGATTCTGATGGTGATGCTGTCACCTCAACCATTACGATTGATGTTCATGATGATGGTCCGGTTGCTGCAAATGATACCGCAAGCGTTGGATCTGATCCGCTGGTTGTTACCGGCGATGTATTGGCGAATGATGACGCCGGCACAGATGGGAACGGGCATGTCACTGCGGTTGAATTCAATGGCACCAGCTATGCTGTTCCGGCAGGTGGATCGACCTCTGTAGTTGGTACATATGGTACGCTTGTTATCAATTCAAACGGGACATACACTTATACTTCCGCTAATACGTCTCTGGGAACAGACCGTTTCACATACGCTATGGCTGATTGTGATGGGGATACCGATACAGCGACCTTATCTATTGAAGTTACGGATTTGGATGTTGCTCCTACAATCCAGTCTTCTACATCTATTTTGGATGAAAGTAATATTTCCACATCCAATAGTGTGTCAGGAACTGTGGTTGCTGATTTTGGTGTGGATGGCCCTGGTACTTACGGATTTAATACAACACATTCCTCCGGTGGTTCATTAGCTGGTGGAACGTTGACCTCTAACGGTGTTACTGTTTCTGTTGCTCTTATAGGCGGTCAGTATGTTGGAACTGCCGGTGGGGAAGTTGTCTTCACCTTGACAATGGATTCTGCAACAGGCGGATATGTCTTTACCCAGTTCAAACCTTTGGATCATGCAGACGGAACAAATCCGAACGACTCGATCTCTTTGACCTTCGGTGTGACGGCTACGGACTCCGATGGAGATTTTGCTGATACAACAATTACCATTAATGTTTTGGATGATGCTCCTGTTGCGGCTGATGATTCCCAAACAGTTCCTGATAATACTTTGACGATTACGGGTGACGTAACATTGAATGACTCTGTCGGCCAAGATGCTCCGGGATATGTTGTTCGTGAAGTCGAATTCAATGGAACAAGCTATAATGTGCCTCAAATCGGCACTGTTTCTATAAACGGAACTTATGGTGTCTTGGTGATTGGTGCTGATGGTTCTTATAGCTACACCTCCTTCAATGCAGCTCTTGGAAGCGATGCGTTCGTATATACGATTCAGGATCAAGATGGAGATACAGCTTCCGCAAAATTGACCCTGACGGTTGGGGACCTGGATACCAAGCCAACTCTTGACATCGTTCCTGAAGTTGTTGATGAGACTCTGGTTGACGAGTCAGGTATTCAAACTGTTAACGGAACCATTGTTGTCGATTTCGGTGCTGATGGCCCCGGGACAGTTGCTCTGGCTGGAGCCCCAGGCTTCTCTGCTTCCGGTTCTGTTATGGGTGGATCTTTGACCTCTAACGGTGTGCCTGTTGTAGTTACACAAGTTGGCAATCAATATGTAGGGACTGCGGGTGGTGAGATGATCTTCGAGCTTACCCTTAATCCTGACAATACCTATGAATTTCAGCTATATGGTCAACTTGATCATGCTGATGCCACCGATCCCGACGATGTGATTACTTTGAATTTTGGAGTGATTGCAACTGATTCTGATGGAGATACGGCAACAGGAACTATTCAGATCAATGTCCATGATGATGCGCCTATAGCAGTGAATGATGTTGTAACTGTTGTTGACCCGAATGTCTCGGTAATAGGAAATGTCACGACGAATGATTATATTGGTGAGGATGCCCCAGGATATATTGTGTCTGAAGTTGACTTTAATGGCACTGTACATGTAATCCCACAAACGGGTACTGTTACAATCAACGGGACCTACGGTGTTCTAGTGATTGGTTCTGATGGTGCATACAAATATACGTCATACAATACTACTATCGGAACAGATCGCTTTACCTATACAATTCTTGACCAAGATGGAGACCCATCTTCTGCAACTGTTTCCTTTACTGTAGAAGACATTGATCATCAGCCATGTGTTGAGAATGCGACTATCAAGGTAGACGAGACTTATGTGGATGATCACGGATCACAGACAGTGAGCGGCACATTGAGTGTTGATTATATGGGCGATGGTCCTGGAACAGTGAACCCTGTTGCTGGCAGCTTTACGTCTGGCG
>JAVEVE010000003.1:0-245121 GCA_034005165.1 Pseudobdellovibrionaceae bacterium | reverse complement strand
ATCAAGGTAGACGAGACTTATGTGGATGATCACGGATCACAGACAGTGAGCGGCACATTGAGTGTTGATTATATGGGCGATGGTCCTGGAACAGTGAACCCTGTTGCTGGCAGCTTTACGTCTGGCGGCTCACAAAAAGGCGGCGCGTTGACTTCTAACGGAGTTGCTGTTGTGGTGACATTGGTTGGCGATACCTATACCGGTAAAGCTGGGGCTACGACAATCTTCACATTGACCATCAATGATGACGGTACTTATAGCTACAAACAGTTTGGTCAGTTGGATCATGCTGATGCGACCAATCCTGATGATGTGATTACACTTAACTTCGGGTTTGTTGCGACGGATGCTGATGGGGATACGGCGAACGGCTCGATCACAGTGAAGGTTCATGATGATGCGCCTGTGGCTGTGAATGATGTTGCGACTTTGTCTGAAGCTCCTGGTTCGGTCTCTGGTAATGTGACTGCGAACGATGATGTTGGTGAGGATACTCCAGGTTATGTGGTGAAAGAGATCAGCTTTGGCGGGACGACATATACTGTTCCGACATCTGGTTCTGTGACTGTTGCCGGAGCGCATGGCGCTCTGACGATCAAGGCAGACGGGTCTTATACTTATACAGGATCAAGCGTTGGTTCTGACCAGTTCACTTACAAGATTGTTGATCAGGATGGAGATCCTGCGACGGCGACCCTGACAGTGACTGTGGATGATGTTGATCAGTGCCCGACTGTTGAAAACAGCGTGAAACTGATTGATGAAACTGACCTTGGCCCAATTGTTGTTAATGGAAGCGTTAATCCTGATTACCATGGTGACGGGCCCGGTTCGGTTACTCCGCGCTCTGTATCAGAAGTTGTTGTTTCCGGTAATGCACAAGGAGGCGTTCTGTCGTCGAGTGGTGTTCCAGTCGTGATTACGCTTGTTGGTAATACTTACTATGGTAAAGCGGGATCGACAAATGTTTTCACATTGCAAGTGAATACTGATGGGACATACAAGTTCACCTTGTTGGACAATCTCGACCATAGCATTGCTACCAACCATGACGAGACGCTTTATATCACCTTTGGTGTTACGGCGACCGATGCGGATGGGGATAGTGTTAATGCAACGATCAAAATCGGAATTGACGATGACGGACCTATCGCTGTTGACGATCATGCATCTGTTCCTGCAAACACAGGATCAGTATCGGGTGACGTTGATCTGAACGATGATATCGGATCTGATTACACAGATAAGGGTGTGGCTTTCGTTAAGTACGGTAGCACAACGTACACTGTTCCTGTTAATGGCGCGCTGACGATCAATGCAGCTCATGGCACGTTGGTTATCAATTCCAGTGGCGAATATACCTATACTGTAAAACCTGGCGACACAGGTGGTCAGGAAGTATTTACTTATACACTGCGTGATACTGATCAGGATACAGCGACAGCTAATCTGGTGATTGATGTTGCCCCACGTTATCTGCCCCCAGAGCCGCCGTGCTTAGATACATGTGATACATGTGTTTATGAAGATGGCCACGCTCAATTGCAGGTTTCGACATCTGCTAATGGCGGCAATGGAAATGACGTGATTACGTTAAGTATCTCCGGATTTACGGCAGGATGGGTTGTTGATACCAACGTGAGCGGCGGAACATATAACGCTGCAACCGGTGTGTGGTCTATTACTCTGGCAGCAGGACAATCATATAGCGGTGGTCCGGTTGTCTATCCGCCGCAAGATAGTGATGTCGACCTAAATAATCTTGTTGTAACATCTAGTCTGTATGATCCGGACAGCAAACAGACCTCTGTCTCTTACGGATCAATGAATATCATTGTGGATGCAGTGGCCGATAAGCCTAACCTTGATCTGCATGATGTCTTTGCTGTTGATGCAACCGCGGTTATGTTGCAAGTTGACGTATCTCTCAAGGATACTGACGGTTCCGAAGTTATCAAGGAAATCCGTATTGAGGGGTTGCCTGATGGATTTGCGCTCAACCACGGTGTTTATGATGCTGTTGTGGGTCGTTGGGTCTTGACGGAAGATCAGCTTCATGATTTGCAAATCATTGCTCCGCAAGGGTATGAAGGTCAGTTTGATCTCCTGGTTACTGCTGTTTCACAAGAGAAAAACCTCTCTGGTGAAGAATGCACAACCGGTAATAATCTGGCTTACAATGCGGACACTCTAACGGTTACCTTGTATGATGGTCATTGCAATTGTGATTGCCCTAGCGGATCAACGACAGTGATCAATATCACGAATAATGTTGATGTCAGCTCGACCAGCACAAGCACCACTATTGTGAATGGCGAGACGACTAGCTCATCCTCTTCGTCTTCCAGTTCGTCATCAAGCAGTTATAGTTACACTTCTTCTACGACTACGGAAGAAAGCAGCGCATCCCATAATGAGCCAATCGTTATCTCCGACTTTAATAAAGAGGAAGGGGATATTCTGGATCTGGGTAGTCTGATTGAAGTGCAGGATGGCACAAGTGTTGCAATCCATGACTTTGTCTTTGCGAGAACAGAGAACGGCAATACTATCATCAGTGTGGATGCTGATGGAACGGGTTCTGGTGCTACGGCTCAGGATGTTGTAGTTCTTCAAGGTGTAACCAATGTTCAGGTTGATGAGATTGTCCGATTGACTGGACATGAACAAAACCAGAGCGGTTTTGGTACCGTTTGATGTCATAATTAGCTGAGCGGGGCGTATTTCTTCGCCCCGTTTTGGCACTCTCTCTCTTGCATTTCGATGCAAAAAAGATCATAAATACTATCTAGTTTTGGCCTCGGGATGTTCATTCTCGGGTAAATGAGGAGAAAATTCATGAGTTTTTCATATCGTAACCTTCTGATGGTTTGTGCATGTGCGTTGGGTATCAACGGATTTGCAGGTTCTGCATCTGCGCAGGATTCCTCGCAAGCTATGGAAAACCAAATGAAGACTAATGCAGAGGCATTACCTGTACCTGAAGCCGATATGTCTGCTTCGGTAATGGAAGCAAAACAACCTCCAACACCTGTTCTTTCAAGCACAAGTCCTGAAACTACAGCTGTTGCTAAAGCAACTCAGGTTGGATCATATAACCCTCGTGCTGTTGACCGTATTATTACTTTGCGTGATGCTGTTGGAGTTGGTGTTTTGACTAACCCTCAAACTGAAACAGTTCAAAATAATCGCCGTGCCACAGATGAAGAGCTTGAACAGGCAAAAGCCCTTTATTTGCCTTCTGTAGATCTAAGAGCTGATACAGGATACCAGAGCATTTATTCTGATCCGGATGGATCTATTGAAGGTCACTCCGATTTGTGGCGTTCCCAAGCATCTTTGACATTAACCCAGATGCTGTTTGATGGTATGAACACACACTATGAGAATGAGCGCCAACGTCATCGTGTCCGTTCTGCTTCTCATCGCGTTCGTGAAACCGCGGAGTTTTTGGGTCTGGATATTGTCGAGTCATACCTTGATGTGTTGCGTCAACGTGAATTGTTGGCAATTGCTGTTGAGAATCTGAACCAGCATCGCTCTATTATGGGACAAATTGAAGACAGCACAGGAGCTGGTCGCTCTACGCAGGCAGATGTCGAGCAGACTAAGGCCCGTGTTGCCGCTGCTGTTGCACAAGAATCCGCTGTGCGCCAGTCTTTGCGTAATGCCGAAGCAACTTACCGCTCTTTGGTCGGTGATTTGCCACAGCCTGATCTGACCCGCCCTATTGCTCCAAGCAATATGCTCGAAGGCAATATTGATGATGAAGTGAAACAAGTTCTGACACACAGCCCGACTTTGGATATCAAAGAGGCTGACGTGAATGTAGCCGAAGCTGAATGGGAGCAATCAAAATCTACATTGTATCCTCAGGTGGATTTCCAGGCAGGCGCATCTATCGGGGATAACCTTGATGGTGTTGAGGGTCGTACACAAGAAGCCTCTGCATTGTTGATTGCAAACTGGAATTTGTATCGTGGCGGTGGTGATGAGGCACGTATTCGTGAGCATGTCTATCGTCATGCGCAATCAAAAACCGATCGTAATGCTGCCGCACGTTCTGTTGAATCGGATGTTCGCCAGACATGGGCAAACATGATGGCTGCCGGAGAACGTGCTGAGGCATTTACTCTTCAAGCTGAAGCTAACGCGATGGTTGTCCAGGCTTATAAAGACCAGTTCAATCTTGATCGTCGTACATTACTTGATGTTCTTGACTCCCAGAATGAATGGTTTGTTTCTCGCAGCAACGCAATCAACAATGGATATCTTGAAATGTTTGCCGTTTATCGTTTGCTTGCTCTACGCGGTGTCTTGTTGCCGACAATGGGGGTTCCATACCCTAAGGAAGTTAATCCGGCTGATACAAGTCGCGGATAATTCCCCGATTGGCGTGGCCTGCATCTCCGGAATGCTTGTACGCTTGACGGCTAAATTTGAAAACTCCCCCTCTTGCCAGAGGGGGCTTCACTGTGGAAATGGCTACCTATGACCGGTTCTGACCAAACACCCGAGACTTCTCATTCCCCATCTTCTTCGACTGATGCCTCTTCTGATACAGCGATTACACCAGAAGTAATTGAACCGTCTGATATCTGGCCTCTAGAAGCTGATAGATATGCTGTTCATTCTCCGTTGATCGAATGTCTACGCATAGTCGCCGGACATTATGGTCGCCGGACCAGCGAGAACGCTCTGACAGCAGGTCTCCCTATTCCCCCGACAGGAATTACACCCAGTTTATTCGAGCGCGCTGCCCAGAGAGCTGATATGACGGCTCGTTTGACAGAGAGATCTTTGGAAGCTCTGGCAATTGCACCAAACTTGCCATGTATTCTGGTCCTTGAACACAAACAAGCCTGTATCTTGTGGGAAGTGCGGTATCATAAGGATCATCCTCCTAAAAAAATTGATGGCAAGAACGCAGAAATACATCCTGAAACGCGGCTGGTTCTGCAATTCCCAGAAACGCCTGACGAGCGTAAAATCATCAAGCTTTCCGAGCTTTCCAAGATCCATACTAATTATGCATTTTTTGTGCGACCTGTTGCCCGTGTTGATGATCGTGCGGGGCCTGCCGACATTGATACGGCACGAGATTGGTTCTGGGGTACGCTCAAGGAACATATGCCGATTTATAAGGAAGTCATTTTGGGAACGGTTATGGTTAACTGTTTTGCATTGGCCAGCACGCTTTACATTATGAATGTTTATGATCGCGTGATTCCGAACTCTGCCTATGAAACGTTATGGGTTTTGTCTCTCGGGGCTTTAATCGTTTACGTTTTCGATTTTCTGATGAAGAATATGCGTTCGCATTTTCTGGATGTGGCAGGGCGCAAGGCGGACGTTAAAATTTCTGCCAAATTATTCGAACAGGTTCTCGGGATGACCTTGACAGCACGTCCGTCAAGCGCAGGTGTTCTCGCGAGTAATATGCGCGAATTTGAAACAATACGGGACTTCTTTACCTCTGCAACAATGGCGGCATTGATTGATCTGCCATTTTCGTTGTTCTTTATTATTATTATAGCTGTGATTGCAGGACCTTTGGCGATTATTCCGTTGGTTGCTATCCCCATTGTGGTGGGATGCGGATGGATATTGCAAAAACCCATGCAGAAAATTATCAGACAATCCATGCACGAGAGCGCCCTAAAAAATGCGTTGTTGTTCGAGACTATTACCGGTCTTGAAACAATCAAGACTCAGGCTGCAGAAGGTCACGTTCAGCGTCGCTGGGAGGAGCTTACAGAAAAAGGTTCCAAGACAGCAGTCCAATCCAAGCGTGTTGCTGCCTTAGCTCTCAATTTTTCTTTGTTTATCCAACAATTTACTGTGATCTGTATGGTTATTGCGGGAGTTTATCTGATCTCCGATGCCAAACTTACACAAGGAGCATTGGTAGGGGCAGTTCTGTTGGTCGGGAGGGCCTTAGGGCCTTTGTCCCAAGTAGCAGGATTGATGACCCGGTTTAACCAGAGTGTTGAAGCGTTACGACAACTGGAAGATTTGATGCGCCGTCCTGTCGAGCGTCCGGCAGGAAAGCATTTCATTTCCATGCCGCGCATCGAAGGTAAGGTCGAATTTCGTGATGTTGAATTTAAATATCCCGGTCAATCACACCCTGCCGTGCGAGGACTGAACCTGACGATCAATCCGGGTGAGCATATCGGGATTATCGGGGCTGTCGGGTCTGGTAAGACGACATTGGCACGTCTTTTGGTGAACCTATATCAACCGACGAATGGAGCCATTCTGCTTGATGGCACAGATGTTCGCCAGATTGATCCTGGTGATTTGCGTCGCTCTGTCGGGGCCGTGCAACAAAGCCCGAACTTATTTTATGGATCTGTACGTGAGAATATTACGATGGGTCATGAGACGGCTCCTGACCGTGCTGTTGTTCGTTCTGCTGAATTGGCGGGGGTGATGGAGTTTTTGCAGGATTCGGAAAAAGGGCTGGATACGCAAGTTGGTGAGCGTGGAGAAGCTCTGTCAGGTGGGCAGCGTCAGGCCGTTGCGATTGCGCGTGCTCTCCTTTATGATCCTCCTGTCCTGCTGATGGACGAGCCGACGGCTTCTATGGATCCTACTTCTGAAATGAAGCTCAGAGAGCGCTTGAAAGTTATGTCGCGCGGAAAAACAACTATTCTGATTACGCACAAAGGTGCAATGCTGGATTTGGTTGATAAGCTGATTTTGATGGATCGTGGTCAGGTTATTGCCTTTGGTCCGAGGGATGAAATTATCCGTAGATTGCAGGCGCGTGAATTTAATGGCGGACGCACTACGCCACAACAGCCGCCGCCGCGTGGTTAGGGAGGATGAGAGATGACAGACGTACCTCCAAAAAATATGCCTAGAAAGCAAATGAAGAAAGAACCCCAAGAGCTGAATATGAATTCCAATGAAGGATGGAATGCAATCCAAGCGAATTGGACTAAGCAGAATGCAGACAGAATTGCTGCTTATGCGGATCGTTATTTCATGGCAGATGAAGATATCCCTCTTCATAAGCATTTGATTCTTGTTCTGACATTCTTCTTTTTCTTCTCGTTTGTAGTTTGGGCAACCTTTGCTGATATTGATGAGACAGCGCGTGGTGAAGGTCAGGTTATTCCAGCAGGAGAGGTGCAGATCATCCAGAACCTTGAAGGGGGGATTGTTGAAGCGTTCCTTTATAAGGAGGGTGATCGTGTCAAGAAAGATGAAGTGATTATGCGTCTTAAAGATGTCGGGGCATTATCAGACCTAGGATCGAATGAAGCGCGCTATCTTGGTTTGTTGGCCTCTATCACTCGGTTGCAGGCTGAAGTTGACGGAAAAGAAAGTATCGAGTTTTCTGATGATGTTATGAAGAAGGCACCTCAAAGTGTTACAGAAGAACTGAATGCTTTTCGTGCTAACCGGGATAAGTTGAGAGAGCAATTGAATGTTCTTGATCAGCAATTGTCGCAACGCAGGCAGGAAATTGCAGAGTTGAAAACGCGGGCATCAAATCTAGCAGCTGTTATCAATTTATCTATTCAGGAAAAGAATATGATTGAACCTCTCATTGCGAAGGGTTCAGCCCCTAAGATCGAGTTGGTTCAGCTGCAACGTGGTATTAAAGAAAAGCAAACTGAACTCGATGGTGTTCGGCAGTCTATTCCTCGTGCTGAATCAGCTATGGCAGAGGCAGAGGCTCGGATTGCGGAAATGAAAAAAAGCTCTGTCGCTGAATCCCAGGCCGAGTTGGCATCCAAGATGATTGAAATGAATACGATTAAACAGTCTCTCGGAGCGTTGGAAGACAAGAAGGATCGTACAGAAGTTCGTTCCCCTGTGAATGGGACAATCAAGGATTTCAAGGTAAATACAGTTGGCGGTGTTGTGCGCCCGGGAGACCCGATTGCAGAGATTGTCCCTGTGGATGATAATTTGCTGGTTGAGGTTAAAATCCGGCCCTCTGATATTGCTCGCCTGCGCCCGGAAATGCCCGCTATGGTCAAGATTACTGCATATGATTTTACAATTTATGGAGGATTAAAGGGAGAGGTTGTTGATATCTCTCCTGATACAATCAAGAATGATAAAGATGAAAGTTTCTATCGTGTTCTAGTCCGAACTGAAGAAAACTCTTTATATCGCGAAGGAAAATCTCTACCGATTATCCCGGGGATGATTGCAACAGTTGATATTGTGACAGGTCATAAAACTGTCATGGAATATTTGATGAAGCCATTTTTGAAAACTGTTCAAAATTCTATGAACGAAAAATAGAGACCGGATTTATGCCACAGAATTTGGAACATTCCGGATTTGCAGTGATTGATATCGGATCAAATTCTGTCCGTATGGTTATCTATGATATATCCCATATCAAGCCTGTTCAGATCTTTAATGAGAAGGTCTATTGTGCTTTAGGGAGAGATCTCAGCACAACAGGCAAACTCAATCCTCAAGGCGTTATTTCTGCCAATAAGGCTATTCGCGGATATCACCTGATTGCAGAGGCGCAATCTGTTCGGCATGTTGTAGCTGTAGGGACGGCTGCGCTCCGGGATGCATGTGACGGTAGCGAATTTATCCAATCCATTCAGGATCAGGCCGGGCTCTCTATTCGTGTTCTCAGTGGAGATGAGGAAGCATTTTATGCTGCTGCCGGTGTTATGGCGCTTGATCCGAATGCGGATGGGGTCGTTGCGGATTTTGGAGGAGGCTCTCTGGAATTGGCGCGCGTTTCGGGGCGGGAAATTCATAAAAAAGTCAGCTTGCCCTTGGGAGCGTTTCGTGTGAGAGCAATGGAAGGTGATTGTCAGGCTGTCGATGAGCGCATCCGGGAGATTCTGCTTCCGTATAAGGACGATTTTTATGGCCTTAGGTCTTTATACGGGATTGGCGGTTCCTGGCGCTCTTTAGCGCAGGCGCATATGGTGGAGACAGGTAGTTCTCGCGAAATTCAAGGGTATGGGATCCCATCCAGCCGTTTTATTGAGTTTTGTATTGAGATTGAAAAAATGGACATTCCAACCCTTCGGGCTCAATATGATCTGGAAGAGCATAAGGCGCATCTTGCAGGTGTTTCTGCACAAGTTTTACGAGTTGTTCTGGAAGTTTTTGGGCCTCAGATTTTTGTAACTTCCAGTGCAGGTGTGCGGGATGGCTTGGTGCATGAATTTCTTTCGTCAAAGGCAAAATAGGCGTAGTATATAAACCATGATGACACATGATGATATGAACGGAAAAGACGGTTCTTCCTTTGAAACGGACGAGATTGATTACGAGCTGGAGGAGTTTGTTTTTGATACCGAGCGTGATGACGAAGACGATGATGACGGTGATGATGATGGGAAAAGCGGCAAAGGTGGAAAAGGTCGCAAAAAGTACCGCATTATTGTCGAACCATTTTTAGATTTTGCGGATGACCCGAGTTTATCACCGGAGGAAAATGCCGAGCGTAAGTTGCGCTTGCTGGCGATATCTCCTGTGAGTGTACTTGTTCCTGGAGCATCATCTTTTGCATCAGAAAATGATTTGGCCCGCAAGATTTTTATGGCTGATGTCGGGCAACGAAACGGTGAGGCATCTGTAAGTGATATTGCAAATCCTGATTTTGTAAAAGAACGGGATGAGCTTCAGCATCGCCGTCGCACTTTGTTTGGTATTCCTCATCCTTCCCTTGTACTGAGTAGCGGGGCGGCTTTAATGAGTTCGATTGCTAGTGCATTGGGCAGTTTTGCGTCAGCAGTGACGGGTAAGTCTAAACCGGACAAATCGGCGAACAAATCCCAAAAATCTGAAGTCAAGAAAGCCAAACTTCTTGATTTCTCGGCAGAGAAAGAGACTTTTGGATTCTCAAAAGATGACGAGTATGGTGTCGGTAAAGATTATAATCCTGATGATCCGGACGCTGCACTTAAGACGTCTGCCACTCCAGATTTCGGAGATAATTTTGAACATCAGGAAAATACGTCCCTGAATACAGATCATCATAAGGCTGCAATTGTTTTTAAAAGTCTCTCTAGTTATTTCAGCTACCTGTCTGAAAAAGCCAAAAACCCTGTTCAGTCTGTGGATTTGTCCAAGAAAAGTGATGGGAAAGGTGGTAAAGGGGGGAAAGCTGGATCGAATGCAGCCGGGCCATCCAACCCGTGGCAGGATCTAAATCCAATCAAATAGAAAATGAATAAAACGAAAGCTCCTTGTGGGGCTTTTGTTGCTTTAGGGCAGTTCTTTTATCTTAATGTGGTGAGCTATAGAGCGCGAAGAGTGGCGTTTTTTCTACCCCAAATCTGAGCGTATTCTTTTTGTAAGCCTTAAGTAATGTATGTGCCGCTAGATCTGATGGTTGTTCTTGGAATTCGCACCCTCTATTCAGGGTAGCTATAGGGATAATTCTTGAACATTTCCAATGTTCTTTTTTTGAAGATTCTGGAATAATTTCAACTCTGTAATTCTCTATTCCGGCTTCTGTCGGGAGGTGAAAGAATTTATTGAGACGCAGGAGCGACATGAAGGGAAGCCGGTCAAAAGTGTGAGCTGTTGCTTCTCCTTCCAACTTCAGCGATTGTGTGCTCACTCTCTGTTCCGATAGAGCATCAAGAAATTGTATTACGGAGATTTCTTGAGGCACAGTCAAGGTCACACCTTGGTGGCGTGTGTATTTTTCGATCGCATTATCCCGCATCACAAATTTACCGGAAAGATGATCGTCATTTTGAGCAGGGAGGATATGAAAAGGTTGTCCGTTGGTGATATGGCGAATAACGAATAAGTCCGTTTCTTTGTCGGGCTGGGCTGATTGATCGAAAACCGTAATCATGTCGCCTATTCCCATTTTTTCCCACATTCTCAACTCCTGCTCAACTTGAGTCTCTTTATTATGTTTAATGATGTTTTATATGTACGAGAATTTTTACTAATTCGTCAATAAAAAACAGCCGGATCAACTATCCGGCTGTTTGTAACTTTTTTAAATCCTGAAATTATTCGGATTTACTGTCTTTCAAAGCTGCGCCCAAGATATCTCCCAGAGACGCACCGGACTCGGTAGAACCGAATTCAGCCATAGCTGCTTTGTCCTCGTCAATCTCGCGTTGTTTGATTGACAGGGTGAGATAATGTTTCTTGGAATCAACGGAGATGATTTTCGCATCAACTTTCTCACCGACTGCAAAACGATCAGGACGTTGTTCAGAACGCTCACGAGAGAGGTCTGCACGTTTGATAGTTCCTTTTACGGTTTCGTTGACTTGAACTTCAATACCTTTGTCGTTCACTTCGGTAACGGTACAGGTAACAATCTGACCTTTTGCCAAGCCAGACATTGCGCCAGCCATAGGATCATCAGTCAGTTGTTTGATACCCAGAGCAATACGCTCTTTGTCTGCATCGATATCAAGAACACGCACTTTAACGCTGTCACCTTTTTTGAAGGCTTTGAGAGCGTCTTCGGTTGCATCTTCCCAAGATACGTCAGACAAGTGAACCATACCGTCGATGTCGCCAGGCATGCCAACAAACAGACCGAATTCGGTAATGTTACGGATTTCACCAGTCATGTCTTCGCCAACTTTATGAGCTGCAGCAAATGCAGACCATGGGTTTTCCTGGGTTTGTTTCATTCCCAGAGAAATGCGGCGTTTGTCCATGTCGATCTCCAGAACTTCAACGTCAACCTGTTGTTCAGGAGAGACGATTTTGTTCGGGTGAACGTTTTTCTTGGTCCATGACATTTCAGAAACGTGTACGAGACCTTCTATACCAGGCTCAAGCTCAACAAACGCACCGTAGTCGGTGATATTGGTGATTTTACCTTTTGTACGTAGGCCTTTGGTGTATTTGCCGCTGACTTCTGCCCATGGGTCAGATTCCAGTTGCTTCATACCCAGAGAAATACGCTGGTTGTCTTCGTTGTAACGAATGATCTGAACTTCGATGGTTTGACCTACTGTCAGAACTTCAGATGGGTGGTTGACGCGTTTCCAAGAAATGTCGGTAACGTGCAACAGACCATCAACACCGCCCAAGTCGATGAACGCACCGTAGTCGGTGATGTTCTTAACGATACCTTGAACGATTGATCCTTCGCGGAGTTGTTCCATCAATTCTGAACGTGCCTCTTCGCGGCTTTCCTCAAGGATTGCGCGGCGAGATACCACGATGTTTCCACGTGCACGGTCCATTTTCAGGATCATGAATGGCTGTGGAGTGCCCATCAATGGAGAGATGTCACGAACAGGGCGGATGTCCACTTGGGAGCCCGGCAAGAACGCGACTGCGCCACCGAGATCAACAGTGAAACCACCTTTTACGCGAGAGAAGATCACGCCAGTGACGCGTTCTTTTGCTTCGCATGATTTTTCGAGAACGGTCCAGACTTCTTCACGGCGTGCTTTCTCACGAGAAAGTACGGTGTATCCTTCACGGTCTTCCATACGCTCAACAAACACTTCAACAGTGTCGCCAATGCGGATTTCAGGATCTTGACCCGGCATACCGAATTCGCGTTTTGCGATACGGCCTTCGGATTTCAATCCAACATCGACGATAACAGTGTCATCGTTGATTGCGACGATCCGTCCATTGAGGACTTGACCGGCGAATTTAGTTTGCTGTTTCATAGATTGGGCGAGAAGAGCTGCAAACTCGTTAGACTCTTCACGATCTTGTAGGTTAGATGCGGCGTGTGCCATAGTTTTGGTTTCCTTTTCGGAAGTAAAATATGCCTCAAGAGACAGAGGATAAGGTCAGAGGGATAAAGCTCCGAGCTTTCGTATCTGAGAGACAGGCGGACTCTTACGGGAAAAGAGGGCGAAAAGCAAGGGAAAAGGCAGAAATCTTGCCCTTTCTTGTTTTTCATAATTTTTTATCTGGAATTTTGTCTGTTTAGGCGAGTTTTTTCCTGATTACGGAGCAGGCTTTCTCGAACACTTCGTCTATCGTCATATTGGATGTGTCCAGAATAACGGCATCATCTGCTGGTCTCAGGGGATTTGTTGTGCGAGATTTGTCCCGTGCATCCCGCTCTGTCATGTCTTGCAGTACGGTTTCATAGGAAGAGGGAATTCCCTTACCATTCAATTCCTTTGTTCGTCGTTGCGCTCTGACCTCCGTTGAGGCAGTTATATAGAGTTTTACATCGGCATCAGGACAGATAGATGTTCCAATATCGCGTCCGTCTAGAATTGATCCTTCCCATGGTTTTAAATGGGGTTTATGTGGAGGGTGAGCAGCAAAATCCTTCTGGAAAGCCTTTAAGGCTTCTCGCAGGACCGGAATTTGGGATGACCGCGATGTGGCATCTGCTACGACATCGTTGCGGATACCAGGGTCCTCCAGCATATTCCAGCTAAAATGATCCCTGATGAAGAGGGCGGATTTCAGCGCGTCTTCAGGGTTGTCCGGGTTTCCGCCATTTTCGAGAATATGTTTAGCGACAACACGATAAAGCGCACCTGTGTCCAGATAAGACAGGTGGAATTGACTGGCCAGTCGTCTGGCTATTGTGCCTTTGCCACTTGCAGAAGGGCCATCGACAGCGATTTTCAGGAATATACTCATATGAATCAAGGTAATCCGATCTTAAAAAGGGGGCAATATCCAAAGGGTTATGTTGTGGCAATAGATCACATAATGTTGACATATGGCGCAATTTATATCAGCATCTACTCCATAAAAATAAAAGTCACAAGCGACTTAAATAGTCGGGGAAGTAAATTGCGTAACTCTCATTCTTTGTCTTCTATGGTCATGATCCCCTTTATCGGGCTATCAGCTGTCTTTTCATCTTCTGCCTTCGCCTGGAAGCAGGCCGAGATTGTAGCAAAGGTGGTCGTTCCTGAGCAAGGGCCCAGTAATGATGCCCCGGAGTTAAAACTGGTGAAAGCCAGAAATCATGATGCGCGATTGCCTGCCGGATCTCTTATCAAGATGCTGACATGCTATATGGCATTTTCTGCAATCCGTGACGGAAAATTGTCTTTGGATCAGAAAATTCCTGTGTCACGCGAAGAGCTGCCTTTTAGTAATTTTGCGGCGTATCCACGTGGTACAAAAGAGGTTTCCATAGGGGAGTTGATTGTAGCGACTGCAGTTCAGTCTAATAATTATGCAGCCCGCGACTTAGGGCTTCGGTTGGCGGAACTTGGGTATGACGCTAATCACTATGCCAGAAAATTAAAACTCAATCATACAACCGAAATTTATAATTTGACGGGGCTCCCGGAGATACAAGGCAAGAAAAAAGCCTATACGATGACAACGCTTGAGGACATGGTCCGCTTAAGTATGCGGCTGCATCAGGATTTCCCGAAACTTTCAAAAATATTGCAAGAAGACGAAGTCTATATTAACGGGCATCAGATGAAAGTGGGGCGCTCAAGTCCAGGAAAACTGGGATTTGAAGAGTTTGAAGGTGGGAAAAGCGCGACATTGGATGGGTGCCGTTCTGCAGTTGTCTCTCTTAGGGGTGGTTTTATTATTGCTGTGATGTGCGCGCGTGACCTTGATTCCAGAAACAAGGTCTTAAGACAGCAATATAATTTGATCGGTGACGAGCTTCTTACTCAGGAAGATCAAGATCCGCGCCTAGCTCTGTCATTAACTCGATAAAATTCGGGAAGCTTGTTTTAATTGGGCTGGCGTCATCGATGGCAACAGGTTCTTGTGTTGCTGTACCCAGGACAAGGAAGCTCATGGCAATACGGTGATCAAGAGCTGTCTCAATAGTTGCTCCACCTTTTGGTGGTTTCCCGGTTCCGTAGATTGTTAGCCAGTCTTCACCCATTTCCAGTTTTACACCGCAGAGCTTGAGTCCTTCTGCAACCATCAGGAGACGATCACTTTCTTTGACACGCAGTTCGGACAGGCCTGTCATAGTGGTTGTTCCGTCTGCACAAGCTGCAGCCATAGCGAGGACAGGGAATTCATCAATCATACTTGGTACACGGCTCGCCGGCACATCAATTCCTTTTAATGGACCTGTTGATTTCACAACCAGAGTTGCGATGCGCTCCCCGGCTTCGATGGTTTCGTTTTCAAAGCTGATGTCTGCTCCCATTTCGATGAGAGTCGTGTAAAGACCAATCCGGCGTTCATTCAAACCTATGTGTGGAAGTTTGATTTCAGAACCTTCATTGATAAGAGCTGCGACTACAGGAAAAGCAGCCGAGCTTGGGTCACATGGAACATCAACGGCGCAGCCGAGCATGGATTGTCCCCCGTTTACAGAGATCACATCTTCGCCTGATTCATTGCGTTCGACATTCAGTTTGATACCAAAATGGCGCAGCATATTTTCGGTGTAATTGCGTGTAGGATGCGGTTCGATCACTGTTGTCGTTCCACGTGCATTCAGTCCGGCGAGCAGAATGGCAGATTTTACCTGTGCTGAGGCTACAGGGAGTTTATACGTGATTCCTCTTAACTCATGTGATCCGCGCATAGCAAATGGTGGGCGGCCTCCGGCACGGGAAAGGAAAGTTGCCCCCATTTCTTCAAGTGGCGTAATGACACGGCCCATCGGGCGTTTAATCAGGGATTTATCTCCCGTAAAGCAGGCGCTGATCGGATGCCCTGCAACGATACCCATCAGGAGGCGGGTTGATGTGCCCGAGTTGCCCATTTCCAATACCTCGGTCGGTTCAACCAGATTTCCGAGACCAACGCCGAAGCATCTCCACAATCCGTCATCGCCTTTTGTGATGCTTGCTCCCATGGCTCGCATTGCGGAAGCCGTGTTATATACGTCTTCGCCTTCAAGAAGGCCGGAGATCATTGTTTCGCCTTCTGCGAGGGCCCCAAACATCAATGCCCGGTGGGAAATAGATTTATCCCCCGGAATACGGACAGTGCCGTTCAGTGGGCCTGATTTTCTGGAACCTAAAGCGTTGGCGTAGAGTTCTGCTGGATCTTTTTCGAATGCGAATTGTGTCATGCACAAAGTTATAGCGGAGGGCAGTTTTGCTTACAATATGGGATTGTCTTTATTTTATTGCTGTAGGGGCCGGCGCAGTAGATGGTGGCGGTGTGCCGCAGATTTGTCCAAAGCCATTCGGGTTTGGTTTGCAGGATCTGGTTCTTTTATATTCTTCAAATGCATCAACGACAGCGGCGAGATCCTGACGCTTGACGCGTGCCGTATTTAATTCCAGTAAGGCTTCATCCAGAAATTCCTGATTTCTTTTAACATTTTTCCCTGCCGCGATGTCTGCTTCATAGCTGCGTAGTTTCATTTCAACGGCATAAGCTGCTCGTGGGTTGAGCTGTCCAGTCGGTGCGCGCCCTACGATTGCCAGTTGAGCGAGATCTTTACCATTCGAACAAGCCTCGGAGATTGATCTCTGTCCGGGAAATTCTACCGAAAAAGGAGGCAGGACCAGTAGGCGATCTGTGCCCACCCAGCAAGCCTCGTCACGGTAATTGTGGGTTGCGCAGCCTGTTATAACGGTTACCGCACAAGCGGCAAAGGCTAATTTCAAAAATCCTGATGCAGGTTGTGATGACTTTGCTTGTTTCATGGCAATGTTATACGCCAGTTTTCATAATATGTCAAATTATTTAAGAATAAGTATGGGATCAGGCAGCTTAATGCTTGGTAATATGGCTACAGGTTTCGGGCGCACCATAGGCCAATTAAAATCCGACATCGCCTTTTTCTCCGGTGCGACAACCATGTAGGCATATTGCGAGATATCGCCTCCTTGGCTAAAGCGTAGGGATTCAATGGCAAATTGTGCCACCTGATTATAATCCTCTCGTGCCAGATTTATACAGCCATCTGTAATTCGTCTGGTGTCCGGATTTTCATTTTTAATCCGATTTGGACGATTCTGGCCTTGAATATCCATTAAAGGGTGGATTGCATTAAAATCATGCTTTTCTGCAAAAGAATAAATTATGGCCGTTTCATCGTGGGACTGGTTCCCTGAAATTTGAAGAGCGAAGATGCCGGCTTGGGTCACACCATCCTTGATATGGTCCCCTTTTAGTTTGCCGATTAGCGCAGGGACTTCGTGGACAATAACGCCTCTGTCCAGAAGTTTTATAGAGGCTGTTTTCTTATCCAGAAATATAAAGCGGTCAATGCCAAGCGATTTCATGTAATTGATGGCAAAATTTGTATCGGGAACGGCATCCTGACGGTTCAGGTGTAAATAATTTTCTTCTGGTAGCTCGGGGGAAGTCAGTGCATGGGCCTGACCACAGGCAAATGTTCCCGCTAAAAGAGCGGAATTAAAAAGGATTGCCAGCTTTGTCTTTAATGCGTGCGTCATGATTAAACATGCTTTGGCTGTTACTTGGTAAAATAAAAGGCCGTCCTGCGGCCTTTTAGAATTCTTTATCGGTATTGAATTACATTCCGCAATTCAGCGCCAATTCACCGGATTTCAGGCGAACAACTTCACCTGCTTGGCCTGCTTTTGCAGAGCCTTTTGGGCAGATATATACAGGAGCTTCTGCTGGTGCATGGGCTGCAGCAGGAGCAGCAACGGTTGTTGTATATGTTGCCGAGGTGGATTGTGCAGTTGTTCCGAAGAAGTTTTTCAGGTCTTGACCTTTTTGACCCATTAGATCCTGAATCAGGGCATCGTCACCTTTAATCAGGACAGCTGCAGCATTCATAGCAGGGTTCGGGCTCGCCATACCTGTACGGATTTGCTGAAACTTTTCACAGGTATTGCTGTCTTCGGTCCATTCGGCCTTACCGGACATGTTTCCGCTCACGCCCCAGTTGGCAGATTGAAGTGCCAATGATGCGCCTTGAGTCACTTGCCAGCAGTTGCCCGGTGCTACGTTTGCAGGCATCGCTGGGGCTGCAATTGCAGAAGCAACTTGCTTAACTTGTTTGTATGTTTGGTTCAATTGGATAGCACCAGATTGAACAGTTGCGGCTGCGTTGCTATCGCCGGTTGTTGCTTTTACAATGTTTGTATTGTTGCCTTCTACGCCTACTCCAACACCAACGGTTGTCGTTTGGTCGCCACCTTCGAGTTTAGTTATTTGGGTGGCTGTGGATGTAGATGTTGGGTTTGCGATTTGTGTTGGGCTTGCTGTCGCAGTAGATGTAGATGTTGGGTTTGCGATTTGCGTTGGGCTTGCTGTCGCAGTAGATGTAGATGTTGGGTTTGCGATTTGTGTCGGGTTTGCTGTCGCAGTAGATGTAGATGTTGGGTTTGCAGTTACGTCGTTTGTCAAATTGATAGTGTTGCTTGGCTGTGTTCCGCATCCGGAAGTACAGGTTGCGTTTGCTGCGCCAGCAAATGCTGTGCCCAATGCCAATACGGAAGCTCCTGCTAATTTCTTGATATTCATTTTCATGTTACACGCCCTCCTTCGGGAAAAATAAAACTCTGCATATATATGTTATGTTTTTATGTTCTCCAGCCCTTTTCGCGATTTTTTATAGCGATTAAATGGATTGGTAGATCGCGGCAAAAATACGTTATTTTCTCAAAATATGTCAAGATTTATTTTTCAGAATATTTTATTGCATCCGGTTTCGATTCCATGATACAACAGCCCCCGAGCCTATAAATAGGCCGATCTGGCAGAAAAAACCGGAACATAAGAAAGATAAATCGAGGTGTGATGTGGCAGTAGATCCAGTTATTGATAATTCTAATCTTGAAGATACCCCTGTGTTGGCGGATGGTGTGACTACACCACGGCGTAAACCGTCCTTAAGCCCGTCTGAAACATATCCCTTCCCTTTGGATGAAAATGGTCTCCCTATATTAACAGATGTTGTTAGTATGGAGTCTCCTGCTGCTGCGATAGCTATTATGCCCCTTCCGCGTCATGTTTCGTCCCGTCGGGATGTTGAAACAGTTTCCTTTACGGATAATTCCGCTGACCGCGGGACTTTGGCGTCCCGTATTTCTGGTCTGCGCCGCTGGTTTCGTGAAGATGCCAAATGGATGGCTGTGAATGTCGGAGCAGGTGTTGCTACTGCGTTTGCTGCAAAAGTTGCACTTGCTGCCTTACCTGTAGCTGCCGCCGCTGGGGCCGGTATCGTTGCATCAAACTTGATTACAGCAGGTATTCGTTCTGTTAAAGAAGCGGCTCAAGCCGAGCAAAAACGAGAAATCCGTGAGGGTTTGGAGCAAACACCTTTCTGGAAGTTGTTTGTTAAAAAAGCTGCGACCCATAAGATTTCTACCAAAATGTATTTTAAAGAAGCCGTTTCGGGTATGGCACTTTCTGCAGCTTCGTTCGGGGTCATTCATAATTTCTCGGCTATTAGTGATTTTGTTTCTGGTCTTTTTGATAGTGGGCCTGTTGCTAGTGCGCATGCTGCACAGGCAGCTCAATCGGCAGCTCAATCGGCAGTTCCTGCTGCACATGCTGTAGGTGCCCCGGGTGCGCTGGATCCGATTGCAAAAATTGATGCTGATATAGCCGCATTTGAGGCAGGACAAGCTGATTGTCCTTTTGACAATCAGAGTTGGTGTGACAACCCTGCTGAAGCGTTGGCCCAACAGAAAGCAGAAGCGGCAAGACTTTCCCAAGAATTCGGGCGTATTGCCGAGAGTGCGAATGAGGCGATTAGCCTTGACCCTGCAAATGCAGCTCATCATAATGCTGTTTATGCACAAGCGACCGAGGGAATGCAGGCTGCAAGTGAATTGGCTGCAACACCATTATCTGCTTTGGATCGGGCTAAAGAACTTCTGGGTGGGGATGCTCTCTCTGCTAAAAGTAAGGCTCTGGTTGGGGCTATGATTGCGCATCCTGACAATGCGCAGCTTATGAAGGATGCAGCCCAATCTTTGGTTAAAGGCCATGAAGATCTAGCTAAACAGCTTTATCAAAAGGCAATTGATGCAGCACTCGAACATGGGCAAAAGACTGCGTGGGCGCAAGCAAGTATCGATTTGGCGTATTTGAATCATGCAACTGCTCCGGCAGAGTCGTTGACCCAGATGCAGAATGTTGCCGCCAATACGAAAGGTACTTTACACAAAATTGCACAAGAGTTTGTCGATCAATGGAAAGGCGTGAGCCCGACCAACCTCCCTCCGGTCGATGTTGTTCAAAATCAACTAGCAGAAGAAGCCGCACGTAAGGCTGCCGAGGCTGCCGCTGCGGAACAGGCTGCACAGGTTGCGACTGAACAGGTTGTTGTTCCTGCTGCTGATCTTCCTCTTTCTGATGTTCCTGCATCGGCTGATGTTCCTTTTCAAGATACCCTGAAATCGCAGTCGGCAGAGCTGGCTCGTGCGCAGGCGGCCCTGACGGCTGATTATGCCCATAAAGAGATGGTTGATTATTTGACAGCTACCGGACAGGCACCCGCAGAAGGGTTGAGCAATCTGGAATTGGCGCAAATGATTGAACCTGAAAATGCTCAAGCTATTCTGGCAGATCTTGAATCGAATGCTCCAAAACTGGATAGCAGTCAATTTGCTTTTTCCTGCGCTGCTGACATCCCAACCGGCCCGTCTGCTGATAATTCGTTAAATGTTCATACGGATTGTAATGCATATAAAAATACTGTGTCCGATGGAGACTTTGGTACTGTTCGTGATGCGAACCGTCCGAATAGTCTGCAATATTTCTTTATTAAGGCTTCCGGTTTCTGCTCCGCTGTCAGCGAATGTGTCGACAAGATCGTTACACGTCAGCTGGTTCCGGAACTATATCATTCCATGCGCTAAGCGTGTAATCAGCTTTACTGCGTAAGGACGGGGAGCTTCGGCTTCCCGTTTTTTTATCGGCTTTATTATTTCTCTTTAATTTTCTTGACTTATTGTGGAAAAACTGTGCATAACCTCCCCACGAGTTAATTGCTTTTTTTCCGCACATCTTTGGCAGGTTGCTTTCTGCCATATGTTTTACGGGTTTTTATAAAGACCTTTTTATGCCGTGTTGAACGAGAGCCAGCTTTGAAAAATATAAAAAACAAGGGCTGCAGATAAACTCTGATGATGTTCAATAGTGAACGTTATCGACACGGACATAAATATAAGGATTTATAATGACCGGATTTTCCACTTTCGGCCTTAATGAGGCTATTTTAAAGAAACTTACTGCTATCAATTTTATCGAACCGACAGAAATTCAGACGCGTTCTATTCCGCTGGCTCTCGACGGCAAAGATATTCTCGGGACAGCACAGACAGGTACAGGTAAGACAGCAGCTTTCGGCTTGCCACTCGTTCAACACCTGATTAACAACCCGCATAGTATGGCTTTGGTTATGACTCCAACTCGTGAGTTGGCTTTGCAGGTTCATACACAAATCCGCTCGTTCCTGCCGGAAGGAGAGAATGTTCGATCTGTTCTGCTGATCGGCGGTGAAGCGATGTTCAAGCAATTGAAACAATTGCAGACCAAACCACGTATTATTGTCGGAACGCCTGGCCGTATCAATGATCACCTTGAGCGCGATACATTACGTTTAGCCAAATGTGATTTTCTTGTTCTGGATGAAGCTGATCGTATGCTTGATATGGGTTTTGGCGTTCAGCTTGATGCGATTGCTGAATGGTTGCCTGAAAAACGTCAGACCTTGATGTTCTCCGCGACTGTTCCTCCGAATATTATGAAGCTTGCGGGCAAGTATCTTAATGATCCTGCACGTGTTGAAACACATCAGCCTCACCAAGCCGCACCTAAAATTCGTCAGGAGCTAATTCATGTCAATGACGACTCCAAGCATGACCAACTCGTCAAATTGCTGGATGAGCGTTCCGGTCAGATTATCGTGTTTGTGAAAACAAAACACGGAGCTGATCGTTTGGCTAAAAGATTGTCTAAAGATAATCATTCCGCCGACTCTATTCATGGTGACTTGCGTCAAGGTCAACGCGACCGCGTGTTGCGTACCTTCCGTAAAAACGAAGTTCGTATTTTGGTTGCAACGGATGTTGCTGCTCGTGGTTTGGATATTCCATTGCTCGAGACAGTTATCAATTATGATCTGCCACAATGTCCTGAAGATTATATTCACCGTATCGGTCGTACCGGTCGTAACGGAGCTGAGGGTGAAGCAATCTGCCTGATCTCCGGTCAGGATAAATCCAAATGGTCTGCGATTGATCGTTTGATGAACCCGAAGAAAAAAGAAGATCGCGGCGAGCGTAGTGAACGTTCCGGTAACGGCAACGGTAAAAAACGCCATGAAGGCGGTCGTAACGGTCGTTCCGAAGGTCGTTGGGAAGGGCGCGGGGAAGGCAGAAGCGAAGGCCGTTCTTATGGCCCTAAGAAAAGTTTCGGCGAGCGCAAGTTCGGTGATAAACCGAATTGGAAATCGAGCTTCAAGAAAGATGAACATCGTTCAGATCGTTCTTCTTCTAAAGTTCCTGTTCGTTTTGCGTCTGATGCTGATCCTGAATTGGCTCAAGCCAAGTCCGAATTCTTTGATAAGAAAATGGGCGAGAAAAAATCTTTCGGAAAGAAACCATTCGGTAAAAAGCCATTTGGTCAGAGATCTGAAGGAAAAGGTTTTGGCGACAAAAAGTTCGGTGAGAAAAAATTTGGAGACCGCAATTTCGGAGATAAGAAGTTTGGCGATAGGTCTGCAGGCCGTAATTTTGAGGGTAAGAAGCCTTTTGCTAAAAAAGACGGTTCTAGAGAAGGTTCTAGAGACGGGGGCTTTAAAAAGTCATGGACTAAAGACGGAGACCGTTCTTCTTCCGGCAATAGCTGGGGGAACAGAGACGGTGGACAGAAGAAATCTTTCTCTCGTGACGGTGAGCGTTCAGGTGAGCGTCGTGAAGGCGGCTTCAAGAAGGAAGGTGGCTTCAAGAAAGAAGGTGGCTTCAAGAAAGAAGGCGGATTTAAAAAATCCGGTGAAGGTCGTTCGGAAGGGCGCTCTGGAGGTTTTAAAAAGTCAGGTGGCTTTGGGAACAAAGGTCCGCGCCGCTCCAACCGCGCTGCTTAGTCACTGAATAATAGTTAGAATTTAAAAAGGAGCCGATTGGCTCCTTTTGTTTATTTGCTAATATTATTGATCTGATTAGATCATGGCCATGCCGCCGTTGACGTGGATGGTTGCGCCTGTGACGTAGCCTGCTTCTTCACTGGCGAGGTAGGTCACGGCTGCGGCGATATCTTGTGCGCTTCCCATTTTTTGCATAGGGATGGTTGACGAGATTTTTGCTTTTTGATCGTCGGTCAATACTTCGGTCATTGAGGTTGCGATGAAGCCAGGTGCGACGCAGTTCACGGTAATGCCACGGCTGGCGACTTCTTGGCCCATAGCTTTTGACCAGCCGATCATTCCTGCTTTAGAGGCAACGTAGTTACATTGGCCCGGGTTGCCCATCACGCCCACAACGGAGGCGATGTTGATGATGCGGCCATAGCGGCGTTTCATCATGCCGCGTTGGACTGCCTTAGCGAGTTTGAAAGTTGCGGTCATGTTGACAGCAATGACTTCGTCCCATTCTTCGTCTTTCATACGCATCGAGAGGTTATCTCGGGTTAGGCCAGCATTATTGACCAGAATATCAATTTGGCCCATAGCGGCATCAGCATCAGAGACGAGTTTATCAACGGCTTCCAAATTTGACAGGTCAGCAGGAAGCACGTGGACACGGTCTTTAAGGTCAGCAGCCAGTGCGTTTAGTTTATCGGTGTTGCGGCCTGAAATGCCGACGGTTGCCCCTTGAGCGTGAAGTGCGCGGGCGATGGCTTCGCCGATGCCGCCTGTGGCTCCTGTTACGAGGGCTGTTTTTCCTGTTAAGTTAAACATTCTGGTATCCTTCAATCGTTCAGTGAATTAGATGGATTTTTTAGCATTTTGAACTCTGTTTACCAAGCCATTCTGTGCTTTTCCAGTTTTCTATCCTCGAAAATCCCTTATATTTGCTCTTATATGTAGGCTGTCTGGAGGATAATTAAACTTTTTTAACGAAACCCTGCTAGATTCTCATAATGGCGATCCTTGTATTTCGCGATTTTGGAGATCGGCAGTGGCCAAACCATCACAATCTTTTGACGATCCTGCACTGCAAATGGGACCTTATGCGGTTGCTGCCTTTTCAAGGCCAACTCTTACCGCAGAACAATTTCAATCCATGTCACAGGAAAACCGTGAGCGAGTAGTGATGGATCGCCACGCTTTAATTATTCAAGGGGCTGCACTTGAAGATAGCCAGTCCGACCAGAGTCTGGACAAAATCGAGATTAGTATTGGGAAGGACCGAATTACTGTCGGGGATGCTGTACGCGTTGGTTCTAATCTTCCTGAAAAAGACCGAATGGAATTGGTTCGTGAGGTCCTGAATAGTAACGTACGTTACTCTTCTCCTGAACAGGATGCCAATGTTCCCCGTCGTGAAGGGGTTCCTCTTGCCGGAGAAATTGATTACGCCCAGACTTCACGAGAGACTTTAACGCGCGGGACGGGAGATTGTGAGGATTTTGCAATCCTTGGCGCCGATTTGCTTCGGAGAATGGGAACTGATCCCGCAAATATTCAGGTTCTGTCCGGAACTGTCTATAATTCGGGGGGTGAAAAGCTGTTTGATCACGCAAATCTGGCCGTCAGATCCTCCGATAATCATTGGCGTATCATGGAGCTGGTCAATGATAAGCAGACTATTCTTTCTGCAGATTCTTATTTGCAGAACGGGCATAAGGGGTATTATTTTGTTCCCTCTGTTGCGATTGACGGGAATATGAACGCTATAGATTTTAGCGGTCCACAAAATCCATCAACACCCAAAAGCCGATTTGAAGAACCTTTGGTCGTTCCTGATACTCCAAACGTTCCGTCCTCTTCGGGACCAAAAAAAACCGGGCTTCAAGGATTTGGTTTTTAGCAGAGTTTTTTTATAAGGCTTTCAATTTGTTCCGGTGTTCCGACGCTTTCTGCTGCGATGTCTTTTTCAATGCGTTTGATAAGGCCCGAGAGAACTTTACCTGCGCCAAGCTCAACCATTTCGGTGACGCCTTGGTCTTTCATCCATGTGACGGATTCTCTCCAGCGCACCATGCCTGTGACTTGTTCGACCAAAAGGCGGCGAATGTCTTGCGGGGTGGTGATGGCGCTTGCTGTGACGTTGGCGACAACGGGCAAGATTGGGGGTGCGATTGTGGTTTCACCCAAGGCCTTTTCCATTGCATCTGCTGCGGGTTGCATCAGGCGGCAGTGGAACGGTGCGCTGACAGGAAGTTGCAGAGCGCGTTTTGCTCCTTTAGCTGTGGCCAGTTCCATGGCGATGGCAACAGCTCCTGCGTGACCTGAGACGACCACTTGTCCGGGAGAGTTGTCATTGGCGGATTGAACCATTTCGCCGTTTTTGGTTTTGGTATTGGCCTCCAAGGTGATGGCTTCAACATCCGGGAGATCAAGGCCTAGAATAGCTGCCATTGCGCCGATGCCGACAGGGACTGCTTTTTGCATGGACCTCCCGCGTAGTTTCAAAAGTTTTGCGCAGGTGCCGACGTCAAATGCGCCGACGGCTGTGAGGGCAGAATATTCGCCTAAAGAGTGACCTGCAACGAAGCTGGCTGATTTGGTTAGATCAATCCCGCCTTGCTTTGTCAGTGTACGGACAACAGCCATGGAGACTGCCATCAGAGCAGGCTGAGTATTTTCTGTCAGGTTGAGGTCAGTGTCTGTGCCTTCGGTCATCAATTTGAAGAGGTTTTGTGACAGGGCGTCATCGACTTCTTGGAAAACTTCACGAGCGGGGGCAAAAGCATCAGACAAATCTTTGCCCATGCCGATAAATTGGGACCCTTGTCCGGGAAATACGAATGCACGCATTTAGAGAACTCCTAGGTTCGTCTGGGTTTATCTATAAATAAGGCGGGAATTAGGAAGAATTTTGGATCTTAAGTCAATCTCTTTCCGCTATTCCTTCTGTATCCCGCAGGGCACAATAGTTTTTGCACTATCAAAGCTGCACGTATTGAAATTTCTCTTTACAGGTGCGACATTTTTGCATAGTATGAAATTACACATTAAGTAGTGTTTTTGAAATATTACTGCTCTGCACAAGAATATTTTACTTTTCAGGATGCAGGGAAGAGATGCTTGCGCCTGTCGGCGCGTCTTATGTGTGTTTGCGTAACATTTGGCGGATAGAGTGCATATCCTTTGTTAGAAGGGTAAAGACCGTATTTTGCGGTTTGTGTGAGTTTATAACAACAACATAAAAAAAACTTACAGTTCATGGAGGTTATAATAATGAGTTGCTCGATTATACATCACACAGTTCGCAGTGTTCTTGAAGAAGATAGCACAGCATACACTGCCATTCTGGAGATGGGAGGCGTGCCGAATATGGATTACGCAGGCTATTGTTGCCATGTGTCCCTTAATCGCCTTCGCCAAACCTTGCAAAGTCCTAATTTGAGTGCGGATCGATTGGAAGGTCTTTTGCGTCGCGCAGCACGTAAATATAGTTACGAGAATTCGTCTGACGGGTGGGCCGATGTTATGGCGCGTTATTTGCGGCGTCACGTGAATACCAATAGCCTCCAATAGTTTACATATCATATTTGTTATTTATCTCTCTCTTTGCTATAAAGGCTTCAGTCCTTATGCATTGTCAGGGAGGGATGTATGATAAACAAAGAAGGCAGAATGGATTCTGCCCGTTTCTTACGCGAACATATTTCAGGCGCTCTTATCGAGGCCTGGACTACGGAATTGACTAAATGTGTTCTAAATAATTTTATTTGCGGTGTCGCGCGTGTATTGTCCGAAACTGGAGATGGTAAAATTTCTCATGCCAGAGGATGGGATCACCTTACTTATTTTGATAACACGGTAGACGAGTTCTTTACAAACATGACATGCCCAAATGCAGCACAAGCCCAAACAGCCCATAATCTAGGACTTCATATTGTGGTGAGTGATTTTGTTCTTTTGTGCGCACAATTGCAGCAATTGGCACGTGACAAAAATCTTCAGGCGAGTCAGGAGATCCTATGGGACAGGCTTTCCTTGTCTTATGCGGATCGTATTTCCGACTTTCTTGTTCACTTTCAGGATGCTTGCTCGAGTGACCAGAGCGAAAAAGCAAAAACAAGCAAGTTTCCAAGTCTGGGAGTGGAAAGATTGACCTCTTTGAAAGATGCGATGGTTGCCAGAAGGTACATTCTTCTTCATACGCCTTATGCTGGTCGTCCTGTTCTGGCTTATTCATCTTCAATGGAGACTGATCTTATAGGCGCATCCAGTGTGGCAAATAATTCCGGCTTGCACGTTGCTTAGGAAACAGGCTAAGAGTCATAGCCATGGAAACCGAAAATTTTGATCGTCTATTTACTGAAATTCTTCAAGCTCGCACCCGTGTCTATCATGCAGGCCATCCGACACCGCTCGAGAAAATCTCTGTGCCGTGCGTTGAGTCGGAAACTGGCGCTGAAATCTATGTAAAGCGTGAGGATTTATCCCCGATCAATGCTTATAAATGGCGAGGAGCGTATAATTGTACCTCTGTTTTATCTGAACGCCAAAATGCCAAAGTTGTGGTTGCTGCATCTGCGGGTAATCATGCGCAAGGGGTGGCTCTTGCTGCGCGGATGCTCGGAATCAAGGCGATGATTTATATGCCGCAATCTACACCGCATATGAAGCAGCGGGCTGTAAGGGTTCACGGGCAAGATCATGTCGAAATCATGTTGGTGGGAGATACGTACGATCAAGCAAGTGATGCCGCAAAAGAATTTGCTGCACAAAATGATTACCCATATGTTCACCCGTTTGATGACATTTATACGATGGCGGGGCAGGCAACAATTGCAGATGAAGTTGTTCTGTCGAATGACGGGCCATTTGATTATGTGTTTTTGCAAATAGGCGGCGGCGGAATGGCCGCAGGTGTTTCCAGCTGGCTCAAGGTGCATCATCCTTTAACAAAAATTATCGGTGTTGAAGGCGTCGGGCAAGCCAGTATGACAGCGTCCTTACAGCGCGGAGAGCCTGTTACCCTTCATGAAGTTGATACATTTTGTGACGGGACTGCCGTTAAGCGCCCTGGTGATTTTACCTTTAATATTTGCCGCAAAACAATTGACGAGATGGTCAATGTAACTAATGAGGAAGTTTGCTCTGCCATTCAGAAATTCTGGGATGCCAAACGTGTGATTCCAGAGCCGGCAGGAGCTATGGGGTTGGCTGGTATGATTAAATTTGCTGCGGAAAATCCGGAAAAGGTTAGAGGTAAGAAATTACTGTGCATTCTTTGTGGGGCCAACATGGATTTCGGCAAACTTGCCTTGATCTCTTCCCAATCGGCTATCGGCGCTAATCGCCGCCGTTATTTGCGGTTCCATCTCTCGGAAAAAAGCGGCAGTATGTTAGCTTTGCTGGATAAAATTTTTGCAGATGTGAATGTCACCGAGTTCCAGTACGGTAAGATGTCGGATGTAGAGGCTTATCCGGTTATCGCATTTGAAGCGTTACCGGAAAAAATGGATTTTCTGCAACAAAATCTGCAAAAAGAACATATAGTTTTTGAAGACATTACCGAGGATCCGGATGTGCGGTATCGTGTCATCAATTATAACCCTGCCTTGTTTCATCACCCTGTTATGCTTCATATCCATTTTCCCGAGAGGAAAGGGGCTTTGCGCGAGTTTATGAGACAGATTTCCGGTATAGCGAATGTTGTATATTTTAACTATGTGTATACTGGGGAAACGATCGGGCGCGCTTTGATGGGTTTTGAATTTGAAAAAGCCGAAGACCATGCACGATTCTTTGAAATTGTTGCGCAGTCTCCGGTCGAGAGTAAGTCGGTATCTGATTTAGCAGTGAGTAGAATGCTGGCTAAATAAGGTGCGGCTGGAATGCTTGCGCAGGCAGAACAACAAACTCGATGCTGTCTTTCTTTTTTTCTCGCAGGTTTTCCGGAGAGTCGGGCGATTGCATCGTCCCTGTAGCAATAAATCGCCCGTGTTGAGTGTATTGATGAGTAGAATACTCAAATGCAGGGGGCCTGCTTGCTGCGTTTCCTTCATAAACCAGAATATACAGATCCGGATGTTTTTGCGTACATTGGTCAAAAAGACTTAAAATGGCCGCCGGAGCTGTTTTTCCGAAGCCCGTCGGTTCTTGTAGCTCCATGGATATCAATCCTGTCTCTCTTCCCAGATAAACAGGGCGTTTAAAGGCTGCCACAACATGTCCCCCTTCTATCGGGAAATCCAGCATGATCTCTCCGAAATGTTTTTCAAGAAGAGCCTGGGCCGCCGGAGCGTATTTGACATCCAGGCCTGTTGTACGTGCAAACCATGCTTTTAAACTCATCATTTTTCTCCCAATTTGTTTTTATATGTTAATTTCTACAGCTTGCGGATTTTTATGTCCAGAAATGATCTTCTCGGGAGATGGTTTATCTGTTAGAACTAAAATATGCGTCAAGTTGTCACGACAGAGGATATTCTTCCACAGCCAGTTATTTCCGAATCCTCGGTCAGGGATTTTTTCTCCCTGTTGAAGCCGCGGGTAATGAGTCTTGTTGTGTTTTCGGGCTTTGCAGGATACTGGATTGCGCCTGATCGGGCAGATTTGCACCCGTTTTTGGCCTTGATGGGGATACTGGCCCTGGCGTTGGGAGCAGGAGCTTCCGGAGCTTTCAATATGTGGTATGACCGTGATATCGACGCAGTGATGAACCGCACCAAAAACAGGGCTGTCCCTTTGGGGCGTATCCATCCCGATGATGCGCTGGGGTTCTCTATCTTCACCAGTCTTCTAGCCGTTATGATGATGGGGTTGGCTACAAATTGGGTTGCTGCGGGAATCTTGGCGTTTGCCAGCTTCTTTTATGGCGGTGTCTATACAATGTGGTTAAAGCGGAGGACCGCACAAAATATTGTGATCGGGGGCGCTGCCGGAGCCTTCCCGCCAATGATCGGTTGGGCAATGGTGACAGGAGATGTCTCCATTGAAAGCCTTTTATTGTTTGCTATGATTTTCTTTTGGACGCCTCCGCACTTCTGGGCATTGGCGTTGTTTGCAAATTCCGACTATCAAAAAGCCAATATTCCCATGCTGCCTGTTGTTAAAGGAGCGCAGCATACCAAATGGCAGATGCTGGCCTATACACTTTTTTTATTGCCTTTGAGTGTTCTACCGAGTGTTCTGGGGATGGCTGACTGGATATATGGCGGAATAGCCTGTCTTTTAAGCGGATTTTTCATCTTTTCTTCTATACTGGTTCTTAGGCAGGACGATTTGAAATATGCGCGGGCCATGTTCGGGTATTCTATTTTTTATTTGTTTGCCCTGTTTTTGGCGCTTATGATTTGCCATAGTGTTTCGTAAGGCTAAATAAGGGCATTGTATCAGGAGATGAACATGACTGAAGAAAATTTCTCTCGCCGGCGCAGCCAGAAAAACAGAATTGTTTTGGCTTTGGTTTTAGGGCTGGTTGCTGTAATATTCCTCGTAACAATTTTAAAAATGCAGCTTTAGAAGTGCTGTTTGGAGACGAGTATGAAAAAGGTTCTGGCGGTTGTTTTGACGTTTGTTCTGGGTGGAGGTGCCGGGATAGGTATTGGCGTTCACGCAAAACCTGCGCAAGCTGAAGAGCAATTGCTTAATCTTTGGCCGACCCAGCGTTCTTTGCATGATCGCGAGATGGATATCACAGCAAAAAAATATCAGGATCGCGGTCAGGAATATGTCGATCAGCTTTATTCCTCCCATGGCGAAAAATATCTTCCTGAAACTCTTGGTATTCATGATGAGTTGAATTTGCCGCCCATGATTGAACCTGAGCCTGTTGATGTCAATGAAGTGGCTGAAATGATCAATGGAATGAATTCTTCCCAATCATTGGGCCAAGTTTATCCAGACGCTCCATCCCCTAACTCTGCTCCGGTCTCTCCGGTAGCGAACAAAAAACCTACCAAAACGCCTTTTGCGGGTGTGGCCCAAGCTTTGCGTGACGAGCGTGAAAAGGCCGAACAACTGAAAATGATGCAAGCTGAAGCCGCAAAAACTGCTGAATAGTGGCATTTTTCTATGGATGATATTCGCAGTAAGAATCGGCGGGTTGGATTATTTGTTGCGGCTGCAGTTCTAGGGATGGTTGGGCTGACCGCGCTGTCTATTCCTCTTTACAGATTATATTGTCAGGTTACCGGATATGGTGGGCAGGCAGTTCGTTCTGAGAGTGCCGCTCCTCTGGAGCCTTTGGAGAGGCGTGTCACTGTCCGGTTCAATACAGATACTGATTCCGGACTGCCTTGGGATTTTGCTGCAGATCAAGGACCTGTTTCTGTTCATATTGGCCAAGAGGTGCTGGTCAGTTTTACTGCAACAAATACTTCCGATAAGCCTGTTGCCGGGTCTGCGTTGTTTAACGTATCTCCTCCGCTCGCGGGGAAATATTTCCACAAAACACAGTGTTTTTGTTTTGATTATCAGATGCTGGCTCCGGGGCAGAGCAGTCATTTTCCGGTTGTTTTCTACATAGATCCTGAAATGGCTTCTGATCCGCAATTGGATGATCTGAAAAGCGTTACATTATCTTACACATTTTACAAGGCTGAGTCCGAAGAGCTCGATCGTGCGCTTGAGGACTTTTATAATCAGTGAAAATAGAGTAAAACAGTTTATGGCGGCGTTTCGTCGCAGTTTTTGATTTTATATCCAACGTTTTTAGATTTCGTTTTTTCTTTAGGGGACACTTTATGTCAGATCATATCGAATACGGCACAACAGGCGAGCATCATCCTTATCACTTGGTTCGTCCTAGCATTTGGCCAATGGTTGGCGCTTTTGCGGGAGGGTTGTTTGCCCTAGGAATGGTCCTGTTTATGCATGATGTCGAAATTGCTGGAATGAAACCAGGCATTTGGGGACCTTTGGCCGGTGTTCTGTCTATTTTGGCTGTTATGTTCTTTTGGTGGAAAGACGTTATTTTTGAATCCGTTACGGAAGGGGTCCATAACAAGATTACAGAACGCGGTTTGCGCATGGGTATGGCGTTGTTTATTGCCTCTGAAGTTATGTTTTTTGTCGCGTTTTTCTGGGCGTTTTTTGATGTGAGTGTTTTTGCGGATGAAGTCGGACAATATCTGAGGCTGGAATATACGCAAGGTGTTTGGCCTCCGCCAATGATTCACGCGGTTCCACCGTTTGATCTTCCGTTCCTTATGACAATGGTTCTTTTGCTTTCCGGAACAACTGTAACATGGGCCCATCATGCGATTCTTAAAGGAAATCAAAAATCTGCGACCGAGGCATTGATTTACACTGTGCTTCTGGGTGTAATTTTCTTAATTTTGCAAGTGTACGAGTACAAGCACGCACATTTCGGTTTTACCGCAGGCTCCTTTGCCTCTACTTTCTATATGGCTACAGGGTTTCACGGCTTCCATGTGTTCGTTGGGACAGTCTTTCTGGCTGTATGTCTGGTCCGTAATATGAAAGGTCAATTTCTTCCTGAACGCCATTTCGGGTTTGAAGCTGCTGCTTGGTACTGGCATTTTGTAGATGTCGTTTGGCTGTTCCTGTTTATTTCTGTTTACATATGGGGTGGTGCAATCGGGATCGGCGATCATGCAACAGCTGCTGCTGCTTATGAGGCTGCCAATGCCGGAGGCGAATAATCTGAACGATTTAGAAGAAAAGGGGCGTGCAACCGCCCCTTTATCTTATCCGCATCGTCGTAGTCTGTGGCAGCAGTCGATGAGTTGTACGTGTCCGCGCTGTGGTGATTCTCCTTTGTTTAATAAGGGGGTGTTTGATCTTTCAGTAAAAGGTACATGCCCTGTATGTGAGCTTGATCTTTCAAAAAGCGACAGTGCTGATGGTCCTGCAGTCTTTTTGATTTTTATTCTGGGCTTTCTTCTTGTGCCGTTGGCATTATGGGCCGATGCTCTTTGGGAGCTTCCATTGTGGGCTCATGCGGCCTTGTGGGGAGTTTTGGCCATCGGCATTACTGTCGGCAGTTTGAAGCCTATCAAATCCTGTGTTCTTGCCCTTCAATATCGCCATCGGGCGAGCGAATGGATTAAAGACCAGCAAGATGGTTTGTAAATGGACCGTAAGTTTCCCATTATAGCCACTCTTGTTTGCCTTTTGGCTGCTTTTCTCCTCTTGGCGCTGGGTTTTTGGCAAGTCCAACGCCTGTCCTGGAAAGAGAATCTTCAGAGTCAGCTTGATAGTTTGATGTCTCGTCAAGACTTGTCCGCGCTCCATGCTGCCGATTTCAGGCCATCTGATCCTACCCAATTAAAGCGAGGTATGCTTTCGGGAACAATCCTTTATTCCAAAGCACTTTATTTGAATGGATATGTTGTTCAGGGACGTACTGCTTTTCCAGTGGTTGTTCCTGTTCGTCCTGACGGGGATGCCGATCACGTTATTGCCGCTGTATTGTTTATTGAGCGCACAAAAGATCCTGAAAAATGGCTGGCTATTCCGGATCGTCATAGCATAATTACGGGGCTTGTGCGCTTGCCGGAACACGGTATTTTTCGACCGGATAATGTTGCAGAAAAAGGCGAGTGGTGGATGCTTGATTTGGATGTAATGTCTGATTTCTGGGGTTTTTCCTCAATAGAGCCGGCGGTTATTTATGCTGAAAATGCTGCGTTTCTCGATGATGGGCAGGAGCCTTATCCTGTTCCGACGCAGTTAAAAAACGACCATAGTCAATATGCATTTTTCTGGTTCACAATGGCCGGGATTTTATGCGTCTTTTGGTGGCTGCGGTTCTTGCGACCTTATTTGCAGTCGGCATAAAGCTTGGTAATGCCGTCACGACTTTCTGTTTTACGCAGATAAATATCTCCGCTCAGTCTTGTTTTGCAGGTAAATAGAGGAATTATAGTGCGAATGACCAATTCTACCCTGTACCCGTCATAAAACGGTCCTTTTGAACAGATTGTAGCTGTTTCGTCCGGCTCCAGACGGAAAGCTCCTTCGTGGCGCTGCGGCTCGCCCGTTGTCTTTTTGAATGGGGCTGTGCGTACGACTCCCATAATGGTCTGGTTCGTCATGTTACGCAGATTAGCGCACTCTTCGAAAGGTGTTACTTCTGCAGCTGCTGCCGTATTGATGGGCAACATCGAACTTAGCAGAAGGAGTGCGAATAAATATTTCATGATACAGATATAGCATAAAATTGTTAATTTTTAAGAGGGAGGCCTTTGGTCGTTGAATATTCGAAATGTTGCACTTTTTCGGGGTTGAGGCGATGCAAAATATGATGAGCGGCTTGAGCTGCTTCGGCAAATCCCGTCAAAATAAGCTTCAGTTTGTGCGGGTATGTTGCGATATCTCCGATAGCATAAATTCCTTGGGTGCTTGTGGAGCTTGTGGACTGGTCTGTTTTAATCTGGTGATGGTCGAGATTTAACCCCCATGCCTCAATGGGGCCTAAGTCGGTGGCTAGGCCAAAGAACGGTAGCAGAATGTTTGCATCTATGTCTTGAGTTTTGTTATCTAAATCGGCAATGGTAATTTTGTGCAGCAAATTATTATTGCCGTGAAGGGTATGGAGTTGTGCGGGGGTGATGATTTCTACTTTGCCCGATGCTTTATTTTTTGCTAATGTATCGAGAGAGCTTTGTGCTGCGCGGAACTTGTCACGTCGATGAATGAGGGTTATATGTGCAGCAATTTCTGCCAGAGAGTTGGCCCAATCGACAGCCGAGTCACCGCCTCCTGCAATAACAATTTTTTTGCCAGCAAATTGTGCGCGGTTTCTAACGGCGTAGAATACGGATGTCCCCTCATATTTTGTGATGTTTTCGACTGGCGGACGGTTGGGGCCAAACGATCCAGCGCCTCCGGCGATAATAATCGCCTTGGCAGTTAAAATGAGGTTTTTATCTGTTTTGAGCGTAAAATTACCTTCAATCCCGCTGATTTCCACAACTTGATGCCCAAGGTGAGTGGTCGGCGCAAAGGGGGCTGCCTGAGCTTCGAGTTGTTCGATC
The DNA here is from genome assembly GCA_034005165.1 of Pseudobdellovibrionaceae bacterium. Lineage (GTDB taxonomy): Bacteria > Pseudomonadota > Alphaproteobacteria > Micavibrionales > Micavibrionaceae > UBA1573. The sequence goes on along the minus strand of JAVEVE010000003.1, from coordinate 210,264 downwards.
AGGGTTGCTGCTGTGATAGATGGTTCGGCAGGTATATCGTAAATGGGTTTTTCAGGATAGAGGGCGGTGCATTGTCCACCGATCTGATCCAGGCTATCTATCATATGGCATTTCAGGCCCAGCATTCCGCACTGAAAAACTGCGAACAGTCCTGTTGGCCCTGCTCCGACGATGGCCACATCTGTATCCATTTGTTTTGTCATGTTGTCTATCATAGGCTATACATACGTCATGGAAAGAGAAGTTCAAATGTTTTTTTCTTCCTCCGAGGCGGATACGATCAGGATTGCACGTGACTTTGCCCAAGGGCTGGGCAAACGAGCAATTGTATTGCTTGAGGGAGGGCTTGGTGCAGGAAAATCTGTTTTTTCGCGTGCGGTGATTCGTGAATTGGCAGGAGACGAGGGGCTGGATGTTCCTAGTCCGACGTTTACGCTGGTGCAGAGCTATGAAACGCCAGACACAGATGTATATCATTTTGACCTGTATCGGCTTGAAGATCCGGAAGAAATTTTCGAAATTGGCTGGGAGGATGCCATCTCCTCAGGAGTGGTTTTGGTTGAGTGGCCCGAGCGGTTGGGGGGGTATCGCCCCAAAAAAGCAATTACCGTGACAATTTCCCTGCAAGATGAAGTGCGCCGTGTTATTTCTATAGAGAGACCGGAGACATCAGGATGAGTACAGTTATCAATACAGCGTTTATTTTGGCTGCGGGTAAAGGGACACGAATGGCGCCTTTGACAGATACTTGTCCGAAGCCCTTGGTGCGCCTCAACGGGCGACCAATTCTCGATTATGTTGTTGATCACTTAAAAGAGTATCATGTGCAGCATTTGGTCCTGAACGCTCATCATTTTCCTGAACAGATTGTTTCTTATGCTGCGAGATTGAAAGGGTTTTTATCTCAGGATGTTTTGACCGAAGACGTTTTGCTTGAGACAGGAGGCGGCTTAAAGAATGCTGCACAATTTTTACCTGTGGATGCCCCATTTTTTATGATTAACGGAGATGCTTTTTGGATTGATTTTCCGCATAGAGCCGGTGCACTGGCTCAGCTGGAGCGCATGTTTGATGCACACCGTATGGATATCTTGTTGCTGGTTATTCCTGTATCGCGCATGAGTTTGACTCAAGGGGTCGGAGACTATCGTATTTCCGCGGACGGGCGACTGATGAGAGACCCTGATAAGCGAGGCGACCTGATGTTTACGGGAATTCGTATTGTGCATCCGCGGATTTTGGGCCACATGAAGGATGGGGTATATTCGTTTTTACAGCAAATGGATGCCGCGGAAAATGCAGGGCGGTTGTACGGGGTCGTTTATGACGGAGATTGGCATCATATTTCGACACCTGAGGATGTTGAGCGGGTTGAAAAATCGCTGGTTTAAAATTTAGGCCATCTATTATATCCGATGGTAGGGTCATTTGATCTGTACTGCAAAATGAACTCTGCCTCTACTTTGTTTATTTCGGTTTTATCAGATGACTCAAACAATATTTCTTTTGTAAGGGTGAAGTTCGTTAGTTCTTCTTTTGAGAAATCTTTGGAAACTATGTTGTTATCCCAAGAGCCAAAATATCTTATTGAATGGCCTGTGGCCCCTATGTCTTTGCCAATATAGATTTTCCCATTTGGAAAAGTTATTTTGTAAATAACATATTCAAAATGCATCTTATTTTTCTTTCCTGCTAAATTAAACTTACTAGAAAAAATTGAAATTCTGACTATATTAGTCCTAATCTAAAAAAACAAATTGTGGAGATTTGAGATGACGATTGCTGTCGGTGATGCCTTTCCTGCTGTAACTTTGAAACGTCTTGGCGCGTCAGGAATGGAAGATTTTGATATTGCAGCTTTTTTGGCTGATAAGCGTGCAGTCATTTTTGCTGTTCCTGGTGCTTTTACGCCGACTTGTGCGCAAAAACATTTGCCGGGCTATATTTCCCAAGCAGATGCGATCAAAGCCAAAGGTGTTGATGCCATTTTGTGCCTATCTGTGAATGATCCGTTTGTGATGAAACATTGGGGTGAAGTGGCCGGTGCTGAAGGTAAAGTCATGATGGTACCGGACGGGAACGGCGAGTTGGTCCAGAAACTTGGCCTGACGTTAGACGGTGCTGGATTTGGGCTTGGTCTTCGTGCGCAGCGTTTTATGATGGTTGTCGATCACGGCAAAGTGAAGGAATTAGAAGTCGAACCTGTTGCGGGACAGGTCGAGTTGTCTGGTGCAGACGTCTGCTTGGCTCGACTTTAAGAGCATTCCTTATAACAAAAGCAGCTGGTGATGTGGTCGTTGACCATGCCGATGGCTTGCATAAATGCGTAGATAATAGTGGGGCCGACAAATGTCATGCCCCGCTTTTTTAAATCTTTTGAAATCGCTTCAGATATGTCTGTTTGGGCAGGAACTTCTTTTAGGGATTTCCATTTATTCTGTTTTTGTTTTTTGCCCGTAAAAGCCCAGAGATAGGTGTCAAATGTACCGAATTCCTTTTGTATTTCAATGAAGGCTAATGCATTTTTGCGCACAGCATAAACTTTTAGACGGTTTCTTATGATTCGCTCGTCTTGCAGCATTTTTTCAAGATCAGCATCTGTCAGTTTTGCGCATTTTTTTACATCAAAATTATTAAAAACTTTGCGGTATCCATCCCGCTTTTTCAGGATGGTTTCCCAATTGAGGCCTGCTTGTGCGCCTTCTAGAATCAGCATTTCAAAAAGCTTTTGGTCGTCATGGACGGGGCGTCCCCATTCATGGTCGTGGTAGTTTTCGTAATGAGGTTTGTTTTCTCCAACCCACCCGCAGCGGACTTTTTTTGTCATGGAATTCTCCTAGATTATGCAAGCAGGCTCAAGCAAAGTCAGTCTTTTTGTTGTGCAGTCTATTTGTCCAGAAATGCCGTAAGGCAAGACGCACATCGGGTCAGTATGTCCGAAATCCATTTGTGCCAACACAGGAAGATTTGTCAGGCCGAATTCTTCTGATAATGTTGACTGAATTGCTACATCATACTGGTCTAGTTTTTGGACATTTCCGCCCGGGCGACCAATTATAATACCTGTAAGATTCTCCAGTATACCCTGAACGCCGAGATTGCGTAGAATCCGTTTCACGTCATCCGGGGAGGGGGCTTCTTCCGATGTTTCAAGAAACAGAATGGCTTTATTAAAATCTTCTGCTTTGGGCCATAGGGCTGTGCCTATAATCATCGGAAAAACATCAATACATCCCCCAATCAGTCTTCCTTGATGGATACCTTCTCCTTGCAATAAAATAGGGCCGGATGCCTTCTGTAAAGGGCGCTTCCGCTTTTGGTTTTCAGGGTCTGACCAGTCCATATGGGCAGAAGTCCATTCTGTTGCGACTCCGATTTCAAGGGTTTGTTGCGGTGTAAATATTGTTTTTCGGACAGCGTCCTCCATGTAGGGGAGAAGGCCGCCACTTTCACCGAATCCTGCCATAATGGAAGGTCCGTAAAAGCTGGTTAATCCAGCTTTCAGACATGCAAAATGCAGTGTTGTTGTATCAGAATAACCTATAAAGACTTTCGGGTTTGCTGCAATCACATCTAAATTCATAAAGGGCAGCAGGCGGATGGCATCGTCTCCGCCAATACTGGCGATAATGCCGTCAATTGATGTATCTTCGAAGGCCTGCATCAAGTCATCGGCACGGGCTTTCGGATTCAAATGTAGCCATTCTGCAGGCTTTTTTGTGTGGGGCATTTCAACAATTTCGACAGCGAATGCCTTTTTCAGCTGGCTAAGGCCTGCTTCGTATTTATGCGGGAATGTTGATGGCCCTCCCCAAGATGGGGATACAATGGCTATCTTACAGCCCTCGCTTAAGGCGCGCGGCTTATTCATGGCGTTTTTCATGGTATTTTCTTACTGCTTAAGCTTATTAGAAGTTCAGGATTGGTTCCATCATAAAAACAGGTGGCATATTGTGACTTATACGGTAGAGAAAGGCGAGTCAAATAGAGGGGTAAATGGTGCCGATTAAGGGATTTGAACCCCCGACCTTCGCTTTACGAAAGCGCTGCTCTACCACTGAGCTAAATCGGCATTTTGTATGGATATACTAACAAACTTGTTGGGGATTTTCCTATCTGCTTTTTATTTTGTTTGCAAGTCTCTCTTTTATCTTTTATACATAACTCAAATTTTATAAGCATTCCGAAATATCAGGAGATAAAAAAATGATGGATTTTGACGCGGCAGCTGAAAGCAATGACCCCTTTAATGATAACCCTATGGGTGATGAAACAGTTCCCCTTCAGGCATATGGGCCTGTTTATGGAAGTGATAGGGGATTCAGCTCCCGCTCTACTCTGGGCAGAGCGTCCGCATCTGTATTTGCGGGGGCACCTGTGGGCAATATGAAAGATGTTTATTCACGTCATATTTTAGATTGCGGGCATATTTCATTGCCGGATGAACATCAAGGGGGGACAATCCGTTCGCAGGATATTCCTTTGCCTCCTGAATTTGATCCCTACGTCCATTGCGTCCCTGCGCCAAAAAAACGTTAAGTTTGCATTCTGGTTCGTAAGTTTGTTAGACTTTGTGCGAATTGTAAAATAAGCTAAAATGAGTGCAAATGTTTGATCTTGGAACACAAGGATTTACAAGGCCATCCCGTGATCGGGGATGGCCTTTTTTATCAAATTTGTTGCAGCGGAATGGTGCACATGATTCGCAGCAACACGAGAGGCAGGGTGCGCGCCTGAGGTTTAATATCATCACTATGGCTGATGGACGAAAGGGACTTTATTTTCCGGCAGTCTTTCAGTCGGATATGCATTTGGGAACTCATGGAACACGGGCCAAGCGCTTGTGTTTGTTTTATGATCTTGTGCAGATGGATTATCTGAAGCTTGTCGGGGATATTATCGGCGGTACAGAAATGACGGAAAAGAAAAACTTCCGCTTTGGTGGGAAATGGCACAAACAGGTTTTGGGGCATTTTCTAAGAAAGGCTGCTGATGGAGTTAATGTTACTTTCATTCCGGGTAACCATGATGAAATTCCTCGGGGTAAAAAAATCAAGACTTCTGGCGGACAAAAAAAATGGCACAGAAAATTGACCGGCAAATCAATGCTCGGGATATATGTACAGTATGAAGGCCTGTATGCTGATCCCAAAGGGCGTCAGTTTCGTGTCTTGCACGGAGATAAATTCGATAGTTTTGGTGGGTTTTGGTACAAGGTCGGGGATTGGTTTATTACACAGCTCCAAAATTTGGACCGCGCGGTGCAGACAAAATTACCGTTCATGCGTGAACACTCAATTGCAGCTATGGTTAAACGGGCCTTTAAAACGGTGATTATGCCGTTTATGGCTGTTAAACAATCTGTTTTAAAGTACGCGAACAGGATTAAAGCGGATGGAGTTATATATGGGCATTCGCATATCGCGGGTTTCCAGTCGTCTATAAATGGCAGCATCGCCATGAATGACGGATGCTGTACTGAGCATGTTCAGGCATTGGTGCATGATAAAGATGGCGTATGGGCTGTTTTGACGATGTACGCGGACAGGTTTGATGTCGAGCAGGAGGACGGACAACGCTATGAAATGACGTTTGATCAATTGGGTTTGACAGAATCTGTTGAGAAAGGTCCGACTTTGTACCGGGATGGGGCGCGAACTAATGTTGGTCGCTTGCTCCGCTTGATTGCCCGTACGTGGCCATCTAAATCCCGCTCGAGCGCGCTTGAGGAAATGCACCAGATTTTCAGGAGAAGCGCTGTAAAGAGGGCTGATGTTTTCCCTCATTCCCCACCATCCTCTTTTGCGGCTGATTTTAATGGGGCAGATGTTGTTGATTTGGATGCCGAGCGCGTTTCCCGATTGCGTGATGAGTTTCTTCAAATGCCCATCAAACGTAAGCCTTTGGAGAATATGGTTCCCTCAAGTTTGGTGTTTGCCGATAAAATAAAGCTTGAAGCCTGAGAAAGGCTTTGCTAGAACGCCTTCGGAAGATCGGCTCGGGCGAAAATATCGCCAACCCGGTCAGGGCCGAAAGGCAGCAGCCGCAACGAATTCTTTTCGGGTCGTGTCCGGTCTTCCACTTTTTCTCTTCATTCCAGAAAATAATCCTGAATTTTGTGAATCATGCCTTGTTTTGGGTTGAAGGGGCTTCCGACTCTCTCTAGAGTCCATTTCATGTCAGAAAATCAAGAGAATCAAGCCTATCGTGTGCTTGCCCGTAAATATCGTCCGCAGAATTTTGACCAGTTGATCGGTCAGGATGCGTTGGTGCGGACGTTGACCAATGCTATCCAGTCAGGGCGTGTGGCTCATGCCTTTATGCTGACAGGTGTGCGTGGAGTGGGGAAAACCACCACGGCGCGGATTATAGCCAAAGCGCTGAACTATGTCGGTCCTGATGGAACGTCCGGTCCGACAACAGGTCCAACGGATGATTGTGAGATTTGCCGTGCGATTTCCGAAGATCGTCATCCGGATATTATGGAGATGGATGCTGCATCCCGTACAGGTGTGAATGATATTCGCGAGATTCTTGACGGTGTGCGTTACGCGCCAACATCTGCGCGGTATAAAGTCTATATTATCGATGAAGTGCACATGCTTTCGACCAGTGCGTTTAATGCGCTTTTGAAGACTTTGGAAGAGCCACCGCCGCATGTGAAGTTTATTTTTGCGACGACCGAGATTCGTAAAGTCCCTGTGACCGTTCTTTCCCGTTGCCAACGCTTTGATTTGCGCCGTGTGGATGCTGCAACATTGCTGCGGCATTACAAAAATGTGTGCGCCAAGGAAAATGTGCAAGCCGAAGATGAGGCCGTTGCCATGATTGCCCGAGCAGCTGACGGGTCTGTACGGGACGGATTGTCTATTCTCGATCAGGCTATGGCTTTAAGCGAAGGGGCTATTACTGTCGATCAGGTTCGTTCTATGCTGGGCCTTGCTGATCGCGCACGTTTGCTGGATTTGATGGAAGCGGTTCTCGTTGGGCAAGGCGATGTGGCTATGACGGTTATGGCGGACCTTTACCGCGCCGGAGCAGACCCGCAGACTGTTTTACAGGATTTGCTGGATATTACCCATTTGATGAGCAAGTTCCTGACGATCAAGGCACCACCGTCAACGGTCGAGCCGAATATGGCGGATACAGAGAGAAATCGTGCGGCAGATATGGCTGCAAAAACAGGTGTTCCTGCCTTGACGCGCGTTTGGCAGATTTTGCTCAAAGGTTTGAACGAAATACAACATTCTCCGAATCCTCAGGCGACAGCGGAGATGGTGATTATCCGCTTGATTTATGCTGCGGATTTGCCCGACCCTGCGACTGTTCTTAAGCAACTTAAAGACGGGACGATTGTCTCGGGCGGTGGCGGAGTGCGGGCTTCTGCTGCGGGAGGGAGTGGGGGGGCTACGGCTTCCGTGACGTCTATTTCTAGTGGCGGTGGTGCAAAAATTGCTGCACAACCAGTTGCGGCTTCCCAGCCTGTTGCCGTTGCTAACTCGAATCTTGAAACGCTTTCCGATGTTGTCGGTTTGCTAGAGCAAAACGGGGCGATGGTACTGGCGTCCAACGTAGTTTACGGCGTTGAATTGGTGAAGCTTGAGGCCGGGCGTCTTGAATATCACCCGACACCTGATGCTGACCCGAAACTCGCGCAGGAATTGGGCAAGAAACTCACGCAACTTACGGGGCAGCGCTGGCTCGTGTCCGTGTCTATGAAGCAGGGGCAACCGACTTTAGCGCGCCAGCATGAGATGGCGGTAGAAGCCGAGCGTCAAACAGCCATTGCAGACCCTGTTGTTGCCCGTATTTTATCGGTTTTTCCCGGGGCAGAAGTTTTATCTATTGAAAAAGAGGATGTATAATCATGTTTAATATGCAGCAAATGATGCAAAAAGCGCAGTCGATGCAAAAGAAAATGGCAGAGCTTCAGGAACGCGTTGGCGAAATGGAAGTTTCAGGCCAATCTGGTGGCGGGTTGGTTTCTGTCACGATGACTTGTAAGGGGCAAATGAAAGCATTGACCATTGATCCGTCTATTATCTCCGTTGATGACAAGGAAATGATGGAGGATCTGATTAAGGCCGCTTGCAATGATGCGCGCAGCAAGGCTGATCAGAAAATGGCGGACGAGACACAAAAAGCCATGGCTGATATGGGCTTGCCTCCAGGTCTTCTGGGCGGCGGGATGCCGTTTTAAGGCATCAGTATGTCAGGTAAACCAAATAAATTGCGAATTATGACATGGAATATCAATTCGGTGCGGTTGCGTGCGGAGTTGGTGTTGAAGGCTGCTGCCGAGATGCGGGCTGATGTGATTTGTTTGCAGGAAACCAAAACACCTGACGAATTTTTCCCTCATGATGTTTTTGAGGCGGCAGGTTTTAAATACCGGCATATCAGCGGTATGAAATCCTATAACGGCGTTGCCATTCTATCCAAAGTTCCTTTCGATAAAGTCGGAATTCATCACCGTGTCGGGCGCGAGGATTGCCGTCACATTATGGTGCGGATTGATGGAATGGATTTGCATGATCTGTATATTCCTGCGGGCGGCGATATTCCTGACCGTGACCAGAATGAGAAATTCGGGCATAAGCTCGATTTTGTTGACGAGCTAAAGACATGGTTTGGTGCGCAGTATAAAACGACTGATCGCGTCATGGTCGTTGGGGATTTTAACATTGCGCCGTTCGAGCATGATGTATGGTCGCATAAACAGCTTTTGAGTGTTGTGTCGCATACGCCGATAGAAGTTGAGAAATTGACGGCATTTTCCAAGGCTTTGGATTGGGTGGATGTGGGCCGTCATTTCGTGCCGATGGATGAAAAGCTTTATACGTGGTGGTCATATAGAAACCGCGACTGGAAAAAATCCAATCGCGGTCGCCGTCTTGATCATATCTGGGTTACACCGCCTTTGGCGGGGAGTCTCCTGTCCCATGACGTTCTAACCTCGGCGCGGGACTGGGATAAAACCAGTGATCATGTCCCTGTTACGGTTGAGATTGATCTGGCTGCTTGAGCTTTTATGCTGCGTTCAATCAGCAGGTAAGCACCAATTCCGCAAACGGATATGACTGCTGCATGAATCAATAAGCCGTTTCCTATGCCGTAATGGTCGGTTGCCCATCCTATGACTTGGCTCATCGGAATAAATCCCAGCGAGGTTGCTAATGATGCGGTCGAGAGGATTGTTGCCCGTTCACCTGAACCAGCCAGATTGTTGACAGCTTCTTGCGCGCGCGGCATTCCGAATCCAAATACAAAGGCTTCGAAGCCTAGGCAGATCAGTCCGAACCATGTGACATCCAGTCCTGCTATAACCAGTGCAATTATGAGGGCTGCTAACAAGATATAGAGTGCCTTCCGACCGTAGAGGTTTGGCCAGATTTTATGCCCGATATGTCCGAAGACACCGCCTGAGACCATGACGAGGGAGATGATCCAGCCGTTCCATGACGGATCCCAGCCCAGAGCCAGCGTGTAGGCTTGAATGGACCACATGCATATTTTGGTTGTCGCAAAAGCAAGGGTCATCAACATAATCAGGCCTGCGATTTCCTTGTGACCATGCATCACATATTTTATGGTACGCAAAATGTCCATTGCCGGATGACCTTCGACCGTTTTTTTGTGGCGCGGTGGCTCAATGAAGGCAAAGGCCAGTAACGCTCCAATGCAGCAGATTGCCGTTTCAACATAGAATGGCAGACTGGCATCTATTGTATAAAGGTAACCTCCGATAATGGAAGCTCCTGCGCAGGCGTATAGCTGGAGCGCGAAGCGAAACCCTTCGCGTTTCCGAAACTCGTCTCCACGGTTTGCAGCAAGAAGCGAGTCGTAGAGGAGTGCCGAGTTTGCTCCTGTCATCAGGGAAGACCCGATACCGACAACACCTTGCGCAGCAATAACTGTCCAGAATCCTATGGCACAATAGAGTCCAAGGATTCCAAGGCCGAAGACCAGTGCGCCGAGGATCAGACATTTCTTACGCCCCCATTGGTCAGCGAGCCAACCTGTCGGAACATCTAGTAGAATCATAGAGGCGGCAAAGACTGATTCGCCGATCAGGAAGTCGTGGAAACTTAGGCCCAAATGGTCTCGGTAAAAGGGCATAAGAATGGGGAGGCAAAAAACCGAGTTAATGCACAGTGTATAAAGATATAGTAGTCTTATGTTGCGGTTGCAGAGTGTATTTTCCATTTTTTCACTTTAATTTATAAATATAGTTGTAACTTGTGCTCTCTTTATTGTCACCGTAGGTTTTTGTGCCGTACCCCTGAAACTCAAACCCCGCTTTCAGGATTGCTGATCGTGACGCCATGTTGCCTTCACGATGCGAGACGTGAATCTCCTTATAGCCTGTCAAGCTCTTCGCGTAGATTAAGCAGTGCTTGTATCCGAGAGTTGTTAGTCCTTTGCCGCGATAGGCAGGGGACGTGAAGTTCATACCGATTTCGAGAACATCTTCGGGCAATTTGTCGTGGCTAAAGATGCCGATAAGGCCTACGAGTTGGGATCCGCTGAAATACCCGAAATGGCGGCTTATAGGGCTCGAAAGCCGTTTGATCCACTCTTCTTTCGGACGCGCGCGGGCAGCTTCCTCGTTTTCGAGGAAGGCTTCCGGATTCGTTCGCACCATCTCTATTCTGATGTGATGCAGCTTTCCCCAGTCGTCGGTGGTGAGTATTCGAATGTCATATTGGTCCATTTTTTGCTCGTTAGAATTTCAGTTCATATCTGATGTCTTGTCCTGTGCTGCCGTCACCGAACGTGACTTCTCCTGTTTCGTAATAGGTGAAGCCGAAATTCTGGTTGGCAGCTTTTGATGCTGCATTTTCTTCTCTGTGAGAGACAATAACGCGGTTGACGCCTTCCTGCTCTTTTGCCCAGTTAATGCGGGCTTCGTAAAACAGGCGAGACAAGCCGTGTCTACGGTAGTCTTCCACGAGATAGCTCATGCCAAGGACTACTGTGTCTTCGCGGCTTTCTTTCCAGCGGAAGGCTCCTGTAATGCCGATATGCGTATCTCCGTCAAAAAGGCCAAAGATTGCGCAATCCTGATTTGTCAGCATATCGCGCCAAAAAGCTTCGTCGCGGGCGGCGCAGTTTGCTGCATTATCCAGAAAGTAGTTTGAAAATTCCGTTACGGCGCGCAGACGCATTTCGCGAAAAAGTTGCCAGTCATCCGACCTTAATTGTCGTATGTTATAATCGTTATTCATTTTAAATTTCCCTGTTATCTAAAGTTTCGTTCGTAAGTAATGACGTCCAGTTTTTCGCCTGTCAGATGGCTGGTATGGGCTTTTGGTTCTGTGCCTACGTAGTCCATACCCAGTCTTTCCATCAGGTTTTGGCTGCGCTTGTTTCCGGCATAGAATTTTGTGAAGACTTTTTGTGTCTCGACAATTTCTGCCAATAGGTTGAAAACGGCATTTAGTCCTTCATAGGCCAAGCCTTTGCCTTCGTGGCCTTTCGCAAGCCACCAGCCGGTAGAGACGGTTCTGAAGTCTTCGTCAGTTGCGTCTATTCCTGTGGCGAGTACGAATTTACCGCTGAGTTTATCCAGTCCTATCAGCGGAATGCTCACTTTACTTGCGGTGGCGCTGGTTAGCCAATCGTCCAGACCTTCGCGGCTCATGCCGAAATCGTCTGACCATTCCATCCATCTGCGCAGTGTTTCTTCCAGTGCTTCTTTTGCATTTTGTATCTGCTCCGCATCAGCCGGCATGGGCGTCCGGATGATGAGACGTTCCGTCTCCAGCGGCAGATATTTTAGTATGGATGCTTTATCCATTTTTACTCTCCTGTCCAGCTCGCGCTGTTCTTGTTTTTTTGTTTAGTGTTACGCAGTCAGTTTGCCCATGAGACTTCCAGATCGGGTAGGCTTTCTATGTCATAGCGGACGTAGGAGGCGTGACCGGTCGGAGATCCATCGGGAAGGAATGCGTCAAATTTTGTGACGGTTTCCAACCCAAACTCCAGTTTCTCGATAACGCGGCGAGAAGCTGCGTTACCTGTTGCCGCGCAGATTGATACGCGGTTTGCGTTCAAGGCTCCGAACGCAAATCTTGTCAAAGCGTTTGCCAATTCTGTGGCATAACCTTTGTTGTGTTCGCTTGATCTGACGTAATAGCCGATGTCAAAGCTACGGGCTGTCCAGTTCGGATCATGCAATCCGCACATTGAGATCAACCGTCCGTCATGTGTGAATGCAGCGCACATCATGTCTTCGCGCAGGATGTATTTTGCATGATTTTCACGGATGATTTTTTCAGTATCATCTGTTGATTTTAGACCGTGATTTGTGAATTGCATCCAATTGCACAAGTCTGTCCAGCTTTCTTCAAGTACTTCTTGCATGGCCTTACCATCCCCCGGCATCGCATTCCTTATCATCAGACGTGGTGTTATGATGGGGAACGGGATGTCGATCAAGATCGGGTCAATTGTGTTACACATTCGTGGTTCCATAGTTTTAAATCTCTCTGTTCAATATCGTTGATGTCTTTGCGTAGTCGTTTTCCACAAAGCCCAGTTGTTTGTAGAGGGAGAGGGCAGCGTTGTTCCAGTTCTCTACGCCGATACCAAAGGCGGTTGCGCCTAACTTTTCTTTTGCTTCATTTTGAATCGTCAGAAGCAAGGCTTCGCCAATTCTGTTTCTGCGGAATTGCTCGGCGACGAACAGGTTCTGGATACGAAATTTGGTTCGGCCTGAGTGAAACTCGTACATCGCAAACCCGCAGACATAGCCGGCTAGAATGCCCTCCGCTGTTTCGGCAACCAGCAGTGTGACGGGGGCGTTCTCTCGGCAAACCATGTCGTCAAAAACTGTGCGCGTAATGCCGTGCTGATCGCCGTGCGCTTGGCACAGGCCTGCAATGAGAAGTTCGAGTTGCGCCCAGTCTCCGCTCCGAGCGCTACGGATTCTGATATTTAACATGGTTATAGTCCTTTCCTTTTCCTGTTTTGGAAAGGACTGCCAGATTCTTTTATTCTCGTATTCGGGGAATTTTTGAACTGTCAGCCTTTCCGTTTCTCGGGCTGACAGTCTTGTGAACCTTAGCCCAATCTGCCTTTGACGCCCGCAAAATCCTTATTGACTTGGGATTCAAGTCGATAGGACGCCATCGCCGCAATCATGGTGGTCGCTGCGTTCAGGCTGGGGTTCCAGCAAATCGGTTGATGGTTCAATTGATTTGTCATGTGTTCATGGAAACACAATTCTATATTGTGATGCAATAGAAAATTTCTTGATTTTGAAAAATTGTTACCGGATTTATGTAGGTTCTACGATTTGTACAGGAAAAATTATATCCTCTGTCTTTTGAAAATCGCCCTGTTCGGGGGGGATAGGATCAAAAATCGGGCCTTCAGAAAAAGCATATCTGTATTTGGCTAGACCCGGATTTCTGCTTCTCGCATATGAAATCATCGCAAGTTTGAATTCATGCGTCAGGCGCGTGACTGGAGATAAATCAAAGTTGTTATCGGATATTCCTGCATGGAATGTTGTACTTTGTTGTTCTTCGTGATCTTTTTCAGCCTGACAATAAAGATAGGACATCATGAATGGTGTATGAATTTCAAGGCAGGCTTTTTCTTCCTCTCCAAGGATGTTTGCCGTCACAAGGCCTACAATTCTCGAGCCTGCATTTGCAACAAGAGCAAAGCGATCTTTGGGGGTTCGTGATAAAGCGGTTAGATCATTGGCTCCGAACCCGCCGGATTCATGAAACATTGCCTGAAGGATATGAATATCCTCCCAAGCCATTGGTCGGAATGATAATTTTTCCATTTTTCCCTGTTCAACTGCCTTTTGGACCACAGTCTGTTTATCGAATCAGCATACTCCTATTGGCGCGCTTTTTGCAGTGGGTAGTCGTGCAGTGCAAAATCTTTGCACTCTTTATCTATTTCAGATATAACCCCGCTTATGACAGAAAAGGCAAAAATACTCTCGTCCCCGAAAGTTGGGGTTGTGTCCTTAGGATGCCCCAAGGCCCTCGTTGATTCCGAGAGAATCATGACACAACTGCGGTCCGAGGGATACCAATTTACAGATACACACAAGGACGCGAATGTTGTTATCGTCAATACATGCGGATTTCTGGATTCTGCTAAAGAAGAGTCTTTAGCAGCGATTGGGCAGGCTATGACCGAAAATGGTCGGGTTATTGTGACCGGATGCATGGGCGGCGAGCCTGAGAAAATTACTGAGAAATATCCAAATATCTTGGCAGTGACGGGTGCTCATCAATATGAGCAGGTCGTTGAAGCTGTGCATGATGCTGTACCACCTGTTCATGATCCGTTTATGGATTTAGTGCCTGAGGGTGGTTTAAAACTGACCCCTCGCCATTACGCATATTTAAAAATTTCCGAAGGATGTAATAACCGCTGTACGTTTTGTATTATTCCGTCTTTGCGAGGAGATCTGGTTTCTCGCCCAATTCATCATGTCCTGTTTGAAGCTGAAAAGCTGGTAAATGCAGGTGTAAAAGAGTTGCTTGTTATCTCACAAGACACTAGTGCGTACGGAGTTGATACCAAGTACGCCGAGTATCCTTGGAAAGGGCAGCGCCGCAAGACCAAGTTCTTTGATTTGTGTGACGCCTTGGGAGACATGGGGGTTTGGGTCCGTTTGCATTACGTGTACCCGTACCCGCATGTGGATGAGGTTATTCCGTTGATGGCGCAAGGTAAAATCTTGCCTTATTTGGATATTCCGTTTCAGCATGCATCGCCTAAAGTTTTAAAGGCTATGAAACGTCCCGGTAATCAGGAAAAGACACTTGAGCGTATCAAGGCATGGCGCGAAATTTGCCCTGACTTGACGTTGCGTTCTAGCTTTATTGTTGGTTTCCCCGGTGAGACAGAAGATGATTTCGAATATATGCTCGAGTGGATGCAAGAAGCGCAGATTGATCGTGCCGGTTGCTTTAAATACGAGAATGTCGAGGGGGCTGTTTCCAGAGGGTTGGATGAGCATGTTCCTGAAGAGGTTAAGCAGGAGCGTTTCGAGCGCTTTATGGAGATTCAGCGTCAGATTTCCGAAGAGAAATCCCAAGCCAAAATCGGCTCTGTTATACCTGTTATCATTGACGAGGTCGATGGAGAAGGCGGAGCAGACGGACGTTCCATGGGTGATGCGCCTGAAATTGATGGTAAGGTATTGCTGCGTGACGCCGAAGATTTCAAAGAAGGTGATATAGTTATGGTCGAAATTGAAGATGCTGACGATTATGATCTGTACGGCGTACCGGCAGAATTCGATCATTAATCCATTGCCTTTTGATTTGAAGCACTTGGAATTTATTAGTTTATTTCAGAAGACTTAGAAACAGGTGAGCATTTTCCAACTCAGATTTCAGAATTTTACGTTTCCGTTCCTGATCGGGGCTGATCCCGTATTGGTCGGCCAGATAAATTTCATCTTTGAGCAAATCTTCAGCTAACGAGGCTTCAAATACCTCTTGGGGGTTAAAGGCATCCTCCAAAAAGGCAAGGGACATAAGTAAAGACCCTGTCGCTGTTGTAATCAGATAGAGCGTTCCAAATGTTAAATCATCCATTCCTTGAATATGGGTTTTCAAGGTTTTCTTCGTCTGTGCAGGTTGAGCTAAAGAACTCAGGCCTGTTGTCGTCAGTATTTCTATTCCAAATCGCGATTTGTTCCAGTCCAGAAAAGCTGTCCATTTTTTTCGCTGTTGTTCTGCGTAGACTTTTGGTTCTTCTGCGTAGTAACAAATCATATCTGTATCAAGATATCCGAGAATTTCCTCTTCGAATGTTGCGCGGTTTGGTTTGACACGATCAATTACTGTCATCATCATTTGTGTTGCTGGCATTGAATCTGGCCAGATTGTCTCTTGTTGTGATGCCCATTCCTGCATGATGTGATTAGCCAGCTTTTCATTTGGAACGAGGCAGTCTAATTTCATAGGGGTCAGGATCTTCTTCCCGTCCAGCAAGACAAGGTATCCCCCGTTACTTAAGGATGTCGTGACTGTTTTGTAGAATTTTTTCATAGTTAGAGACCGTAGCGCGTCAATTCTTTACACATTATTTCAAGATCTGTTTTCAGGATATCGGACGATGCTATTGTGGAAAATACATACCCTGTGAAGTTCATCATTGTATATCTGTTTTCTTTCGGTAGGGATGTGCACTTTATGCCATCACGCTCGACAGACAAGTTTATCAAAGAGGCATTGTCTGTTACATAGGGAGAAAAGACCCCTGTTAATTTTGTTGCCCCTATCTCAAGTATAAAAGGATTTTCATTTCCGAAACTAAAAGATGGCGGGATGGTTGGTGAGGCCAGAATCATATTCAAGGTCAAAGACATTGGGACGCTATTGTATTTTCCGATAACTTTGTAATAGGGGGCTGCGTCCGCTGGTGTTTCAATGCCCCCTGTTTCGATCACGGTGTACTCATTCATCAACTTTCCTTTTTGAATGGTCATGTTTGTGATCGAGAAATCTTTGATTCTTCTATTCTTGGCCAGAAGGTCAAATAATCCGAATGAGAGATTGATGTGGTCGGCTTTAATATCCCCATCTTGCCCATCATAGGAAACCATGAAGTTTTCTACTTCTATGATAAGATCGGGAAAAATATTGAATGTCAGAAGCTTGCCGAATTGCACAACGCCGCCTGTCGAGCTCGAGAAGGCGTTTTCAAGGCTTGTCTTTTGTGTATCTCCCGTCCCGCTAATCAGTTTCAGGCCGCCGATAAATATACCGCAAAGAATAATAATGGTCAGGAGCAGGCGGATAATCCATTTTTTCATCTGTGGGCTCGTCTATTTTTTATCATGCTTAACAGGTTTCAGGTCTTTGGGGATAATAGCAGCAAAAGGATCATCATCATAGTCTGGATTGAATCCGAGTTTTTCCCATGTCCCGCGGAGGTCCTCAGCCAGAGGGGCTTTTATGTCCAGAATCTCTCCGGTATTCGGATGACGGAACATCAGGCGGGCAGCGTGAAGGTGAAGGCGTCCATTCAGGTCGTGAGTATCGATGAGTTCTCCTGTGCAGTCATATTTCTCATCTCCCAAAATGGGGCATCCCAGAATGTCTGCAGTATGGATGCGAATTTGATGCATGCGCCCTGTGCGCGGCCAGAAGGCTACAAAAGCTGCTTTGTTGTCGGCGGCACGTTCAATAACACGGTACATGGTTTTTGATGCTTTGCCGTTCTGCTCGTCGATAATCATGGCTTCCTTGCGCTTGCCGTGTGTTCCCTTGGCGATTGCTCCTTCAATCTCGCCTTGGTCTTTTTGTGGCGCGGGGGAGACAATTGCCCAGTATATCTTCTTGATATCTCTATTAACGAATATATCGCCCATATCCCGGGTCATTGCGAGAGACCGTCCGCATACAAGAATTCCCGATGTATCGCGATCTAGCCGATGGACGAGGCGAGGCTGGACGCCTTTGAGGTTCCGGAGCTCTGCCAGCATACCGTCTATATGGCGGGTTATATTCGGACCGCCTTGTACTGCAAGGCCGTATGGTTTGTTAAGGATCAGGAGCTTTCCGTCATCATAAATTGTGATGGATTCCAGAAAGTCTTTGTCTCCATCCTTGGGGCGGAAAGTGAGCTGTGTGGTTTTCTTTTCTGCAGGCGGTAGTCGGACATCCTGTCCTGCCTCAAGACGTGTCTCTGCCTTTGCGCGTTTTCCGTCTACACGGACTTGGCCAGTGCGTAGCATTTTCTGGATCAATGCATAGGGCGTTTTGGGCAGTTTTTTCTTTAGCCACCGATCCAGGCGTTGGCCATCTGCATCGTCTTCGACAGTCAAATGTGTGATTTCGTGATTCATATATGGACAACCTGACGGATCAGCCACAATCCTCCTATTGTTGCGGAGAGCGAAATGGCAAAAGAGGCAATAACATAAATAATGGCTTGAATGGTCGCTCCTTTTTCAAAAAGCAGGATTGTATCCAGCGAGAATGAAGAAAAAGTTGTAAAGCCACCCAATACACCTACGACTAAAAGAAGGCGCATCTCTTGCGTCCAGCTTGCGAAATGGGCAAAACATCCCGCAAGAATTCCTATCAGAAGAGAGCCTAGAATGTTGGCTGTGAGCGTACCATAGGGAAAGTCAGGGTCGATAAATTTCAGGGATGCCATGTTTACGCCATGACGTGCCATAGCGCCAAGAGCGCCACCAAAGCCAACAAGAAGAAAGTGAAAAAGGAGTGTCATGTGGCTTTTTTTCCGAATTTTAGGATCAGTTCCTGAGCCAATATATAGCATGCATTTTCGAAAACCGACATATTCATTCCGTCATTTGTAATTTCATAAAAATGCGGTGTGATATTTCTATAGTCTGAGGCTAGAGCCTGTATTTTTTGTGCACGGTCTTCTAGATAATGCATTGGCGTGTGGCGCCCCTCGGTGATGCTGCGCTGATCGATATGGCGTTGTGCTACTTCGACAGGAGTTTCAATAGACACTAGAATGATTGTGAATCCTTTCTCTCTTGCGCTGCTTAGGATGTTCAGATGAGTTGCCGCAGATCCGCCATTGTCGAAGAGGAGTGATTTTCTATCCGCGATTAAGTCTTCGAGGATTTGATAGCCTTTCTGCCTTGCAGGGAGCTCGAATAGGTCAAAGGCTTTAATCTTGTCCGGCTCAGCTTGATATTCAGGCAT
Organism: Pseudobdellovibrionaceae bacterium; assembly: GCA_034005165.1. Lineage (GTDB taxonomy): Bacteria > Pseudomonadota > Alphaproteobacteria > Micavibrionales > Micavibrionaceae > UBA1573. Next base: position 191,590 of record JAVEVE010000003.1, on the reverse strand, counting down.
AGCCTGCATGACTTGATCAAAGCCGAGAAGGTATGGCTTGTCCGGCCCAATCCAATTGGCTTCCAGAATGTTCAAAAATGTTGTTTTTCCTGCGCCGGGAATGCCCAGCATGTGCAAAAAGATTGGGGGGCTCATTTTGTTAAGGTCTTCAGTTTATGAATGATGCGAATCATACGCTGATCGTCGCGAACAAGTTCAAGTGCTTCTGTCAATGTGCACCATTTCAAATCAATTGACTCTTCACTGACTTTAAAATCCAGAGATGTTTTTTCTTTCAGTTGCAGTAAGAAAACGAAATCAAAATGACTATGCTCCGGTTCGTTCTTTCCTTTGTTCTCAGCAATCAGATGAATATCAATGTCAAAAATATCGCTAATAGCAAATTCGATTTCGTTCTCGGAATAACCGGATTCTTCAATTGTTTCTCTAAGCGCAACATTCTTTATGTTTTCATCACCATCGGCATGGCCTCCAAAGCAGAGCCATTTATTAAAAATTTTATGATGATTTAAAAGGATCTTATCCATAGTTTGGTTGCAAAGTATTGCCGACCCTGTGATGTGCCCGGGTATAAAACAAGTTCTATAGAAGCAGTCTTGTTTTTGTAGCAAATGCATGATTGGCTTTATGCATCTATTTTCTTCTTCGGTTCCAATGTAGTTTTCTAATTTTTCAATTAAGTTAGAGCGCATTTTTTTCTTTTCTTAGTTTGTCCCAATAAGTGAGCCGTTTATTGATGTCGCGTTCAAAACCACGTTCAGGGGGGCTGTAATAATTCTGGCGCTCCATTTCTTCGGGGAAGTAATTTTGCCCCGAAAAAGCGTCCTCTGCATCATGGTCATATTGATACCCTGTGCCATAACCTTGCTGTTTCATGAGTTTTGTCGGGGCGTTCAGAATATGTTTTGGAGGCATCAGGGATCCGTATTCTGCTGCGGACTTACGCGCGGCTTTATAGGCGATGTAGTTGCCGTTTGATTTCGGAGCTGTGGCCAGATAGATTAAGGCTTGGGATAGGGCCAGTTCTCCTTCGGGTGATCCAAGCTTCTCATAGGTATCCCATGCGGCCAGGCAGATTGGCATGGCTTGCGGGTCGGCAAGCCCAATATCCTCAACAGCCATTCTGACCATACGTCGTGCGATGTAGCGTGGATCTTCTCCGCCATCGAGCATTCTTGAAAACCAATAAAGAGCTGCTTGCACATCTGATCCACGCACTGATTTATGAAGGGCAGAGATCAGATTGTAATGTGCATCATCGCCTTTATCGTAGAGAGGAGCGCGTTTTTGCACGAGTGCGAACAGGGCTGTTTGGTCAAGTTCGATCTTTTCTGGAGTTTGCATGAAAATCTGTCCTGCTAAAGTCAGCAGGTAGCGCCCGTCTCCATCGGCGAGCGCTTTAAGGGAGTCTCGCGCTTCATTTGTTAAGGGGAGGTGCTTGTTCTCATGCGCTTCTGCTTTTTCAAGAAGTTGCTCGAGCGCTGCGTCATCGAGGCGTTTCAGGACAATAACTTGCGCGCGAGAGAGAAGCGCAGCATTAAGCTCAAATGATGGATTCTCGGTTGTTGCTCCGACCAGAGTAATAGTGCCGTTTTCGACGACCGGTAAAAATGCATCCTGTTGCGATTTGTTGAAACGGTGAATCTCGTCAACAAACAGCAGGGTTCCTCTACCTTGTGATTTTCTGAGTTTTGCGGAATCAAAAACTTTTTTAAGGTCTGCAACGCCACAAAATATTGCAGAAATTTGTTCGAAATGCAGATCGGTATGTTGTGCCAGAATACGAGCTAGAGTCGTTTTTCCGCAACCGGGAGGTCCCCAAAATATCAGGGAGGGGATTTTTCCAGATTTCAGAATGCTGGTCAGGGGGGCATTTTCTCCAACCAGATGATCTTGCCCGACGACATCTTTTATTGTTGTAGGGCGCAGCAAATCTGCCAGAGGGCGGTTGAGGTCCTCTGTTCCGGATTTTGGGTCTGTCGCGAATAAGTCGGGCATGGGCAGACATTAGCCGCATTTTTCCGAAAATTCCAGAGGAGAGTCATTTATTTTGCTGATATTGTTAGGTGTTCTGCGGGTTATCGTACCATTAGGGTTCTTACTTGTCCGCCCGAGAGGATTTTTAAAATCCAGCCTTTATTAGATGGGCGATCGAGTGATTTTTTCAGATCATCCATGGTTTTTATTTCCTTACCATTTATCTCCAATATAACATCTCCGATTGTGACCATGCGTTGGGCGATTGAGTTCCGGAGGATATCTCCGATAACAATTCCGCTATCGGGCGCTGTTTTAAGGCCAAGTTCCGAGGTGACGGCAGGTGAGAGATACAATACCGTTGCACCTGACAGTGGCGTGTTGCCCGTGAGCTGTGTTGCCATACGGGCCGGAGTTTCTGGTGGGGCAATCGAGACAAAAGAAATTGTGCGTTCCTTTCCTTTGTTCCAAATGGTCAATTCTGCCGTTTTTCCAAACGCAACCATCGCCATGCGGAAGCGTAGTTCAGCGGAATCCTTCACAACGTGACCATTAATTTTAGAGACAATATCGCCGATTTTCAAGCCTGCATCTTTTGCAGGGGACGACGGGTGTACAGCGTTAATCAATGCTCCTGTCGGTCGAGATAGTCCAACGGATTCTGCAATGTCTGTTGTAACATCTTGAGCAGAAATCCCAAGCCAAGGTCGTTTGATCTTCCCGTCCTGTGTGACTTGGCCCCCTTCATATGCGGCAAGAAGAGATGCGACCATTTCTGATGGAATGGCAAAACCGATGCCAAGAGATCCCCCATCCTTTGAATAAATGGCGCTATTTATTCCGATAATTCCGCCATCTGTGGAAACCAGCGGACCACCTGAGTTTCCTGGGTTGATAGCGGCATCGGTCTGGATAAAGAAGTTTAAATCCGATATTGATAAAGATGATCTGGAAAGGGCCGAGATAATTCCTGACGTTACAGTCTGCCCGACACCGAACGGATTGCCGATAGCAATAACCAGATCACCGACTTCTTGCGTATCAGACGGTTGAAGCGTTGCGGCAGGAAGTAATTCGCTCCCTACCTTCACCTGTAAAAGTCCAAGATCAGATGCCTCATCTTTGACTTTGATTTCGGCAGGAAATTCGCGCCCGTCACTCAAGGCAACTGTAATCTCTGTTGCATCTTCGATGACGTGGGCATTTGTTATTACCAGGCCATGCTTATCTAGTATAACGCCCGATCCGAGTGAGTTCTCAAGGCGTTGTTGAGGTACCGAGAATCTTCCCCCGAAAAATTGCGAGAAAAACGGGTCTCCCATAAGGGGGGGCGTGCGGCTGGTTACAAGACGTTTTGTGTAAATGTTTACAACTGAGGGCGAAACTTCTTTTACAATTGGCGAGAAAGATAGTTTGACCTGTGTTTCGTTCGTTGGGGCTTCTTGCGCACTCGCATTGAGGGGGCAAACTTGTATAAGGCCAGAGATTAAACAGACAGTTAGAAATTTCTCAAACATTCTTGCGGGTCCTCTTGCTTTGATCTCTTAATAGGTAATCAAAATTTGGCATTTGTCCAGAGGGCGAACTTATCCGGGGAAAATTGCCTGACGCAGCCCATCGTCAATTAACAGGCTCATAATCGAGATCCCAGTTCCCAGCATCCAGTTTATACGTAAGAGATGGGTGATCATGAAAGCCTGATAGGTAACAGCAAAGAACATCATGAAAATAAAGAGGTTGAACATTTCCTTATATTCGTAATAGCCCCAATAGACCAACAGGAAAAAGGGCATATTGGTAACGAACGATGTCAATGTTATCCAGTTTGTTGCGGATACAAATTGATAGAAATGATTCTTGCGTTCCAAGGCTACCATGCAGGCATAACAGGCTCCATAATAAAAAATCATAGATAGAACCAGAAGAAGGGTAGTCATTGAAAGAATATATATATAGCTCAGGTCAGTGTAATCCGGATTGATGCGCGATATCTCAGAAATAGGAAACAGGAACATAAATGGGATTATGAAGGAGGCAGTTGCGGCTTCTTTTGTATTTTCGAAGCGCTTTACCCCAGCTTTCATAAAGAGCGGAATTTCCAGGCATCCCAAAAGGGCTTTTCTGATTGTGTGGGACACGTGGGATGCTCCTTTGTGGCTTTGTTATTGGCTGACCCAGATAATGCGAGCCATCCAGATAACGCGGTCTGTTGTTAGAATAATATTCTCATGGTTCGGATTCAAAGACCTGACTTCGATTTTTCCCGCTGTTTGGCGCAATAATTCCTTGGTCATGATTTCGCCGGTATTGGTTTTAATAACAACACGGTCCCCGCGGCGAACTGTACTATCGGGGGATAGGACTAATCTGTCCCCATGTCTGAAGAGCGGCAGCATCGAGTCTCCTGCTACTTCCAGCGCATAAATTCTCTGGTCAAGATTTGGTTTGGGGGATGCTGTCGGGAAGTGGATGAAATCCCAACCTTCTCCTGTTGGAAATCCGGCCTCGTCAAAATACCCTTCTTTTCCAGCTTGGGCATATCCGATGACAGGAATTCTTGGACGATGGTCGGATGCAATCTCATCGCTTACTAGTAGTTCCATAAACTCCGTAATATTTGCACCTGTGGCTTCTAGCACGCGAGCAAGGCTCTCTGTCGAGGGCCATCTGGGTTTCCCGTCAGGTCCTGTTCGTTTGCTGCGATTGAAGGATGTCGGATCAAGTCCGGCTTTTTTTGCGAGGCCAGAGGTCGAGTAGCCGCAAGAGCGGGCAAGGCGGTCAATGGCATTCCAGATGGTTTCGTGTGTTAACATCTGTACAGTATCTCATAAGTCTTAAATCCTAGGTATAGGAAAATAATCATAAAAATATCTTGACAAGGTAAAAAAACTCCGTCAAAGATAAGAACATAAAAGGAACAAATGTATCTGCATCCCAGATCATGTGGTGCGGATCCTTTCTTTTGGGGTAGAAAATTCATGACACAATATAAAGAAACTCACGGGGAATATTCCCGCGGAGAAGTCATTCCATTCGAGACAGCCGAGGCCGCTTGGTTCTGGTTTGTGCAAGCTCAGACTGCGCGCAATGAAGGTGCGCAAATTGTAGCTGGTGCAGGAAACTGTGTTCGCCCGTGTGAGCCGGTCGATATTTATCGCGAGTTGGATCGCCTTTATCGGGGGCGCAGGCTGGTAATGGATCATATCAAAGTTTTGCGTCATTACGGCATGCGGTTGCTTTCTCCTGATCCTCGGCATCCGAAAGAGGTGCGCGCTTATACAATCTGGATCGAGGCATTGGACAGGCTGGGTGATGCTTTGATTTCCAAAGGAATTGTTGCTCGATCTTCTTACTGGGATGAGGCCTTCCCATGGAAGGTGATTGTGCGTTGGTCGTTTTTTGCGGACAAACGGATGTGTGGTGGTTGCGTTTTCTTAAACACGGATTCAGGCATTGTTTTGTTGTCGTGAAATTGGGAGAGCGTTGGGTTGCAATAGACCCGATGTTACATCATTGGGATGTGTCTTTGCCGGATATAGATGCTGCCTTTGATTTGAGAACATGGCTAGAAGATCAAGGGTACAGGGTGATCGAAACACAAATCCTTACCCCTGAGAGGCAGTATTTTCCGCCTCTTTTTTTATCCTGTGTCGAGGTGGTGAAGAGGGTTATAGGAATGCAGAATCCGCTTATTATAACCCCTTACCAGCTTTATAGATATTTCAAGTTCAAACATTAAAGGAGATTTGAATGGGAGCGTTTTCTTCCAAACCCAAGGCGCCAAAATCGTCGCCGACAGTTGTTTATTATGTACCAACAACTACGGGTAATACATCTTCAACGCCTGACACATCATCGGGTGTTGAAGCTGACCCTGCTGAAGTGGCGGCTACACGTGCAGAAAATGTTTTGCGTCGTAAGCGGGGGGTTGTCGGAAATGTTCTGACGTCTTTGCGCGGCGTTCTTGAAAATGGGTCAGCTAGCGTTGCCCGTAAAACTCTTTTGGGGGAATAAATGGTATTGGAGACTCAGGCATATTCTCATCAAAAATATGAGATCTTAATAGGAGAAGTTGCAGAGCGGTTTGATCGTGCAAAAGCCATTAGGGCTAATTGGGGTGGTTTGTGGCAGGAATGCTACGACTATGCTCTCCCTAACAGAAGTCCGAGAACTTTGTCTGCGGGACGATCGGATCATATTTATGATGCAACGGCACTTGATGCGGTCGATGAACTGGCATCTATGCTTCTGGGATATTTAACGCCTCCTATGACGCCATGGTTTGCAATTAAGGCTGGAACTGATTTAACGGATGAAGAGGCAGGGAAAATTGCTCCTCTTCTTGATAAGGCAACACGAGTTATGCAGGCGCATTTTGACCAGTCTAATTTTCTGGTCGAGATTCATCAGTGCTTTCTGGATATGGTTGTCTCGGGGACGGCGTCTCTTGCATTTGAAGAAGGTGCGCCCGGCGATCTTTCTGCATTCCGTTTTACGGCTTTACCCATTTCGGATGTTAGTTTTCTGGAAGGGCAAGATGGGTATCTGGATGTTGTGTTCCGTGAGCTGTCTTTATCTGTTGATCGTATTCAGGAGCGCTATGAATATCCGGAAACAGTCTTGTCAAATGACCAGCCGCTAGATGTGATTGAGTGTGTTTTGCCTATGCGAGATGGGGAAGGGTACCTCTTTATTGCCTATTTGAGAGATGCTGCGGAAACTTTGTCGGTACAAAAACTATCACAATCGCCCTATATCAATTTCAGATGGATGAAGTCTCCGGGGGAAGTTTATGGGCGGTCGCCTGTGATGAAAGCTCTTCCTGACATCAAAACGGCTAATAAAGTTGTTGAGCTTATTCTAAAGAATGCGTCGATTGCGGTCACAGGAATTTGGCAGGCTGATGATGACGGGGTGATAAATCCTGCGACTATTCAATTGGTTCCAGGGGCAATTATTCCAAAGGCTGTGGGGTCTAAAGGACTGACGCCGCTTGAGATGCCGTCACGATTTGATGTATCACAATTGGTTCTGGAAGATTTGCGCGCACGTATTCGTCATGCGCTTTTAGTTGATCGTCTGCCTGCTGTGGGGGGAGGAAAGATGACGGCGACTGAAATTGCAGAACGAACAGGGCAAATTGCCTTGTTGCTTGGTGCCACATTCGGGCGGTTACAGGTTGAGTTATTGCACCCACTTTTGCAAAGAGCATATCAGATTTTGCGTGATCGCGGGGCTGTCCCTGACTTGCCGTTAGATGGGCGCACATTGGCGATTGAATATCGCTCACCATTTGCGCGTGCGCAATCTACGGCTCATATCCAGACACTTATCGGATGGCTCGGTATGGCGCAATCTTTAGGAAAAGATGCGGCTGCACGCGTGAACGGAGACGCCGTTCTTGACTATTTCGCACGGACTTTGGGAGTTCCTGCCGTGTTCCTAAATCAGACAATACCATTTCATCAGACATCTCAAGAAGGAGAGACAAAACATGACTGAGACATATTTAGATGCAAAAATTGAAGATCAAACTTCTGTTGAAGAAAGTTTGCAGGAAGGTGTTCCTGCTAAATTCTGGGATGCCGAGAAAAAAGAGATCAAGGTTGAGGCTTTGATGAAGTCCTATAAGGAGTTGGAGAAAAAACTTTCCTGTATGATGCCTATTCCAGAAAGTGATGCTGATAAGGTGCGTCTTCACAAGATGCTGGGCTGCCCTGATACGCCTGAAGGATATGAAGTGACGTTGAGTAATGAGTTTCTGGATGTTGATCCTGAGCTAAATGCGCGTCTTCATGGTAAAGGCTTTACAAGCGCACAGGTGCAGGAAGTTTATGATCTGGCGGGTGAGAAATTGGTGCCGCTGATTTTGGAAATGGCAGCCGAGTTTCAAGCCGAGCGCGAGATTGAGCGTTTGGTCGAGGCTTTCGGCGGTGTAGCTAAGTGGCAGGAAATTTCCCGTCAGTTACAGGAATATGGGCGCAAGATTTTGCCTGCCCCTGCTTTTGAAGGAATGGCGTGTTCTTATGACGGGGTTATGGCTCTGTACCGTATGATGCAAAAAGACGGCAAGATTCCATCGGCTCGTGCGGATGGAGAGGCGGGCGATGTGTCAGACGAGAAGTCATTGCGCAAGATGATGCAAGACCCACGTTACTGGCGTGATCGTAATCCTGCCTTTATTGCGCAGGTCAGTGCCGGATTTGAAAAGCTTTATGGAGGGAAGTAGAGATGGCTGATGTATCTGATGAAAGGAATCAAAAGACACGAAAGCTATTCGAAGATGCTGTTGAAGAAGAGAAGAGCCGTTAGTCTCTTTTGCTGAAATATAAAGCAAAAGAATAATTTAGTTCTTTAGTCTGAGGGGTTTTATAGCAGAATGTGTTATTCATTCGCGACCAATGGATTGAGGCAGGTATGGACATGCTTTCTTTTGTCAGTTTTGTATCGCACCATAGAGTATATTCTACATATCTTGGATGTTCCATTGCTTTAAAAAGTTCACTGTATTTGGGCGGGATATATTCAAATATGTAATATTTGTAAATTGGACCTCCGGTAATGTCTTGACCTGTCTTTTTCGAGATGCTGCGATCTTCTACTACCGCATAGATGCGGTTTTGATCTATGGCGAAAATGTTTAAAGTCATTTGGTAGGTTAGATATTGTTTTATCCCCTGTGGGTCGATGATGTAGTTCTCATCTGTGATGATTGCGCCAGTTGGGGTTTTCTGGATAGAGTTTATCTTTCTGACTGATCTGGTCATTTGAGGAGCCCAATTGCCGATGAACTGATCGGGGATGGGCATATAGCCGGGAGATGTGTTATCGGAAGATGTTGCACATCCAGAGAGGAGCAAGACCAGAAAGAGCAATGGCACCATGTGTTTTATCATGATGCCATTAAACAGATTTTGTTATACGCGTGCAGGCGGTGGTTACGCTTGTGAGCCTGCGAATTCGCGGGCGTTGAAGTCGTCGATCACGTTTTGAAATGTCTTGCGAATGTCTTGGGTGAGGGGCTCGAACTGTAGTGAGTAGCTCTCGGACATTTTGCGGACAACTGTTGCCTTATGCTTGATTTGAATCAGGCTTTCGCGCAAATGGAATTTCATTTCGACTTCCATCTGGTCGCCAAGTGCGATCGGACGTGGGTCGCCGAATACTTTGACGCCACCCGGGCTCCAGTCAAGGATCGGATGGGCTTTGCCGTTGATGAACCCGATACATTGGTCGCATGTACGACGCGGATGTGAGCGGCGAGACGAAAATCCATCGCCGCCATCGGAAGAATATGATTTTTTAAAATTGAGCGCTGACATAATGTTTTGCAGCATACTTACGACCTCGTGTTCGTCTAGTGTAAATTTACATTCATAAACAATTACCGAACACCGTATTTTTGCGTCACGTATTGGTTGCACTTTACGTAACGACCGACCACGAGTAATATAGGGTGTTTATTAGAAATAATCAAGTTATTCGTTGGGCTAGAATGTCGCAATTTTGGCCAATGATCCGGATAACAGGCCTTTTGGGACCTGCCCGTAATTTTCCTGCTTTTGAACGAGCCGTATGAACGATAACCGTCAAAAGACCCTCAATATTTATCATAATATTATTTTTCTCAAAAAGGAGTAGCCTATGAGCACAGAACTTCCTCAGGCGTTCGTGAAGCAATTCGAACGTGAAGTCCACGAAGCCTATCAACGACAAGGATCAAAACTGCGTGGTGCGGTCCGTGTTATTAACAATGTTAAAGGATCATCAGTTGTCTTCCAAAAAGTTGGCAAAGGAACGGCATCCACAAAATCCACGCACGGGATGGTTCCTGTTATGAATCTTTCCCACAGCTCTATCGAGTGTGCTTTGGAAGATTATTATGCAGGTGATTGGGTTGATAAGCTGGACGAACTTAAAATCAATCATGATGAGCGTCATGTTATTGCCAATGCCGGTGCTTATGCGCTGGGACGTAAGACAGACGATCTGATCATCTCCGCATTGTCTGGTGCAAGCTCTTTGAGTGTAACTGATAGTAATATTGGTTTAACCCGTGATAAGGTTCTCGAAGCATTCGAAATGTTAGGCGAAAATGATATTCCTGATGATGGGGGTCGGTTTGCCGTTATCGGGTGGAAACAATGGAGTGAACTTTTGAAAATTCAGGAATTTGCATCCAGCGAATTTATCGGCCCTGATGAGCTGCCGTACAAAGGAACTCAAGCCAAGAAATGGCTCGGGACAACCTGGATTCCGCATTCAGGATTGCCGATTGATGGCAATGATATCCGCTCCTGCTTCTGGTTCCACAGAACAGCAATCGGCCATACCTCGGGTTCTGATGTTCAGACCGATATTTCATGGCATGGAGATCGCGCTGCTCACTTCGTCAATAACATGATGTCCCAAGGGGCTGCGTTGATTGATGAGAGTGGAGTAGTCACTATCAATTGTGATGAGACCCCTGACTAATTTTTTTTGGTCATTCTTAGGCTGTTGGGCTTCAAATCCTGTCTTTTGTGCTTCCGGTGTTTACGTGCTTTTATGTACGCTGCGCTCCGGTTCTCAAAAGTCATGATTTTCGCCGCAACAGGCTTTGAATGACCTCAAAAAACTGAATTCTTTTTTCACTTTTAAAATTTTATAGGAGTTCCTAGATGGCTTTCGAAAGCAAAGACCTGAGTGTGTTGGCCTATGCCAATAATTTTACGCTCTGGCATTACACCACCACTGATTCAAGCGTCACTGGGGCAGGATATTTCAATTCTGCTGCAACCATGTTGCGCGTCAATGATCTGATTATTGTCAATATCGATACAGACGGCACACCATCCACGGTGTTTTATATTGTGACAGTGAACACTGGTTCTGTTGTCACTGTGGCAGCCTTTACTGCCTGATTTCCTGCCTTTGGTCAGGCCGCATGCCACCTGATCTGTATCGTCTCTGATGACCGGAGGATTTCCCCTCCGGTCATCTTCTCTTTAAATTTTCTTTTATGAGGTTTTATGATGGCTTTGACCGATACGGGGCTTTGTTCCCGCGCGCTGGTCCGATTGGGTGTGCACCCGATCACGTCTTTTTCTGACGGAACTGCTGCGTCCGAAATTGCAGGTTTGATTTATGAACCTGTACGGGATGCCGTATTGTCGTCTTATGCTTGGAGTTTTGCGACGGGACAAGTCGCCTTGACTCAATTGGGGAGTGGCCCAAATGCCGATTATGCCTATGCCTATCAATTACCGAATGATTTCTTGCGGGCGATTTCTGCGGGGACGGGAACACGCGGGCGCGGTATTGCTTATCGTATAGTCGGAGACCAGCTTCATACGAATGCGGATCAGGTTATGCTAACCTATATTTATCGTCCTGCAGAGGAAACTTTTCCGCCGTTCTTTGATATGGTTTTGATTGCGCGGTTGGCATCGGAGTTTTGTTTGCCCTTAACAGAGAATGTATCGCGTGCTGAAATGTTAGCGCGGCTGGCCGAGAGCGAATTTCAACGCGCGCGCCAGTTAGACGCGCAGCAGGATACACCCAATAGGCTTGAGAGTTTCACGCTCATTGATGCGCGGGAGTAAGGTATGGCAAGGACAACACAGATTAAAACGACATTTACGGCAGGAGAAGTATCTGCCGACCTTTTGGGGAGAGGAGATTTGCGTGCCTACGAAAACGGGGCGCTTAAGCTCCGTAATGTTTTTATCCAGCCGACAGGTGGGGTAAAGAGGCGTGCGGGGTTGCGTTATCTCGATCAGGTTGCCGGTATGGGACGATTGATTGCGTTCGAGTTTAATACCGAGCAGACCTATTTGCTGGTGGTGACAGATTTGCAAACTGCGATTTATGCAGATGGAACTTTACAAACCATACTTTCAACGCCATGGGAAGAAGAGGATATTCCAAGCCTTGCATGGACTCAAAGCGCAGATACGCTATTGCTGCTTCATCCTGATTATCCTCCAAAGAAAATTACGCGTAGCGGAACGGGTGTGTGGGCTATTGCAGATTGGGAATTCTATGAAACAGATTCCGGGCGGAAAGCACAGCCTATGTATAAATTCGCCGATGCAGTAGTCACGATTACCCCAAGCTCTACGACTGGGACTATTAGCCTGACCGCATCCGCAGCTGTATTTGAAACAGGGCATGAAAGCACACGCTTGCGAGTTGGAAATAAGGAAGTTCTGGTGACTCTTGTTAATTCCCCTACTGTTGTAACGGCTAGTGTTATTGAGACCTTAGCCTCAACCTCTGCGACTGTTGATTGGGAAGAGCAAGCCTTTTCCGTTGTTCGCGGGTATCCACAGACAGTTGCCTTCCATCAGGATCGATTGGTTATTGGCGGATCACGAGATTTGCCGAACCGCTTATGGTTTTCCCAGTCCGGAGATCTCTTTAATTTTGATTTGGGAACAGGTCTTGATGCTGAGGCGATTGAATTCGGGATTTTCTCAGATCAGGTGAATGCGATACGAGGTATCTTCTCGGGGCGCCACTTGCAGGTTTTTACCAGCGGGGCAGAATGGATGGTGACAGGTGATCCTTTGACACCATCGACTGTCCAAATCAAGCGCCAAACACGAGTCGGGTCTGTGGTGTCACGATATATTGCGCCTTTGGATGTTGACGGGGCGACGCTTTTTGTTGCACGCAATGGACAAGAACTTCGCGAATTTGTTTATACCGATGTTGAGGCTGCTTATCAGTCCACGGATTTGGCACTTCTTTCCAAGCATATCATCACAACGCCTGTTGACCAGGATTTTGATCAGCGGCGCAGGCTTTTGTTTCTGGTGCGCGAAGACGGGAAGTTTGCAACATTGACTGTTTATAGAGCCGAAGCTGTGGCTGCATGGACTCTTCATGAGACGCAAGGGCAAGTCAAATCTGTCTCTGTTGCGGGAGATGACGTTTATTTTCTTATCCGGAGAGGGGCGTCGTATTATATCGAGATGATAGATGATGCGCTTTCACTTGATTCTGCGTTAACGGGAGAAGCGAGTTCTCCATCTGATACGTGGAGCGGGCTGGACCATCTTAATGGTATGAGTGTTTCTATTGTTGCTGACGGACGCGTTCAGGATGACGAGATCGTTACAAGCGGAGGGATTATTCTTGCCCATGATTTTTCAGATGTTCAGGTTGGCTTGGCTTATACACATCTTATTGAGCCTTTGCCTCCTGCCAATGTATCCGGTGTGGGGGGCGCACGTGCAGTGCGTCTGACAGAGTTGGTCTTTCGTCTCAGCCGGACTTCGGCCTTACAGGTTGATGTCGAGCGCGGGTTGCAGGATGTTTCCCTGCGGCAAATCGGAGATGATGGTATTCTGGATGCGCCTTTGCCTGAAGTTTCGGGAGATATCCGCGTAAGAGCATTCGGGTGGGGTTATGATCTGGCGCAGCCCTTGTGGAGGATTGAACAATCCTTGCCATTGCCGTTTGCTCTCTTATCCGTACAGGCGGATATCATCGCTAATTCATAATTTCAAGAAGGAGAAAGATATGGGGAGTTTTGCCTCGGCTTTGACTCCGATCATGCAGATCGGGTCAGCTATCAGTAGTGTTGCGAGTTTTTCAAAGCCATATGTGGCTCAGAGCCAGTCAAATGCGCAGGCCGATTTGGAGTTAAAGCAGCTTGAGCTGCGCTCGGAGCAGCAAAAGAAACAAAATTTACTCAACTATCAGCAAGCCGAAACGGCGCGTCGTTCCAGATTGCAGCGCTTGCTATCTGCACAACGTGCTGAATTCGGTGGGGGCGGTGTTGGAAGTGGAGCGGGGTCAGGAGAGGCGGTTCTAACAGGGTTTGCAGCTGATTCAGATATTGAGCGGCAGTTTAATGAAAAAGATTATCAATTGGATAATCAAACGCTCGATCTCAGAGTAGCGCAGCAAAGACAGCTGAATCTTTTGCAAAAGCAGCAGCTTAAAGACAAAACGTTTTTGAATTCTTTGACCGATATTTTTTGATAAGTCCATCTTTCTAGGAGATAGTATGACCGAGCATATAAAAATGCCCGATGTGGTACCTGTTGTTCGTTATTTGGCGAATGGTATACAAACTGCATTCGAATTCCCCTTCCCGGTTTTTGCCAGTGAAGATTTACGCATTCTGTTTGATGGCGCGCAGCAGGTTTCAGGGTTTATAATTGATGGTGCGGGAGCGAACTCCGGTGGGAGTGTTATATTTGATATCGCTCCACCTAGCAGTGTGGTTATAACTCTTGAACGGCGTATGGCGTTCGAACGCCTGACCGATTTTATCGAAGGCGGTGATTTTGCGGCCTCGGCAATCAATACCGAACTGGATTATCTGGTGGCTGGATTACAACAAGTGGCTCGTGACCAGATTCCGATGCTCAAATTCGATGCAGGAGAAGAGCCGTCCGTTACAAGTTTGCCGTCACGTTCGGTTCGTGCAGGTAAAGCTCTCGGGTTTGACGGAAATGGTGATCCTGTTGCACTTTCCCTTGACGGCGCACTAACCTCTCCTGATTTTACGGCAACGGGTACAGGTGCTGTGACGCGTGCAAGTTCCGACAAGCATAGGGATATCATCTCAGTCAAGGATTTCGGCGCTGTTGGTGATGGATTGACGGATGATACATTGGCTTTTCAGAAGGCTCTTTCTGCGCATATGGCTGTGTTTGTTCCGACAGGAGTTTATATTATCTCGGGAACAATTTCTCTGGGGCAAGGACAAAGTTTGATTGGTGTCGGGGATTCATCAGAGATTAAGATGGCTTCAACGTCTCTTCCTCTGATCCAGTTTACTGGCAGTTATGCGCTGCTCAAGAACCTTAGGCTGTTCGGTGGAGGAGCAGGAATCAAATTTCTGGGATTGAGCGGGCCTTGCGTCCAAAATGCTGTCGTGGATGTGTCTACATGGCAAGCTCAGACTGGTATTGTGCTTGATGGAGGTAATGACGGGGTTAAGCCGACATACTGGAATAATTTTACTCGTGTTCTTGTGGCTCAACCATTTGTCCATGGTATTCATTTGATGCGGTCGGGCATAGGGGATACGCCGAATGCTAACCGCTTTGCTCAATGTCGTGTTTACTCCTTGGGAGCTACGACGTCTGGCGCAGGTGTTTATATCGAGGAAGGGTCGTTTAATAACAGTTTTATCGATCTGGAAGTCAATGTCAACGGATTGAGCGCACAGGCCTGTGTCCGTTGCGGGTACGGATCGAACAAGACAATTTTTGTAAATCTTTATACGGAGTCCAGTAACTCTGTTCCGAATGTTAAGTTGGATGCGGGGTCTATTGAAACTGCGATTTATAATTTGCTGTCTGCCAGTGATGGGTCTGCGATTTGGGATCTGTCGGGTGGCGAGTACACTGCCTTTAATGCTGGTTATCCGCATAAGAACCGTATGCAGCGCTCGATATGCACTGATATGACAGCGACTTTGATGCGATATGATACCGAGTATATAGATGCAAGCGGATCTATTACACTTGATCTTTCTCATTCCGTTCATCTTGTTTCGTCTTATGGTGGAGCGTTGATTGTTGCGCTTCCAAAGGCAGAAACAGCTGTTGGATGTATGATGGTTGTTAAAAAAATAGATAGTTCCAAAAATATTATTACCGTGACAGAAGAAGCGGGGTCAGGGCCTGATAACCGGGCCTATTATCTGGGGGGCGAAAACGACTTTGTTGCGATGATATCCAATGGGGCAGAATGGTTTGTTATTTCTTCGAACCGCGCTCCAGGTAATACGCGGTTTTACGATGGTAGTGGTATCTATGATATTGATATGGCGGTAGATGTTTATTTGCTTTCAAGTTTCGGAGGGGCTTTGACAGCGCGCCTTCCCCCTGCCAATGCGCCGGAGGCAGTGGGGCGACAAATTACGATCAAGAAAACCGATGTATCTTCCCATGTGGTAACAGTATCCGAATTCGGAGGTGCGGGACCTGACGGATATAATCAGCCACTCACATCACAATACAAATCTATTACTGTCGTTTCGGATGGAGGGCAGTGGTATATTATCTCGAAATTCTAAAATTTTGGGCTGCAAATACAATGTTCTTATGCGGCATGCAACACAGGGAGACTTCTTTGAAAATCAAATTGCTATTGTTGGATGTCGCGCGTGATCAGGTGTCGGCTTTTCTACCCGAAGCGTTGAGAAAGACACTTGAATCCTATCATGAGTATATGAAGACAGATATATCGGCAGAAAATTTTGTTGAGATGCATAAGAATGCCAAGGTTGCGATTTCGCATGTGGAGTTACTTATCAAGCTGGCTAAATGGGTAGACCAATCGCGTGTATCTGATGATAAGCCATTGATTCCGCAGGAGATTATTTTGATGGCCGAGGAGGATATTGCCGCGTTTCGCGGAGAAGGATAAATATTGACATAATTATATATCTTTCGATATATAATGCTGATGAAATTACTCAAGCCGACCGAGCAGAATATCTTTTTGATGGACCCATATCAGGTCGGTCAGATGTTTGATGGTTTTGCGTTCGGCAGCAATTTTCCGCAGATGGTTCACCTCTTGAATGAGTTTCATAAAGCGGGTGGCCAATTTGCGATAGGCCTCAATCAGGACAGGGCTGTCGCGGATTATGTTTCCGGCAAGAACCCTCTGGTTCGTTATTACGCGCGGCCGACAGCCAGTGTTACGATACATGAGCTGGCTCATCACCGTCAGGCTATGCGGCTCCCCGAATTCTGGCAGCAACTTGGATCTATGCATCCTGTTATCGGAATGTGGATCGAAGCAGATGCCCGCGTCCATGAAGCCTTACATGCCCTTGAGGTTATCGAATATTTCAAGACGACAGGCCAAAGCGTAAGCATGGTATTCCGGGATCCAGGATACTATGAGGATTTGTTACGTCTTGACGCGATGTGCGATGGAACATTTTGTGATCTCAAAGATATTGCGCGGTCGCGTTATACACTATCCGATCAGGAGCGATTAAAGTTTCTGAGAAATGTATTTGATCAGTTTATTGATGGATTCAGTCGCGACGCCCAAAGAAATATGGCTTATGTTACAACATTCTCTGAATCGATGGCATCCTTTAACACCAATATGGATAGGTTGTCCCGCTATTACCTAAAATCCAGTGTATCTTGGGCGGCTTTGACAGTTTCCATGATGCCGTTAAGTGTTGCTGTTATTCCTGCGGCAATTGCCGGAATTGATGTTTACAGGCAAAAGCAGTTTATTGAGTCCGTGGATGTATTTTATAACGCGCCGACTGCTGAATATACCGAAGAAAAGCTCAAGAGACTTGGAGAGCTGCCTTGTCGATACGGAAACTATCTGACCGGAGCACGAGGTCAATCCCTGACATCCGAATTTTATAGAGCTGTCAGCCCTATGATGCAAAATTTGATTTCTGAGTATCGTGATGAGTTACATTCACGAAAAATTACAGAGCGAGCCAAAGAGTTTTTCAAAAGGTTTATTCCGCCTCTGCCATTTGTCTAGGATCTGAAAATCCTTATGTCCTGCCCCTCGTTTGCGAGGGGTTTTTTTTATTTTGTTTTTATTTTGTTTTTATTTGTTCTTTTCAGGAGTTCAATGTGCCGCCATGCTCGTTTCCGTTTTTCGTTGCTACGTGGAACAGGCTGCAGAACCAGATTACGCCGCATGTCCATTTTGTCATCGCCGACTTTCTAGAGCAGAGCTGGATTTCAGGCCAGCGCCACTTACTGTTGATGGCGTTTCGGGCATGCGGAAAGTCAACATTGGTCGGATTGTTTTGCGTCTGGCTTTTGCTGAAGTTGCCTGATGTCCGCATATTGGTACTTTCAGCTGATCTTGCATTGGCAAAAAAGATGGTCAGGAATGTCAAACGTATTCTTGAACAACATCCGTTGACACAACATCTCAGGCCAGAGAGTGCTGATCAATGGGGAGCCGACCGGTTTACAATCAGACGCGAAAAAGAGTTGCGGGATCCATCCATGCTGGCCAAGGGTATTATCAGTAATCTGACAGGCACACGGGCGGATTTTATTATTTGTGATGATGTCGAAGTTCCGAAAACCAGCAATACGTTCGGTAAGAGAGAGGGGTTGAGAGAGCGCCTTCTGGAGCTGGATTATATTCTGGCTCCTGAAGGGACGCAGCTCTATGTCGGGACGCCGCATTGTTATCATTCGATATACGCAGATGCAGTGCGCAGCGAGTTTGGCGAGCGGCAGATTTTTCTGGACGGATTTCGGCGTTTGGTTCTACCGATCCTAAATGAGGCGGGAGAGAGTGCTTGGCCGCAACGTTTTCCACGTGACCAGATCGAAACGATCAGAAAACGTACCGGACCTGCGCATTTCAGTAGTCAGATGATGTGCGAACCGACCCGTATCTCGCAGGGGTATTTCTCGGCTGATAGCTTACGGTTTTATGAAGACGAGTTGATTTATAGGGAGAGTGGGGGGCAGGCGATACTGTCCTTGGGAGGGAATCGGATGGTGTCCGCATCTGTGTGGTGGGATCCAGCGTTCGGTTCGGAGTGCGGCGACCGCAGTGTTTTGGCTATTGTCTATAGTGATGATGACGGAGATTACCATGTTCATCGTGTAATTCCGCTGGCCATCTCGAAAACGTCATCTTTAGATGAAGCGACCCAGCAGTGCCGTCAAGTCATAGAGGCTGTCAGGGACTATTATATTCCGGCGGTACGCTTGGAAGTAAACGGTTTGGGAAAGTTTTTGCCCAATGTGTTGCGGCGTGAGTTGGGATTGGCAGGAGTGTCTTGCTCTGTCGAGGAGATGGTTTCCAAAGATCCCAAGAATGAGCGCATCCTTAAAGCCTTTGATGCCCCTTTAGCAGCGCGAGCCATTCATGTTCACAGGTCAGTTTTAAAGACTCCTTTTGTGCGCGAGTTAGAAGATTGGCATCCCGAGGGTAAGGGTGGCGCAAGTGGCGGGCACGATGATTGTCTGGATGCCGTGGCCGGTGCAATCGCCCATGCCGGTGTTCGCATCAAGCGACTTTTTGTACGCGGAGGTCGCGCTTTATGGCAAGGCGGCGGGGCGCATCATGCGCCCCATGATTTTGATGTTTAGGAGGGGGTATGCCTGATTCAATTTTACAAACTTTGGGATGGTGGATCGCCGTCATCGAATTGCCTGTGGTTTCAGCATTATTTCGCATGGTGTGGACATCGCGCCGTGAGCTGGAAGAGTCTGTCCAGATGTTGCGCGCCGATCTTGCAGATCACAAAGTTGATGTCGCGCGCACCTATGCCCAGACCAAGGATTTGCGGTTGCTGGAAAATCGTTTGACAGCCCATTTGCTGCGTATTGAAGCCAAGCTGGATGCAACTGCTCTCAAAGCAGAACAAAATTCATTTACGAGAGGATAGATCATGGATAAACCGAAATTAGTTGCGTTGCCTTCCAAAAAAGCGGGGGCAACGGATGCGGTACTGCAAGAAGCTCAACGCGAGATGGAGGCGGATATTTTGGCGCGCACCTTATGGGGAGAAGCGCGCGGAGAAGGAAAGACAGGTATGGAAGCTGTTGCGATGGTGATCCTGAACCGCGTAGATATTGCACGAAAAGCCGGCGGATTCTGGTGGGGAAATTCTGTCATAGAGGTTTGTCGCAAACCATATCAGTTTTCCTGCTGGAACAAGGATGATCCGAACATGCCGAAGTTGCTGAGTGTTGGCGAAGATAACCCGTATTTCGTAACGGCTTTGCGTGTTGCTCGTCGTGCTTTGTTGGGATTTCTCAAGGATACGACTAAAGGGGCAACCCATTATCATGCACGGAATGTCCAGCCCTATTGGGCGAAAGGGCAACGCCCTGTGGCTGTGATCGGGCGTCATATATTTTTTCGTCTGGCGGGGGAGTAGATGACACTTCCTGTTTTAGCACAATTGGGAATCCCTATTCTGGTCAAGGGATTGGCAGAAGGATTGGGACAATTAAAATCTCCTGTGGCACAAGGGGCGTCTGCCGCCCTATCGGAGCTAGGTCATGCGTTCGGGAACGGGATAATCAACGAAGAACAACTTGCGGAACTTCATCGCCACCTCGAAAAAATGGAAGAGGTCGCCGCGAAGGAGCGGGAAGTCTCTATCGCCCAGGTCAATGAAAGTTTACGGGCGGAAGTTGTCTCGAGTGACCCATACGTTCGACGTATGCGCCCGACCTTCGGGTATATTATTGCACTTACTTGGGGTGCGCAGATGTTTGCGCTGGCATATATAATCATTTTCGAGACTTCACAGGCGTCTTTGGTGATCGAGTCTATCGAGAGGCTTGGGACAATCTGGGCTGTTGGCTTATCGGTTTTGGGGATTTATGTGTATAAGCGCAGTGAAGAAAAGCGTCGAGACACCATAAGTGACGTTTTGTCCAATTCTGCCGTTCCTGATAAAGCAGATCGTCCTGTCGCCCCCCATATCCGGACACCTTATAATCAATAGATACTATTTTCTATGGTCAAGACTATAAGTTCGCCCTATACTTATTCGGTCATAAGGAGCCGATATATATGGGAAATTATCTCGACAACAGCAACAAACCTTCCGAACTTGATCTCGAACAGCGTTTTGACATGTTTTCGCGAAATGCCCATCCGGTCATCGGTATGGCCAGAGAATTTTTCAAGCTCGAGGCAGCAGGTGGAGTTATGCTGGTGGTGGCTGCCATTCTGGCCTTGATTGTTGCCAATAGTCCCCTTTATGAGCTTTATGATTTTGTCCTGAATAATGTGAATTTCACCATCGGATTTATGGGGCCGGATAATGGTGGTCCGTTTCTGGATAAATCCGTATTGCATTGGATCAATGATGGCCTGATGGCCATTTTCTTCTTCCTCGTCGGATTGGAGATCAAGCGCGAAGTGATGCGCGGCGAGTTGGCGTCCCGTGATAAAGCCCTGTTACCTGTTATTATGGCGATTGGTGGCGTAGCCCTGCCGTCTTTGATTTATTATGCAGTGAATTTGGGTGAGGGTGGCCTATCTCATGGATGGGCTGTTCCTGCCGCAACCGATATTGCTTTTTCTCTGGGTATTCTGGCTTTGCTCGGATCACGCGCACCTGTGTCCTTGAAAATTACACTGACGGCAATTGCGATTATTGATGACTTGATGGCGATTTTAATTATTGCGTTTTTTTATTCGGGTGGGATGGCCACTACTCCCTTGATGGTCGCGGCTGTTGCCGTTCTGGGATTGATTGCCCTTAACCAGAAGAAAATTGTTTCGACTGCGCCTTATGTTCTGGTCGGATTTGTCCTATGGGTGGCATTGCTGAAATCGGGGATGCATCCAACTATCGGTGGTGTTCTGACGGCTTTTGCAATTCCCCTTTCCTGCCCACGCCGCCCGTGGTTAACACCCGTCGAGACACTCGAGCATGCGCTTCACCCTTGGGTGTCTTATATGATCTTGCCGCTTTTTGCTTTTGCCAATGCCGGCGTGTCCTTTGCAGGAATGGGATTGCATAGTCTTTCGGAATTGGTGACGCTTGGAATTATTGCGGGGTTGTTTATCGGCAAACAGGTCGGGATATTCCTGCCGCTCTTCATTGCTGTGAAAGCAGGATGGGCCAAGTTGCCGCAAGGGGCAAACTGGGGCCAAACATACGGGATGGCTGTCTTATGCGGCGTCGGATTTACGATGTCGCTTTTTATCGGTGAATTGGCTTTTGACGATAAGACAACTCAATCTTCTGTGCGTCTGGGGGTTCTTGTCGGTTCATTGCTGTCCGCTTTTGTCGGCTATGCAATTATCCGTTTATCAGCTCGCAGTAAATAATCCGGTATTCAGGAATTCACATATAAAAAGAGCGCTTTTCAGAGGGGGAGGAAAGGCGCTCTTTTATTCTAATCGGCTCCTGATACGTGTGGGCCGATTTTTTCCTAGAGGATTCGTTTCGGTAGCGCGGCTGCTATGGCAATAAATGCCGCGCCAACGACTACTCCAAGCCATTGACCTTCCATCAGAGTAACCGCTTTTTCATTGCCTGTATCGGCAAGTGTTGCTGCTCCACCTAGAAGTTTATCGAAGAGAGCTGTATCCTTGATTGATCCGTAGACCAGTGCATAAACCAATGCACCAATCAACCCGCCAATCACAAAAAACGCGGCATCCTTGCGACCTGTCATGGCTGCCCCGAGACCTGTCCCAGGGCAATAGCCAGCTATGGCAAAGCCTGTTCCCAGAAGCGCGCCACCGAGAAGGACTCCCCAATAGGCTTTCTTGATGGAGATGTGGCTTGGGTCAACAATCCCTGCCATCAATCCGCCGAATAGAAGAACCGCAGCAATTCCGATGCCGAGCATGATTGCTTTCATCAGGAAAGTGTCGCGGAGGCGCAGCATATTGATGATATTTTGTGGGTTGGTTGCGCCGACACGGTTCAGGGCAAATCCGAATAAAAGGCCAAGGATGATTGGAAGTGCGTATGTCATATCTGCTCCTATTCCGTATTTTGTTTTTTGTTGAAAAGAATGATAGCAAGCGGGATGCCCACAGCAAATGCGCCAGCGGCAAACATGAACCCTGAAACCGACATTTGCATGATTCCGCTCATCATATGGCCTGATGTACAGCCTCCGGCCATGCGGGCGCCAAACAGAACGATAAAGCCTGCTATAAAAGTTGCCGTATAGCGTTTGATTTTATTCTCGCCAAAACGAGCAGCCCACACTTCGGGCATGGATTTTTGAAGGCCTTCCGGTTTGTCTCCTTTCAGGAGCGATGACAGGAATGCACCGACCATCAGAGATACGACAAACAGCATACCGTAGGAAACAGGTTCTTCAATCGCCTTGGCCATTTTGCCGTCAGAGGAATTCAGGTAGGCATTGGGCGAGCTGTAGCCAGATTTTGAGGCTTCATCCGCGACCACGATGTCTGGATTTACAGCATTCCAGATGATTCCATCCGCAATCACGAACTCTGTCGATACACCGATCGGTTTAATCAGAAAAACAGACAGGAAGAAAATAGCTCCGAGTAATATTCCCCCGCCGAGCCATGGTAATGTTTTTGGCATCAATATCTCCTGTTATATTTTTACAGCATTCATTATATTAACTATTCTTAATATTAAAATCATTTAATATGATTGTCAAGTCCCCATCGAACTTGGTACACTGGGTCTATGGCTAAGCATTCCGATATGACTGAAGTTTTAAGGGTTCTCAAAGTGTTGAACCACCCTGTGCGTCTGAGTATTTTGTGCAATCTCATCGAAAAAGGCGAGATGTCTGCCGGCGAGATCGTTGTGCAAGAAGAGAGGCTTGCCTCTCAGTCCCAGACATCCCAATATCTCAAAATCCTGAAAGATGAAGGCCTGGTGACTTCGCGCAAAGAGGGGCAATTCGTCCTTTATTCTCTGGCATCCGAAGAGGTCAAGGTATTGATTGCAACACTCCATGAGCTTTATTGCCCTGCCGAGTGCTGATTGGGCAGACTTTCTATATTTATGTTGCAATAGACCAGATTTCGTGTTTTCATTTCTTCATGAACTTGATTTCTGCCATTCTTTTGACTGCCTCTCTGATTGCCGCCATGATCGGCAGATCAGCATGCGCGGCGGCGGCATGTGCGGCGGCCTAGCCCGCTACATTTTCACTCCTCCCTTACAGTACAAATAGAAAATTAATCCCTTCACGCGATAATCAGGGTATGAAGATGTTTACGAATCCGCTTGAGCGCAGCTCCAATCCAAATTTCTCCGGTGATGACTTCCAAGAAACATCCCCGCCACAGATGGAAAGTTTTCCTCTGTCCAAGAATACGTACCGCAATTGCTTTAAAACAATGGGCGGCAATAAGGCTGCAGATTTACTCCGTTACGGTAAGGCCAAAGAGGGATGTATCTCTTTGGGACAAGGCGAGGGGACACGTCCGACCCCTGATTTTATCTGCGAGGCCGTGAACAAGGCTTTGGCTGACGGTAAAACATTCTATAGTTTCGGAGCCGGTTCACCCGAGCTGCGTCAGGAAATCTCAACCTATTATTCCCGTGTGTATAATGTGCAGATTCCTACCAACCGTATTACTGTGACCAGTTCGGGAACCAATGCGGTTCATTATGCATTGATGTCCATCCTCGAAGAAGGAGACGAAGTTGTTGCCGTGACACCGATCTGGAAAAACCTGATCGGCATTACAGAGCTGGCAGGCGGCAGTATTAAAGAATTCCCGATGATCCAAAGCGAGACGGGCTGGGCGCTTGATCTTGACCGTTTATTCGAGACATGCTCGTCTTCGACCAAGGCTTTGCTGATTGTAACTCCCAATAATCCGACCGGTTGGACAATGTCTGCGGCAGATGTCAAACGTGTTTTTGACTTTGCTCGCGAGCGTGGAATCTGGATTATCGCCGATGAAGTTTATGGGCGATGTGTGCATGACCTTCATCGCGCGCCGAGTTTTCTGGATTATGCTGACGAAAATGACCGTTTGTATGTTATCAATAGTTTCTCGAAAAGCTGGGCTATGACCGGCTGGCGTTTGGGCTGGCTTGTCGGCCCCGCCGATGCCGAAGACAAGGTCCGTGATCTGATCCTATACGAGAATATGGGGCCGCCGACCTTTACCCAATTGGGAGGTATCGAAGCTTTGCGTCATGGAGAGGAGTTTCTTGCCTCGCAAAAACAGCTCTGGGTGCAGAATATGGAGTTGGTCATGGACCGTTTATCCCGTTTTCCGAATTTGAAAGTTGTGCGCCCGAATGCTGCCTTTTATGCCTTTATTAAGGTTGATGGAGACGTTGATTCTTATTCTCTAGCTAAAGAAATGATTGATGATGTTGGTCTGTCTTTGGCTCCCGGAGCTGCTTTCGGTAAGGGGTTTGAAGGATATCTGAGGCTGTGTTTTGCTGTCGAAACCGATGTTTTGAACCGTGCACTCGATCGTCTGGAGCTGTTTTTCAGCCGCTAGAAAATCCCTGAATTTGACGGAGAAAGATTAATTTTTTATATATCTTTCTCCTGTATACTCCAGAATAGCATAATTTATAAAAAATCAGGTGTGAGCATGTCTATTCCTGCCGAACTTGACCCTGTCGCTCGTCATGAAGCGCGGTTGAAACAGGATCATGAATTAACTCCGGATGATCGTATTCGCGAGATCGTCGATTTCGCAGAACGTTTTGAACAAAGCGTTGTGAATAGGACTGTATACCAGAGTGAGCCTGAAGGCGGCGGATATGCTTTGTCCAGCTGTGTCCGTGATGATTTCTTTATTCCGACCGGAACAGCTGCTCATTCTATCCAGCTGTTGATGCGGCGCCTGAATGAAGAAGTCGATGACCGGGATATCGTACTTTCTGCGGCCAACTTTGAAGATGTCCAATATGCTGTCGAGAAAATTTCTTCTTTGGGTGAGCGGATCAAGCGTGATCGTCATTTGCAACAGGATTACTCTCATGTTCTGGAACAAATTCTTGTATCCCGATCGGTTCTCAACAAAGAACTGAATGATCTTGCGGAGCGCAGTGTAAAAGTTGGTCCGAGCTTGTCCGAGCGTGTTTTTGAAGTTGCCAGATTTTCCGAAGAGTTTACTGAGTTGGTTCTGGCGGGTCGTGTTTATGAGAATGAAGCAAATGGCGGTGGGTATGCTGTTACCAGTAAAGTTCGCCCGCAATATCATGTGCCGACAGGGACGATGCCTGCTACAGTTTCAGGACTTCTTGAAGAGATTCATAAAAGATGCGTGGCCCGTGACAGAACTCTTGAGCCATATCAACTGGACATGCTGGAAGGTGCTGTTGCCCAATTTGATAGGGCGGCACGATCTATCCAATCCGATTTCGGATTATCATCAATATATTCAGGCGTTGCCGAGTATATTGCCGAATGCGAACCTGCAATGCGCAAGACACTGGATGCGTTGAAGCATCATGTCAAAGATACAGAAGGCTCTCCCGGCTATAGATTTTAGAAGACGTTTCTATTTTCTCACTATTTCCGGTCAAGTATAAGAAATTCGTATGACCAGTTGTCATCAGATGACTCTCGGCGATCGGTCATCCTCCATTCTTCATCTTTAATTTTTGGGAACCATGCGTCGCCTTCGACCTGTGCATGAACTATGGTCAGGTAGATGCGGTCTGTAAGGGAAAGCGCTTGTTCATAGATGCTTGCGCCACCCATGATGATGGTCTCGGTATCAGGGTGATCTGCCCTGGCTTGGGCAACGGCGTCTTCAAGCGAGGTACATCCTGTGACACCTTCATAGGTTATCGGTGAGCGGCTGACGATATAATGCGGGCGACCGGGTAACGGTTTGCCGATCCGTGCCAGAATCGAGTCAAACGTCTTGCGTCCCATAATGACAGGTTTTCCTGTTGTGGTCGTTTTAAAGAATTTTAAATCTTCAGGAATATGCCACGGCAAATCATTTCCTTTGCCGATGATCCTGTTTTCCGCCATTGCTACGATCAGTGAAATCATAATTTTCTGTCCTCCGGAATTGCGTCCACGTTAGGCATCATGTCTTAAAAAGTCAATTGCAGTGCGTGGCGGGGGTTGTTTTTCCGCTCAGGAGACTTATAGTCGGGGTATGAAAAATATTATTCTTACACGCCTGTTTTTATTTGTTTTTTTCCTACAGATGTTTGGGGCTTTTTCAAATGCTCCTGCGTTGGCACAAGATCCGGTTGCTCCTGCCGAGGCAAGTGGTGGAGAAGAGATCACGAAGGATGAGGTCTCTAACCTGATTGATACTCTGGAGAACGACCAGTCAAGAGAGCGGTTTCTGAGTGATCTCAAACTTCTCGTGCAGCAGAACAAGGCTCAGGAAGAGGAGCTGGAGACTGTACCCTTGACCGAAGCTATCGGTGTGCGGGCCAGCGTTTCCCAAGCTGTCGACGATTATGAGAAGTTTCTGGATGAGAACAATCTTTCGGCATCTTTGGTTTCCCAAGCTGTCGGTAGCGCCGTTGTTTTGTTTATTACCCTTGGATTTCTTCTAGGCGTTCGCAAAATGTCCAAAAAAATCCTGAAATTTGTCGATAAACTCTCGCAAAGAATCGGGATCAAGCTGTCACGGCTTAACGTCTATACCAATGTCTTGCAGTTCATCCTGCGCGTTTTGATTTCTTCGATGGCTGTGTATACTTTAGGCAAAATATGGTCAATCGGATTTATTGATGCATTCTTCGAAAGTGTTCAGATGCGCGCTTTCATCGGGACAGCTTTTACAGTTCTGTTAGTAGCGTTTGTGGCTGCCGTCATATGGGAAGCTGTTGGGATTTACCTATCTTACATGTTCAAACAGGCTGACAGCCAGAACCAGACCCGTGTCAAAACCTTATTGCCGATTGTACGTAATGTCGTGTTATTATTAGTCTTTGTGATGTTTGGACTAGTGTTGTTGTCGGAAATCGGTGTCAATGTGACCCCGCTTTTGGCTGGTGCTGGCGTGATCGGTGTTGCTGTCGGATTTGGTGCCCAGACTATGGTCAAGGACTTCCTGTCTGGCTTTACGATCATTCTCGAGGATTTGTTCCGTGTGGGGGATGTGGTGACGTTAGGCGGTAGCACAGGTGTTGTAGAGCAAATTACTTTGAGAAAAGTCCAGCTGCGTGATGTTGCCGGAATTGTTTATACGATCCCTTTTTCCGAAATTACCACTATCCAGAACCTAACCAAGGATTTCAGCTTCTACGTCATGGATATCAGCGTAACTTATAATGCCGATACAGATAAAGTTGTTGAGGTCCTTCATCAGGTTGGGGAGGATTTGCGCGCTGATGATGAGTATGGGCCGCTTATTCTTGATAAGCTCGAGATTATGGGGCTTGATAGATTTGCAGATAGCGCGGTTGTGATTAAGGCCCGTATAAAAACCCTGCCGATCAAGCAATGGTTTGTCGGGCGCGAGTTTAATCGCCGTATGAAGCATGCTTTTGATAAAGCAGGTATCGAGATTCCGTTCCCTCAGCGCACTGTTACGGTTGTTAATGCAGGTGCGGGTCCGTCTGTCGCCCTTCCGCAAGCCGTGATCGAAGGCGCTACGGATTAAAAAATAAAAGGGCCGTTTGGCCCTTCTTTTTTATCTTTATCTTTTTCTTTTAAAGATGCAGGCTGCGGTGTGCTTGTCTGCTCGTGGCTTTGGCAAGAGGCGAGACGTCTTTTGTCACATTCCAGAAACCTCTCTCAACATTATCCATTATCATGGTCAGTTGAGCCAGTGTTGTGTCTTTAGAGGTCACTGTAAAGGCGGTATCGGACTGGAACAGACCAACTATTCTGATCCCATGATTCGACAAGGCTTGACGTGCTTTTTCAAAGCGGAGTTTGGCAGAAACACCTGGAGTCATGGCTTCTGATCTTGCTGCAATTCTGAAATATTCCTGCATAGCTATTCTCTCTATAAGTACGATTGCGATAATCGCCTTAAATCATAGTTATGTCATTCGAGCAAGATATAAATATAGTCGGTAGAATTTTCGTTCGATATGCGCGTCTACAGGCCCAGATATCGCGCAAAAACCGGATCGGTTACAGCCATAAATTCTTCAATGATTTCTGTGTATTCTTCCGGTTTTCCGAGATCGGAATTGATGCCTCCGTGGCTTTTATTAACAGGCAGAGTGTCTGCCATGATACCCAATAAGTCGAGTTTATCAGCCATCTCTTTTGCCTGGCCGCAGGAATCGTCAGGACGGGTTGTCGAACATACGCCTAGCCATGGAAGGGATTTTGCGCTGATCTGATGGAAAGGGGATGCTGCGATCTGATGGCCTTTGTCTGTCCCGAATGCTTCGTTATAAACGTCGACCATAATACGTGGCGGGTTCTGCATCTGGGTGATGACGTTGGTTGCTCCGGAATCCAGTGAAATAACAGATGATACAGATTTTGCACCAAACTCTTCTCTGAGTGCAGCATTTGCTGCAAACATCGAGACCAGATGTGCTCCAGCAGAATGTCCCATCAGAACAATGTGATTTGCATCTCCTCCCCATGCGGCGGCATTCTTTTGGATATAGGCCATCGCTTTCGCCACCTCGCGGGTTTGTTCATAGGCATCAAATCCATCAGTAATCATCGGGTAATTGACTGATATAAACATAAATCCTTTTGGAACCCACCTGTTGACTTTATATTCGGTAACGAATTTCATGGTTTTGTCCCCGACACACCACCCGCCGCCATGGACCATAACAATGATCGGGACGAGTTTTGATTTATCGGCGGTTTTAACGGAATCAGGCAAGAAGATATCTAATTTCTCAAGCTCTTTGTTTCCGTAGGCGATATCTACTATATCTGCTTTTGGACCTTTTGAGCTTTTTCCCTGAAGTTTCTGAGCTTTGGCGAGCCTCTTAGAACAGGAACGGTCTCCAAGTCCGCTGCTTAGCCCTTCGAGCATATTGCCTGCCTCCCCTGCTTCTTCAGTTTTTTCCTGACGGCGTTCGATGAAGCGTTCAATCAGCTTCTGGCGAAATTCGCCATCTGCCGCACGAGCATTGTGAACAACGGGGGATGATAAAAAGATGGAAAATCCGAACGCAATAATCAGCAAAGATCTAAAGGTCATGGGGTCTCCGTGGCTTTAAAAAATTTCCTGATCATAGTGTACAGGTAAAGAGCCACGAAATAAAAGAGGTAAAGTTCCAGAACTTCGCTGATGCGCCAGAAGAATTTCCATTGGAGCGCATCGCACAGCGTGTCGGTGATTTTAAGAGACAAAGCAATCAAAGCAGTGGGCAGCAATTGGTAGTCGCCGTAAATATCCTTGAATTTTTGCGGGAGCTTTGCAGGATTGAATATTTTTAGTAGCGGAATAATGATGCCGCCCATCAGTACGCCGATTTGCAGGATAATCTGAGGCTTCTGGTCAAACCATGATGATGTGTTGTGCAGATTGGTTTCATTCTGGTCGTTGATGGCTGCCCAGCCTTCGGGGGTGTCCCAGTAAAAAATCCACTGTCCCCAGCTGACTTCTTCTCCTGCCACATAAAATGAGGCTAATGCCGCAATACCAAACCAGATTTTGAGCCACTTCCCTTTGACACGAATCGTCAGGTATGTCGCCAGAAAAAAGGAAATGGCCATGAGAAAGGCCTGTAATGTCTCATGGGGGCCGCCTTCTTGAAGGAGAAGTTCTTTGGTTGATCCGCTGCAAAAAACTTCTATTGCCAACTGGATCAGAATCAATGCTACGGGAACGCCGATCCAGAGCGCTTTATTCACTAATGTATCTCTCACGGTGTAATCTCTATTCTACTGTAACTGATTTGGCAAGATTTCTTGGCTGATCCACATCGGTTCCTTTGGCGACCGCAGCATGGTAGGCCAGCAGCTGGATCGGAAGGGCGTAGAGGATCGGTGTAATAAAGGGGTGCATTTCGGCAATGGTCACGACCCATTGGCAATCAGGCCCCAATGTTTTGGCTCCCTTTTCATCTGTGATGAGAAGAACTTTACCGCCACGGGCTATGGTTTCTTGAACGTTCGAGGCTGTCTTTTCAAAGAGCTTGTCGGACGGAGCCAAAACTACAACAGGGACATTTTCGTCTATGAGCGCAATCGGCCCGTGTTTCATCTCTCCCGAGGCATAGCCCTCCGCGTGGATATAGGAGATTTCTTTTAACTTGAGAGCGCCCTCCAGTGCCAGCGGGTAAAGGGCGCCGCGTCCAAGATAAAGGACATCACGTGCTTGTGAAACTTCCTTAGCGATGTTCTGGATTTCTGCGTCATGGGAAAGAATTGTTGCAGCAATTTTAGGCATAGCGCGCAGTTCATAGGCATGATCCGCCTCTTGTGCCTGAGAAATAACACCTTTCGCAGACGCCAGAGACAATGCCAGGCAGGCGAGTGTCGTCAATTGGGTCGTGAAGGCTTTTGTCGAGGCTACCCCGATTTCCGGTCCTGCAAGGGTGTGAAGGCAGAGATGAGCTTCTCGTTCGATCGTGCTTTCAATGGTGTTGACGATAGCCAGACACATCTGGCGCTCGTTCTTGCAATATCTGAGGGCTTCGAGTGTATCGAGTGTTTCTCCGGACTGGGATACGAAAATTGCCATACCGTCTGCCGGTAGCGGAGCTTCGCGATAGCGGAATTCCGAGGCGACATCGACTTCGCATGGCACACGGGCCACTGTTTCAAACCAGTATTTCGCAACAAGGCACGCGTAGTAGGCTGTGCCGCAAGCAATCAGGGTAATTCTGGGGGCGCGCAGCAAAGCCTCCAACACTTCGTTCGGGAGCGTGATGCGTCCTGTGGTTGGATTGACAAAGCTGTTGAGTGTATCGGCTATAACGGCCGGTTGTTCGTAGATTTCTTTCAGCATGTAATGGCGGTATTCGCCTTTACCTGTGGCAAGGCCTGATTGGGCCGTGATGCGTACCGGACGATCTACAGGTTTCTTTTTTGCGTTCATAATACGCACATTGTCATTGGTGACAACCAGACGGTCTCCATCTTCCAAGAAACAAATTTTGCGAGTGAACGGGGACAGTGCGTACGAGTCAGAGGCGATATACATTTCATTTTCGCCGTAGCCGATGGCCAGTGGCGTACCCTGACGTGCGCCGATCAGCATATTATTCTCGCCCGTAAACATCAGCACAACGGAATATGCTCCGCGCAGACGGTCAAATGCTTTATGTGCGGCTTCTTCAGGCTTTTCGCCCTGATTCATATAATGGTCGACCAAATGTGCAATCACTTCCGTATCTGTATCGGTTTCAAAACGGACTTGATGGGATTTCAGTTCTTCTTTGAGTTCGGCGTAGTTCTCGATTATGCCGTTATGGACAACTGCCACACGTTTTGTTGCATGGGGGTGGGCATTATTCTCTGTCGGCTCACCATGTGTAGCCCAACGTGTATGGCCTATGCCGATGCTGCCTGAAAGCGGTGATTGTTTCAGGCGTTCTTCCAGATTGACAAGCTTGCCTTCAGCGCGGCAGCGGACGATGGCATTATCCTGCAATGTTGCGACACCCGCTGAGTCGTAGCCGCGATATTCAAGACGTTTCAATCCTTCTACAAGTGAAGGTACAATGTTTTTTGTCGAGACGATTCCGATAATTCCGCACATAGTATTTTTTCCTGTTTCCCTGTGTTTATGATTTTAACCTGCCCTTGGCTTTTCCTGCCAGGGATTTTGTTTCTGCCCGCGCGATAACGAGCGCATCTGCTTCTACATTTTGTGTGAGTGTACTTCCCGCAGCAATATATGCTCCGTTGCCGATTTCAATCGGGGCAATCAGCGAACTGTTCGAGCCGATCATGACATTGTCGCCAATGACGGTTTTTGATTTTTTCTGTCCATCGTAATTTACGGTAATCGCGCCGCAGCCGAAGTTGGAGTGTGCGCCCAATTCGGCATCTCCGATATAGCCCAGATGGTTGGCTTTTGCACCTTCCTTGATATGGGCATTTTTGACCTCGACGAAGTTACCGATGCGGGCGTCTTTTTCGATCACGGTATCGGGGCGAATGCGGGCAAACGGGCCAATGGTGGCTCCCGATTTGATTTTAGCCCCTTCTATATGGCTGAAAGCGCGGATTTCAACATTGTCTTCGATCTCGACATTTGGGCCGAAGATGACGGATGGGCCGATAATGGTATCGCGGCCGATTTTGGTGTCCGCAGCAAAATATGTTGTGTGCGGGTCAAGAAGGGTGACGCCGTCATCCATAATTTCCAGACGTTTTCTGTGTTGCCACAGGGCTTCGAGGTTGGCCAGTTGTGCGCGGGAGTTGACTCCTTTGAGTTCCGTGAAGTCGCCGCGAATGACGCCTGTCGCCATATCGTCTTCTTTAAAAATAGTCGGAAGATCGACAAGATAGAATTCTTTTTGTGCATTTTTATTCTGGATGCGCTCGAGGCGGTCAGCCAAGCCATCGCCTTCCATGACCATCAGGCCTGAATTGACGAGGCGGACCAGACGTTCATCATCAGTTGCATCTTTTTCTTCCACGATCCGGTTCAGAGTCCCATCTCCATTCTGGAAAATTCTCCCATACCCCATAGGATCAGGAGCTGCCATAGCGAGGACAGTTGCTCCCAAATCCTTGCCTAAACGATGATGGGAAATCAGAGCTTCGAGTGTTTCTTTTGTGACAAGAGGGACATCTCCGTAGAGGACTAAAACTTGTCCTTTAAAGTCACCGAGTTCTGCTATTGCGGATTTGACGGCATCGCCTGTGCCGCGTTGTTGTTTTTGAATGGCAGTCGGGTGCGGGGCAACGGCTGCCTTCACTTCGTCCATGCCTTCCGAGATAACGGTGATAATTTTTGACGGTTCTAAAGATTCCGCTGTTTGAAGGATATGGTTAATCATCGGGCGTCCCGCAATTTTGTGCAGGACTTTCGGCAGAGATGATTTCATGCGCGTGCCTTTTCCGGCAGCCAGAATAATTACAGCAAGGTCTTTTACGGATTTTGTCATTTTCGGGGGTGTTATATTCGGTTTGATAGCTAAGTTACTCATAAATTCTCCATAGCCATTTTGCTTAAGCGAAAAGATCGCTCAAGTCACTAAATATTGCAGAAAATGACAGGGATTCTTGTCAATTATGGGGTTACTTTATTTTCATACGACGTCAAGTGCATGAAAAGGGTCCCGTAGTCGGTTTTTACGCGGATTTTTACCGGCACATAGGGGTCGTTTTCACTCATACGACCCAGCCAGAGAGTTGGAAGTGATCCGACTTTACGCCCTTGTTCCTGAATCGAGAGCCAGCCGCGCGGCTTTTTCCGCCATTTGCCTTTATCAGGCACAACTTCCACCTGACAGTAAATGCTCTCTCCCTGGAAAATATTGTATTTGCTTTCGGTCAGGGATTCCGTCGAGGTTTCCTTGAAGACCAGTTTGAAAGAGCGGTCTCCGTCAAAAATCAGCGAATCACCCATGCAGCTTTTTGTTTGGGGAAGGGAGCGTAAAAGCTGGTAGGTTGCGGTCAGCAGGTCGGTTGTGCCTTTGCTGATGTCCGGATCAAGATCTTTAGGGGTTTTATCGACCGGATCCTCTTCCTTATTAGTTTCCGTAACTTTATAGTTCTTGAATGTCCCTTTTCCATCGTACGTGTATTTCTTTTCTTCGGTTACAGATTTCCATGTCGAGATAGATGCGTGTTCCAGAGGGTATGCGTGCCCGTCCTTGTTGAAAACTCCTGATGTCGTGAAAACCCCTGACCATGGCGCTAATGTTTTAAGAAAGCCCCGTGTCTTGGAGGATAGGGTAATTTCATAATCCTGCCCATTTGAGGAAATTGCCAGTTTGGCGTTCAGGGCGTGAATCCCCCCTGCGTACACATCGTACGTCATTGTTTCTGTTTCTTTTTTGCTGCCTGCGTACGCCGATGTTGCTGTAACAATTGACAGAATGCATGTAATGGCAAGTGCCTTGGCTGTTTTTAGGTGCATATCTGATCCCTTTTGGTGAGCTGCTATAGATAAACTGTTGGTGGGCGGGATTCCACCCCTTCTTTATTAAAGGAAAAACGGGGGTAGATTCAAGTCTCCGTATCAATGGGATTGAAAACTTACCTGCATTTCTTCAGTATTTGTAGCGGATGAGGTGGTTTTGTCATGATGCTTGCGGGAAAACTTTTGATCGGGGCGCTGATGGTCGGTTTAACGGTTATTTTGCACGCTGTTGTTTGTGATTGGGTGTTCCGTTTTCTTAATCGACATTCCAAGGGACTGCTTAATAGCTTTGGCAGATATTGGACTATTCCGACATTAAGCGTGTGCGTGTTTGCAATCGGTTCTGCCATTATGGCCGATATCTGGATGTGGACATTGCTGTTTTACTATCTTGAGCCGCAAGCTCTCGGGGATATCGAAACGGCACTTTATTTCACATCCTCGACCTTTACAACGGTCGGATATGGTGACATTGTCCTGACCGACAAGTGGCGTATCCTGTCGGGTACAACATCGATTAACGGCATGTTGTTGTTCGGGTGGAGTTCCGCTTTTATTTTTGAAATCATGGCGAAGCTCTATCGTGATAAAAACCTCTCGCACTTATAAAAGGGATTAGAGATGACCGAGTTGCAAACTATCATCAATGCTGCATGGGATGATCGCAGCAATATCAACACTCAAACACTGGGTGATGTGCGGGAAGCCGTTGACAGCGCCTTGGCTGGACTGGATTGCGGGATTCTGAGAATTGCCGATAAAAGTTCGGGGCAGTGGGTTGTGAATGACTGGCTGAAAAAGGCGGTTTTGCTGTCTTTTCGCCTGAGCCCGAACCGGATGATGGATGCCGGGGAGTCTGTGCGTTGGTGGGATAAGGTGCCTTTGAAAACGGCAGATTGGGAAGTTGGTGATTTTGTCGAGGGGGCGTTTCGCGCCGTACCGGGTTCGATTGTGCGTAAAGGAGCTTATGTTGCTCCTAATGTTGTCCTGATGCCGTCCTTTATCAATATCGGTGCGTATGTCGATGAGGGAACTATGGTTGATACGTGGTCTACAATCGGATCTTGTGCACAAATCGGCAAGAATTGTCACATTTCCGGCGGTGTCGGTATCGGCGGTGTTCTCGAGCCGTTGCAAGCCAATCCTGTTATTATTGAAGATAACGTCTTTATCGGTGCGCGATCCGAAGTCGCCGAGGGCGTGATTGTCGAAGAAGGGGCTGTCCTGTCCATGGGCGTTTTCCTTGGTGCTTCGACTAAAATTATTGATCGTGAGAGCGGCGAGATTTTCAAAGGCCGTGTTCCTGCTTACTCTGTTGTTGTTCCCGGAACTTTGCCGGGGGAAAAAGCCCATTTGGCCTGTGCGGTCATCGTCAAGCGCGTGGACGCACAAACACGCAGCAAAACGTCTATCAATGAGTTGCTTCGTGACTAATATCCTTGATTCTATTGCCCTAACGCAGGCTTTGGTGCGTTGCCCGAGTATTACACCGCACGATGCGGGTGCTTTGGAAGTTCTGACGGTTGCCCTGGAAAGTTGCGGCTTTGTCGTGACACGGTTGCCATTCCAGAAAGAGGGTACAGACAGAATTGAAAATATTTTTGCACGGATCGGAACAAAAGGCCGCCATGTCAGTTTTTTAGGACATACGGATGTTGTTCCTGTGGGGCGCGAAAGTGACTGGGCTTATCCCCCGTTTGCCGCTGAAATTGTCGATGGCAAGCTGTATGGGCGCGGTGTGGCCGATATGAAAGGCGGCGTTGCCGCTTTCTCCGCGGCTTGTTCTGAGTTTCTGGCGCAACATCCTGATTTTGACGAGAGTATCAGTCTTATGATTACGGGTGATGAAGAGGCAATGGCGGTCAACGGGACAGTGTGCATGGTCGAGTGGGCAAAAGACAACGGTCAGTTGCCCGATGTGGCGATTGTCGGCGAGCCGTCCAACCCTCAACATTCCGGGCAGGTTATGCGAGTTGGCCGGCGCGGATCATGGAATGCACGACTGACTGTACACGGTAAACAGGGACACAGCGCCTATCCCGAGCGCGCAGACAATCCTATTCCGAAACTGATGGCTATCCTTAACCATGTTGTTGCCGATAAGCCGGATG
Organism: Pseudobdellovibrionaceae bacterium; assembly: GCA_034005165.1. GTDB lineage: Bacteria > Pseudomonadota > Alphaproteobacteria > Micavibrionales > Micavibrionaceae > UBA1573. The sequence continues at coordinate 155,147 of JAVEVE010000003.1, read as the reverse complement.
ACGGAAACGAATTTTTTCCACCCACCCATATTGTGATTTCATCTGTCGATGTCGGAAATCCTGCGCCCAATATTATCCCAGCTCACGCCGAGGCCTTGCTGAATGCACGGTTTAATAGTGTGTGGACGGGCGAGACATTTGATCGCCACATGCGCGAAGTTTTCGATAAGGCCGGTGTCGCTTATGAATTGAAGAGCTGGTGCAATGCCGAGAGCTTTATGGGTTCCGGTGAAGACTGGCGTGAATTATGCCGTGATGCGGTCATGGAAATTACAGGGCGGACGCCACGTTATGACACCGGTGGCGGAACATCCGATGCACGGTTTATTGCGCCATATTGCCCCGTTGTCGAATATGGAGCCTGTAATGCCACAATCCATCAGGTGGATGAATATTCCCCTGTTGCCGAGATCGAGGAGCTGACAAAAACATATGTCAGAATTCTCGAAAAATATTTTTATTCATGAGAGCTGCGCCCTTGACCTTGACGAGGGCTTTTCTTATGTCTTGAGTACAAAATTCTATTTGGGACCGGATAAGGAGTTTATCAATGCGTTCTTTTTCATCTTTGGCAAAATTATCTGTTTTGAGTTTAGCGGTTCTGACGATTTCTGTGCCAGCAAGTCCGATGGCTCATGCGGGATTGTTCGGAAAGGATAAGGATGCGGACGTTTCCGCTAAAGAGGCGATGCCTCCGGGAAATGCACCGCGGAGCTTTGCTGATTTGTCCGAAAGCCTGTTGCCTGCGGTTGTCAATATTTCCTCGACCACCAAAGTTACCCAGCCAAGTGGCGATATGCCTGAAATGCCAGAATTTCCTGAAGGGTCTCCGTTCAATGAGTTCTTCAAGGACTTCATGGAACGTCAGGGGCAGGGCGGCATGGGTGGTGAAGGTCAGGCCTTGCCGTCTACATCTTTGGGATCAGGATTTGTGATTGACGCAAAAAAAGGGCTGATCGTAACCAATAATCACGTGATTAAAGATGCAGATGAAATTCGTGTGATTTTTAATGACGATGTGACGCTTGGCGCCGAGTTGGTCGGAACGGATGATAAAACCGACCTGGCTGTTTTGAAAGTTGACTCTACAAAACGCAAATTATCCGAAGTGCCATTCGGAAATAGCGATGTTATGCGTGTCGGGGATTGGGTTGTGGCTATTGGTAACCCGTTCGGGCTTGGTGGAACGGTAACGGCTGGTATTATTTCTGCGCGCCAACGCGATATCCATTCCGGCCCGTATGATGATTTTATCCAAACAGATGCTTCTATCAACCGCGGAAATTCCGGTGGGCCGATGTTTAACCTGAAAGGTGAAGTGATCGGGATCAACACAGCTATTTATTCGCCATCCGGCGGATCTGTCGGGATCGGGTTTGCAATTCCATCCAATCTGGCCAAGCCTGTTGTTGATCAGATTGTTGAATTCGGGCGTACGCGGCGTGGTTGGCTGGGTGTGAAAATTCAGACAATTACGGATGAAATTGCCGAGAGCATGGGGCTTCAGGGAACAAATGGGGCTTTGGTCGCCAGTGTTACGGCTGATGGTCCTGCGGCAAAAGCTAAAATCCAGCAGGGGGATGTGATTGTCGAGTTTAACGGACAAAAGCTCTCTGCTATGCGCCAACTTCCGAGAATAGTTGCTGAAACCCCTGTAGGGCGTAAAGTTCCTGTGAAGGTCTTGCGTGACGGGAAGGAAGTTACTTTGACGGTTGAAGTCGGCGAGCTGGAAAAGGCCGAGGATGACGGATTGCTAGCGGAAAAAGGCTCGGATGATGGCTCTATGCAGAATGCCAAATCATCCGAGTTGGACGGAACGGGTGTTTATGTCAGTGCCATGACAGCATCAGGACGCGAAATGTTCGGTATTCCTGAGACTGTTAATGGATTGCTCGTGACTAAAGTAGAAGCAGGATCGGACGCAATGATGAAGGGATTGGTTGCTGGGGACGTGATTGTCCAGATCAACCAGACTGACGCTACGACTGTCGATGCTGCACAAAAGCAGATCAGCGAGTTGATGAAAGACAAAGAAGCTAAGAAAGCCGTATTGCTGTTGGTGGATAATCAGGGGCGTGGTGATGTACGGTTTGTCGCCTTGAAGCTCTCGGAGAAAAAGGCAGAGAAAAAATCGGATACCAAGAAGAAGTAATGCTAAAAATATGATTCTTAAAACGCCTGTTCATATTATTGCTGGGCCGACTGCCAGTGGCAAGTCGGCCCGTGCTTTGGAGCTTGCTGTTGCGCAAGGCGGCGTTGTTATTAACGCTGATTCCATGCAGCTTTATGATGGTTTGGCGTTGCTGACTGCACAGCCTTCGGCGGCGGATTGTGCGCTGGCTCCTCACAAATTATACGGATGTTTGACACCAGCCTCCCAGACCAATGCCGTGTCGTGGCGCGAGATGGCTTTGACAGAGATTTATGCTGCACGTGATGCTGGATGCGTTCCGATCATTGTCGGAGGTACCGGATTCTACCTGAAAGCCTTAATGGAAGGGTTATCGCCTATTCCTGAAGTTCCTGAAGAGGTGCGGGTTCTTTCAGAGGATTTAATGGATTCTATCGGGATGGACGAGTTTTTCAAGCAGTTAAGCGCGATTGATCCTGACTGGTGTGCAACGGCTGATCCACATAATCGCCAGCGTCTGGTGCGCGCTTTTGAAGTGTACCATCATACCAAAAAGCCGATATCCTATTGGCAGAGTTTGCCCAAGCATGGTGCTCCTGATGATCTTGAGTTTCTGGTCGAGATTATTTTGCCCGAGCGCAATGTTCTATATCAGAGGTGTGATGCGCGGTTTGACCAGATGATAGCTACAGGTGTTTTAGATGAAGTTGCAGCCTTTGATAATCTGATAGAGTGCGGGTTTGTGCCGTCTTCTTGCCCTTTAACCCATGCGTTGGGATTTCGACCGTTACAGCAGCATCTGAACGGAGAAATGGATCTTGATACAGCTGTGACTCTTTCTAAGAATGAAACACGACACTATGCCAAGAGGCAATCAACGTGGTTCCGTCATCAGATGGGGAATGCTTTTGTGTGAGGCCTGTTGAGCTTCATATAATTCCAAAAGCAAGTTTTTTGCCCTGTTTATTCTGCTGCGGACTGTTCCTATCGGGATGTCAAGCGTGTTGGCAATGTCCTGATATTCCATTCTTGCCAGCACATGCATGCGAAGAACTTCCAGCTTTGCCTGTTGTGCCGGATTCACAGGTTGGTGTTCTTCCAGTATGTGCAAGAAAGTTTCCTCTCTTTCCAGATCGGCACAGTGTTCAAAAAAATCTAACGGATTTTCCAGTATCAGACTTTTCGGTCCTGCATAAAGTCCTGAATCTGCTGTTTGCCAGTTATCGGATAATGTGTCGTCAGAAGGGCGATCACTTGCGTAAATATCCGATTTATACATGGCATCGGAATTTCTCGGGCGCACGTTGTAGGTGCTGTTGATAAGAATCTTATGCAGCCAGGTGCTGAAAAATTCAGGTGTTCTGCAAAAAGTAGTTTTCTCTTGTTCCCATTCTTCAAGGAGTTTTCTTTTGTTTGTAGAATAGATCGGGGGATGGTCATTTTTATCCAGTGCTGATACCAGACGTTGGAATGGGAGTGATTTCTTCCTGCGGGCTGTTTGTTGAAGTTCGAAGATGCGGCATAATCCGTTTTGGATGGCATCTTCCGCATCTTGTGGAAGCATAGGGGCTTTGCTCAGACGAGGGATAGTTTGCTTCAATCGTTCCAGATTTTTGTGCAAATATTCCGTTAATGCCTGTTCATCCAGATCAACCACTATTTTATGAAAGAGCTTGTGGTTAGGTTCGGATTTGCTTTGTTCCGTTTGTGTTGCTTGAGCTGCCGGGACTTCTTCAATTTTTTCTTCTTTGTTTATCTCTTGGGAAGTCTCGGGCATTTGTGATGACGCTTTGATGGCCGTTATAACCTTTTCAAGCCATGGTATTTTATCCTGACGTTCTCCGAGAAGCAGGGCTGTTCCATTTTCTACACTTAAAACATCGTGGCGCGTCGTTATAATTGCAGCAATGTCTTCAAAAGTTTGTTGAAATATTGTCGCTGTAAGGCAATTCATTTGTCTGTTTTTGCGGAAGGTAATGGCTTTGCGGTCTGTCTCAGAGAGGAGAAAGACCCGCTGTTTATTCCCCCGGCCAGAGATGATGGCGCGTAAGATTTTTTTGTCTGCTGGATCATTCAGTTCTTGTGCGACTCTGCTCAGGTTATTGAACGGGATGTTGTGCGTAAGAGGGGCAATTTGTGGTTTTTTATTTTGAAGGTCAGGGTGCACTTCCCCGCTATACGGGTTTAATCCGGTTAATCCCGAAATTGATTTGAGAAGCGGTGAAAACGCAGAAAGTGCCATAATCTCAAGTCCCTATTTGCTTGCGGTTCGACTTGTTATTGTAAAATTTTTAATAATATGTCAATTAAATATTTGATATTATCTTTTTGTTATATAAATTCAGGCTTCAAACCTTCTGTTACAAGCGCTGCGACTTGTTGTTTGATCCGTTTATTGACAACGCTGACTGCTAGCCCATATTCACTCGAGAGCTGGCGCTGGGTTTTTCCTGCGCCGCATTCTTCAGGATCTTCGCAGCATTTGCGTGCATTTTCCAGCATCATACGTGTTTCCGGTACACCTTCGCGGTCCAGAATTTTGCGCAATATCCTGTTGTTCAGAATTTGTTCTTCTTTGCGCAGCGCTGCTGTTTCTGGGGGCAGGATGGTTTGTGTATAGAGGCCTTCGGGCATGTCAGGGATATAGTTTTGACCTATAGAGGCTTCATCTTCCGGATGATCTTCCGTTGTGCTGAGCGCAATATATTGCAACGGACCGGCAATTTTAAATCTGCGGTCCGCTGTTGTCCGCGCAACGGATGAAGCCCACGAATTGAAGGATTGGTAGATCTTGCAAAAACTGCCTGTCTCCCCTTTTTGGGCAAGGACCTGAAGTTCCAGCAAATTGAGGGATATTTCTTGCTCCAGATCGTCCAGGGGCCATTTATTGCCCGTGACCCGGTTCGCGAAAAAGGCGAGGCGCTGTTTGTTTTCTGTAAGATAAGTTGCAAGCGCTGCTTTATCGAACTGTTCGACGATCTTGAAATAGAGTGCGTGTTTTGGATCTTCTTCTTGTGGTTTGTTTACTATTGTTTCTATCGACATTTGGATACGGCCCTGTTTTTTTGGGAGAGTGATCCAGATTTCAAAATATGTCAAATAAATAAAAATTGTCGCAGGGGTGAAATAAAATGTTGCATAGCGGAAGGGATGCGCGTAACAATGTGTCCATGATGTTCCAAACCAGCAACATTCTTCTTAGCAAAGTCGTCGTCCTCGCGGTGGGTACGGCGTTGCGGGATGTTGCTTAAGAAGTAACTTCATTTTGAACCGTAACGCCCCGATCGAAAGAACGGGGCTTTATTTTTTCGGACTTCGATTTTGTTCGGGCAGACCAACGTAGTAGAGTGTACAAACAAGAAAGGCAGTAAACGATCATGGCAATCAAGACGACCCTGACCCCCAAGGCTAAAGAGGGATCAAAATCCAGGGCAAAGGCAGCAGCAAAAGCGGCAGCAAAACCTCAGATGAAGCTGGTTAAATCCGCGCCAGAGGCCAAAAAAACAAAAAACACCGTCGAACCCCAATGGGTTTTTGACAAAAAAAACCTGACAGGTGCCGAGATTGTAATTCAGGCTTTGGTTGATAACGGGGTTGATACTATATTCGGATATCCGGGTGGTGCAGTTCTGCCCATTTATGATGCCATTTTTCAGCAAAAGAAAGTCAAGCACGTCCTCGTCCGCCATGAGCAGGCTGCGCTTCATGCTGCTGAAGGCTATGCCCGTTCTACCGGTAAAGTCGGTTGTGCGCTGGTGACGTCCGGTCCTGGCGCAACTAATGCGGTGACCGGATTAACGGATGCGTTACTGGATTCTATTCCTGTTCTGTGTTTTTCGGGACAGGTTCCTACTTTCTTGATCGGAACAGATGCTTTCCAGGAAGCAGATACAACAGGGATTACCCGTCAATGTACCAAGCAAAATTATCTGGTGAAGGATGTCAAGGAGCTGGCAAAAACTGTTCATGAAGCCTTTCATGTTGCAAAGTCCGGTCGTCCCGGTCCTGTTCTGATTGATTTGCCGAAGGATATCCAGTTTGCACCGGGGCCTTATCAATCCCCTGAAGAAACAGATTTATCCCGTTATTGCCCACGTACTATGCCTGATATTTCCTTGATCGAAGACGCAGTCGAGATGATGGCTAATGCCAAGAGGCCTGTCTTTTATACGGGTGGCGGGGTTGTGAATTCCGGTACAGAAGCAGCCGAATTGCTGACCGAATTTGTCCGGATGACCGGATTCCCGATTACCTCAACTTTGATGGGACTAGGCGGATATCCGATGCGTGATAAGCAGCATCTGGGCATGCTTGGAATGCACGGCACCTTCGAAGCTAACTGGGCAATGCATGATTGTGATGTGATGGTAAATATCGGTGCACGTTTTGATGACCGTGTCACGGGACGTCTGGATGCTTTTGCTCCGAATTCCAAGAAGATTCATATTGATATAGATCCAAGCTCGATCAACAAGAACGTTCGTGTCGATATCGGAATTGTTGCTGATAGTGTTGAAGCCTTGCGCGCGATGATTGCTGTTTGGAAAAAGCGCAAATATAAAGCTGATGCGACTGCCATGAAGCAATGGTGGGCGCAGATCGAGAAATGGCGCGCTGTCAAATGTCTGAACTACAAAGATTCGGACAAGACTATCAAACCGCAATTTGCATTGGAGCGTTTGCAGGCGGCACTTGATAAAGAAATGTCCAAGAAGAATGGGCGCGATGTTTTTATTTCTACGGAAGTTGGACAGCACCAGATGTGGGCTGCTCAATTCTTGAAATTTGATAAGCCGAACCACTGGATGACATCAGGCGGGCTGGGCACGATGGGGTATGGTTTCCCTGCTGCAATTGGTGTGCAGATGGCACATCCCGATGCGCTGGTTATTGATGTTGCAGGGGATGCATCTATCCTGATGAATATTCAGGAGATGTCGACAGCTGTTCAATATCGCCTGCCTGTTAAAATCTTTATCCTTAACAACCAGTGGATGGGAATGGTCAAGCAGTGGCAGGAATTGTTGCACGGTGAGCGCTATTCCAACTCTTATACCGAATCTTTACCGGATTTCGTGAAATTAGCAGAGGCTTATGGTGGTATCGGAATGCGTGTCACTGATCCTGCTGATTTGGATGATGTGATTGCCAAAATGATGAAGACCGATAAGGTAACGATTGTCGATGTGTGTGTAGACCCATCTGAAAATTGTTTCCCGATGATCCCGTCAGGTAAAGCGCATAACGAAATGATCTTGTCAGCAGATGCTGAAAAATTCGATAAAACTCTGGTGTAGTTGAAAAGGGAGACACATAAACTATGGTACGTACATCTCAACAAGACCGCAAAAGCGTCTACGGGGCTGCACCTGTGCAGGACCCTGTCTCATCACATACTTTGGCTGTGATCGTTGATAATGAGCCGGGGGTTCTGGCTCGTGTGATCGGGTTGTTTTCCGGGCGCGGATATAACATTGAAAGCCTGACGGTTGCCGAAACAGATCACACGGCACGTAAGTCCCGCATCACGATCGTTTGTTCGGGAACTGTGCATGTGATTGAGCAGATTCACCATCAGCTTTCGCGCCTTGTTCCTGTGCATAAGGTCTCGAACCTGACACTCGAAAGCACCCATCTTGAGCGCGAGCTTGCACTTCTCAAGGTGGTTGGAAAAAAAGACAAACGAATTGAAGCTTTGCGCGTCGCTGATATCTTCAGGGCGCGCGTTGTCGATTCAACGCTGGAAAGTTTTGTGTTTGAAATCACAGGAACAACCGAAAAGGTCAATGCATTTATTGATCTGATGCGCCCTCTGGGGTTAACCGAAATTTCCCGTACGGGCGTAGCTGCAATCTCACGCGGAAAGGAAGGTGTCTATGAAAGCGCTTAATTTTGGTTTGGTAACGCTTTGCGCGCTTGGGCTATCCGCTTGCGGACAAGAAGAGCTGAATAACCAGCGTTTGGCCAAAGGATGTGAGGCTGCCGTAAAGCTTGTTTTGGATAAGTCAAAATATGACCGTAAACTTGCATCCGTTCAGTCGGTTTCGTTCGGACGATCTGACGGATTTAAACTGGTTAAAATAACTGTTAACACAATTGAGAAAGAAACAGACTACGAGTTGGACGAAGACGAGGTTTATAACTGCAAATTCGATGAAACAAGTTCTTTCGGGGGCTTGGTCTGGAATGCCAATCTTGTTTATCTGAAAGTTGACGATGACGCTTACGGTCTCGAGAACGGACAGATTATCGGAAATCTGAATGATCATTTGAAGCTGATGAATACAGTTGAAAATGCCATGAAGTAACTGCCACTCAATTTATCTTCAAATAAGGAGCGATGTGATATGAAGGTGTATTATGATACAGATTGTAATCTGGGTATTTTAAAAGATAAAAAAGTTGTGATTGTCGGATACGGGTCCCAAGGTCATGCCCATGCAGCAAACCTTAGAGAGTCAGGTGTCAAGGATGTGCGTATTGCGCTTCGTGCGGATAGTGCAACCAATGCCAAGGCCCAAGCCGCAGGGTTCGAGACTATGGTCCCTGATGAGGCCGCAAAATGGGGCGATGTGCTGATGATGGCGTGCCCTGATGAATTGCAGCGCGAGATTTACTATACCTGGATTCATGACAATATGAAGGCCGGGGCTGCGATTGCATTTGCTCATGGTCTGAATATTCATTTCAACCTGATCGAACCTCGTAAGGATGTGGATGTGTTTATGGTGGCGCCGAAAGGACCCGGACACACGGTGCGCGGTGAATATCAAAAGGGCGGTGGAGTCCCATGTTTGTTCGCTGTGCATCAGGATTCATCGGGCAAGGCTCGTGATCTGGCGTTGGCATATGCATCCGGTGTTGGCGGTGGCCGTTCGGGAATTATCGAGACATCCTTCCGTGAAGAATGTGAAACCGATTTGTTTGGTGAGCAGGCTGTTTTGTGTGGTGGCGTCTGTGCATTGATCAAGGCAGGTTATGAAACATTGACCGAAGCCGGATATGCACCAGAGATGGCATATTTTGAATGTTTGCACGAGATGAAGCTGATCGTTGATCTGATGTATGAAGGTGGAATGGCCAATATGCGTTATTCTATCTCTAACACTGCGGAGTATGGCGACTATACGCGCGGGCCGCGCGTTGTCACAGACGAAACCAAGGCAGAAATGAAACGTATTCTGGATGATATTCAGTCGGGGCGCTTTACCCGCGACTGGATGCTGGAATGCCAGGCCGGGCAACCATCCTTTAAGGCCACACGTCGCCGCGAAGCCGAGCACAGTATTGAAGAGGTCGGCGAACGACTTCGTGCTATGATGCCGTGGATTGCCAAAAACAAGCTGGTTGACAAGAACAAAAACTAATCACGAAACCCCCATATGGGGGTTTTTTATGATTTCATGATCAGGTTCTGAGTGATTTCAGGAACTCTCCGACCACGTTTTGTAGCGATTTGGTCTGGTCTGCTATTTCCTGAGAGGCTTCTGCAACTTTTCTTGCTTCATGTCCTGTATTCTCTGTATTTTTCTGAACCTCAACGATGTTTTCCGTTACTCTTTGCGTGCCGACTGATGCCTCAGCGACGTTGCGTCCGATTTCAGCAGTTGCAGCATTCTGTTCCTCCACAGCCCCCGCGACCGAAGATGTCGCATGGTCAATATCTTGTACATCTCTGATGATTTGTTCCATGGAGGTAGCAGATGCGCGAATGGCTTCCTGAATATTCAGGACGCGTTCATCAATCTGGGTTGTTTTTTCAGCTGTCTCGGTTGCCAGTTTCTTGACTTCGTCAGCCACAACAGCAAATCCTTTTCCCGCTTCTCCTGCGCGCGCTGCTTCAATAGTGGCGTTTAAGGCAAGAAGGTTTGTCTGGTCGGCAATCTCTTTAATAGCGCTGACAACCTCTCCGATAGAATTCGCCATATCGTTCAGACGCTTAACTGCTTCGTTTGTTTGCTGGGCCTGACCGGATGCGCGGTTTGATTTTTGGGCTACATTTGAAATTTGCCGTGCAATCTCGGAGCTGGAAGCCGTTAGTTCCTCGGTCGCAGCAGCAACTGTCTGGACATTTCCATCTGCTTCCAAGGCTGCGTTTGCTACCAGTTGGCTGGTATGTGAGTTTTCATCTGAAGCACGCGTTAGAGAAATGGATGCCTGATTCATTTCGGACGCTGAAGCTGTCAGATTGTCGATCGCACCAAGGACTTTTTGTTCGAAGTCGGATGCCAGATTTTCCATGATTTCCCGTTTTTCTTTTTCGGCTTTTATTTTTAATGCTTCCTGATCAGCTTCAAGTTTTGCCTTGGCGATGGCATTGTCCTTGAAAATACTGAACGCGGCAGCAATCATCCCAACTTCGTCTTTTCGATTTCTGTACGGAACATCAACATCAAGCTGCCCATCGGCCAAGGATGTCATTTTAGCAGAAAGGGTAAATAATGGCTTTGAAAGCAGGGCGTAGGCGCCGTATGTCCCGATGGCCAGTGTAAGAGCAAATATGAAGACAAAGCTCATTTCCAAGTAGAAGTTCATCAGGGCGTCTCTTTCAAGGTCATCAATATAGACTCCTGTTCCAACGACCCAGCCCCATTCCGGCATCAGTTTGAGATATGAGGATTTTGGATACATTTCCTCTTTCGGTTTTCCGGGTTTTGACCACTCGTAATACATCTCCCCACCCTCTTTATTGGCTTTGGCAACTTTTGCAAATTCCAGATAACGGTTATGCGAGGCCGGGCTTGTAATTTTGAGGTCTTCTTTTTCAAATTCAGGCCGCAACGGGTGCACAATAGCCTGACCATCCAGAGAGGTTACAAAGAAATATTGATCACCTTCATACCGTGCAGAGCGTATTGTCTGCTTGAATGTGTCTTGTGCCTCTTCTTTGGAGAGGATGCTTTTTTGCACGTCATTCTCAAGTCCGTCCATTGTGGACACCATGGATTCAACCAATGCTTTGTTTTTTTTCATTGTGTAGTCAACAGCCAGCAGATATCCCAGATAGGAGTTTAATGCTCCCCAAAGGACAGCACTAACCATCATGATAAGGCTTACGATAATAATTTTTTTGAAGATACTCAGATTGATAAACCAGCGCATTTATTAGAATCCCTGTTCTGTTGTCGTGATAAAGCAACGCAGAAGAAAAATTTTATATAGTATTTGTACTTTAAATCTTAATTTGTCTTTTTTATTGTTTCAGTTTGACGCATTCTTTGCATCAGAACTGTCTTATGTATTGCAGATAAGAAAAAAGCCGGGAAACCCGGCTCTCTTATTGTAGAATTAGTCCATCTGATCCAAAATAACCGATGATCTTGTCGGTTTGAGGGTCGCGCAAATAAAACATCCGTGGGGATTTTTCGGTAATCTGAAAGACATAATTTACAGTTTGCATCACGCGGCTTTTGTCGTAGCCGGAGAGGTGGTAAAAATTGATCCCGACATCCAGTACAGGAATATCGTTGTCATAGGATTGGGAATCGATAATTTTTGCTGTATACCAGCGGTTAATTAGATCCTGAGCCGATCCGCCATTCATGGTAATCCAATCTGTCGGATGCCATTCTTTTGTATCCCATTGGGTGTTGTGAGGCTCTGTTCCATTGTCATAGTATGGGACAAAGTCTTGGTTTTTCCAATGGCTGGACCACCACCAGTGCGAATAGAATTTCGAACCCGCTTCAGCTGGTTGGACAGAAAATGCACAAAGTCCAAGGAAAACAAGTGTTAGCGCTAAAAATCTCGACATGGTTCACCCCATAAAATATTTCTTAATGTATCCTATGATATATTAAGAAAATGATAAACCCGATTTCTATTGCTTTGAGTGGTTTGGCAGCTGCTTCGAAAAAGGCTGAGGTGGCATCCAATAACATCGTGAATGCTGATGTTGTGGGGGCTACCGACCCAAGCAGCTCTAATCAGGCTTATACTCCTAGAACTACAGTCTCCAAGAGCCTGTCCGCCAACGGTCAAGGATCTGGCGTTCAAGCCGTGGTTCTGAACCGTGACCCTGCATTTGTCCCGAGTTTTTCTCCTGATTCGCCGTTTGCCGATGCAAACGGACTGGTGAATGCCCCAAATGTTAATCTGGATGAGGAGCTGGTAAATATGAAAGTTGCTGAAAATGCCTATAAGGCTAATGCGCAGGTCATCAAAACCAGCGCAGAAATGCAGGATGCTTTGCGGGATGCTCTGGATTCAAAACACTAGAGTGTTGATAAAAGCAAACCAACTGCCCCGACAATCAGCAGGATGCTAGCCGGAATAGATACGTCATCCCTAACACGCCGTAGTTTGTTATACAGATATAGCCAGACAGGTGTCAGTGCCAGAATTAGTCCGGGAAGAGACGGGTGCGGTGCCAGAACAAGAGCAAAAATCGAGCTGAGAACCATTCCGGCCGTCCATAGAGCACACCAAGCACTTCCCCATAGGAGCTTTTTGTTGAGGAATGTTGTCGGGCGGCCTTCGGGTGGCTGGGGGATCAGGACAAGCCATGTGACAATCGAGCACACGACCAGTTCCAGAAAAGCGTAACTGAGAGCCAGTTTATAGAGGTTGAAATCTTGCCCCATGACATATTTGGTCAGTGCGTCGAATACACCGAACAAAAAACCGACTGGCAGAACAATCAGAAAACTGTTGAGCGAAACGTCCGTATCCCGCACTTTGTGAATGGCTACAAAAATCAGGGCCGCGGAAATCACTGAAATCAAGACTTTTTCCGGATGCGCTGTTATAGACGGGCGCTCGCCTGGCATCAACATCCACCATGTCAGATAGGCTCCGATAGCTGCTAATGGCAAAATCATGCTTGAGACACGGCCAGATTGCCGGGCGGCCAGATAGAAGAACATGACCATTCCCGCGGCAGTGACTGCGCCGTCAAGGCAGGCCACGACATAAAACCATTTATCGTGCGGCCAGATCATAAACGGGATTGCCGTACATAAAAGGATTGCGGCAAAGGTCGATCGCCATGCATTGAGCATCGTCGCATCAAGTCTGAAAATTTTATTGCTTTCTGCCAATGCTGCCGCACACAAGCTGGCGCCGAGTGCCCATAGAAACCAAAACATGTGTCCGGGCCCTTTTCCGGTTAACCGTTAAGAAAATAATGCGCGCCGATTGCTGCGCCGTAGCCCAGAACCAGTGCGGGAAACCATTTCAGATGCCCGATAAAGGTATATTGACCGCGTGCCGTTCCCATTAGCGCCACACCTGCTGCCGAGCCTATAGAGAGCAAACTGCCGCCTGTTCCCAAGGCAAGTGTTAGAAGCTGCCATTCGAATTCCGACATATCGGGATTCATACTCAGGACGGCGAACATCAGCGGGATGTTATCTATCAGGGCAGAGGCCGCTCCAATTAGGATGTTTGCTGCATTAACCCCGATTTCCCCGTAAAGCGAGTTGGACAGCAGTTCCAGATATCCCAGATACCCAAGACCGGAAATGCAGAAGATTACGCCGAAGAAGAAGAGTAATGTGTCCCATTCCGTATCATCCATCAGCCCGAATACATCGAACCCGTCTTCACGACGAATGGCGCGCCGTTGCAGGAAGTAGCCGTAACTCAGAAGAACCCCGAGACCCAGCATCATACCCAGAAAGGACGGCAATTCCAGAACCTGTTCGAACGTAATAGCGCTGACGATTGTTAAAAGACCGAGTGCAATAATCCGTTTTCCGCCTGTTTTTATCGGAATATTCATGACCATTTTTTCAGGTGAGGTCGCAGGAACCCAGAAGGTCATTATCGTCGCCGGTATAACAAAGCAGATAATTGCAGGAAGCAGGAGGACCAAAAAGTCGAAAAATTCGACTTTGCCTGCCTGCCAGACCATCAAGGTTGTAATGTCCCCGAACGGGCTGAATGCTCCCCCCGCATTGGCGGCATTGACAATATTGACCATGAATAAGGTCACGAGTTTAGGGTTGTCCCTGATAAGGGCCATAACAATTGCGCCCATAACCAGTGCTGTGGTCATGTTATCTGCCAGAGGGGAGAGAACGAAGGCCATAGCACCTGTTGCCCAGAAGAGACGTTTGTAGTTCCATCCTGATTGAACCATCCGAGAACGCAGCGCGTCAAAAACCTGCCGTTCCTGTAGTGCCGAGATATATGTCATAGCCACTAGCAGGAAGAGCATCAAAGAGCCGAATTCCGCAATCGTTTCGTTGACGGCATCGTGCAAATCTTCGGTATCCATTCCTTTATCGTGAACAACAAAAGAGACTATGGCCCAGATCAGAGCTGCCCCGATCATGACGGGTTTTGACTTACGGAAAGAGGTTTTTTCTTCCATCAGGACAAAAATATAGGACAGCGCAAAAATAAAAATTGCAACGTAGGAGGCCGGATGGGTGATAAGTGGTTCATAGACTGTGGCTGCAAATGCCTGAGCGGGGGAAATTACAGCCGTCAATAGTACCAAGAGACTGAGTGGGAAAATGGAATGGGCAAAACGAGAGAGCATGGTGCGTGCCGAAGGTGCGATGTGACGGTTTCTTTTGACTATTATACCCGAGCGCAGCAAAAAATATAGATAGAAAGACATAAGCTGCGGGACGGCATTAAAAAGGGCCCTATGTGGCCCTTTTTCGTTCTATCCGGTTTCTGAGGTGTCATTTTGCGGCGGCTTTACCCGCGAAATTGTCTTTTGGGGCGTTTTGCGTGTGACATCCTCGATCTTTTTGATCCGTCCGCCGATTTCCTTCAGCCCCGAGCTCACGACTGTTGCGGAGCGCGCAATTTCACGGCTGGCATAGGATTGTTCTTCGATGGCCCCTGCAATAGAAGTTGACGATTCACTGATATGGCTGATGCTTTCTTTCAAATGGTGAACATGGTCTGTAGTATTGCCAACTGCTGTGAGGATATGCTGCATTAGATCCGTTATTTTTTGCGTGGCGCTTGATGTTTCTCCAGCCAATTTCTTGACTTCCCCGGCGACAACGGCGAAGCCACGTCCACTTTCCCCTGCACGGGCAGCTTCAATGGTGGCATTCAATGCCAGAAGATTGGTTTGCTCAGCTATACCGTTAATTATTTCAATAATGTCCGAGATCTGGTGCGATGTATCACCGAGGCTGTTGACCGACACTTCCATGTCTTCTGCGCTTTGGTTGGCGGTGTTGACATTATTTGTAGTCTGTCCAACCTGCCGGTTGATCTCGTCAATTGTTGCAGAACTTTCTTCTGTTGCTGCGGCAATTGATTCAATGCCGCTGGCTGCGGCTGAGTCTGCATGTCTGGAGTCCAGTGTTTCCGATCCGACAATCCCGTGAATGACTTTCATCAATTCCAGAATGGCGTTGTTTTTCTCTTCAGCTGCTTTGGTTGCTTGATTCATTATTTTTGCAGCTTGCAAGAACGTGCCTTGCATCCCAGTATCCAGAATAAGGCGGGAAAACTGGTTGCGGCAAACGCTGTCCATCGAGTATTTGGCTTCGCGGACAAATGCATCTGTCATGTCTGTGAAATGGTTGATGGCTTGGCGCAGATCCTCGATCTCTCCTGTTTGTTCAAGAGGTATACGCAGGCGTTCTTCCGTGTTGCCTTTGGCCAGGGACAGGCAGAACTTTCTGATTTTATCAAGATTGGAGGAGGTCTTCCCAATCAATAAATGCCCAATAAGAAGGGACAGGCAGGTGATGACGCCTATACCCAGCATGATAGACACCGGAACACCCATGAACTGGGTTACGATGTTCAATATGGTCGAGGCAAGTGCTATGAGAAGGACAAGCCTTGCTTTAGAGAGTGAGGATAAATTCATCGTACTCTATCCCTTTTTGTTCAAGTATATTGACCAGCGTATCAAAGGCTTTATTCATTCCATCCTTGCGGTTGGCGGTGGAGTTTTCAATGTCAAGTAATTGCGCATAAAGCGGAGAAATCACACCTTCAATAACCCGCTTTTCCGGAACTCTGCGATTTGAGTGGAAGCCAACGATATTCGTGTTTTCATCAAAAGACGGCGTGATGTGCGCCAGTACCCAGTAGTAATCATTGTTTCTGGTCCTATTGACTACGTAACCGAAAATTTCGCAGCCCTGTTGAACTCTTTCCCAGACGAGCTTGAAAACACAGCGCGGCATTGCTGCGTGTCGAATGATGCTGTGGGGTTGCCCTAAAAGCTCCCGTTCTGTGTATCCGGCGACTGTGCAAAAAGTTTTGTTGGTGTAGGTGATTAGTCCTTTAAGGTCTGTTTTACTGACAATAATCTCATCGTTTGAAAATGTTACTTCGTTGCCTGGAAGAATAAGAGTGGACATAGTGTATCACCTAATGCTTTGTTTTTTTGATCTTTCTCCGGCTGACGCCAGAGTACTCAGGATAATAGTCTTGTGCACTATTCTAACTGGGAGCTGATTTTCAGGCAATGCGCGTAATGTAGCAACCAGAAAGCGGTCATAGTATCCGAAAGTGCTAATGTTAGCAATTCTTACTCTTGTGATTTTATCTGCTCCTTCGACTTTGTTTAAGATTTTAAAATTTTATGTGACTTTCAATGTCCGGAGGATTAGTCTTTCTGTAAATAGTACCACTAAAGAACTTGCCATAAGGCGAGTCGAGGAGCAGGAAAATGGGAGTTCGCAAGTTCATAGAAGTTTTTCCGGAGTATAATGGCTATTTGAAATCTGTTCGAGAGAGGCAGACTCTAACAAGTTTCGGATATTACGTTTCTCATAAGACAGATCAGGCTTATAATCGTGATCTTGTAAGGACGTTGAAATGTTTTCGCCAATACTGGATGTCAGCGCTGAGTGACGAGACGGATTACAAAAAAGTTTATGGTCTAGGCGAAAAACTAGCGGTTCTTGAAAAACGGATGCAAGACTGGCGAGAACAAAATCTCTATAAGCGGTCTTCTCTCCCTTGGAAACAGCGTCTGTCCAATTCTTTTTGTCGCAGCTATCTCGCAAAAGATTCAGATCTGTTATTTCGTCTTAATATCGAGGTAAGAGATTATCTGAGCTCGTACCTGTCTGCAAAAACTGCGCAGGCCAAAAAAGTTTATAATGAGCTTAGCCAATTAGAAGATGAATTGAAGCTCTCTATTCCCAGACGTCCGAGCATTCTGGAAGCGGTCGGCAGCTGGCAGGCTTTTATGTTTGGCTTTGGATTTATGGAGCAGAGAAGTCTGGATGAAACTATAAAAGAAAAAATTTGTGAGATTACTGCCAACTCGGGATTAGGAGAGTTTTCGGCAGATATATCCGGCAAAGAGCAGTTGCGTGTGATCGTCAATAAAAAGTTTAGGGAGCCGGGTAATCCTGAACGTGATGATGCACATACGGCCCCGCATCTTTTCTTGGCATTTGTCAATTCTTCTCGAGATATGCCCGCCCGAGACAAGATTATCACTTCGAATGACGTTGTTGTTGAAGAGGTTTCTGTACGAGAGAGGAATTCTATATCAAGAATACCCTATGACTGGCGTGTTGTGTCAGGTGCTCGCAAATTGCCACCTCAACCATCAGCGGCGGAGTTGTGCCTTGTTTAAAACCGGGCCTGAAATTGGTTAGGCTGCATTGCGGGTCAGGTGCAGAAATACATCTTCCAGATCACGGTCGTCTGTCGAGAGGTCGGTTATCACTAGACCTGCCGCACGAACTTGCTCAATGATTGCGCCTGCATTTGTGTCTTTCGGAGAATAGCGGAAAGAGAGCGTACGTTTACCTTCCTTGGTTGGTGCGAGTGGCAAAAGGCTCTCAGGAATGTGTGCAATATCTTGTTCAAAGCGCAGTGTGATTTCTTTGGCTTCGACACGTGAGAGCAATGTTTCTTTATCTTCATCTGCGACGATTTTGCCGTGATTGATAATGGCAATGCGGTCGCATAGCTCTTCCGCTTCTTGCAAATAATGAGTGGTCAGCAAAATCGTCAGGCCTTGTTTATTGAGTGCGCGTACATTGTCCCAAAGCTGGTTTCTTAGTTCTACGTCAACACCCGCAGTCGGTTCATCGAGTACCAGAATAGGCGGTGTATGCACCATCGCTTTTGCAACCATCAGGCGGCGACGCATCCCGCCTGAGAGCGAGCGTGCGTACGCGTCGGCTTTATCCATCAAGCCAACGAGTTTTAAAAGGTCTTCGGTGCGGCGCTCTGATTTCGGTACGCCGTACATGCCCGCGTGGAGATCAAGCAATCTGCGCGGCGAGAAGAACGGATCAAAGTTCAGTTCTTGCGGTACGATGCCGATATTGGCGCGCGCCTGACGTGCGTTCTCGTCTATATCCGTATCCCATATTTTGACCGAGCCTGATGATTTCAGAACGAGGCCTGCCAGAATATTGATGAGGGTTGATTTCCCCGCACCGTTCGGACCTAGCAAGCCATAGATGGAGCCTTGAGGAATCGTCAGCGAGACATTATCAAGTGCGTGTTTCGCGGGGGATTTACCCGAAGCGGCATAGGTTTTGGAGAGATCTTTTATCTCGATAGCGAATTGGGGTGTGGTCATGGTTTGTAACTATAGGTCCCTTCGTCCAAAAGCCAAGAGGTTATGGCGTCACTTGTGAGCCAATTTTTTGCCGCCGTGTCATTTTTTAGATAAGCGTCCCAAAAGGCGAGCGAGAGAATTTTGATGATCTCTTCATGGATGCTTTGTTTGGGGTTGGCGGCGAGTTGTCCGCGTGAGCCGTTATAGACCATGTGATCCCCCTGATCCATCACGATCAAATGCTGGTCAGGGCCGCCTGAATGGGTGAAGACTTCCAGACGATCCTTATAGCCGAAATTTTTAAGCGGAGAGTCGTCATCTGTTCCCGTCATGACCAGAAGTGGAATTTTGAAGGAGCCGTAAAAATCTTCTGCTGTGTGCCCGCGTTTATCCGTGTGCGGGCCGGGACTGTAGAGAATGCCTGCTTTAAAGCGCGGTTCGTAGAGATTATATTGACGCTTCCCGTGCCCCCGCTTTTGACCCGCCATGACTTGCGTGGTCATTGCACCGAAGGAATGACCTGACATGCCGATATTCTCCATGTCCATATAGGGGGCGATGTCAAGAGTTGCCAATTGATCGAGGGCAAACGGGACGTCCTTAAAACGGTTCAGTGTTGCGTGACGCGGGATATGTGTGTTGCGAATAACATCCCACGGATGTCCTTGTTTCCCCTCCCAAAGGGACGAGTCCGTTCCGTGGTGCTGGATATGAATGACAATATACCCGTGGGACGCGATAAAGCGCGAGATAAAACCCGCACCTTCGCGCGAGCCGCCGAGGCCATGTGACCAAATGATGACAGGGAACGGGCCATCACCTGCATCCAGTGGGCGATAGGTCTTATAGAGAATTTTGCGGTTGTTGCGTTTGGTGTCGATCCATTCGCCACGCCCCAAAGTGATTTGGTGTGGTTCGGTGTCGGGAGATATGGAGGCGTTCCATAGAGGGGCAGATAAAGCGTCGGTCATATTACCTATTTAGCATTTTTATTGGTCTTGTACAGCGACAGATACCCAAAGCTTATGGGGAGCATCATCACGGCAATAACCAGAAGTGTATTTTGCGGGCCGATATGATCTGCAAATAACCCCAAAATAACGGCGGCTATCGCGTTCATAAAGGATGAGAGCAGGGAGATCAGGGACCCCATTGTCGAGCGTTGCTCTTTCGAGAAATGCTGTTGCTGCAAAGTGTCATTGGCGGTATTGCCCACGGCCCAGTTGATCTGAGAAAGCATCAGCAAGAACGGTGAGACCAGATTGGCAATGCCGAACGCAATAAGGCTGAGGCCGTCCGAGATCAGGCTCATTCCGAATAGCGTTTTCAGTGGCGTGAGTTTGTCAGTGACTTTGCCTGCGAACCAGTAGCTGAAAAATCCGATGATGTTTTGCCCCAAGCGGTAAAAAGGAACTGCCCAAACGGGCCAGACCGTTTCGATAAATTTCGGCAAGAAGCTGTGAGAGGACATGCCCCATCCTGTTTTCCATGCCGAGCAGATTGCCAGCAGGCGGAGTTCTTTATTCTGTACGATTAAATGGAACGCTTCTTTCATGTGCGTCCATGGATGGGATTCTGATATTGAATGACGCGGCGGTTCCGTGGTCATGAGTGCTGCAATGAGGGCGCATGACATCGGAATGAGTGTTAACCAGAAGAGCATTTCAAAACTTGCGCCGAACCACAGGAGGATACCTGCGACAGCACTTGCAGTTGCCAAGCCCAACTGTTCCATAGAAGAATTGCGACCCAGAATATGCGCCAAGCGGTGACGTTGCCGCAAACATTCTGCTGTTTCATAGAGCAGCGCGTAATTATTCCCCGAGAACAGGGAGCCAGAAATACCGAAGCAGGCCGCACCGATATAAAGCCATGCCGTTCCGTCGATCAGAAAATGCGTTGCCGCCATCGCATAGCAAAAGGCCGCCAGCCATTCAATCGCACAGCCCATGACGAAGATATTGCGGCGGCCCCATTTATCGGAAAGTACACCTGTAGGGACTTCAAGCAGCGCCATTGTGATTGTTGCACATGAGAATATCCCCATTGCGACTGCAAAGCTGCCCGTGACCTCTGCAAAATAGAGAATTGAGATCGGATAAAAGAATCTCATGGCTGCAAACAGCTCGTTTGCGCCTATCAAAGTTAGGTTTTTCGCCAGTTTGCTCTGGTGGCTCTTCTTATCCATAAGGCGATATGTGCATAATTATTGTTTTAAATCAATTGGTTAATCATATATTTATTGGTAGTCGCCTACATTGGGATTCTGGAAACTTGAATTTTTCAAAATTTATAGTTGACATATCCTTAAGTCCAAGTTATAAATTGCTCAACTCCAGTATAAATGACAGACGACGGTGCTGCAGTATCCTAACTTATAAAGGGTCGCGCACAGGGTGTAAAAAAGGTCCGCGTAGTACTTTTTGTTTTTCTCTTTTTCAAGAGAACAGATTTGAGGGTGTTCTCGGAGCACCGATTTAAAAAGAATTTAAGAGCTTTCTCCCCCCCAGAAGAAAGGCAGGTCTTTGAGTTCCCCTCAAGACCTGTTTTCTTTTTGTCTGCATCATTTGTATTTCTACTGCGTTACTCGTCGTTTGCGTACCATCCGTACGCGGCACTTCTCGTGCCTAGTATAAAACCAAATGATTTTGACAAGTTTGTCTGCCATATTTTCTTATCCTAAAGAAAAATCTGTTTGCCAGAAACATTGTTCATTCATTTTTTGTGATGAAACTTTTTGTCGGCATCATTTGTATTTCTACTGCGTTACTCGTCGTTTGCGTGGATGAAAAGAGTACATGAATTCCCCGAACGAATCGGGGAATGACGGGGTGGGTAAGTTATTTCTAAACAAAGCGGCTGATGAGGACGAGGTCGGCGGTTACGTCATTGGCAGGGATGCGTACAATGTGTCCAGATCCCAGAGCCGTTTCGATGGCGTTACCTTTTTTGTCTTTCATATCGGTCAAGGTGATGGTTTTGTTTTTGCCGTCAGGCAGAATGATTTCCAGTTTATCGCCGACAGAGAATTTATTCTTCACGTCAATTTCCATCCATTGACCATCATTTGAAATCATCTCGCCGACAAATTGTTGTTTGTAAGATTGTGATGCTCCATTGATGTAGTTCTGATGGTCTTCGGAATGGTGGCGTTGATAGAAGCCATCTGTGTAGCCGCGGTGCGCCAAGTTTTCAAGCATGCCGATCAGGCGCGGGTCAAGCGGTTCGCCTGCAACGGCTTGGTCAATCGCCTGACGGTAGCATTGTGCCGTACGCGCGGCATAGTAATGTGATTTGGTACGGCCTTCGATTTTTAAACAATCAACGCCGATCTCGACCAGTTTATGCACATGTTCAATCGCGCGTAAATCTTTCGAGTTCATAATATATGTGCCTTGTTCATCTTCAAACACAGGCATGAATTCTCCGGGGCGTTCTTTCTCTTCCAAGAAATAGACATTATCCGCCATCGGGTGGCGTTCCTGACCCCCGCAATCCGAAAAGGCCTCAGGGTTTTTGAGCGCATCGCTCGGCAAGACTAAACCTTCTTCGGTTTCGCATGCGCTGGTGGTGGAATATTTCCAGCGGCAGGCATTGGTGCAGGTGCCTTGGTTGGCGTCACGGTGATTGAAATAGCCCGAAAGCAAACAGCGACCCGAGTACGCAATGCAGAGCGCGCCGTGGATAAAGACTTCGATTTCCATGTCAGGGCATTCCTGCCTGATCTCGGCAATTTCTTTGATGGAGAGTTCGCGCGAGAGGATGATGCGGGTCAGTCCCATTTTCTGCCAGAATTTCACAGAGGCGAAATTCACGGTGTTCATTTGAACGGAAAGGTGAATAGGGACTTCCGGATAGGCTTCGCGCACCATCATAATGAGGCCCGGGTCCGCCATAATCAGACCGTCCGGTTTCATGTCGATGACGGGTTTGATTTCGTTGATAAAGGTGCGCACTTTATTATTGTGTGGGAAGAGGTTTGCCGCAACGAAGAATTTCTTGCCCTGCGCATGGGCCTGTTCAATACCCATTGCGAGATTGTCGTCTTTTTTGAAAGAGTTGTTCCGTACGCGCAGGGAATATTTCGGCTGGCCTGCATAGACCGCGTCCGCGCCGTAAGCAAAGGCGTATTCCATCATTTTCATTGAGCCTGCGGGGGCCAGAAGTTCGGGCTTTTTCATTATATGTCCTCTTTGAATTCGCGACTTTATCGGATATTTGCCCCTAAAAAGTCCAGCCAAATCTCTATTTCGCGCCTTCATGCCGCATTATTATTTGACATAATATATAAAGTTATTTATAATTTGGGAAAAAGATATACTAACACGATACCAGAGTGTGTGTACCAGTTCATGTCAGAACACCCGAAATATGACAGAGCCTTAAAGGTATATGGTCAGAAGCTGTTTGATCATTACAAATCAAAATTTCCCGACAATAAATTGGGAAATGATGTCGTGACTTTGTTCGGGCATATTGCAAAATTTGACCCATCCCATGATGCACGTGATCCCAAGAAACAATTTCAAAATATCGATTGGTTATCGCGCCAGCTTTTAAATTATGATGTGCGCCCGCAAGATATTTATAAAATCCGCGATGATCTGACGTTATTTGCCAGAAAAGGCAAAGCTGCCGGAAACGCAAATCTTGATAGTTATACATTGCCAAGTCTGGCAGATGCGATGTTTCCGTTCCTGAGCGAATTGAGTGAGCCAAGCTCTGCTGAGAAAAGGCGTCAGGAGCGTCATGCCGCCGAGAAAAATTCCAAAATTTTTTACGATGGTCCCGAGGGAAAAATCCTGATGCCTTTGACGATGGAGGCTGCTCAATTCTGGGGACGCGGAACGCGCTGGTGTATTTCTGCAACCTCATCGGACAATCTGTTTAAAAAATATAATCGGGGCGGCGCAAAGCCGATTGTTATGTTTTTACCTTCGGGGGCACAGGAAAAATATGCTTTTAATCTGATTGATGGTGCGATGCGTGATGCCAAAGATGCAGAAACAGACAAAGTGAGTATATCCTTGTTTCATTTGACCCATTGCGCCCTTACCAATGCTGAGGCAAAGCAGATCTTTGATGGCGCTGGTGCTCCGCTCCGCGAAACTTTGCAGCAAGGTGTTCTGGCTGTTCCAGAATTTTATAGCAAGTTACTTGCTACCGGATCTGCGCAGCATTTCCCGGCTGTCCTAACGCCAGAAGCTGTTGTTAAAGATTTTGTCCTGAAAAGTCAGGACATGGATTGGTGGGCTGTCTCTATGGGACGATTGAGGGCGCCCGGGCTTTTTTCCACACCACTCACACTGGTCGAGCTTTCTAAGTATAGTGAAAGCGAAACAGATTCAATTCGTCACGAGCTTGGTGATGTCGATGTTTTGGATCAGATTTTTGAAAATGTCCGCCCTGAATTTGATCTGGATCAAACCGCCCTTAAAACGCCTGACGGTATTTTGTCAGCTATCGAGGCATGTTTGCCGCGGATGAAGGGCCTTTATGATCTGCTGGATCGTTCCGGATATCGAGGGTTCGACCTTGATGAGTTGCTGATTTCTCATTTTATGCAACAGGTGCCTGATGCTTTCTGGCAGGATGTGCAATTTGCACTGGACTTTATTCAGGCCATGCCCCACATCCGCACAGGGCTTGTCGAGGATGGTGCGCCCGCCATGTTTCAGCACCCGGAAGTTGTTTTGTATTTCGTGGATGATCTGAGAGAAACGGGTAGTGATATGATCCCCGATTTTTTGAAGAGTGTTCCGGATATCAGGAACATGGCGATCAATGGACAGCAATTATTTGATGCGGCATTACCACGGACTTTCGAGACTGTTTCTATTGCAAAAGAGTTTTCTGATGCGGCTCAGGAAACAGGCATCATAGATCATACGCAGCTTGCCCGTAAGATTATCACTGACTTTAAAGATGGTGTCGATCATCGCGAGGAGCTGGAAATGTTGCTCTATGATATGGATGCGCTGGACGTTACGCCTGTTGTCGAGGCCACAATCGAAAAACATCCTGACTGGTTCGAAGATGTTCCGTCCTTGAAACAAACGCAGCGAATGGCCGAGATTGCAGTCATGCATAATCCCGAGGCATTGTTGGATGTGCGTTCTGATTTCCTGCGCGCTCATGACGGGCGATCTGCTGCTTTTGATGACGCCTACGGTAAGCTCGGGCAAGGAGCTGCTAAAACAAGTCTGGCTCCGTTTTTCGGGAGCCAGCATGCCTAATTTTTAAATCTATAGGAGGGTTATTTCTTTCGGAACTGGTCGAGAGAGATGACTTCTCCTGTTTCGCCGCCTTTAGATTTTTTGCCTTTAGGTCCGTTTGGATCATCATCTCCATCATCATCAAGTGCCAAAGCAGCCAATGCTTCGTCTTCCTGATCCATCATTTCACCCAGCGGTTGGAATTGCAGGGCAAAGTTCACTGAAGGGTCTGCAAAAATCGTGATTGCGGAGAGCGGAATGCTCAAATCCTCTTCGATGTTGTTGAAGGAGAGGGTTACGTTGATTGCGTTGTCATTCACAGATAGATTCTTGAATTGGTATTGCAGAACGATTGTCATTTCACCCGGATAGCGTTCACGTAGATTGTCAGGGATCTTAACACCCGGAAAATCGGTCATGAAAGTAATGTAGAAATGGTGGTCTCCAGGCAACCCGTGTTCCTGTACTTCGGAGATTGCGTGGCGGACAACACCGCGCAAGGCTGATTCAACCATTTTATCGTAGCGAAGCGTATTATCGTCGTGTTTCATTTATCAAATTTAATCAATCTGGGGGTCATCTGGTCTGAATTTATTACTAGAATCAGCTATAAACAGTTAAGTCCGATTTGTCCAGCACAGCCCAGATTCATCGGGATTTTGCCCCGTGTTTTTTATAGACATAATCCCAACCTGGTAAAGGAGGGCTTTCGGGAAATAAAAATGGGGCAGTTCTGTTGCTAGGCCGCCCCGCGCCCCACCCTCAGCCGTAGCCTCAGGGATTTGTAGCTTCATCGGTGCAATTAAGCAGCGATTTTTTCACCAGCTTCAACGAAAACGTTGTCGTTAGCTGCTACGGTAGATACGTTATCATTTGCATCTATAAAATTTGGACGGATACGACCGTACCTCAAACGGATGCAGACTTTATCTTTACTACGCGTGTCGATCCTGTTTCGGCCCCATCACATAAAACCCCGTCACTTAAAAGCCAAGTTTCTCACTTCGTTTTTTACGCTGTCTTCCGCTTCGCGGGCGTATTTTCGCGATTGAGAGGGGTTTCATATGGTGGAGCCGCCGGGCACTGCCCCCGGGTCCACGACGCTTATTCCACAAAGCGTTTAGCATCATAGTCGGGCGAACCCGACATCCTTATTATAGGGGAAGCCCTATCTTTTTTCAAGGAGATAGATAGCTATCGGGGGTGGTGTGATAGTCTGGGCAGTCCTGTCATTCTGGCGGAATTGTACTCTTGCCGCGCCCGTATGTCGTCATTGATGATCCGGTTGTGACTTGTCGGAAGATATGTTGCCGGTTGGGCAGAGAAAATTGTATGAGCACGTTCAAAAAAGCGCGCGAGCATATTTTTCTCGAGATACATAATTTCCTGCGGATCAGGGCAAGATGTGGGGGCCTTTTGATAGCGCAGACGCAAGGCATCCTGAATGCAATTTCCGATAATATTATTGTCGGTGATAACGATCAGGTCGCCTTCATATTGCTGGTGGTAGTGTAACGTACGTAATATATCGTCATCAAATGCGTAGTTGCGTGTCGATACAACTTCGGCGAATTCTGCAACAATGATCTTTCCGGAGACCGGTTGTTTCTGAAAGTCGAAACCTGTTTCGTCGAGAAAGCTGTTTTTCATCTGATTTTCGGTCCGTCTATGCTTGAGGATAAGGGAGGCGAAGCTGCTGCCCCTTGTTCTGGTTTGTAGCCGTTCTTTAAAGCGGATGTGTCTTCATCCAGACGGATCAGTCTTTTCAGGGTAGCGTAGGGCGCAGATGGTTTGCCATGATCGTCCATCGTAATCCGTACTGTTTTGTATCCCTCGGGCAAATAAATAAAGTGTTTGTCATCAAATGCGATGTGGACCGCATCTACTTCGAACGGCAGGTTGGCTTTTTCGATAAATTCGAAATTTTCCGGGATCTCGCGCTCTAGTTTCTTGCACACCAAAAACAGGGCGGTCTCCAGATCAAAATCAACTGTGCTGGTCACAATGATACGATGCCCTTTTTCCGCAGCATCCATCAGAAATGTAAAGAGGTCCAGATTGTAGCGTGACCCCGATATATTCAGTGTTCCCATCACATCGCTTGTGATCGTCAATTGGCCTTCGGGAAGCGTATCCGGCAGAGATGTTTGGTCTTCCTGAATTGCTTCCGGGTCTATCTCCGGTATTGCTTCCGGTCTCACTTCTGGGGCTGTATTGAAATCAGTTGTGAGCGGGGGGGAGTTGAGGTCAGATGCGGGAGTGGAATGTTCCTCTCCTGTTGTCACATTTTTGTCTTGTCCGGATGATGTTGCGTTTCCGAACAGTCTTCCCCAGAGCAGAGTAATTGGATTTTTCAACATAGTCGCTCCTCAAAAATTAACGTTATGTAATATAATAAAGGCGTGGAAAAGGCAAGAAAATTCGCCCTGTTTTTCTGTATCCATGTCCCGAATCGTGCTTAGAATTGTTCCATCTAATGAGTTTTGGAGGTTTTAATGCAGCAATATCACGATTTTTTGCGCCATGTTCTGGCAACCGGTGTCCGTAAAGAAGACCGTACCGGAACGGGGACAATCTCCGTGTTCGGGTATCAGATGCGTTTTAATCTCGAAGACGGATTTCCTTTGCTGACTACCAAAAAGGTTCATTTGAAGTCCATTATTCACGAATTGCTCTGGTTCCTTAATGGGGATACCAATATCAAATATCTGAACGATCACGGCGTGACCATCTGGGATGAATGGGCAGATGAAAACGGTAATCTTGGCCCTGTCTATGGCTCTCAATGGCGGTCATGGCCCGCTCCAAACGGAGAGAAGATCGACCAGATCACTAATCTGATTAACCTGATTAAGACTAACCCTGACTCGCGCCGCTTGGTTGTTTCTGCATGGAATCCTGCCGAAATCGAGAATATGGCTTTGCCGCCATGTCATTGTTTGTTCCAATTTTATGTCTCGAATGGTCGTCTGTCTTGCCAGCTTTATCAACGCTCCGCCGATATTTTCCTTGGCGTGCCGTTCAATATTGCGTCTTATGCCATGTTGACCATGATGGTAGCCCAAGTGTGTGGTCTAAAACCCGGCGATTTTGTTCACACATTCGGTGATGCCCATATTTATTCTAACCATATCGAGCAAGTGAATCTCCAGCTGTCGCGTGAGCCGCGCAAGCTTCCTGAAATGCATCTTAATCCTCATGTGACCAATCTTTTTGATTTCAAATTCGAAGATTTCGAGCTGGTCGGGTATGATCCGCATCCGCTTATCAAAGCGCCTATTGCAGTTTAGTTCCTTTTCTTTCGAGGCAGGAAGTCTCTTTGTTTTAGCTTTAGTGCTTATCAAAGTGGATTTCTGCATCAAACTCCTTGAGTGGCTGCGATGCGAAGCAGGTCCATGGATAACATCTTTTTTGATGCAAATGCCTGCACATTAAGTTCTGGTCTTTTTTTAAAAAAGAATTTTATTCTTTTCTTGCTTTTTCATAATTTGGCGAGTATGCATAGGGCATAAATTTTGGAGTGGCCGTGTCAAACCCTGAACAGGATCTTTTAAAGAAAAGTGCAGACATCGCAAATCGCGAGGCCATGCGGTATTTATCTTCGCAAATTGCGCGCCACTTGTCCTTGAGATTTCAAGGGCCACCGTTGCCTCGTCTTAAAAGGCGAGGTTTCGAGTTGGGTAAAGTATTCCGAGAAGCAGAGCTTATGAATAGCTTCTTTAATGCAGGCTATCAGGACCAATTATCCAGGAAATTCAAGAGCGAAGATGTGAGCCTGATTTTGCGTGTCGGGCAGAAATTTCCGCGCGTGCGTTATGGCTTTGCTTATTTCTCCCTTTTATCTACGGGCGATTGCCCTGACGAGGCAATGCATCTGTGTCATTTGCAAGGACGAATCGAATGGGCAAGAACTTCTATCCCTCCTAGAATGATTCAAGTTGTCTATGACCATCAGGAGAGCACAGAAATGTTGGCAAAGATTCTGTTTCATGATGATCCTAATCTTGCAGATATTATTATGGCCTGTCGATATCATGATGTTGCCAAAGCAATTACCGGTGATTTTTCGAAAGATTGTGACATTACGGCTCGGGATCGGAGACGTTTAGAAAAACTGGCATTTGAATTGATCGCTCCGGAATACACACCGTCTCCGGCTCAGCATGCACAAGATATCAGACGTAGTTATGTTCTGGCTTTTGGTAGCGGAGCTGCGCATCGGGATATACGTTCCAAATACAAGGATTGCGATTTATTGGAACGTGCTATGGAATCAGCTTTTCTAGTCTCCCAGAATCTTCCCACCAATCGCGCGCAATTGGTCGCGGAATTGCAACCTTTTTGGGACTCTGCTGAATCAGGCCTTCAACATCAAAGAGCCAAGAATTTTTTTAAAGTTCTCGAACAAGCCAGATATCGTACAGACATGAAACCTGAGGATTACTCGGATATCGTCAACACTGCCGAAGAGTATATGCGTAAGTGCGAAATGCCAACCGATTCTGTTGCAATCGGCCAAAGCCCCGGGTCAAATGCAAAACAGACTATTGTGCAATTTCCTGCAAGAAAACCCTAAGGGTTTTCCCTCTTTTTTATAGTCTAGATTTTTATTTCCAAATGTGATGCAAGCGCAGGCAAAATTGGTGTGCCTTGTTCTTTTTTCCGTTATATGGTCTTGGGGGATCATGACTGATATGTCCCCAGTGTGGTCCAGATAAGAAAACCTATTTTCCGGTTTACTTCTTTTGAGGCATATATCAAGTGGGGCTGCAAAGCCATGAAGTTCAGTACTGTATTTTTTCTCTTTCGCTGCGGCAATAAGATCGGGAATTTGTGGTGAGGTCGCCGTACCGACCAAGATCAGATTATAGTTTTTATCCAGCGCCTTTTTGACGGCATTTTGTGCAATCCAGTTGGCAGCAGGGCGCCATTTTGTGTAGGCGACTTCCGGTTCTTGCTCGAGATAATCCTTCTGGTATCCGGGAATTGTGAATAGGCAATTGTCATCGACATCGATCCTGATAAATTCCCTGTTAGTGCTTGCAAATTGATGTGCGAATGCAGACTTTCCTGCTCCGGGATATCCTCCAGTGAGGATCAGTTTTGGTTTATGATTCTTTTCCGGGTTCTTCCCGAAAAATAGCGAATTAAGAACGGCCTGTATCTGGAGAATTTCTGCGGCTGTATAATGGGACAGTTGTCCTTCGGCGTGTAATGGTTCTCTGTTCATGGGTGGCCTATCGTTATGTTAATCATCGGGTTATAGGCGGGTGGGATAAAAATTGCAAATAAAATGGATTTTTGCGACTGCGTTATGATACGATTCGTATCAAGGATCGGATTTGTCTGATTCGGAGTTCTCGTTCCCACCTGACCCTCTCTTTCCTAGAGTTCTTATCGGCACGGAGTTCTTATTGGTTCTGGATATTCGATTATATCATAGTTTGCGGCGAGATGATTTCTTGTCGGATCATTTCGGTCTCGGTGGATCGGCTACAATTGCACACTTCATTTCTGTACCCCGTTTGACACGCGTCAAGCGGGTTTCATCTTTTTAACCCCTCGCGAAAGGACCTTGCCATGTCTCGCACGACTTCTAGAACGTCTTCCAAAAACGGAAAATCACGTAAGTCCCAGATTGAACGCGCCAAGGTTCATAATCACGGCAACGTTGTTCATACAGTGTTCGATGATCTGGACTGGCATCCGCTGGATACCGAGATCGATAATAGTCGTGATAAGTCCTATATGCGCACAATCAAACCGAGGTCTGACGGGCAACGGGCTTTGATGGACGCTATCAAGGAAAAAAATCTCACTCTTGCAATGGGGCCCGCCGGTACGGGGAAAACCTATCTGGCAATTTCTGCTGCTGTCGAAGCTCTGGAAGCAGGGGAAATTGAACGGATCATTCTCTCTCGTCCTGCGATGGAGGCCGGAGAGTCCTTGGGTTATTTGCCGGGTGACATGCATGAGAAGATGGCTCCGTACTTACGCCCTCTTTATGACGCGCTTGGAGATCGTCTGGGCGGTAAACGAGTACGCCAATTGCTTGAAGACGGAACAATCGAGATTGCTCCTGTCGGGTTTATGCGCGGGCGGACACTCAATAATGCATTTATTGTGATTGATGAAGCGCAAAACTGTACCTATGCCCAGCTCAAGATGCTGCTGTCGCGTTTGGGATGGCATTCCACGATGGTGGTCACTGGCGATCCTGACCAAAGCGACTTGCTGGACGGGATGTCAGGGTTATCTGACATTTCGAAACGGCTTTCCAAATTGCCTAATGTTGCTGTGATTTCCCTAAAATCCGAAGATATTGTGCGACACCCGCTTGTTGCTGAAATGCTTGACGTTTTATAGTACCCCCTCCATTCGACTTCCCCGGCAATGAAAATTGTCGGGGATTTTGTTTGTGCCATGCGTTTTTTTTGACAAAGAGATGCGTATATGTCATACACTTTTCATATTCTCAAATATTGTTTTGTAAGATAGAAAGTTTATATGATTTCTTCTCCCAAAAAAGCCAGCTTGATTTATTCCGGTGTGTTTGCTGCCTCTGTGTTGGCAGCTGTGTTTATGACCCATTCCGGAACATATGGTGTGTCCTCTGTCCCTGTTCCAAAATCAGGACCTGCAGACGATCGTAAGGAACAAAAGGCGCAGCCACCAGCTTCCGGAAAAGGTAACAAGCAGGAGTCCTTCGACAGCATTTTGTTGGGTATATTGCGCGATATCCAGTTTCCGCTGTCCTACAAATAATTTTTATCATTTTTAACGTATTTCTTTTTTTACGGTCGTGACTTTTGAATGTATTCGGCCTAAGTTTCCATCATGAGTCCTGCATCCCGTTTGAAACGTTTTTTTGTTCTGGCCCTGATCGGCACCCTTATTGGGGCTGTGATCGGATTGGTGAGTGGTGTTTATACATTCCGAGATGATGTGAACGAAATGGCTGGCGTTGCCCCTAAAACGACCTCTGTTCCTCTTGCCGCCTCTGGTCTGGATGCAAAATTTGCGCTGGTTGATCAGGACGGATTTTATCGTACGCAGGACGAGTACGCCGATAAATACAAGCTGGTGTATTTTGGATTCACTTATTGTCCTGCAATTTGTCCTACAGAATTGTCGAAGATGGCTGAGGCCTATCTTGCTTTATCTCCTGACATGCAGAAAAATCTCCAGCCGATTTTTATTACCGTTGATCCCGAGCGAGATACACCTGAAGTGATGAAAGGGTATGTTTCCCTGTTTATGCCGCAATTGGTTGGTCTCACAGGATCATTAGAGCAGATCGAGGACGCCAAGAAATCGTTCAAGGTCTATGCCGCCAAAGTTCCAGATGAGGCTGATCCGGAAACTTATACTATGGATCACACCTCCCTGATCTATTTCCTGTCTCCCGAGAATGTTCCGTTGGCCTTTTTCAAGACAGCGGACTCATCGGAGGTTCTGACCCAGAGAATTTTTTCCGTAATGTCAAAAAATCAGGATAAGTGATTCTTTTTTCACCATTTATCTGTTTTGCCTTCTTCCTTTTAAGATCCTGTTAACAAACTCGGTGTATCGATGAATCTGGTAAGCTGTTTTCTTTCTCAGGGTTTTTGTGCGTTATCGTATTCTCCCATTTACACTTTGTTTATTGGCTAGCTGTGCTGTGGCTCCAAATGCGCAGGCCGAACCGGCTGGCTTGGTCTATCTTGGAGATTTGGCGGGGGGAACTACATCCAGTACTGCACGAGGGATTTCCGGGGATGGTACAATTATTGTAGGCGATTCTATTAGCGCGAATGGAACTGAAGCTTTTCGCTGGACCAGCGGGACTGGAATGGTTGGGATCGGTGATATCCCGGGGGGGACGTTTTCTAGCCAGGCTGTTGGTGTCAGTGATGATGGGTCTGCAATATCCGGATACGGATGGGGCCCTAGCGGATATACTTCGTTCCTCTGGACATCAGGCGGTGGCATGGTTGATCTGGGAGATTTGCCAGGGGGACTTACCCATAGTTTTGCATTTGATATGAGTTCTGACGGAACTGTTGTCATCGGATATGGCGTAAGTGCGCTGGGCACAGAGGCGTATCGCTGGACCAGCGGGACAGGGTTAGTTGCCCTCGGGGATTTGCCGGGCGCATCATATGTCAGCTTGGCGCAAGGTGTCAGTGGAGATGGTCAGACAGTTGTGGGCCTTTCGATATCTGCATCCGGCAGTGAAGCTTTCCGCTGGACCAGCGGGACAGGGATGGTCGGGCTAGGTGATCTGCCCGGTGGAGTTTTTTCCAGCGTAGCCAATAAAGCGAGTGATGATGGATCTGTTATTGTCGGATATGGCACATCCGCGGACGGCAATGAAGCTTTCCGCTGGACCAGCGGGACAGGGATGGTCGGGCTAGGTGATCTGCCCGGTGGAGGATTTAATAGTCGGGCGATCAATTTGTCTGCAGATGGCTCTGTTGTCGTTGGGTATGGAACTTCCGACAGTGGTGCGGAAGCTTTCATTTGGGATCAGGCACATGGTATGCGGGAACTGGATGCTGTTTTGACCGACCTAGGGGTTGATCTGACAGGCTGGACACTTCTTGCTTCCGCAAATGATGTCAGCGATAATGGCGAGAAGATTACAGGATACGGAACGTATCTCGGGAATACGGCGGCATTTCTTGCGGTTGTTTCTAATTCACTGATTCCTGCGATTACAACAGTTGATGGCTTGGTCGAGTCTTTGTCAGAGGCGCAGGTGTCACATCAGCAGGCCATTTCACAAAACGGAATATATTCATCTCGTGGATTGTTTTTGGCTCGGAATGCGCTGTCTTATTTTCCGAAGGTGGTAATACCCCAACAAAAAATTCAAAGTTTGTCTTTGCCATCGCTTATTGAGCCTGCGGCAGGAGATGATGGAGAGACTTATCTGTCTTATAATCAGGGATATTTTTCTCCCGAGAAATGGGCATTCTATACCCTCGGGTCATTTGCTATGGGGCAGGAGAATAATGCGGACAGTCATTCTCTTGACGGGTCTGCCGGTGTTTTGTATCGCGCGGATCAGAACTGGATTGTCGGCGGCGGTATGATTTCAGGACAAAGCCACATTGATCTTAGAAATGGCGGGGAAAATATTCTGGACTCTTATGGAGGAGAAATTCTGTTTTCTTACCAGAATCCGAATGGTTTACGTCTTTATATGGTAGGGTTTGCTTCCTATCTGACGCTGGATAGTTCCAGAGGTTATATGAATGGTGGAGGGCGTGATTATTCCTACGGTGAGAGTGAAGGGTACGGGTATGGTGCATCCGCTCGTCTGGGGTACGAAATGGATGTTATTCCCGAGCGCGGTATGACTGTTACGCCTTATATCGAAACTGAATATTCCAAGACAAAACTCGATTCTTATGATGAAAAACACGGACCGTTTCCTGCCAGCTATACCGAGCAGAGCGGTGAGCGTGTGATCGGTCGTGCAGGCGTAGAATTGTCCCATGATATCGGTGAGCATGTCACGCTTCGTGGACGGGTCGCTTATGCCGAGCGACTTCACGAAGATGATGAAAGTGTAACTGCAAGCTCTACAGGTCTGGCTATGAGCTTATCCCCGAATAAACTTGATGATCGCTGGGGGGAAGGTGGTGTGTCTGTTTTATGGAAGGCGGGAGATGATTTGAGCTTTTCTGCGGATATATCCGGGCGAACAGGAAAAACCGAAGACCCGTATGCTAGAGCAACTATCGGGATGACTCTGGGTTTCTAGTCAGTCGCTATATTATCAATCAAACGTGTTCTGCCCAAGAAAGCCGCCGCTAAAATCCGGTGGCTTTTTGTTTGTGTTGTAGGTGGCAACAATGTATTGGCATCACGGATGGTGATGTAGTCAATTTTTCCAAAACCAATTCTCAAGAGTTTTTGCGCGGCGCGGTTTTCAATGTCGGAAATCGCATCGCCTGATTTGAATTCAGCCGCCATGGTTTTTAGAATGACATTGAGTTGGTCTGCAATGGGGCGTTCTTCTGCCGTCAGATAGGCATTGCGGGAGGAAAGGGCTAAGCCGCTTGATTCGCGTACGATTTCGACGCCAACAATTTCCGTCGGGATTGCCAAATCTTTTGCCATTTGTTTAATGAGTTGAAGCTGTTGGTAATCTTTTTCTCCGAAATAGGCTTTGTCTGCGCCGACCAGAAGCAAAAGACGGGCAACAACAGTCGAGACCCCTGCAAAATGTGTGGGACGGAATTCGCCTTCAAGCGGTTTCGTTACCTGCGAGAGGGAGACAGTTGTTTGAAAGTCTTTCGGGTACATGACGTCAATTTCGGGTGCGAAAACTGCGCCGATCCCAACGGTGGATAGAAGTTTTGCGTCCTGCTCCAATTGACGCGGGTAGCGGTCGAAATCTTCATGGGGAGCAAATTGTTTTGGATTTACAAAGATACTGACTATGCCGGCATCGCAGTCGGCTAGCGCTGTACGGGCCAGTGTCAGATGCCCTTCGTGGAGCGCCCCCATGGTCGGGACAAAGCCAAGTGTTTTGTTTTGTGCGCGGAGAGACCTCGAAAAAGTACGAAGATCCTCAGGAGTTTTAAGAATTTGAACCATTTTTTGTAACGTCTCTTAGCGTGTTTTCGGAAATTTTCCAGTCAACGACATGTTGCGGCGTAGCCGGGGAATGTCCGTTATAACCGATGTGGTGGAGTAGCTCTGATGTCGGAATGGTCTTTTTGCTCTTCTGATTTAAAAAGCAGCCCTTGACGAGACCTATGGCTGCTACGTCCTCATCCTTCAAAAAACGTTGTTCGATATACACCCATTTTTCATCCCAGCAGAGAATTTGCGTGCGGAGTGTATATTTTTGGAACGGGTCAAGGGAAAGGCGGTAGCGCATGGTTGATGCAGCCAGAATGGGAACTGATTTTTCCCGCAGCATCATTTTCAATAGGCCAGAGCGCAGAATTAAATCGAGACGCCCCAAATCCATCATGGTCAGGTAGCGTCCGTTGTTCATGTGCATATTGAAATCAAGATCATTCGGCAGCACTCGCAGGGTTAAATCTGCGGGCGAGAGTATGTCATTGATGCGGGGTTTGAAATAGCTTGACAGCCACACAAACAGGACACGAAAAAGTAGGTTCATGCGGTGAGTTTAGCTTTTTTTTCGGCTAAGTCTATTAGGATTCAAGAAAGGCGTTGAGTTTCATGGCCAGTTTCAGGTTTCCACGAATTTTGAGCTTGCGCATCAAAAAGGCTACGTTCGGGTCTTGTGTACCGTCCAGAATATTATTCAAGACTGTTGCTGTTGTTTCAAGAGTGACTTCAGCGTCTTTCTCTTCGGTGGAAAGTTCCGGCGGAGATTGTGTTCCGTCAATGTGAATAAATCCGTCGTCTCCCAAATCAAACAGCACCATATGGTTAAATCCGGTGGCGTAGATCATTTTCTTTTCGATTTTCGGGATGATGGTTTCGAGTGTCATGGCTATTGATCCTTTCCCGCTTAGAGTGCTTCAACTTTCTTAATATTAAGTGTACGTGATTTTTATATGACTAATATGTTCGTTATTTTGCTACTTGGCATTTCACTTCAAAAGTCATAAGGTTTGCGCAATTAAATATTACAGGAGTGAGGTTTTTTTATGCGTTATAGTCGAAGTGAATTAATGGATATTTTTACACGCTTCTCTATCGAGACATCAGCTCTCGAGCTTAGACCTGTTCTTAATCGTGATGCGTTGCCTTTTTCCCGAATGTTTAATGCGTGCGGCGGTGATTTCCAAACATATAGCCTTGATCGGTCGCCGGAAGAGATTGTCGAGTTCGGCCCTTCTTTGGCAAAATACTCTATGCAGCATTTGAATAAGTATGATGAACAGGTTGGTGCAGCGTCATTGTATGTTGTGCGCAAGCAGCAGGGCCGGCCGTTTATCGGGCGTATTCGCCTTTGGCAGGATGATCAGGATCGTTTGCTAATTTCTCCCTATCTCATTGGAAACGAGCGGCGTCAAAATGTTTTAACGAACTTATACGAACAGATTGTCGGGCGTGCCTATGTTGCTGGACTTTTCCCCGAGCATAAGATGTTTGCAGAAGCTGCCCTGGATAATGAGGCGGGACAAAGATTTCTACTTTCCCACGAATTTAAGGTGTGTGGCGAGGCGTATCCGCTGAAAAAGGCCGATGATCGGGACAACAGCGTAATGGTCATTCCGTTTGAGCGGGAGTTGCCAGTTCTTCGCCATTATCCGTAGTTTTCGATTTTTTTAGGCTGCGAATTCATCTTCCGTGATGGACATGAGGCTGTCTGCGCCGCTCATTACCATACGGAAGCGGCTTTCTGTTTCAGGCAGCATTCTTTCCATGAAGAAGGTTGCGGTTTTGAGCTTTGACTCATAAAATACGCGCGGACGATCAGATGCATTTTCATCCAGTTTTTGCTGCGCTATTTTTGCCATTTGCGCCCACATATAGCCCATCGCTACAAGTGCGAACATCCGCAGAAAATCTGTTGATGCTGCGCCCACCTCGTTCGGGTCTTTGAGACCTTTCAGGGCAATCTGGACAGCGGCTTGTTGCAGTTTGGCAAAAGACTTAGCCAGCGGGAAAATGTAGCCTTGAAGTTTCTCATCATCCTGATTGGCCTCGATAAACTCCAAGACCGGATGGAAGAACTGGCGCAGCAAACGTCCGTAATTTTGACCCATTTTGCGACCCACGAGGTCAAGTGCCTGAATACCGTTTGTTCCTTCATAAATCATGGCAATTCGCGCGTCACGAGCATATTGTTCCACGCCATATTCGTGGATATAGCCGTGTCCACCGTGAA
The DNA here is from genome assembly GCA_034005165.1 of Pseudobdellovibrionaceae bacterium. GTDB lineage: Bacteria > Pseudomonadota > Alphaproteobacteria > Micavibrionales > Micavibrionaceae > UBA1573. The sequence continues at coordinate 117,534 of JAVEVE010000003.1, read as the reverse complement.
TTTGGACCGCTAGATTCGCGACTTCAAAACCCATATCGGTTTGGTAGGCTTTGACAATCGGGGTCAGGAGAGCCACCAGATCATCGGCGTTCTGGCGCGTTTGCGGATCTGGATGTTTTTCTGCAATATCGAGATGCATGATGACCCAATAGGAGAGCGCGCGTGCACCTTCACAGAAGGCCTTTGATGTCAGCAGCATTTTGCGCACATCAGGGTGCACAATAATCGGGTCTGCGGGCTTATCAGGGGCTTTTGCGCCGTCGAGTGCGCGCATTTGCAAACGGTCCTTCGCGTAGGCCAGTCCGTTTTGCCACGCGACTTCGCCGATACCTAAGCCTTGCATGCCTACACCCAAGCGTGCAGCATTCATCATGGTGAACATGGCTTTCAAGCCTTTGTGAGGTTCTCCGACCAGCCAGCCGATTGAATCTTCAAAATTCATGACGCAGGTGGCAGAGGCCTTGATGCCCATTTTGTGCTCGATCGAGCCGCAGGATACGTGGTTTGTTGCGCCTGTATCCACCAAAAATTTTGGCACAATAAAGAGCGAGATGCCTTTTGCACCTTCCGGTGCATCGGGGAGCTTCGCCAAGACGAGGTGGATGATGTTTTCTGTTAAATCATGTTCGCCTGCCGAGATAAAAATCTTGGTGCCCGTGATTTTATATGCCCCATTCTCTGTGGGGATGGCTTTGGTGCGGATCAGTCCCAAATCTGTCCCGCAATGTGGTTCTGTAAGGCACATTGTGCCTGACCATTGGCCCGTAATGAGGTTCGGCAGATATGTTTGTTTCAGGTCATCTGTTCCGTGTAGGAGCAAGGCTCTGTACGCGCCCTCTGTCAGGCCTGTGTACATAGTAAAAGACATATTGGCTGAGCAACTCATTTCCGAAAAGGCGGCTCCTACCACTTGAGGCAAACCCATTCCCCCGTATTCCGGTTCCGCGGATAGCGCCGTCCAGCCACCTTCCGTAAATGTTCTGTACGCGGTGTCAAACCCCTTGGGGGTGCGTACATTCCCATTTTCAAACGTACAACCTTCTTCGTCTCCTGATTGGTTGATCGGGAACAGGACTTCTTCACAAATTTTTGAGCCTTCTTCCAGAATATTGTCGATCATGTCGGGGGTCGCATCCCCGTACCCCTCTAATTCTGACAATTGACCAACATTCAATAGGTCATGTAGAACAAATTTCATATTTTCTAAGGGAGCTTTATAGATCGGCATTTAGTGTTCCGTTGGTTAGGCGATTAAATTGTCAGATAAGTATAGGTCAGAAGTGTTAATGTTTGGTAGGGGGCTCGTTGCGCAAATATCGCAGATGTTCGGATAGCTTTTCTGTGTCCATTTTTGCAATGATTTTGCGGGCCTGTGCTGCCGGAGAGACTTCCTGATTCTGATGGATAAGACGGGTTAACTCGGCCAAACGTTCAGGGCCTATGGCTTCACGGGCGGCACGCGTGTTGCGCTGAGCTTCTTCAATCAGAGCCTCTTTCCCCCTTGCTGGCGAGGCTGGCAGGCTCTTTTCAGAGGGCTTTTCAACATTCGAACCTTTTTTGCGAAACCAGTTGAACATAGTTGCTTTCCGGGGTGCGATTGACTAAGTGAATCTTAAATTCAATGGCCCCATTTTACCACGAATGCCTTCTTTATTGTATCTTAAAAAACTTGCTAATGTTTTCATAATGCAATAGAAGGGGTGTGTTTGTAACAGGAAGAGTTTCTATGGGCATGTCTGAAGATATTTTGGGGCGGACACTTGAGGGCTTGGGTAAGAGTTTTGGGGATCTTAGCGGCGAGCTAGTTGGTGCTTTTAATAAAATTGTTGCCCATAGACATTCAATTTTTAAGGCTCGGCAAGCATACGAATATGCTCAAGCCGCAAAGGATTTGCGTACAGATTCACAAGAGATCTCGAAAGAGATGAGCGAACAGCTCGATGAATTCGATATGCTCGCAGATATGATGCGCGTTCAGTTAATACCCAAATACGAATTGGTTTGCAGATTTCTGGAATTGGACCCTGAAGCGCTTGATAATGATATTGATCAGGCTTGTTATTATATTGCTTTGGAAAAAAATAGTTTTCGTCTGGGGTAGTTCAGGGGATGAACATCGACCATACTCCGCATCCTGCTATTGAATTAACCCATACATTCTTTCATCTGGCCCTTCGAATTTTTTGTTATCTTATGTTTTGAAGGCTACTTTATATATCTGATATGGATTATTATATATTATTTTAAAATCGTATATTATAAATTTTCCATTTTCCTTTTGCTGTCTTTGGGCCTAAGGTGCGCCGATAATTGTGTGCAGCCTTTTGAGTGCTGTCTTTGAGGACAGAATGAATTACCGCCATATTTATCATGCAGGCAATTTTGCTGATATATTCAAACATCTGGTATTCCGGATGGTAATGGCCTATGTGCAGCAAAAAGATAAGGGGGCCTTTGTTCTGGATGCATTTGCAGGGCTTGGCCTTTATGATCTTTCTAGTGAGCAGGCACAGCGCACTCTGGAATATGAAGGGGGGATTGGAGCTTTTTTACAGAGCTCGTTCGTAAATGACGATCTTCGCGCGTTTCAAGACGTGGTCCGTAAAGATTTTGCACTCAAGCTCTATGCCGGATCGCCGGTTTTGGCAGCCAATATGCTGCGCCCTCAGGATCGTCTGGTTGCAAATGAGTTACATCCCGAGGACTTGATTGATCTGCGGCTTAATCTGAAGACTTACCGCAATGTGTCTGTGACTCATGAGGATGCCTATGAAGTTATTCGCGGGCACATTCCACCCAAGGAACGTCGCGGTATTATCCTGATTGACCCGCCTTTCGAGAAAAAAGAAGAGTTCAGACTTCTGGTGCAGCAAATGGCCGAGTGGAAAAAACGCTGGGAAACAGGATGCTATATCCTCTGGTACCCCATCAAGGCAAATGCATTGGCGCAAATTGATGATTTATATGCTGAGGCTGCGGCTCTTAAAGTCAACCGTACTTGGGTGTCCGAATTTATGATCCGTGACCGCGAGACGGCGGACGGGTTAAATGGTTGTGGGCTCTTGATTTTCAATACGCCATTCCAGATTCCTGAGCGCGTGGATATTATGGCTCCGGAATTAACGAGCGCACTTGGCGGATCAGTGCGCAGTTTTTATTTATAGATTACTCCCTTTTTGTCTCGACAATGGCGTACCCACTCGAGAGTTTGTAGGGCTGTTGGTAGAGTATATGATATGGCTTGGTTTCATAGTCATGCTTGCTGCGAACAAAGGCTACGCCGTTTGGATTATCCTTGAACCATTGAGCCAGGTGCTCGGGTTGGAGTTGTTTGACCGGACGGTCAAGACGCGCGAGAAATCCGAATTCTCCATGATAGTTGCGCGTGAAGCCTAGCGGACGCAGTTCCTCGCCTGCTGCACGTGATGCAGCATCAATTTCCATGAGTTTTTCTGCCATAGGCTCCAGATTGTAATTGGAAAAGAAACTGTCTTTCGAAGCAATCTGGAATCCTGCCATCATTAACCCCATAGAGACGGCAATTGCCGCAATATTTTTCAGTTTATCACGCTTTGCTGCAATCATCAGGGCTGTGATTGTTATGGCAATCAGGATGGCCGGAAGGACAGACATTCTTGCGAAACTTTCTTCGATGTGCCTATCCCCTTCGACTAGCGCGCCGATCTGGTTGGCAAACACATTCATGATGATCGGGAGTGCAGAGAAAAATAGTGTGGTTAACAGTACAGGCAGACTGTCGCGTTTTCTGAAATTTTCGGACATGTTCAGGAATGCACCTGTAAAGAACAGAGACAGAGCCGGTAAAATAGGGATCAGGTAATGTACCTGTTTCCCTGAAATCAGACAGAAGGACACAAAAACAGGAATTGCCCAGCAAAACAGGAATCTGCGAGTGGTTTGTGCGGATGAAGTTGTATTTTTCAGAAATTTTTTGGCGCCAGACCATAGAGCAGGGGATGCCAGCCATGGCAGGGTAAAGAGTGGTATAAAAATCAGATACCAATAGATGGGACGTTGGTGGTCAAAGGCTTTGACCATGCGGCCTGCAGTTTGGCCCCAGAAAATCTTGTCTGCAAATTCCTTACCCCCTTCAATCGCTGCCGGAATTGCCCAGGAGAGAGCGATTGCAGCACCCAACATGATTGCGCCGATCAGAGGTAGAATAGTTTTTCTGAGTGGAGTTTCGGGGGCACTCAGCCAGAATTTTACAAGCAGAAGCGCCGTTCCGATGTGTAATAAAATGACAGGGCCTTTGGTCAGGACACCAAAGCCGATGCAAAGGGTGAGAATGACTAAGTGTTTTTTGCTGCGTGTGGTCATGTAATCCCAGACCGCAGTCAGTCCCAGAACTGCAAAGACACCCAACAGCAGGTCAAACATGATGAGGTTTGCGTAAATCACGAACGGGAGGCTTCCAGCCAGAAGGGCTGTTGCTAACAGAGGGGCATTTTTATTGTCTGGAAACAGACGTGTCGACAGTCGGGCTGTCGCCATCAGAAAGGCAAAGGCTCCGAGATAGGGAACAACCATAGCCGCACCTTGCGAGACGCCAAAAAGCGTCCACATGAGGTTAATGAGCCAAAACAGGACGGGTGGTTTATGATGGTAGGCTTCGTGGTTAAGGAACGGGAGTATATAATTTCCCGATTGGTGCATTTCCCACGCTACAGTCAAATAGCGTGTTTCATCTACAGGAAACAGGGGGCGTGCCAATTGGGCTGCGATCATCAGGGCAAAACAGATGAAACCCGCCAGAAAGGCAGGCTTTGCGTAGATATTGTTCATGTCGGGCGTTTCCATTGTCCTCAGGTTTATGTTTCTGCGTTTGCGGCAGATTGGGCTTCTGATTCTGCTTTTGCGACCTTTTTCGGGTGGCTATAAATCAGATATATATTGCGGAAGTAGATAAGCAAACCGGCGGCCTGTCCAACAATAAAGACAGGATCTGCACGGTGAATGGCATAAATCAGCAAAATCGACCCGCCAGCCAGTGAAAACCACCAAAACAGGTTCGGAATAATGGATTTTTTGACTTTTTCAGAGGCTAGCCACTGAATCAGAAAGCGGGCCGAGAACATCGCCTGACCAATAAAGCCGATAGCCAGCCATAATCCGTGGTCTTTGGCAACATCTTTGGCTATATCGGCACATTGTTGGGCGATTTCAACAGCACTCATTCGTGAACCTCTGTCGTTGAGATGTTTTTAGGTGCGCGGGTTTTGAGCCAGAGTACTCCGAAAATATCGAAAATTCCGGCCCAGAGGCGATCCCAGAACCCGTATTTCGAAACTCCTGCCTCGCGAGAGCGGTGTGAAACGTCTACCAAGGCAATTGTCCCATGTTCGCGTAAGAACAGTGCGGGGAGAAAACGATGCATATGGTTGAAGAACGGTAGCATCAGGAAATCGTCTCTTCTAAAGAGTTTCAGAGAGCATCCTGTGTCGCGTACACCATCTTGAAGAAGCGTACGGCGGATACCGTTGCCCATACGTGAGGTGAATTTCTTGAGCAACGAGTCAATGCGTTTTTCTCGTTGGCCTGCAACCAAAATCATGCGGGCATCAGGGGTTTCTGTGTATTTATGGTAAAGCTTTGGAATGTCCGCCGGATTATTTTGTCCATCACCGTCCATCGTGACGATCAGAGGGCCTTTGGCGTAAATAATTCCGGTGCGGTTTCCGGCACTTTGTCCGGCGCGGGCCGAATGAGATACCAAGCGAATTTGGGGGTATTGTTGTTTTAGGCCCAGAACGACTTCGGGTGTCCGGTCTGTGCTTGCGTCGTTGACGATCACGATTTCTGCGATGGGGCAGTGTTTTGCCGCTTCCAATATCTCTGAAATCAGCGAAGCGGCATTTTCCGCCTCGTTGAGCATCGGGACAACAACAGAGATATTCTGGGTATTTTCCATGGAGGGCAACTTAATCTCTCGAATTGGTTCTGCCAAGCGAAAAATAGATCCTTTACTTGCTTCATTCTGTCTTGTTGCTGCGGGCTTTGCTGTGGTTTAAATGTGGACACGGATAAATGAATTTTACGAAAAAGGATTCATCATGAAAATCGGGATTATCGGATGTGGTCAAGTCGGGGCGTCGAGCGCTTATGCGTGCGTCTTGAAAGGAGTCGGGACTGAATTAGTGTTGGTAGATCGTAATGCGGCCCTCGCTCAGTCTCAAGCCGAAGATATTTTGCATGCAACCCCGTTTTCTTCACCTATTCCGGTGCGTGCGGGACAAATAGATGACTTACATGGTGCGGGGATTGTCGTTATTGCGGCAGGAGCAGCGCAAAAGAGCGGTGAGACACGCCTTGATCTGTTGAAGCGGAATGCCGACATTTTCTCCGATATTATCCCGAAAATCTTTACGGCTGCTCCTGATGCAGTCCTGTTGATTGCGAGCAACCCTGTCGACGTGATGACGCAAATGGTGGCCTCTATCGCTAGAAAAACCCATGGAATTGAAGCTTCCCGCATTATCGGATCGGGGACTATTTTAGATACGGCGCGGTTTCGGGCTTTGTTGGCGGGGCATTTGGGGATTTCTTCGCACTCGGTCCATGCCTATGTGCTGGGAGAGCATGGGGATTCTGAGGTGTTGCACTGGTCAGGGGCTTTGGTCGGAACTATTCCTTTGACCAATTTTGCTGCACAGGTTGATGCCCCAATTACGCAGCAAATCAAAGATCAGATTGATGAAGGTGTGCGTCGTGCGGCATACCGCATCATAGCAGGGAAGGGCGCAACATGGTTCGGGATCGGTGCAGGAATTGCCCGCATGGCCAAAGCCATTGTGCAAAATGAAAATGCCCTGATTACTTGCTCAACCCCGACCCATGGCATTCTTGAAGAAGATCAGGCTATATGTTTGTCCTACCCGCGCGTGATTAACCGTCAGGGTGTTGTGCGAACGCTGGTTCCGGAAATGAGCAATGCGGAGCTTGAATTACTCAGGAAAAGTGCAGGAATTCTAGCCGGAGCGGCCTCAGATATCGGTGTTCTGGATGTTTAGCCACGGAAGCTGCCCGGGATGCGGCAAGGATTCATTTGGCAGTTTTGTGCTATTGGGGTAAGCATAGGCCATGTTTTTCGAATGTAGCGCCATTACCATTACTGAAGCGGGCATCTTTATGAGCCTGTTTCTTTCCGGATTGTTCGGCGGCACGACTCACTGCGCTTTGATGTGTTCTCCGTTTGTCGTGATGTTGCAGCAAAAGACAATAGGTCGTCTGAATTCCGTTCTTCTTTTGCCTTACCATCTGGGGCGGATGACAACATATGTAGCTCTTGGCGTGTTGGCAAACCTGTTTTTGAATTATGCTTTTCCTGTTTCCCCCGTGCGCTATGTTGTCGCATCTTGTTTGCTCGCTTTTGCGGGATTTTTGTTTCTCGTTCAATCAATGCCGTTTCTGGGACAATATTTTCCGTTTCTTTTGAAGCTTCATCTTCCTGTGCCTTTGCGTCCTTTGCAATCGGTTATGTCAAGGCTTCTTGAGAAATCGTCTCCCGTACGTCTGTATGCGGTGGGTGTGATGCTTGGTTTTCTGCCATGCGGCTTGGTTATGGGTGCGATGATGGCTGTCGCGACTATAGAAGAACCTATCAAGGCAGCGCTTGGAATGGCAGCGTTTTGTCTCGGTACAATGCCTTCACTTATTGCCGTTGCAATCGGGGGCAAGACCCTTGCGACATTTTTTCCTATGCAATTCAGGCTTTTATCACAGTGGATAGTTGTGCTAAATGGTATCGTACTATTGGTCGTGGCAGGATGGATTCTGCCCTAGCCGGTTATTTTGATCCTGCTAACCATTGCGTATTCACAGTTTCCGGATGCTCCGGACAGGTTTTTTCTTTGTGAAAGGGAACTTAATATGTCGACAACAACAAGTGATGTAGCACCACGCTATAATGACGATGTTGTAAGGCTGTTTACGATTGCCACAGTTTTCTGGGGTGTCGTCGGTTTTACAGCAGGTGTCTTTATTGCCTTGCAGCTCGCGTTTCCGGCTCTCAATTTCGAGCCATATCTCAATTTCGGTCGTCTGCGTCCGCTGCATACATCTGCTGTTATTTTCGCCTTTGGCGGTAGCGCTTTGTTTGCAACCAGCTACTATGTTGTTCAGAGAACATGCCAAACCCGCTTGTTTAGCGATGGTCTGGCTCTGTTTACCTTCTGGGGGTATCAATTCTTTATTGTTATTGCTGCGCTCGGTTACGTGCTCGGTGTGACTCAAAGTAAGGAATATGCAGAACCTGAATGGTATGCTGACTTGTGGTTGACCATTGTTTGGGTTGCTTATCTGATTGTATTCTTGGGCACAGTTATCAAACGTAAAGAGCCGCATATCTATGTTGCGAACTGGTTCTATCTTGCGTTTATTATTACAGTGGCTGTTCTGCACCTTGGAAATAACATCGAGATCCCCGTTAGCCTGACCAGTGCGAAGAGCTATCCTGTTGTGTCCGGTGTTCAGTCTGCCATGATCCAATGGTGGTATGGTCACAACGCTGTGGGCTTCTTCCTGACAGCAGGTTTCTTGGGAATGATGTATTACTTCGTTCCGAAACAGGCCAATCGTCCGGTTTACTCTTATCGTTTGTCCATTCTGCACTTCTGGTCCCTGATCTTTATCTATATCTGGGCCGGCCCTCACCACTTGCACTATACCGCTCTGCCTGATTGGGCGCAGACTTTGGGGATGACCTTCTCCATTATTCTGTGGATGCCGTCATGGGGTGGCATGATTAACGGGATGATGACCTTATCCGGTGCTTGGGATAAGCTCAGAACCGATCCAGTGCTGCGCTTTATGATTATCGCGGTTGCTTTCTATGGTATGTCTACCTTTGAAGGCCCGATGATGTCGATCAAGGCTGTGAACTCCTTGTCCCACTACACGGACTGGACCATCGGTCATGTGCACTCCGGTGCTCTGGGCTGGGTGGGCTTCATTAGCTTCGGTGCTCTTTATTATCTCGTGCCAAAACTCTGGGGTCGTGATCGCTTGTATTCTCTCAAGCTCGTGAATCTCCATTTGTGGGTGGCAACAATCGGTATCGTCCTCTATATCTGTGCGATGTGGGTATCGGGTATCATGCAAGGTCTAATGTGGAAATCCTATGACTCAATGGGCTTCCTCGAATATTCCTTCGTCGAAACCGTTGTTGAAATGCACATCTTCTACGTGATCCGTGCAATGGGCGGCCTGCTGTATCTCGCCGGTTCCCTAATCATGGTTTACAACTTCATCAAAACCGTCAAAGGAGAAGTCAGACGTTCTGAATATCCTGAGATGACTGCTCAAAAGGGTACGGAGGCCTTAGCCTAAATGTTACACCATCACGCTAAACTTGAACGTAAATCCATTGTCATGCTGTTATTTATTATAGTGACAGTTCTGATCGGTGGTCTCGTTGAGATCGTTCCTTTGTTCCGTTCGGAAACAGTTATCGAGCCGGTTGAAGGCGTACGCCCTTATACCCCACTCGAGCTGGCAGGGTTTAATATCTACATTCGTGAAGGATGTTATAACTGCCACTCGCAGCAAATTCGTCCTTTGCGTGATGAAGTTGCCCGCTATGGTCATTACTCTCTCGCTGCCGAGTCGATGTATGACCACCCTTTCCAATGGGGGTCTAAGCGGACAGGTCCTGATCTGGCGCGCGTTGGCGGTCGTTATTCCGATGACTGGCACGTTGCCCACTTGAAGAACCCACGCTCTGTTGTTCCTGAATCCATCATGCCAACCTATGCGTTCCTGTCGAACAATCAGGCCGAGCTGAATGATATCGCAGATCATATGAAGGTGCTGAAAATGGTCGGTGTTCCTTATACCGAGGAACAGATCGCTAACGCCTATATTGACGGTATGGCCCAAGCCCATACTGAAGACACAGACGAAAATGTTGCAGGTCTTCTGGAACGTTACGGTGACAAGATCAACGCCCGCGTTTTTGATGGTAACCCTGAAATGGTAACCGAAATGGATGCTCTTGTTGCTTATCTTCAGGTTCTTGGGACAATGGTTGACTTCACGTCTGCTCAGTCCATCGAGCCTGCGGGAGAGGTCGCTGCGGATGTTCCGGTTGAAGACGCTCCTGCAACCGAGACGGCACCAGAAGTTTCGGCCGATGAAATGCCTGCTCCAGAAGATAAATCCGGGGAATAAGAATGAATTGGATTTTTGACCATGCACCCATGATCGGCTTGTTGTTCTTCGTCGTGTTCTTCACGGTGATGGTGATCTGGGTGTATCGGCCAAGCCAAAAAAAACGCTTTGAAAATTTTGCAAATATCCCTTTCGAACATGCGGAAAATGATGGGGATTCTAAGGAGGCTCGGAATGAGTGATCAGCATAATAAAGAAATCGATAAGGTGACAGGTGTCGAGACCACCGGTCATGAATGGGATGGTTTAAGAGAATTGAATAATCCGGCCCCGCGTTGGTGGATTTGGGTTTGGATCGTTTCTATCATCTGGTCTGTCGGATATTGGGTTGTTTATCCAGCTTGGCCTACCCTGTCTCAGGACAATCAAGGTGGTACCGAAGGGAGCTTCGGGTGGACACAGTATAAGGAGCTTGAGGCGTCCCAAGCTGAGATCGTTGCACGTCAGGCTCAATATCTGGCGAAATTCGAAACTGCCAGTTATGACCAGATTGCCAGCGATCCTGAGCTTAATGCTTTTGCGATGGCCGGCGGTAACGCTTTGTTCAAGAATAATTGTGCGACCTGTCATGGGTCAGGTGGTCAAGGTGCCAAGGGTTATCCGAACTTGACGGATAACGACTGGATGTGGGGCGGCCAATTGGCTGATATCGAGCAGACCATCCGTTACGGTATTCGTTCCGGTCACGATGAGGCTCGTCAATCCCAGATGCCTGCATTCGGTAAAGACGAGTTGCTTGATAAAGCTGAAATCGACTCAGTCGTTGACTATGTTTTGTCCATGTCTTCTGATGAAGGCCCGGATGCTTCTTCTGTCGGTGCTGAAGTTTTTGCCAATAACTGTGCATCTTGCCATGGTGAAAAAGGAACAGGCGGTCGTGATTTCGGCGCCCCAAATCTCACCGATGCGATCTGGCTTTACGGTGGAGATCGTGAGACAGTTTACCAAACAGTTTATAATGCCCGCTCCGGTTTGATGCCGTATTGGGAAGGTAAACTGGATGAAAATGCTATCCGTGAATTGACCGTGTATGTCCATGGTCTGGGTGGCGGTGAAGGTGTCGGAGCCGCCGTGGTTGAAGAAGAGCAAGCTGCTGTTGAGCAAGTTGCTCCTGTTGAAGATGCAGAGACGGTAACTTCCGAGGATGCCCCTGCGACAGAATCTGATGTTGACGCGTCTGCCGAACCTTCTGTAGAAGAAGGTGTCAATGAAAAGGCGGCCCCTGATGACACAGCAGCAGAATAATTCACAAGACAATGGTGGATCCCCTTCAAACGAGGCGGGGTCCATCCAATATTTCGCCGCTCAGGAGAAAGTCTATGCCAAGGCTGTATCCGGGCGGTTTCGTACTTATAAGTGGGCCGCAATGATTGTCTGTCTTGCGATCTATTATCTCTCTCCGTTTTTGCGTTGGACGCGCCCGGGCGATACTCCAGATCAGGCCATCCTTATTGATTTGCCGTCTCGCCGTGCCTATTTCTTCATGATCGAAATCTGGCCTCAAGAAGTCTACTATATTACCGGTATTCTGATTTTTTCTGCCATTACCCTGTTCTTTGTAACGTCTTTGCTGGGACGTGTGTGGTGCGGGTATTTCTGTTTCCAGACTGTCTGGACTGATCTTTATATGTGGGTCGAGCGGCTTATTCAGGGAGATCGTAATGCCCGTATGAAGCTAGATAAGGCTTCATGGTCTTTCGAGTGGATGTGGAAAAAGCTTGCCACACATTTTTGCTGGGTGCTCATAGGATTGTTTACGGCCGGTGCGTTTGTTTTCTATTTCAATGATGCGCCAACGCTTATTCGCGATATCATTGATCTGAATGTTTCCGGTACTGTTTTGGCGTTTGTTTTTGGCCTGACGCTGTCGACATATATTATGGCAGGTTTTGCACGTGAGCAGGTTTGTACCTATATGTGTCCTTATGCCCGTTTTCAGTCGGCCATGTTTGATAGAGAGACGCTTATTATCGGTTATGACGAGACGCGCGGTGAGCCGAGAGGGAAAAAACGCGGAGCTGATTCCCGTGATCATTTGGGGGATTGTGTCGATTGTTCCTTGTGTGTTCAGGTCTGTCCGATGGGAATTGATATTCGTAACGGATTGCAAATTCAATGTATCGCATGCGGCTTATGCGTGGATGCGTGCGACAATGTCATGGAAAAAGTTGGATCCCCGAAAGGTCTGGTCCGTTATGACACGGAGCATAATCTCGAGTTGCGCGCCCAAGGGCATAATCCTGAACTGCATCTTATTCGTCCGCGGACGATCTATTACACAATCCTGCTTTCAACCATCGGCTTGTTGATGCTTGGGTCGTTACTGATGCGTCCTGTTCTTGATGTCCACGCTATTCATGATCGTGCACCTTTGTTCACGTTACTATCTGATGGTGGAATCCGTAATGGCTACGAAATTAAAATCCTGAACAAGACCCATGACGAAAAGAGCTTTGCTTTGAGTGTCGAGGGTGTTGATGATGCACGTTTGGCTGTCCAGGCTGCTGATGGGTCAACGATTGATAATCTCAAGGTCGCTCCGGATAGTGTCGGGCATTTCCGTATTTTCCTGACTGTAAGTAAGAAAGAAGCCGCAAAAATCAACGGGAATGCGGATATTTCCTTCCGTGCAGTTGATAATGCCACCCAAAACAGCGATGATGTTGAATCGGTCTTTATTACCAAGACCGTTCAATAGTGGAGGCCTTTATGCAGGATACCGTTCGTCTTTTTACAGGAAAGAAGTTTCTGATCGTTGTGGTTGGTTTTTTCGGCGTGATTATGGCTGTGAATGCTGTGTTTATTACTTTGGCTTTGAAGTCCAATCCGGGCGTTGTGACCAAGGATTATTACCAGCGCGGTATCAATTATAACGAGACACTAGAGCAAGCCAGATATCAAAAAGAATTAGGCTGGGTCGGCACCTTGACGGCGTCTTATTCCAGCGGACGCATTTCCTATAGGTTGTTGGACAAGGATGGCCATCCTCTTTCCGGAAAAACTATTCTGGTGCGTATGGTCCGCCCTGTTCAAGCCGGATATGATTTCGAGATTTCCCTTAATGAGGGGCGTGCCGGCATATATGAAGCCGATTTCTACCCACCTTTGAAAGGGAATTGGGATGCACATATTGATGTGACATCCGAAGGAGATCGCGACTTTCACGATTTCATGTCCCTGAATATTGAATAGAGCGGATCGGGACCTATTCTTACACTTATGTCTTCAGAGCAATACCAATCAGCGCAAGCGGCGCAATCGGCACAACAGCAACAAGACCTTTCAGCCTATGTCGAGGTTACTGAAGAGGGGGCTTATGCTGCCACTTTGATGGTAGATGGTGTTCATTGTGCAGCTTGCATCCAGAAGGTTGAATCCGCTGTTTCCCATCTTCGGCCTGTTTCTTATGTCCGCTTGAATTTTTCGACCAAGAGATTGCGTGTCGAGTGGCGTGGAGAAAATCCTGAATTTGCCAATGATGTGGCTCATGCTGTGTCAGATCAGGGATATGCCGTGCGTGCATATGATCCTAAGGCTATCGAGGCCGAGAGCGATGAGGAAGAGCGCCAATTACAATTATGCCTTGGGGTTGCTGCATTCGCAGCCGGAAATATTATGATGATCTCTGTTGCTTTGTGGTCATCGACAATCGAAGTAATGGGAATCGGAACACGGGACTTGATGCACTGGATCTCAGCGCTGATTGCAATTCCTAGCGTTTATTATGCCGGACAGCCCTTTTTCCGGTCTGCATGGTCGGTTTTGAAGCAAGGGCACGCCAATATGGATGTACCAATTTCCCTTGGCGTGATCGGTGCGGTGTTGGTCAGTTTATGGCAAGTTGCCACCCATGGCGAAGATGCTTATTTCGACTCTGCCGTCATGCTGCTGTTCTTTTTATTGATCGGTCGGTATCTGGATTTCCGCGCTCGTAGAAAAGCCAGGGGGGCAGCTTCTGATTTGTTGGCGATGATGTCCGGAACGGCGATGTTATTGCAAGAGGACGGAACACAAAAGAGCGTACCGATCCGTGACCTGAAAGAGGGCATGATTGTTCTGGTGCCCATGGGGCAACGTATTCCTGCGGATTCGATTGTGATTGACGGGACATCGGAAATTGATACCTCCCTCGTGACGGGGGAAACTTTGCCGCGCGCCGTCAAGGTTGACGATCAAGTTTTTGCGGGAACTACCAATTTATCTGCAGCATTGAAGCTCAGAGTCAGGTCTGCTGCAAATGACTCGTTGCTTTCCGATATTGTGCGCCTCATGGAGAAGGCAGAACAAGGGCAAGCCCGATATGTCCGTTTGGCAGATCGGGCGGCCAGATTTTATACGCCTGCTGTGCATACGCTGGCGGCGGCGACTTTTCTGGGGTGGTGGATTTTCGGTGGTGTGGATATTCCCCATGCCATTCTGGTGGCGGTGACGGTTCTTATTATTACCTGCCCGTGCGCTCTGGGGTTAGCCGTTCCAGTTGTCCAAGTTTTGGCAACGGGGCGTTTGATGAAAAAGCATATTCTGGTTAAATCAGGAGATGCCTTGGAGCGTCTTGCCGAAATTGATACTATCCTGCTCGATAAGACTGGAACCTTGACTGTCGGTAAGCCCAGTCTGGTGAACGGGGATGTTATCGCGAAAGACCATTTTCAGGTGGCAGCGTCCATTGCGGTATTCAGTTTTCATCCTTTGTCACAGGCTCTTGTTAAAGGATATGAGGCTCTTTACGGGACCGAGATGATTGATGTCGGTTCGGTTAAAGAGTATCCCGGTCAAGGGCTTGAGGCTTTTTACGAGAATAAGCGTGTCCGTATCGGCTCATGTGCTTGGTGTGGTGATAAGTCGGCAGTTAGCCATACAGCGCAAGAAATCTGGATGGAAATAGACGGTGCGCCTGTCGCGTGTTTCATTTTTGAAGACAGGTTACGTTCTGATGCTAAAGAGACTATTGCCCGACTGAAAGCCATGCATATTCGTCCTGTTTTAATTTCCGGAGACAGGGAATCTGTGGCGCGTCTGGTAGCTGAAGAGCTTGGTATTGAAGATGTGCGCGGGGATATGTCGCCGGTTGATAAATATTCCCGTATGGAAATTTTGTGTAAAGACGGACACAAAGTCGCAATGGTGGGTGACGGCTTGAATGATGCGCCGACTATTGCCGGGGCGAATGTATCAATCTCTCCGTCATCTGCAATTGATATGACTCAAAATGCAGCCGATATTGTCTTTATGGGAGAAGAGCTGGGGGCAGTGATTGAAGCCTATAAAACAGCAAAAATTTCCAACAAACTGGTTCGCGAGAATTTTATTCTGGCGGTTGCCTATAATGCGATCGCCGTCCCCGTGGCTGTGGCAGGATTGGCTAGTCCGTTGGTGGCCGCAATTGCCATGTCCGGATCTTCCTTGATTGTTATTGCGAATTCCTTCCGCTTGACGCGGATGAAGTAGAGGGCCATATTTCCGTTATGGATGTTTTAGAATTTCTTATTCCGTTGGCGTTGGTGCTGGGGCTTGTCGGTCTGGTATTTTTTATCTGGTCGATCAAGACCGGACAGTATGATGACTTGGAAGGTGCTGCGCAGCGTATTCTGATTGAGGATGATGCCGTGTCTTTACCAAAGGGGCATAAGGATTCTGTCGAACTTACTTCTCACGAAGACTCTCGAGGAGAGTCCTGATTTCATCGCCCTGCCAGTCTGTATCCCCGACAATCTTATGTGCAAGCTCACCCTTTTTGTTAATGATAAGGGTTTCTGGAAGCTTGTAGGTCATAAACAGGTCTGCTGTGATCTTGCGTTTATCGTCGCGTGCAATCGCAATATCCGGATCTTTTAAATAGGTCTTGGTTTCATCTGTTTGTTTATCCAGAAATCTGTCAATGGCTTCGGTGTTGGTGTCGCTTGATAGAAGGATCATAGAGATATCCGGATTGGCATGCGCAAGAGCAACCAGTTTCGGGAATTCTACAACACATGGGGCACACCATGTCGCCCAGAAGTTCAGGACGACAATGCGCCCCTTCAAACTTCCTAGAGTCAGGGATTTTCCATCCAATGTGGAGATCGTGAAATCGGGGACGGCTTGCATATTTTTTTCCGTCACTATTTCTTTTGCAGAGATATTGTCCGGAGTAGTGTCCTGATCGTACCAGAGCGTCAGACCTGCTCCCAGAAGAATAAAAACAATCAGGATTGATGCATTTTTCATGCCGCACTCCGATGTTTTGTGATGGCGAAAGCAAGAGCACCTATTAGTCCCATTTCAACCAAGGTAAAGATGCCTAGCCCTACAAATAATCCTTCGGTAAAACCGTACGAGTGCAGCCCTACACCCAAGAGATTGACACCAATCCATGCTGTGCCAACGATGACAGAAAGGAAGGCATAGCCCATTGTGACTTGCAGGTTTGTAAACTGGCCTGCTATCTTCCCGTGAATGATCCAGACAAGCCACAGAACAATTAAAAGTGCCCCGTTTTCTTTTGGGTCCCATCCCCAGAAGCGGCCCCATGACTGGTCTGCCCAAATTCCGCCGAGGATTGTTCCTGTTGCCGTAAAGAGGAGTGCCGTCAAGGCTAGCGTTGACTGGGAATGCAAAAGTTTTTTTACTGCGTCTTGCGTGATGCGATTGGTTGCTTGTGCCAATAAAATCAGGTGAGCAATAACTGAAGTGACCAGACACCAGCCATAGCCGATAGAGATGCATAGAACATGAGTTGTCAGCCAGAATTGGGTATTGAGAACGGCCGTCAGGACTTTCATATTGTCTCCTTCATCTGCCATTGACATCGCCAATAATCCTACCATCATGCCCATAAAGGATGCAGACAGCAGCCCCAAAATATTCTTCAATCGCAATTCCATGAGCAATGCGAAGAGAGGTGCAATTGTCCCCACGAAGAGAATCGACTCGTAAAGTGTTCCGACAGGTGGACGTTCCAGAATAATGATGCGGGCGGTCAGGCCAGATGTTTGAAGGGTCAGAGCTATTAAAGCTGTCAGAGCAGAGAGAAGTGTCAGGCTTTTACGCCCGTTGAAGGTCATTGAAGCGAGTGCAAACAGGAAAGATAGCGCATAAAAGATCAGGGCGCTTTGGAAAGGGGCAATTTTGTTATAGAAAATTTCCGGTCTTGTATCAGTCTTGCTCAGGGCGAGCAACCCAGAGAGGGTGTTGTCCCAGTCTTCTGATTTTCCATCACGCCAGCTATTCGCCAGTTTTTCCCACAGAGCAATTTGTGGAACCGAGTCCCAAGTTGCTTGTCCTGATCCGACCAAATCCCAAGGGGCTAGATAATCTCCGGCTTCGAGCGGGGAAGGAATAACACGCAAAAGGTTGTTTCCTTGGGCTGCTGATTCAATTGTCCGAATCTGGAGGCCTAGAATGGCGATACGTTGTTCTGCGGCAGAATATTTTTCTGGATCATTTCCTCTTTTGTCGATGATGGTCCGAATACTATCCTCGATCTCGATGGCGTGTTTTTTTAAGTCCAGATAGGTTGTTGTTTCTTTGTGGTCGTCAAATTCGGACGGCAGATCGACATTCAGCGGTAAGAGAAGTGACATAGAGCGCAGCAGTTGGGTGTATTGTAGCGCATTTTCATGAACAGTTAGCAGGGCGGTCTGTTCTGTCGAAAGATTTTGTTTCGGCTGTTCAATCAATTGCTCGACAGTCGGGAACGTCTTTTGCAATCCGGCTGTTAATTCAGTAAATGCGTAGAGCGGCTTCTTCCGCTCTTCCAGTCCCATCAGGTGACGGACATCTGCATTATCTATTTTGAATATTTTATCTTCGCTGGCTGTTGCTGGATCAAAGATCGTGCGTGCCAGCCAGACGGAGGCGTCTTGCCCTTCGAAGGTGTGTTTTCCTGAAAAACGGACCAGTTCTGAGCGTGCGAATGTATCGAGTGGTTTCAGGCGGCCGTCTTGCAGAATGGGCAGTAATTTAAATTTATCTACGGGAAGTGTCTTGTCATCAGCATGAGCTTGTATCGTACAGCTCAGTCCAATCAGAAGGATCAGGAAAGAGAGAAAAAAAGGTCTCATGCTGCGGTCTCTTTTTTCTTGGCAAGGCGTTGGGAGGTGATACGGATGCCCAGATGAAGGATTAACCCCAATGCAATCAGAATACTTGCGATATAGGGGAAGAGGCGGCCTTTATTATCAACGATGGCCAGAATTGTATATGGTTTCTCCCCATTCAGGTCAAAAGAGGATTGATAAAGTGTGAATCCGCGATAGCGCAGGGGTTCATTCATTTCGATTTTGGCAGGAAAGTTGTTGCCGGTCTCTGGGTCTATAATTTCAATCCAGGACGTAAAGGCGCTGGCCATATCTGTCCCCGGGTGCAAGTCGCGCTCAAAACGTTCCAGCTTTACGGAGAAGGGTAAGGGGCGTTTTGCACGTTCCATTGCAATGGTCAGTGTATGATTATCATCAATGTCGAGCGTGGGAGGCTTTGGGAATCCTACGAATGTTAGATATTTGCCGTTGATATCGCTATCTTTGGCGCCTTTTAATGTGAATTCAATCCCTGTCAGGTTTTTTTCGTCTTGCGGATCGGCTGGAGCCTTGTTGAGCATCATGCGGCTGCCCGGACTGTGCCAGCCTTCTTGCTCGTTTTGTGGGCGCATAGAGATGCTACAGTTAAAGCAATATTTGTCGATGGTCAGCGAAATTGCGGATGCTGGAATTGATACTGTCATACCATCGTGGATGTGTTCGTGTGGAACTGTGACCAGTGCGTTTTTGTTCGCATCATATACAACCAGATTGCGGCTGTGATAATCCTCAACGATGTTATTCTGGTCGCCTTGTCCGACCATCAGAAATCCTTCTTGCGATGTAAGGGCTGTCATGGTGCCACCAAATACCAGCAATAAAACGCCGAAGTGCGAAATGATTGTTCCCGATTTTGCCCATGACCAATCGCTACGGAACAGGAACTTGCACAGCAGGTTGACCAGAAAAACCCCCATAATGGCTAGTCCGGCAGGAATCGGCACAGGACCGACCATTGTAAAAAATGATCCGAAGTAGTTTTCCTGTGCTGCATAGAGCCCGATATTTTTTTGAGCGATAGTTCCCAAAACCAGTAAGGCCATCATAAGCGGCAGAACCCAGAATAATATATCCGGTCTGGCCAGTCTTTGGCCCAATTTCAAGCCGTTTTTCAGGAATGAGGCGAGGTACGATTGCATGAGCTTTATTTAGCCCATATCGCAATCTTTTCAAAGGCCTAACTCAAAAATTATTGTCCTTTTCGGGAACAATTATATGGGCGCTTTTAGTCGCGTTCATAAATCGGGGTGGGGTCTGCTGTTACCCCTGCGACCGGAGCGAGAGAATAACCCGGCAAGCGCATATATTCTGCTTTTTCATGCGGGAAGACACCGACTGAAGCCGACTGACCTAGTGTTGCACCAGAGGCATCTTTGACAGATCCTTCGAGCAGGTAAATCCCTGTCAGTCCCATATCTTCAACATAGGAAAATGTCGGAAGCGTTTTTGCCTTGGCTAGGGCTGCGTTATTGGTTAATGGCGTTGCATCAATTTCAAGTATCGTTCCCATGCCTTTTGTCGTGGTCAGGGTGATGCCTTTTTGAATCATAGCTTGGCGAATATGATGATCTAGTGCCAAATCCTGATTGGTTACGGGAGCCTTTGCTGCTACGTAAACGGCTGTACCGTCCGCAGGAAGAGATGTTCCAAGTCCGTCAACCAGTTCAAAAACAGCACCTTGCCATGCGGCGTTGTTGTCAGCCAGCTTGTCGGTGTTTTTGATTTCTGCTTCGGAAAGCCATGGGGAGCTTGGGGCCGGAGAAGTGATCGGCGTGTCGTCCTGATAGGAATAGCCTTTTGGCATCCATTGGTTCGGGTATTTCGGCGCACAGGCTGTGAGCATCAGTAGTGATGTGGAAAATACCAGTCCGGTCAGAATACGGTGTGTCATGGAAGTCCTCTTTTACCAGGGGCGGGCGAGTGAAAATCGAATTACGGCAGTAGTCTAACAGGTCTTTGGGTTTCCGCAAAGACCATAAGTATTTTTTCGTAATGTTCTATTCGGCAGCTTCGGAATTGGCGTTGATTTTGCTGATGATATTTGTAGTGCTGTGGCCTTCGGTCAGTTTAACCAGCTTAACCTCTCCGCCATAGGAGAGAACAATCGGCACTTCCGGAATGCGGTCGAGGGTATAATCCGCGCCTTTAAAGTAGATATCCGGCTTCAAATGCTGGATCAGTTTTTTGGCTGTCGAGTCATCTTCCAATGTTTCCGCACCGAAAAAGACAACCAGATCAATTGCTCCCAAGGCCCCGAGAACAGTTGCGCGTGAGTCTTGGGAGTTGACAGGGCGGGTTGGCCCTTTGAGCAGCCGTACCGATTGATCGGTGTTTAGACCCAGAACTAGACGATCGCATTGGTTGCGGGCGTCATTCAGGTAATTCACATGGCCTGCATGCAAAATATCAAAGCAGCCGTTGGTAAATCCTACTTTCAGGCCGCGCGCGCGCCAACGGTTAACCTCCTCCAGTGCCTCTTCCCAGCTCAGCACGGGCGCGCATCTTGCTCGGTCTAGTGCAGAAAAGTCGCCTGACGGGGTTATTTCCAGCTCGTGCCCTGTTGCGGTCAGGGCGTCTTTCAATTCTTGTGCACGAATCGGGGCTGTGCCGACCTTGCCGACTACGATACCGCCGGCGATATTTGCAAGGGATGTTGCATCGAGCAATGTGCTGCCGCAAGCCAGACCCGCAGCAATTGTTGCAATAACGGTGTCGCCAGCACCAGACACGTCAAAGACCTCCCGGGCGTGGGTGCGCAAGTGATAGGGACGTTCAAAGCCTGTACCGTCAGCTTTTTGTGCAATAATACTCATACCGTCTTGGGAGCGTGTTGCTATGACGGCAGATATCCCCGATTGTTGTATCAGCTTTTCTGCGGCTATGATGACTTCGCTGTCTGTGTCTGTCGCCGCCCCGTTTGTAGCTTCTGCCAATTCCTTACGGTTTGGCGTAACCAATGTTGCACCTCTATATTTTGAGTAGTCCGATCCTTTCGGGTCAACAAGCACAGGAATCGAGTGCTTGTGTGCAAGAGAAATAGCCGTTTCTATGACTTTTCTTGTCAAAACACCTTTGCCATAGTCGGATAGGACGAGGGCTTGTGCGGCGGCAATCTTTTGTTGCAGTTTTAAAATAATCCTGTCTTCGAGTGCTGCGGAGATCGGGGCGGTGACTTCATGATCTACTCGTAACAATTGTTGGTGTCCCGAGAGGTAACGAGTTTTTATTGTTGTCGGAGTTTCGGGGCGGACAACGAGTCCGTCTCCGTTTGCTCCAGAGGCTTCCACAAGACCTTTGACAATCTGGCCTTCGCGATCATCTCCGATGATGGCGATGATTTCGCAGCCGCATTTCAGAGCGTGGAGGTTGGATAACACATTGCCCGCACCGCCGATCATGCGGTTTTCCTGTTTGGCCTGAAGGATTGGGATCGGACTTTCCGGAGAAATCCGGTTCACATCGCCGCGGATAAAGCGGTCAAGCATCAGGTCTCCGACAACCAGAACGCATTTTTCAGGCATTTTTTCCAGCAATTCCAATAGAATAGGGGCTGTTTCTTTCGGAAGGCTAGCGGATTCTGTTCTGTCGGAATTATTCATGGAAATTCGGCCTGTGTTTCTCGCAAAAATCCCCGAGATTGTAAGGGCTTTTTTGTGTGTTTGCTCGCGTATTTTCTTACATGGCATTTAGGTTTTGTCAACTTTTCCCGTGTTTAATGGAAAGGTAAAGGATTCTGTAGAATCTTGCCAAAAAGCCGATAAACGGCGTGTTGAACAGGATAAAGCTATATATAGGGGAGTTGACACTCTCTACTCTTTAGGGGGCAGACGACAGAAATGGCGCAAGGCGTACTGAGACAGTTTAAAAGATATTTGACCCGCAATCGTATCGGGGACGTTTTGGTTCATCGTGGCAAGCTGACTGCCGATGAGCTAAGAGAAGCCTTGGCGATCCAGAAGCGCACCGGCGATACTTTGGGGCAAATCCTGATTGATCGCGGTCTGATTTCCCGGTGGGATTTGCGTTCTACTCTTGCGATCCAGTCTTCTATCCGTACGGTTCTGGCTATTGTCACTTTGTCAGCGGGGATTACCGGTTTTGCCGTAAAGCCGAGCTATGCCAGTTCTTTAAAGGATATACCAAGCAGCATTACTTTAGCTTCCGTGTCGTCCGAGCAACTTTCCGGCGTGTACAAGACCTCCTTATTCGGGACCGGAGAGCGCCAATCTTCAGATCTATCGGCTTTCAGCAAGTGGAGCGATATGTTCGAGAGGTTCAACAGAGACGTAACACATGAGTCTTCCAGTAAAGTTATTCAGAAATGGAAGACAGATTTGTCTGATTTCAGGGGAAAAAGCCTGATTGAAATGGCTGATGGCGTCAATAGCCTGATGAACAAGGTCCGTTATGTCGGAGATGGCAAGAATTGGGGTAAATCCGATTACTGGGAAACTCCAATTGAGTTTATGACCCGCGGCGGGGATTGCGAAGACTTCGCGATTGCCAAATATGCGTCCCTTCGCGCTTTGGGTGTTCCCGAAAATCTGATGCGCATTGCGATTGTCAAGGATACACAAAAAGGTATTCCGCACGCGATTTTGATCGTCTTTACTGACCAAGGCCCTATGGTTCTGGATAACCAAATCAAGAAAATGACCCGTGCCAGTACGATTTCCCACTATAAGCCGATTTTCTCGATCAATCGCTCTGCATGGTGGGTGCATACAGATCAGAAAGTTTCTGCTACACAGATTGCGACCGCATCACGGTAGCTTCTTAATCTGAAGCACAGAGGAGAAAGGGGCTTATACCCCCTTTTTGTTTTGGAGTATTTTCGGATCTCTATCTTTCCAGCAAGGTATAGTAGAGTGCATAGTGTGTTCCGATTGAGCCGTACGTACAGGCTGCCGAATGCCCAGCATAGACGCTTCCCGGTTCATCCGCCATATTATCTGCCGATGTCGCGTAAGTACCTTGAAACGGATCACTGTCTCCGCCGCTACTAAAAGGAGGGGTCGTTCCAGGGTAGGTGACGCCTAATTTCTCGTTGATCTTGTTGCACACATCAAGGGTTAGCGGAAAAATAAACATAATCAAATCAGACGCATCGGTTCCGACATCAACGATGTTATAATCCCCTGTAATAAAGGTCGCCCAACTTTTAAATCCTGTATTGTAGCTGGCGGCATTGTACCAGTTCAGGTTTTCCTGATAGGTGTACCCGCCGCCGCTGGGGTGAAAGACTTTGCATTTATCTAGTACTGGGGGGCTGTGGGTGTGATCGTAACTCATCAGTGGTGTTTCAAAGCTGATATTAGATTCGCTACAACCGTTGCTCAAGCGCATGCGTTCGACCGTCATGGCCATTCCTGATGCGTATTGTAACAATGATGAGGCTATAACTTCATTGTCTTCCTGACGTCCGCCGCCAGTGCTTCCAGAGCGCGTACTGCTGGACACGGCATAGGTCAAGGCGCCGAACAACGCAACCGCAATCAGGATTAAAAACAGGGCGTTCCCTGATTCGCGGTATTTACAGCGACTGACCATCTTTTTTTCCCCTAGTTTCCAAAAAGAATTTGTATTCCGGACTTTTTAAAGCCGTTCTTCTTATTTTAACGGATTTTTTCGGTCTTCTTCAATCCTGTGAGGGGGCAGATTCAAAATCTTTTGTATATGTGCTCCGATCATTGGCTTATTCTACCCAGGCGACACGCAAAACATTGGTTGAGCCTGGTGTTCCAAACGGAACTCCGGCTGTCATCACGAAACGCTCACCTTTTTGGGCTATGTTTTCCTTGCCCAGAGCTTTTTGTGCCATTTGAACAGCCTCGCCAAAAGTGGTTACGTTTGTTATTTTAAGGCTGAAGATTCCGTAAGAAACAGCGAGGCGGCGCGCAGTCGCGGTGTTCTGTGTCATACAAACGACTTTGACCGGAGGACGTTGACGTACTGCACGTAGGGCTGTTCCTCCTGATGTGGTGTATGTTACGATACAGGCGGCGTGAATATCTTTTGCTACTTGATCTGCGGCTACAGTTAACGCGTCTGATGCATCGTTATGGCGAGCATCCGGGTGGTCAGCATCGATAATTGCACGATAAAGCTCGTCTTTCTCAACGCGCTTACAAATACGGCTCATAATCTGGACGGCTTCAAGCGGAAATTGACCTGCAGCTGTTTCGGCAGACAACATGACGGCATCTGTTCCGTCAAAAACGGCGGTAGCTACATCGTTGGCTTCGGCACGCGTCGGCGCCGGGTTTTCAATCATGGATTCCAGCATCTGTGTTGCGACAACAATCGGTTTTCCTGCCATGCGTACGGTACGTACAACTTTTTTCTGAACAACAGGGACTTCTTCGGGCGGAATTTCAACGCCCAAATCTCCACGGGCCAGCATGACGCCGTCCGCTTGCGCGATCATCTGGTCAAGATATTGAAGCGCGGAAGGTTTCTCGATTTTAATCATCAGGGCAGCTCGACCTGCAATCAGCTTTTTGGCTTCGATGACATCTTCGGGCTTTTGGACGAAAGATTGGGCAATCCAGTCAACCCCCATACCCAGCGCGGCTTCAAGGTCAACACGGTCTTTCGGGGTCAAGGCAGCAATAGGAAGGATTACGCCAGGAACGTTAAAGCCTTTGTTGTTGGAAAGGTATTTTCCGGCCTGAATTTCCCCGATCAGGAAGCCATCCCCCTTATCAACGATTTCCATACGGACTTTTCCGTCATCCAGAAGAATGTGGGAACCTATAGTCATGGTATTGATAACTTCCGGATGCGGAAGGTTGACGCGGATGTTATCCCCCGGTGTCGTATCTAGATCCAGACGCAGTTTTTGCCCGACTGTCAGCTCGATTTTTCCGTCTTTGAACTTGCCAACCCGTAATTTGGGCCCCTGCATGTCTGCAATAATAGCTATGGGGCGGTTTGTTTCTTCCTCAATTTTGCGAATCATCTCGACACGGGCTTGATGATCTGCGTGCTCGCCATGGCTGAAATTCAGGCGGAACACGTCAACACCGGCGTAAAACAGCTTTCTAATCATGTCTTCGGTGTTTGAAGCAGGGCCTAAAGTGGCCACAATTTTAGTTTGACGATCACGAATTACAGAAACAGCAGAGGATTGGGACGCGGCGGACATGGTTAAAACCCTTTAATGGATGAAATGTCAGCAAAAATTGGCCTATTTGGGGCTTTTTTTTGGACGGCGGTTGTTTATAGTAGGGCAATATAAACCAAGAGGATAAAGTTTCAAATGCCTGTTTCTTCTTTGATCGATCTTAAAGACCGGATTGTGACTGTTTTTGGCGGGACCGGCTTTGTCGGCGCCCAGATTGTCGCCGAATTGTTGGAGGCCGGTGCGCGCGTAAAGGTTGTTACACGCTATCCTGATTCGGTCTATTTCTTGCGCCAATACGGAAATGTCGGTCAGGTTGTCGCTGTGCCTTGTTCTTATAAAACTGCTCATGATCTGGCAGAGGCTGTCAAAGGCTCGGATATGGTTGTCAATTGCATTGGTGTTTTGTTCGAAAAGCGCCGCGCTTCGTTTGCCCATGTGCATACGGATTATCCCCATTGGATTGCCCAGGCTTGTGCAAAATATGGTGTTCAGCGCCTTGTGCACATCTCGGCTTTGTCGGTTGATAAGGCTCAATCCGAATATGCGATCAGCAAAATGTCAGGAGAAACTCTGGCCGGAGAGGATTTTCCGGCAATCACTATATTGCGCCCGAGCGTGATTTTCGGGGCGGATGATAATTTTATCAATAAATTCGCCAAGTTGGCGCAAATATTGCCTTTCCTGCCGTTGTTCGGCGGGGGTAAATCCAAGTTCCAGCCCGTTTATGTGGGGGACGTGGCGCGTGCCGTTGTGCGGGTCTTGCGGATGCCGCATACAGCCGGGAAAGTTTATGAATTGGGAGGGCCGGATGTGCTTGATTTCAAGCAGATTTATGCGAAAATTTTCAAATTCTCTGGCCTGAATTGCGGCACTTTATCTGTGCCGTGGTGGGTGGCTCGTGTGCAAGCATCTCTCTTGTCCCTGTTGCCGTCTCCTCCGGTTACCAATGACCAGTTGACCAGCTTGCAAACAGATAATGTTGTGCATCACGGCGCACTGACTCTGACTGATATCGGCCTTGACGCTACTCCAATAGATGAAGTGTTGCCGCATTATCTGGCCCGTTACCATTACCAGAAATAACTGTATAGGATGAGTTTATGAAATTACTTTTTGTCGTTGCGGTTTTGGCATTTTGCACCGTATTTATGTCCGGAAAATTTGTATATGCGGCAGGGAACGAAAGCATTGTTGCTGTTGTTAATCAGGATGTTGTGACATCCTCTGACCTTACTGCCCGCCTTAATCTGATCGCGGCCTCGACAGGTTTGCCACCATCTAAGGAGCTGAATGATAAATTGCGTCCTCAGGTTCTGGACATGCTGATTGACGAGCAGATCAAAATGCAAGAAGCCAAGCGGTTGCGCGTGAGTGTTTCAGAAGAGGAAATCGAGCAAGGCTTTCAGTCTGTTGCGCAGCAAAACAATATCCCGCCTGATATTTTTAAAAAAGCCCTACAACAACGCGGAATCAAGTTGTCTACTATGCATGACCAGATTGAAGCCCAGCTGGCCTGGACCAAGATTGTTCAAAAACGTGTGCGTCCCCGCGTTGAAGTCAGTGATGCCGATATTGATTCCGAATTGGCTCAAATGGAAGGTAATGTCGGGCGTGACCAGTACCGTGTTGCCGAGATTTTCCTGCCGCATAGTAGTGGAACCGGAAATGATGATGATGTTAGGGCTTTGGCCAAAAAGCTTTCTGACCAACTTCAGCAACAGCCCGATGCTTTCCCGAAAGTGGCCCGCCAATTCTCGCAAAGCGCGGGAGCTGAGCAGGGTGGTATGATCGGATGGGTATTTGGCAGCCAGATGGCAGCGGAAGTTGAGCAAACTCTCCCGACTTTGAATAAGGGCCAAGTGTCTCAACCTGTTGAAACGGCTGCGGGATATTATATTCTGTATTTGCTGGATAAGCGTCAGATTTCCCAAGAAACGATGCCAAGCCGTGAAGATGTTATGCAACGGATCGGGACACAACGTCTGGATCGTGCGCAACGTCGTTATCTGATGGATTTGTATTCGGCATCCTTTATCGAGCGAAGAATATAATTGATGGCTGATCTTCCGCCACTTCGCGAAGTTATCCGTGCACATGGGTTGCGTGCTGAAAAAGCTTTGGGGCAAAATTTTCTGCTCGATCAAAATATTACCGACAAGATCGTGCGTCTGTCCGGAAAGGTTTCGGGCATTCATGCTGTTGAAATCGGACCGGGGCCTGGCGGTTTGACACGCGCTATTCTGGATTCTGAGATGGCGCAGTTGGTTGCTGTTGAATTTGATCCGCGGGCTGTCGGAGCGTTACAAGACCTTGTCACAGCGTATGGTGCGGATCGGTTCCAAATTCTTGAGGCGGATGCGTTAGAAGTTTTGCCGTATGCGTTAGTTCCTGCGCCACGGGCTGTGTTGTCCAATCTTCCTTATAATATCAGTACGGTTCTGTTGTTAAAGTGGCTCGCACATATCCGCGTAGACAAGGATGTGTACGCGTTTATGTCGCTGATGTTCCAGAAGGAGGTTGGGGATCGTATTCTGGCGCAGGTCGGGACAAAAGCCTACGGCAGATTGAGCGTGATGGCGCAGTGGCTGTGTACGGTTCGTCGGCTGTTTGATTTGCCGCCATCTGCTTTTACACCGCCGCCCAAGGTTAAATCCTCGGTTATTCATTTTGTGCCGAAGACTTTGGGCGAGACAGCTCCGAAATTCGAGACGATGGAAAAAATTCTTGCAGCAGCGTTCGGGCAACGGCGCAAGATGATCCGTGGGTCACTGTCCGATTATGCGGCAGCTATCGAGCAGGTCGGTATTGACCCGACCCTTCGTGCAGAGGATGTCCCTGTTGCGGATTATGAAGCCTTGGCTGTTGCTTTTGAGGCTTTAAGCTCTCCGTAAGCCCATTCAAGCCACGGACAGAGTGCTTCAAGGTCTGATGTTTCGACGGTTGCGCCTGCCCAAATGCGGATGCCTGCCGGTGCTTTTGCATAGCCAGCAATATCATAAGCTACGTTTTCCTTGTCGAGCATTTTGACCATATCTTTAATCATGGCTTTTTGCGCGTCTTCATCAAATTCGTTGAACCACGGATCGGTGATTTTCAGGCAAACAGATGTGCGTGAGCGGATGGCCTCTGTTTCAGGGAGAAAGTCGATCCAGTTGGTTTTGGCAACCCAGTTTTCGATAGCTCCCAAGTTGGCGATACAGCGTTTCTCGGTGCCTTTCCAACCGCCCAAAGATTCAACCCATTTCAAAGCATCAACGCAATCTTCAACAGCCATCATGGATGGGGTGTTAAGTGTTGCTCCTTTAAAGAGGTCTTCGTTGAGCTCGCCTTTTGAGGTCATGCGGAATATTTTCGGCAACGGGCGATTTGGCTTGAAGCTGGTGAGACGCTCTACAGCGCGCGGCGAGAGGACCAGCATACCGTGGGCGGCTTCGCCACCCAGAACTTTTTGCCATGACCATGTCACAACATCAAGTTTTGACCAATCCATATCGTAGGCAAAAACAGCAGATGTTGCGTCACAAATGGTTAGGCCTTTGCGGTCGGCTTTGATCCAGTTGTGGTTGGGCAGGCGAACGCCTGAGGTTGTTCCGTTCCAGACAAAGACAACATCTCGGTCTGTATCTACCTGAGATAAATCAGGGATTTGACCGTAATCGACCTTGAATTGGCGGACATCTTCGATTTTAAGCTGGCTTACAACATCGGTCAGCCAGTCACCCGAGAAACTTTCCCAAGCAAGGCAATCCACGCCACGTTCTCCCAGTAGTGACCAGAGGGCCATTTCAACAGCGCCCGTATCAGACGCAGGAACAATTGCAATGCGGTAATCTGCGGGAATATCCAAAAGTTTGCGGTGAAGGTCTATGGCTTCTTGCAAGCGGGCTTTGCCGACGGAGGCGCGGTGGGAGCGGCCCAGAAGTGCCCCTTTCAGATTTTCCCAAGACCACCCCGGGCGCTTGGCGCATGGGCCTGACGAAAAATTAGGGCATTGCGGTTTTGCAGTCGGTTTGGTCATGATGTTTATCCTCCGTTCGAGGATGTGAGTTTAGCACTGTTTATTGCGTGCGCGAATAGACTATTTGGAGGCTTTTAAGGTGTTTGCCATCAGGCAGGCGATTGTCATAGGGCCGACCCCACCGGGAACAGGTGTAATTGCGCCTGCAACTTTGGCAACTTCGTCAAAATCAACATCTCCACAGAGCTTGCCTGTCTCGAGACGGTTAATCCCGACATCAATGACAATGGCTCCCGGCTTGATCCAGTCGCCTTTGACCATTTTCGGACGACCGACGGCCGCGACCAGAATATCTGCAGAACGGCAGATTTCAGCCAGATTCTGTGTTCTGGAATGTGCTGTTGTTACTGTTGCGTTTGCGGCCAACAGAAGTTGGGCCATCGGTTTTCCGAACAAGAGCGACCGACCGATTACAACGGCATGTTTGCCTGTCAGGTCAGGGCAGACTTCCCTAATCAGGAGCATCGAGCCTTGCGGCGTGCAAGGGGCAAGCCCGTCCAGTCCTGCAACGAGTTTTCCGATGTTCGGAATGGTCAGGCCATCGACATCTTTTTCAGGCGCGATGCGTTGTATCAGATTATCCTCATCCAATCCTTTCGGGAGCGGGAGCTGCAGCAAAATTCCGTTGACTGACGAATCTGTATTGAGCGCGTCAATGACGGCGGCGATTTCTTCGTTGGTGGATGTTGCAGGCAGGCGGTGTTCGATCGAGCGAATACCTGCTTTTGCACAGGCCTTGATTTTATTAGCAACATAGACATGGCTTGCAGGGTCGTCTCCGACCAGAATAACTGCTAACCCCGGCGGCGTTGCCATGGCGGCAGTTTTAGCCGCGATTTCACCTAAAACCCGATTGGAGACTATTTTGCCGTCTATGATCTGCGCTGAGTGTTCCATGAATAAGCTTTTAGACATTTTTTGCGTGCAATTCAATCTATCATCACAAAAAGCCCTTAAAAGTCGGAAAGGGCTGTGCTATAGAAAGGCTCATGCCGATACATAGATTCCCATTTCTACTTGAGCTTGGGTCCGGGGCCTCGGGGCGCTGGAAGCTATGGGCATTATTTGCAGTTGTGTCGTTGGTTGCTGCGTTTGGAACATGGGTTTCAGGGCAATATAAAATCGGACGTCTGGATGCGCTCAAGAATCGCTATGACCAGCCTGTTGTCAATTTTGCCAAGTCCTTGTCGGCGTCTCAAAAACATTCCCTGGAATATGATTTGCTGGAAGGGTGCCGCCAGAACCAGATCGGGTCTTGGTTGCAAACGACGGATGCTCTGTCGTTCCGTGGCCCTGTAACCGGTAACCGTATCGAAGTCAGCCTTGATGACCATAAAGCTTTTCTTGATTTGAACGGTAAAGAACTGGCGATGTGTGTTCAGGGCGATATTGAAGATATGCAATTCGATATTGGGTCGATGGTCAATACATGGGCCGTTGTCTTGCTGTTACTGTCTTTCTGCTTGGGGGTATGGGCGTGGGTGTGTTTTTATGCCCAAATGATTGGGGAGCAGAAATCCCGCAATATCTATGCGGAAACCCTCCATGCCGAGGCTATGGCTAATGCAGATGCGCGTCCTGATGAAGGAGGGAACTCTTCCTCCTCATCTTCAACCAACTCGAATCTTGATCCGTTCTAGTTGTAATCTTTTCTAGTAATATCTGCCGCTGAAAAATATCTGTCCTATTAGAGATGCCAGTATTTGCAGGCCTATAATCACAATAATCGGAGAAATATCTATGCCACCTATGGCAGGGACATATTTTTGGACAGGTTTCATGACCGGGTCGGTAAGTTTTGCCATCAATCTCAAAAGATTTCTGGCTTTCGGGTTTCCGATATCCAGCACTTTGAAGACGACCAGCCAACTGATGGCGACATTCAGGATAATGACCCATGTATAGAATGTAATAGCCCATATCAGTAATTGACCGATGAAAAACATATAATCTCTCCGTTTTTACTTGGTTTCACGCATCCTACAATTTATCTTTGAGGCTGACAATTTGTTAATATCGAGTCTGTAGACTAATATAGTTTTATTATTCCGGAACTTCAGGGGTGATTTTGCTCTTACGCGTTTTTTTTCTTACTGGTCTTGTTTTTTTTCTTCAAGCCTCCCCAGTCCTGGCTGAGGGATGGTGTACGTCTGTCCAATCTCCTCATATACGTGTCAAAACGGATACGGATAATATCCAGTATGATTTCTCGAAATCCGAAAAAGATCTGAATCATTTCTCGATTGATACGGTAAATCCCTATGGCGATAGTGTTATCACTGATGTTGGCGGACTTATGCAGGGGCGGATCAATGTAAGCCAGCGTATGAAGTACGGAACGCTCACGAATACCAGAACATCCGAAATCTGCTACTGGTATACTGAAGTTACTGTGTCGCTTCATGTCTCACCGACTATCTTTGTTGCGAAAGAGTTTCCGAAGGGAAGCTGTAAGCATAAAGCGATTCTGGATCATGAGCATCAGCATGTCATGATTGACCGTGAGATCGTCAATAAATATGCCAAAATGATCGGGGACACCCTCTATCGTGAGGTTTCTGAACGAGGCGTATTCGGGCCTGTTCCGTTGTCCAAAAGCACTCAATTGGAAGGGCAACTGAAGAAGCGCATGGAGTTGTTGTTAACGCAGTATTCCGATCAGATCAATGAGGAGCGCCGTATCCGACAGCAAGCTCTGGACAGCCTAAGCGAATATGAGCGTGTCAATAAAGCTTGCCCCTAAATTTTCTCCATAAACAAACCCGCAGCGAGGAGGAACAAGCTGCGGGTTGAATATCAAATAGATGGTCGGTCTATTTCGGTGTTTGGTGATAAGCCTTAAGTGCTGAAACATTTAAATTCTTATCTTCTTTTAATATGCCAGATGATTGTGTCTAAAATTTGTGCGGCGCGCGCCATAATCGCGCCATATTTAAACAATTTTGACAAGTTCAGAAAAAAATTATGTTTCTTGTGTATTTTCAATATGTTAATGGTCGCAATGTTTGGGGCGAATCTGTTATCCTGCGACAAAATTATCAAATAAGTCGGTCGTTTTTATGATGAAACGCACAGATTTTCTTAAAAAGATACGAATAGGGAGTTTTTATGAGTCATTTTATTCGCCAATCTGCCGATCATATCTGGATGACAGAGCCGGTTTTGTTTCATTGCAATCAGCAAACAATGGCAACCAATACCTACCAAAGTGAAGATCCTCCAGATATTGAGGAAGTTCAGCATTGCGCTAAGCTCGAGTTTCGGGCGTTTCGTGATCGATTGGTTTCTGCCGGAGTGAATGTAACAACCGTTCAGGGGCACCACGACTCGCCGGATGATATTTTCCCCAACTGGGCATCTGCACATATCAACGAGAAGGGCGAGCGGTTTATTATTTATTATCCGATGCTCAATGAGAATCGCCGCATTGAACGCCGTCCCGAAATGAAAGCCGTTCTTGAGCGGCAATATTCTGTGGCACTTGATATGAGCCACTACGAATCCCAAGATCTGGCTCTTGAGAGCACATCCGCCTTATGGATGGACCGTGTGCACAAGGTTGCTTATTCCTCTCATTCGGCACGGGCCAATCAGAAATTGGCGCAAGAGTGGTGCGATTTTATGGGCTACAAATTTGTACCGTTTGAAACGCGCAATCACGTGGGGAAGCCCGTGTATCACACGGATGTGATGATGTTTATCGGAACAGAATTTATCGGCGTGTGTCTCGAATGTATTGTGCCTGAAGATCGTGTACGCGTCAGGGCTTCGCTCGAGGCGACGGGGCGCGAGATTATCGAGATTAAAAACGAGCAGCTTTTGGCATTCTGCGGGAATTGTCTGGAGGTAGTTGCGCGTGACGGGTCTAAAAAACTCGTGATGTCTGCCTCTGCGTATCGTGCCTACACGGATGCCCAGAA
This sequence comes from Pseudobdellovibrionaceae bacterium, assembly GCA_034005165.1. Classification (GTDB taxonomy): domain Bacteria; phylum Pseudomonadota; class Alphaproteobacteria; order Micavibrionales; family Micavibrionaceae; genus UBA1573. The sequence continues at coordinate 84,225 of JAVEVE010000003.1, read as the reverse complement.
GGCGCAATTTCTGAAATACGTCTCGGAGATCGTATATTCCGATCTGCCGACCATCCAGAAATATGGTGGCGGTGCTGCGCGTTGCATGATGATGGAGTTGTTTTAGCGTCTTTCCGGAGGACGCGCACCGATTGCATTGTTGGCAGGAATTTCGATAGACCTAGCCTTCTTCTGAGCAGAGAGTTTTCTAAGCTTGCCGTTTCGAAGACCATAAACCTGCATTTCAGACTCTTTGGTGTCGAGCATAGTATCAATCGGTAATTCTAGTTCATCTCTCAAAAGATGTGCCGGAACTGATTGATCGTTTTTAAGGTGCCATTTCATGTATTTGTAATTATTGGCCCCTGCGTATTCACGAGCGCCTTTGATAATGGATAAAGTAATAGCAACTTTGTCTTGATCTGTTAGGCTATTGTCTCCAACGTAACTCGGATGTTCCAATACCAGCCCATGCTGAAGTCTGAATGTTGACATGTGCGGCCAGCCAGGAGTAATTGCCACAGGGTGCATTAAGTCTTCGGCTGCGAAGGTCACAAAACCTTTAAAGTCAAGGTCTCCGGTTTTTCTTAGAATATCCGGCGTTATACCGAATAATTTCACCATGTTGACGTGTTTTGCTTCGAGAGGAACAGTCAAAAAGCGCGTCTCTTCCCAAGCGGTTCTTAGATGCACCGGTTTAGGTTCGAATTGTTCATCAAGAAGCAGATTTGCACCGTATGTCTTTAAATCTAATGGTGTAGCTTCAATTTTTCTTGAGAAACCCTGAAACGGAAAATTACGTTTGTCTGTTGACCATTGTAGATATTTTGCACCTTCTTCAATGCAGCGTTTCGCCAACGTGTGATAGAGGAAAGGCATGACACCATGACCACGGAACGACTCAGTAACATAGGCGTCTTCGATATAGTTTCCTCTTTCGCCTGAGTCATTTATCATCGGGTAGTAAACAGCATATGCGACCGGTAGATTTGTTTGGGAATAAACAACAAGACCTCTGAAGGTGTTTCCTTTTTTAAGGATATTATCTTCAAGAGTCTCTTGATCTCCAACATACTCAGCGTGGTGCAGGGTTGCATAGGATCTGATAAAAAAGTCCAGAAGCGGAAGGAGAAATTTTCTATTGCTTTCCACTGCCACTAAATCATGCAAGTCCGCAATTCTAAACTGATTGGCCAAAGAAGGGACCTCAGAACTTTGACGCTTGTCCTGAAATTCAGATATGCCGCTAATGGTTAGAGTTGAACTCACTATAATCTATGCTTTTACGAAGCTCTTTGTTGAAAGTGCCCTTTTTTCTCTAATGCGACTGCCATGTCACAGTTGCTTTGTCCGTATGCATTTGAACGTAGTTACGGAGCAGCCGCGGTTGGAATAACGAGGCTTGCAGTAGGTGAGCCATTTCCATTTGCTGCAGTTCTTGGGATTAGTCTTTGAGTCGGCTTTTGTGCATCGGCGTGAGTGCATATTCCCGTAGTTTTGTGCCATTCGGCTAATTTTTCTTTTAGGCTTGTTTCAAGCTCCAGCTCTTCTGCAGATCCAGCTAATGTGAACGCTCTAACTAGAGTGCTGACTGTTTCTCTTTCATTGAAGAGGAGTACACCACTATTTTTCCATTCTTTTAGCTCTGCTTTTGTTGGGAAAGTATAATAACCTGATTTGTCTTCAATTTGTGGCGTGCCCAGTGCCTGATCGCCGTCCTTTAATCTTTCAATCAGTTTTGTGATTACTTTGACACCCCAAGGGGCCAGCTTAATCTGAGTTCCAAACCCTGTGCCGACTTTCATATCTTGGAATGTTGCAACATCAATGACATTACCGGTATCAATACCGTTATCTTTTTTACTTTTATCGTAGCTGTCTACTTTGTGGAGTGTCAGGCCAAATACAGGTGGTAGGCTACGTTTGCCACTCGCATAATCAAACATCGTGCGCATGGTTGGCATAACACCGCGGTAGTCAGGGAGAATCCCTGAATGTAGGTTGAAGAATTTTCCGTATGGGCTATCTTTATTGATGGCTTTTACTAGAGGATCATAGAATATGTGTGTGCTTCTGTTCGACAATACAAAAAAGATATCGTCGCGCTGTTTCATCATTTCTACGAACTCAGGAGAATTCATGTCGTCGATATAGTCCATTTCATATCCATAATGATCTGCCAGTTGTTTTGGACTCATGTTTGGAGCGCCAGTTGCCGGTGCAGAATCTATGTAGGGATAAACGACTTCATTCAGCAGAAGTCTATCGTGTAACGCAAATTCTTTTAATTCAGGTTGAGCTGCGTTCTTTGTGACTTTGTGTTTTGCGTAGTATACAACAACGTCCAGACCTGCATTTCTTGTTGCCTGAATTGCGCCATTCAGGATTAGATGGGACGTTATATCTTCACCCACTAGAAAAATAACTTTGTCTTTTTTACTCATTTACTGCCGCCTTTTGGGCCCCAGAAAGTTTTTTACCTATGTTGTCCCATGCGATGTTGAACAGAACTTTAAACGATTGAGAGAACTCGGCCTGATTAAGTACAACAACAGAAACAGCATTATCTTCAAAGTTTACAAATGCAAGATAGTCTCCATATGCATACATGGCTCTATCAGACAGCATCTCTTCAGGGAACCATCTGTATTCCGCGAAGTCTTTAGAAATCAGATGTTGCTCACCGTCTTTGGTCGCGATCTTGTATTTGATCTTGGTTCCCAGATCTTGCATCCGTTTTGAATGCATCTTTAACCAATCATCTCCAAGCCACTTGATCCAGTTCGCAGGCTTTGCGTTGAATAATACGATCTCTCCGCCATATGCGCTCGCAACATCGTATACATGGTCCATAAAATCTCTCAGACCCGTAGTTCCTGTATGTGTCTGAATGAACGCGTTCTGTTTTCTGATTCCATCCATGCCGATGAATTCAATACCTTCGCGTTCGAATGCGGTCTTGATAACTTCCAATGTATTTGCACGCGGTTGTGTCAGGCCATTTTCGATACTGCCAATAGACGTGGACGAGATTCCCGTCCGTTCGGACAGGTCTCCCTGTGACCAGTTCAAGATGCCGCGCGCACCGCGTATCTGTGCTGTTGTAATCATGCTTGTCCTAAAATATCTGCTTGGGACTTATGTTTATCCCAACTTCTTATAGAGGGAAAGTAAAAAATGCGCAAGTAAAATATGACAAATGATCTCAGGTTGCAGAGTGGCTCTTCGGGCTAACCTGCCTTTTGCAATAAACCATCCCTACGGAGAAGGGCATTTGGGTCAGCATCCCGTCCTCGGAAATTTCTGTAAAGTATCGCAGGGTGCTCTGAGCCGCCTTTCTCAAGGATTTCTGTGCGATAACGATGCGCGGTTTCGGGGTTATAGAGGCCAGTCTCCAAAAATGCTTCGAAAGTGTCCGCATCCAGAACCTCAGCCCACTTGTAGGAATAATATCCTGAAGAGTATCCGCCTGCAAAAATATGGCTGAATGAGTGCGACTGTGTGCCCCCCATTCTAGGGAAGAATCTGACATCTTTCATAACTTCATCTTCGAATTTTGCGATGTCTGTGATTGATTCGGGATCGCGCAAATGCCATTCCATATCGAGAATCGAGTAGCCCATCTGGCGGACCCCCATCCATCCTGACAGGAAATTCTTGGCAGCACGCATTTTTTCTATCAAATCGGCAGGGATCGGCGCACCAGTTTCATAGTGAGCCGCAAAGCTGTTAAGAGTTTCCGGTTCATAGAGCCAGTTTTCCTGTAATTGTGACGGTAATTCTACGAAGTCCCACAAGACATTTGTGCCTGATTGTGATGCGTAGGTTCCTTTCGCCAGCAAGCCATGTGTGGCATGGCCCATCTCGTGGAACAGGGTTTCTACTTCATCAAATGTCAGAAGTGGTTGCTTATCGCCGGTCGGTTTTGTGAAGTTGCAGACAATTGCCACAACCGGACCTGCTACCTCCCCATGAAACAGGCCACGATCACGATAGGAGGTCATCCATGCCCCCGGTTTTTTTCCGACTCGCGGGTAAAAGTCCGTATAGAATGTGCCGATAAACTCACCTGTGTCTTTGTCTGTGACATCGTAGGCTGTTACATCCGCATGCCATGTCGGCAAGTCTTTTGCCGGCGCGAAGATAAGGCCGAAGAGTTTGGAGAAGTGGTCAAAAGTTCCTTTCAGGACGCGGTCGAGAGGGAAGTAAGGGCGTAAATCTTCATCAGAGAAATGATAGAGTTTTTCCTTTAGTTTCTCGGAGTAATATCCCACATCCCACGGCATCAAGTCTTCGATACCGTCCGTTTCTCTTGCAAATTGTTTTATATCTTCCAAATCTTTTAGGGCTCCGACACGGTATTGCCCTTTCAGGTCCTTGAGGAATGCCATAACAGTTTCCGGCTTTTCAGCCATGCGGCGTTCCAGCGTATAATGGGCGTGGGTGTCATAGCCGAGAAGGCGTGCACGTTTGTTTCTGAGTTTAACGATTTTGAAAATTGTTTCGGTATTATCGAATTCGTCACCGTAAGCACGAGAGCTGAAAGCGCGCCAGATTTTCTCACGTAGAGGACGTACGGAAGAATAGGTCAGGAACGGGCCGAAGCTCGGGAAATCTAGCGTGAATAGCCATTTGGAATTTTCACTTTTTTGTTCGGCTTCATATTTTGCGCCGTCAATTGCAGTTTGCGGGAGGCCTGCCAAATCTTTTTCATCGTTGATCCACATTTCGAATTTCTCGGAAGATTTCTTCACATTGTTCGAGAAGGCAGGAGAGAGGGTGGACATGGCTTCGTTGATCTTGCGCAGCTCTGCCTTTTTGTTGACATCAAGCAAAGCGCCACCACGCACGAAGTTTTTGTAGGTATCGTCCAGAAGCGTGTGTTGTTCTGTTGAAAGGCCCAACGTATCTTTAGCATCGTAAACGGTTTTGACCCGTTTGAAGAGGTCGGCGTTCAAAATAATGTCACTGCCAAAATTGGCTTGGATTGGGCCGATTTCCTCTGCCAGAGCTTGAAGGCCGTCTGTGCCCGCAGCGGAGAGCTGGTTATAAAAGATCGAGGTGACGGTACCTAATGTCTCGGAGGAGGTTTCAAGTGCAACAATCGTGTTTTCGAATGTCGGCGCATCGGTATTATTGATAATCTTGTCGATATTGGCACGTGCCTCTGCAATCGCAGCTTCTACAGCCGGTTTAAAGTGATCTTCCTTAATCAGGTCAAATTGCGGCGCGTGGTTGCGCAGCGGTGACAGGGTCAGAAGAGGGTTGTGCGACGACATATTCTATTTCCTTTATCCAAATAAATTGGTTTGACTACAATTCCGAATACAATATATGGCTTAAAGATGGAAACGCCAAGGTCTGAACAGTTTGATGATATATATTTTGCGGTCGAAAACGGTTTGGCCGAGAGCAGGTATGTTTTTTTAGAACAAAATTACCTACCGGCAGGTTTTCGGGGCAAGTCCAAATTTACGATTTGTGAAACAGGTTTTGGAACGGGGCTTAATTTTTTATGCGCGTGGACTGCTTTTGAAGAACATGCAGCGCAGGGCGCTCAGCTGACATATATTTCTTTCGAGAAATTCCCGCTTTCCAAAACAGATATTGCCAAATATCTTGCCCATTGGGCGCATGAATTCGATGGTCGTCTGGACCGGTTGGTTGAGTTGTATCCCCTTAGAATCGGAGGATGGCATAAAATCCGTGTCAGCTCATCCGTGACCTTACTTTTGATATTCGATGATGTGAACAGGGCTTTGCCCCAGCTGGATGAGCCTGTTGATTGCTGGTTTTTGGACGGGCATGCCCCCGCCAAGAATCCTGACATGTGGTCTGACGTTGTTTTTTCTGAGATGGGGCGCTTGTCCGTTGATGGTTCGCGATTTTCAACATTTACCGCCGCGGGCTTCGTACGGCGCGGGTTGGGGGCTGTTGGCTTCGAGGTTTCGAAAGTGCGCGGATACGGGCATAAACGTGATATGAGCGTAGGTGTCTTCAAGGGTGGACGGATACGTGATGATGGTCCTATTATTCCGGATCGGGTAGCTGTTATTGGTGGCGGAATCGCCGGAAGCAGTGTGGCTTACGTTTTACAACGGCGCGGAATAACCGTTGATTTGTTCGAGCCAATCGGCCTTGCAAGTGGTGCATCGGGCAATGAGCGCGGCCTGTTTAATCCACGATTTACTGTGCAGCGCGGCAATGAATCCGATTTTTATTCCTCCGCTTTTCAACAGAGTTTGCGCATTTTCGAAACTTTAAATGCTGATCATCATATCGGTTATGAGCGTTCGGGAAGTCTGCATCTGGTGCATGATGACGCAAAAATGAAACGCATGGCAGGCTTTCTTTCGACATGGGGGTGGAACGAAGATCATGCGAGGCTTTTGGATCAGGAAAAAGCCGAAGAAGTTTGTGGCGCGCCTGTCCGTTCGGGAGGGATTTTTTTGCCTGATGCGGGGTTGGTGTCGCCGTACCGCGTGGTGCAGGCTCTGGCACAAGATGTAACAGTGATTGATGAAAAAGTATTATCTCTGGAGAGAAAGGCCTCTTCCTGGCTTGTCAATGGGCGTGGGTATGATGCTGTTATTTTGTGTTGTGCGGTGCATGTGATCGGGTTTGAGGAATTAAACTGGCTTCCTGTTTCAGCTGTGCGCGGGCAGATCACGGTTATTGAGGCCGTGGGGACATGCAGGGCTTTGAAAACTAACCTTTGTTATGGAGGGTATGCCAGCAAGCCTTTTGACGGCAAGATGGTTGTCGGGTCAACTTTTCAGCCTTGGTTGCATGAGGCAGATGTGAGAGATGAAGATCACGCGGATGTTCTGGATAAATTATCCCATGTTGTTGACGGGTTTAATCCAATGGAGGCTAGAATTGTTGGGGCACGTGTCGGGTTTAGATGTGCCTCCAAGGATCGCGTGGCCGTCATCGGGCGCGTCCCGCAGGCTAATGGGCTTTATGTGAGCGTTGCACACGGGTCCCATGGTTTAACCAGTGCAGTTCTGGCAGCGGAAATGATTGCGGCACAGATGACCGGAGAGGTTCAGCCTGTGCCGCGGAATGTCTATCGTTATGTCGATGCGCACCGATTTCTGGATCGGTAATTAAAAGCCGTTCAGTGTATCATAAAACATCATTTCGCTGATTTCGAATTCGTCACCATCTTGAGACGATCTTGTTTCGATTTGCGAAACAGAAATCGCTTGTGCCGATTGCATTGCGTTGTGATCGAGTTGTTGAATGGTGCTTTTCGGGAAGATTGTCACCAGCAAGATCAGGCATGCTGCAGTTGCCAGTCCCCCAGACCACCAGCCTGTCTTTGTCCAACTGATTGTCGGCGGGCGGTTCTGTGCCGGGGCGCTGACTTGCGCATGTGTCAGAGCATTGGTTACCATAGCGTCCAGTTTGTTGTTTGGTAGAATTGGCGCCACATTTGATTCCATATCAATTAAATCAAACGGGTCGTTGAGGTCACTAGTAAGATTGTGTTGCGATGTCATGTTTCTCTCCGTTTATGTTAGCAGGGATCAGGCTTCCCAAGGCCTTTAGTCCGCGTGCAATCAAATGTTCAACAGCCTTTTCTGTTGTTTTCATGGCGTTTGCCACTTCCTTTCGGCTGTTTTCGTGAAAGTAAGTTAGAAGCAGTGCTTCTCCTTGTCTTTCTGGAAGGCGTTCTATCGCTTGTAAGAGCAATGAGCGGTATTCATTCGTCATGACTGTTGCTGTTGCGGTTTCAGGCACTTCGATCTGTTCAGGCAACTCTTCGTTTTTATTCTTGCGCGATCTGTGCACATCCATGCAGGCGTTATAGGTAATTCGCGAGACAAAGCCCTGAACCGATCCGCCTGATTGCCATTTTGGCGCAAACTGCCAGATTTTTATCAGGACTTCTTGCGATACATCTTCCGCGGTTGCTCGATCACCTGATAGGAGGCGATAGGCGAGAGCGAATATTTTCTGACCCAGCGCGTTCGACAACTCACGAAAGGCGCGCTGATCGCCTTTCGCTACCCGTTCCATATACTCGGTCAGTACGTGGTTCTCCATTGCTATTCCGTTTCCCTTATTGTTCCGGTTTTAAGGGTTACTCAGATGTTGCCGGGGCATCAGGGGTGGAATTTCTCTCTTTCATTTTTTCGCGCCATTCGGCTTTTTTATCGCTCATCTGGCCTTCTTCGCCTTTATCCTTCATATTCTGGAAGCGGTCTTTGAACTTTTCGCGGAATTTTTCGCGCATAATATCGCGTCCTTTTTTCATTTCCTCAGGAGAGAGTTTTCCATCTTTATCGGTATCTGCTTTCTCAAACATTTCATCTAGTTTGGTCTTGTGAGCCTCCAGCATTTCTTGCTTGGTCAGGAAGCCATCTTTGTTTGTATCCGCTTTTGCGAACATTTCAGCGCCGCGTTTTTGCATCTCTGCCTGACGTTCTGCCATCTTGTCAGGGTCGCCATATGGACGATCTCCTTGTGGACCTTTTCCTGGTCTGTCGTTCATGTCGTACGGACGTTCATCGCCCATAGGCGGAGGGGGCGTGTCATCTTGGGCCATAGCGGGAAATCCCGATGTCAGAAGGAGGGCTAGCGCCGAAAAGGCCAGTAATTTGCTTTTTGTGTTCATTTTTGATGCCTCTAGCTTTCTTGAGTATCCAGTTTATCAGAAATTCTTGTTATGTAGGAATAACGAGGGAGGTTGTTTTTTCCCCCCGTTTTTTCTTACCGGACAATAATTTTATGAAATTCACCTTATTTTAAGGGGAAGTCGTATATTATTATTCATAACATTAAGGGGCTGTGTAATGGGTATTTCAAGTGTTGATAGCGGAATAGATGCTGGTTTCAGTCTTACTGAACAATATAACCCTGCCTCCAGCGGTATGCAGGCCAATGTACCCGGTATGTCGCCTTCGCCATCCTCCCCACAGGGGCCTCAACAAGTCGCTGATGTTTCCAGTACGCTCAACAGCGTGAAAGAGACCGTCGGAAACCTCGTTAATAGAAACTCACGCCCCTCCAGTAACAATGCTGCCGCTACAATCGGGCTTAGAGGCTAAGTCAAGTCAGGCATTTTCTGCTCAAAATGACATGTATTGCGAGTATTATAATTCCTGATATCAACGGCTCTTTTACGGTGAGATGGACGGCGAGACCTGTAGCTTTTGTTGTTGAAGGATTTGTGGTCCTGTAATCTCTTCTGACGGGCTTGTTACGCTGTTGGCGTTATCCTTGAACTGGAAGGATGGCTTATCTTCTTTGCCCTTCAGGTACTTTGCGCTGGTGTCCAGATAATCTCCCACCATTTGACGCGCATAAATCCCGACAGTGCCGCTAATATCGTCAAATGCTCCGCTCTTATTGAGTGTTTCTACGCTTTGTCTGACGCTATCCGGATGTTCCTTGTGGAAAGCTTCCAATTCATTTGCAGACTGGATTTTTCCGCTTGAGATCAAATCTGCGGCGACTGTGTCATGAAATGCACGTGATGCTGCATGTATTCTCATGGTATTGACTTGAGGTTCCATCCCTCCTGCTTGATCGGGAAGTGCAAGGCTTGTTGCGTGAGACGGATTGACAAGAGTTGCGATCTTTCGTGAGTCTCTGATAGCTTCTTCCACATCAGGGCGATTCCCGTTGTAGGCAGCTTTGTCTCCAACGACTTCGTTGCCAACTCCACCGTCCATAAAGCCATGATATTCGTGTAAATGTCCGGCTTCGTGTTCGCCGATTTCCGCGTAGTAATCTTCTGATTTTCCCGGGATCTTGTCATGTCTGAGCGCTTCCTTATTGATATGCGCCATGTCGGCAAAAATCTCTACAGATGTCATATCCCCGCCGGGAACCCGCATATATTGGTCTGCGACTGTCATTCCGCCGTTCGTTGTTTTAACTTCCACCCCTATATAGTCGACATCACTGATGCCTTGGGGTTTTACTTTATCTGAATATTGCCAGCCCTGTGTGGGGGCATGAGAGTTGACGCCCTCTTTGAACGCGTTGATATTTCTCTGTTTTTGCTCCTCCGAGGCGACATCCGACACTTTGTAATTCTCCATGACCAGTCTATAGCATAATTTTACATATTTTTCAATCGGGTGGCAAGTTTTCATATCTCTCTCGGCGTCTCTCGATGCCTCTCGGAGGCATTTCGGGTGAGCTTCTTTTGTGGACCATCTCTCCAAGTGAAAGATGGAGTGTTGGCAGCGACCTTATTTCAGTCTATGATCCTGAAAAATTTCTATATTTTAAGGATTTTTGCCATGCCTTTGCCATCCCGCCCTTTATCTCCGCATCTGCAAGTCTGGAAATGGTCGATGAATATGACCCTCTCTATTCTCCATCGTGCCAGCGGGATTGCTCTGTCCGTTGGAAGCTTGATGCTGGTCTGGTTTCTGGTCGCGGCTGCCAGCGGAAAAGAAGCATACGAATTCTTTCTTGGTTTTGCCTCTTCAGGATTTGGCCAGTTGTGCCTGTTCGGGTGGACCGGTGCCGTGTTCTTTCATATGTGCTCAGGAATTCGCCATCTGATCATGGATACAGGTCGCATGATTACTATTCCGGCAGCCGAGAAAGCCGGATTTATCATTTTCGTTGTTTCAATTGCCCTGACGCTCGGTCTATGGGGCTGCATTAAGTTTTATCAGTAGGAGCTGTCTGTCATGTCACAAAAATGGGAAGATACCGCTTTTAAAGGACCTATGGCCCGAGCAATGGGACTGGGTTCTGCCCATACAGGACTTCATCACTGGATGGGGCAGAAAATGACAGCTCTCGCCAATATTCCATTGGTGTTGTGGGTGGTCTGGTCATTTGTTTCTCTGGCTGGAACAGGGGCGCAGATCGAGATCGTTCAAGCATTCTTCGCCCAGCCGGTTAATGCAATCATGATGTTGTTGTTTTTGTGTTCCGTCTTTTATCACATGGCTCTGGGGCTGCAGGTTGTGATTGAGGATTATGTTCACTGCAGTTTCGGCAAACCTTTTATGCTGGTTATGGTCAAACTGTTTTCCGCAGGATTGTTTGTTGCTTCGGCATTTTCGGTTCTGAAACTGGCGTTGGGTTTTCATGTAACGGATATAGCTGCCGTTGCTGTCCAGATGTAACTATTGACGAGATTAACTACGAAAGATTTTAAAAATGACCTATGACGTAATTACGCATGAATATGATGTTGTCGTTGTCGGAGGCGGTGGAGCAGGTCTGCGCGCTGTGATGGGGATGGCTGAAAAGGGTCTGAAAGTTGCCTGCCTGTCCAAAGTTTTTCCGACACGTTCGCATACTGTTGCTGCTCAGGGCGGAATTTCTGCTGCTCTTGGTAACATGGGGGAAGATGATTGGCGCTTCCATATGTACGACACCGTTAAAGGATCTGACTGGTTGGGCGATCAGGATGCAATTGAATATATGTGCCGTGAAGCGATTCCTGCGATTATTGAGCTCGAGCATTTTGGTGTCCCGTTCTCACGTACAGCAGAAGGCAAAATTTATCAACGTGCCTTTGGTGGGATGACCACGCACTATGGCGAAGGCACAGCACAACGGACATGTGCTGCGGCTGACCGTACGGGCCATGCCATTTTGCACACTCTTTATACGCAAGCTCTTAAACATAAGGCTGAGTTTTTTATCGAGTTTATCGCACTTGATTTGCTGATGGATGATGAGGGCGGATGTGTTGGTGTCGTAGCATGGAATTTGAATGATGGAACAATTCATGTCTTCCGTGGACACCAAACTGTTCTCGCGACTGGAGGGTATGGTCGCGCGTATTTCTCTTGTACATCTGCTCACACATGTACAGGTGATGGAAACGCGATGGTTCTTCGCGCAGGCCTTCCTTTGCAGGATATGGAGTTTGTCCAGTTCCACCCGACAGGGATTTACGGCGCAGGCTGTTTGATTACCGAAGGTGTTCGTGGTGAAGGTGGATATCTTACTAACTCCGAAGGCGAGCGCTTTATGTTGCGCTATGCACCAAGTGCCAAAGATTTGGCGTCGCGTGACGTTGTGTCCCGTTCGATGACCATTGAAATTCGCGAAGGGCGCGGTGTCGGTGAGCACAAAGATCATATTCATTTGCATCTTGAGCATCTTGACCCTGATATTATTCATTCCCGTTTGCCTGGAATTGCCGAGACAGCAAAGATTTTCTCGGGTGTTGATGTGACCAAGGAACCAATTCCTGTGCTTCCGACTGTGCATTATAATATGGGCGGTATTCCGACCAACTGGCGCACAGAAGTCGTTGCTCCGACACACGATGATCCGAACCGCGTTGTTCCGGGCCTTATGGCGATCGGAGAGGCGGCATGTGTATCTGTTCACGGTGCAAACCGTTTGGGATCAAACTCGTTGCTCGATTTGGTTGTGTTCGGGCGTGCTGCTGCTATTCGGGCGGCTGAAACTGTTACTCCCGGTGCGAAGCATAAGAAGCTCCCTGTCGCCAGCCTTGATAAAGCCTTGGCACGCTTTGACGGCTTCCGCTATGCCAATGGCTCTACGCCGACATCTGATATCCGTATGAACATGCAACGCACCATGCAAAATCATGCGGCTGTGTTCCGTACAGGGGATGTATTGAAAGAAGGTTGCGAAAAAATTTCTGCTGTTTTTGCTTCCAAGCAGGATGTCAAAGTGTCAGATCGTTCGCTGGTGTTTAACACGGATCTGGTTGAAACATTGGAGTTAGATAACTTGTTGGGTCAGGCCGTTGCAACGCTTTACTCTGCGGTTAATCGTGAAGAGAGCCGAGGTGCTCATGCGCGGGAAGATTTCTCAGAGCGCGATGACGATCGTTGGATGAAGCACACCGCAATCTGGGTTGACGAGAATGGCAAAACCACTATCGGATATCGTCCTGTTATTATGAAGACGTTGACCGATGAAGTTGAAGTCGTCCCACCTAAAAAGCGCGTCTACTAGATTTTTTGCCTTTAGATCTGCAATTGCGCTTTTCACCTGATATTCGAAAAGCGCATGGCGGCTGCGACAATTTTGTTATTGAAATACAGGCGTTACATTGTTAGGTAAAATCCACTTTTTAGAGGTAGTGCGTGGATTTTTCCGTTTCCCAGATCAAGCAGGTTTTTTATCAAGCCGTATCCGGACAATTTAAACAATGTCAGGAAGAGGGTATATGTGTCCGGGAAAGTCTCTTGGATTGGACTATGGGAGTGCAGCCACTGTCTGCTTCCGGATCATTCCTTGATGTAAAAATGAAAGCTGTCTATGCGGAGACACGGGACTCTGCTGCATCTGTTCATGTTGTTTTGGATTGTCGCTCATATGTGGCGCAGAGTTATAATATTCTTATTCCTGCAGGATCGACCAGAAATGGAATCGGAACGAGCGTAACCGAGGCTGTTTTATCAGGTCTGAAAACCCTTGAATTCAGCCGTATGGAATTTGCTGCTATCGAGATGGGGAGTTATTTTTGGCTGAAATTCCCAGGGGTTCGGATTGAAGAAACTCCCGAAAGGACATTCCGCGAGATTCTCCACGAGTTGAGTATCCTGAGCAGGATTGGACATACAAGTCTTGATATAACACGCCCATCTGGTTTTTCGTCCGGAGTAGATTTGCTGCAATCAATTCAGAAATTAAAAGATCCTGTTTTCGATCTCGGATATTGTCGGGACTCGATCAGGAATTATTTCAGGGATCGGGCGAATGCTTTTTGTTCTCCGGCTGATTGGACGCGCGCTATACAAATGGATCATGTAGTTGCCGACCTTTTGTCTCCGAAAGCCGGATTGAAGATTGACGAGATTACTCTGGCACATTTGCTGTTGTATAATAAGGGATGGTCCGGATATTTCTCATTATATGATTATGGAACGGCTGACGAAAAAAAGAAAACGGGGCTTTTCGCACCGCTTTCTTTGGTAATCTAGCTTGAAGTTTATTCTTCGCGTTGCGTTTGTTATGCCGCTTTGGCTGCCGAACGATCTTCGTCCCAGGCAGGACCCCATTCGGGTTTGACGATACGGCCTTCGGGATTTGCGAGAGCCGAGATTGCTGCCATTTCGTCAGCAGACAATTCAAAATCAAAGATGTTGAAATTATCCTGAATATGAAGCGGGTTCGCGGCTTTGGGGATTGCAACAACGTTGTCTTGTTGGATGAGCCAGCGTAGCGCAACCTGCCCCGCAGATTTTTCGTGATGTCCGGCGATTTGCAAAATTGCCGGATTGGTGCGCACAAGTCCGCGCGCCAAAGGGCAGTATGCTGTAACATACATGTTGTGCTTGCGGACGAAATCAAGGATAGGATCTTGATTCAAAAACGGGTGGTATTCGACTTGGTTGCAGACAATTTCAGCATCCGTATCGTCAATAATTTGCTGAAGCAATGCGGTCGGATAGTTCGAGATACCGATAGTTTTTGCCATGCCCCAATCTTGAATGGTTTGCAGAGCACGAATTTGTTTATGGAGCGGGATGGATTTTACCGGCCAATGGAGGAGCAACAAATCTACGTAGTCAGTTTTGAGTTTTCTTAGGCTTTCTTCCACGCTTTTTTGGGCGACGCCTGCAGCTACATTATCAATCCAGATCTTTGTGGTTAGGAAAATTTCCGAACGGCGAAGGCCTGATTGTGCGATAGCATTTCCGACTTCAGCTTCGTTTTCGTATATTTGGGCCGTATCAATATGGCGATATCCGATCTCGAAGGCTTTTGTCACTGCCTCTTCACAGGTGATTCCTTGCATTTGCCAGGTTCCCAGTCCGATACGCGGGATGCGGATTGCTCCGCGTGTAAGGGTTGTTTGTGTTTGTGCAATCATGTTTTTTCTCCGGTTTTGTTCTTGTCAGTTATTTGTGGATTTTGATGATTTATAGTCATGTAGAAGTCTTTCTAGGCCAGTCTATGCCCTGACGTGTTTTTTTGACAAATTTTATTTCTATAATTCCATTGCTGTGCAAGTTCCCCTTCACAAGAGGCCTTGTTCGGGATAAACTTGTCAGGTTCGTACGGGCAGTTTGTAATGCATGCCTGTGGTTATTCACTTCATAAGTTTTTTCGTAGGTTTTTCCATGGCAGAGTTCCGGCTCCCAAAAAATTCAGAAGTTCAAGAAGGCCGTTCGGTCGATGTGTCAAAAGGCGCGAAGAATGCCAAGACATTCCGTCTGTACCGTTACGATCCCGATTCAGGTGAAAATCCACGCTACGATTCCTACACAATTGATCTTGATCAATGCGGGCCGATGGTTTTGGATGCTATCCTTTATATCAAAAATAATGTTGATGCATCTGTCACGTTGCGTCGGTCATGCCGTGAGGGGATTTGCGGCTCCTGTGCGATGAATATTGACGGATCTAACACTTTGGCGTGTTTGAAACCAATCGAAGATGTGAATGGGCAAGTCAAAATTACGCCGTTGCCGCATTTGCCTGTGATCAAGGATCTTGTCCCTGATGTCACTCACTTGGCTGCACAATATGCCTCCATCGAGCCTTGGATGAAAACCGAGTCTCCCTTACCGGCGCGCGAGAGGCTCCAGAGCCCTGAAGATGCTGAGTTGTTGAACGGATCTGACGGAAAAGGCCCTGCTGCTTGTATTTTGTGTTTCTGTTGTTCGACCTCTTGTCCGAGCTATTGGTGGAATGGGGACCGTTTCCTTGGTCCATCTATCCTGCTTCAGGCGTATCGCTGGATCGCCGATACTCGTGATGAGGCTACAGGCGAACGTCTAGACCAATTGGAAGATCCTTTCCGTCTATATCGTTGTCACACCATTATGAACTGTACCAAGACCTGTCCGAAGGGCTTGAACCCCGCTAAAGCAATTTCGGAGATCAAGAAATTGATGGTTGCTCGCAGTTAATTTTATTCGATTAAAAATGCCTTATATTGTGTTCAAGGAGGACTGAATAGATGGATCCACAAGTATTGCAGAACATGATTACATCATGGTTAATGCCATCCTTTTTAAGTGCGGTTGTAGCATTCCTTCTGGGGCTTATCTGGTATCACCCCAAAGTATTGGGTGGGCGCTGGCTTGAAGCACGTGAGAAATCTTCTGATGAATTGAAACGTGGTTCTACACCTTTCATTCTTTCTTTTCCTCTGTGGTTTCTGACGTCCCTGTTTTTCACTTTTATGCTGATCTATATGAACATCCAGTCTCCATCGGAAATTTTCTTGATCTCTTGCATGTTGTGGGTTGCGTTTGCTATGCCGCCGATTGTTATGGGGTCGCTTTATACAGGCTATCCGTTCGCTGCGGTCGCGATTGATGCGTCCTATCAGCTGGCTGGGTATTATGTTCTTGCCGTCATGAGTATTGCGATGAAATATCTTGGTGTAAGCTAGATTTCGCCGATATCGAGAGTTTTGGGAACGGAGAGAATTTTATGTCTCTCCGTTTCGCCTTTTACGATAACAATTTCGCTTTTGGCAATCTTCCATGTTTTAGACAAGAGTTTGATAAGAGCCTGGTTGGCTTTCCCGTTCTCGGGAATGGCTGTAACCGAAATCTTCAGAATATCATTGCCAGAAACATCCTTGTCCCAACCGGTAATGGCATTCTTCGATGCGTTTGGTGTCAAGCGGATCGAGATTAAACGGCGTTCCTGATCCACGTTGCTTACCAAGAGAATTGTTCTTTTAATATGCGCTCTTCGAAGGAATGGTCAGCATTGAACATTAATTCGCGGTGTATGTCTTTTGACTCTTCAATTTCGACAGATTGTATATTTCTGACTTCAAAGTCGTCTGCTGTTGCGCTGACCGGTCTGCTTTCCGAAGAAAGGATATCAAAGCGGATTTTTGAGGCGGCAGGGATCAATGCACCTTTCCAGCGTCGTGGCCTGAAGGCACTGATCGGAGTTAGTGCCAAAAGTTGACCAGGAAGCGGTATGATTGGCCCATGCGCAGAAAGATTGTAGGCTGTACTTCCCGCAGGTGTTGCGGCAAGAATCCCATCGCATATCAGTTCTTCCATGCGTACAACACCATCTATGGTGATGCGGATTTTTGCGGCTTGACGAACTTGTCTCAGAAGGGAGACTTCGTTAAACGCGATGGCTTTCTCTGTTCTGCCTTCCATGTTCACAGTTGTCATGTTTAACGGGCGGATGATAATCCGCTCGGCATTTTGTAATTTTTCTTCCAGTATGTCTTCTACATAGGCATTCATCAGGAAGCCGACAGAGCCGCGATTCATCCCGTAGACCGGCAAAGATGTGTCGGAACTTGCTCGTAATGCTGAAAGCAATGTTCCATCACCCCCCAACGCAACAATAACGTCCGCTTTGTTCAGGTCTGTTTGTCCGTAGCGTTGAGTTAGTCGTGTGAGTGCTGTTTGAGCATCCGGTGTCGGATTGGCGAAAAAGTGGATTTTCACGATTTATCCCTATGTCAGGATGAGTTTCCAATTGATTTTTCAATCATTTCATATATTTAGCTTTTTTTTTGTTAGAGCGCAAAAAAAATCTTGTCAAAAGATTTTCATAACTATATAAAGGCAAGCCAAAAAGAAAAGTAGAGGAAATGTGCCATGTCAGATAAAAAAGACCTTAGACAGCAGCATCGCGCCAATATTATGCCCACGGAAGATTTTGAGCATGTTCGTCAACTGGTTGTCGCTATCAGATCTCAGGAAGAGATGTCTCTAGGGTTGCGTCAGCAAGTTGCGGGGCTTAATCGTGAGCAGATACAGATTTTCCAGCAAATGATGAATCATTAAGCTTAATGTTTTGTGACTTTCTAAACCGACCGCCAGGTCGGTTTTTTACTGTCTTTTACGTTCTTTTTGATATCCTAATTCTTCAAAATACACTCTCAGGTTTTTTTATTGGGGAATGACCTGCTTTGTGGCATATTAAGCGTTATCTGATTTAGCACTATTATTTTTGTTCTGCATTGTTGCGTGCCTGCGTTTTTACTCTTCCGAATATTTTATATTTAGCAGAAGGCGATATGATGCTCTCATTCCTTGGAAATATATTCCGGTCTGCCCCTGACAAAAACGTTTGCGTTTCAGTTGACCCGAAAAAAACAGGTTCTTTTTGTCCGGATGTTTATACGATTTCTACAACGATGGGTGGTCTAGGACAGGCTCTTAAAGATATTCCTTTCCTACCTGTGTTGATTGTCGGCTATGTCTCTCCTCATCTTGATCCGGATAAAATTGTTACGCAGATCAAGGCAGAATACCATGGTGCTCAGGTTTTGATTTGTACTACGTCAGGTGAGCTTTGTTCTGAGCATAAGAATTTTTACTGTACAACTGACGGATCCTGGGACCATATTGCGCTTCAAGCGATGGGGCAGAATGTTATCAGCTCTGTCGAAATTAAGGAAGTTCCTCTGGAATGTGAAGATATTCGTGCCGGACGTATTGATAAAAACATCGGGCAACGTGTCTCACGTATCCGCAATCATATCGAAAAACTTTCTCTGTCTATGCAGATAGATGTCAAGGATACGTTTGCATATATTCTGTTTGATGGTTTAAGCTCATCGGAATCCTTCTTCTTTGATGCGCTTTACTCTGTTGATAAATTTCCCTGCCTGTTTGTTGGCGGGTCAGCGGGAGGAAAGTTGGATTTTAAACAGACCTTGATTCACAATGGCTCCAGAGCCTTGCAAAACCATGCAGTAATAGCCTTTATTAAATTGGCGCCGAATATCCGCTATGGTGTATTCAAGAGCGAGAATTTTGATCAGGAAGGTCCTATCTATCGTGTAGAAGACGGGTCTTTGGAAATGCGCTATATTGACAAGGTCAGCGATGCGCGCGGTGAGACAAAGCCTTTGACGCAAGCATTGGCAGAGTATTTCGGATGCGGGTATAGTGATCTGGATGCCAAGATGCAGGATTTCACCTTTGCTATCAAAACAGATGGGGAGAATTTTGTACGGTCTGTGGCAAAAATTGATTATGCAACCAATCGTGTTTATTTGTATTGCGATGTATCGACAGGTGAAGAGATTTATCTGGTTAAACGAAATTCGTTTGAGGGTAAAACAGCAAGGGATTTCGCGCGCTTTATGTCCGATAAGCCGGATCGCCCGTTTTCCGGATGGATGAATGATTGTATTTTGCGACGACTATTCAATGGAAAAGATCTTGAGTCTGTGCGTGGTGTCTTTGACGGAGTCCAGATCGCCGGATTCTCGACATTTGGCGAGAGTTTGGGTTTAAATCTGAACCAGACATTGACCGCATTGTTTTTCTTCTATGTTCCTGACGGTCAGCAGTTTAACGATGATTATCAGGACAATTTTGTTTTCCATTATTCCCGTTTTAAATCGTTTTTCTTGCAGCGCCGTATGCAAAAACTTTCGGGAATGGTCCAGAAACTTTCCAGCCAGATTTCCTCGGATGCGGATGAGCAGCATAGTGTTGTGGCCAGTTCATCAGAGGCAGTGAGTTCTGCTATCAGGACTGCGGATCATGTTGTCGAGATGGTCGGTAAATTATCCTCTTCAAGCGAGGATTTGCAGACAATTGTCAGCATTATCGGTTCAATCAGCGCTCAGACCAATCTATTGTCCTTGAATGCAACTATTGAGGCAGCACGCGCCGGAGAATATGGCCGCGGATTTGCTGTTGTGGCCGATGAGGTGCGTCAATTGGCAACCAAGTCCCGTCAGAACGCTGAACATATCGGAGCATCTCTACAAGAGCTGTCTTATGAAGTTTCCAAGATTGAATATGATGTTCTGGAAGCGACACAAATGATCAGAAAGATGAGTGATGCGTTTTTAGCCATTGAGTCCCAGACAGGGCGTGCGGCACAGACTGCTAAAGATGCTGAAAAGATTGCCGAACATTTGAGGTCGTTAACATCTCACGATCAAGATTAGGTATCATATAATTCTGCGGCCGATGAGGCCGCATGAATCCTTTTATGAGAGGGGTTCTCTTTTATCAGCTTTGTGGGCGTCCTTTAATCAGCGCATCTACAACGCTCGGGTCGGATAGTGTTGAAATATCTCCTAGGCTATCCAGTTCGTTTGCAGAAATTTTCCGCAAAATGCGGCGCATGATTTTTCCCGACCGTGTTTTTGGCAGGTGTTGCGCCCATTGGATTACATCAGGTGTTGCAATTGGGCCAATAATTTTTCGTACGGTCTGAATGATTTCCTTGCGGGTTTCGTCTGTCATGGTTAATCCGTCATGAAGTGTGACGTAGGCGTATATTCCTTGTCCCTTGATGTCATGCGGGAAGCCAACTACGGCAGATTCAGATACGGCGGCATGCTCGTTAATGGCACTTTCAACTTCTGCCGTACCCATGCGGTGACCAGAGACGTTAATCACGTCATCAACCCGGCCTGTAATCCAGTAATAACCATCCTCATCGCGTCGAGCTCCGTCTCCGGTAAAGTACATACCTTTAAAAGTTGTAAAATAGGTCTGTTTAAAACGGGGATGGTCTTTGTAGACTGTCCGCATCTGACCGGGCCAGCTATCGAGAATAACCAGATTTCCCTCAGTTGCGCCTTCCAGAATTTTTCCGTCATTGTCTACAAGGGCTGGCTGCACTCCGAAGAATGGCAGTGTGGCTGATCCTGGTTTTGTCGTGGTTGCTCCCGGAAGAGGGGTAATCAAATGTCCGCCTGTTTCAGTTTGCCACCATGTATCGACAATCGGACAGCGGCCTTCGCCGACGATATGGTAGTACCAGAGCCAGGCTTCATGGTTGATCGGCTCACCTACTGTTCCCAAAATACGTAAAGACTTGCGTGATGCTTTGCGAACCCATTCGTCTCCCTGACGCAGCAGGGACCGGATTGCAGTTGGGGCAGTATAGAAGATGTTGACTTTATGCTTGTCGACAACTTGCCAGAAGCGATCCCATTCCGGATAGTTTGGTACTCCTTCAAAGACAAGGGATGTTGCCCCGTTGGTGAGCGGGCCGTACACAATATAGGAATGACCTGTGACCCAGCCCACATCCGCCGTACACCAATAGATATCACCATCGTGATAGTCGAAAGACCATTGATGCGTGAGGGATGTGTAAACCATATAGCCCCCCGTAGTGTGGAGAACGCCTTTAGGTTTCCCTGTCGAACCTGATGTGTAGAGGATGAAGAGTGGATCTTCCGCATTCATCGGTTCAGGTGGACAATCTGTGCTTTGGCTGTCCACTTCATCGTGCCACCACACATCGCGCCCTTCAGTCCAATCTATCGTTCCACCTGTGCGTTTTAAAACCAGAACAGTTTTGACATCTGGGCAGTTTTTGAGTGCGGCATCTGTATTGGCTTTGAGCGGAACTTTCTTACCGCCGCGCAGGCCTTCGTCCGCTGTAATGATGAATGTTGAATCACAATCGAGAATACGATCCCGCAATGATTCCGGTGAGAATCCTCCGAACACAACAGAATGGACTGCCCCGATACGTGCGCAAGCCAGCATGGCATAGGTTGCTTCCAGAACCATTGGCATATAAATCGTCACGCGGTCGCCTTTTTTGACGCCGTGTTTTTTCATGGCATTTGAAAGTTTCGAGACTTCGTCTTTCAGTTCTGCGTATGTAACATATTTGTCTTCTGACGGATCGTCACCTTCGAAAATGAGCGCGGTCTGGTTGGCGCGCTCGGGTATATGGCGGTCGATACAGTTATAGCTGGCATTCAAAATTCCGTCTTCGTACCATTTGATGGAAACATCACCGGTGAAATCTGTAGATTTTATCTTTGTCGGAAATTTGTCCCAAGAAATCCGTTTGGCCATATCCCCCCAGAATTTCTCCGGATCCTTAACCGACAGATCATATAATTCCTTATATTGTTCTGCGTTGATATGGGCAGTCTTCGCCAGTTCGACAGGCGGTTCAAAGCGTTCTTCAAAAGACATTACTAACTCCAGCAAGTTGAGTAAAATTGGATATACTTAAATTATACGCTATAGGATGGTAAAAAGCATTCTGCGCCGCAACAATTTGCCGTGAATTTTATAAGTCTTTCAAATGGGTTAATACGAAATCAGATATCGCCCATTTGGCAAAGAATTTTCCATTCCTCATCCGTAATCGGCATTACAGATAGGCGGGATTGGCGGATTAACGCGATATTTTGAAGGCGCGGATCTGCTTTGATGTCAGACAGAGAAACAGGGTTCTTAAAAGCTTTCTTACATTTCATATCAACCAGTACGAATCGTTCATCCAAAGGGTCAGGGTAATGTTCCCGCACGACTTCCATGATGCCGACAATTTCTTTGCCGATGTTAGAATGATAAAAGAAAACCTGTTCACCTTTTTTCATGGCTTTCATGTTGTTGCGGGCCTGATAATTGCGCACATCATCCCATGGAGCTGTCCCTTTTTCCTTGAGATCTTCCCATCCGAAGACATTGGGTTCGGATTTCATCAGCCAATATGCCATTCTCTTTGTTCTCCTGTTTGATCGAGGGACTATTCGTGCTCATGCCGGGACGGGCGATTGAGAATTTGGTCCAACGCATCCTTGATTGAAATATTTTCGTAAAGGCATTTGTATATAGCGGTTGTTACGGGCATATCGATTTGTTTGGATTTAGCCAGCTCATAGGCGGCTCTGGCGGTAGTTACGCCTTCAGTGACACTATTACGCTCTGCCATAATTTGTTCGAGGGTTTTGCCCTTGGAGAGCTCAGCGCCGCAAGAAAAGTTACGGGATTGCATGCTGGAACAGGTGAGCATCAAATCACCAATGCCGCATTGGCCCATCAAGGTTTCCCGTTTTCCTCCCATGACCTCCGCAAGTCGAGCTATCTCTGCTAAGCCTCGCGTCACAAGGGCTGCGCGAGCGCTTTCTCCCAAGTCGAGGCCGTGACATATACCGCAGGCGATGGCGATAACATTTTTGATGGCGCCTCCGATTTGTGCTCCGATTATGTCCGTTGTTGTGTATAGGCGTAGGTTGCGTGCCGTAAGTTTGTCTACAAGAAATTGTCCTGTCTCGCGATCTGCAGCAAGAGTTGAGGCACTGGGTAAGCCACGTGCTATATCACGTGCAAAATTCGGTCCCGTGAGAAGCGCTATGCGTGCTTTCGGACATTCTTCTTTTGCAACATCCGACAAAAGCCGGTGGCTCGATATTTCAATGCCTTTGGCACAAATTACCATCACTTCATTATCGCGCAATAAAGGGGCAATTTTTTTCAGGTTGTCGCGCAGATATTGGGCAGGGGTCACATTCAAGATGACATCTGCTGTTACGACTTCAGAAAGGTCTGTTTTGATGTCGATGTTATTGTGGAGTTTTATTCCTGCAAGGTGTTTTGCGTTTTCGCCGCTTTCAGTCATGGCGCGGGCTTGCTCACGATCCCGACACCACAGATCCACATCGTGACCTGCGGTCGCATAACATTGTGCCAGGGCTGTACCCCATGCGCCAGATCCGA
The DNA here is from genome assembly GCA_034005165.1 of Pseudobdellovibrionaceae bacterium. Taxonomy (GTDB): domain Bacteria; phylum Pseudomonadota; class Alphaproteobacteria; order Micavibrionales; family Micavibrionaceae; genus UBA1573. The sequence continues at coordinate 60,898 of JAVEVE010000003.1, read as the reverse complement.
TGATGGCGATTTTACTCATGTTGTTAGATCCTTTAGCTCTTCAAGTGGCCAGCGCGGACGGGCCTTGAACGAGAGAGATGATATACGCCCTGCCTTGAGGAGTTCAACCCCCGCCCATGCAATCATGGCACCGTTATCCGTACAATATTGCAGAGGGGGTGCCATAAGAGAAAATCCGCGCCCTGCACAAGTCGTTTCCAGAGTTTGCCTGATTGTTTTGTTTGCGGAGACTCCACCGCAGACAATCAATGCGGGGCAATCTTTATCGGGATAGAGGGATTTGAATCTTTCCATGGCTTGCCCTGCTCTATAAGCAAGTGTCTCTGCCAGCGTTGATTGAAATGAGGCGGCGAGGCCTGCGCGGGTTTCCGGCGTATCCTGATTTTTTTCCAACGCTTGACGCATCGCAGTCTTGAGGCCCGAGAAAGAGAATTCAATCTCCTTGCTGCCCTTCATCGGTATATAGAAGGGAAAGTCCTGTTTGGCTTTTTCAAGGTCAGGGCATAGGGCCGCGAGTTTTTCCAGATGCGGGCCGCCCGGATAGGGAAGGCCCATCATTTTGGCTGATTTATCAAAACATTCGCCAACAGCGTCATCTCGGGTCGATGCCCAAAGGTGATAGATGCCAATATCTTCGGCAGCCAGAATTTGTGTATGCCCGCCGGAAACCAGTAAAACAAGATACGGAAAAGGAATGTCTTTCACCAAGCGTGGGGTCAAGGCATGAGCTTCCAGATGATTGACTGCAATAAACGGCTTGTTATGGGCAAGGGCTATGGCTTTCCCTGCCATCATCCCGACCATTACTCCACCAATTAGTCCTGGACCGCAGGTTGCTGCTATGCCGTCAAGATCGGAAAAGTCGATTCCGGCTTGTTTCATCGCCTCGCCGATCAGATGGTCCAGATGATCGAGATGGGCGCGGGCGGCAATTTCGGGAACAACCCCGCCAAACACCTGATGTGTATCAATCTGACTCAGGACTATATGCGACAAGACTTCGCGGTGGCTATTCACTACCGCTACGCCAGTTTCATCGCAACTTGTTTCAATTCCCAGAATATTCATGGTTTTCTTATATGGCATCCCACCCGTTTTTCCAAGTCTCTCCTGTGGGTAAGGGTAAGAGGGAGTTGCCAAAGGGAAATGTTTGGTATATCGCTATGGAATATTTTTGAAAAAACATAATAATTCAAAGGCATTAAAGGGCATTATGTCTCAAAAACTTCGTATCGGGACGCGCGGCTCCAAGCTCGCATTAACCCAGACCAATCTGGTGGCTGATGCCCTACGCAAAGCTCACCCTGATTTAGAGGTTGAAATTGTTGAAATTCTGACGTCCGGTGACTGGAAACCTTCCGACGGCGAGACCCGTTTGATGGAAAGCAAAGGTGGAAAGGGCCAGTTTGCCCATGAGATCGAGCAGCGTATTCTGGCCGGTGAAGTGGATTGTGGTGTTCACTCGATGAAGGATATGCCGTCCTTCTTGCCTGAAGGGCTTAAGATCGAGCATTTTCTGCCTCGTGAAGATGCGCGTGATGCTTTTTTGTCTGCCAAATATAAGAGTCTTGCTGAATTACCCGAGGGTGCAACGGTGGGAACATCCAGTTTGCGACGTCAGGCGTTTTTGCTGGCTAAATACCCGCATCTCTCAGTCGTGCCGTTTCGCGGTAATGTTCCGACCCGTATTGAAAAGCTTCAACAAGGGATGGTTGATGCAACGTTCTTGGCAATGGCCGGGCTTAATCGTTTGGGCTTAAGCGAGCATGTCACATCTATTCTTGACCCTGATCAATTCTTGCCTGCTTGTGGGCAAGGCGTAATCGGTATTGAGCTTCGTGTCGGAGATGATGCGAATGCAGCTTTGTTTGATGCGATTGTATGTCCGAAGACTGCGTTGGTGATGACTGCCGAACGCGCGGCGTTACAAGTTCTTGACGGGTCTTGTCATACACCAGTTGGCGCGTTTGCAACTTTGATGGATGGGGTGATGCATTTGAAGGTTGCTGTAGCGCAGCCTGACGGATCAGAATTTTTTGAAGATTCGATCTCGGGTCCTGTAGCCAGTATCGAGGATGCTCGTACTATGGGGCAAGTGATTGGTCATCGTCTTAAGCCACGTCTTCCCGAGGGGATTCTCTAATATGGGAAAGAAGGTTCTGGTCACGCGTCCCAAGGATCAGGCCAGAGCGTTTGCCGAAGATATTCGCGAATTGGGTGTTGATCCCGTTATATTTCCTGTTCTTGATATTCAGCCAGTTTCGTTTGCACTTCCCTCTGAAATTCCAGATGCCCTGATTATTACCAGTGCGCAGGTCTTTTCTGTTCTCGAGACCAGAAAACAGGATGTAACGCCTTTTTTGCCCTGTCCTGTGTATTGTGTCGGGGATGTGAGCGCCCAAAAAGCGCGGAGCTATGGATTTAGCGATGTACGCACGAACGGGAATGGTGGTGTTGACGAGTTGATGGCACTCGTAGTGTCCGAGATTCCCGCAGGAACCCTTCATTATTGGCGCGGGGAAGATGTGACGCGAGATCTTGTCGGGACATATCCTGCGTATCAATGGACAGAGATTGTGATGTACAGGGCTGACGCTGTACGTGTTTTTCCGAATGACCTGCGCGCCGATTTTCCGAATTTATTCTGTATTACACTGTTTTCCAAGCGGAGCGGCGAAATTCTAGCCGACTTAATTAAAGAATATGGTCTTGAGATGTACGTTTCCGATATAAATCTCTTGTGCCTCTCGGCGCAGGTGTTAGACTCTGTCTCGCAATTCCACTGGAGGTCTGTGTATGTTGCTCGTACAGCAGACCAATCTGGTCTATATCATGAGTTAAAAACTATATTACGGGAAAAAGTATGACTTCAAACCAACCGGATACCAATATCAATAATGCAGTCGAAATTATCGAACGTTTCGGAGGCATCCGTCCTATGGCGAATAAAATGGGCGTTGCCGTGACCACTGTCCAAGGATGGAAACAACGTCAATCTATTCCGGGTAATCGTCGTGACGATATTATCGCAGCTGCCAAAGTTCACCAAATTGATCTGGGCAATCTTCTGGATGGTGAGGGAGTTGTCCAACCTGAAGCGAAGGATTCCCAAAACCCTACGGTTCGTGAAAAAGAAATTCCTGTGCGTCCTGCCGCATCTCCTAAGCCGTATGCCCAAGATTTCGAAACGGATGAATCCGTTCGCGCACGTTCCCAGATTATGAGGCAGTCGAGCGGACAGGGTACAAAAACTACGCTGATTATTTCTGCTGTTCTTATTTTCTCTGCTGCGGCTATAGGCTCTGTGTTTGCTATTGCTCCTAAAGTCAACAAGTTGGCTGATCAGCAAGAGCGTATTACCGAGCTGGAGCAGCAAGTTGCCGATATGAAAGAAACGACCCAACAGGAGTCATCGTCTCTCATTCCTGCGGAGTATCAAGCCCAACTGAGCGCCTTGCAAAATAAAGTCGGGGAACTTACCGAGCAGGCGAAGTCCTATAAGGATGTTATTGATGCGCTTCAGGCTGATTTGCAATCCGGCAATATGCAACAACGTTTAGCCAAGATAGAACAACATATGCAGACCATGGTGGCACAAGCCAAATCCATGGGATTACAAGATTTGATGTTGCGTTTCGAAAATTTGCAAAACTCACCGGAAGGGAGTGCGCAGGTTGAAGTAATTATCGGACAATTGGCCTCTGCAGTTTCTTTGCCGGAAGGAGCTGGCGAGACGGATATCGAGTCTGTTCTAACCCAGTTGAAAGAGAATGATCCTGCAATTGCTGCGACATTCAAAGATGTTGCTCCTGAGGATATGAAAGCTGCTGTGATGTTGGTCGGTATGGCTCAGCTTCGTGATTCTCTGGCGCGCGACAACGAATCTTTTGATCAGGATTTGACTATCCTTAAAGCAACTTTGGCAAAGGATGATCCTGATCTGGCTGCCGCTATTGATCGTCTGGCACCAAAAGCAAAAAGTGGAGTTCTAACACCCCAAGGATTATCAACCGAGTTTCGTTCTATGACAGGCGAGATTGTGGCTGCTTCGCTTGCGGGTCAGGATGTCTCGATTGAACAAAAAGCTCTGGCGCGTTTCGGGAATCTTGTCACTGTAGAAAAAAACGGCCAGCAAATTTCCGGTACGGATACCCAGATCAAAGTGGCCGATGCACAGAAGCTTCTCGATCAGGGGGATGTTGAGGGGGCTATCGCTATTCTTCAAGGAATTGAAGGACCTGCCGCAGAAAAAACCCAGCCGTTTATTGATCAGGCGCAGGCCACCATCATGGCCCGCCAGGTTCAACAAATGTTGGGGCAAAACATGTTGTTGAAACTCAAGACACAGATTCAATCCATGGGGCGGAAATCAGGTGGTGCAGGCGGGGCTTATATGGCGACAGGCGGCGGCTTGAATTCCATGATGAATGAATTCAAAAGTTTTGTACCGAAATCTGTTCAGCAACAAATGCCTCAACAATTGCCTAACGGAGGCGCCCAATAATGATCCGTACAATTTGGTATCTGTTGAAAGTTTGTCTTATTCTTGGTGTTGCAACGTACCTAGCAACTTTACCGGGTGAGGTGCAGCTTGGGTGGGCAGATTACCATGTGACGGTGCAAATGGGCTTCCTGGCTGTTTCAGCCTTTATCGGATTCCTTGTTCTGGTGTTTGTATCGGGTCTGGCCTATCGCATCTTTTCTTTTCCGAGTGCCTTCCTTAGATACCGTTCCCAGAAGCGGCATGCGGAAGGGTATAAAGCTTTGTTGCGCAGTCTTACGGCAGCGGCTACAGGCGACCATAAGAATGCCAATTATCTGGCGTTCCGTGCTCAAAAACTTTTACCTGCAGATGAGCAAGGCTTGCCTCTGTTGTTACAGGCACAGGCTATGCGCGAGATGGGTAAATTTTCCAATGTGGATGAACCATATCAATTGCTTTTGAAAAATGCAGAAACATCCTTGCTTGGACTTCAAGGGTTGGTACAAAATGCAATTCTGGCGTCCGACTTTCCGAAGGCTTTATCTTTGGCGCGGGAGGCTGTTAAAAAATATCCGAAAAATTATGCGCTCCTTAAAACCGTTTATGATCTTGAAATTCGGATGACGATTTGGAATGACGCGCTGGTGACTTTGGATCAGGCTGTGAAACGCAAAGTCATCGACAAGGCAGCGGCGCAATCCGATCGGATCGCGATTTATTGTGCGCTGGGGGATATGGCCAAGGAAGAGGGACGCGGTGAAGAAGCTTTGGCGTTTTATCGTCGGGCTGTTGATCTGGATTTTACTTTCGTTCCTGCTGTCATGCGGCTTGCGCAGCTCTTTTTGGATCGTGACGAGCGCAAACGTGCCGAGGCCGTATTGCTGAAAGCCTGGAAGCGAGTTGTTCATCCTGACTTGATTTCGATGTTGGCCAAAACAATGCCGCTGCGTAAGTCGGGTGCTGTATCCCCAAAATTCAAGTGGGTTGAAGGGTTTGCCAAGTACCATCCTGAGGCATTTTGTTCGTACATTGAATTGGCAAAAGCTGCCATTGAAGAAAGCCTGTGGGGGGATGCGCGTATGATGCTTTCTAAGGCAGAGAAAGTTCGTATCGATAAACAGGTTTATGAATTGTGGGTGACATTGGAAGAAAAAACAACCAATCGGCCTGACGCGATTCGTCAGTGGATGGACCGCTCTTATGCCTCAGAGAGGACGGCTTTTTGGGTGTGCTCCAGAACGCATCGCAAGTTTTCGAGCTGGGCTCCTATTGTACAGCCAGAAGGGTATTTCAATACATTACACTGGGAAATTGTTCTCCCTGAGGTTCATGGAGAATTGAAGGCTTTGGCCGCAGAATAATTTCTTTTTATGATGCTTTCTTTAGCATTATATGTGCAATGCCTATGCCGCCTAAAAATCCACCGATATGCGCTACCCAAGCTACGTTGGACCCATCAGGACTACCCATTATTCCCGTCAATACGGATATCCCGATATAAACCAGAATAACAGGCATCATATTTGGTCCGAGTGGTGTTGCAGGGGCATTGCCAGAGCGCATGCCCAATAAGATTGCTCCGAAAAGTCCGCTGATTGCTCCGGACGCGCCGACAACAGGCATATCCGAAAATGGCGAGACGGCGAGATGTGTTACGAGTGCAATCAGCCCAGAGAGGGAAAACAAGATCAGATATCGTTTTTGGCCCAGCCATTTTTCAACACCACTCCCGATGGCCACCATCATCAATAAATTCATTCCAATATGCATCCATGAGCCATGGAGAAACATGGATGTTAGCGGTGTAAGTGGTGTCCACCAGAAAAACGGAACAACTCCCGTCCAGCTTCCAGGAATAAATCCTCCATAGTAGTCTGCCAGTTGCATGGCGTTTGGATAGATGCCAAGTGTTGAGGCGGCAAACAGGAGAAAATGAATTCCAAGAAATAATCCTGCCAGCATTTTTGTTGTGTGCGGGATATTGAGCATCTGCGGATGTTGCGGTGTGCGCGGCGAAGAAGGGCCATGTTTTTTTGGACGTGGCGCAAACTGCACGATATTATCTTGTTGGTTATTGTGATCGTCATTCTCTGACATAGGGTATCCTGTTTTGTAAAAAGACTTACCGCCTTTGTAAATTACAAAGGCAGTTCGTCAAGGGATATAATGCGTTAGCGCGTGATTATGACGTCATCTGCCGTCACCCGGGGAGCATTCCGGTGAACATGGGTTCGTTTTTCTCTCGGTTGTATTTGTAGACCTTATTTTCGTCCCCATGTGGCTTTAGGAAGGCCGGAGGCGTGAATTTGGTTACAAGTTTACCTGCGGCTGCCACCAATTCCGTTGCAGAAATCTTTGCATGGCTGATCTGCTTGGTCATACGGGACATCACACTATCATAGGCTTCTTCGGCAATTTTCATTCCCATGATCACCATGTCGACAACCTTGCCAATTTGTGGCATGGCACCCTCTACGGCAGAGGAGAATGATAGTCGTGAATGGCTGACATCTTCTTCAAGTTTTCTGGAAGGACGTTTTCCGCCGCCGCCTGATTTTCCTGTGCGACCGTCACCATCCTCGTCATCTTCTTCGTCATCATCATTTGCGACGAGTTTTTGTGTAACGGTTTTCATGTCTCCGGTCTGGACATCAATTTCGATATAGGATGGAGCTTGGAAACTTACGGGATATCTTGCAAGATCTTTTGCAGCAAGATCCTGACCGGTTAGTCCAGCTTTGATTTCAACACGGATTTTCGCAGGATCGCGCCAGTCGTAGACTACGCAATGGGAGCGAAACTCACCTGGCTGCGGGCAGGGTTTTACCAGTCTTTTTCCCGGATAAAACGGTTCGTTCAGTCCGGATTGTTCGACAAACTCTTTAATATTTACATGCATATCACACCGTCCTCAGAGCCAATTTTGCGGCATTTTTTTGACCGACTTTCTTTTAGACCCTGTTCTTGTTTTCTATAATGCTGATAAATCCTTAGTGAGTGGTTAATTTTTACTGGAAAATTTGTAAAAAAGAGTCCTGTGAAAAAAAGGACGTGATATGAATGGCTTATGGATTTTTTAACGTCGGATTTTTTAATAGCTCTGCCGATTTTTATCGGATTAGGCTGCTTTGTAGGGTTTATTGCAGGCTTACTTGGTGTTGGAGGAGGGGCTGTTCTTGTCCCGGCACTTTATTATATCGGGCATCGTTTTTATCCTGACTCTCTTCCCCCTGAAGTTCTAATGCATACTGCGTTGGGAACGGCTATGGCGATCATCATTCCAACGGGATTGTCTTCGACACGTGCGCAGATCAAACGTGGTGCTGTTGATTGGGCTGCATTCAAGGCGTTGGCTCCGGCGCTAGTGGTTGGGGTTGCTATTGGTATCTTTGTTGTTTCAGGGCTAAAAAGCGCACAGCTCCAGCTCATTTTTGCGGTTGGGCTTTATATTTTGGCTGCCCTGATTTTTTTCAAGAAGGAAGGCGGAGATGGGTATTCTGTCATGTTAAAGTGGTTTGTTGCATTTCCAGCTGCGGCTCTGGTGGGTGTTTTCTCGACATTGGTCGGTATTGGCGGGGCTACTCTCAATGTGCCGTACCTGTCTCGCGCGGGAGTTACCCTTCACCGGGCTATAGCAACGTCTTCTGTTTTGGGTGTTGTGATTTCTATTCCTGCGGCTCTCGGGTATGTATTGATCGGTGCACCGATCAAGATTGATGCACAAGGCTTTATCGGGTTCGTCAATGTGCCTGCGTGGGGTTTGATTGTGCCGTTCAGTGTTCTGTGTGCGCCGTTAGGTGTGAAGGCTTCCCACGCTATGCCCGTTAAGAAATTGAAGTATGTATTTGCTATTTTGCTATGCCTGATTGCCAGCAAGATGTTATTCGAGGCTCTTGGGACATAACATATGTCTGATTCCCGCATTTTACACGAGATAACACAGTCTTTTATTTTTCTGTCGTGGAGGACGCAGGCTTTTGTTCTGGCTCTGCTGATTTACGGATTGTTCGGGTCTCCGACACCAGACAGTTACGGGTGGGTCGAGATGGCGGTCGGCGGATTGCTTCTGGCTAGCCTTGGACTTCCAGATATTCGTGAAGACGGATTATTTTTAAGTATCATGTCTGCGTGTTGTTTTGTCCCGATGGTGGTAGGTTTTATGCATGGGCATGATGTCGAGGATATGATCCGTGATATTATCCCGTTCCTATTTTTGTTTCTCTATCCTTTTTATAAAGACCATCTCGCCGCGTTGGGAGAGTCCTATTATGTTGTGATCGCTGTGGTTGGTTTTTGTTTTGCTGCTCGCGCGCTTATTCCTTATCTTGATCATTTCGATCTCGCGCACGGGTTTCAATTGGGCTCACCAGCAGACTTACTCTATCTTGCGAATAGTCCCGAGGTGTTGTTCTGTGCGCTTTGGTGTCTGGTGTGTGCTTTCATTTCGTTCTTTTTTAAAGGGTGTGTCGGGCGCGCTGTGTTTTTTGCTCTTCTGGCTTTTGTTCCTGTGCTGTCGATGATCTTTATGGTCCAGAGGGCAGGTTTAACAGCTGTGGTTCTGGTGTTGGGTGGAATGTTGCTTCTGTTATTGCGGACTTATCCTGCCAGAGTTCTGGTTTTTGGTGTTGTGATGGGTGGGATTTGCTGGGCGCTATGGCCTTATCTGTCTGAAATCTTTGCTCTTTTGGTTCGGAAAACGCAGTTGGTGGGGCTGAATTCCCGTGCGCAAGAGTGGCAAACGGTTCTGGATCTTGTGTTTCGGGATTGGGTGCATGCGCTATTTGGCTATGGGTGGGGAATGCGGTTTGAAAATCCGGCAGTCGGCGGGCTTTCTGTTTTGTTTACCCACTCCCTGTTGTCGTCCCTTTTCCTTAAAATGGGTGTGTTGGGGGCGGGGCTGGTTTTTACGACCCTTATCTTTGTCGTTATGAAGGCCTTGCCGGTTTTGGTCCAAAGACGCGCTTTATTCCTCATTTTGCTGTTCCCTTTACTGATTTCGGGCGGGATCTACGCAAGCTACAAATCCTTAGGTTTCGGACTTATCTTGTTGGTATTTTTTGAAAAAGCGCATCTAAAGCTTGAAAAAAAATCGTCTGTTGTGGCATAAAAACCCTACTTCAACATCACGCAGCTATTTTTTTCCGTACCGGCAAGGGCGGGGAGCAGGTTTTTTAGGGTATGAAACGTCCATCCGTTTTATTCATTAATCGTGTCTATCCTCCGGTTCGGGGTGCTACAGGGCGCGTATTAAGAGATTTGGCGCATGCTTTTGAGCGGGATGGCTGGGATGTCACTGTTCTAACGACCGGACCAAAATCAGGCGTTTATCAGGACGGGCCTGTGACTGTGCGCAGGATTTCCTCTTCAGGAGCCAAATCCATTTGGGCGTATTTCTGGATATGGGTTCAACTGTTATTCTCTGCCTTGATACTTCCTCGTCATAATATGGTTGTCACTTTGACTGATCCGCCTATGTTGGTTGTTGCAGGGCGTATTCTTGCCCGCTTCAAACGTTGTTCCCACATTCACTGGTGTCATGATCTTTATCCTGACATTCTGCCGGTACTTGGATTGAATATCCCGACAAAAGTTATGAACTTTCTGAAAGCAACGTCCCGTCGTGCGATGAAATCCTGTGACCGTGTTGTTGTGGTCGGGCGCTGTATGGCAAAGCATTTGGCCTTTACAGGGCTGGATATGTCCAAAGTCACGATCATTCCGAACTGGCCTGATCTCGAGCTGTCTAATTTTACGCTAGCACCTGTTAAAGGTAGTGCTGAACAAGTTTCGCGCGTGCAGAACGCTCGTGTTGCTTTGTCTGCGGCGTCAGGTGCGCAAACTTCCGCCAGATCTCCTATCCGTATCAAAGGTGCCGCTAATGGCAATTTTGCTGCTCAGGCGCGTGGGGCTTTGAAAGATCGCCCGTTCTTTCTGGATGAGACACCTAAATTCCGCGTTCTTTATGCCGGAAATCTGGGGCGCGCCCATCCTGTCAGCACAATACTGGAAGCTGCAGCCTTGCTGTCGCCAGAGCATCCTGAGATCGAGTTTGTTTTTGTTGGTGAAGGTGCAGGCTATGACAGAATCGCTTATGAACGGGCGCGGCGTGGTTTGGATAACATCCGTTTGCTTCCTGCTCAACCTGTCTCCCGTTTGAAAGAGTTGATGGAAAGTGGCGATGTCCATCTGATTAGCATGAAACATGAAGCTGCCGGTATGCTGGTGCCTTCGAAACTTTATGCTGCATTGGCCGCGGGGCGGCCTTGCATTCTGATAGGACCCGACCATACAGAAACTGCCCGTGTCATCCGTGAATATGGAGCGGGGGCGATTGTCGAGCAGGGGAATGCCAAAAAATTGGCCGCTGAAATTCTCCAAATGAGACTGGATGGGAATAGCTGGTTTGCCGCGATGACAGGGGCCAGCCGTGCAGGCAAGGACTTCTCCCCTGATCATTCCATTTCTTCGTGGATTAGAAGCGCTAGAGATACGATTCGTACTCGCGTTGCTTAGAGGTTTCCTCTAATCTTCTCATCAGTTCATATTTATTCGACTGAAGCTTGATGTCCCATTCGTCCCATAAGCGAATCTATTCGTTAGCAGATTTTGTCACATATTTGTGGTGTGCCAGAGTATCTCTGGCCGTTGGATTTCTTGTAGGGTGCTTGGTGGCTTGCGTTTTGTTGTTTGTCCTCAAGCCTCAATATGAAGCGCGCATGATTGTCGCGCCTCCGCGTCAGGGGGCTGAGGCTCTTAATTTTCTGGCAGAAGATGTTCCCCCTGTTTTGTCGCCGTCTTCGGCTCAGGCTGTTTCCCAAGATGGGGAATATATCCGCTTCCAACAAAGTTTGCGTGGCCCCGCGGTGGCAGCTGTTTTGTTGAAGATGGATGGGACGTTGGCGGGGGTGAACCGAAGTTCACGTTTTATCGGTGGATCAGGGCAAGTTCAGGGGGCTGTCGACCTATCCGAACATCTTGTTCGTGCTGTTCAGATTGACCCGATTGGTGACACAGGGAGTGTGCGTCTGGTTTATACGCATCCTGATCCTGCCTTTGCAGAGAGAATATTGGGTAATTTGGTACGAATTTCAGATCAACTTATCCGTATGGATGTCAGACGTGATGTCGAGGCGCGTATAGAGTGGTTAAAGCGAGAGATGAAGGCAACACTACATCCAGAGCATCGTAAATCTCTGACAAGGTTATTGATGGCGGAAGAACGGCGCAGAATGCTGCTGTCTATCGAGACACCTTATGCGCTTAGCATCATCGAGGATGCCAATGTTAGTCCGCGTCCTGTATCACCGCGTGCTGTTATATTGTTTCCTGTTCTGGGCATATTAGGATTTATTCTCGGTCTTTTATTCTTTACTATCCGTCAGGAATTAAACGACTATCAGGACAATTTATGAGCCAAGGTCAAATTCCCGTTACAGTTATTGTTGTGACCAAGAATGAAGGACAGCGTATTGAGGCTTGCCTCCGGTCTGTTCAGGATTTTGATGAAATTCTTGTTGTTGATTCGCATAGCCGTGATCAGACAGGCGATATTGCCCGTGCGTGTGGAGTTGACGTTATCACGTTCACTTGGAACGGTCAGTACCCGAAAAAGCGGCAGTGGTGTCTGGATAATTTACCGCTCAAACATGATTGGGTTTTCTTTCTGGACGCAGACGAGATTTTTACCCCCGAATTGATAGAAGAGATACGGCATTTGTTCTCCTCCTCCATGCCGCAAGAATGCGGGTTCTTTGTAACCGGTCGATATTCTGTTGGTGGAAAGGTTTTGCGTTTCGGTCTTCCTAATAAAAAAATTGCATTGTTTGATCGTGCTCGTATGGGGTTTCCGGTTGTAGATGATCTTGATATTCCGGGAATGGGAGAGATCGAAGGCCATTATCAGCCCGTTTGTCTGAGGAATGATCTGAGGATCGGATCATTGCAGTCTTATCTAGTGCATTATGCTCTGGAGGACGAACGGGCATGGGCGTTTCGGCATGAAAAATACGCTGCGTGGGAAGCCGGTATGAATAAAAAAGGGGCATGGCCTATTGACCCAGTTCATTGGCGTCAATGTGTAAAGTCATTGTTGCGTGGCAGTCGATTCCGTCCTGAAATTCTGTTTCTAGTTGGATTTATACTGAAATTGGGCTTTCTTGACGGAAAATATGGGCATAAACTTGCAATCGGGAAATATAAGTACTATAAATACATAAAATACATTACGTAAATATGCGATGGTGTTTTGAATATATATTCCAGCAGGGGGATATTCATGATTGTTCGTTACTTTATGACACAAAGTGGACATTCAGATGAAAGTATTGGCTTTCTTGTCAAAAACTTTCAAAGTGTTGTAGGCTTGGTTGCCAAAAAATGTTTGGCAAACTTTGTCCGGTCACTGGAAGGCAGCTCTCAGGCGCATGGTAATGCCGCTGATATGACGAGTATGGAAGATAGAATGTCCGGTTGGAACTAGAACTATAATTATAAAATATAAGTTATAAAAACAGGAGAAGAGAAGATGTCACCAAAATTAGAACAAGCTTTTTTTAACTCGACTGCGCCGATTATCGGGGCTGTTGCCTTGGGACTCGATTTTATCGAGGCTGTGAAATCAGCGGCAGTTGAAAAGTTGACCGGAAAGCGTCCGGAAGCAAAGACATCCTATCTTGGCAAAGTTATGGGGCCTTACGTTTAAGTCTCCAGAACAGATTTGGACAATAGCGGCGTAGACAACTCGCCGCTTTTTGTTTTTGGGTCAGAAACAGATTTTTCCAGTTGGCGATGCCGTATTCCTTCCGTGCTCGAAATTGCTCATCACGACCTAGTGTTACATTCCTTTGTGATATTCCACCATCTTCAAAGATGCTAATCGGAATCGGAATATAGGATGTTATTTTGTGTTCTTTTAGAAAATTCAGTGTCAGGTGATAATCTGCTGCAATTTTATAGGACAGATCATAGCGGCGCATACCTAAAGATTGTCTATTATAAAAGATGGATTGATGATGCGTGAATAGCCCTCGTGCGATCTGCAAAGCGGGTTTTGCGCGTTTGTAATGTCTAGTACCGCTTTTAGTTTCTTCGAAAGAGTCTCCATAGATAAGGTCAGGTGATGAGAAAATCCGATCTTTGACGGTTTGGAGAATATCTTTATTTGAGAATTGGTCGCCTGCATTCATAAAGATAATATACCTGCCTGCGGCACGACCCAGTCCCTTATTCATGGCATCATATATTCCCTGATCCGGCTCACTGATAATTACGGCAGAGGGATACATAGAAAAGTCTTTGTGAGTCCCGTCTGTTGAAGCGCCATCTATAATGAGCCATTCGTAATCTGCGCAGGTTTGGGCAATAATAGAGTGCGCGGTTTTTTCTAACCCTGCGCGGTTGTTATAGGTGATGGTAACAACTGAGAATGTTTTATTAGTTGTCATCAGCTATATCATCAGCAAAGATTGCGGTTGTGGCGAGATTGGCCAAAATCTGGCTGAGGTCCTTTGCGCCATCCATAAAGGTTAGAGGTTTCGGATCTCGCGGGACAATGATCGTTGATCCCGGAGGAATCATATCGGCAGAATGGTTCCATGCGGAGACAGCAAGCGGAGAAGCGCTGCCATCCGGATAAACAACAAATGCACGGTCTTTATCGGCATTATAAGTAAAGCCACCGGCTTCATCTATATAGATGCGCGGTTTTTTACCCGAGCGGAACTGCAGGGAGGCCGGAGAGAGAACTTCGCCAGCTACGCGGACAGTTAACGGGCGTTTGGGCACATAAATGCGGTCGCCTGTTTCCAGCAAAATATCCATGTCCGGATTTGCCGCCAGCATACCGGGATCCGCTTCAATGGTAAGGCGACCCAATGCTTCTGCATTTTTCAAATCTGCAATAAGAGATTGAGCCAAGGTGACTTCATCAGTGTCAGGTTTTTTGTCTTCATTCTTTTGGGATAGGGCAGACGCCAGTTTCAGTTCAAGGTCACGTGCTTGCGCGCGGAAGCGTTGTTCCTCTCTCAAGCGCTCCGTCTTGCGGGAGAATATAGCGCCTTTCGGATAGGCTTGTTCTGTAATCCCGCCTGCACGCTCAATAAGTTTTGATAGAGTGTCTCCCGGCAAGAGGTCATATGTTCCAGGGTTGCGAACTTCACCGACCAAGAGCACATGATTATCTTCAATGCGGCGGAATTTCTGATTGATTCTAATTGTATCGCCCGGATGTAATGGGATGGTCCGCGCCGGTGTGCCGGATAGATCAATGTTACTGCGTTTGTTTTGCCCTTCGCCTAATGGTTGGGTGATTTCGATGTTACCGAGACTTGCCTCCAGAGATGGGCCTCCAGCTGCGGCTAGTAACGAATCGAGAGTTGTACCATTTGCAATCGGGAAGGATCCGCTGTTTCTAACAGATCCACGAATAAATACAGAATGTTCTAAAAGGAGGTGCCTGATATTCGGGGCGAGTGTGGAAGGGGGGAGCTGATTTTGCGAATCTGATTCGATGTCGCTTGTGCCGAAGGCATTGGTGTTCAACGAAGCGAGTTTCAGGGCGTTTTCGTTCATGCCTGATTCTGGTGCGCCTATGGATTTGATCTCGGCCCTAGTAAAGAGCATAACACGATCCGATTCTCTCAATCTGATGTCTGCTTCGCCATTGATGATCTTTTTTGGAGAAAAAGAAATTAGCTCTGTTGATAGTTGTGAAGGGTTCCAACGCTCAACAATTCCGATCAGCGGGTAGGTGTCTTGTGTCAAGATCGTCTCATCACTCAACAGATACGAAAGCGATGGTGTGTCCTTTATAGAATAGACTCCGTCAGCGCGCGTGTTGCCTGATAGCTCGACTGCGTTGGTTCTTACCTCTTTCCCTTTTAGTATGGTGAGGATGTCTCCATCCCTGAAAATTTTCAGGTCTGTTTCCTTTATATCTTCTGTCGTGTCTCGCCCCATATGATCGGGTGTCAGGCGAATATAGCGTAGCTTACCGGGTGCGAGTGGACCGCTTGAGAGCATAAGCAAATCATCAAGAGAGAGTTTCTGGCTGGTCTCCCCGTTCTCTTTCCAGAGTGCATTAAACGCGGGAGGAATTTCGTATATGCCCGCGCGCTTGACTGCTCCAGATATCGCTATTGTTGGTCCGATAGGTCCCACCTGTATTGTGTCTCCATCACGGAGTGTAATATCGGACGTCGCTGATCCGAATACTAGAAGTCCGTAAAGATCAATGATGCTCGAAGAGTTTCCTCGAATTATTTTGATTTGCCTCAGTGTCCCTGTTTTTGATACGCCGCCCGCAGCAATGAGCGCATCCATCACTGTATCATATGAGGATAGCGTAATGTCGCCGGGAGTTGTGACATTGCCTGTTATGCGTATATTTAGCTGTTTTGTTTTTGTCAGGGAGAGAAAAATATCCGTGTTGTAATAATCTCCCAGCAGAGATTGCAATTCTTCGCGCACATTCTTAATCGTACGCCCCGCTGCGGAGATCGGCGCTAGGTCTTCAATTATCAATTGCCCATCGCTTGATACTTGTACTGAACTCTTCAGGTTTTCCTGCCCTCTTATTGTCACGGAAATTTCATCTCCGCTTCCGAGGATATATGTGTCCTGAACTTCTCCTAATGTTTTGCCTGTCTTTTGGAGCGGGGGCTTCGAATTTACAAGAAGATTGTACCCGAATTGATCCAATGTAACGCCGCTGCGCTCTTCGTAGTATTTCTCCAAAGACGATTTCCGGTTATTTCGCTCTTTATATGTAGGCGGCCCCGCCTCGTTATAAGCCCCCCCCTGTCTGTAGGAGTTCTTCTATTTGTGCGGCGTATAGCTGTTCGGAAGAGAGGAGAATGGGCTCCAGTGCTATATCAGGAGGGCTGATCCAGTTGCTGATCACCCCCTTTGCAGAGGATTCCTGTGATTCTGCGTGGGAAATTGGGGCGATGCTTAGCCCCGAAAGAATGGATGTGAAGAGTAGGGTCGATAATTTTTGACGCATTTTCCCTGTTCCGAGCCGAATTTTGGCTAAATGTTCAAATTTAAGGTCAGGGTAATGCAGCCTCAGGTATGTTGAAAGGCTGGAATTGCCTTTATAAACATTTGTTTTTTTGCAGATTTCTGTCGTTTTTGAATTTTTTTACATTTTTTTAAAAAAGATGTTTGACAAGCAAAAAGTACCCGTATATAAAGCCGCTCTCTGCAACGCACTGCTTCGAAAAAACGAAACAAAACAACGTTGTAGGGCCCGATTGAAGCTAATTAAAACAAAATAAAAAAAGTTTTAAAAAAGTGAAAAAAGGGGGTTGACGACAAAATAGCAAGTCGCTATAGTCCGCAAACCTAAACGAAACGAGAAACGAATACGGATCTCGGTGACACAATCGCCGATTAGGCTTTGTTTGTGTCGTGGTTATTAAACATCGTGAAGACAAAACTATAAGAGAAGATTCGCAGACAGCAGTAGCGTGATTATTGTCACGTTGTTAAAAACTAGACTTGCTTTCTGTAGAATCTTATCACGCAATAAGTTATGCAAGATTGCAGGTCTAAGTTAATTTTTACTTGAGACAAGAACAGTGATGTTTTTGAAATCATGGATTCAAACTTGAGAGTTTGATCCTGGCTCAGAACGAACGCTGGCGGCAGGCCTAACACATGCAAGTCGAACGGACCCTTCGGGGTTAGTGGCGCACGGGTGAGTATCGCGTGGGAACGTACCCTTCAGTACGGGACAACACCGGGAAACTGGTGCTAATACCGTATAATATCTCCGGATCAAAGATTTATCGCTGAAGGATCGGCCCGCGTCTGATTAGGTAGTTGGTGGGGTAATGGCCTACCAAGCCTACGATCAGTAGCTGGTCTGAGAGGATGATCAGCCACACTGGGACTGAGACACGGCCCAGACTCCTACGGGAGGCAGCAGTGAGGAATATTGGACAATGGGCGAAAGCCTGATCCAGCCATGCCGCGTGAGTGATGAAGGCCCTAGGGTTGTAAAGCTCTTTCGACGGGGATGATAATGACCGTACCCGTAGAAGAAGCCACGGCTAAATTCGTGCCAGCAGCCGCGGTAATACGAATGTGGCAAGCGTTGTTCGGAATCACTGGGCGTAAAGAATGCGTAGGCGGCTAGACAAGTCAGGAGTGAAATCCCAGGGCTCAACCCTGGAACTGCTTTTGAAACTGTCTTGCTAGAGTCCCGGAGGGGTTGGCGGAATTCCGAGTGTAGAGGTGAAATTCGCAGATATTCGGAGGAACACCAGTGGCGTAGGCGGCCAACTGGACGGGAACTGACGCTGAGGCATGAAAGTGTGGGGAGCAAACAGGATTAGATACCCTGGTAGTCCACACCGTAAACGATGTGTGCTAGTTGTTGGGTGGCATTGCCATTCAGTGACGGAGCTAACGTTTTAAGCACACCGCCTGGGAAGTACGGCCGCAAGGTTAAAACTCAAAGGAATTGACGGGGACCCGCACAAGCGGTGGAACATGTCCTTTAATTCGTAGCAACGCGAAGAACCTTACCTACCCTTGACATGCCAGTTGGGATTTCCAGAGATGGATTTCTTCATTTAGTTGGACTGGACACAGGTGCTGCATGGCTGTCGTCAGCTCGTGTCGTGAGATGTTGGGTTAAGTCCCGCAACGAGCGCAACCCTCGTCGTCTGTTGCCAGCATTTAGTTGGGCGCTCAGATGAGACTGCCGGTGACAAGCCGGAGGAAGGTGGGGATGACGTCAAGTCATCATGGCCCTTACGGGTAGGGCTAGAGACGTGTTACAATGGTGGTGACAGTGGGTTGCAAGGTCGTGAGGCCGAGCTAATCCCTAAAAGCCATCTCAGTTCGGATTGTACTCTGCAACTCGAGTACATGAAGTTGGAATCGCTAGTAATCGTAGATCAGCACGCTACGGTGAATACGTTCCCGGGTCTTGTACACACCGCCCGTCAAGTCATGGGAGTCGGTTTTGCCTGAAGGTAGTGAGCTAACCGCAAGGAGGCAGCTAACCACGGCAGGGCTGGTGACTGGGACTAAGTCGTAACAAGGTAGCCGTTTCGGAAGGAGCGGCTGGATCACCTCCTTTCTAAGGATGTGACGGTTTTTGCGTCTACTGCTGTCGGCGTATCTTCTCGGATAAGTTTTGTTTTAAGAGTTTGATGGGCTAGTAGCTCAGCTGGTTAGAGCACACCCCTGATAAGGGTGAGGTCGGTGGTTCGAGTCCACTCTGGCCCACCATTTATCTCTGATAGAGGGCCTTTAGCTCAGCTGGGAGAGCGCCTGATTTGCATTCAGGAGGTCAGCGGTTCGATCCCGCTAAGGTCCACCATCAAGCTGGATTATAGTTTTCGTCTAAAAGCAGTTTGCTGTTTTTTAATGAAGACTTTAGTCTTCGGTTATTGCACATCGTGAATATTGAATAATAATTATAGGTTCTAATCTAAAACGAGCCGTTTTAGATTAGAAATTTTTTGTCAAGATCATAAACTGAGAATCAATAAACACCATGTGCAGCGGATTTATCCCTGCGCGTGATTTAGAATTCAAGCGTTTAAGTGCATCTGGTGGATGCCTTGGCGATCAGAGGCGATGAAGGACGTGGTACGCTGCGATAAGCTCCGGTTAGCTGTGAACAAGCTTTGACCCGGAGATCTCCGAATGGGGGAACCCACCACTTATGTGGTATCCTTATCTGAATACATAGGATAAGCGAAGCGAACCAGGGGAAGTGAAACATCTCAGTACCCTGAGGAAAAGAAATCAACCGAGATTCCCTTAGTAGTGGCGAGCGAACGGGGAACAGCCCAGTAGTTGTTCTGTAATAATTGGAAGTCGTTGGAAACCGACGCCATAGACGGTGATAGCCCGGTACAAGTAAAAAGCAGAGTAGCTCTTGAGTAGGGCGGGACACGTGTAATCCTGTCTGAATATAGGGGGACCATCCTCTAAGGCTAAATACTCCTGATCGACCGATAGTGTACCAGTACTGTGAAGGAAAGGTGAAAAGCACCCCAAGCGGGGAGTGAAAAAGACCTGAAACCGGATGCATACAAACAGTCGGAGCGGACTTGTTCCGTGACGGCGTACCTTTTGTATAATGGGTCCGCGAGTTAGTCTTGCATGCGAGCTTAAGCCGTTAGGTGTAGGCGTAGGGAAACCGAGTCTGAATAGGGCGAGAGTATGCAGGATTAGATCCGAAGCCCGGTGATCTAGCCATGGCCAGGTTGAAGTTGCGGTAACACGCAATGGAGGACCGAACTAGTAAGTGTTGAAAAACTTTTGGATGAGCTGTGGTTAGGGGTGAAAGGCCAATCAAACCGGGTAATTGCTGATTCTCCGCGAAAACTATTTAGGTAGTGCGTCGTGTCTTACCTTCGGGGGTAGAGCACTGGATCGGGAAGGGGGGCGCAAGCCTTACTAACTCGAACCAAACTCCGAATACCGAAGAGTACAATCACGGCAGACAGACAGTGGGTGATAACGTCCATTGTCAAGAGGGAAACAACCCAGACCTCCAGCTAAGGTCCCCAAATCGTAATTAAGTGTGAAAGGAAGTTGGACTTCCATGACAACCAGGAAGTTGGCTTAGAAGCAGCCATCTTTTAAAGAAAGCGTAATAGCTCACTGGTCTAAATAAGAGGTCCGGCGCCGAAGATGTACCGGGGCTAAAATTACGTACCGAAGCTGAGGATGCTTTATAGCATGGTAGCGGAGCGTTGTGTAAGTCTGTGAAGGTTCACCGTGAGGTGGGCTGGAGATATCACAAGTGAGAATGCGGACATGAGTAACGATAAACAGAGTGAGAAACTCTGTCGCCGAAATCCCAAGGGTTCCTGTCCAATGTTAATCAGGGCAGGGTGAGCCGGCCCCTAAGGCGAGGCTGAAAAGCGTAGTCGATGGGAACCAGGTTAATATTCCTGGGCCTGCTGGAAGTGACGGTGGCCGAAAGCAGTTTTTCCTTATTGGATTGGAAAGGCTGCCTGGGACATCCAGGAAATAACTCCAGCATATAGACCGTACCCTAAACCGACACAGGTGGGATGGTAGAGTATACCGAGGCGCTTGAGAGAACGGTGTTGAAGGAACTCGGCAAATTACATGCGTAACTTCGGGATAAGCATGCCCCATCGAAAGGCAACTTTTGGTGGGGGGCACAAACTAGGGGGATGCGACTGTTTACCAAAAACACAGGGCTCTGCGAACACGTAAGTGGACGTATAGGGTCTGACGCCTGCCCGGTGCCGGAAGATTAAGAGGAGGGGTTAACGCTCTGAATCGAAGTCCCGGTAAACGGCGGCCGTAACTATAACGGTCCTAAGGTAGCGAAATTCCTTGTCGGGTAAGTTCCGACCTGCACGAATGGCGTAACGATGTCCCCACTGTCTCCAACACCGACTCAGTGAAATTGGATTCCCCGTGAAGATACGGGGTTCCCGCGGTCAGACGGAAAGACCCTATGAACCTTTACTATAGCTTTGCAGTGGCATTACGATTGTCATGTGTAGGATAGGTGGGAGGCTTTGAAGCAGGTACGCCAGTATTTGTGGAGCCAATGTTGAAATACCACCCTTGACCTTCGTGATGTCTAACCAAGCTCCATTATCTGGAGTTGGGACCCTGCATGGTGGGTAGTTTGACTGGGGCGGTCGCCTCCCAAAGTGTAACGGAGGCGCGCGATGGTAAGCTCAGGACGGTTGGAAATCGTCTTCAAGAGTGCAATGGCATAAGCTTGCCTGACTGCGAGACTGACAAGTCGAGCAGAGCCGAAAGGCGGTCATAGTGATCCGGTGGTTCCTCATGGAAGGGCCATCGCTCAACGGATAAAAGGTACTCTAGGGATAACAGGCTGATAGCGCCCAAGCGTCCCCAGCGACGGCGCTGTTTGGCACCTCGATGTCGGCTCATCTCATCCTGGGGCTGGAGCAGGTCCCAAGGGTATGGCTGTTCGCCATTTAAAGAGGTACGTGAGCTGGGTTCAAAACGTCGTGAGACAGTTTGGTCCCTATCTGCCGTGGGTGTAGGATACTTGAGAGGAGCTGTCCTTAGTACGAGAGGACCGGGATGGACACACCTCTGGTGTACCAGTTGTTCCGCCAGGAGCAGTGCTGGGTAGCTATGTGTGGACGGGATAAACGCTGAAAGCATCTAAGCGTGAAGCCTCCCTCAAAACTAGGTATCCCTATCAGAACCGTGGAAGACTACCACGTTGATAGGCCGGATGTGGAAGCGCAGTAATGTGTGAAGCTAACCGGTACTAATTGTTCGATCGGCTTGAATTCCACGCCATGGCCTTTTGGCCAAAAGTGTGAATATAATCACGCGCAGCGGTAAATCCGTTGCGGTGTAAAGTTGATTTCTGTTTTAAATTTTGACAAATTACTGTTCTGTTTTTGGATGACCTGGTGGCTTTACCAAGTGTGAAACACGCCATCCCATTTCGAACTGGACTGTGAAAAACCTTCGGGCCGATTGTACTATGTCTTAAGATATGGGAGAGTAGGTCGTTGCCAGGTCTTCCAAGTACAGAAGAGCTTATTATTCAATATCACGATTTTTAAAACACCTCGCTTTTAGCGGGGTTTTTTATTACTTTCTTTTTATGTACTTATTTTTTTATCCTAGCAGACTCTCATTTTATCTCTATTTCTGTTTTTGTAGTTTTATCCTGATGCAAATCTCTATTGCTTGGGCTGATGCGAACGTTGTTAGCAAAGCTCCTGGTGAGACTGTAAATCATTCTTTTACATGTTCAAAAATTTTGCCAAGCGCACTTATAAAAAGCGGTGATTTTTTTGAGGGATCAACATGGAATGATCCGTCTGTCTTGTGGGATAAGGGGCGATATGTGATGTATGCGTCTTCCGATCATCATTTTGACACTCACATCGAGATTTATAGGTTGGTTTCTTCTGATGGAAAACAGTGGATGCTTTCTCCTGGATTTCCTGTTTTATCACCGTCAGAAGACGGGTGGGATAGGAAAAGCGTTGAGACGCCGTCTGTTGTTTTTTTTAAGGGGCGTTATTATCTTTTCTATACAGGATATGCCAAGCGACAGAGTGATGTTCGTGATTATAAAATAGGATATGCCGTATCTGATGACGGGATTCGTTGGACCAGAATGACCCAGCCTTTAGTGCGTCCGACTCAGCCTTATGCATGGTTTCCGAGTATGGACTTTCGGCAATATATAGTTTCAGAGCCTGCCGCTCTCGTTATGAATGATCGGCTATATGTTTATTTTACAGCGCTTGGTGGTGATAAGGAGGTTAATACTACACTTCAAACAATTGGTTTGATTGTATCCGAGGATGGGAAAAGCTGGAGTGCTCCAAAAATGATTTTGCGTCCAGATCAAAAATTTTATTCAAGAGAGAATAACATTAAAGGGTTTTCAACACCAGCTGCATTGGCCGCAGATGGAAAGGTACATTTATTTTTTGATGTTGTGACAGATGAGCCGTTCTCACAAATTGCTTTGTCTCATGCCTTTTCAGAAAATGGTGTTGATGGATGGGTTCAAGAGAGCACTCCTTTTTTAACAAAGAGTGATTTGATCTGGACAGGAAATCAAATTCGCTCCCCTTCAGCTATGATCAAGCGTGACGGGTCTGTTTTGCTGTGGTTTGCCGGTGATGACGGTGTTGATTTTCTTGGTATAGGCCAAGCTCTGTGCCACTTTTAAAGGGCTAAATAAGTTTTGCCTTCTGTTAGGGCTTCTGGTAAAAAATTCACGTGTGCGCCCGTAGCTCAGCTGGATAGAGCGTTGCCCTCCGGAGGCAAAGGTCTGGGGTTCGAATCCCTTCGGGCGCGCCATTTTAATTTGGTAGAATTTTTTTACTAAACTCTAATGCATTTTCCAGCTCGGCCAACACTTTCCTGAGTGTCCTGATTTAGCGCAGGCAAAGTATCGAGATAACCGTAACTGTTGCCGTATAGACAGTGAAGAGTTCGTCCAGCTCCCAATCATCATGCGCTCTGGTGTATGCAAACCACCATTCGAAGAACTCCTCTTTTATAAGCATGATGGATAGAGCGACAATGAATGCCGCTGCAAAGCAGAGCTCTACGATTATCTCTTTTTTATATTGTTTCATGTCAGTGTAATAATATTTCTAATTATTACAGCTGGATGTTGATGAGACGTTAATCAAACAGGGGGGGGCAAAAGAATAGGATTGCCCGTTTATTCCAAAACAATATCTATTTTGGGATGAGCATGAGTATTCTCCTTTTGTGGCTCGGCAGGAGGCTTCGCTTGAAAAGAGATAGATTTGATCATGTCAACTATGATGTTCGGGACGCCGTCTTGTCGCGTGACGGCCTTATCGATTTCAGAACGCGAAATGATAAATTCAATTTGGTCGGATTTTGCAGGTTCGGCGAAAAAATCGGTCAGAGAAAAATATCCGGGAGTTTCGTGTTTGACCGCCTGTAAGCCGATGTCTTTCACTATATTCGAATTAGCAAAACGCTCGGATGTCTGTAGCCCACCTATAATTTCCATCCCAACTTTTATTGTCCGTGCAACAGCGCTTGTTTGTTCATATGTCCCAGTGACAGGTGTTCTTAAAAAGACACTACCGGTCTGGTCTGTTCCGGTGATGCAAGCTGCGATGACATTACTGGCGCATGATAGGAGGTCATGGGTGTAAAAGCCCCTCATGAATTGTTCGGTTTCGGCAAAATATTTGGCTTGCAGAAAAAGATCTGGGGGGATTTTCATGGATATATACTCACTAAGTTTCTATTCAGTTGCATAATAATTATGTTAACATATTCTAAATCCATACGGAAAATCAAGGCCTCTACTGTTTGTCTTATCGTCAAAGAATAAGAAAAGCCCCCGAATCGGGGGCTTTGAATTTTTATCTACCCGGATTAGCCCGCAGCTTTTTTAGCGGCTTTTTTGGCCAGATCGCGTTCGGTAGGTGTTAAGAATTTTTTGCGCAAACGGAGAGTTTTGGGTGTGATCTCAACCAGTTCGTCATCGTTAATGTAGGACATCATTGCTTCGAGAGTTAATTTGCGTGGTGTCACAAGGGTACAGGCTTCGTCTGTACCGGAGGCACGAACGTTGGTTAGTTGTTTTGCGCGTGTGACGTTGATGTCCAGATCATTATCGCGTGAATTTTCTCCAACTATCATGCCTTCATAAACATCATCGTTGTGAGTGATGAACATTATGCCACGATCTTGTAGCTTCCAGATTGCATAGGCAACGGCTTTGCCGGTCTCTGTTGAGATCAGCGCGCCATTGCGACGCCCCTGGATGTCTCCTTTATAAGGACCGTATTCCTTGAACAATCGGTTCAGAACACCTGTACCGCGTGTGTCGGTCAGGAATTGGCTTTGGTATCCAATCATTCCACGAGACGGGCATGAGAAAATAATGCGTGTTTTTCCGTGGCCGGCAGGGCGCATATCAACAAGGTCAGCTTTGCGCTCAGTCATTTTTTCAACAACCGAACCTGTGTGTTCATCATCAATATCAACGATGATTTCCTCGTATGGTTCAACGGTTTGTCCGTTCTCATCTTTCTGAAGAAGAACGCGCGGCCGGGATACAGAAAGCTCAAATCCTTCGCGGCGCATGGTTTCAAGCAGAACTCCAATCTGGAGCTCTCCACGACCCGCAAGTTCGAATGCATCGCGGTTTGCAGATTCAGTAACGCGGATCGCAACGTTCGTTTCTGCTTCAGCCATCAGGCGGTCACGGATCATTGTCGAGGTCAGTTTTTTTCCTTCTTTTCCCGCGAGAGGAGAATCGTTGACTGTAATCGATACAGCCATTGTCGGCGGGTCAATCGGAGTTGCAGGAACTGCTTCGGTTACAGACAAGTCACATATGGTGTCGGCAACAGATGCTGCGGACATACCTGCGATACAGATAATGTCTCCGGCTTCTACGATTTCTGCCGGAACTTTTTGAATTCCTGAGAAGGTAAGAAGTTTAGAGAGGCGGAATTGTTCAACAGTTTTGCCATCAAGATTGATCGCTTTTACCGGCATATTGACTTTTGCGGTTCCGGATACAACGCGTCCTACCAGAATACGGCCCAGATACGGGTCTGCATTCAGAATGGTCGCCAGCATTTTGAATGGGCCTGTTTTATCGACTTTTGGTGCTGGGACATGTTTCAGGATCAGGTCGAGCATCGGGTGCAGATTTTCGCGCGGGCCGTTAAGTTCTTCGGAACACCAGCCGTCACGTCCTGATGCGTAGAGTACGGGGAAGTCCAGTTGCTCATCGGTTGCGTCAAGGGAGGCAAACAGATCAAAGGCCTCATTCAGAACTTCAACAGGACGGGCGTCCGAACGGTCGATTTTGTTCAGTACAACAATCGGACGGATGCCTTGTTTTAGGGCTTTGCCCAAAACGAATTTTGTTTGTGGCAGGGGACCTTCGGCTGCATCCACGAGAAGAATAACGCCATCAACCATGTTCAGAATACGTTCGACCTCACCACCGAAATCAGCGTGGCCCGGGGTGTCAACGATGTTGATTTTTGCATCATCCCACAAGACGGATGTACATTTTGCCAAAATAGTAATACCGCGTTCTTTTTCCAGATCGTTGCTGTCCATGACGCGTTCGTCAACGGACTGATTATCGCGGAATGTTCCGGACTGGCGCAGGATTTGGTCAATCAGGGTGGTTTTCCCATGGTCAACGTGGGCAATAATCGCAATATTTCTCAATTTTTGTTGTGTCACGGTTCTTTTTCTCTCTTCTAAATCTTTTGTGCGCCGCCTTCGTACACGGAAAATGGCGGAAAAGCTAGAAAAAAGTAGTCATTGATTGACCTATTCCTGTTTTTTATAGCCCCATTTTCCTTCTTTATGGCAAATATCTTTCCATGAAACGCCCGATTCCAGAAAAAGACCCTGTGCAAATACGCCAGATGAGCTATTTGCGGACAGCTCTAATCCGAGCCTCTTCGAATGGTTGGCTGGGGTGCGCTATGTATAGGCTTTGCGAGGAGTTTAATCGCTGTATTTTTGGCCCAATCAAATGGACAACAATTTTGAACTCGAATTCGGTAGCGGGTTTCGAACCGTGTCTCTTAAATTTATCCAAGATCCACGTCGCAGCGGTAAGCCCGTTATGCAATTGGATCATCTTTGCGTTTATCATGGTCATGATTATACCGAACTTGATATTGAGCACCTTGATGCATCGCCATCCATACAGCGGTTTATCTGTCAGGTAGGGAGCATAGTCGAATTGATACTTCTAAACTGTGGGGAAGGGGTCGATGCGCCATTAGAAGCTTTGGTTTCCGATGTTCAAAAATTGCAGAAGAATCTTCTTTCTGCCGAGCGAACCCCTGAAGCTGACGACAACCAATCTTGTACACCGCTTTAGGCACGTTCCCTGTAAACGCTTAGTCTCGCGAAAATTTGCGAGTACGGCATGATCTGGAGGCATTGATATGTGGGGGGCTTTGGTTTTAATCGTGTCCTTGTCCTTAAATCCTAACAATATTCCGAGGCTTTGGCAATTCAGGGATTGGCCTAAGATTGCATGTGCTGTTGTCTCTGATGCGGCAATATGATCCGCGATTTTTTTAATCGATAGGTCTATGATGCCTCAATTCTTTACTGTGTATGGAGGTACATCATGTCATCTAAAGCCGAAGAGCTTGTCATCGAATTTAATTGTATCATGAAAATGTGTAAGGACTTCCACGCGGAAAAAGGAACAAGGACGCCGGAGTTAACAGCTGACTTTGTCATTGCCATTTCCCACCGTATTGAAAATCTTGCAGGATTGGATAAAGAAGCCGGTGATATCCTTATGGCCACCCGCTACGTTCAGTTGTCAGCAGAGATGCAACGGATCAGACGGGCTTTATAAAAATTTCTGTTGATTTTCACTTTTTGCGTGTGACATAGTAATGAAAATTACGTCACACAAGGAAACGCGCAAAATGACATGTTTCGTCATAAATAATGGTGTTGTTTTCGTGCCAGCAGGTCTTGATTTCTAAGGGCTTGGGCACGGCGTATCTTGTGCGCAGGATTGTCCAGAGACAGAAATCAGATTTTCAATTTATCTCCGTGATCTTTGAAATTTAGTAGGATTTTTGTGTCTGCGCCGTCCGGTTTTAAAAGAACAGGAGAGTATTATGCGCGCTGAAACAGAACAGATGATCCCGAAGGTCGGGTTTAAAGATCAGATGCGCTTTGCGCGTCATTACTGGCTGCGGCATAAGTGGCGTGGCTTGAAGGCTCTTGCTTTTATGACGATCTCGGTCGGTGTCGATATTTTTTATCCGTTATTTTCGGGGCGGTTGGTTGACGCAGTTAGTGATCTTGATCCAGGCGTTGACGGAAGTCTGAGGCTGGTTTTGATCGCATTTGCATCGCTTGCTGTACTCCAGTTGACACATAGCTGGGCATGGGCATTGGCAACATGGCAATGGAATAAATTTGCTGTGCGAAATCTTTATGAGATTTTGACGGACGCAATGTACAAAGTGCAGCGTTTTTCGACGGATTGGCACGTCAACAGTTTTGCGGGAGCGACTGTACGCAAGATTACCCGTGGGATGTGGGCATTTGATGTGTTCGATGATACTATTTTTATGGGATTGTATCCGGCAACCATTATAGGTGTCGGAATGACTGCTATGCTTATTATCCAGTTGCCATCTGTCGGTTGGGTGATTTTGCCGATTGTGATTCTCTTTATTTCCGTGAGTATTTTTCTCTCGGTCAAGGTAACGATGCCACGTTTCCGCAAGTCTGCCGAAATGGATACGGCTGTCGGAGCCAATCTGGCTGATGTGATGACTGCGATCTCAACAGTTAAAAGTTTTGCCGGAGAAATGCGCGAAGACCGCAATTTTGCAAACGTTGTCGATCAATGGAAACAACGCACCCAGAATGCGTGGTTGACGGCTGTTGTTGTTGATTTGATCCGTTCACAGATCCGTTTCCTGATGATGGCCGGGATGACGGGATCTGTCATTTGGTTATGGTATCAGGGAAAGGCCAGCGCCGGAGATGTTACCGTGGCTATTACAGCTTCCTTCATCATTGGCGGGTATTTACGCGAGATTGGTCGCCAGATTACCGAGTTGATGAAATCTAGTAGTGAGATGGCTGATGTTGTTGGTTTCTGGTTGCATGATAATGACGTCAAAGATGTTGATGGTGCAAAGATGCTAGAGGTCTGTCGTGATGGAGTTGGTTCTACAATCAGTTTTGATAAGGTCGGGTTCAAATATGAACAAGGGGCGCGTCCGATTTATGCATCCTTGTCCGTTGAGATCAAAGCAGGTGAAAAGGTTGCTTTGGTTGGAGCCTCGGGGTCTGGTAAGTCAACCTTCGTCAAATTGATCCAGCGTCTTTATGACATTCAATCAGGAGCTATCCGGATTGATGGTCAGGAGATTGCCAAGGTTACGCAAGAGTCATTGCGCCGTGCTGTGGCTTTGGTTCCGCAAGATCCCGTCTTGTTTCATAGGTCATTGGCCGAGAACATCGCGTATGGTAAGCCCGATGCAACGATTGACGAAATTCGTCTTGCCGCTCAGGAAGCGTATGCTGCCGAGTTTATTGAAGGGTTGCCTTTGGGCTATCAGACTCTTGTCGGTGAGCGCGGTGTGAAGCTTTCCGGTGGAGAGCGTCAGCGGGTTGCAATTGCGCGGGCGTTGTTGTCGGAGGCTCCTGTTCTCATTCTGGATGAAGCGACATCGTCTCTTGATTCTGTGTCGGAGCATTATATCCAGAAAGCACTTGAGAGGCTCATGGTCGGGCGAACAACAATTACGATTGCCCACCGTTTGGCAACTATTCAGAAGGCTGACCGTATTCTTGTGTTTGATAAAGGCGAGATTGTCGAGCAAGGTACGCACGCGCAGTTGCTGGATAATCCGCAGTCGATTTATCGCCGTTTATACGAGATTCAGGCCCTTGATTTGGTAGGATAAAGAAAAACCGGAATATATGGCATTAAAAGTCCACGCATTTTCCATTGAGTTCCCAGTCATTATAGCGGGTGGCCTCGAGGCCCTTACGGCCTCCGTATTCGCGCTGCATGTGGGGCAGGGGCTGATGACCTAAAACAGGTTTATCCTCTTGATTCTGTGAGGGTTTTTCTGATTTATGTGGATTTTTGTCGTTTTGTTCCATAAAACTAGTTTAATTACTATTTTCGAGATGGGGAAGGCCAAAATATATGTCTAAAGTCCAAGAAATTATGAAGCCGTATCGTGATCGCATAGATGCGGTGGATGACAAGATTGTTGATCTGATGATTGAACGATTGGGGATTGTCCGTGAGGTCGCGCAGATTAAATTAAAGAACAAGATCCCTGCTGTGATTGAAGAACGGATTGCGCAGGTGATTGATCGGGCAGGCGACAGAGTTGAGGCTGCTATTCCCGGAGAGATTGGTGAGGATGATGCTGATCGTATCCGCGAGATTTATGCTTTGATGGTTGTTATTTGTTGTGATCTTGAAGAAGAGCTAATGGAGAGCTAGACCTAAAATGAGTACCGGATATTTAAAGACCACAATTTTAATGGCGGCCATGACATCTTTGGTTGGAGGGTTGGGGTATCTGGTTGGAGGGCAAGGAGGGCTGATGATTGCCTTGCTTGCCGCAGGCGCAATGAATGTCTGGGCCTGGTATAACAGCGATAAGGCTGTTCTGCGCCATTACGGCGCGCGTGAGGTTGATACGGATAGTTCACCCCAGTTGGTGTCAATGGTTTATCGTCTGGCAGAAAATGCGGGGTTGCCGAACCCCAAGGTTTATATCATTGATAACCCCCAGCCGAATGCTTTTGCAACGGGGCGTAATCCTGAAAATGCAGCTGTCGCCATCACAACAGGATTGATGCAGCGTTTGAATACTGATGAGATTGAAGGCGTCATGGCGCATGAATTGGCTCATGTCAAACATCGCGATACACTCATTATGACAGTTACAGCGACTCTTGCCGGTGCTTTATCCATGCTTGCTAATTTTGCCATGTTCTTTGGTGGCGGTGCACGCGATGGCGAGGGGCGGCCCATGTCGCCGATTGTCACTATTCTCGTGATGCTCCTGGCTCCGATTGCTGCGTCTATTGTCCAGATGGCAATCTCTCGCTCCCGTGAGTATGAAGCAGATCGTTTGGGTGCCGAGATTTGTGGCAAGCCACGTGCTTTGGCTACGGCGCTTGAAAAAATTTCAGGTATGGCCAGTCAGATTGTCAATCAGGAGGCTGAAGCCAATCCAGCATCTGCCCATCTGTTTATTATCAATCCTCTTCATGTCCATGCGATGGATGGATTATTTTCTACCCATCCGTCTACCGAGAATCGTATTCGCCGTTTGATGGAGATCGAGCGTCAAATGGGCGGCTTTTCTTCGCGCAGCCAGCGGGATTCTTCAGCTTTTATGCCCAAAAATCCTTGGAATTGATTAAGGTTTTGCAAAGAATATATATTTGACATTATTTGTATATAGATATATATCTTATATATAAGGAGGAGGCCATGCAACGTTTGACGACCGCCTATATGTCTTCTGTAATTGCTGCTCCCCCCTTGCGGCATTACATGCGCGGCGATAACGTCAGTGATGATCGTGATATTGACGCCCTTCACCAGTCCAAAGCTCCAGTTTCTTCAGAGTCTCCGCAAATCAGCACGGATGCTGATCGTCAGGATTCTTGTTTTCTTTCGCAGGCTGATGATGAAGTTGGGCGTCTGCGCATCCAGTTTGACGATACAATTCTTCTGAATGTAACTGCCGGAGATGTTTCGGGAACACGTGATCTGTCAGGTCTCCGTCAGCGTGTGTTTAATCGGGCCTTTACAATGGCCCATGAGCATGATGACAAAGAGAAGCACTCTCGCGAACTGCAGGCTCTGTCGAGTTTACTTCTGATTGAAGAGGTCAATCGTGGCCGTAGCGGTGATTTGCTTTTAAGTGACAGAGATGAAAATGGTTTAGGGCATATGATTTTGCATGCTCTTTATGATTATTTTGAACCAAAATTCCATTAAGCGCTTCTCTCGTTTTTTCATATTTTTCTAAATTCATTGGTCCTGCGCGTGATTCCGGGTGGCTTGTTGTGACGGAATAGTATAGAGTGCGTACAGAAATCCTCGATAAGCACATGACACAAGAACATTTTCCTTCGCCCGATCTTTTTGATCCTCCATCCCCTTCAGAGATGCTCACTGCGCGACGTGTGGCATTGGCGATCCTGCAAAGAATTTTCGATAAGCACCACACGATAGATCAGGTTTTCGATGACTCAAAGGAGTTCTCGAGTTTATCCCAGCGCGATCGCGCGTTTGTCCGTATGCTTGTGACGACTGTCATTCGACGTTTAGGACAGATTGACGATTTGATTAGGCGTGCCCTATCCAAGCCAGACCAACCGCTTAATCCTCCTGTATTAGGGTATATTTTGCGTCTGGGGGTCGCCCAGTTGATTTTTATGAATATTCCTGACCATGCGGCGGTAAATACGTCTGTCTTGCTTGCCGAGGTTGAGGGGCATATCCGGATGAAAGGGTTTGTGAATGCAATCCTGAGACGGATTGCTGCCGAAGGAAAAGACTGGGAGTCCAAACAGGATATTCCGCGCCTTAATACGCCTGAGTGGTTGTTGAAAAACTGGATTCAGGATTACGGATTGAGAACGGCACTTGAAATCGCGATGTCGAATTTGCAAGAGGCTGCGCTTGACGTGACGCTTAAAGATGAGGCGCAACGAGAACATTGGGCTCAAACGTTGGGGGGGGAGGCTCTTCCCACGGGCGGAGTGCGGCTGACCCACGCGCGGATGATCACAGAGCTTCCCGGCTTTGAGGATGGTATGTGGTGGGTTCAAGATGCCGCGGCGTCCTTACCTGCACAATTGTTTGGGACAAATATTGCAGGGGCAAGTGTTCTGGATTTGTGTGCTGCGCCCGGCGGAAAGACTGCGCAGCTTGCCAGTATGGGCGCTAATGTTGTTGCGCTGGACCGATCTGCCAAGCGTATCCAGCGGTTGCAATCCAATATGAAGCGGATGCGATTGGGCCATAGTGTCCGGACTGAAATTGCCGATGCTGCCGTGTGGCGCTCGCGGGAGCAATTTCCTTATATTCTTCTTGATGCGCCATGCTCTGCCACAGGGACAATTCGTCGTAATCCAGATGTTTTGTGGATGAAAAGCGAAGGTGATTTAAACAGTCTTGTTGATCTTCAGGCGCGATTGCTGGAAAATGCTCTTTCGATGCTTCAACCTGGTGGGGTTCTTGTTTACTGCACATGTTCTTTGCAAAAGTGCGAGGGGGAAAACCAGATTGACCGGTTGATTGAACGCCGCGATGATGTTGACCGAATTCCTATTCAGGCTTCCGAGGTTGGCGAAATTCGTGATTTTATTACGCCGCGTGGTGATGTTCGAATATTGCCGACATATCTTCCGGAAATCGGAGGTATCGACGGATTTTATATTGCGCGTCTTGGAAAGGCTTTATAAGAGGGCTTATCTCTCGATAAGCGCTTTGAAGAAAACATATTTTCCAAGATTTGTAGAATAGTAGCAATATGTATCGTGGCCTGCGATTGTCGGGTTCGAGATTGTTCCTGCGTAACCGAATGTTCCGGTATATTTGTTTGTTTCTCCTGAAACGGTTACGGATGGCGGCGTCTGCATTATGCTCGTCAGATCATAATTGATGTAACGGCATAGGCTTTCGGGAATGCCTATTAAAATTGCCAGCAATTCCGTATTACTACTTGTTCCGCCGGTTGTTCCTACATTTTCTATTTCAAGATCTCCGTTGAAGATCCAGTCTGATCCGTCATTGATGCTATCGGGGGGGGCTTGGTAAGGCAAGCCACCACCTTGAGGATGAAACACTTCATGCTCAGACTCGCTTCCGAATGTTCCGTAGTCCGTGTTTCCAGGAAAGGCAAAACTTAACTCTTCGGGAAGCACGCCTTCGGACATGCGCATTCTCATGATGGTCTGGTTAAGTATTGAGGGGAATTGGTGTAAATAGGCTGTGTTGATTTTTTCTTTTTCCTGCGTAATTCCGGAGGTCTGGTTGCCTCGCATGGTGTTTGATACCGCAAAAGAAAGTGCAGCGAAGAGAGCAACGGCGATCAAGATTAAAAACAGGACGTTTCCGGATTGCGATGTATCAGAAGATAAAGCCATGGAAAAAAACTTTTAACGTGTTAGAGTCTTTGCAAGATGGAAAATTACATTGTTCTGGTCGGGCAACGGGGATCCCCCTCTTTGGGGCGGTTCGTTCGAGATATAGTGCCCTTTTTTGAGGCTTCTGGCAATAGCTCAGGTAGATGGTTATGTGATACAGTTTGCTACGAGACCGGACCTTTCACAGATATAAATGATGAGATTCTCTCTGATCTCCGCGCTCGGGCCGATTTGCTTTTGATAGATATCTTTGTTGTCCCAGCGGTCAACAGGCGAAAACAGCTACTCCTTGCGGATATGGATGCCACGATTGTAACGGGTGAAACGCTTGATGATTTGGCCGAACTTGCAGGGATCGGAGAAGAGATATCTGCAATTACGATGAGCGCTATGCGCGGGGAGCTGGATTTCGAAGCGGCTTTGCGGGCGCGGGTCGGGAAATTGTCAGGTTTCCCCGAGACCTTGCTGCAAGATGCATATGATAGGATGGTCTTAAGTGCTGGCGCTCGGACTTTGGTTCAGACGATGGCTCATTTTGGAGCGCAGTGTGTTCTGGTCTCCGGAGGGTTTACGTTTTTTACATCCC
Source organism: Pseudobdellovibrionaceae bacterium (assembly GCA_034005165.1). Classification (GTDB taxonomy): domain Bacteria; phylum Pseudomonadota; class Alphaproteobacteria; order Micavibrionales; family Micavibrionaceae; genus UBA1573. Next base: position 26,660 of record JAVEVE010000003.1, on the reverse strand, counting down.
GTGTGGCTGCGCGGTGCGGGTTCATGGCTCATCATGGAAATGTGCTGGGTGTAGCGTTTGATAAGTTAACGGGTGAAGTTATTCCTCCGATTCTTGATAAGGGGGCCAAGCTTAGTTATCTTCACAAATATTGTTCGGTGCTGGGAATAGATGCTGATTGTGCTGTTACGGTTGGTGACGGTGCGAATGATTTGCCGATGCTTCAGGCGGCTGGACTCGGGGTTGGTTATCAGCCGAAACCTGTTGTTCGGGTCGCTGTTAAAAATTCCATAATTCACACGACTTTGGAATCTCTTCTGTACATGCAGGGCTATACAAGTGATGAGATTGCCCCATTCCGGGAATAATCCTCGTTGCGCCTTGCCTATACATTAAAAATTAACTCTTGTGGCGCTAGACTGCCGCTATGACCAGTGACGTAAAATCAAAATTCAAAATCCCTGATGATGAGCTCGAAGAGTTGATTCATAAATATTGTCGCGACTTCACCGATTGGGCGCGTATGGGGCGATTTGATCCGATTACCGGCCGTGATGAAGAAATTGATCAGGTCATTCTGATTTTGCTCCAGAAGGGGCGCAAGAATGCGGCGCTTTTAGCTCCTGCCGGTGTGGGTAAAACTGCACTTTGTGCGGGGCTTGCTCAAAAAATTATTGCCAAGGAAGTTCCCGAGTATTTGCATGATGCCCGTATTCTCGAGCTGGATCTTGCGGCGATGTCTGCCGGGACAATGGGACCTGCCGAATTTCAGGGGCGTTTTCTTCCGTTGTGTAAGGGAATAGCCGAGCGTTATCATGATCCGGATTATCCGAAAGTTGTCCTGTTTATTGACGAGATGCACCAGATTATGCCGTCTTGTGAGGGGAGCGCTTATAAAGGCCTTTCCGAAGTTATGAAGCCATATCTTACGGTCGGAGATTTGCACATTATCGGTGCAACAACACTTGACGAGTTTCGTATTTATGTTGCGCTCGACCCTGCGATGGATCGTCGTTTCCAAAAAGTTTTCCTTTCTGTTCCGAACGTTCCTCAGACGATCCAGATTATGAAGAATTTGAGGGCCGGATATGAAAAACATCATAAATTGACAGTTTCCGACGAGGCGATTGAAATTATCGTTAATTGTACCGAAGCACATATGCGGAAACGGAACCAGCCTGACAAATCCATTATCATGATGGACGCCGCGATGGCCCACCATGTGAAGGAACGTGGTACAGGCGGTGAGCTTAATCTTGACTCCGTTTATTATATGATCGGGAAAGAAACCGGCATCCATCCGGACGCTCTCAGGAAGTAGTCCTGCAAATTACTTCTGAATTTCGATTCGCTTTTCTGACAAAAAGTCTTGCGCGGGTGATTCGCACTGTTTTATAGTGATAGAACAGTGATTTGCCCCTCCTTTTTTGTCCGAAAAGCGACCCGTTATGTCTATTCTAATCTCTCCATCGATTTTATCGGCTGATTTTGCCCGTCTGGGAGAAGAAGTCCGAGCAATTGATGCTGCCGGTGCCGACTATATCCATATTGATGTTATGGATGGTCATTTTGTCCCGAATATCACCATCGGTCCTGCTGTTGTGAAAGCGTTACGCCCGCACACAAGAAAGACATTCGATGTTCATCTGATGATTTCGCCTGTGGATTTGTTTCTCAAGGATTTTGCCGATGCAGGAGCTGATATCATTACCGTGCATCCCGAGGCTGGCCCACATTTGCATAGAACATTGCAAACGATCAAGGCGCTGGGGAAAAAAGCAGGAGTTTCTCTTAATCCTGCAACGCCTGTTTCTGCCATTGCGCATGTTATGGATCTGGTTGATTTAATCCTGATTATGACTGTGAACCCAGGGTTCGGCGGACAATCTTTTATCCCGCTTCTCGATAAAGTACGTGAAGCCAAGGCGATGATTGAGGCGACAGGCCGCGCAATTGATCTCGAGATTGACGGCGGGGTCAATGACAGGACTGCTAAAGATGTGATAGCCGCGGGCGCTAATGTTCTTGTCGCAGGAAGCTACGTCTTTAAGGGAGGGGCGGATTCTTACTCAACGGCAATTCAATCTTTGCGGGGAGAGTAAGTGCTTATGCTGGCGGGGGCTCAGAAAGATGTCAACCTGAGAGAAGTTAATTTAATCAGGCAAATCAAAAGCTTGAAGACGCAGGCCGGTCAAGTGGCATGTCGGACGCCGTTTTATCATTGGCTGCTCTCTAGCGGGGAGTTTCCTGACCGATTGAGTGTGCGGTTGACAGACCCATGGTCGGGGAATGCCGATAACGGACGGATGATGATTGGCGGGGTGATGCGCGGGTTCGGAACCAGTCTGGCGATGGATCGGAATTTCTGGTCTATTGCGGGAGAGCAGGATGCGTGGCGGTCACACGTTCACGGATTTTTGTGGTTAAGGGACTTGCGTGCGGCGGGAGGAGACGCAACCCGTAAATTAGCGCGCCAGATGGTTGATTACTGGTTGACCGAATATGATCGTTGGGACGCAAAGCTTTGGCATCCGGATGTAATGGGGCAACGTATTGCGATGTGGCTGTCCTTTTATGATTTTTTCTGCGGGAGTGCAGATGAGGATTTCCAGACGCGGTATTTTTGTTCCTTGAACCGTCAAGCACGGCACTTGTCCCGTACATTCCCCGCAGGATTAAGTGGCTTGCCGTTACTGCGCGCAGCGCGGGGTCTTGTTTATGCCGGACTGTCATTTCCTGGACGAGATGCATGGATCCTGCAAGGTTTTGAGGTTATTCTGAAGGAGATACCAAAGCAGATAACATCAGAAGGCCTTCATGTGAGTGGGTCTCCAGAAAACTTGTTGGAGTGCGCGCGTCTTTTTCTGGATTTGCGGTATGCATTGAATCGGGCAGAGCTTCCTGTTCCAAAACCTTTGCAGTCGGCGATTGAACGTATGGGGCCAGCTCTCAGGTTTTTCTGTTATCCTGACCGGAGATTAGGCCTTCATCATGGCGGGCAAGAAGGCGAAGTTAATGAAATTGACTCTGTTCTATCACAAATCCGCGGCTCAAAACGCCCGATGAAAGGCTCTGGCCTTGGAGGGTTTGAGCGTGTGATGGTCGGGCGCTCTTTCCTGATGATGGACAATAGCTCCTGCCCGGCCTCGCCTTACGATAAGCAATGGCATTCTGCCCCCTTGTCTTTTGAATTTCTTTATGGTCGCGATCGGATATTTACCCATTGTGGCGGCCATCCGACCCATGATGACTGGCAGCAGATCTTACGCCATACAGCCGCGCATAACACGCTGGTTCTGGATGGGCGTCCCGTTCATGAGATGCAACAGGACAGGTCTATTGACGGACATTTCAAGGATATTATCTGTCAACGGACGGAGAATAAACAGGCCTGTTTGCTGGATGCTGCTCATGAAGGGTATTTGGCGTCTTTTGGCGTGACGCATCGTCGACGTTTGTTTTTGACAGATGGCGGGCATGACTTAAGAGGTGAGGATACATTGACTTCGGTTCTTGATGCAGGAAAATCTCACGCGGTAACGTTGCGGTTTCATTTGCACCCTAAGGTTCAGCTTTCGGGCGTGCGCGATGAACAGGATGTGGTTCTCACTCTACCTTCGGGGAGTAGTTGGCGCTTTTACGGGGTCGGTGCCAAGCTGTCTTTAGAAGAGAGTCTTTATCTGGGGGCGGGCCTTAAACCTCAGAAAACACGCCAGCTGGTGCTCAAAACCGGAATGGACGGTCCAGAATGTCAGGTAAAATGGGCTTTGCGCCGCGAGTAAACTCACCGTTTTTCATCTGCTTGACGGTTTTTCTTGTATATTTTTTCCGATTCTGTTCTCATTTGAATAATAACAAAAAAGAACAGCGAGGAACTGCGTGAATTCGAGTATTGTCAATCTTCGTCAGTATTTTGAAGCTGCCAACACTAATGGACAAGGGAGACCCATGTTCCGCTACGAAGAGTTCCACCGGATTGGCGCGTCGGGAGGTGATTTTCCGGCATGCGAAGTTTTGTTTAATCACCATAATTGCGAAGATTTTTTCCGCAACGTTCGGGATATGGATCATTCCACCGAAACTGATGTGTATTTGTTCCGTCAGGCTTTGGCGATGATGAGAAAAGAAGGAATCAGGACGTTCTCTTTTAATATTGATCTTTCAACTGCTCTTAATGCCGACTTTGCTGCGAGGGCCAGTCTAATTGCCTCAGAGCTTGGATTTTATAACAAGTCCGATATCGTTCTCGAGATTACCGAACATGCTGCGATTCCCGATGGTGCAGATTTGGAGATTCTGGGGCGTATCCGCCAAATGGGTTTCCGGATAGCGATAGATGATTTTAATCCGTTTGATGATGAAATGGTTGCTCGTTTCGAGCAGTTAATTCCGTACGCGGATATCGTCAAATTTGATCACAGTGTCGGAGATAGGTTTCAGGATGGGGATTGGGAAGGCGTTTCGACAACAATTGCTGCATATCGGCAGGCGTATCCCGAGAAGATACTGGTTTTGGAAGGGGTATCCAAGCAAGCCCATGGCAATCAGGATTCATATGTTTATGCACTTCGTGATGCGGGTATTGATGTTGCCCAGATTTACACCCCTCAGGCCAGAGCCAAACAGCCTGTTTGCTATCATTTAGATGATACGGCTGATGCTCCCACATCCTTCCGGTTTTTTGCGCGTGCTTGCGTATAATTCATGATCTGATAAAGTCAGGTCATGTCCAAGTCTAAAACCTCTTATGTTTGTCAGTCGTGCGGCGCGGTCCATCGTTTATGGGCCGGTAAATGTGATGCGTGTGGCGAATGGAATTCTCTTCAGGCTGAAGTGACAGAGAGTGGGCCACCGAAAGGTCTGGGCGGCGGCAAGAAGGGCAAGGCTCTTGATCTGGTCGGTCTCAAAATGTCTGAGGACAAGCCTGTGAAACGGTTGGTCACAGGGCTGGATGAGTTTGATCGTGTGACAGGCGGCGGATTGGTTCCTGGATGTGCTATTCTTTTGGGAGGAGATCCCGGGATCGGAAAATCTACGCTGCTTTTACAATCGGTTTGCGCTTTGGCTAAAAAAGGTTTGCGCTGCGTATATATCTCTGGCGAGGAAGCTGTCGATCAGGTGCGGTTGCGTGCGGCGCGTCTTGGTATGGCGGATGCCCCGGTGGCTCTGGCGAGCGCTACCAATGTTCGTGAAATTGCAGCGACAATAGAAGATAGTCCGATTGATGTATTGGTCATTGACTCAATCCAGACCATGTATGTCGATACGGTCGAGAGTGCGCCCGGGACTGTAACCCAGGTGCGGACGGCTGCACAGGAATTGATCCGATTGACCAAAAAGACCGGAACGGCAACATTCTTCGTTGGGCATGTGACCAAAGATGGTCAGATTGCGGGGCCTCGCGTTCTTGAGCATATGGTTGATACAGTTCTTTATTTCGAAGGAGATCGTGGCCACCAGTTCCGTATTCTTCGGACAGTTAAAAACCGTTTCGGGGCAACTGACGAGATTGGTGTGTTTGAGATGGGGGAGCTGGGACTTTCCGAAGTCTCGAACCCGTCTGCCCTGTTTTTATCGCAACGTCAGCCGGATGTCACGGGATCTGCGGTGTTTGCCGGGATGGAAGGAACACGGCCCTTGCTTGTGGAAGTTCAGGCATTGGTCGCGCCTGCGCCGTATGGGGCGCCGCGCCGTTCGGTTATCGGATGGGATCAGAATCGCTTGTCTATGATTTTGGCTGTGCTTGAATCGCGTTGCGGGCTGATGTTCTCAGGCTCGGAGGTTTATCTCAATATGGCGGGCGGTATCCGCATTAGTGAGCCTGCTGCAGATTTGGCTGTTGCGGCAGCTCTTATTAGCGCTCTTCAGGGGCGCCCAGTTCCTTCAGAATATGTGTTCTTTGGGGAGGTCGGGTTGTCAGGCGAAGTGCGTGCGGTCTCCCAGCCGGATCAACGTCTAAAAGAAGCCGCAAAGCTAGGGTTTACTGGTGGGTGTGTGGCAGAGCGCCTGTCCTCCCAGAAAAAACCTGCCAAAATTGACGGGTTGATCGTTCATGAAATCCGTCATCTGGATGATCTTGCCTCTTTGCTGCGCGAGGGCGGATCTACGCCAAGGTTGCGTGCTTAAAATTTTTCCGAAAGGTTTTTGCGTATGTCTAGACTTCCCGTTATTGGTATTTGTACATCTGTTACCAAAGAGCCAAACGGGGCGGCGGGATGGGATGTTCTGCGCTACTCTGTCAAGGAGCAATATCTCCTGTCAGTAATCGAGCCATTTTCCTGTGTCCCTTTGTTTTTACCGTCCGTTGGGCGCCGCGGCAAGGCTTCTTTGGATGATGTAATTGGTCAGTGGCTTGATATGATTGATGGCGTGGTCTTGACCGGAGCAGTGTCCAATATGAATCCTGCCAGATATGGAAGTGATTATGTGGAGGAGCCTGACAAGTTTGATCGTGATCGTGACGATACAAATCTGGAGCTTATTCCCCGGATTATCAGGCAGGCTGTTCCGTTATTGGCTATTTGTCGAGGATTTCAGGAAATGAATGTAGCTTATGGCGGAAGTCTGTATCCTCGTCTGCATGAAATAGATGGCCGATTTGATCATCGCGCCCCAAAAGTTGCGATATCCGAACAGGACGAATTTCGTGATGTTCACGCAGTCGAGATCGCAGAAGGAGGGCTGCTGGCCGACATTTGTTTGCAAGCAGGCATCGGCCGACATCACAGGATCAACTCCTTGCATGAGCAGGCAATCCATCGACCCGGTGATGCGCTGCGAATTGAGGCTTTGGCTGAAGACGGGACAATCGAGGCAGCCACGGCGGCAGACGCGACAACGTTCTGTCTTGGGGTTCAGTGGCATCCTGAGTGGGGTCGTGAGACCAATCCTCTGAACAGGGCTATATTTGATTCTTTTTATCAGGCTGTTGTCCAAAAAGCCGAGAGGTAACTTGCAAAAGCAACTGATTTCGCTTATCTAATCAGGGCATCCATAGCTCTATCAGGTTTATATTATGTCTATTTCTGCTCTAGTCGATATCGGCGTTGTCATTGTCCTTTTGATTTCTGCCGGTGTTTCCTTTTATCGCGGCTTTATTCGTGAAGCCTTGACTGTTGTCGGGGTGTTGGGTGGCGCTATGGCTGCCTTACTGCTGGGTGATAATTTGAAACCGATGGTTCGCGATTGGTTCGGGATTGTTGATGGTACGGAACCGGACAAGTTATTTGACGTCATTTCAATGGCTCTGGTTTCTGATGTTGCCGCCTATGCCATGGTGTTTGTCGGGGTGTTTATGTTGTTGCAGGTGGCAAGTCATTTCCTGGCATCCAGTGCGCATGCAATCGGACTTGGGGCGATTGACCGGACATTAGGTGTGTTTTTTGGTGTGGCCCGTGGGGCATTGCTTCTGGGGCTTGTCTATTTGCCGTTCCATGCTTTTTTGCCGGATGAAAATAAAAAGGAATGGCTGGCGAATTCCCAGACGATTTTTTATGTAGAGGGTGTTTCGAATTGGTTGTCAGGGTTTTTGCCGAAGAGCGAGGATGCTAAAAAGACAGCTGAAGTTGCGCGGGATAAGTTGCACCAGATTGATGTGTTGGGTGATAAACGTCTGAGTAATGACCAGAAAAATGAGGCTGCTGCTCAGGACGGATATGATGAAAACGCGAGAGATGGGCTTAACTCTCTGATCGACCAAATCAAACCTGATGATAAGCCGGAAAGTCGGACGAAATATAATGATTAAATATTCAGATGATAAGATGCATGAAGAATGCGGTGTGTTCGGAATTTTCGGACATGAAGATGCCTCAACGCTGACAGCGTTGGGGCTTCATGCTTTACAGCATCGCGGGCAAGAATCTTCAGGGATTGTGTCATATGACGAAAGCAAGAACGGTGGTGCGTTTATTGTGCACCGGGGCTTGGGTTTGGTCGATGATATTTTTAATGACGCCAATATAGTTGCGCGTTTGTCGGGTGATTGTGCTGTCGGGCATAATCGTTATGCCACAACAGGCGAGACATTGCTTCGAAATGTTCAGCCGCTTTATGCCGAATTGTCTTTTGGAGGATTTACGGTCGCGCATAACGGCAATTTGACCAATGCTGTTAAAATCAGAAACGAGCTGATAGATCATGGGGCAATTTTTCAGTGCACCAGCGATACCGAAGTCATTATCCATCTGGTCGCGTTGTCCAAGAAGAAAACTGTTCTGGAGCGGTTGACCGAGTCCTTGAAACAGATTGAAGGGGCTTACTCCCTGATTTGTTTTGCCGAAGGTCGTATGATCGGTGTCCGTGATCCGTATGGATTCCGTCCTCTGGTTTTGGGCAAGTTGGGCGATGCACATATTCTGGCATCTGAGACCTGTGCTCTTGATATTATAGGTGCTGATTATGTGCGTGATATCGAGCCGGGCGAGCTGGTTGTGATCTCCAAGGAAGGTATTCAAAGTCATCGTCCGTTTGATGCTGCGCCATCACGTTTTTGTATATTTGAATATATTTATTTTGCGCGCCCCGATTCAATTGTTGAGGGTAAATCTGTATACAGTATGCGTAAAAAAATCGGTGCTGTTTTAGCACAAGAATCTCCATGTGATGCAGATCTTGTTGTCCCGGTTCCTGATAGTGGTGTACCTGCTGCCATCGGATTTGCGCAAGAAGCAGATCTTCCGTTTGAGTTGGGGATAATCCGTAACCACTATGTCGGGCGAACTTTTATCGAGCCGACACAAAAAATCCGGCACTTGGGCGTGAAGCGTAAGCATAACGGCAATCGCGGGGTTGTGGAAGGTAAGCGTATTGTTCTGGTTGATGACTCCATTGTGCGTGGAACAACATCCCGTAAAATTGTCGAGATGATGCGTCAGGCAGGTGCTATGGAAGTGCATATGCGTATTTCGTCTCCGCCAATTACGCATGGATGTTTCTACGGGATTGATACACCGTCTCGTGAGGATTTATTGGCTTCATCCCATAGCGTTCAGGAGATAGCTGATTTTATCCGTGTCGACTCATTGGCTTTCATTTCGGATGACGGATTGTATCGCGCAATGGGCGAGAGCGGTCGTAATGCCAAAAGCCCGCAATATTGTGATGCGTGCTTTACGGGGGATTATCCTGTCGAGCTTGTGGATCAGATGATGCAGAAAAAGGCTTGTTAGATGAGTGGCGGAAAATTAGAAAATCGTGTGGCATTGATTACCGGGGCATCGCGTGGCATTGGTGCTGCTGTGGCGAAGTTGTTTGTTGCTGAAGGTGCGCATGTCATTTTATTGGCGCGATCTAAAGCCGGACTTGAAGAGACTGATGATGCTATTCGCTCGGAGTTTGGTGACGGGTATGTGACGTTGATGCCGTTTGATATCACGAAGATTGACGATCTCGAGGCTTTGGGGCCTACTATTTTACATCGGTTCGGTAAGCTGGATATTTTTGTCGCGAATGCCGGTATTCTGGGTGAGCAAACACCTGTGTCCCATTCCAAAATAAAAGACTGGAAAAACATATATACAACGAATGTGTTGTCGAATGTGCAGATGATCCGTACACTTGAGCCGCTTTTAAAAGCATCTGATGCAGGGCGGGCAATGGTCACGGGTTCGGGGATGGGTGTAAATGCAACTGCATTCAACGGTCAGTATGGAGTCAGCAAGGCTGCAGTCATGTTTCTCTTTAAAACATGGGCTGAAGAAACCAAGAAAACAAATCTACGTATCAACATGATACGCCCCGGAGCAGTAGATACTGAAATACTTCGTCAGGTGTTTCCTGGCGGTTATCAGGGCAGCGATTTGCGGACTCCTGAGCAGATTGCTCCTATGTTTCTTCAATTGGCATTGCCATCTTGTTCGCGTCATGGCGAGTTGGTTGTTCCCGAGGATTTTTCCCTGTAATCTGCCGTTTTACGGTTAATCGCTTTTTAAGACTCCTCTGCCATATTGGTTGTGAACCAATATGGAGAAGGTGTGTGTTTCAAGAGTGTGATTTCTTGCTTGGCGAGAATAATTCGATTGTCGTGATTGTTCCGCAAAGCCTGCCGAAAGATTTACCTCTGGTGATTGAAGTTCACAGGGGCGGGTTGATTTTCCGGAGCGGAGAGGACCAGATCGCTGATGTCCCGTGTCCACGTGTCGATATTTTGCAGCGTCTTGTCGATAAAGCAAAAGTCGGGCTTGTCGAGTTTTTGCAAGGTGCACAGAAATTTCCGGCCTATATTTCGGCTGTGGCCAGCATCGAGGTTATGGTTGAGGCGGCATAGATTGAACAGAATATTATAAAAAATTTGCATAGGGTTTGTTTATGGGGCTTTCATTACAAGACATAAGTATAGGAGATTCTGTTTTTGCCCAATTGGGACAGAATGTTTCCTTCGCTTCAAATGACCCGGGGCGTAATAACTCTGGGCGTATTGTGGCTCATGCCGCTGATGCAGCTGGTGCGCAATGGGGAGCTGAAGTCGCAATCGAGAATAGCCGTCCGGGGTTATGTGATTCTTTCGGACAGGCCGGCGCGCGGACACAGCATGGGGCTTTTGTGCAACACGGCATGGGTGCCCAGATGCGAGCCGATCTCAGTTTGTAGTCATCCTGTTGATTTACAATGATATTTCTTATATTCTCTTCCCGCGCAGAGTGTTGGGCGTCTTTGACTTTTACCGATTGCATAAAATTGTAATTAAACTTAAAATGCTCTTAAGCTGTTCTGGCTAGAATATCCTTATAAATAAAAATCATATTAAATTTGAAGCGCATCGTTGGGAACTTGTAGTGGCATCCGGGTCTTTTGATTTTAGATCATTCCAGAAATATTTTGGGCCTCAGGCATCGGGGGATCTTAATATCTTCCTCGAGAAGATGCCGCAGAATGCCGGTAAGGGGGCTTTGATAGCTGCCGGTATCTCGTGGGGTATGGTTGCCGCTTTGGGGCTGTTTTGTGTTATGCAGATGAAGAGTTTGACAGATTTGCGCGCAGAGTTGCTGCAAAGCGAAGCGCTGAAGCCTGCTGTCCCCACTATTTCCTATGAGACTATAGATAAAAAAGCGCTGGATAATCTTATTGAGGATTTCAGGGCTGTATATCCTGGGATGACGTTTACAGTTACCAAAGGCTCTTTGGCTATTTCTTCAAGATCTACCTCAGATTATGCTCGATTCCGTGAAATTCTTGGTCATATTGTGAATGCAGGACCAATGTGGCGGGTTGGCGTTGAAAGTATATGTGTCGGTCGGGAGTGCAAGACGAATGCCCTTGAGGCTAAAGTGAAAATTCAAAAGCTTAAGATTGACAAACCGTCAAGCTCAAGTACCATGTAACCATAGATGTATCAGAATTGGAGATAATAATGATGATGAGTTCTTTGAATAACGCTGCAGATATCCAGCAGAAGGAGTCTTGTGGGACATCGCGGGGTGAGGCCGGGAACGTTCTGTTTTTGATTCTGATCGCCGTGGCTCTGTTTGCCGCTCTGTCCTATGCGGTGACCCAGTCTACACGTTCCGGTGGTGGCGATGCCAGCTCCGAAACCAATCTGGTTAATTCTTCTCAAATTTCTCAGTACCCGGCCGGGGTTAAAACCGCTATTACCCGTATGATTATCAGCAACAATGTTTCTGCTGACGAGTTGTTGTTTGATCCGCCTTCGACATTTTCTTCGTTGGTCGCGGGGACAGAAAATGAAGCTGTTTTCCATCCGACAGGTGGTGGGGCGATTTATTCCGAAGCACCTGCTAGCGTGATGAATAGTGTCGGTCCTGGGACATGGCATTTCAATGCTGAAAACGAAGTTCTGAATATCGGGACGGATGGATCCCCATCAACAGATTCTGCTGATATTATTGCGTTTCTACCTGATGTAAAGAAAGCTATCTGTGATAGCATTCACAGTAAACTTGGTCTTTCCCTGACATATGTGGCAATTACTACAGTGGATTATGCCTCCGATATGGCAACAGGAAACACAGGAATTCCTGTTGCGCCAGCTGGCGATGTAATCGGTGGTGCTCTTGCCGGTCAGCCTCAAGGATGTTTCCTTGATGGGACTACGTACGTGTATTTCCATGTATTGGTTGAGCGTTAATTCCGGATACCTATAGGTATGTGAAATCGAGAAGGGCCCGGAAGGTTTTCCGGGCTTTTTTTCCAGAAAGAGAGTTGTTATGATGCATAGGATGGTTTCTTCTGAGATTGCGGGTTCGGTCTATGCATCCGGAAATCAGCGTGGGAGTGCTCTGATTTATATTTTGGTGGCTGTTGCCTTGTTGGCGGCTCTGACTGTCAGCTTAATGGAGCCGTCAGGTCAACAGGCCCAGAGCCAGAATGCAACCAACATTTTTACCGAGCTAGACGGGCAAATCGGATTTATCAGTTCGGCAATTTCGGAATGCGTTTTAACCCACCCGGATCAGGATTCAGAGCTGACAACGGCTGAACAGCAAAATGCACCTTATCCCATCAACCCGAGTGATCCGTATTTTGATGGCCAATCGGCCGATCCAGCGACTGATCCGGACGATACTGTGAAGTTTATCCGCTGTCCAGGGAATCCGGGGGGGGCGGGGCCGAATAATCAGGATCATGCTCGCATTTTTGGTGGAGCATCAGGCAAGTTTTTGCCCCCTGGTCCAGCCTTGTTCGGGGAGTGGGAGTATTATAACGGTGTGGATGGCGTTTCCATCACGATTTCCAGTGACAAGACTGACTCCTATATCGAAAGTGCCTTGCTGCGTTTGGACGAGAAATTTTCGAATTGTGAGTCCGAGGTAATTGACCGTCGAGGAGCAGGGAGTCTGAATATTACAACAGATGCTACACCAGGGGCAGGGGCAGAACGGGAATGCGCTGCCGGAAATATCTGTTTCCGGTACTGGCTTATTCTGAAATCTACAGCAATTCATCAGGACACGGATTGCCCGTAATAGGCGGATAGGCTTAATTTATCTCAAATTTTAGGGAAAGTTAAGATCACCTTTATCGTGTTTTGTTAGGATCAACTTACGTTGCAAGACGTAAGGAATTCCAAGGTTTCCAGACAGACACAACACGGAGACAAAGGGACAAAACAAGCGGCTTGCACCGACCTGGACAAACGGAGCTGCACTAGAGCAGACCTGCCCTTCTGGGGGGCTAGAAATCGTTGATCAGGGGGATGTGTGAAATACAAAACGGGCCTGCTTTGCGGGCCTGTTTTACTATTCAGCATTTTCTATTTTTCTTACAATCAGGTATAGTTGTCCGTTAAAATTGTTTGTGCATAATGCGTTAACGCACGTTTTTTTTATGCTGTACATGTAGGTTGATTGTGGAATTGAATACGACATTACTTCGGGAGCGCTTCTTTATACGGGATAGGGATGTTCAAGCGGGGGATGTGCCCGACTCTGTCGAGGCGCTCAGTAACAGGCTTGTTGTTCCTTTAGTCAATCGTCGCGGCGAAATTTCCGAGGTATTTGTTATCCGTTCACGTATCATGCATTCGGCCATTCGCATGGCGGCCCAAATTACGCAGGCTTTTATGCGCTCAGGTCCTATCATGTTACGTGGGTCCAAATATAGTTTCGATGAGGCGTGGCAGCTTGTGCATTCACGCCATGATGATAAATATTGTGACGATCCTTGGATCTGTGTCTATTACGAAGGAAAGTCTGTTTTTTCTAGAGGAAACCGCCATCCGTTTCTGGATATTATCGAGAAATGCGACCTTAAAAACCCCGGAAACTATGATAACGCTGTGATGATTGCTGAAGAGACTTTCAAGCGAATGGGACGAGATGTGTCGATTTCCCACAACTCGAATATTGGTCTCGTCGCTCATATTAAGGAACAAGCAGGACGATGCGGGATGATCTTGCGTAATCCGCATAAAAGCACAACATTCAATTTTATTGCAGATCAACGGACATCGGATTTAAGTGTATCGCCGTATTCTTGTCTGAACTGCTGCGCTGCATTTCTGGAAGGGATTCAGTTGTCGGTTCGTCTGGGGATGAATAACGAGAAAATACGGCAGAGAATTGTAAGCGGAACAACATCTTCCGAGGCTCAGGAAAATATTTCTGCCCTTGCTCGGTTGCGGGTTCTGAATGAGGAAATTGAAAATTTCGAGAGTCTTCTTGATGTTCATTATCGCCCTGAAAGGCCGGATTTCCCTGCCTTGGCAAAGGAAGCAGAAGCCTTTCAAGCGCAGTTGTTAATGAGCGCGTAGATTTTTGAGGAATAAAAAAGAGCTCCGTTTCGGGAGCTCTTTTTGTTTTGATCATGTCTAACAATCTATGATGCCAGAGAGCGTAGAACGTAATTTAGAACGCCTCCATTTTTGTAGTATTCAACTTCATCGAGCGTATCAATACGGCACATCAGCTTGACAGTTTCTGTTGATCCGTCTTTGCGGGTCACGGTCATGTTGATATCCATGCGTGGTGTGATGCCGTTCTCAATTCCGGTGATGCTAATTGTTTCATCACCTGTCAGGTTCAGATCCTTGCGGGTCATACCGTCTTTGAAGACGAGCGGCAGAACGCCCATTCCAACTAGGTTAGAGCGGTGAATACGTTCGAAGCTTTCGGCAACGACAGCCTTAACACCCAAAAGAATGGTTCCTTTTGCTGCCCAGTCACGGCTGGAACCTGTCCCGTATTCTTTGCCTGCGATGACAACAAGCGGTGTGCCCGTTTCTTTGTATTTCATCGCTGCGTCATAGATCGGCATTTGCTCACCTGACGGAACAAAACGTGTCATACCGCCTTCAATACCGTCCAGCATTTCGTTTTTAATACGGATGTTGGCGAATGTTCCGCGCATCATGACTTCATGGTTTCCGCGGCGTGCGCCGTAGGAGTTGAAGTCTGCCACGGCAACACCGTTTTCCATCAGATATTTACCGGCGGGAGAATCTTTCTTGATGTTCCCGGCAGGGGAGATGTGGTCGGTTGTGATTGAATCCGCAAACAAAGCCAAGATATTTGCATTTTTGATGTCTGCAAATCCGCGTGGGTCTTTGCCCATGCCGTGGAAGTATGGCGGGTTAGCAACATATGTTGATTTGTCATCCCAGTTATAGACTTCTCCGGCTGCATCTGCACTGATGGCTTGCCATTGCTCAGGGCCTTTGAATACATCTGCGTAGCGGGATTTAAACATATCGGCTGTCAGGCAGTATTCAACCATTTCACGGACTTCCGTGTTGGTTGGCCAGATGTCTTTCAAATAGACAGGTTGTCCATCGCTGCCTGTGCCCAGTGGTTCATTGAGCAAGTCAATGTGGGTGTTTCCTGCCAATGCATAAGCCACAACCAATGGCGGAGAAGCCAGATAGTTTGCTTTCACATGCGGAGAGACACGGCCTTCGAAGTTTCTGTTGCCTGAGAGAACAGCAGAGACGGTGAGATCGCCTTTTTCAACTGCGCCTGCGATTGGTGCAGGAAGAGGGCCTGAGTTGCCGATACAGGTTGTACAACCGTAACCGACAAGGTTAAATCCGAGGTTATCCAAGTCGGCCTGAAGGCCGGCTTTGTTCAGGTAGTCGGTCACAACTTGAGATCCCGGAGCCAAGGAAGTTTTGACCCAAGGTTTCACATTCAAACCTTTTGCTACGGCTTTGCGAGCTACGAGGCCTGCTGCAACCAAGACAGATGGGTTTGAGGTGTTTGTACAAGACGTAATCGCTGCGATGACGACAGCGCCGTCATCGAGTTTATAGTCTGCGCCTTCGACAGGGATAGAGCGGCGTTCAGGAACGATGGCCTTAATTGATTCAGGCATTTTAGAAAGTGGAACGCGGTCTTGTGGACGTTTTGGTCCGGCAAGAGACGGTTCAACATCGCCAAGGTCGAGTTCCAGAGAGTCTGTGAAAACAGGGTCCGGTGTATTTTCATCTCGCCACATGCCTTGTTCTTTGCAGTAGGCTTCAACCAATTTCACGCGGTGCGGATCACGACCTGTGAAATTCATATAGCGGATGGTTTCGGCATCTACGGGGAAGAATCCGCAGGTCGCGCCATATTCAGGAGCCATGTTGGCGATGGTTGCGCGGTCGGCCAATGTCAGATTATCGAGGCCTGGGCCATAGAATTCTACGAATTTGTTGACCACGCCTTTAGCACGAAGCATTTGTGTGACCATCAAAACGAGGTCGGTTGCTGTTGTGCCTTCCTTCATGGTTCCTGTCAGTTTGAACCCGATGACTTCAGGGATCAGCATCGAGACAGGTTGTCCGAGCATGGCAGCCTCGGCTTCGATCCCGCCGACACCCCATCCGAGAACGCCAAGGCCATTGACCATGGTTGTGTGGGAGTCTGTCCCAACCAATGTGTCAGGATAAGCGATTTGGACACCAGATTTATCTTCGTCTTCTTCTACCCAGACAGTTTGTGCCAAATATTCGAGGTTGACCTGGTGACAGATACCTGTTCCCGGAGGTACAACACGGAAATTTTTGAAAGCGGTTTGCCCCCAACGCAAGAAAGCATAACGTTCACCGTTACGTTCGAATTCTATATCCACGTTTTTCTGGAACGAGTCGGCTTTACCAAAAGCATCTACCATCACGGAGTGGTCGATCACCAGATCAACGGCAGTTAACGGGTTAATACGTTGGCGGTTGCCCCCTAATGACCCCATGGCTTCACGCATGGCTGCCAAATCCACAACGGCAGGTACTCCAGTAAAATCCTGCATCAAAACGCGAGCGGGGCGGTAGGCAATCTCTTGCGTTGATTTTTTATCCTTTAACCAGGTTTTCAGGGATTCAATATCTTCAACTTGTACAGAGCGGCCGTCTTCAAAACGGAGCAGGTTTTCAAACAGCACCTTAAGCGAGTATGGCAGGCGAGATAAGTCACCTATTTTGGCTTGTGCCTCTTTAAGAGAGAAATAGTCGTAGTTTTTGCCTTCGACTGTCAGTGTTTTGCGTGTTTGCAGCGTATCGTGGCCAGCGCGTGTCATAGTAATGCCTCAAGGTGTGAATTTATTGAGTGTTAATTGAATGAAGTCCCGACGCAGTCAGGACAGTCTATCATCGTCTGAAAACAATAAGAAAGTGTAAAAATTTCTCTGCGATTCAAGGGCATGAGGGATAGGTATACATGGGATAGGGATAGGTATCCCTAGCGAGAAGGATAGGCGGTGTGCTTTTATCCTATCCTATAGTTAACCTATTGGTTCTTAAGCATAATTTGTGATTTTTGGCTTGTGCAGGCTACAGAATTATGGGAATATAAAATTATAAGGACCGATTAGTCACAGCTAAAAGACCTTAACCCAAGACACCAAGACCGACCATTACTGAAGCCCGCTGTTCGATCCCCCCTCGACAGCGGGTCCTTTTTTTAGGCGAAGTAATTTTGAACTTATCTGGTGAGCATGAGCGCATTAAGCATCTGAATGGGCGCTGCGTCTTGCTTGATATATGACTTGTATCCTCCGTGCAGGCGACGTGCGGCCAGAGTAAAGCGGGCAAGAATGGTTGTCTCTATCCCCGAAGGTAGGGCGGGTTTTTGCATGCTGTGTGCCGCCATACATAATTCTTCCAGTGGAGCTATTTGGAAATCAGGGCCAATTGCTTGTTCAAGATGCTTTCTTATCTTTTTCACGGTGTTTAGTTTTTCTCCGGCAAAGGATATCGGCCTGTCGGCCCATTTACTTATGCCCGGGACAAGAGATGCTTTTATCTGCTCTATCGGTGTTGCAATTGTGTGGTCAATGGCTTCGACGCAGGCCCACCCGTATTTGTAGAATCTTGTATCATCTTGTCCCAGAACAGCGCTAAGCGCCCGTCCATCGCTTATGAAATTCAGGGAAGAATTACTGTGGGTTATGGATTTGGCTTTTCGGCTTCCCAGAAAGTCTGCGAGATATTCGCGTGATGTGAGACTGTGTGCAAATTCATGCCAAATCAGCATGAGTTTAAAGTCGGTATCCAGTCCGGAGAGATCTTCTAGTTTCCAGTTCTTGTGCAGAAGAAGCGCAGGAATGAAATCATTTGCAGATAAAGCCTCTGATGCTTCGATGACAATATTACCGCATCTGTTTTTCTGTTCGCCAAGCTTTGCCTCCTGATGAGAATAGTCGAGAGAATATCCGAGAGACACGGAGCTTGGAAAGAACTTGTCAGGGGTTTGCGAGAGTCGTGTGCAGAGTTCTTGAGTGTCGTCTGTGACGTTCTTTCTCAACTTCCATAAATTATCTGGAACAAGCAATGAGGCCAGTTCAGGGGTTCGCTCAATAAAATCCAGCATATGTTTAAAAAGGGCGATATCTATCAAATCCACAGGAACATGAGTGCTTGAGTTTTGTGCACATATACTGTCCGGTATAAAGTTACTGTTGTTATGGGATGAAGACTCTCCCGGTGTTGGCCTCGTCGTGAGCTGATAGCGGCGGCTGAGGTTCAGCTTTTCAGCTTCTTTATGCAAGGTCTCAGGTGAGATGACGCGCACAGGTAACCCGAAGGGTCGGGTTTGGTGCCTGCTCCAATCCAGCAGAAGATTTGAATCATTTGAGCCTATCACCGAGGTAGTATAGCCCAAATCCGGTACCGTATGCATGGTCTCGATTTTCTATTTTTTCATGTCATGGGCATGTATTGCAGGGCGACATGATAAGTTGTTGACATATTCTTATTCTGCTTTTAGTTAGTTTACAGAATTTTTTCAAGACTTGTTTAAGGAGGATTAGATGGCACTTAGCCCTCTCGGAGAATTTAAGGTAAAACTAGCTGTTTCTTCCCTTGTCGGGTTATTTGCTGTTTCTGCTATGCCCGAGGGGTCGGGGATGATCTCTACATTGCGTGAACTGCGCAATACGGCTATTTCCCAGCTCTTTAATCCATCATTTTATAGGCAGCATGATAAGGCTCAGGCGGATGCGCTTAGAGCTTCGGTTGCACTCGGATCTGTTGACGATGCATTCCATGCTCGTTGTGAGCTAAAAATGCGTGCGGAGTTCCCTGATGTCTTCAAGGAAGTTGAGGTGACGACCAGCAGTCTGGGTTTAGGTCGCTTTACCAATAAATGTGCTCTGGCTGAGGCTGCATATGATGCAAAAACTCTGGAAAACCGTTCATCTCTGGGCTCCGGTTTTTATACTCTTCGTGCCGGAGGTGACGCGTTCTTTAATACGCTCGGATTAAATGGAATTCCTTTTGTGCTGACTTATGGCCTGATGAGTGTTTTCTTTTCTGCGGGGAGGAAGCGCCGCGAGGCAACGGCAGAGGAGGATGAACTTTCAAATACATCTCCGAAAGTTGTCGATCATGATGATGTTCCAGAGGGGCGGAGCGAACTCTTCGGGCATGCTCGCCCACCATCAGGTGCATCCCATCACAGGTAAGCTCTTGTGTAATAAAAATATCCTGTTTTTGGGCTAAATTTTCAAAAAAATGGATTCAGACCATAATTTTGCCACATTTATATGTGATTATGAAAATATAAGGTACTCACCATGCCTTATCAGACACCATAGACCGACCATATGAAGCCCGATGTTAGTCTCCTCCTAACATCGGGTTACTTTTTGAGGAATGCTGGTTTTGGAATGCGGTCCAGGGCCTCGAACACTCCAATCAGGATTGTTCCAACTGCTAATCCCACTAAAGAAAATCCGATAAATTTTGTGATAAACATTTCTGGCAGGATGTGAACCCAATCCTCAATAAATGTGAATTGCATGGCAATGAGTTCCCCGCTGATAAAGACCATGGCTGCGGCACCGACGACTGACATGACTTTCAGTAGAACAGGAGATGCTTTGATAATAAAAGCAGCAATTCTTTTTTTCAGGGCGCCGACTTTATTGTCCAAGGCCGTAGTGTCCAGATGCAAGGCCAGATCGTCCAAACGGATTAGTCCTTTAACTAGCCCATAGATCACCTTGGTAATAAAGAAGCCAATTACAAGCAAGGTTATCAGTAACATGATCCAGCTTGAATCGGGATAAAGCTCCTTAATACTGGCTAGAGCAATAAAAATAATCTCGATCGACATTACGAGGTCTGTTCGTATTGCTCCTTTTACCAAGTTGTGCTCAAACTCTTCCTGAGATTTTGCCGTTTGGGATGTTTCCTCCTCTTCGGCAGCGACATAGAAAAATTTGTGTTTTATGGCGTGAATGACTTTTTCTGCCCCTTCATACCCGAGATATGCTCCTCCCAATGCCAGAACAGGAGTAAGCAGAAAAGGCGCAAACTGGTTGAGGAGAAGTGCCAGAGGAATGGCAATCAGTTTATTGATCATCGACCCTTTTTCGATGGCTTTGATGATCGGTATTTCTTTTTTCGGGTCAATCTGGAATTCTGTTACGGCTTGTGCGTTGACTGGAATATCGTCAATCACAATTGCGCTTGCTCCTTTTGCTCCCGCACCTGTCATTGCAGCCACATCGTCCAGTGATGTGGCTACCATTTTTGTACTGGCAGCCGCCTTGGACATGATGGCGGCGACATCATCGAGAAGCGCTAGAAAACCTGCGGACATTTATTATGCTCTTCCTACTTTTTCAAATGGTCACGTATCAGAACTTCGGCAATCTGGACTGCGTTGAGAGCAGCCCCTTTGCGTAAATTGTCGGCAACGCACCAGAAATTTATGCCGTAATCCACGGTTGGATCATCGCGCAGGCGGGAGATAAAGACATTGTCTTCTCCTTGGATTTCTACAGGGGTGACAAACTCCATATCGGATTCTAGATCAATAACGGAGATGCCTCTTGTTTTCTGGAGAATTTCCATGGCATCGAGCGCGGAAAGTTCACGTTCGAATTCGACATTTATCATTTCCGCATGCCCGATAAAAGCAGGGACGCGTACGCAGTTTGCGCAAACCTTAATCTTCGGGTCGAGAATTTTTTTTGTCTCAACATCCATTTTCCATTCTTCTTTTGTGCGGCGATCATCCATAAACACATCAATCTGCGGAATGACATTGAACGAGATTTGCTTTTTGAATTTTTGCGGATCAGGAGTCGCGTTCATAAATATTGACCGTGTCTGGTTAAACAGCTCGTCCATGGCATCTTTACCTGCGCCAGATACAGACTGGTATGTTGAAACTACAACGCGCTTGATTTTGGCTGCATCATGTAATGGCTTCAGGGCCACAACCATCTGGATGGTCGAGCAGTTCGGGTTGGCTATGATACCTTTCTTTTTATATCCGGCTATGGCCTCGGGATTGACCTCCGGAACAATCAGCGGGACATCCGGGTCCATGCGGAAATGGGATGTATTGTCGATGACAACAGCGCCAGCTGCCGCTGCCCTTGGTGTAAATTCAGCCGAGACTTTTGCGCCAGCAGAGGAGAGAACAATATCAATGCCTGTAAAGTCGAATTTGGCAAGATCCTCGATTTTCAAATCCTGATCTCCAAACGATACTTCCTTGCCGGCAGAGCGGGCTGATGCGAGAGCATGCACCTGATTGATCGGAAAATCCCGTTCATGCAGAATTTCGAGCATTTCTCTCCCTACATTCCCGCTGGCTCCAACGACGGCGACGTTATATGACATAATATATCCCTTTTTCTGGTTAGAACTCTTGTCCGGATTTGGAAAATTCCGTTAACCCTTTTGTGATAGGGTGTCTTGTTGAAATTTTCAAGATCAGAACGTGCGTTTATGACAGACAGGCCTGAAATTCAGACAGAAGAGATTGGAGAAGCCCAGAAAGACGATCTGGTCCAGATGAAATCCAATCTGCTCGCGACCATGAGCCATGAGCTCAGGACGCCGATGCAATCTGTCTTCGGGTTTCTGGAATTGATGATGCTTGAAAATCCGTCTGATAAATTAAAAGAGATGATCGGGCAGGCCATGGTATCGGCTTCGGGTGTTCTTGAAATTCTGGATGATGTTCTTGATGTCGCAAAGATTGATGCAGACAAAATGATTCTGGAGCGCTTTGAAGTGCCAGTCAGGACATTGGTCCGCGGTGTAATGGAAGCTCTTGAGCCGAAGGTTCAAGCCAAGGCAGTCGTTCTGCGAGATGATATTGCTTCGGATGTGCCGTTGGTTGTTATCGGAGATCCGAAGCGCTTGCGACAGATATTGATTAACCTTGCCGGAAATGCTGTTAAATTTACATCCGAGGGCCATGTAACCTTGAAAGTTCGGGTGACGGATCGTGATCCAATGCGACTGCGGTTTGAGGTTGAGGATAGCGGAATAGGTCTGAGTGAAGAGGCCATGCAAAAACTTTTTCAACCTTTTGTTCAGGCTGACAACTCTACATCTCGCGAGTTTGGTGGGACAGGCCTTGGCCTTTCGATTTGCAGAAAACTTGTCGGGTTAATGGGGGGCGAAATCGGTGTCACAAGTCAGGTTGGTCATGGGACTACTTTCTGGTTCGATGTTCCTGTTACCAAGGCTGATGAAGAAGCCTCCAGAGATCCGATGCCTGATTTGACCGGTTTAACTATTCTCTCTATTGAAGATCACCCTATGGCAGCGCGCGAGATTGTTTCGACATTGAGTAGTATGGGCGCGCGCGTAGAAAGCTGTCGTTCCGCCGCAGAGGCTCGGGATATCTTAACGTATCGTCCATTTGATGTTGTTTTGTCGGACCAGAGCTTATCCGATGGGCCAACCATCGGGATTGAAATTATCCGCTATGTCGCCGATAAATGGCCGCAGTCGGGTTTGGTGATGTATACGGCGCGTGAGGATGCGGGATTGAAGCAATCTTTGAAATCTCTCGGGGCGACCTACCTCGAAAAACCTGCAAGTCGCCGTGGTCTGGGCGAGGCGGTTGCTCAGGTTGCTGCACGGAGCTGTTCTTCCGAAATCTCGGGGAGTGACCAGAAAAAAATTCTTGTGGTGGAAGACACGGATTCTGTCCGGATGATGCTGGCGCGACAATTTGAAACGCTGGGCGTTTCTGTGGATTTTGCTGAAGATGGTATCGCGGCTTTGGAAAAAATCAGAGAAACATCCTATCGTTTGGTCCTCTCGGATTTGCATATGCCGCGTATGGACGGATATGGTCTTATTAAAGAAATCCGAGCGCGTGAGGTTGTATCAGAAGGGCATATGCCCGTCATCCTTTTGACCGCAGATATCCAGATGTCGGGGTATAGATCTTATATGCCTCTCGGGTTTGACGAATGTTTGCTGAAACCGATTTCTTTAGGAGCTCTGCGTCAGATGCTGGTGCGCTGGGGTGTCTCGATGGAGAAAACGCAGGTTTTTGATTCGGACGCATTCCAGTCTTTCGAGCGCAAGCGTCTCTACGATAAGGTTACAGCCGAGAGATATCGGGATCATAACGAAGATGATCTCGGATATTTTTCTTTGGATATGGAGGTTCTTCGTGAGCAAATGGGGGAGCTGGATGCGTCTGCTTTGGACATGTTGTCCAAGTTTCCTGAGATGATGCGCCCCTTGCTTGAGCAATTGAGGCCTGCGTATGATTCCGGATCTTACGATGCGTTGCGTGAAGTCTCCCACTCCCTGAAAGGTGCTGCCCGCTCGGCTGGTGCTATGCGTCTTGGCGATTTATGCGAGACTTTGCAAAAAAATGCCGAAAGTAAAGAGTGTGATCTGGCAGTTCTAACGGAAGCACTTCGCGAATTTTCCTTTGTTGAGAGGGATATCAGGTTGCTGGTACAATCCGTCTAAAATCCTGTGCTTATTTTCAGTTTTTTGCCCCTTTGAATTTCTGCATGTTCTTTTGCAAGTTGATCAGCTCTGTGTAATAGGCCGAGCGCGTATGAACAAGCATATCTGCCCAATGTTTATATGGAGCTGGTGTTTGGATGTCGTATTCCGGTTTATATCCGAGTGCTGTCGCTTCATCCCATTCCTGCGCTTGTGTAATTGCGGTCAGGAAGCGTTTATTGTTACTGAGCGTCCATTGTAGAATATCAGGACTAATGGCTGAAGATAAATTGACCAGACTGGCATGCGGATCACGGCGTTTTGTGTGGGCGCTTGTTGGTAATTTCTGGTCGCTACTTTTCCCGGAGTTCATATATTTTATTTCTTCTTGCGTTGAGACAATGTCTCCGGGCCAGCGCGTCTGGTCAAACTTCAGGCGCGCTTGCGCGACAAAGAAATATTTTGCGGCTTCTTCCTTATGCCCATGATCAAAGAGGGCTTTTGCAGATAACAACAAGATTTGAGGGGACGCCAGTTCGGCATGACTTTCTATGTCTTTCAAAAGTTGGTCAACATCCCTTTCTGTGTTTGCCAGGGCTGGTTTTGAAAAAGACCATTGTTTCAGAGCTTGTTGTTTGAGGAGTGCTTTCTCGGGCTCAAGGGGTTGCCGTTGTTGTGGAGGATCATTTTTCTCTCCGTCTTCAGGAGGAGGGGGGACCATTGCTTGAGGAGCAGGAGGGGCTTGTGTCTGGGATTGAGGGGGGACGGGGGTAATCACCATCTTTTTCATTCCCGGAACAGGTTTGTTCTCGAAAAGATCCTGAGCGCGAGATGTTGATGGGAGTGTGAGTGTGAAGATGAGGCATAATATCGCAATACCGGTCAACCCAAACCTTGTTGCGATGCGAAGAGTTTTTATGTCCAGAAAATCTTTTGAATACAATGGCATGACCTTTATGATCCTTGTCGTACATTTAATCATCGGTTAGCATATAATTGTTATGATATATACCATGGTTTTAAGCTTCATATAAATACATTGGACGCGAATTTAAGGATTCAATGTTATGAGGTGTGATTTTGGTATTTCCTTTTAGGGTTACTGTCCTTTTCCTGCGTCTAATCATAATTCATAATTGAGGTAGAAAATGTCAAAACAGTATTTGACTGGCAATGAGCGATTCTTCGACCGTGATGAGATCATTGTCAGTAAAACAGACCTGAAAGGGCATATCCAGTACGCTAACCGGACCTTCATGAAGGTCCGGTTGTTTGAAGAAAAAGAACTCATTGGTACTCCCCACAGTATATTGCGTCATCCCGAGATGCCGCGCTGCGTTTTCAAGATGCTTTGGGAAAATATCCAGACCGGACAAGAGATTTTTGCTTATGTCGTCAACCGAGCCGCAAACGGAGATCATTATTGGGTTTTGGCTCATGTGACCCCAAGTTACGACGGCTCAGGAAATGTAAACGGATATCATTCTAACAGACGTATTCCTGATAAACGAACGCTACAGAGTGTTATTATCCCAACCTATAATCAATTGCTGAAAATAGAAGACTCTCATTCCAACCGTAAGGATGGTATGTTTTCTTCCCATAAGCATCTCATGAACTTACTCAAAGAGAAAGGTTCCTCTTATGATGAATTTATCTTCGCTCTCCAAAGCTAAAATCTCGTTCGGTATTTTATTTGTTGCCCTTTTGCTGGGTACGGTTATCACGGTTATTAAAGAAAAAGGGGTTCATGTTGAAGACCTTTTGTTCTTTGTTGGCTTGGCTGCATCTGCTTCCGGGTGGATTTACATCCAGAAAGCTCAGTCTTCCCTTAAAGAAGCTCGAGATGCTTGCGAGAAGTTGGCAGCAGGAGATTTCTCTGTCAGGATTCTAAATGTCCGTGATAGGGGAGAGGTGAGTGATCTTATGTATTCGATCAATGATATGGTCGATTACATGGATGCCTATATTCGTGAGTCAACTGCCTGTATGTTGGCTGTCAGCCAGAACAAATATTTCCGTAAGATTTTGCCGGAGGGGATGCGTGGCTCTCTTGCCAATAGCAGTAACGTTATCAACAAGGCAATTGTAAGTGTCGCCGATAAGATGGCCAATTTTACATCTGTTGCCAATGACGTTGACCAGTCCTTGTCTCAAGTTGTGAAGGATGTCACTGACTCGGTGGACGCTTTGAAAATGACTGCCGGCAACATGGATAATACTGTCCGTTTGGCTAATGACAAAACCGGTGTTGCAACACAGGGGGCTGGGGATATGGCCATTTCTGTTGATACTATCTCGGCGGCTTCCGAGGAAATGACTGCTTCTATTTCCGAGATCAGCCATCAGGTTACCAGAGCATCGCAGATTGCCAATCAGGCGGCTAATGATGCCCGGGAGGCAAAGAATATTGTTACAGACATGGTTGAAACGGCTCAGAAAATCGGACAGGTTGTTTTGTTGATTGATGATATTGCAAAGCAAACAAACTTGCTGGCCCTGAATGCCACTATCGAAGCTGCTCGGGCTGGGGAGGCCGGAAAGGGCTTTGCAGTTGTGGCAAATGAAGTGAAATCTCTGGCAGAGCAAACAACGCAGGCAACAAATGAAATCCGGATGCAGATTGGCGCTATTCAAAATGCAACCGACATGTCGGCAAGATCTTTTGAAGAAATTATGCATGTCATTGAGGAAATCAATCAGTATACGGCGAATATTTCTGCGGCGGTTGAAGAACAAAGTGCGGCTTCCCGCGAAATTTCTGCGAGTGCGCAACGGGCATCCAATGGAACTAACTCTGTCTCGACCAGTATGTCCGATTTGGCTCAGGAAATTGGTGTTGTCAGTGAAGCCGCATCCCAAGTTATGGGCTTGACGGATGTTCTCTCTACACGGACTGTTGCCGATGTACAGGGATTGCTCGAGAAAATGAATAATTTTATGATCGAGTTGCGCAAGGTTGCGTAATGATCCACCCCCTATAAATGAGTCCGGATCCAGAGTGAATCTGGGTATATTATGGACACATTTAAGGAGGAATAGAAATGGCTCGGAAGAGATTTACGACGGAGCAGATTATCGGGTATTTGCG
>JAVEVE010000007.1:0-103767 GCA_034005165.1 Pseudobdellovibrionaceae bacterium | reverse complement strand
AAAGCTGCTCCGGCAGAGAAATTAGAGAGATACTCCGGTTTTAACCATTTTTCAAAAGGGGACTGCATCACTTTTAACCTCCAGAATAATATTGCTATGAGTATGCATAGCCTGAGTCAGCATCAATAATCTCGGTCTTTTCGCATATGCTGTCAATGTTTCTTTAAGACTATTTTCTATATTACTGCGGATTTAATCTAAAAAACCAAAATTATGAAAAAATAGATAGGAAAACCGGAAGACTTGTTGAGAATGGTTTCAAATTTTAGCGAATACTTAAATCCTTTATGACGAAATAGGGATATCTGAACACTCGTAAGAATCATAATCATTGCAATGACCGGAAATACAAAATCTAAAGAAACACCAAAATCTTTCTTGGCTAAGTGGGCTAAGAAGCACATGGCATTCTCTATGGTTCTGATTAACGGCGTTATTCTGACGATTGTTGCCTATTTTATCGCAAGCATTTTTGTTTCTCAGGTAATCATAGAAGAAGGTGAGCGTATGGGGGCCACGGCCGAAAAAACGCTTATTTACGATATCCAGAAGCTCGAGAGTGACCTAGGTATGGTCTCTTCTCTGTTCAAACCTATTACGCCGGAAACAAGTTTCTATTCTCAAGCAACTATGCTTGCGAATTATGAACCGCTCATTACAAGCTTGAAAAGCGGCTCTCTGGACGGTGTTTATTACATTGACGAAAATATCTCGCAGAGCACGTTGGTTGATATATTTAATAGTAACGTCGGAGAAGGGAATGTAACCGAGCCATATATTGCTGACAGCCTTCGCGTTATCAACAAATACAAAAATCAGATAAAGAATATCAAGAATGGATTTGCCATTGTACTCGATAACCAGAATATGCAGCCCAAACAGGTTGGTGAGTCATCCGAAATTGTTGCAAGGGATTTGCTCTGGGTAAAATATTTAAGACATGAAGGCAGCAAATCAACCGGTGGATTTGTATTCGCAATATCTGAGGCAAAAGAAAAGACACCTTTTTCGAGTCTAAATGAAATTCAAAATATCGCGTACTTTATTGTAACCAATAAAGAGACCAATTCTGTTCTTTATAAGTGGAGCGAAGACGGCAGTTTCGAGATTGATTCCAGAATAAAATTTGATCTTGAAGTCCCAATGACAAACTCGACATGTATTATTCAGGCAGTCTTCAAGCCAACAGCACAAATGAATATGCTGGAAATTGTGCCATGGATCATTCTGTTGTTTCTTGGAGGCTTGACTGTATTTGTTCTTATATTTATGCGCACCTCGCAGGGGAGTGCCGAAACTTTAGAAAAAATGTATGAAGCTCTGGAACAAAAGAATGCCGAATTGGGAAGTGAGATCAATGAGCGCGAGCGTCTTAACCATATTCTGAGAAAATCGGAGCGGGAAAATAAAGCTATTATCAATGCTATTTCTGACGTGATTTTTGAAATCAGTCTGGGAGGAGAGATCCTTTTTCTGAATGATGCGTGGCAAAGATTGACGGGCAGCTCTACGAGCTTATCAATGGGTAAAAATATGTTCGACCTTTTGCATCCGAAAGATCAGGAAGAACAAAGAAAATCCGTTTCCCAGATGATTAAAGGTCTGCGTACGGGGTATCGTGTTATGACTTCTATCAGGACGGCTGAAGGAAAATTCAGGGCTGTCGAAATGGCAATATCGATGATCCGTATGGACGAGAACAGGACTATGCGTGTTGTTGGTAGTTTTACAGATATAGACGAGCGTCAGCGCGCAGAATGGGCGTTAACTGAAGCTGAGCGCAAGTACAGGTCTATCTGGGAAAACTCTGCACATGGTATCTATCAGGTGACAATTGACGGACAGATCATTTCAGCAAACCCGGCTATGGCTAAGATATTTGGCTATCAGACTCCTGAGGATATGATGCGCGAAATCAGAAATGCTCATATTGAACTGTTTCAGGATCCTAATGAACGTATGAAATTCCTGCGCGTGATTGAAAATGACCGCCATCAGGAGGTTTACGAATATAATGCGGTTCGCCGTAACGGTGAAAAGTTCTGGGTTCAGGAGACAATTCGTCCGGTTTTTGATGACCATGAAAGCCTATTGTATTTTGAATCAGGCATAGAAGATATCACCAAGAGAAAAGTTGCAGAAACGCAGTTGCAAGAAGCCAAGCGTGAATCAGATATTGCAAACCGCGCCAAATCGGAATTCTTGGCGAATATGAGCCATGAATTGCGGACCCCATTGAACTCGATCATTGGGTTTTCCGAGATTATTCGTAATGAGGTTTTCGGTCAAATTGAACCGAGGTCATATTGGGAATATGCCCGTGATATTCACGAAAGCGGTAAACATCTGCTGTCGATCATTAACCAGATTCTTGATATCTCAAGAATTGATGCAGGGGACCGCGAATTGCGTGAGGCCCGTATTGACATGAAAAAACTTGTCAGCAGCACAATTGATTTGATGCACCCTAAAATCAAGGATGCCGGATTATTGCTTCCTGAGCCTGATTTGAGCCAATTACCTTACCTGATTGGTGAAGAGGTTGCCATTCGTCAGATGCTGACAAATATTTTATCAAACTCGATCAAGTTCACACCAGAAGGTGGACATATCACTATCGGTGGCGAAGTTGATGATCAGGGAGATTTAAGAATTTCTGTGACGGATACTGGAATTGGTCTGGACGAGTTTGAAATTGAACGTGTGACATCAAAGTTCGGATCATTGGACGGACGGCTCAGCAAGTCCTCTTATGGTCTGGGACTGGGCCTATCGCTGGTACATTCTTTGATGAGATTGCACGGCGGCCGTGTCGAGATTATTTCCCAAAAAGGAATTGGGACAACTGTAACTTTGATTTTCCCTGCGCAGCGTATTAATTTATCATAGGAGAGAAGATGCTTCGTCTAAAAGGCTAAGGGCTTCTTCCTGATTCATTTCAAGAATTTTAGTGGAGATATCGTATCTGAACCCGTTTCGCGCTAGGGAGGCTAATGACTTTTGTAGATCTTGCTCCTGAATCGCAAACGGCCCGATTTTTTTCCGTTTGGCATAGCGTAAGCCTTGAATTATCTCAGATGCTTGATCCGTGTCTCCCATAGCTTCTGTAATCATGTCTTCAGAGAGTCCTTTGGACATCATATGGAAGCGTATCTTTTGTCTGGAGTAGCCGCGCTGGGAGAGGGAATAATGTAGCCCCTTGGAATAGGAACTATCATTCAGATATCCAAGCTCTTGAAACTTGCTAACGAGTTGGTCCAACATATCGTAACATTGCTCTTTGTTCTGTTCCGGATGATCCCGACAGGACAGATCAATTTTACGCTTCATGACAAGACGGAAGCGGGATGTAGACGCAGTAAATCTTTGCAGGTAATAGGCCGCCGAATTTTCCAGATAGGATTGACTGATCTTTTTCCGTTTTTTTAGGGGGGAATCTGCTTTTTCTGGCTTTTCCGTGGCTTGGGGGCTTGATTTTTCCTGAGAGAATGCTTTGTTCATAGCAGCAACGATACAAGGAAAAAATGAAATTGTCTAACCATCCTCACGCTCCATCCGCCAGCCAGATATTAAACCTAAGTCCTCGCAAAATAGGGCGATGCAATTGGGTAGGACTAAAAACCCTTGTCGAAAAAGAAGTCGGACGTTTTATGAATGTCTATATGCAGACACTAATCGCACCTGTCGTTACGTTGGTTCTGTTCTTTGCCGTTTTTACCTTGTCTTTTAAGCAGCATATTTCCGATGGATTAGGTGTTTCCGGCATGCAGTTCCTCGCACCGGGTTTGCTGATGATGACGATGATCCAGAATGCTTTTTCCAACCCGTCCTCATCGCTAATTATTGCCAAGGTTCAAGGGAATATTGTTGATATTTTGATGCCGCCACTGGCTCCATGGGAAGTTCTAAGTGGTCTCATTGTAGGGGCTTTGGCGCGGTGTCTGTTAATAGGTTTTTTAGGGTATGCCGCAATTTCATTATTTGTCCATCTTCCGATCAGTTCAATATTGCATGTTCTTGTGTTCGGGTTTCTCGGCAATATGATGTTGGCAACAATGGGAGTTCTTGCCGGTCTGTGGGCTGATAAGTTTGACCACATGGCAACTGTCACAAACTTTATCATTACCCCTTTAACATTCTTGTCCGGAACCTTTTATGCCCTTAGCGCATTGCCTGATATGTGGCAGAAAATTGCACTGTTTAATCCTTTTTTCTATATGATTGACGGGTTTCGCGCGGGATTTATAGGTCATGCAGAAACCCCTGTAACCCAAGGGGTGCTGATTTTGATGGCTTTAAACATTCTGCTTATGACTGGCGCATGGGCTATGCTCAAGACCGGATATAAGACCAAATCCTAGTGGGATAGAGGACTTTAACGGTTGGATTTTTGGGAGATTACAGGTATAAGAGCCCCATGAATGACGAGACGGATACCAACAATATAGCCAATAAAGACGGTTCAGCGGAAATCATCAATTTTCCGATACCTGATGACAGCAGATACCTGACATTCGATTTGGAACGAGCAAATTTGCGCGGCCGTATCATCCGATTGGGAAGTGTACTCAATCAGATTATTGATCCTCATCCCTATCCTGAAAAAGTGGCAACTTTGGTGGCTGAAACGGTTACTTTATCGGTTCTATTGTCCTCGATGCTGAAGTATGAGGGGATTTTTATCCTGCAAGCGCAAGGGGAAGGGCCGATCTATCGTCTGGTTTCTGATGTTACATCGGAAGGAGATGCACGTGGAACGGGAGGATGTGATGCAGACGCTCTCGAAGAGTTTTTGAAGACAAATCCCGACCCAAAAATAGGGGATCTTATCAAGAACGGTTATTTGGCATTCACAGTCGATCAGGGCGAATATATGGAGCGCTATCAGGGAATCGTTGAGCTGAGAGGCTCCAGTCTTGAAGAGTCCATTCATCATTATTTTGATCAATCCGAACAAATCGGAACTGCAATTAAAATGGCTGTTGAGAAAGACGCCAATGGAACATGGCGTGCCGGCGCAGTTATGCTTCAACATATCCCGGAACATGAGAAGATTCCACAAGATCACAAGCCTGTTCCTGAAAACTGGAACAGGGCAAAAATTCTGTTGGAAACCTGTACCAAAGAAGAATTATTGGACCCAAAACTCCATGATGAAACATTGTTGTACAGATTATTTCATGAAGAGGGCGTGCGCGTTTATGACCCCCAACCAATCAAAAAGGGGTGCAGATGCAGCCCTGAAAAGTTACAATCCATTCTTGCTCTTCTCTCGAAAGATGATTTGGAGCACGCAACAGTTGATGGAAAAATAGCCATGACATGCGAGTTCTGTAACAAGAACTTCGATTTCAATCCCGAGGATATTTAAAAAACGGATTGAGGCCTATGTGCATTGAGGTCCGGACAAATTGAATGTGTAGGAAATAAAAAAAGAAAAAGCCGACCTTATGGTCGGCTTAATTCTTAATCTATAGCCATGGATTACTTTTCAAAAGTAATCTCGGTACGACGGTTTGCAGGCTCTCTGACTTCGTCAGCAGTTGGAACCATCAGGTTCTCTTCGCCTTTACTGTCGATCTTTAGCATAGAAGCGTCAACACCACGGGAAATAAGGCCATCACGTACAGCGTTTGCGCGTTTAGCTGACAAACGTTTGTTGTACTGTTTCGAGCCTGATGTATCGGTATAGCCGATAACATTGATTGCGGAGATGTTTTGTTTTTTGATCTCTGTAGCAACAGAGTCCAGAACACTGGATCCACCGACATCAACTTTAGAGGAGTCAAAGTCAAAGAAGACTAGATACTTTGCGTCTTCTGGAGCCATAGGGGCAACAGGTGGCGCTTCGGCTGTTATCGGAGGCATAACATCTTCAGGAGGAGGGGCGA
Source organism: Pseudobdellovibrionaceae bacterium (assembly GCA_034005165.1). Taxonomy (GTDB): domain Bacteria; phylum Pseudomonadota; class Alphaproteobacteria; order Micavibrionales; family Micavibrionaceae; genus UBA1573. The sequence goes on along the minus strand of JAVEVE010000007.1, from coordinate 97,876 downwards.
GATCGCCACCCAATGTATTCAGAGCTTCAAGAAACTGTGCTTTACATCCGGAGATATCCTCTTTTTGCCAGTTTTCTTCTTGTTGTTCGATCCAGCAGTCAAAACGGGCTTGAGCAACAGCTGCAACAGATGGGTTTGCTTCACGAGCGCCGCGATCCAGTGCCATTACCAATTTGGAGCGAGCAGAAGACAGTTCCTCTACATGTTCAGGTTTAAGGTTCCAGTCGGATACAGGCTCAGGGAGAACAACTTCACCGGCAGAAGCTGCCAAGCCTTTGCGAGCAAAGTGCAAAGCATCGGGATAATCGAACATTACGTTCTGTTCGCGGTTCGCCATATCTCTATACTCTGAAGCCAGAGCTTGGGTGAATGGGCTACCGACAGCCTGTGCTTCATTTAAAGCGTCGACTTCGGATTGACTTTTAAATCCTGTACAACCAACGGCAACAAGAGATGTTGCTGCAATCAGCGCCAGAAATGGGATACCGCGCAAAGTTTTCATTTAGAGTGCTCCTTAAAACCTAATTCTTTAAAAACGCCGAGAAACAGAATCTCTAGGTGTCTGTAGTTTTTACAAGGGAAAATACGGGGTTGTAAAGGTGCTTTTTCCTTAATTTTATGTTTTTAAAGATGTTTTCTTACTTTCAGAGCGATCTTTGCAGTTGGTAGGATTAATGGGGGGTGAGATGATGAAAGGCAAGTGTGGCGAAGAGGAGATTGCGATAGGGGATGAGCTATATCTAAAAATTACAGGATTCTTCTGTGAAAATTTTATCTGAGAGAGAATTGAAAAAAACTATAAAACTTTTCTTGACTTTTAGAGCCGAATAGAACATTTTACGACCCACCCCAAAAGGCATTGTCATAAATGATTCGCCTTTTAAAGTCTCCCTTAGGAGTGCCTGCGCAAACATCCGTAACAAAGATGCTAGAAACAGACAGGATTCGGATTGGTTTTGAAAAGACCGCTAAAGAATAAGTAAGAAAAACAAACGAAAACGCAACATTATTTTCATAAGGAGTGTGAACGAATGAGCAAACCGCTTGCAGGAATGAACGCGGCCATCTTGGTTGGTAACGGATTTAACGAAATCGAAATGACAACATTTCAAAGAGCTATCCTGGAAGCAGGCGGCAAACCGAGCATTGTAAGCGTTGAAAACTCACTTGTTAATGGCTGGAGAGGAGCAACCTGGGGGTTGAACCATCCGGTAGACAAGCATATTTCTGATGCTCTGGCTGCAGATTATGACATCCTAGTTATTCCGGGCGGCGTACGTAGCCACGATAAATTGATAACAACCGCCCACACCAAGAGATTCATTGGAGGTTTTATGGCGGCGTACAAGCCCGTGATGTGCCTCGGAAACTCTGCCGGACTTTTGGCTGATTTGGGCCTCTTGCAGGGGGTTATGGTCGCCGGTTCTGAAGATTGCCACGCAAAAGTGTCCGAAAAGGGTGGCGTATGGTCTGAAAATGCACCAGTCATCCATCACAATCTGTTTTCCGGCCCGTTCTCGGAAGAAAACAAAGATGAACTGACAGCGGGCTTTATAAACTTCTCCTATGATCAGTATAATGGAGATGACGAAGGCCAGCAGGAAGCCGCCTAGGCTGAATGCTGGAACGGAAACATTTCGGTCAAAACCGATTCTATAAGGGAAGAGAACGCAATGCGCGCTGATATTCAGAATTTGGTTGATGAAATCGAGTATGCTCTCCAGCTGCTGCGGAGGCATCTTTGACTGGAATGTGGCCCTATCCAGACTTGATGAGCTAAATGCCATCTCCGCAGACCCAAAACTATGGGAAGATGCGGAAAAAGCCCAGACTTTGATGAAAGAAAAGAACCGCCTCGAACAACGGATCGCAGAGGTGCGATCTGTTGAGGCAACCTTGAAGGACAATATCGAGATGATCGAATTGGCCGAAGCTGAGGGGGATGACGAGCTGGTTAGCGAATCTTGCAATCAGATCAAAGTGTTGGCGAAAGAAGCAAAAAAATTACAGCTAAAAAGCCTGCTATCCGGAGAAGCTGACGAAAATGATGCGTATCTCGAGGTTAATGCGGGAGCAGGTGGGACGGAAGCGTGCGACTGGGCGGGAATGCTTCTCCGCATGTATGTGCGCTGGTCTGAATCTCACGGATATAAAGTTTCCTATCTGGATGAAACTGAAGGGGATGGAGCGGGTATAAAATCAACAACGCTCAAAATAGAAGGTCTGCAAGCCTATGGGTGGTTGAAGCACGAAAGCGGAGTGCACCGGCTGGTGAGGATTTCGCCATTTGATTCGAATGCTAGGCGCCACACCAGCTTTGCATCCGTCGCGGTTTCCCCTGTTGTAGATGACAACATCGATATTGAAATACTGGAAAAAGACCTACGGGTTGACACGTTCAGAGCGAGTGGGGCGGGAGGTCAGCACGTGAATAGAACAGATTCTGCTGTACGGATCACCCACAACCCGACGGGGATTGTTGTTCAGTGTCAGGCCCAACGCTCTCAACACCAAAACCGTGCAGCTGCCATGGAAATGTTGAAAGCGCGCCTATATGAACGGGAATTGCAGATTAGGGAGGCCGCCAGTGATGCTAATTATGGCTCAAAAACAGAAATTGGCTGGGGGCACCAGATTCGATCCTATGTTTTGCAGCCATATCAAATGATTAAGGACCTTAGGACAGGTCAGGAACGTACGGATGCCCAAGTGGTTCTGGACGGGGATCTGGATGATTTTATGCATGCGTCTCTGGCCTCTAAACTTGGGGATGGTGGGTCCGGACCGATTGAAGATATTTCCTAAAATATTCAGGGATATCCGCCACTCTCTTGCCTAATAAGATTGCAGCCAAAATTTTTCTGCGCTATGTAATTAGCGTTTACAAAAATAATTGCTTTTTGCTCAGATTTGAAAGGTCACAGAGAAATGAGAGTTTTTCATAAATTTGCTTGCGCTTTGATCGCAACAACAACCTTGGCATTTGCCCCTCAGGCTCAAGCAGGTTTCGAATTGACAGGAGCAAACAAAGCATCCGCTCCTACCGCGGCCATGCCGTCAGTTTCTGGTCTTTCCTCCTCTAATGGTTCGGTGGCAAGCCCGTTGGTTATCACCAATGTTTCCGAGGTCCCGACTGCGGCAGATTACAATGTAGCAAAAGGAATTGATGCAGATGCCCCTGCTTTAAAAGTTTTTGAAGAGCATTATGTTCCTGACTCTGTTCGTGCAAAATACGGCAACGAACAACCTCAACCAGCTGCGGCAACTCCTGTGCTAGCGCAACAAGCTGTTGCCCCTGTTGCCCAGCCAGTGGCCCCACAAGACATAGCCCCTGCCGCCGGATCTGATATCCCTCAAGAAAAGCCTGTTCAACTGACAGTAATCAGCAGCCAGCCTGCCGCATCTGTATCGACATACACAGCTTCAAAGGCCAACGTTGTTGAAAGCTGGCGTGCACGAAAAGGCGAAAATGTTCGTGATGTTTTGCGCCGTTGGGCAGAGCGTCAGAATGTTGATTTGATGTGGGCTTCATCAGACGCACCGACACTGTCAAAAGAATTTTCTTACGTTGGGAAATTTCAGGATGCTGTTAATATGCTCCTGAAACAAAGCGGAGAAAAAGAACTGCACTCGCAGTTTCGTTCAGAGGGAATGAATCCTGTCATGATGACTCCGGCCTCCTCAATAACGACGAATTTACCGGTTCCTGATGAGCCTCAAAAGAAGGAGACAGGCAGCATGAGCCTGTCTTCTGTTTTTGAGCCGAAAGCTCCGGTTTCAAAAGAAGGAGAGACCAGATGGTTTGGTCTCTCAGGGGCGCCTTTGGCTGAAGTTCTGGATGTTTGGGCTGAAGACGCTGGAGCAAAAGTGATCTGGCAAGCTGAAAACAACTATGCTTTGAAAGAATCTGTATCTCAAAAAGGGTCTTTTGAAGAAGCTGTTTACAGCGCCCTTAGTCAGTATGAGGGACAAAAGGTTCGTCCTGTAGGGCAAATGTTTGTTGCACCGACCGGAGAAAAAGTGTTGGTCATCAAGACTGACGTTGCTTCTTCTATGTAAGGCTTTAGAATACTCATAACAAATTAACATTCCCATTATACTTTATTTCCGGAGACGATTATGCCCCGTTCACAAAAAACCAACATCTCATCTGCGTTATTGTTAGGATTTTTGGGGTGTACCGCCTTTGTGATGCCAAATACATCCGCTTATGCTGCTCAATCAGTCTCAGCAAAGTCTTCGTGGTCAGTTAGTCGTGTCGCGAGCATCACGCAAGGCAACTATTGTACAATGGCTCAAAAATACGATAACAATGCAATTCTGAGCATAGCGCGGAGCGTTGCTGGAGAATATTCTCTTGCTCTTGATTTTCAATCGCCTGCTTTTTCCGAAAGCGCACAAGAAGCCATCACCCTGAAAGCCGGAAAGGCCAAGGCTGAAAAATTTAATGTTTCTCCTCAATCACCACAGGTCGCTGTCATCAACCTCGGACGTGACGAAGATTTTCTAAAAGCCCTTGAGACGAGTGAGAAACTTGCAGTATCTTTTTCTGGGAAAGACTTATCCTTTTCTACAGATCGCTTTAAGGAAGGTCGCGCCGAATTGATGACCTGCTTGTCAGGCTTGCGTGGAAATGCACCGATTCCAGTTCAACCATCTTCTGAAACCGCTTCCCCATTAGCAAACGCAAATCCACAACTCGTTAATGTTGCGAGTAATGCGCCAAGCATTGAAGGATTGTTAGCTGCCCGTCCTAAGCCATCCATGGGGGCAGAGCCTATCTCGTCTCTGGAAACATCGGCTCCCGTTATTCAGGTTGAAGCGCAGCCTGTTGAAGCCCCTGAAAAAATTCAAAGTGCTGCAAAATCAGTTCCGCAAGTGCAACCTATCAATAATGCCGCTCTTGATCGTCAGATTCAGGATTTGACGATTGAAAATGCGCAGTTAAAGAGAGCTCTTTCTGAATCTCGCCAAAGTTTCGAGAACCAGATCTCTCAGGCTCAAGGGGCTGCTGTTAGCGAAGTAAAAGAAAAACTGGCATCAGCCCAGAATGAAAATGCGCAACTCAAATCCAAAGTCAACGAATTGGAAATGAGCCTTGAAACAATGAAATCCAAAAGTGGTGAGTCGACCAGTGTAGCTTCGAAATCAGCTTTAGAAATCGAGTCAGCTAAAAGTGAAGCAAATCGTTTATCTAGGCAGCTTGAAGCACTAAAAGCTGAAAATACAACGCTGAAAAACCAGTTGGACATAGCCACAGCAACATCTGCGTCCAGTGCAAAAAATGACACTAGTGCATTTGATCAAAAAATTGCCTCTCTTCAGAAGGAGAACTCTGATCTGAAAACTACAATTGCCCAATTGGAGCAACAAACAGCCAGATTGTCCCAAATGATGGAGAGCGCGAACGGCGATGACGCTGCTGCTAAAGAACTGCAAGATAGACTTGCAAAACTATCTTCCGAGAATACGTCTTTGAAAGCGCAAGTAAACGAGTTGACTGTTACGGCTCAGCAACCAAAGACTATTTCCCAGATGTCTTCTCGCGCCGGAGATGATACAGAGCTGCATAAAGAGATCAGATCACTCAAAATACAAATAGAAACCTTGAATGGTGAAAAGTCGGCCCTTCAAACAAATTTTGATAAACTTCAAAAGGAAGGGGAGCAGGCTCAAATAAAGACTGTAGGTGGTAGCTGGGATTTAGAGCAAGCGACACGTCGTTATCAAGAGAGTCAGAGAGAAATCCGTAGGCTTGGCGCGTTGCTCGAAGACGAGCGCTTGAAATGTACCGCCGAAAAAAAAGAAATTGAGGCAATGCTTTTTGATCCGAATATTGCTGACAGCGCCCAAATTGCCAAATTGAACGCTCTGGAAGATCAGCTTAAAGCAAAAGAAACACTGATTACTGATTTACAGGCTCAGCTCACTCAAGCTGCTTCTAAACCATCTGAGGAGCAAGAGCAGCAAATTGCAATTCTCAAAAAACAGATAGGGGATATAGAACAAAGATTGAATTATGCTGTTTCAGAGAAAGAAGCCGCACAATCAAAATTATCGGGGCTACAGTCTGAAAATACCTCGCAAATTCAAACCCTGAAAGCACAGATTGCCAGCCTTGAAGCTGAAAAAGCTACGGCTCAATCAAAACTATCAGGGTTACAATCTGAAAACGCCACACAAATTCAAGCTCTGAGAAATCAGATTTCTGATCTTGAGTCGGATAAGGTCGCGGCACAGTCAAAACTGTCCGGACTTCAGCAAAGCACCTCCTCTCAAAGTGGAGAGTTGAATGATAAAATTGCACGACTTGAAGCTTCTCTGGAACAAAAAACGCTAACTATATCAGGCCTCGAGTCTCAGGTATTGGCTCTGAAGCAGCAATCCGTTGCGATAGAAGTCGATAAAAAACAGCAAGAACAAATAGCTCAATCCACGCAGGATGCGATTTCAAAAAAGAATGCAGAATTGAATGTTCTGAAGGCTCAACTGGATGAGCGGAACGCTAAACTGGCATCTTTGGAGAGTCGATTGAAGGCAGCAGAAAATATGACTCTGCAAATTCAAGAGGCCAAAGCATCTGAGAAATCGAATGATGCACTGATTGCAACCTTGAAAGAGGACTTGGTCGGTAAAAGTAGAGAGTTGGGCGAAAGTGAAGCAAAAATAATCCAGTTGCAAGGGCAGGTTGCACAATTACAGTCCCGTATGTCGACAAGTCAGGAAACTGGTAGCGCAACTGTTGTAAATCTTCAGTCGCAGATAGCCAAAGATCAGGCAAAGATCGTTCAGCTTGAGGCACAGATTAGATCAATTCAACAACAGAATAGCAAAGCGTTGGCTCAACAAGCCTCCTATGTCGCGCCGTCTGTTGGAGCTGAAACTCAAATTGTACCAACACCTGCTAGTACAAAATATGCAGGGCCTGCTTTTCCGAGCGGCTCCGATTACAAAAACTTTCTAGTTACAGCTGGAATTCCTGTTGTTGGAAGCATTAGCGAAGTTGCAGCAGGGGCAAAATCAGAAAATTATAAAGCCTATAGCTGGAAAACCCAGAGCCTCTACGGGAGCGTTGAAATGCGCCGCGTTCCGAATGCCTCCGCGTTTAATGATATAGTCAGCCAGTATCTTGAGCGTGCAAAGTCAAGATGTCAGGGGGAGTTTGCTGCTGTGCCATCTCAAACCAAGGCGCAGAATGCAGATATCAGCAAATCCTACGAAATCGCGTGTGTCGGGCAGGGTAGTTCCAGTTCCGCGTCGGTTTTATTTACCTATGGTAAAGGAATTGCCTCGACATTTGCGCATGAAGGCCGAGCTGAAGCCATGGATCTTGCGATAGACGCACGTGACCGTGTCGCAGGGAATTTTCGCTAAAAATCTGAAAAAAGATAAAATTTTATATAAATTGTAAATAAGCCGCTAACCTTTTCCTGCCATACTAATCAGAATAGGCGCAGAGGAACGGTGCATCAGTCATGCGCTAAGGCGCAGAAAAGGGCTATTGATGGCGGACAGTAAGCTATGGTTACAGCATCTATCTTTGTCGTTACGGGCAAGTAGACAAGTCGCTTATTTGTATCATGTCGAAGAAGACAGGTACGAATTTATTGGTGATGTAATGGGCGTTCTTGGTCTGGCAGAGGACAGGACACCGGAAAATAGGGAGCAATTCTCTAAGTTGGTGGCATCGGCTGATCTTGTGACGCGTCAGCTGGAGATTGCAGAGTCTCTCTCAAATATCTCAAAAGCAGAGAGAAATTTTACATTGCGCTATAACTTGATGCGTGCCGACGGAACGTTGATCCCTATCATTGAAACAGGCGTTACCAGATTTGATAATAAGGAGAACTCAACGACCATTCAGAGTCTGATGGCTCTGGATATCGAGAAAATTGAACATCAAAAGCGATTGGCAAGAAAGATGGGATTCCGGAATGCGGTAACCAGTGTCTTTACCAGTAGCGAAGATCGCCGCAGATTGCTCCATGAGCTTGAAGAAAATATAGAAAAAGTCGAATCTCAAAAAGGATATTTACTTCTCATGGGGCTGGACCGTATGTCTCTTGTTAATGAGATATACGGTAACGAATTCGTTGATGAATTGTTACAGACCATAGAAGGCATGCTGAAAAATGTTATGCAGCATAAGGCGGATATTTATCATATTGCGGGCGACATCTTTGCTTTCTATTTCAAGGATGCCAATACCGGAAGCATGTGGGAGACAGCAAATGATATTCTTCAAATCTTTTACAATCAGACTATTGATGTACAAGAGAGATCAATACACCAAGTTGTCTCGATTGGGGGGGTTCGCATAGAAGACAAGAAAACATCCGCTTCTTCAGTTTTAAGTCGGGCAGAGCTGGCCTTGATGGATGCAAAAAATAAAGGGCGTGGATGCTTTATTGAATATTCCGATAAGCTCGGGGAAGAAGTGCGTGCCTTCCGTGATATCCTCAGTACAGGAGATGATTTCCTAAAGAGTTTTAAAGATGGTCGTGTTAAAATTGCATTTCAAGGCATCGTCAACTCACGAACCAATAATATTTCATTTCATGAATGCTTGATCCGCATGATTGACGAAAAAGGAGAGGTGCATTCAGCTGGTAAGTTCATCGGGGCTATTGAAAGAATGGGATTAACCCGTTTGGTTGATATGTTTGCAACTCGTGAAGCTATCCGCGAATTGAAAGAATTTCCGGCGATTTCTCTCTCTGTCAACGTTTCAAACCACACTTTTACGGACCCTGACTGGTTGAAGTCGGTTAAAATGGAATTACGAGATTATCCGGATGTGGCAAGCCGTCTGATTGTTGAAATTACCGAGAGTGTCGCTATGAGCGATGTTAATCAGGCAATGCGTGTCATCAGAACTTTGCAGGATTTAGGCTGCCGTATAGCTCTGGATGATTTTGGAGCAGGGCAGACGGCATTCTCTCAACTGAAAGACTTATCTCTTGATATTGTTAAAATTGATAAATCATTCGTGCGCGATATGGATAAGGAAGAAAATAAACTCTTCATACGGACTCTACATTCTTTGGCATCTGCCATGAACCTGGAAACAGTTGGTGAAGGAGCTGAGACATTATCGGAAGCAGATATTCTGGCTAAGGACGGAATAGATCATATTCAGGGTTTTGTGTACGGATTGCCGACTTTGGATCGGCCTTGGGTGAATGTTCACATTCCAGAGAAACATACAAAACAGTAGAAAAGATTTTCAGGAAGTATCCTCCAATAGAAAAGCCGCCCAAACGGGCGGCTTATTCTTTCAAATCTTTGTTAGGCTTTATTCGTCACTTTTGTTGGTCTTGTTTCCTTGACCCGCAAAGTTTGAAAAGGCTTTCATGGTCTGTTCAAAAATAGCCATATTCTGCTTGCTCATCTCTTCAAATGATCCCATTGGGAACATGCCGCCAAATGACTTATTGAGCTGATCACGGAACTGATCTTGCTTTTGCGTAAAGTCATTGAATGCTTGTTCAAGGTAGTTAGGAACAAACTTGCCCATATTGTCGCCATAAAAACCGATCAGCTGGCGCAAGAAATTTGTAGGAAGAAGATTTTGTTCCCCTTTTGATTCTTGTTCGACAATAATTTGTGTCAGAACAGAACGGGTCAGATCTTCACCGGATTTTGCATCATAAACTACAAAGTCATATCCTTCTTTGACCATTTGACACAAATCATCCAGAGTTACGTAGCTACTACGGCCGGTATCATACAGTCTGCGGTTCGCGTATTTCTTAATTACGGTAGGTTTATCGCCACCTTTTTTAGAAGCCATGTCTTGTACCTATGGAGTAAAATGTTGCACGATGGTATTTATAATTAAGCACATTTTGCATGTCGATACAAGAAGTCAGCAATATTTTGCTGCGCCTGAAATAGAAATGTCATAATAAAATAACATAATGAAGCCGCACCATACTCTGCAAAACGAACGTTAAAGGCATGACTAAAAAGAAAGACACTACGCACACATTGATTCCCGGCTTTCGTCAGCGTCCGCTTATGATGCAACTCGGGCTGGCATCCGCAGCATTACTGCAACCTAATCTCAACAAAGTAAAAGAAAAGGGCACAAATTTCTGGGGGGATAAAGAGGGGGATGAAGCCAAGGTTACGATGGAGAAAGTGATCGATGGGCTGCGCAAATATCAATCCCATCCATATCAACGACCGAACATGCATAAGAGTGTGGTCTGGTCGGATGGCGCATCGCGTTTGATTTGGCATGCAGCAAAATTGCGTGGAAAAACAAAAAAAGCAAAAGCACAGATTGTCATGATTCCATCTATGATTAATGGTGCAGAAATTCTGGATATCCTCCCAAAAGAACGCTCCTTGATCGGTTGGCTTTGCACGCAAGGGTATGACGTTTTTCAGTTAGAGTGGGAAAATATGCGGGATGATCCGGAATTAGCAACGCTTGATCTTGCAATCGGGATAAAAATATCCCGAATGATTGAGTGGCTCAGAAAAGAAAAATCGGACGCACCCATTTTTGGATTAGGGTACTGCATGGGCGGACTCCTTTTGGCAGCAACTGAAATTCTCAATTCTGATTTTTTTGACGGTTTGATCTTTGTTGCAACACCCTGGGATTTTTCAGGAGGAGGTAAAGACAATGTAGCAACGCATATCAGGAAATGGGCAAATGAAGGCGGGCTGCTCAAAGTTACGCATTTGGATTATATGCCCAATGAATGGTTGCAGTTGATTTTTGCAGGCACAGACCCATCAATGATAACGCGGAAATTCTCCAGCTTTGCTGATCTGGACATGAGTTCCGAGAGAGCAAAACTTTTCGTAGCAGTTGAAGATTGGGTCAATGGTGGAGCAGACTTGCCTGCCGGTATTGTTCGCCAATCAGTCAATGACTGGTACATCCACAATAAGCCTGCAACAAGAAAGTGGAGGATCAATAGAAAGATTATCTCTCCCAAAAAGATTGTAAAGCCGTCCCTTGTGATTGTTCCTGGAAATGACACAATCGTACCGCCAAAGTCTGCTAAAGCATTGGCTAAACAGCTCCCCGATGCCACACAAATGCTTGTTGATTTCGGCCATATCAGCATGATGATGGCATCAAAGGCTGAAAATGAATTCTGGAAACCTATGGATGAGTGGATAGATAAAGTGATTGGAAATAATCTGTAAAACACGATTCATTGCGTTGCAGCAAAGGTTTGGCCTTTGAAAATCTAACAAAAGATTGCATAGTCTCCGCGTCCAAATTTTACCGAACCACATCATCCGGGAGTTTTCTCATGTCCGAAGAATCCGTAGTCATTGTTGCTGCCAAAAGAACCGCTATTGGTGCATTTTTAGGAACATTATCACCACTATCCGCAGTCGATCTCGGCAAGATCGTTATTGACGACGTCTTGAAAGCAACAGGCGTTGCGGCAAACGATGTAGATGAAGTTTTGTTGGGGCAAGTTTTGACAGCAGGTTGCGGTCAAAATCCGGCGCGCCAGACTGCAATTGCAGCAGGTATCCCGGTGGAAAAAACAGCCATGACAGTTAATCAGGTATGTGGGTCAGGTCTTCGTACTGTCGCTTTGGGTTTTCAAGCCATTAAAAATGGTGACGCTAATATCGTTCTTGCTGGTGGTCAGGAAAGCATGAGTAATTCAACCCATGCCATCGCCATGCGTAACGGAACAAAAATGGGAAATGCCGAATTGGTAGATACCATGATCAAAGACGGATTGTGGGATGCGTTTAATGGCTATCACATGGGTATTACAGCTGAGAACGTTGCAGAAAAATTTTCTTTGACCCGAGAGGATCAGGATGGATTTGCGGCAACATCTCAGCAACGTGCCGAGGCTGCGATATCTGAGGGAAAATTTAAGGATGAAATTTCACCTGTCGTCATAAAGAATAAAAAAGGGGAGATTATCTTTGATACAGATGAATTCCCGCGCGCAGGAACAACAGCCGAAACACTTGGAAAATTGCGCCCTGCATTTAAGCCCGATGGCTCAGTGACTGCTGGTAATGCATCGGGCATTAACGATGGGGCTGCAGTTGTGATGTTAATGACTGCAAGCGAGGCAAAGAAACGTGGACTAACGCCGTTGGCCACTATTAAATCATGGGCAACAGCAGGGGTCGATCCATCAATCATGGGAACAGGACCAATTCCGGCATCCAGGAAAGCTTTGGAAAAGGCAGGATGGGCTGTTGCAGACCTTGATTTGATCGAGTCTAACGAAGCATTCGCGGCACAAGCATGTAGCGTTTTAAAAGAGCTTAAACTTGATGCAGGTAAAGTGAACGTGAATGGTGGAGCAATCGCTCTTGGACATCCGATCGGAGCATCAGGTACACGCATTCTTGTAACGCTATTGCATGAAATGAAACGCCGTGACGCCAAAAAAGGTCTGGCGACACTATGCATTGGTGGTGGAATGGGTATTGCCCTATGCGTTGAAAGATAAATTGTATTGAAAGATAAGCATAGAAACTAATAAGTTTTGGAGAAAATAGACTATGAGTAGAGTAGCAATTGTTACAGGCGGAACGCGTGGTATCGGGCGGGCAATCACGGAAGGATTGATCGCCGAAGGGTATCAGGTTGCAGCCCTCTATCACGGGAATGAAGAGGCCGCTCAAAAATGTGCCGCTGAAACCGGAGCAAAAGTATATAAAGCTGACGTTGCCGATTTTCAGGCGTGTGCAGAGGCGATTGTAAAAATTGAATCCGAAATGGGACCTGTTGATATTCTGGTCAACAATGCTGGAATCACAAAAGACGGTATGTTGCACAAAATGCCTGAAGATAGCTGGCATGCAGTAATAGAAACTAATCTGACGTCCTGTTTTAACATGTGCCGTGCAGTTATTACTGGAATGCGAGACCGCAAGTTTGGAAGGATCATCAATATCAGTTCTATCAACGGTCAAAAAGGACAGTTGGGACAATGTAACTATTCTGCTGCAAAAGCAGGTATGCTTGGATTTACCCGTGCTCTGGCACAAGAAAGTGCAGCTAAAGGGATTACGGTTAATGCTATTTGTCCGGGCTATATCGCAACCGATATGACATCAGCAATGCCGCAAGAGGTTCTGGACTCAATCATTCGTCAAATTCCGGCTGCAAGAATGGGTAAGCCGCAAGAAATTGCAGATATGGTTGTCTTTCTGGCTTCAGATCGTGCTGCTTTCGTCAATGGTGCAACTATGACGGTAAATGGCGGGCAATATATGGCTGCTTAAGGGCAGAAAAGCCAAATATCTTCTAAAAAATCAAATTTTTGACTTTTCAGGACAGTGGGCCATATCTTATAAAGATACGGCCCATTCCTTATTGCATCCGTTTAAAATTTAAAGGCGAACTATGTCCGAAAATACCTCCCGCACAGATTCTCAACATGACGATATTAAAGGGTTTGATGATCCGTCCCCCAAAACGATGAAATGGATCAAACTTCTGGGTGGGACTGCCATCGGATTGGTTGTTCTGGCTGGCGGTGTGGGGATCGTTGCGTCAAGCATGATTGACCAGCAAAAATACAAGTCATTGATTATAGAAAAAGTGGATGAAGCCACTGGCTATAAAGTAGATTGGCAGGGTGATATCGGTCTTTCCTTGTTGCCGTTGCCACATGTGACAATTTCTGACTTGAGTGTTGAAGCTAATAACCAGAAGATTCTCACCATAAAAACTGCAGATGTAGAGGTGGCCTTACTACCGCTTTTGTCGAAGAAAGTTGAAATTAAGGATGTTACGCTTGAAGAACCTCATATTACGCTGGTCACTCTGAAGGATGGAACGCAATCCTGGATGACGGGTAAATTGGCGAAATCCCAAGGTCAAAACTCAGCAGGTGTGGAAAGTAACTCTGGATCTGAAGAAGAAGCCTCATCCATGGATGTCTCTTTGAATGTTGTTGAGATTACAGACGGAAATTTTGTTTGGGACGACCAATCAAAAGGACAACGTCAGTCCATAGAAGACTTGGATGTGCGCCTGAAAGCAGACTCATTATCAGGCCCATTTGAAGTAAATGGTGGAATGATTTGGAATGGACACAAAATCGAAGCTAAAATCAACACATCTGACCTAGATATTAAAAATGGATTGTATCCGGTTCAGATAAAAGTGGCTTTGCCTGACAATAATATCCAGACAGAATTTTCGGGAACAATAACCCAGAAAGACCAGATGAACATCAAGGGCGATGTTGTGTTGGAAACCGCGGACATTGCTGCCGCAGTAGGGAGTTTGTCCGGAGGTGTAAAAGTCAATTTACCTCCTGAGCTGGCTGGTAAAGCCAGGTTAACAGGCGAAGTCAACGTCACACCGCAACGTGTTTCCTTGAACGCTTTCTTATTGGATGTAGGGCAGTTGGCTTATGGAGGGAATGCGAGTATTGACGGACTTGATAAGTCCGGCTCTGTACCTCAAGTGTCGTTTGACATGAAATCAAACGATAAAGCAGACGGTAATGCATCCTCACTGATTAAATTTATGGACGATCTGTCTGTGTCTGCTTCGGGCACAATGAAAGATGATTACCTCGTGATCAACAAGAGCGAGTTTAAAATCGAGAATAATGATCTGAAGATAAGTGGTAAAGTTGGTCTTGGGAGCGAAAAGAAAAAAGTTGATCTGATAGTTTCTTCCCAATCTATTGATGTCGACCAGATCATGAAAAAGCTTGGCATGGAGATAGCCGATAATTCATCTGCCTCAGGTGAATCCTCAACAACTTCTATGGCTTCATCTGATGCTAAGGATTCAGGTTTTTCTCTCCCTTTCGAAGGACGTGTACGTGCTGATATCAGGGATGTCACCTACCAAAGCAAATCATACGAGAATATTATTCTTGATCTAGCCGCATCAGGTCAAAGCATTCAGCTCTCGAAATTTGAAGCAAAAATTCCTGATAATATTTTTATCAAAGCAAGCGGAGAAGTGGGCGATGCAGGAAAATTGTCAGGAATAAATATGAGTTTGAATGCGAAGGTGCCTGATGTTGAGCTGGCTGCCAAATCATATGGGGTTAGCCTTCCTGAAACGCCCAAAAAGATAGGCGCGGCAACTCTTGACGGAAAATTCACTGGCGATCTGAAATCGATTGGGTTTAGCACAACTATCGGCGTTTGGGGTTTTTCATTTGGGGGGTCAGGAAAAATTGCGAGCGTTCTGGAAAATCCGGTGATCAATCATCTGAATTTTAAAGTGTCCCATCCTGATTTTGTTGAGGCCATGAGAATTGTCCAGCCTACATTTAAAGGAAGCAGTACGTTAACAGGAGGGATGTATGTAGCAGGGGATGTAACATGGGGCGATAACCAATACATCCTCAAATCCCTGGATGCAAATTTCGGGAAAACAAATGTTAAGGGAGATATGGAGATTTCTCTTTCCCCGAAGCCTTCTGTTACAGGCACTCTGAGCATTGGCACTCTTGCACTGCCAACCTCTGACCAGGGCGGCTCTGCTAAAACAACGACTGTGCAGAAATCTCAAGCATCCTCTTCATCCGGGGGAAGCGCAAAATGGTCAAGAGAAGCAATAGATGTTTCATGGATGAAAAGCTTTAATGCAAACCTGAAAGTTTCGGCTCAATCCCTGTCTTATGATCTGTGGGACTTTAGAAATGCAAATCTGGAATGCTCCTTGAATGAAGGAGTCTTGAATATCAAGGATATGAGCGCTGGCTTGTTCGGTGGGGCAGCTTCTATATCGGGTCAAATCAAAACCGGAACAGGGGAGCGTGACCCATTAAGTGTTTCAGGAGAACTTTCTGCAAACAATGTCGATGCTCAAAAGCTGGTAAGTGCAGCCATGGGAAAAATGAACACAGTTTTCTCGGGAACAATGAGTGATGTAAATGTGTCTGTTAATGCAACAGGATTATCTCCTGCGGCTCTCGTTCAAACCTTGAATGGTGAAGGAAATGTTTCTGGTAAGGATATTGTTGTTCAGGGCGTTGATGCCGCCCAATTGGCTATGGCGGCGAAAGGAAGCTATAAGCCAATGGAGCGTGCAGGAACATTATTTGGATCTTTCGGGGATGGTAAAACGGAGTTTTCCGTTTTTGAATCTGTGTTCAATATCCAGAATGGCGTAATTAACTTTACCAAAGTTAACATGGATGGGCCGAAGGCTGTTCTGACCAGCACAGGAAATGTCAATCTGCCTCTATGGACTGTAAGTTTGAATAATTCCATGACAATCAAGGATACAGATATTCCTCCTTTTGAGTTTACCATTAAAGGGTCTTTGGATAACCCGACCAAAGCAGGCGGAGATGTCATCGAGAATTATCTGCGAGGAAAGTTCGAGAAAAAAGTCAATAAGCTGATCGAAAACAAATTGAATAAACTCTTGGGCGTTCAGGAAGAGAGTGCACCTGCAGCGGTACCTTCCGATGGCACGTCAACCATACCTTCAACTGAGGGGGCTGCCGAGACAACAAGCAACACAAACTCTAAGGACGCATTGAAGAAGGATGCTCTAAAGGCTCTTGGTGGATTGCTAGGTGGTCAGTAACTCTCCGTAAGCTTCATGTCGCTTAAGGTTGATTGGACTGTAAAGAAAAGAGAACATATAAACGAAGCGCGCTGGACAAATTCGTTCCGCGCGCTTCATCTATTTCGGATATTAAATCGGATAAGCTTTGCTGCCGATGTTCAGCTATATGCAACAGGGCATCCCAAAAAGGCTGTTCCAAAGAAACGGACGTAGAATGCCCTGCAATCATCACCGAACGTTTAATAACGGGAGATGACAGGGCCGTTGATAACATGTCCGTGTCTATATTAGTCACGTGGACGGACCATCTCTTCAGGTTTTATCCATTCGGCAAATTGTTCTTCGGTGAGAAGCCCTAGTTCTATGCCGGCCTGTTTTAGAGATGTTCCTTCGTTATGGGCCTTTTTCGCAATCTTTGCGGCATTGTCGTATCCGATATGAGGGTTCAATGCAGTTACCAGCATTAAGCTTTCGTACATCAATTTCTCGATACGTCGTTCATCGGCCTCGATGCCTGCAACACAATTATCTGTGAAGCTGCGGCAGCCATCTGCAATCAAGCGAATTGATTGCAAGACGTTAAAAATAATAACCGGTTTGAAAACGTTGAGTTCGAAATGTCCGTTCGACCCTGCAATTGTTACCGCTACATGGTTGCCCATCACTTGTGCGCAGAGCATGGTCATGGCTTCGCATTGGGTTGGGTTGACTTTTCCCGGCATAATAGAGGAGCCGGGTTCGTTCGCAGGTAAGACCAATTCGCCGATTCCGCAGCGTGGTCCTGAGCCCAGTAGGCGAATATCGTTGGCAATCTTCATAAGGGATGTCGCAATCGTATTCAAAACACCAGATACTTCGACCATCGCATCATGTGCTGCCAAGGCCTCGAATTTGTTTTCTGCTGTAACAAAAGGCAGTGCAGTAATGGCAGCAACCTCATCAGCGAATTTTTCAGCAAATCCGGCTTTGGAGTTAATACCTGTTCCGACAGCGGTGCCGCCTTGTGCCAATTGCATCAGACGCGGGAAGGTTGTCTTGACACGATCAATGGAAAATTCCAATTGCTTGGCATATCCAGAGAACTCTTGACCCAAGGTTAATGGTGTTGCATCCATCAGATGCGTGCGGCCGATCTTGACAATATGATCAAAGGCCTTGGCTTTGGCATCCAATGCAGCATGCAGATATTCAAGAGCAGGTATCAGTTCGTGATAAACTTGTTCTCCGGCGGCAATATGCATAGCCGTTGGGAACGTATCATTTGAAGATTGCCCCATGTTGACGTGATCGTTCGGGTGAACAGGTTTCTTCGATCCCATTTCTCCGCCCAACATTTCAATAGCGCGGTTGGAAATGACTTCATTTGCATTCATGTTGGTTTGTGTACCAGAACCGGTTTGCCAGACTACGAGTGGAAATTCATGAATCATAGACCCGTCAATGACTTCTTCGGCAGCATTCACAATGGCTTGCCCGACTTTAGGGTCAAGAACTCCTAACGCCATGTTGGTTTGCGCCGCCGCACGTTTGATGATACCCAAGGCGCGAACCAGTGGCGCAGGCATTCTTTCTCCGCCGATTTTAAAGTTGCCAAGGGAACGTTGTGTCTGAGCCCCCCAGTACTGGTTGGCTGGAACTTCGATCTCTCCGAATGAATCTGTTTCGATACGGATGGAAGTTGTCTGCTCGGACTCCTGAGCGGTTGCGGCTGTCATTATAATATCTCCATGATGGTTAAACCAAAAATATCCATCTTTTTAGCCGATTTACGATCTGGATTGAAGAGGAAAAGCCGTGTAAAGTATCCATAATTTGGACTTTTACAGTGCGGAGCAGTAAATGGCAGGAAATAGGCAAACATTAGGCGTAATTGGTGTCGGCGCCTTTGGCGAATTTATGCTGAAATACCTGATTCCATATTTTAATGTCAGTATATATGACACTCATCGTGACCTCTCGAAAGTGGGGGAGCTCTATAATGTTGAAATTTGTGATCTCAATTATATATGCGAGTGTGACATCATCGTGCTGTGTGTTCCGGTCGTCCACATGGAAGAGGCTATGGCATCAATCCAGCACAAATTAAGAAAAGGTCAGCTTTTAATAGATTTGTGTTCGGTTAAGGTATCTCCGGTCAAGCTAGTAAAGGATATGTTGCCCAAAGGAGTTGAGTATATCAGCCTACACCCTTTGTTTGGCCCTCAAAGTGGAAAAAACGGCATTTCTGGTTTGAATGTCACGCTATGTGATGTTGGGATGACGCATAGAACAAATTGTATCCGCAATTTTCTGTCAGAAGTTTTGTTTCTGAAAGTTCATGAAACTTCTCCGGAGGATCATGATAAGGAGATGGCTGTTGTTCAGGGGTTGACCCACATGATTGCAAAAGTATTCAGCCGTATGGATGTTCCTGAGATTAGTCAAAAAACAAAAACATATACGCTATTGAACGAAATGGTGGAAATGATTCGCTATGATAGTGATGAATTATTTTTGGCGATTCAGAGAGATAATCCTTATGTTGAAAAAACCAAACAGGATTTCTTTGGAGCTGTCAAAGATCTGGAAAACTTCCTTTCTGAGGTCAATACGAAGTAAAAGGAGGGAGAAATGGCAGCAAGATTCCGAATAAACCTAGCGATGAAGTTTCTGATTGTTGCAGGAATTTCTTTAGGTACTACGGCAGCTCAGCCAACGAACTTGCAGAAAAGAACAGATTTAGAGTCGGCAGATGTTATCATCAGCGCCAAGGGTCATATCAACATCATAAAGGCTTTTGATGTCGCGTTCGAAAAGACCCATGATGAACAGATCAAATTTTCGACAATACCGGAAGACCTTAATCTCAGACCTGTTTATGTGGAATGTTCGGAAGTCCGCACCTATAATGCCTTTCCTTGGCTTGTCAGTGATGCACGATTAAAAGGAAGGATACTGGAATCTTATGGCGAAGATTTCGAGAAATTGTTTGGAAATCTGAACGTTGTCGATCAAGAAAAAAATGACAAGGCGAACAGATCTGCGGACGTAGAAAAAGAAGTCTGGAAAATTATTATTGCAAGAACCAGAGCAGCCTTAGTCAATGCTGATAATATATGCTCCAGAAGTTTGAAGCCGGGGTTCTAGGCTAGCGATGCCACTATGTGTGATTCAGTACGTTTATCCTTAAAATATGCAGCAATGATTTCGTAGACAGCCTCAGAAGATACAGATGTATTGACTGCAGACTTGAAAGACGCAATTTTTTCCGATGAAGTGAGATTCGATTGTGCATACCACCCCAGATGTTTACGTCCGATTTGCACACCAGTACGTTCTCCGTAATAGGCAATAATCTCGCGATAATGCGTATCTATAATCTCAAATAGGGAATTTCCGATAGGAGGAGCCTTTATGGCATTCCCCGAAAGAGCATCAATTATCTGTTGAGCAAGCCATGGGCGGCCATAGGTCCCACGCCCGACCATAACCCCATCTGCACCGGAGCACTCAAGTGCTGTACGTGCGTCTTCAATAGAGCAGATATCACCGTTAACAATCAGAGGAATTGAAATTTCATCTCGGACCGCACGAACAGCATTCCAATCAGCTGAACCATTATAAAGCTGGTTGCGTGTCCGTCCGTGAACTGTAATCATTTGCACACCAACATTTTCTGACATCTTTGCAAGTCGATGAGCATTCAAGCAGTCGAAATCCCATCCCAAACGCATTTTAACGGAAACAGGAACTGACACGGCGTTAACCGTGGATTCGATAATGCGCATGGATAAATCTTCGTCACGCATTAAGGCAGATCCCCCCATATTATTGACAATTTTCTTGACGGGGCATCCAAAATTTAGATCAATCAAATGCGCACCGCGGGCCTCACAAATACGTGCTGCCTCTGCCACGACATCGGGCTCGCAACCTGCTAGCTGGACGGCAATTGGGAATTCATTTTCAAAATCAAACATCTCACGTTTCTTAGGCGATTTTCGGGCATTCTCTACCATAGGACGGGTTGCAAGCATCTCGGAAAAGACGAGTCCTGCGCCAAAACGACGAACCATCCGTCGATAGGGAGGATCTGATACGCCCGACATAGGCGCAAGAAAAACAGGGGAGTCGATATTTACAGTGCCAATGGAGAAAGACATGCGCTCAATCGATCAATAATGCGGTGGTTTTTCGGCAGCAGCCATTTCAGTAACAGTTTTGGCATCTCCCAACTTGTCGTCTCCGCCGGATGCTTCCATATCCTTCATGCGACCAACAAGGTATTTGACCTGAGTTCTGAGAATATCTATCTCTTTCCATTGATCTGCTGTCATGTCACTCAAATCGGCAATTTGCTTGTCTTGATGGGCCACAAGCATTTCAAGTTTACTAATTTTGGTCTCTAAATCTGTCATGCCGATGTTTTACACATAAATGGGGTTGTTTGACAATCTATTTGCATTAAATGACTAGAATCATTAGAGTTTTTACATGAGCAAGGCATTTACAAAAGAAGGTGACGGCGAAAATGAAGAGGATCATGAAGAGATTGATCCTCTGCCGAAAGATATAAAAAATTTGATGACCCCTGTGGGGTATAAGATGTTGAGCGATGAACTTGAGCAGCTTGTTCGTTTCGAGCGTCCGAAAATTGTCGAGATAGTTTCTTGGGCTGCCGGAAACGGAGATCGCTCGGAAAACGGAGATTACCTTTATAATAAAAAGAAACTTCGTGAAATTGATCGACGTTTGAGATACCTGACCAAGAGACTTGAAACAGCAGAGATTGTGGACCCAAGAAAACAACAAAACTTGGATAAGGTTTTTTTCGGGGCAACAGTGACGTATGTTGATGAGAATGACACAGAGATGATTGTTAAGCTAGTTGGTGTTGACGAAGCGGATATGGATCATGGAAAAATCAACTGGATATCACCTGTTGCGCGTGCCTTGATGAAAAAGGGGATAGGGGACGAAATAGAGCTGCGTACCGTTGGCGGCACGCAGGTGATGGAAATCATCGCGATTGAATATGAAATATGTGACTAAGCAACAACTTTACGGCCGCTAGCTGTCCAAGACCCGATCCCGCCTGCTAGGTTATAGACATTGTCTTCTACTTCGGCCATTTCACAAACAACCTGACAGGCTCTCATGGAGCGTCCACCGGCTTTGCATTGGAAGACGATTTTTTTATCGGCTGGATAGGTGTCGTGATTATAGGTTTGAGGAAACACGGATAACGGAATAGAAATAGCACCTTCAATATGGCCTGATTGAAATTCATCTGGTTCACGGACATCAATCAAAACAGCCTCATCACTAGAGAGCCACAGTTCAAGCGTGGCAGGATCGATTTCTTTAATCATCTTCTTGGCCTTTCTATTTCCAAAAAACAGCATCGTCATGTTTTCCCGATGGACCGGATAAAGGGTCGCATGTATTGTAAATTGGTTGAAATTATTTTGGTAGCTATTATATAGAACATATTAAAAAAAAATAAAGTATTATTCGTGATCAGTAAAAAATTCACCCAAAGGAGATTGCCATGGCAAAGGATTATCAGGAATTAACCAAGAACATTTCCGAATATATTGGAGAGCTGCGCAAGGCGAGTCCTGATGCGATGGCTGGATTTTCTGCATTGGCCAAAGGGGCTTTGGCGGACGGTGCGCTGGATAAGAAAACCAAGGAGCTGATAGCATTGGCAATTGGTGTTGCTGTGCGATGTGATGGATGTATAGGGTTTCATGCAAAAGCCTGTCTTGATTTGGGGGCTACTCGTGAAGAAGTCGCCGAAACTTTAGCAATGACTGTTTATATGGGAGGTGGTCCAAACCTGATGTATGCAGCAGACGCCTTACGGGCTTACGATCAGTTCGTAGATGCAAAAAGTGTTTGATAAACGACAGATGGAGCAGAGAAGAAAGAAGGGCAGTAACACCGCCCTTTTCTTGTTTCTAGTTTATTTTGTGTTTTTGAAACGCTCTATGCCTTCCTGAATAAGTTTGGCAGCGTGTTCGGCATCTCCCCAGCCTTTGACTTTAGACCATTTTCCAGCTTCCAGATCTTTGTAATGAGCAAAGAAGTGGGAAATTTTTTCGCGCAAAACAGGACGAATTTGCTCAAGGTCCTCAACGTTGTCGTGATACGGATAAAGTTTGGCATGCGGGACAGCGATAATCTTTTCATCTTCACCACCATCATCCTCCATTAACAATACACCGACAGGGCGGGAGCGCAAAACAGCACCTGGCATAACTGGCAGGCGTGTAATGACTAGAACGTCTACAGGGTCCCCGTCACCTGACAGAGTGTGCGGAATAAAACCATAGTTTCCGGGATAATACATCGCGGTATGCAGGAAACGGTCGACATACATCGCGCCTGAGTCTTTATCAAGTTCGTATTTTACAGGCTCACCACCCATTGGATTCTCGATAATGACGTTGATATCATATGGAGCATTTTCACCAGCCGGAATTTTATCCAAAAACATTTTATGCAGCTTTCCTTAATCTTGTTTTGAGTTCATCAATAATTGCATCGCCCATCTCGGACGTCCCGACAGCATGGCAGCCTTCCGCCATAATATCTGGTGTGCGAATGCCACGGTCCAATACGGCCCGAGCAGACGCCTCTATATGGTCGGCTAAGGATGATAGGTCAAGAGAAAAACGCAA
Organism: Pseudobdellovibrionaceae bacterium; assembly: GCA_034005165.1. Lineage (GTDB taxonomy): Bacteria > Pseudomonadota > Alphaproteobacteria > Micavibrionales > Micavibrionaceae > UBA1573. The sequence goes on along the minus strand of JAVEVE010000007.1, from coordinate 74,707 downwards.
GGCCATAGCAAAACTGAGGATTGCCGCTAGTGGATTGGCTTTGTTTTGGCCAGCAATATCTGGGGCGGAGCCGTGGACTGGCTCATAAAGCGCATTTTGATTTCCTGCGGGGTCTCTTGCCCCCAGAGAGGCTGACGGCAACATTCCCAAGGATCCTGTTAGCATGGAGGCTTCATCTGATAGAATATCACCAAACAGGTTATCAGTGACAATAACGTCAAACTGGCGCGGATTTTTGAGAAGTTGCATCGCGCAGTTATCTGCATACATATGGGACAAAGTGACATCTGCATAATCACCGGAAATTTTTGAGACTTCTTCTCGCCAGAGTTTTCCGGACTCCATCACATTGGCTTTTTCACAAGAGCACAACTTTTTACCACGCTTTTGCGCAAGTTCAAAGGCGACACGGGCAACACGCTGAATCTCGGATGTCGTATAAACTTGTGTATTGATTCCTTGACGCTCGCCGTTCGGCAAATCAAATATACCGCGTGGTTCCCCAAAATAAACACCCCCTGTTAATTCACGAACGATCAGAATATCGAGACCTTGAATAACATCTGCTTTGAGAGTAGACGCGTCAATCAAGGCATCAAAGACTAGGGCAGGGCGCAGGTTTGCAAAAAGCCCAAGCTCTTTACGGATTTTCAAAAGGCCTGCCTCTGGTCGTACAGAATAATCGACCTGATCCCATTTAGGACCACCAACGGCACCGAGTAGAACGCAATCTGCATTTTTCCCTAGATCAATAGTCTCATCAGTAACAGGGACACCATGGGCATCAATAGATGCGCCGCCGATTGGGCGCTGGGTTACAGAGAAAGCGGCAATGCTTTCAGTATCCAAGAAAGCAATAATTTTAGAGACTTCAGCCATGACTTCAGGGCCAATGCCATCGCCAGGGGTAATTAGAATATTTTTTATAGCCATGGTTTATCCTGCGCGCGCTTGGTTTCGTAAGTTGAAATAAAAGATTCTTTTTCTAATGTTAGGCCAATATCATCCAGTCCATTGAGTAAACAATGTTTTCTGAATGGATCAATATCAAAAACATAGACATCATTGCCGGAGACAATTTTCTGTTGTTCAAGGTCAACGGTAATTTCTTTGTTATTTTCGCCATCCTGGATAAGAGCGTCAACAACTGACTGGGGGGCGCAAATCGGCAAAATACCGTTCTTGAAGCAGTTGTTAAAGAAAATGTCTGAATAGCTCGGTGCAATGATGCAGCGAATTCCGAAATCCAATAAGGCCCAAGGGGCGTGTTCGCGTGATGATCCACATCCGAAATTTTCCCCTGCCACTAAAACAGCGGAAGTAGAATAGGGATCACGATTTAAAACAAAGTCAGATTTCTGATTTCCGTTTTCGTCAAAGCGCATTTCATAGAACAATCCGGAGGAAAGCCCTGTACGCTTGATTGTGCGTAAGAATTGCTTTGGGATAATCATATCTGTATCGATATTGATGAGTGGCAATGGGGCAGGGATGGATGTAAGAGAACGAAAAGGGAGCATGGCAATTCAATCCTAGTAGTCAAAACTGTCAAAATGAAAAAGATGTCTTTCTCCTGAAAAATCTTCAGGAACTTTTACGGCAAGGTCCCTGAAAACGTATTTTTGGACTGGAGTCGAATGCCCGTTGGCAAATAAACCTGCATTGAGAAGATTAAGCTCTTTCTGTGAATCAATTAAACGTCCGTCCACTACAGGAGTATGCGCTCCGTTGTAAGCGGTTGGTACATAAGCATAGTAACTGAAAGTGTTATTCCCGACTTGAAGGCGGTATAAGATCGGGAACTGGGCAAGAGCATTAAATGTGTTTTTTCCTAGCCACACTGTAATCTGATGCTGAGTGAACCCTACATCTTTTGCTTCCTGAAGCGGAGTGTCTTGGCCTGCAAAGCTGCGCTCGGCAATGTCCCTCGAGCGTCCAAGTAACTCATAATATTTCCCTGCAGGAGCAGCTGCCTTGCTATACCATTGATCTTTAAGTGTGGGCATTTATAACTTCCTTATATCTGTAAGTTTACCTGTAATAGCGGCGGCAGCCGCCATGACTGGAGAGAGTAGATGCGTGCGCGCCCCGCGCCCTTGACGGCCCTCGAAATTCCTGTTGGATGTTGATGCGCAGCGCTCTCCGGGATTGAGACGATCCTCATTCATTCCAAGGCAGAGAGAGCATCCTGGTTCGCGCCATTCAAATCCAGCAGCCATAAAGATTTTATCAAGCCCTTCTTCTTCGGCTTGTGATTTCACCAATCCTGAACCTGGAACAATCATAGCCTGAACGTGAGAGGCGACATGTTTCCCTTCCACAATCCTTGCAGCTGCACGTAAATCTTCAATGCGCGCATTCGTGCACGAACCGATAAAAACTTTATCAATAATAACGTCAGTCAGCTTTGTGCCTGCTGTCAGACCCATATATTCAAGAGCACGCACCATCGCAGCTTTTTTATTCGGGTCATGCTCTTGTTCTGGGGAGGGAATAGTGCCTGTTATGGGCAATACGTCTTGAGGAGATGTTCCCCATGTAACAGTAGGAGAAATATCCGCTGCATCAATATGAAGTTCTTTATCAAAGACAGCCCCGTCATCAGTCGGAAGGGATGTCCACCAAGCAATGGCTTTATCCCAATCTTCTCCTTGCGGAGCCATTGGTCGACCTTTTAGATAGGAAAAAGTTTTTTCATCAGGCGCAATCAAGCCTGCGCGCGCGCCAGCTTCAATCGACATATTGCAAATGGTCATACGGCCTTCCATAGACTGTGCGCGTATAGCTGACCCTGCGTATTCTATAACGTATCCTGTTCCGCCAGCAGTTCCGATGACACCTATAATATGCAGAACAATATCCTTTGCAGTAACATGTTCGGATAAATTGCCCTCAACAGTAATGCGCATTGTCTTCGCGGGCTTCTGAATAAGCGTTTGGGTGGCCAGAACATGCTCGACCTCACTAGTGCCAATTCCGAATGCCAAGGCGCCAAATGCTCCATGTGTCGATGTATGGCTGTCACCACACACAATCGTCATGCCTGGCTGGGTAAAGCCTTGCTCTGGGCCGATAATGTGGACGATCCCTTGACGTTTATCTGACATCCCGAAGTAAGTGATGCCAAAATCTTTAACATTTTGCTCTAACGTCTCGATTTGCAATTTGCTCTCCGGATCCTTGATACCGAGAGATCGATTGGTCGTTGGGACATTATGGTCCGCAACGGCAAGTGTTGCGCCGACATTCCGGACATGACGTCCTGCAATACGTAATCCTTCAAACGCCTGAGGAGACGTGACTTCGTGTACCAGATGACGATCGATATAAATTAAACAAGTCCCGTCATCGGCTTTGTGGACAATGTGGGCTTCCCAGATTTTCTCAAATAATGTTTTTGACATGACGTGGACTATAGCGAATTACTCGTGACCTTCTCAAGTTATAAAGAAAAGCGATTTACCTTGCATTTATATGAAAAACAAAGCATAGTGTTTCCCATGCAAATAGGCAAAAAAAGATTTAAAATTGGGGCAGTTCTCGCCACAGCGGCGGGAGCAGCTATTGGTTATATCGGGGGTGATATAGTCGGAGCAGATCCTATTCGTGTTAAGGCATCCGATGAATTCAAATGTGTTGCTGGTGGTGAAGAATACGGGGGGCAGCAGGATGATCTGATTTTCATCTATCAGCCTAAAAGTTCAAAAAAATTTCTGATGTTTGCAACTGCTCCAACAGGTAGGCTTAAGTCCGCAGATGTGCGTGCTCCAGACTTGAAAGGGGATTTTGCCGCCTATGTTGATTATACGCGCCCATCCTTGAGCGGAGCTTCTCCTTTAGGTTTTATATCGATAGACAAGAGTAAAGGTAAATGTGAATTGACCATTGCCATGACGGAAGATATGGAGCCATACGCTGCGACAAGCTATCGATTAAAGGGCGTCTTGGCTTTTGACAAATAGCAGACCAAGAGTGAATTAAGTCTATAAATTTTCATATTATTAACCATTCCTGTTCATAATACACTTAACGAAAGGGTATAACATGACGGGTTTGAAGGAATTGTTTTGTGGAGCAACTGGTGACGGATATATGGGAATCGGTGTCAAGGGCAGTGATTTGGGTATGCCAATCACAACAGTGGACCCATTGAAAGTTACGCCGGGCTCGGGCCAAAAAGTTGAGGCGCCTGCGATCCTGACGGATGCGACAGGTGAACATCCGGGTAGGCTTTTTATTGATGCTGCTGCGGATACGTGTACTTTTAAAGTTCAAAACCAGATATTTGGTGGAATTAAAGCTCCTTTGGCTGACCCGAAAGCTCCTAAAGCTGGCAGATAATATAATTGATAAAACCGTAATAAAAACTTGCGATTTTAATAAGATTTTGATAAAAACCCCTCAGTGATTCGCGAGGGGTTTGTTCATTATCATGTTGATTATATTAGAAGATAATAGAAAACAGAATTTCAGCATTAAGAAGCTGGCAGTATTGGGAGCATTTACTGTGGCCGTAGGCCTGATTGGTAAGAGCCTTGCCGTGTCTTGGGCAAATGCAGCCACTCCGGAAAAAGAGTCACAAGAAATTCAAGTGATTAGCGGGGCAACTTGCTATGTGAAGCTGGATGAAGAGGGCATGGTTAAGGCTGCAAGCGTGAAAAATGACCGTGGACAGCTAATGTATAAATTCAGAGACCCTGACAATGTAATAGGAGCTCTTCTTAATCAACAGAATGAGGGGATGGCAGCAATTCCTCGCCCGACATCAAAGGGGGGAACTCGTTTTGAAAATGACGGGGAATTCGTGGTCAATATGGATGACGGTGTGTGCAGTCTGGATGTATCACGAGGGGCAATTCAAGTTGCAATAGCCCCAGAACTTTAGAGATTATCCTCTTAATAGTTCAAATTTTATCAATTCGTAATCAGGAATTAAGGCTGCTTTGCTAAACTCCCACTGTGCGCTGCAAAAAAATGTGCATTGCGTAATTAGTGCCGAGGGGAGGCAAATATGTTGTTTGATATTAACAGTGATTTTAGCGTGATGGATAGTGGTGCGATTCTGATTGCATTTGATGATCCCACATTCGTTCGTTCAGAGACAGTTCTGTTGGATCGTGATAACGGACATGTGCAGGTGCTTTTGCAAGGGAAGCTTCATGCTGTAGGGCGCGTTCCGGAGGAGCTTATGGCCATGTTTGCCGAAAACAAGGACGTTATCCTGTCTTCAGTTAGAATTGACGGGTCTTGTCTGGAGCTGACCAGCCGTCTGGTGATTGTGAACTAGGCAGGGTGGGCGATATTCTCTGCCTTTATGCTCCGCCGCAAGCGTGTCCTATCGGAAGCCGCAGTTGAATGGGCTCTGCTCATTAAGAGTAAGAGATATAAAAAACCGGCCTATCAGGCCGGTTTAATTCTTGAGAAGAAAAAGGACTATTCAGAAGATTTATTATAGTCAACTTTTTCGGTAATACGTGCTTTTTTACCGCGCAAATTACGCAGGTAGTATAGCTTGGCACGACGAACGGAACCACGACGGATCAGCTCGATGCTCTCGATACGTGGAGAGAGAAGAGGGAATACACGTTCAACGCCTTCACCGTAAGAAATCTTACGAACGGTAAAGCTAGCATTAACGCCATGGCCACCACGAGCGATGCAGACGCCTTCATAAGCCTGAACACGTTCGCGGTTACCTTCAACGATGCGAACGTTAACCTTAACGGTATCACCTGGTGCGAATTCTGGGATGTTTTTGCCTTCTGTCAGTTTTGCAACCTGAGAGGCCTCAAATTTTTGAAGAATGTTCATTTATAAGCTCCTAATTGTCTTTAGAACCCGTAATCAAGGAACTTATGCCCCTCGGCGGCTCATTTATCTTTTTAAAGGTAGGCGGTTTATACACTGAGAAAGCACAAAAAGACAAGTATTTTTCTCGAGTATCGAGAGGGTTCATCAAGAAAATTCGAGTTTCCCACAAGGAATTCCCTCAAAAAACAACTAAATGATTGATTTGTAGAGTTTATAAGTCACTATTACGAAAAAGGAGTGGCCAATGGAAGATGATTTTTTTGCTCAAATGGGGCGTGACTTTAACTCCGCTAGTAGGAGCAAGGAATCCTGCCAGTCATGCTCGGATGATTCATATTCCGTTATCGAGCAGGAACGGCAGCTAGGGCGCAATAATCAGGGGAGCGGCCAAAACTTGAGGGACCTTTCAGGCGCCAAGCCTGTAAATGGGTAATGGTGGTAAGCTCTCTGACGGTTATTTTTCAAGAAGATCAGGTCTACGCGCTTTTGTCAGGTCAAGAGATTGCTGATGACGCCATTCGGCAACTTTTCCATGATGTCCGCTGGTGAGGATTTGGGGAACAGAGCGTTCCTCCCCTGATGCATCGATCCATTGGGCCGGACGCGTGTAATGAGGGTATTCCAGCAATCCGTTGGAAAAGCTTTCCTCATCCGGAGTGGTTTCATTTCCAAGAACGCCCGGTATCAATCGGACAGTTGCATCCATCAGTATATGGGCTGCCATTTCGCCGCCTGTAAGGACATAATCCCCGATCGAAATTTCTTCAAAGGAGTAGGAATCAAGGACACGTTGATCAACACCTTCATATCTCCCACAAAGAATAGTCAGTGTATCTTCTTTGGAAAGTTCTTTAACCATGTTTTGGCTAAGTGGCGTTCCGCGCGGGCTCATATAAATTTTACGCCCCTGTGTCGGGAACGAGAGTAAAGCGCGCTCAATGACATCAGGTTTCATCACCATACCTGCACCGCCACCAAATGGAACATCATCAACAGTTTTGTGTTTGTCAGTTGCAAAGTCACGAATATTGATGGTGTCAAGAGACCAAAGTCCATTGTTTAGGGCCCGTCCCGTAATGGAGTGTCCCAAAGGGCCGGGGAATAATTCTGGGAAGAGGGTAAGAAGTTGGAATTTCATGTAAGGGATTAAGCCATAAATTCTTCGGCAGGTTCAATCAAAATAGTACCTTTTTCAAGGTCAAAATCCCCCACGTAAGGCTCGACCATCGGCAAGTAGTATGTTTTGCTGCCGTCTTTAGGACGGATTTCAATTAAATCACCTGCACCAAAATTTTGAAAATCAATAACTTCACCAATCTCTTCACCATCTTTGTTGACGCAGGTGAGGCCGACCAGATCTTCAATGTAAATTTCGCCATCTTCTGTACTTGGCAATAAGTCACGGTCAATAAAAAGCTCTACGCCGCGTAAGGTCTCGGCAGTATTGCGATCTGTAACGCCTTCAAGCGAGGCAACCCAGTCACCTTTGACAGGATTTTTTAACGTGATTTTATATGCCTTGCCTTTGGCATCAACAATTGGCGAATAGTCCTCGATGTCACGCGGATCTTCAAGAAAACACCGTAGTTTTACAAATCCACGCACGCCGTGTGCCGTCAGGATTTTACCGATAAGGATTTGTTTAGGTGCCATAATTAGGAAATCTTTTAAAATACTTCAGAATAAAAAACACTTCCCCCATAGCAGGCGGGGGAAGTGTATAATTGCAATTATTCAGCAGCAGCTTCTTCAGCAGGAGCCTCGGCTGGAGCCGCCGCGGCTTCAGCAGCAGCAGCCTTTTTAGCTTCTTCTTTTTCTGCGCGTTCTTTAGCACGTTCTTGAGCTTTTGCTTTTGGTTTTGATTTCTCAATGCTGTTCTTCTGTTGAGGCATAGGAGCCAATCCGGCTTTACCCAAGAACATAGCGACACGGTCAGTAGCTTGAGCGCCAACGCCCAGCCAGTATTGTACGCGCTCTGCATTGATAACAACACGTTGAGCGCTGTCTTTTGGTTGACGCGGGTCGTATACACCGATTTTCTCAATATAGTTACCATCGCGAGGTGCTCGGCTATCAGCAACAACGATTGCGTAGATAGGTGCTTTTTTACGGCCGTGACGGGCCAGTCTCAGTTTCAGTGCCATGTTTTATTTCTCCTTTTAACAAATTGACTGATAGTGAATAATTTTAAATGTACTAACGTTTTTTCTTGCGGTTTTTTTTAGTTCCGCCATGTCCGAACCCGCCCATTCCGGGAAGGCCCATCATTCCTCTTTGCCCCATGCCAGACATTGGACCCGAGAGCGAGAAGCCTGGTGTTGTTCCTGCTTCTTGTTGTAAGGCGGTCAGTTTTTCCTGATCATCCTTACCCATGAATCCTTTCATTGCACCAAGCATGCCTGACACACCCATTTTTTTCATGCGGCGCATCATTTGTTCCATCTGCTCGTATTGTTTAATGAGACGGTTCACATCCTGAACGCTGGTACCCGAACCGGCAGCAATACGTTTGCGGCGTGATGCATTCAGAACTGATGGCGTTGCGCGTTCTTTCTTCGTCATAGACAGGATAATAGCTTCCTGACGCTTCATAACGGAATTATCAAGGTTGGCTTCATCAATCTGATCTGAAAAACGCCCCAGACCAGGCAGCATCTTCATAAGAGAGCCGATGCCCCCCATCTTTTTCATCTGGTTAAATTGGGACAGCATATCATTGAGGTCAAACTTACCCTCGTTGAAACGCTTCGCCATATCTTCGGCTTCTTGCTGGTTGATCGTTTCAACAGCTTTTTCTACAAGGGAGACAACATCGCCCATGCCGAGAATACGGCCTGCAATACGGTCGGCGTGGAATGGTTCAAGCGCATCCCATTTTTCACCGATACCGAGTAATTTGATTGGCTTTCCTGTAACTGCGCGCATCGACATGGCCGCGCCGCCGCGCGCATCACCGTCCACGCGAGTCAGCATCAAACCGGTAATCCCGATTTTTTCGTCAAATGCTTTAGCTGTATGAACAGCATCCTGACCTGTCATAGCATCAACAACCAGCAAGGTTTCACTTGGGCGCGAGATGTCACGAATTTTGGCAACTTCATTCATCAAGACATCGTCAATCGCAAGGCGACCAGCAGTGTCGAGCATAAGGATGTCATATCCTTCAAGACGTGCGGCTTTCATAGCACGTTCCGTGATCTGAATCGGGTTTTCGCCTGCTACGATTGGTAACGTTGCAATCTCGGTCTGGGTACCTAACTGTGCCAGCTGGTCTTGTGCAGCGGGGCGGTAGGTATCCAAAGATGCCATCAAAACTTTTTTTCGTCTCTTATCTGTTAGAAACTTGGAAATTTTGGCTGTCGAAGTTGTTTTACCGGAACCTTGAAGGCCAACCATAAGGTATATGACAGGAGGTGTTCCGTCAGTTTTTAGGTCGGTATTTTCGGCCCCAAGCAAATCAACCATTGCATCGTGAACAATTTTGACAACTTGTTGGGCAGGGGAGACAGACTTGATAATATCTTGCCCGACCGCTTGCTCACGTACGCGCTCGACAAAATCTTTAACGACAGGCAGCGCAACGTCAGCTTCCAGCAACGCGACACGAATTTCACGCAAAGCCAGATTAACGTCTTCTTCTGACAGGCTGCCTTTACCGCGCAACTTGTCGAAAACACCACTTAATTTGTCAGTCAAAGACTGGAACATATCTTAAAATCCTCAATAGCACTTTTGCCGCAGTGAGCGAGACTTCGCCGACTGCGGGACACCCTTGGGCGCTTAATTACAAAGCGAGCGGGCTAAAATTTGAAGGTTTTATGCCCTATTGCGCTTTAAAGATCAAGTAAATATTCTATCTTTTGAGATCTGGAGGAGAATATGGCTTTAAAATTCAGAAAAATGCACGGATTAGGTAACGATTTTGTGATAATTGACACACGAAATCAAGAGGTTAACGACTTCTCGGCCAAGGCAAAACAAGTTGCTTGTCGGCGTTTCGGCGTCGGCTGCGATCAGGCAATTTTCCTCCGTAAAAGTGATAAGGCTGATATCTACATGGGAATCTATAACCCTGATGGTTCCGAAGCGGGGATGTGTGGAAATGCTGCACGCTGCGTTGGAGATATTATTCTCAGGGAGAAGAATGCCAACCAAATCACCATAGAGACTATTTCGGGAATGCTCTCATGTGTGCGGTCTAATGACGATCTTGTAACTGTCGATATGGGGGAGCCTCGTTTGGATTGGCAGCAAATTCCTCTTGTAACAGAGTGCGATACAAAATTTATTCCCATCAAGCTACCGACATCTTCTGAAAGCGATGATTCAGAAAATCTTCCTGTTTGCGTTAGCATGGGCAATCCTCATACAATTTTCTTCGTTGGGGCAGGGATTGAAGATTTTCAGGTATCCGAAATCGGACCGCAAATTGAAAAGCATGCATTATTTCCACAAAAGACAAATGTTGAATTTGTCCATGTTAAAGATCGCCAAACATTAAGAATGCGTGTTTGGGAACGTGGCACAGGAATAACACTGGCTTGCGGGTCAGGAGCATGTGCCTCGGCCGTTGCCGCTATGCGCAGATCATATACCGACCGAAAAGTAACAATCCAGATGGATGGGGGAAACTTGCAAGTAGAGTGGAGAGAATCAGACAATCGCGTCTACATGACGGGGCCTGTTTCCTACAGTTTTTATGGTGAAATGCAGTCCTGATTTATTAGGGAGCAAGCCCACATAAGCGTTCATATTGAAGTATATCTTCATCTAAGCTCGCCATAGTTCTGCTTTCCAGAGACCCACAAATTCTATCGGCCTCTTCCAGTCTACGGTCTTCAAACCATGTTTCATTTGCCGAGGGGTCAAATTTCATTCCACCCGCAAGCTGTATAAACGCTTGATTGGCATAAGCCATGGCGGATGTTAATGAAATGGCATTAGAGGGGACCAAAAGCCCATCTTCGCCTGATCGGCAAAACACATCCACGGGAACAATATGAGCCTGATTTTGCCCGTCATTAGGCATAATATTAAAGCCTGTTATGCAGAACATAAGTGTAAGTAATTTGCCGTCCCCATCCAGATTAAATTTCCCCATAATAAGTGAGGACCAATCGAATTTGACGGCACGGTCGAATTGATCTTTCAAAGAGACTCTATACTCGAGATAGCTTAGATATCCGCTGGTTTCTTCATGGAAAGCCTCACAATAATCAATAACCTCGCGGTTACCTTTATTGGAGAGGTGTTGTGCTGTCATTGTTCCAAGGCATTCATGCGTATCGGTCAGAAAATCAACAGAAGCATCAAGGCCATCTTTATTGACATTCGTCAAATAGAGATTTCTGTCGAAAAGTAAAAATCCTTTCAGTATTTTCATGAGAGGGAAATAGGCATGCGTAGCGTCAGTCCCTGCGTATTTGGCATTCAGTCCCAGATAATCTGCCGGTATTGATACGGCGCCGCGTGGAATAGAAACGGGTGCAGGGGGTCTTCCCAAAAGTCTATCAAGAATACTCATTACAAAAATCTACCTTACATTTTTATAGTTGGGTAGGGGTAAAAGAATCGGTAGTCAGCACCTTTGCCGAGTTCTTCTTCGTAAACACTGTCAGCATCCCGATTGATTTGTTGCTCGTATTCGTCAATCGTTCGTCCGCATACATTTGCAAACGCTTGGCCTATAAGTTCATCGGGGGCATCTGCCCATTTTGTATGAACAAGTGTGTCCAATCTGCATCCTCTTTCGATAAATTGAATAGCTTCATCGGCATAGCATAATCCATTCATTAAATGGTCCGGGCCGTCTAGAAAAACAATACTGTCATTTACTCCGTAAGTATGAGGCTTCCGATTAAACCGGATATGGATATTTGGAGCTTGAAACAGAATTGTTGTCTCTCCTTCTGGTTGATAGAAGTAACCTGCAACAACACAATAAGGGCGATATCCCGTAACTTTCTCTCCGTTAGACAGAAATGTCTCCTCTTGTCCGGCAACAAGAATTCCGCGTCTTTCTTTTCCATTAGGGCCTTGAAAATCATAATCCACAAATGCAGCTATAGCATTCATATCATTTTTCTTGAAATGAAGGGAAATGTTTGCAACAGGGGCATCGCTATTCAAGTCGCTTGCCGCTGGGCATTCGGCCATATCTAGCATGCCCTGTATGATATCGAAGACTTCTGCGTTTATGTCTGCATTTTCTGTTAAGTGGAAGAAGTCTGAGTTGTCCATTTGAAACAAGCCGAACAGATTTTCTTGAGGGATCGCAGGTTCGATGTGTAGGGAACCGGATTCAGAATTAGCTGCCGTAGAAAAATCTGTAGCAGCCGACAAATCTGATGGCGTATTTTTATCTCCTTCTTCAGGTTCAGAAAAAACATGTGGCGTTGTTTCATACATAAGATTCAAACCTTCTTTAAGGTCCCTAATCTCCTCATCAAGGCTGATATAGGTTCTGTCTGTACTTTTCTTCAGATATTCCCAAATGAACTTTTGAGGATCAGAGTATGCAAATGAATTTTTTTCTATTTCAAAGGCATGAAAATCATAGCCTGTTGCAAATGTTTGAAGGGCTGACTCCAGAAAAAGCATGCAGTGGCACACGTCATGCAGTTTTGAGGGGTCCAGTTCATTATGGGATAGTTCAATCAGGTCCGGATTTTCAGGGTCAACAAACGGAATCAGAATCATACTAGGGGCAAAATAGTCGCGCTCTTTTCCTGCATCATCATAACCAGTATGAATTTCTCCAGAAATCCATGCATGGGCAGTAATTTCTTCGAGGTCAGGGTTATCTCGCTCCGGAGATCGGTTAAATGCTGTCACAAAAAAGTTATTAAAAGTTTTGCCATCTTCCTCGGTAGTATACGTTCCGTAGACAAAACACTCTCCGCCTGCATGGGCATGATATCCAATTTTATCAAACACGACCTTAAGCTGATCATCTAGGAACGCGCCGGCATGATAGTCCTCAAAGAATTCCAGAATTTGACCGCATGTTCGAATTAGCGGGTGCGTTGTATCAGGGAGATCAATCTCGTTGAATAGGGGAGAACCAAGTTGGAAAAAACGCTCAACACCGTCAAAAGGAACGCCTTGGGTATAGTCGTATATCTCTTTTGATGGTTTATCCTGTTCATGTATAGGGTTATTTTTTGTCATATTACAAACCTCTTTCCTCCAGTTATCATAATTTCTTTCTGGGAGTAAATAGGAAAATATAGAAATGCACAGACTCTTTACTCAATATAGCTATGGAGTGTGTTTGGGGCGGGCAGAAGTGAGTGGGGGCGCGGGGACAGGATGGAAGCGATTGGTCTGAATGTCCAGAACTAGCCGATTATAATGGGCCAAGGCGCTTTCCCATTGAGCCATCATGATTTGGGAATTTTCTTCGGGGCACAGCTTCTCTCCCCGATAAATCTGGTTTACCGCGCTAGCGCCATAACAGAATGATTTAATGGCAAGCTCTTCTGTCACTCCACCAAATCTGTAATGTTTCAGGTTTTTGTCCGCGTCCATATACATGATTTCATAGGGCATGTATTCCAGTCCCTGATATACCTGCGTATTGGGAGAATATCTATTTAATCCGCATATATAGAAATGAATATGCCCTAATCCCTGAGAAGCAGAGTGATCGGCAATGAGTAGCAATGTATAGGATTTGGGAGGATTTGCAGGAAAAAGTTGGTCAGGGCGTATAAAGTCTACATAAATCAGACTTTGTTGCCCAAATCCTTTGGCAATCCAGATATCTTTGATCTGGTTGATGGCGTGGTCTCCTGAAATTACGCGCTTGATGCCATCCTTGGGCCTATCAAAGGAGTGGCGGATTTGAAGCTCCATTAGCTGGTCTAATAAAGTTATGCGCTCGCTATCACTCGGACGGCGCATCCCGGCAGATTGGAATAAACCCAGACTGTTCATAACATCCGTAAACGGAAACATGGTCAAATCATACGAATTTGGCAGAACATGTGCCCACGGATGGTGCGAGTCTTGACCGCAGTGCTGCGAGGAAGATTGGGGAGTAGTCAGGTTAAACTGTGCAGATAATTTGAATTCTTTCAGGAGCCGGAGAGAACGTATTCTGCTTGCCGCCTTAAAAAGGAGGTAAATAACCATAGAAGATTGTACTCCGGACTTGTTCTAACTTTTAAGCTTCTTCTATCGAAGCGTTCCTTATTATTGAAATATCAGCTGATTACGACCGATGGTCAACAAGTATGTATTTAACGTAATCATATTATGGTTGTTTTTTCATTATATTTCTGGCATAGCGGGGATATGGAAGAAATGCACGACAAATCAAAAAGTTCACCACAAGTGCAGACTTTTGGCTGCCGCCTTAACGTCTATGAAAGTGAAGTGATGAAAGCCCATGCCCGCAACGCAGGCATAGGAGATGCGATTATCTTCAATACGTGCGCAGTTACAGCAGAAGCTGAGCGTCAGGCGAGGCAAGCAATTCGGAGAGCAAAACGCGACAATCCGAATGCAAAAATTATTGTGACGGGATGTTCTGCGCAGATCAAGCCTGAGACTTATTCCGAAATGGAGGAAGTCGATCAGGTGATTGGAAACCACGCCAAACTCAAAGCAGAAACCTGGACAGGTGACACAACTGAAAAGCTTATCGTAAACGACATCATGTCCGTACGTGAAACTGCCGGACATCTTCTTGAAGGATTTGAAGGTCACGCACGCGCATTTATTCAAGTGCAAAACGGATGTGATCATCGCTGTACATTTTGCATTATTCCTTATGGACGAGGCAATTCGCGCTCCGTTCCTCTTGATGATATAATTCTTCAGGTTAAAAAACTGGTTGGGCAAGGGTATAACGAGGTTGTTCTTTCCGGTGTGGATGTCACATCCTACGGCAAAGACTTACCCGGAGAGCCGTCTCTCGGCTATATGATGAAAGTATTGTTCCGCGAGGTTCCCGAGCTGCCGCGTTTGAGACTGTCATCACTGGACCCAGTCGAAATAGACGAAGACATGTGGTGTCTGATTGAAAATGAACCACGTTTGATGCCGCATTTGCATCTCTCTGTTCAAGCTGGGGATAATATGATCCTGAAGCGCATGAAACGTCGTCATTCGCGTGAAGATGTAATCGAAGTATGCAAACGTGCCAGAAAGCTTCGCCCTGACATGGTTTTCGGGGCAGATATTATTGCAGGATTCCCGACAGAGACAGACGAAATGTTTGAAAATACAATGGATCTGGTTGAGCAATGTAATCTAACATTTCTTCATGTGTTCCCGTACTCATCTCGTCCGCAAACGCCGGCAGCAAAAATGCCCCAAGTTGATATGCAAGTGCGAAAAGATCGTGCCCAGAGCCTTCGGGATCTGGGGAATTTGCAGTTGGCAAGATTTAACGAATCCAGAAAGAATGCAACATATCAAGTAATCGTAGAACAAGGAAATATTGGTAGAACCCAACATTTTGCTGAAGTTGTTCTGGATCAGGATTGCCCTATAGGCGCGTTAAAAACAGTCCTGACAACGGGAATAGAAGGTCACCGTTTAATAGGTAAAATTGCCGCATAAGTTTGTCCCTAAACGACTTGGTATTCCTAGAGAAACTGTGCTAAGACAGTAGTAAATATATGAGGTCCAAAAATGTTATTCTGGCGTAAGAAAAATAAGTCCGCTCGACAAGAGAGAGAAGAAGCCGAAGACAAGATTGTTCACAATCCGAATGACCCTGCCATCGAGCCTCCTGTGGAATATGAGGCGGAGCTTGATCCTGAATTTGAAAAGCATGAACTGAACGAAACAGAGACGGAAGTAATCGATGAGCTCGAAGAAATTCCGTATGCTAAATCAGAGCCAAAGCCTGAAGTTAAAAAAGAAGATATGGGGGGCGGATGGTTATCCCGTCTGACGGGAGGTCTGTCAAAATCCTCAGGAAAAATCGGCAGCGGTCTTGGAGATTTGTTCTCGAAAAAGAAACCCGATGCTCAAACTTTGGAAGAATTGGAAGATTTGCTGATTTCTGCTGATTTGGGGCCGTCAACTGCCGCGCGCCTTGTTCAGTCTTTGAAAGAAAGAAAGTTTGATAAAGAAAACTCCACACAAGAAGTTCAGATAGCATTGGCGGAAGAGATCGCGACAATCCTCAAAAAGAACGAACGTGAGTTGAATGTTGAACGGGCGGAAAATGGCCCAAGGACAGTTTTGGTATGCGGGGTCAATGGGGTTGGGAAGACAACGACGATCGGAAAGCTTGCCTACCAGTTTCATTACAGACAGCATAAAAAAGTCATGATGGCGGCTGGAGATACTTTCCGTGCAGCAGCGATCGAACAACTGCAAATCTGGGCTGATCGTACCAAGTGTCCCCTGATTTCCAGTGAAATAGGATCAGATTCTGCGGCATTGGCATACAGTGCCTATGAAAAAGCGGTGGCCGAGAATGTAGATTTGTTGCTGATTGATACAGCAGGACGCCTGCATAACAAAGCTAATTTGATGGCGGAGCTTGAGAAAATTTCTCGCGTCCTAAAGAAAAAGGACGAGAATGTCCCGCATGAGGTTATTCTGGTTCTAGACGCAACGACAGGGCAAAATGCTATCTCTCAGGTTGAGACATTCTCGGGTATTGTCCAATTAACCGGGCTGGTTGTAACCAAGTTGGACGGTTCTGCAAAAGGCGGCGTAGTCGTGGCCTTGGCGGATAAGTTTGGACTTCCTATCTATGCTGTCGGTGTTGGAGAGGATATTGAAGATTTGCAAGCCTTTCATCCTGATGAGTTTGCTAAGACATTAGTCGGGCTGCCCAGCTAGAAAAAAAGAGGATATCGTTCATCCCGTAGACGTCCGAGATGTTTTCCTTTATCATAGACATAAAGGAATCTGTCTATGTCATTTTTGAAATCATTCAATAAGGTATATAAATTTACCGATGCAGACGAAGCGCTGCAATGCATCACCGAACTCTACGAGGCGGGGCGCAACCACTTGCTTGAAGAATTCGATGCATTTTCCAAGAGTAAGGATTTCAAAACCGAGCGCATTACAGAATGCTATCCGTATCTTAAAATTAAAGTTGATAATGCCAAGCGTGTTGACTCAAGGCTATCATATGGTTTTGTTCCACGTCCCGGAACATATTCGACGACACTGACACGTCCGGATATTTTTGGACATTATTACCGCGAGCAGATACGTTTACTCCTTAAAAATCATGAAGTTCCTGTTGAAGTCGGGATCAGTGATACACCAATGCCTATTCATTTTGTTTTGGGTGAAGATTTCCATGTCGAAGGGGATTTGACGCCGCGCCATATGGAGGCTCTGCCGAACGTATTTGATCTGCCAGATTTGTCGATTATGGATGACGAAATTGCAAACGGGACGCACTTCCCTTCAGACGGGGATGATGCTCCTCTGTCTCTTTTTACTGCGCCGCGCGTTGATATGTCTGTTTTGCGCTTGCGTCACTATACAGGTACAAATGCAGCTCACTTTCAAAACTATGTGATCTTCACAAACTATCAATTCTATATTGATGAATTCGTCAAGATTGCTCATCAGACTATGATGGAAACCGACGATCCGAAGCTGCGGGAAAGTAAGGCGGAATATACTGCCTTTGTGGAGCCGGGCAATGTCGTGACCTATAACAAGAATATTGCAAATATGCCGAATGACAGCAAAGGTGATGGGGCACGTCGTATGCCTCAAATGCCGGCTTATCACCTAAAGCGTGCAGATGGATCTGGCATTACCATGGTCAATATCGGTGTCGGCCCATCCAACGCCAAAACAATTACAGACCATATCGCAGTCTTGCGTCCGCATGCATGGATTATGCTGGGCCACTGTGCAGGGCTTCGTAATTCACAGAATCTCGGGGATTATTGTTTGGCACACGGATACTTGCGCGAAGACAATGTTCTCTATCGCGATTTGCACCCATCTATACCGATTCCAGCGCTATCCGAAATTCAATTGACGCTTGAGCAAGCCGTAGCACAGGTTACAGGCTTGGAAGGGTATGATTTGAAGAAAATAATGCGGACAGGAACAGTAGCATCTGTTGATGACAGAAACTGGGAGCTCCGTCCAAGTATTCGTAAAAATGCGCGTCTCAGTCAATCTCGTGCAATTGCATTGGATATGGAATCAGGAACAATTGCCGCTAATGGTTTTCGTTTCCGCGTACCTTATGGGACATTATTGTGCGTCTCGGATAAGCCTCTTCACGGTATGTTGAAGCTCCCTGGTATGGCTGAAAGTTTTTATCGCCAGCGCGTGGAGCAGCATTTACAAATCGGCTTATTGACTATGGCACTTTTGCGTGACATTGGGGAAGACCGCTTGCACAGTCGCAAGCTGCGGAGCTTCAACGAAGTCGCATTCCAATAAAAACGCAGATTATTTCAAAATAGTGATATGCCCCATTTTACGGCCGGCCCGAACTTCGGGCTTACCGTAAAGATGGATATTGGCATCTTTCTTTGAAAGGTATTTTTCGACGAGCGCAATCTCGTCGCCAATCAGATTGATCATCACGGCATCAGAGTGACGATCCGCTTTGCCGACCGGCAAGCCGCACACACATCTGACGTGGTTTTCAAATTGGGAAACAGAGCAGGCGTCAATTGTCCAGTGACCGGAGTTATGGGTGCGCGGCGCAATTTCATTGGCTATAATCTGATTGTCCTTGGTTACAAACAATTCTAGCCCGAGGACGCCAACTAATCCAACGCGTTTAGCCAGTTTTTCCGCCATTTGTGTAGCATGTTTCAAAAGGTTCTCGTTAAGAGGAGCGGGTGCTGTTGTCTTCGCCAGAATATGATTTTTATGATCATTGAGGGCGGGTGCATAGCTTTGAACTTTGCCAAACAGATCCCGAGCAACAATCACGGAGATTTCATGTTTGAACGCTACAAGGGATTCGATAATGACTTCATCTGTTTTAAGGGATGACCATGCGGGGACAATATCCGTAAACTTGGAAATTTTGGCTTGCCCCTTGCCATCGTATCCGAAACGAGTTGTCTTAATAATGCAAGAGTTTACACCCCAATCTTTAAGTGTTGCCTCAATATCTGTTGCGCTCGTAGCTTTAGCCCACCGCGCTGTCGGGATGCCAATATCATTGAGAAACTGTTTCTCTGTCCAGCGGTGCTGCGCAATCTCTAATAGGGTTTCATCAGGATAAACAGGTTTAAATTTTTTGAGATAACGAACTGTTTCAACAGGGATATTTTCAAACTCGTAGGAAACAACGTCAACTGATTTGGCAAAAGCCTTAAGGGCATCTTTATCATCATAAGATGCCACATATGTTTGTGCTGAAACATGAGATGCCGGGGAGTCCTGTTCTGGGCAGAATATATGAGTCTTGATGCCAAGGCGGGCTGCCGCCATTGCCGACATGCGGCCCAGCTGTCCACCACCAAGTATTCCGAGAACCTGAGCTGGTTTATTGAGGGATTTCTGCGACATTATTGGTCTGGTCTTTGCGGAATTGGTCTAATCTAAATGCCAAATCAGGATCGTTCAGGGATAGAATTGATGCAGCTAATAATGCTGCATTGATTGCGCCTGCCTTACCGATTGCCAAGGTCCCCACAGGAACTCCGCCTGGCATTTGGGCGATGGATAGTAAGCTGTCCATTCCGCTCAGAGCTTTACTTTCAACAGGAACCCCTAAAACTGGAAGAGGGGTCATGCTGGCGGTCATTCCCGGTAAATGGGCAGCTCCGCCGGCTCCGGCAATGATAACTTTCAGGCCACGGCCTTTTGCTGATTTTGCATATTCAAAAAGGCGCTCCGGTGTGCGATGTGCTGAAACGATGCGTGTTTCGTGAGAGACGCCAAGTTTATGAAGAATTTCATGGGCATGAGACATTGTTTCCCAGTCGGATTGGGATCCCATAATAATACCGACAATTGCGCTTGGGTCGCTCTCGCTCATGCCAAAATATCCGGAATAAGCATGCTTTCGATACGGGAAATCATGTCCTTATGACGCAGTTTTTCTTTCTTGAGTTTGGCAATTGTCAGAAAATCGACAGCACCTGCCTGACTCAAGAGATTGATTTGTTCGTCCAGCTGCTTATGCTGTTTCTGGAGGTCTTCCAGTTGCTCGCGCAAGGAGTCTTCATCTACCATAAATCATATAACCCTATGTTTCGGATACTTTTAACAGATTAAATCTCTTTTGAGTAGTAAGAATTCAACTTCCCCACCGTCTTGTCAGGGCAATATTGCGTTGCAATAGATGTTCTGGCGCAAAATATCAGGATATATGAAGATTTCCAGTGTCTGGGGCATTTACGTTTCAAGGCAATCAAAGTATGTTGTGTCTGTTTCAGATTGACGGACTAGTTAATGTGGAGCAATTCGTATAAATCAAAAATAATTCTCCGGAAACAGAGGCAACATGGCAAAAAAAAGAATAGGTATATTAACCAGCGGTGGTGATTGTGCAGGTCTTAATGCAGCGATTCGTGCTGCTGTACATAGAGCGGACCTCTTGGGCTGGGAAGTTTATGGAATTCTGGACGGGACTGCAGGTCTGTTGTGTGATCCTGTTCAATATAAGGTTTTAACACCTGATATGTTTGACAATCATGTCATGCGTATGGGCGGCACAATTTTGGGGACGACCAATAAGGGAAACCCGTTCGCTTATCCGATGCCTGACGGCACGATTAAAGACCGCACTGATGAAATTATCGGTGGCTTTAAAAAGTTGGGACTTGAGGCTGTTATCGGTATCGGCGGAGACGGGAGTTTTGCGATTCTGAGAAAGCTTGCGATGCAGGGGGGGATTCGTATGGTGGGGATTCCTAAAACAATTGATAACGATATCGGTGAAACAGAGACATCGATCGGCTTTGATACTGCAGTCTCTGTTGCAACAGAAGCGCTTGATCGTTTGCAACCAACCGCAGCTTCTCATGACCGTGTTATGGTTTTGGAAGTGATGGGGCGTGATGCAGGGCATATCGCATTGACTGCCGGAATTGCCGGCGGTGCAGATGTTATTCTAATCCCTGAAATTCCATACAAAATATCAAGCATCGCTAAGAAAATCTCTCAAGTAAAAGACGGCGGGCGGAACTTTGCATTGGTTGTTGTTTCCGAGGCTGTCAAAACACTGGACGGAGAAAGTGCCCAAATGAAATTCAGTGACGGACAGATGCGATATGGTGGGATTGGCCACTACATCGGCGACCAAATTTTTAAAGCAACCGGATCGGAAACGCGCGTTACTGTTCTGGGGCATGTCCAACGCGGGAGTTCACCGACATATAATGATCGTTTAATAGCGTCTGCATTTGGTGTCCGCGCCGTAGATTTGATTGCCGAAGGAAAATTTGATCGCATGGTGGCATGGAAAAACCGAGAGGTCGTCGATGTGCCTATTGAGGCCGCAATTGCAGCCTACCAGGCAATTGATGTGAATAGTTCTCTTGTTCATACCGCCAGAGCATTGGGGATTTCATTGGGAGACGAAGTTTAATGCTATACGTCCAGCAATCGCTATCTTCGGATGAAGATATCATCTATGTAGCTAAATTCCATTGGTTCTATGATTTTCAAGCTATTATGGCGATTGTCTGGGGAACATTTTTTGCGCTTTCATTGTTATTTGCAGTCCAGTCACTTGTGGCTCACTTGCCGATGTCGATTTCTGTATACCTGTTATCCTATTCGTTAGAGCCGGACGATGGATGGTTGACGATTATCCGCAAAATGCATCCGATTATAAAGTTTGTAGCTTTGTTTATTTTTATTCTTGGTCTTTGGCGATTTGCACACATGATGGTTATCAAGGCAACAACGGAGATTGTTGTAACCAGTAACCGGATTATATTTAAAAGAGGGTTGATCGCACGTAATGTCGGAGAAATGAGTATTGATAGAATTGAAAGTGTGTCTGTTGTTCAATCATTCTGGGGACGTATTTTTGATTTCGGGCGTTTGATTATTCATGGGATGGGTGTTGGCGAAATGATTATGCCGAACCTTGCTGAACCTATAAGATTCCGTAAGGCGATTGAGAAAGCCAGAAACGGTTAATTTATATACGCATTTATAAAAATACCTGTCAGAGGGGCGCGCTATGATACGAGAAGATATTCTTTCAAACCCGAATTATGATCTGCCAGACAAGTTACGAGAGGGCGAAAAGATCCTTGTGAAAGGCGTCGTCTCGAACGCTATTTTCTGGAAGGCTATTGCGGTTCTGTTTATAGCGTTTCTGTTCGGGATGATTGCTGCTCCATTAGGATATTTTCTTTGTGGGGTTTCTGTTTTGACTTTTACATACGCATTTATACTGAAATCAATCCTTCTCTTGGTTGTAACCAATCAACGTGTTTTCTTTCGTTCAGGAATTGTAAAGATAGACACAGTTCAGGTTCGTCTGGATCGCATCGAAAGTATAGAAATTCAGAGAAATATTGTGGGACATTTCCTAAATTACGGAACTGTCGTTCTGACAGGAACGGGATCACGATATTCCTACATTCCGTATCTTGCCAATGCTGCGCAGGTTAGAAATATCGTGGACGATATCCTTTATAAGAAATCTCAAAAAGTAATGAAAGTTCAGATCGAAAATCCCAAAGAGGCTAATGAATCTGCTTCGAAAGGTAAAGAAGAATAGAGGGGTTCTAAAATGAAGTGGGATAAATCAAAGCTGGTCAGCAGATACGTAACTGAAGGACCAAAGAGCGCTCCTCACCGTTCATATTACTATGCAATGGGCATGACTGAGGAAGAAATTCACCAGCCTCTCGTCGGTGTTGCTACATGCTGGAACGAGGCGGCTCCATGTAACATTGCTCTCCAACGTCAGGCACAATCCGTAAAAAGAGGTGTTTCTGAAAGCGGTGCAACCCCGAGAGAATTTACAACCATAACTGTAACGGATGGAATTGCCATGGGCCATGAAGGCATGCGTTCCAGTCTTCCGTCAAGGGATACAATTGCCGATTCAGTTGAATTGACTATGCGTGGCCATTGCTATGATGCTCTTGTGGGACTTGCCGGATGTGATAAGTCATTGCCCGGAATGATGATGGTTATGGTTCGGCTCAATGTCCCATCTGTTTTTATGTACGGCGGCTCAATTCTCCCAGGAAAATTCCGAGGTCAAGATGTCACTGTGATTGATGTTTTTGAGGGTGTAGGAAAACATGCAACGGGTGAATTTTCTGATGCGGACTTGAAAGAAATGGAATGCGTTGCTTGTCCGTCAGCTGGTGCTTGTGGCGGACAATTCACTGCCAATACGATGGCATGCGTATCCGAAGCAATTGGTTTGGCGTTGCCAAACTCTGCGGGGGCTCCCGCACCATATGAAACACGCGATGAATATGCCGCAGCTTCGGGTAAAGCTGTAGTCGAGCTGATAAAGAAAAATATTCGCCCGAGAGATATCGTAACACGCAAGTCCTTGGAAAATGCGGCAATGATTGTGGCAGCAACAGGCGGATCGACAAATGCGGCACTGCACTTGCCTGCAATCGCACACGAGGCAGGGATCAAGTTTGATTTGCATGATGTCTGTGAAGTGATGCGTAGAACGCCATATCTTGCCAGCTTGAAACCCGGTGGGAAATACGTTGCCAAGGATTTGTTTGATATAGGTGGCGTATCGGTTGTTTTAAAAGAGCTCCTGAAGGGAGGGTATCTGCACGGGGACTGCATGACTGTCACAGGGAAAACAATCGCAGAAAATCTCGAGAATGTGGCCTTTCCTGAAAATCAGGATGTTGTGCTGCCGATCACTGCGCCTCTTTCTATGACAGGCGGTGTTGTTGGCTTAAAAGGGAATCTTGCGCCTGATGGTGCAATCGTAAAGATTGCAGGAATGGAAAAACTTGTTTTTGAGGGGCCGGCAAGATGCTTCGATTCAGAGCAAGAATGTTTTGATGCCGTTCAGAACAAACAATTTCAGGAAGGCGATGTCCTGATTATCCGCTACGAAGGTCCCAAAGGGGGGCCCGGCATGCGCGAAATGCTCTCAACAACAGGCGCTCTTTACGGTCAGGGGATGGGCGGTAAAGTAGCCTTGATTACTGACGGAAGATTTTCCGGAGGAACTCGGGGCTTCTGTATTGGTCATGTTGGGCCGGAAGCAGCAGTTGGTGGACCAATTGGTTTATTAAAAGACGGTGATGTAATCCGCATTGATGCCGAAAAAGGTAAGTTGGATGTGTTGCTTTCCGATGATGAGTTGGATGGACGACGTAAAGAATGGAAGCCTAGACAAAATAGATACCAATCAGGTGCGTTGTGGAAATATGCGCAGTTGGTTGGTCCTGCCGTTAATGGCGCAGTAACACATCCCGGTGCAGAGGCAGAGGAGCACATTTATGCAGATATCTAAATCTCGGATCAGATTTTCAAATCTCCTACTGGGTACGGTATCCTGTTTGTTTCTCTCTGTTATCATGTCATCTGCCGTTTTGGCACAACAAGACGAAGCTTTAGAGCCGGGAACATCTCAAAAGACAGTTGTTGCGGGTGCTTTGCCTCATATAGAAAACCTTGCATTGCTTTCGGCAATTAAGTCAGGAAAAGCTGGAGCTGTCCGTCTTGTTGATAAGGCAGGTTTGCAGAAATTCTACGAAAAAAATGGAGGAGACTTTCTTTGGGTAAAGGATGGAAAATTCACAAAGGATGCAAAGAAAATATTCGACCTGATCCGCGAGTCCTATTCTCACGGGATGAATCCTGAAAATTACTATCGGGCACAAATTTCCCAGATGATTGATGGGAAGTTTAGCGATGAAACACATGCCATAAATGCAGAGCTTGTTTTTTCCTCGGCAGTTGTTCGTTATGGTGGGGATATATCTGGTATGCGAGTGTCTCCAAAAGCGGCAGAAGAAGACTATAACTCATGGTCCAAAGGTGTCGCCGCAGATTCTCTTCTCTCTGTTTTGGAAAAATCATCTGATCCCGCAAAAGTTCTGGAACTATTAGCTCCTCAGGATGAGATATACCAGGATTTGCGGAATGAACTTAAAAGGACTTTGGATCAGTATGCAGAAGACGCAAAATCCAGAGGTGTTGGAATATCTTATTCCGGAGTATTGAAGCCCAGTCAGTCTCATGAAGTTGTAGCGCAGTTGAGAAAATATTTTAAAGTCGGGGATGTAAATAATCTGAGCTATGATAGCAAACTGGAAGAAGCCGTAATAGAGTTCCAGAAACTACATGGAATTGGGGCTGACGGAATCGTCGGGCCAAGAACAATAAAGTCCATCAATGAAGGTCCACGAGACAGGCTGGTAAAGATCATTGCAAATCTTGAACGTCGCCGATGGGTCAGACGCCCGTTACCAAGTCGATATGTGGAAGTCAATATTCCTGAAATGTGGCTGCGTGCCATAGATGGAAATGAAACAATATTTGACATGCCCGTTATTATCGGTCGTAAAAAACGTCCGACAATGAGTTTTGTTGATGAAATTGTCGGCATTCGTTTTAATCCGTCTTGGTATGTACCTGATACAATCAAGAAAGAAGATTATTTGCCAGAACTTCAAAAGAACCCTCAGGCTCTGGCAGAAAAGGGAATTGCCTTTCGTGTAAAAGCTGAAGATGGTTCAGGTATGATAGAAGTCCCGCCTGAGGACATTGATTGGCAAAATGTAACGCAGGCAGATCTGAAATCCATTCAGATGGTCCAAGGACCCGGGGCCGCAAATGCATTAGGCAGGATCAGAGTCCTAATGCCAAATAAGTATGACATCTATCTTCATGATACGAATGCTCCAAAACTTTTCAAAAAGGATGATCGTGCTCAAAGTTCGGGTTGTGTCAGACTTTCGGAGCCACGCCGCATAGCCAACTTTATTCTGGGGTACAACAAAAGTTGGTCGGAAGATCGACTGGACTCGTATCTTGCTAAAGAGAAGACTTTAGAGATTAGGGCGGAGGTTCCAACGCCTGTTTACCTGTTTTATCATACGATATGGAAAAACAATGCCGGAAAAATCGTCTACGGACAAGATGTTTATGGCTTAGATGAAAATCTGGTGAAGTTATTGAAAAATAACGGTCAAATTGATTTCCCGATGATTTGAAGTAAATTCAATAATATCAAAGTAAAACTAAAACTTCTTGCACCGCGGAGTGAGCTTTCATAAAATGGAATTATCAGGGGATAATTCTTGTCCTCTCAGTCTGTTCAGTTTCTGATACTTTTTTGATTTGATAGACATGACTTAATTTACTTTATGCATTGCATATTGTACTAAGAAGCACTTTAGTTTTAACCGACCCGAAAAGGTGACGAATGTCCTTTCTAGATTCTGGTACTGAGTCCTTGCTGAGCCGCCGCAGCTTCTTAACAGGCGGGCTAACTCTGTCAATGTCAGCCCTGATATCTGTGAGCGCCAAACCGGCTTTAGCTCTCCCTAGTGGTGGCGCTTATAGCGTTGCTTTCAGAAATTCCCACACAGGCGAAAGCTTTGCCGGTGTATACCGCGTTGGAAATAAATATCTCCCCGAAGCGTTCGAACGGATCAACTATGTGATGCGCGATTTCCGCGTAAATGAGGTTTTTCCGATTGATCCGCGTGCAATTGATATTATCTCCGCAGTTCACAGATATACAGGAACAACCAATCCGTATTCAGTGATTTCCGGATACCGCTCTCCAAAAACAAATGCGATGTTAAGGTCTCATTCGGGCGGAGTTGCAAAAAAATCATTGCATATGTCAGGTCAGGCAATTGATGTGCGTTTAGAGGATATAAGCCCAAAGCACGTGCGAGAAATTGCAATCAACCTGAAAGCAGGGGGCGTGGGTTATTATCCGCGCCAAGGGTTCGTCCACATGGACTCTGGTGATTTCAGAACCTGGTAATTGTAATTGGTTACCCAAGCTATAAGCCCGCATTTGCGGGCTTGTTTTCTTTTTACGAAAGAATAGTTTGTTAAGGTTAGTATTTTTGAAGGAGATTCTTATGCCTAATATCACAGCCAAAGCGTATGCAGCGTATAACGCAACATCTCAACTTGAGCCGTTCTCCTTCGAGCGCAGAAATCCGGGTCCGCATGATGTTCAGATCGACATTTCTTATTGCGGGGTATGTCATAGTGATATTCATATGGCCCATAATGATTGGGGCATGTCTATCTACCCTGTTGTTCCCGGCCACGAGATTGTAGGCAGAGTAGTAGCAGTTGGCGGTCGTGTCACAAATTTTAGATCAGGAGATTTAGTTGGGGTCGGATGTATGGTTGACTCCTGCCAGAAATGTTCGGCCTGCGCAAATCATTTGGAGCAGTATTGCGAAAATGGCATGGTCATGACCTATGGAAGCCCGGATACCGATATGGGTGGTATGACTCATGGAGGGTATTCCGATAAAATCGTTGTGAACGAAAAATTTGTTCTGAAAGTTTCCGAAAAGCTAGATACAAAATCTGTAGCTCCTTTACTATGTGCAGGTATTACAACATATTCTCCGTTACGCCATTGGGGGGTCAAGAAAGGAGACAAGGTAGGCGTGATTGGTCTTGGCGGTTTGGGACACATGGGCGTAAAATTTGCAGCAGCAATGGGCGCTGACGTTGTTATGATTACAACCTCCCCAGAAAAAGCAGCAGACGCCAGAAAACTTGGTGCTCATAGTGTCTTGATTTCAAAAGATGGGAATGCAATGCAGGCTGCAGCCAATAGCTTTGACTTTCTATTGAATACTATCCCTGTAGGACATGATATAAATCCTTATGTGGATCTTCTGAAAAGGGATGCAACAATGGTCATTGTCGGATCGTTAAATCCACTTCCCGATGTTAGCGGAGCGGGTTTAATACTAGGGCGCAAGCGTATTGCCGGATCTGTTATCGGGGGCATCAAGGAGACTCAGGAGATGCTGGATTTTTGTGCCGAACATAATATCGTTTGCGATGTAGAAATGATAAAAATGCAGGATATTAACGCGGCATTCTCACGTGTCATGAAATCTGATGTAAAATATCGCTTTGTAATTGATATGGCATCAATGAAATAAATGATATATCCGTTCTATAGGCCTTGTTGAGGTATCCCGCCGCGAGCAAGTTCATCTGCCCGTTCGTTTTCGGGATGCCCTGCATGACCTTTAACCCATTGCCATGAAACTTTGTGACGCGACAGCTCACGGTCTAGATCTTCCCACAAATCCTGATTTTTGACAGGTTTCTTATCTGCCGTGCGCCATCCGCGCGCCTTCCACCCATCCATCCATTCTGTAACACCTTGAAGGACATATTTGCTGTCTGTATAAATTGTGACGGAGCAGGAACGGGTTAGAGCTTTAAGTCCTTCAATCACAGCTGTCATTTCCATGCGGTTATTAGTGGTCTCTGGTTCTCCGCCATTTAATTCTTTTTCGGTTCCTTTAAAACGTAAAATAGCTCCCCATCCTCCGGGCCCTGGATTTCCCGAGCATGCGCCGTCAGTATAGAGTTCAACGGAAGAAGGTGATTTAGAAGATGGCGTTGTCACGATGGAATTCCAGTTTCTTGATATATTCAGTGGGGTCTTTAGGCGTGACGAGGGCACTCGGGTCATGGAATGTCAGGTCATGAAGGCGCGAAGAGAGAAAACGTAAAGCAGCCCCTTGCGCTAAAATCTGGAAAGATGATTTTTCAGCATCACTAAGCGGACGGATAGAGTGATAGCCATCCAGAAATGCACGGCATTTATCAAGGTCAAGAGAGTGATCTTTATCAAAACACCATGCATTCAGAACAATAGCCAGATCATAGACCAAAAAGTCTGTCGCCGAGAAATAAAAATCAATGACGCCATGAATATGCCCATCCAGAACAAAAACATTATCTGGGAAGAGATCAGCATGAATGGATCCAGTGGGTAAGTTAGCGGGCCATTGATTCTTTACAGCCTTTAAAATATCAAGATAGGGGTGTGCATCCCCGCCGACGCGGCGAAGCCGTGTCTCCCATGCGTCAAAGCCCATGCCGTTTTTCAGGTGTTTGGTATGCCCTTGGCCTGCCAGATGCATTCTGGCCAGAAATATGCCGAGTTCCCCGCACATGCCGGTTGTAATTTCCGATTGTGAAACATTATGCCCATCCAAAAACGGAAAGAGGGCCGCCGGCTTGTACGCAATATTTGAGAGTACCTCTCCGCTCTTCAGCATAACCGGAGCAGGGCAAAGCACACCGTGGTCCGAGAGATGCTTCATAAAATCGAGATAATAAGGAATGTCTTGGGGCTGAATACGACTCTCGAAAATGGTGAGAACGTAATCACCTTGCGCAGTTTTAACGTGATAGTTGCTGTTATCTACGCCTTGAAGAATACCTTGGGCTGACATCATATCACCAACGGCATACTGCGCCAGAAAAGCGCATAAATCAGATTCGAGAACGTGAGTATAAACAGCCATGTCCATATATACATCAAGACTTAGACCTGATCAATATTAACGACCTTACGCGGGCGGTGACGAAGGAGACCTATAAGGAACATGATATTCATCACAGCGACAGACCCAAGCATAAAATAAATTTCATTGACATAGAGATACAACATCCACGGAAATCCGGACACATAGTAAGCAAGACGGATACGCTCGGGATTATGATGCAGTTCCATAAAACGACAAAAGGTGACTGCTACGAGAGGTAATAAATCAAAAGGATTTTTGTAGGCTAAGTAAAGACTTAATGCAGAAAGAATGACCGCACCGATAATTCGCGGCCAAATTGTTTTCTTTAAATGATGATCGGGTGTTAGGGCTTGAACAAGCCCCCCCGTTCCCGCAATCCATGCGGCCAAACCTCCTGAAAGGCCCCCTGACAAAACCAGATATGATCCGTTGAACATTTCCCCCAGAAACTTGGTAAACATCATCTTGCGCCTGTGCCGCATTTGGGTGCAGGCAAGCATAAGAACAAATCCTGATAAGAAGACCAGATTATACGGATGAAAGAGATCGTTGAGGTGCAAGATAGGCCTGACTGACTGTAAGAAGCCGTGAATACTCCCATCATACACAAACGGAAAAGTTTTTTCATTAGAGAAAATAAAAATTAAATAGGATCTATGATCTCTCGTTTTGCTCGGTGACGGATAATTCCCAGCAAAAGCATGGCACTCATCAATCCCGAAGTAAAGGCCATCATAGGTATATGCTCGACTACAAAATAGGCAATCCATAATCCTCCGGCAACGAAATAGGCCATGCGGATTTTCTCGGCATCGTGATGTAGCTCCATAAATCGACATCCGATAATCGCTATCATAGGCAAAATATCTATCGGATTCTTGTAAGAGAAATAGATGCTAGCAATAGAGAGTATGCATGCTCCTATAATACGGGGCCACAACGTAACCTGAAGATATTTATCAGGTGTAAGGGATTGAACCAAACCGCCTGTCCCTGCAATAAGCCCGCCCAATGCGCCAGCCACCCCTCCCATCATGAAAGTGTATGCAGCGTTCGTATAATCGGACATGAATTTAACGAACATCATCTGACGTCTGTCTTTGATTTGTGTGCAAGACAATGCCAGCATCAGTCCGCTGATATAGATCATGGTGTAGGGGTCAAGCCAGTCGAACGTGAACACGATTTTCCTCGGCTTCCCTCAAGAGTCTTGGAATATTGAATGTAACATTCTCTTGTGTTAGGACAATTTCTTCGACATCAATATCAAACTTTTCGCGTAGGGCTTCGATAACATTCTCTATCAGAATGTCAGGAGCGGAAGCACCTGCTGTCAATCCGAGGGTTTTTATATCGCTAATCTCTCTCCACGGAATATCTTTTTCGTCCTGAACAAGAAACGCCTTTGGGGAGCCGTATGATTTGGCTACTTCCACCAATCGGTTCGAATTTGAAGAATTAGGCGAACCGATCACAAAGACAACATCTGATTTTGGGGCAACCATTTTCACGGCTTCTTGACGGTTAGTAGTTGCGTAACAAATGTCTTCGCGGTTGGGGCCTATAATCAGCGGGAATTTTTCACGCAGGGCTGCAACGATATCGGATGTATCATCAACAGATAATGTGGTTTGACTGCAAAAGGCCAGCTTGTCGGGATGCTGGACTTCCAGTTTTTGGACATCCTCAACTTTTTCAACAAGAAAGACGCTGCCTTCAGGAAGTTGTCCCATTGTGCCAATGACTTCCGGGTGTCCTTCATGGCCGATCAGAATAATGTCCAACCCCATTTTATGGTGACGAGCGGCTTCATAATGCACTTTGGTCACAAGAGGGCAAGTCGCATCAATATAGAACATATTGCGACTTTGGGCATCGGCAGGCACGGATTTTGGAACACCATGGGCCGAAAATATAACAGGTCGATCTTGATGATCCGCAGGAATCTCGTCCAGCTCTTCAATGAAGACAGCACCTTTGGTGCGTAGTGTTTCAACTACAAACTTATTATGAACAATCTCGTGGCGGACATAGACAGGAGCGCCGTATTTTTCCAGAGATCTTTCAACAATCTGAATGGCGCGATCAACGCCAGCACAAAATCCGCGAGGTGCACAAAGGTAAACTTTAAGGGGTAGGGGAGCTTGATTCATAGAAAAATGCCTATCAGATTGAGAGCGGACTTGCCATGTTTTTTCTTTTCGCTATTGTTCATTCAGTTTTTTAGACCGTCAGGAGCAAAAAATGAAACGCCATTTAGGTACTGTATTGGTAGCTAGTCTTTTGGGGGGGCTGAGCCTTTCCGGATGTGAAGCTGTAGAATCTATTGGAAAAAGTATAGAGTCCATGAGTTGGGGACCGAGTAAGGATCAACAACAGAGGGGGGCTACTGCAGCAACATCAATAAAATCGGCTGGAGTGCCGATGGTCGCCGAATTGCCCGCGAACTGTCCGCAAATTAAAGTTCTGGACGATCTTGCTACGATTTCCCAGTTTTCTAACTCGAAAACACCAAAGGCCGAGGAGATGATTGCATCCGCATCTTTTGCCTCTCTTGATGCGACCTGTAGTGTTGCGCCGAATAGTGTAACACTTGAAATCACACTGGATTTTGATGGGCAGGTAGGTCCTGTGGGTAAGAAAAACCAAAGCTCCGAAGCAAATTTTGCATATCCGTATTTTCTGAGTGTTATTACCCCCGGCGGTCAAATCCTGTCCAAGGATGTATTCGCGCTCTCCATGATTTATAGTGACGGAAAGGATATGGTTCACAAGCAAGATCGTTTGCGCCAGACTATACCTTTGATGGCGGGGCAGGCGGCAAACCAATACCAGATCGTTATTGGTTTCCAACTGAGCGAGGATGAGCTTGCTTATAACAGAACGAGTACAAAATAATGACCCAAACAATTAACTTGAATATTGCAGAGTTCTGGCAGGAACAAACCAGACATCACATGGAAATTGCTGAAAAGACCTTCCCGGTCGTTGCTGAGCCATTGGAGAAGTGGGTTGAAATAGCAGTGAGCGCTATCAAAAGCGGTAAAAAGCTGCTTTTTTGTGGAAATGGAGGATCCGCCGCTGATGCGCAACATATTTCAGCGGAGCTGTCTGTAAAGCTTTGTCAGGATCGTGAGCCAATTGCAGCCATCTGTCTGAGTCTTGATCCGTCAGCCATGACAGCCTGCGCTAATGACTACGGTTACGATCAGGTTTTTGCCCGTCAGGTTGCTGCGTTCGGGCAGGAAGGGGATGTTCTGATTGGAATCACTACATCTGGAAACTCAAAAAATGTCATGGAAGCTATTGAAGTAGCAAAGAAAAAGGGCATTAAAGTTGTTGTTTTGACAGGTGAGAGTGGTGGGAAAGTAGCGCCTTTAGCCGATCTGGCAATCAAAGTCCCATGTTCCGATTCGACCGCCCGCATACAGGAAATGCACATCTTGTTAGGTCACGCATTTTGTGGCGCTCTGGAAAATAGATTGGGGCTAGTCTAACCCTATATTTTCTGCCGCGCATAAATCATTTGAGTGCGGCATTGCAACGCAGAATTCTTTCCCTTGCTTATCCCTAAACGATATGCTACTCACGGGCAACAAAAACAAATAGAATTTCAGTTATTCTGGAAAGGATCAGGAATTGACGAACTCCTCCTCCGCCCCTCAGGCTGCCAGCGGTGCCGGGAATATTGTAGCGACTCGCTACGCCGCATCTTTGATAGATGTCGCGACACGGGCGAATGTTCTTGAGGCTGTGCAAAGTGATATCCAATCGCTTGAAACAACTCTTTTTAATTCTGAAGATTTGCGTGCTTTCATTGAAAGCCCCGTTTACGGTGCAGATCGTCAGATGTCAGCTATGAAAGAGTTGGCTCAAAAAGGAAAATTCCACCAAGTCACAATTAACTTCTTGTGTGTATTGGCCGAAAATCGCCGGTTAAATATACTGGGAGATGTGATCGGAGCATTTCATCGTGAAATGTCAAAACGCATGGGGCAAGTTGATGCTTTTGTGAAATCAGCACATAAGCTCTCTGCAACACAGGAAGCTCAACTGGCAGAAATGCTAGCTCAAAAAACCGGCAAAGCCGTCCGTCTGTTTGTTGAAATAGACGAGAGCTTGCTCGGCGGCCTGGTTGTTACTGTCGGGTCCCAGATGATTGACGACTCACTTAAATCAAAATTATCACGGCTAAAACAAGCCATGATTTCTAATTCCAATCAAAACGCATCATTGAAAGAGGTAGGATAATAATGGATATCCGTGCAGCAGAAATTTCTGAAATTTTGACCAAGCAAATCGCCAACTTCGGCGCAATGGCTGACGTTGCCGAAATTGGACAAGTTTTGTCTGTTGGTGATGGTGTGGCTCGTGTTTATGGCCTCGACAACGTACGAGCAGGGGAAATGGTTGAATTCCCTGACGGTACAAAAGGGATGGCTTTGAACCTTGAAACAGACAACGTAGGTGTTGTTATTTTTGGGTCTGACCGCGCAATTAAAGAGGGCGATATCGTTAAACGTACCGGTGAAATCGTTCAGGTTCCTGTCGGTAAGGAATTGCTTGGCCGTGTTGTTGATGCTCTGGGTAACCCGATTGACGGTAAAGGCCCGATCAAAGCAACTCAATTCTCTCGCGTGGAAGTTAAAGCCCCAGGGATTATCCCGCGTAAATCCGTTCATGAGCCTATGCAAACTGGCTTGAAAGCTATTGATGCATTGGTTCCTATCGGACGTGGACAGCGTGAGTTGATCATTGGTGACCGTCAAACAGGTAAAACAGCTGTTGCGATGGACGCAATCATCAACCAAAAGTCCGTGAACAAATCCGACAACCCGAAAGACCATATGTTCTGCGTTTACGTGGCTGTTGGTCAAAAACGTTCTACAGTTGTTAAGCTGGTAAAAGAACTCGAAGAAGCCGGAGCAATGGAATATTCCATCGTTGTTGCCGCAACCGCTTCCGATCCTGCTCCGATGCAGTTCTTGGCTCCTTACACAGGCTGCGCAATGGCTGAATACTTCCGCGACAACGGAATGCATGCTCTGGCAGTTTACGATGACTTGTCCAAACAAGCTGTTGCTTATCGTCAGATGTCCTTGCTTTTGCGGCGCCCACCTGGACGTGAAGCATATCCTGGTGACGTGTTCTATATTCACTCTCGCTTGCTCGAACGCGCTGCGAAAATGAATGACGATTTCGGTGCAGGGTCTATGACAGCGTTGCCTGTGATTGAAACACAAGCCGGTGACGTATCTGCTTACATTCCAACCAACGTGATCTCCATTACTGATGGTCAGATTTTCTTGGAAACCGGTCTGTTCTATAAGGGCATCCGTCCTGCAATTAACGTTGGTCTGTCCGTTTCCCGTGTGGGGTCTGCGGCTCAGATTAAGGCGATGAAACAAGTTGCAGGTAAGATTAAATTGGAACTCGCTCAGTACCGTGAAATGGAAGCATTCGCCCAGTTCGCATCTGACTTGGATGCCTCCACTCAGAAACTTCTGGCACGTGGCGCGCGCTTGACCCAACTGTTGAAACAACCTCAATACTCTCCTTTGACAGCAGAAGAGCAAGTGGTTGTGATCTTCGCTGGAACACGTGGCTACTTGGATGGCGTACCTGTAAATCAGGTCAGCGCATACGAAGCAGAGCTTCTGACAGAATTGCGCTCTGCCGGAGCATCCATCTTGGCTGCTATCAAGGAAAAGAAAGCTCTGAATGACGATATCGAAGCTCAAATCTGTGCATTCCTTGATGGGTTCACCAAAGGATACTCTGCACGTTTGGCAGCTTAATTCGCACGAAAGGAAATAACGTATGCCTAGCTTACGTGACTATCGCGATAGGATCGCCTCCGTAAAATCCACCCGTAAAATTACGAGTGCGATGAAAATGGTTGCCGCATCCAAACTGAAAAAAGCACAAGAATCTGCCGAGGCTTCCCAGCCTTACGCACGCGCTATGGCGGGCATGATTGCCCGCGTTGCCGCCGGCGTAAAAGGGGATGCAGGCCCAAAACTTTTGGTGGGGACAGGCGCAGATCAACGTCATATTCTGGTTGTTGTCTCCGCTGACCGCGGTTTGTGCGGCGGGTTCAACTCGAATCTTGTGCGTTATACTCGCAACGAAGTACGGCGCCTGAAAGCAGATGGCAAAGATGTAAAAATCATCTGCGTAGGCCGTAAAGCCCGTGACGTTCTAAAACGCGATTTTGCTCCGCTGATTATTGAGACTATCACTGGTCTGGGTGGGAAATCTAAACTGGGATTTGCAGAGGCTCAAAAAGTTTCTGATCTGGTTCTGGATTTATTTGACCGTGGTGAATTTGATGTTTGCTCACTAGTCTATAACCAGTTTGTATCCGTCCTCACTCAAAAGCCAAACACGCAACAACTGATTCCGTTCGTTGTTGCCGCAAATGAAAATCAGGACGTGGCATCCTCACCATATAGTTTCGAACCTGAAGAAGATGTCATTTTGGCAGATCTCTTGCCGAAAAACATCAGTGTTCAGATTTTCCGTGCATTGCTTGACAGTGCAGCAGGGGAGCAAGCCGCTCGTATGACCGCTATGGACAACGCAACACGGAATGCGGGCGATATGATCAAGAATCTCTCGATCAAATACAACCGTGCACGTCAGGCATATATTACAAAAGAGCTGATCGAGATTATCTCGGGAGCCGAGGCTGTATAGTAAAAATGATGGGACGCAATTTCATATCACGTGCTAAAAAAGCAGGCAGACTTTCATGTCTGCTGGCGTTGGTATTATTTTGCGCCCCTGTGGTGGTTCATGCAGATAGCGCGGAAATCAAATATCCTAAAGACTGGTGGGACCCGATTATTTTGGCTGAGTACGCAAAAGGTCCCGGCTATCTGCCTAAGGAAACAGTATTCGAAGTCACACCGCATCCGACAAATTCTGAGACAATTAAAACAGAAATTCCATATCTGGAAGAGATTTCAAAGACAGAACGTACAGATGAAACGATTCAGTTAATTCTGAAAGAGAGCAGGAATATTCTTCTGGTTCCTTTTATGGATGCCGGATTATTTGACAGCGAAAAGAACCCCCTGGCTTTCCAAATGCTGATGAAAGCGGATAAGGATGCGGGCTATTTTGTTTTGGATTTAAAGCAAAAGATCGAACGCGCTCGTCCAAGTCAATTAGACTCGAACTTGAAGTTGGTTATTGATAATCCGGGTCATGCAGCATACCCGTCCGGTCACTCAACTCAATCTTGGTTGATTGCCAGAATTCTATCAGGCCTCGATCCCGCAAATAAAGAGGCTTATGAGAAAAAGTCGATTGAAGTTGCGCATAGACGTGAAATAGCAGGTGTTCATTACCCGAGCGATTCTGCAGCTGGGCGTGAACTTGGTGATAAGATTTATGAAGAGTTGCAAAAGAACTCTAATTTTAAAAAGGATTTTGAAGCAGCCAAAGCGGCCTTTGTAGCAAGCAGTGCTGACGAGAAAAAATAAGAGAACCATTTAAAAGATTTAGTTTCAAACCAAGAGGAAAGAAAAGATGACACAAGCAACTGGTAAAATTGTTCAGGTATTGGGAGCAGTCGTGGACGTACAGTTCAATGACGGCAACGTGCCAGCGATTTTGAACGCTCTGACCACCACCAACGACGGAAAGACATTGGTTTTGGAAGTAGCTCAGCACTTGGGTGAAAACATTGTTCGTTGTATCGCAATGGACTCGACCGATGGTCTGGTTCGCGGCTCTGCAGTAGCAGATACAGGTTCTGCGATTGAAGTACCTGTTGGTAAAGAAGTTTTGGGGCGTATTGTAGACGTTATCGGTCAGCCGATTGACGAACGCGGACCTGTAGGCGAAAAGAAAACCTACCCGATCCACCGTGAAGCACCGGAGTTCTCTGAACAGGCAACCGAAACAGAACAGTTGATTACAGGTATTAAAGTTATCGACCTTCTTTGCCCATACGCTAAGGGTGGAAAAATCGGTCTCTTCGGTGGTGCCGGTGTTGGCAAAACAGTGACCATTCAGGAATTGATTAACAACATTGCAAAGGGTCACGGTGGTGTATCTGTGTTTGCCGGTGTTGGTGAGCGTACCCGTGAAGGAAATGATTTGTATCATGAAATGATTGATGCAGGAGTTTTGGTTCCGGGTGATACAGATGCTTCTAAAGTGGCTCTCGTTTACGGCCAGATGAACGAACCTCCAGGGGCACGTGCTCGTGTTGCGTTGACAGGTCTCTCTATGGCTGAATATTTCCGTGACGAAGAAGGCCAAGACGTTCTGTTCTTTATGGACAACGTGTTCCGTTTCACTCAGGCAGGTGCTGAAGTGTCCGCGCTCTTGGGACGTATTCCTTCTGCTGTGGGTTACCAACCAACACTCGCAACTGACATGGGTGCTCTTCAAGAACGTATTACTTCTACGAACAAGGGTTCTATTACTTCTGTTCAGGCAGTTTACGTTCCTGCAGATGACTTGACCGACCCTGCGCCTGCAACAACATTCTCCCACTTGGATGCGACGACCGTTTTGTCTCGTCAAATTGCGGAATTGGGGATCTACCCTGCTGTTGACCCGCTTGACTCGACATCACGTATCCTTGATCCACGTATTGTTGGTGAAGAGCATTATAAATGCGCAACCGACGTTCAAAAAATCCTACAAACTTATAAAGCGCTTCAAGATATTATCGCGATTTTGGGTATGGATGAATTGTCTGAAGAAGACAAACTCACCGTTGCTCGTGCGCGTAAAATCCAACGTTTCTTGTCTCAGCCATTCCACGTGGCAGAGGTCTTTACCGGTTCTCCTGGTGTGTTTGCATCACTCGAAGAAACCATCAAGGGCTTCCGTATGATCTGTGATGGTGAACTGGATCATATTCCTGAAGCCGCGTTCTACATGGTCGGTAACATCGACCAAGTGATCGAAAAAGCCAAGAAAATGGCAGCCGAGGCAGCTTAATAAATGAAAAATAAAGACGTCGCCCAACTCGCACCGGAAGTTCTCGATCTTGCTATTGAATTTGATAAGGTTCGATACAAAAAGATTGAGGAGTTGCTTGGTGCTTGCGGCGGCGTTGCTCTTTTGGGGGTTATCCCCGTTTTGGGGACTGTTCCTGATGGTGGATACCCAGGGTTAGCTAAAGGCGCATGTCTTGCAGGCGTGTTTTGGTGGGCAGTTGTAGCAGCAAGATGTTATTCAGTAGCAAACCGCTACGATGCCGCTGCAAATCCGGACTCTGGATATCAGCCTACGAATTGGGCTGTTAAAAGAGCTCTCAAGAGCCAGAATAATACAGAAAACATGAATTTAAAGGTTGGAACATAATGTCGGAAAACAAATTGTTTAATTTTGAACTGGTGTCGCCTGAACAGAAATTGATCTCCGAACAGGCCTACCAAGTCTCTATCCCCGGAGAAGAAGGGGATGTCGGTGTACGCGCAGGTCACATGGCTTTGGTCATGTCTGTGCGTCCGGGCGTAGTGGAAGTCATCCGCACGGAAGGCGGCGAGAAAGAGAAAATCTTTATTGCGGGCGGTTTTGCGGATATTTCCCAAACCAACTGCACCGTTCTGGCCGAAGAAGCTGTTCCATTGAGCGCACTGAAAGCCGAAGCTCTGCAAAATGAGCTGACACGCCTGAATGAAGATATGGGATTTGCAGAATCTGCGGAAGAAAAAACCCGTTTGACCAAGCGTATCACCATCGTCTCTGCAATGCTCTCAGCTGTAAAAGCGGCATAGTATTAGTAACTCAGAATACAAAGAAACCCGACAATCTGTCGGGTTTTTTTATTTCAAAAACTCTTTGCTCTTTTCAATAACCTCCGCAATTCCGAGGCGTTCGACGGTCACACCTTCGGGGAAGGCGGTGAGAAGTCGCGATGGTGTTGCATTGTCTAGCATCACGAATACCCCGCGATCTTGTGCTGAACGCACCAACCGCCCATAAGCCTGCTTGAGTTTAAGACGAGTTAAACGATCATCAAAATCACTACCGCCCATTTGTTTCTTGCGTTCTTTTTGCAAAATCGTCGCACGCGGCCACGGCACGCGGTCAAAAACAATCATGCGCAAAGATTCGCCTGGGACATCCACACCATCTCGTACGGCATCAGTTCCAAGCAGACAAGAATGCGTGTCCTCACGGAACATATCAACGAGCGTACCTGTATCAATCCCGTCTACATGTTGCGCGTATAAAGAAAGCCCATTATCAGCCAGATTTGGCGCAATTCGACTATGAACTGCTCGTAGTCGCGCAATAGAAGTGAATATCCCAAGCGCACCGCCTTGCGAGGCGTAGAACAATGATTGATACGCCCCAGCCAACTGATCCATATCTGTTTTGGTTATATCAGTAACGACAAAGATACGTGTTTGCTCGGCATAATTATAAGGTGAGGAAAGAGAGAAGCGAATAGGGCTGTCATTCATATACCGCGCCCCCGTCATGTTTTCTGCGGCCGTCCAATCTTCGCTTGAACCGTCTTTGAGTGTTGCTGATGTTACAATCACACTATGCGCCTGAACTTTAAGCGACTCTGCCAAAGGCTTGCTCGGATCTATATAATGGCGATGAAGTCCTACATCAAAAATAGTTTTCTCGAATTTGTTTATTTCCATCCAATCCACAAATTGTGATTGAGAAACTTGATCAAGAAGATTTTCAAGAAGGGCAATCCAAGGCGTCAACATGGTATTGATCCGCCGATCCAGAGACCCCGCAACGGCGTCCAGACGCTTCCGCGTATCCGTAGAAAGCGTGTCTGTTTCTTCCGACAATTTTTGTTTTAACCGCGCTGAGAGACGTTGAATAGGCTGGCGTAAGGCCTTCATCTGGTCATGCAATATCTCGGCGCTTGGGATTAAATCTGAAATCACAGGGAATAAAGGTGTTTCAATAGAATATGGGCCTTCCTTCCCATTGGCCCGAGAGTAAACCTGTGTCATTACGTGAGAGAGAAACACCTCTGAATTAGTTTGCGGGTTATTTTGTTGAAGGCGCTTCATCCACTCAAATTCTGGTAAGAATCGGGCGCGATGCAATGTTTCTTCCACCAGTTTTAGAGAAGTCTGATCTCCTTCCAATAAGTCTTGCAATCTTTTTTTTAGCCCCCGGGCGCGGGATTTTCGTCCTCCTTCAGGTCCTATCAACCACCGTCGCAAATCATGCATCTCAACGCCTGTCATTTCGGCACAAAAGGTAGAGTCTGCAGCATCAAAAACATGATGGCCTTCATCAAAGATAATATGACGTGGTAAGTCATCATCATGATGAGCGGCCTTAATCATGACAATGGCATGATTGGCAATCACAATCGGTGTACGGACAGATTTGCGAATGGCGTGCTCAGAAAAACATTTGTGGTAATGATCGCATGCTGAAAAAATGCATTCTCCGCGCCGATCTGCAAGAGATAACGTTGTTCCAGTCCCCATAAGACCAGGTAACCATCCGTGAAAGCCTGCCCCTGTCAAATCTCCGTCTTCTGTTTCCATGACCCAACGCGCCATAAGCCCCGCACCGATGGCAGCACCAATGCTGCGTGTCGTGGCTATAGATGCCGCCAAATCTTCCAAATTAAGCAAGCAGAGATAGTTCTCTCGCCCTTTACGGATCGTAACTTTACGGTCACGCAAATCCTTATCAGGATAAAGACGTTTGATCTCGGAGCTTATTTGTCGCTGCAGATTTTTTGTGTATGTGGAAATCCAGACGCTGCCTTCGTTTTTTTCTGCCCACAGAGAAGAGGGGGCGAGATAGCCAAGAGTTTTTCCCGTACCCGTTCCTGCTTCAGCCAATACAACATTTGGCGTATCGGGAATTTCCAACGGGTCAAAAGCCTCTGCAAGACGTGTCGCGTAATTGGCTTGTTCAGGACGCTTCTCTGCACCGTTCTTAGTCATCAAAATGTCAGACAGGCGTTGTCGGACCTCATCACCGCTAATTCCAAACTGGGATGGAGGTGGCTGAGGTGGGGCATCTGCCCACTCCGGAAGATCGCTCCAGACATTGAGTTTTAAACGTGAAGAGTTGTTAACAACGGACGGGTCGTAGGTTTGTCCAAATGATTCATAAATATATGACGTCCACAGCCACGCTTTGCCATTCATGCCCATGATTTCTGCAATGTTTAGAATTTTTTCGGAATTGCGTTTCTGTGATAAATCCGCCAATAAAGAGTTGACGCAATCCAGCATCATCATTGGCGTGTCAAGAACATCCTCGCAGACGTTTATTCCTAATGACTTTGCCAAACCGGCAGGTGTAGGGGCCGCAAACCGTGTCGGGTGTACAAAGGCATAAAGCTCGAGTAAATCATATGCCTGTAAATCGTTGGACCCAAGTTTTTGCCGTGTATAGGGGATATGACAGACCAGAAGATTCTGTGATGTTCCTGCAATCATGCGCGCTTGATTTTGAGATATCTCTTTAATTTCCCCCAAACTATCAAGGTAATAAAACCCTTTCGCGCCGACCGCAAGAACGGGACAGAAAAAAGACGGGGCAGGAGAATGTGGAAGCATTTGGGGCATAGCGCCTAGTTTATTGTAAATAGAGCGCAAACAGAAGGTTTAAGAACTTGAAAATATCAGAATTTAACAGAAAATTGGGCAGTTAATGCAATCCGTTCAGATAACTTTCAACTTTGCCGAATTCTCTGTAAAGATTGCTCAGGATTAGTGACTTTTCTTCCTTGGAAACATCCCCTTTGCGCTCTGCATCTGAGCATAGTGAGTGAAGGGCCATAGCGCCTAGGTTTCCTGACGCGCCTTTCATGCTGTGAGCGGCCTTGCTCCAATCTTCGGAGTTGTCCTGTAACTGTGCATTCTTGAGCATATCGAAGGACTCATAAGCTGTATCGAGAAACAAGTTGATAACCATTTGTTCCGTATCCTTGTCACCTTCAGTAAATTCATTCAAACGGGTTAGGTCGACAGGGACAGATGCATCCATATAAATACGCTCTGTAGGGGATGAATTTTCTTGATCTTCATTTGGGCTTGCCCCGATCCATTGGGCAATACAATGCTGGAATTGAGAAAAATTGAGTGGTTTGCTGAGGTAATCATCCATACCCGCAGCCAGACATTTTTCACGCTCGCCAAGCATGGCATTAGCTGTCATTGCAATGATGGGAGTTCTCTTGTTCATTTGTTTTTCCATGTCGCGTATAAGAGATGTTGTCTCATAGCCATCGAGCTCAGGCATCTGACAGTCCATCAGGATAAAGTCGTAAGAGTTGTTTCGTAGAAGTGTGATGGAGTCAAACCCGTTCATGGCGCTGTCAATCAAGGAAACCCCAAGCTTCTTGAGCCACTTGATAACGAGCATCTGGTTAATTGGATGATCTTCCACAACCAGCGCTCTAATTTCCGAGAGATTAACGCCTTTAAGGGCATTTTCGTTACTGACTTTAATTTCTGTCTGAAGAATATCCTGTGCAGGTGCTTCTCCAATTGGAATAGAAACATAGAATGTTGTTCCATGATTGACTTTACTGGTAAATCCGATAGTACCATTCATCATCTCGACCAGATATTTTGTAATGGCCAGTCCCAAGCCTGTGCCCCCGAATTTTCTTG
Organism: Pseudobdellovibrionaceae bacterium; assembly: GCA_034005165.1. Classification (GTDB taxonomy): domain Bacteria; phylum Pseudomonadota; class Alphaproteobacteria; order Micavibrionales; family Micavibrionaceae; genus UBA1573. Next base: position 31,893 of record JAVEVE010000007.1, on the reverse strand, counting down.
AAATTGAAGTATCTGCTTGAGAAAATTTATTGAACAAATGCTTATGAAACTCGTCTGGAATACCGATGCCTGTGTCTTGTATCTGGATCATAAGATAATCTTTATTAGCATCTTTCTTGTAATCAATGGATAAGGATACGCCGCCCATTTCCGTGAATTTAATAGCATTGCCGAGAAGATTGAAAATAATTTGTTGAATACGCTTGGCATCTCCGCAAAGCCACTCGGGAACATTCAGGTTGATAGAGATATCAAAATTTAGATTTTTCCTGGATGCAGAAAGAGATGTCAGGTCTTTTATGTTTTTAAGAATATCATGTGTTCTGAATGCGTACTCTTCAATTTCCAGCTCTTCTGCTTCAATCTTAGAGAGGTCAAGAATATCGTTGAGCAATGTTAAAAGTGATATACCAGAACTATGTATAGCATCGATACACTCTCTAACATCTTCTTGTAAGTCCATGCCTTGTACAATTTCAGCCAGCCCAAGAATACCGTTCATAGGAGTGCGAAGCTCGTGGCTCATATTGGCTAGAAAATCGCTTTTTGCCTTTGTTGCAGCCTCTGCTTCTTCAATAGCACGGATCAGACGTGATTCTGCGGTTTTGCGCTCTGTTATATCCCGTTCTGTGGCAAGAAAGTAAACGCATTCACCTTCATCGGGGCAGAAAATAGGATTAAGATTGATCTCGACCCAGTATTCATACCCATCCTTACTATAATTCAATAGTTCAGCAGTAATCGTTTTTTTCTGCTCTATAGCATGAGTAATTCTGGCCAACGTGCGCTTGTCGGTTTTCTCACCTTGTAAAATTTTAGGCGTCTTCCCAATTACATCTTCTGCTTCATATCCGGTTAGAGTTGTAAAGCTCTTGTTGACGTAGACAATTTCCGGTCCGAGATTTCGATCTTTAGGAATAGATTTTGTGATAACAATAGCATCTGTTGTGTAATCAGACATTTGGGAAAGGATTTTATCAAGCTCCATGAATGCCTCCCAATACGCTGGCTTTATTTTTGGCGCTTCTAAACTTCTCCAAAGCGTCTACCAATCGTTGTCGTGTAAATGGTTTACCTATGAAACCTTTTGCTCCGAACCCCTGACATTCGATAATTTTTTCTTTCTGTGTATGGGAACTTAACATCACAGTATAATGATTTGGATCTGCTGCAGCGATTTTATTAAGAAGGCTGATGCCATTCCCGTCAGGCAGCTGAATATCCAAAAATACCAGATCAGGTAAGTGTCGTTGATAGTATGCAATTGCCTGTAGAGCTGTTTCTGCAGAAATGACTTCAAAACTGTCTTTAATGGCCAATTTAACTAGTTGCTGGGTAAATGGATCATCTTCTACAAGAAGAATTAAAGGTCTTGATCTGTGTGATCTGACAGAAAACATCTGTTTGATACGATCTTTTGACAGATCGAGAATGAGGCCGCTCTGTTCGTTATCTTGTGAATGGTGAGGGGCCGATTGAGAAATTCCGGCAGTTCCGGAATAAGAAGGTGGTTTTCTTTCTTCAAAATTTTTTGTGATACGTTCAATAACACCAATCATTGTCTCCCAGTGAATAGAAAGGTCAAGAATGTCAAAAAACCTGCCAAACCCCTTAAATTCGGTATTTCTGAAGAACTCTTCAACACACTTCTCAATCGGCAGAGCACGCCCTTGGAAATAGATCAGGATAAATTCTGGCTTAACCCAGAAGATATGGCACTCTGTTTGTTCAAAGCTAGCTACCAGACTTTTGGCACAAAGATTTTCAAACAATTTGGAGTTAAGGAGATCGTTGCTTTGAAATTCGATACTTATTAGCCGCCATGAGTCAGGCTTGCTTTCAATTTTTTTAAGAAAGTGATCCAGATGGGGTAAACTATTTTCCTGTGCCAAGTACATGCTGTTATCCTTTTCCTAAGGTTGTATGTACATCATATAGTATTTTAGCAATATTAGAGTTAAATAGAGGTTACATTTTGCTGCGGTGAAGCGCAGAAAACCTTGTATTTCTGGTGTTAAAAAGGCTATGTCCAAAAGGATATATAGGGTATATCTAAGGGCTATCTGGCAAGGAGTGTATGATAGAAGACGTAGCTTTGATCCCAAGAGCCGTTCAGATCTTGAAAGCAACCCGTTGCTTTGCCAATGAGATTGGCTGACGATCCTAAATCCCCGATTTCACCATCGGAAATTGAGAAAGTGCCGGTGAAACCTGTACCGGATTGATCCTCTCTCGGAGGGCCATCAAGATAAGGGTCTATATTATTCAGCTTATTGAGTTGCATGCAGACTTCTTCACGGATGTGCGGGATCATAATAATCAGTTCCGCCTCTGAATCGTCTGTGCAGGATGTCTCTCCAGTACCAACTTCCAGAATACATTGGGAGGCATTCAGAACCCATTCGCCATATTGTTGAGTGGAAGATAGGCTTGCATCCAGAAAGTCAGGATCAGGGGCTGTATAAATTAAACCTGCCCCATTCAGGTTAAAATAGTCACATCGACCATTAGACGGAGCATTGGTGTTATCGTAATCAATACTTGTGATCGAGTTATCAAAATTCAGTTGGTTTTCGCTGCAACGGTTTACATTTATCATTTTCTGTGTCGCCGCCTCATATGTCTGGGCAGAACGCATAATGTTTTCGGCAACAATTCTGGCTTGTTCTGCACTCAAATTTCCTGATGTTTTCGAGGTCATTCGGGTAAGAATAACAGTTAAGCCAACCAGCAAGCCGATGGTGACAAGGATGATTACGAGGGCATTCCCGCTTTCTGTTCCTCGTTTTGAGGGTGAAATTGAGGAGAATTTACTGTTTTTCATTGTATTTCAGCCAGATTTCAGCAATTAATGTCCAGTTATTGTAACCCTAATTTTATCATATAGAAAGCATCATGACACAAAAATCTTCAGCAAATTTGGCAACGGAACCTACAAACCTACAAGATGAGAATATTTTGAAGGCCGCCAAGCTGAAGAAGCTTGCAGCGCTCGAAGAAAAGGGGTTTGAGGCATTTCCGCATAAATTTGATCGGACACATAAACAAGGGGAGTTGCAGGATAAATACGCGGATTTGGAATCCGGGTCTGAGACAGAAGATACAGTTCATATTGCAGGCCGTATCATGGCTATGCGTAACAATGGTATGTTTATTGACTTGGTTGATGCCAGCGGAAAAATTCAGGTTTTTAGTCACAAAGATTCGACACCTGAAATCGAAATGGAAAAATTGGACTATCTTGATTTAGGGGACATTATCGGTGTTGTCGGAACAATCAGGAGAACTCCCCGCGGAGAGCTATCTGTGCGTGCAAAAGAAATAACCATGCTTACTAAGTCTTTACAACCGCTTCCCGAGAAATATCACGGTCTGACTGATGTGGAGCAGCGATATCGTCAACGCTACCTTGATCTGATTATGAATGAGGAAAGCAAGCATGTCCTGCGCACCAGAACTGTTATTATCCGGGCCATTCGTGAGTTCATGAATAATATGGGTGCGATGGAGGTTGAAACACCAATCCTTCATCCAATCTTGGGCGGTGCTTCGGCTAAGCCGTTTGTGACACACCACAATGCTCTGGATTCAAACTTCTATTTGCGCGTTGCTCCTGAACTCTTCTTGAAACGTTTGATCGTTGGCGGTTTTGCAGATGCGGTCTATGAGATTGGGAGAAACTTCCGTAATGAAGGCGTTTCAATCAAGCACAATCCTGAATTCACGGCGATAGAAGGTTATCATGCCTACATGGATTACTATGACATTATGAATCTGGTTGAAGATCTCGTCCGCTTTGTGGTGTTGGCTGTTCATGGCACCACTAAAATCCAATATGGCGAGCACGTTATTGATTTTGGTCCGGCTTGGCAGCGTAAAAGCATGGTTGATCTTGTGAAAGAAGAAACAGGTTTTGACTTTATGACGCTGGAAACAGCTGAAGAAGCTCGCGCGAAAGCAGCAGAACTCGGGTTCAAAGTTGATCCAAAATTCAACTGGGGTCAAGTTGTCGAGTACATCTTTGCTGAAACCGCTGAAGCCAAACTTATACAACCGACACACGTGATCGACCATCCATTTGATATTTCTCCTTTGTCAAAACTGCATCGCGATAATCCGCGTTTAACCGAGCGTTTTGAAAGCTACGTTAATGGCTGGGAAATCTGCAATGCCTTTACCGAGTTGAATGATCCTCGTGACCAATTGGCCCGATTTGAAGATCAGGTTGCTCAGCGCGAAGGTGGGAACGAAGAGGGAATGATGCTGGATGATGATTTCATCACGGCTCTTGAGTACGGTTTGCCTCCGACAGGGGGCTGGGGTGTTGGGATTGATCGTCTTGTTATGTTGCTGACAGATAGTTCCAATATTCGTGATGTTATTGCATTCCCCACTTTAAAGCCAAAGGCCTAATGGAAATATAGCAGGTAAGTAAAAAAAGAGCCCCGGTTGAGAACTCTCCCGGGGCTTTAACGTAGGTTTTATTTTCTACGCTTGGGGGGGAAGGAGGTCTGTTTGATCTCGGAGGAGGTCGTATATGCCAGTTTCTTGAGCATCAAACCTTATTTTCAAGTTCTGGAACATGATGACGGTTTCATTGATAAAGCTGTTCATATCGTCTGCAATATCAGATGCTGCTGACCATTTCTTGTTATATTCCATGAAGAGCATGGTAAAGCTATCCATCTCGTTCTTGAGATTTTTTGCAGATTGGGAAAGTTCTGCGTTATTGCTATGAGCGCATTTTGTATAGACATTTTGGCTCTCCATGCTGATATGTACCCTAAGTTTTCCGGTTAATATAGAGAGGGAGCTCCTTAATTTGCTGACGCCTTGAGGGTTGAGCTTCTCAGGTGTACGCAGATCATTGGAAATGGAGTCTAAAATCCTTAGAATGTCTGTATGCTGATCGGTTAAAATATCTAAAATCATCTAATCCCGTTTTCGTTACGCAGTCAGTTCGTACTATTATTATACGCACAGAACGAAAAAATAGGGTGTGTGCAAGGGGATAGAAGATAGTGTTAGATGAATATATCCCAAGGGATAGGGAGGCTACCAGTTTTTGCAGGCGCGGGACTCGCGTTCGACCAGACGTGGGTCATCAACATAGGTGTACTGAAGTGCAGAATGGTCTCGGTCAATCATTTCTCTCAGCATATTTGACGTGGATGCCAATAGATTTTGTGCTTGAGGCATTGTGCCGATCATGAATCCATTTTGCGAAGAAATAAAAGCATTGATTTGACTTGTGTATCTGTTTTGCAAAGAAGAGTAGAAATTAGTCAGAACTTGTCGGTGTTTTAATTCGTGCGCCTGAACAACTTGATATTCACAACTGCCGCGAGGGTATCTGTCGGAGACTTCAATAGCGGTGTTAACAACAATCTTGATATCAATGCGGTCAAGATAAAAACATCCATCCCGACTATTTTTTGCTGATGGATATAGTCCAATTTGACTTGATCCCTTAATGTGCCCGCCAACATTTTGTGAGAAGCCGGATCTTTGGGAAATCATCTGCTCTTGATACTGTACTGAAAAAGTCAGATTCGGAGAATAAGTCGGACAAGCTGCGTGCACTGTCAAAGGCAGGTAATATAAGAAACTATATAAAAAAAAGCCTTTGATACCTGATCGACACATAAAATCAAGTTATCAGAAAATTGATAAAAATACCTGAATAAAGATCAAGACTTGGGAGACCAACAGGATACAGGGTAACCGGAGCCCGGTATGCCGTAGGTTTCCCCTGTTTTTAGAGGAGATGACCCGTCCCAATAGGTGACAAGGTTTGAAAGGTCGGGGCGTTCCCGTTCTTCATTTTTTTCGGATTGAGTTCCAATATACAGAAACCCTGCAAAATGATCTTGCTCATCAACCCCCATGAGCAACTTGAAGGTAGGCGAAAAACTATACCATTCACTCAGCCAGTTGGTCCCGAACCCGAGCGCATTGGCAGCCAAACAGATATTATAACAAACAGCACCTGCGGACAGGATTTGCTCCCATTGAGGGTGCTTTCCTTCACGGATACGGGAGACCACAACAATAATCAGCGGCGCCCGGAGAAATTTTTCTGCTTCCAGATCAAGTTTGGCTTCTGCGGCATCCGGATTTTCTGCCTTATAAGCCTGACGAAGAAGGTCCCCGGCTTTGCGGCGGGCCTCCCCTTGAAGGACAATAAAGTACCACGGACAGTATTTCCCGTGGTCGGGAACACGGGTTCCGATCTCCAGAATTTCTTGAATCTGGGAGGAATTAGGCCCAGGATCTTGAAGGGTTGCAACCTTTGTGGATCTGCGTCTTTTTAGAAAGTCTACTACGGATAATTCTGACATTGGCCCCTCAAAATGATTTAAAGATAGGATTGGAGAAACAGACCTAAAAATGTATATATGATATGATATGACAGAAAAAACTTTCAAGATCCATTCTCCATTTGAGCCGGCAGGTGACCAACCTGCCGCAATCAAAAGCCTGATTGGGGGATTGGGGCAGGGGTTAAGTGATCAGGTCCTTCTCGGGGTAACGGGTTCAGGAAAGACTTTTACAATGGCCCATGTGATTGAGAAAACACAGAGGCCCGCACTCATCCTTGCTCCTAATAAGACATTGGCAGCGCAACTTTACTCGGAAATGAAGTCATTCTTTCCTGACAATGCAGTCGAGTATTTTGTGTCTTACTATGATTATTATCAACCAGAGGCTTATGTTCCAAAATCCGATCTCTACATTGAAAAAGAGTCGACAATTAACGAACAGATCGACCGCATGCGTCACGCGGCCACGCGTGCCATTTTCGAACGTCGCGATGTGATTATTGTTGCATCCGTATCCTGTATATATGGTATCGGGTCCAAAGAAGATTACTATGCCATGACCTTTGAGGTCTCTAAGGGGCAGATCATTGATCGTCAGGAGCTGATCTCCAAACTGATTGAGCTTCAATATAAACGCAATGACATTTCATTCGAACGCGGGAGTTTTCGTGTCCGCGGCGATACCGTAGAGCTTTTTCCTGTTCACTTTGATGATCGCGCATGGCGGTTTTCCATGTTCGGGGACGAAATTGAGGAAATTTGCGAATTTGACCCTTTGACTGGACAAAAATTTGTCACGATGAATGCGGTACGCATATACGCGAACACACACTATATTACGCCCGGCCCAACGATTGCCCAAGCAATTGAAAGCATCAAGAGAGACTTGAAGATTCAGCTAGAGAAATTCAATCGTGAAGGGAAATTGCTGGAGGCACAAAGATTGGAACAGCGCACAACATTTGATTTAGAAATGTTGACGGCGACAGGAATGTGTCAAGGGATTGAGAACTATTCGAGGTATTTGACAGGGCGTGCGGCAGGAGATCCTCCGCCGACTTTATTCGAATATATTCCTGAAGATGCGCTTCTCTTTATTGATGAAAGTCACGTGATGATTGGTCAGTTGGGTGGAATGTATAACGGGGATAGAGCCAGAAAATCAACTTTGGCCGAATACGGATTTCGATTGCCGTCTGCTCTTGATAACCGCCCTCTCAAATTTGAAGAATGGAACAGAATGCGCCCGCAGACTGTATACGTCTCCGCGACCCCTGGGGAATGGGAATTGGAACAGACAGGTGGGCAATTTGTTGAACAAGTGGTGCGTCCAACAGGGCTGATTGATCCTGTCGTTGAGATCAGGCCGACAGAGTTCCAGATTGATGATTTAATGCAAGAATGCCGCAAGATTGTAAGTGACGGCGGAAGGATTCTGGTCACAACTCTGACCAAGAAAATGTCAGAGGATTTAACCGAATATCTTGTCGATAATGGATTGAAAGTTCGTTATTTGCATTCTGATATTGATACGCTTGAACGAATCGAAATTATTAGGGATCTGCGCTTGGGGGAATTTGATATCCTTGTGGGGATCAACTTATTGCGTGAAGGGTTGGATATTCCTGAATGTCGTCTTGTAGCGATTTTGGACGCAGATAAGGAGGGGTTCTTACGTTCAAGAACATCCTTAATTCAGACGATTGGACGTGCTGCACGGAATGTCGGCGGAAAAGCCATTCTGTATGCGGATACGATAACCAAAAGCATGAAAGCCGCTTTGGAGGAAACATCACGTCGTCGTGAAAAACAGGAAGCGTACAACAAAGAACATAGCATTACGCCTGAAAGTGTCAAAAAGGCAATTGGTGAACATTGGTCACAAGATTCTCAAAATAATGAACGCGGCAAAATCGCAGTAGGTATGTCGGATCAGGAACAGGCTCTGCTACATGATCCTCGGTCTCTTGCTAAGCAAATTGAAAAACTCAAAGAGCGGATGCTCAAGGCGGCCGGCGATCTGGAATTCGAAGAGGCTGCCAGATTACGTGATGAAATCAAACGTCTCGAGACTCTCGATCTCGAAGTATCTGCCGTCAATTTCTAATTTCATTAAAACTTTAGGCAAACTGTCGCATTTGGTTAAGGGTTGTTAATCCTTAAGGATATAAACTTAATCTATAAGCATGGTTGATCTTGGGGCAACGGAAAAGTTGGCCTGGATTTTATAAATCAATAAAACTGTACAGGAAGGATGGGTAGTCAAATGCCTGAAGTCTACGTTGTAGTTGCATTGGCATTTGCTGTGTTTGCAGCAGTGTCGGCAATCGGCTCGGCCATAGTGCTGGGTATCGGCTATGAACGCTTAAGGGCGGGATTGGAAAGAGTTAAAGAGGGATTGGACCTTGTTGGTCGTCAGACAGGATTTTTCAGCAACGAGTTACATAAACTTGATCAAAGAGTTGATGAATTATCTCAAACAAAACCCAAAAAGGTCGCCAAATCCAAAGGAAGAGCAAAGAAAACCAAGCTTACGGAAGTTACTCCGGAAGTTGTCCATGAGGACGGGGGATCTATCTCTGTACCGATGGGTTTGAAACCGAGTAACGATTGGCAGATATTGCAATCCGTTGCGCGTGAAGAGGCGTTAGCCAATTTCGCACAAATGGGAGCCGCAAACTCCGATGGTAAGATCCGCTACATGTAATAATTTGGCTCAAGTGCAAGTTGATGGAGAGAGGGTGTCCTTCTCTCCATTTTTATATTCGTACCTATGGATTGAATTGACTGTTTTGGCTACGCGGTAAAATGGCAGGCCTTGTATCGAAATATATTTCAAATATATCGCGTGCAGGGGCAACTGCCCGATCAAGAACATCATTGCCTAAATCTGCACGCGTCACGCCATTACATCTATTTAGCCCCTGCATATTGTCATTTAATCGAGCAAGATAAAGTGTTTGAAGTGTCTGACGAAGCAAGGGGGCATCTTTTGCAGAGTATGATGACCTGAATGAAGAAAAAATTTCGCGAAGCCCCATTTTCTCAAGAGCAAGACGTAAAGCATAAAGGCTTTTTATGGCTCCATGCTGAATAAAATAATGTTCCAGGCGCAGAGCGGCATCTAGCATCTCAACATCTGAGACATGTTGTTGTAAAGAGTAGAGTGTACAAAGAGCTGGAGTATCTCTGAGTGTCTTGAAGGTATGGAAATCATCTAAGGACCCGTTTTGATGTTGAATGAAATGGGCAGTTTCGTTGACCAGAGAAAGAGCTAGGACGATTGTATAATAGTGATCAAAATCAGGGCGCTCGTAGCGTGGAATATTGCTTGAAAGAACGGTATATTCTTTTTTGTATCTGTGAAAGTCTGACCCTATTTTAATTTTGCCAATAATTTCCCCCTCTGGAGAAGTAAGGGGGGTGTATTGAGCCAATGCGATAAATCCATGAGGTGCGGTGCTAACCAGAACATGAGGCCACATACTGGAACTGTAGGGGGGGTGGGCAATATTCAGCAGATTGATCGCTGATTGGAGGTAAGGTGTGGGCGCATCAGATGATGCATGGGCCATATGTGGACCATGCACGCAGACCATGACAATTAAACTCAACAAACCCTTCTTTAAAGACTTGAGAAACAATCTAAATGCTGAGAACGGGGCATTCCAGTTTATCGATACCATGGCGGACATCTTCATAAAGGACACCGTACTTTGTTGTGCCATTCTGGTCATTCTCATTCTCGGCTTTGATCTTCGAGAGAAGAGTATAGGTCAGAATTTTGGATAAGCCAGAGCAATCAATTGTAGAAATATTACCGTCAGATGTTTTGAAGACACCAAGAGTTTTCTGGGTCTGCTGGATATGAATCCGTCCAACAAGCTCAAGCTGCTGCTTCCTTGGGTTGGTTGCAAACTTGAAATCAAGATGTGGAGACGTTTCCAGATAGTCGAGTGTACCTTTTGATAATGTTTCTGCGTTGTTGTTGGGCAGCGCAGAAAAAATCGGGCCAGCCTGCGGTGACGTTACAGCCATGAAAAGAGCTGCTAACGCCAAAGCATGCCGATTCGGCATTCTTTTAAAGATATTCATAATATAATCCCTGTTGTAATTTTGATATAGTTAGCATCAATAATCAGTCTTTGAGGGGCTATTTTCAAGAAAAATATTTACAATCTAAGGCGAAAGAGCTTCAATCTCGATGTTGCGACATTCGGTCGTATATGGTTTGGGCTCACATGGGCATATAGTCCTGAAAGTCCTACGACTAGCCCTCTAATTTTTTTTTTAATCCTGGTGGAGATATTATGAACAAATTCCTTCTTTCTGCAGCTTTGGTTGCGTTGATCCCTTCTTCTGCGATGGCAGAAGGTTTTCAGAAAACTGCTGGTGACTTCTTGCTTCGTGGCCGAGCTTTGGCTGTCATTCCTGCTGAAGATGCAGACATTAAAGGCGGAGCAAAAAATATTGGCTCTATCGATAATTCTGTAGTTCCTGAATTGGATTTGACATATTTTATCACTGATAACATTGCTGTTGAAGTAATTGCAGCTGTAACTCCGCATAATGTCAAAGGTAAAAATGCCTTGGCTGGTGTAGATGTTGCTGATGTTTGGTTGTTGCCGCCAACAGTAACCCTTCAATACCACTTTGATCCAATCGAGCAAGTTGGTGGAATCAGCCCATACGTTGGTGCTGGTGTTAACTACACCCACTTCTTCAGTGCCGATGCAAAAGGCCCTTTCAATTCTGCAAAATTTAGCAGCAGTTGGGGCGGCGCTCTGCAAGCTGGTGTTGACGTTCCTCTGTCCAGTAACTGGGCTTTGAACGTAGATGTTAAGAAAATCTGGATTGATACAGAATTGACACTTGATGGTACAACTAAAGTTGACGCAGAAATCAACCCATGGGTTGTTGGTCTTGGTGTTGGCTATAAGTTCTAGTCGGGACTTAATTGAGTTAAAGAGATTATGCCCGACTTCGGTCGGGCATTTTTCTGCCTTTTTGCCTATAGGCCTCTTACCAGATTTGGGAAATAGTGTTAGTATTTCCCTCGCGTAACAAAGAGGTCTCGTTTTGAATATTTGGTTGATGTTTTGGGTATTTTTCTCTGTATTTATTATGGGGATTTTTTTCTGGTCCACTCAAATTTTGATGAGGCAGAAAACGGCATGGAAGCAATTTGCCAAACGTCATGGCCTGACATACGACAATAGATCCGTTTTATCTTCTTCTGTCGTTGGCGGGATCTATAGAAATTATGGTTTGGCAATTTTCTCCGAGGCCCAGATGGACGGAGATTCTAGGGGGCGTAAATTCAGAACCATTATCCAGATGGAATTGCCGCCAGGGATGCCCACGGAAGGGGTGATCGCCACCCAATCAATGAAAGAAATGGCCTCACTTCTGGGACTTGAGCATCCTTACGCGCCCGAGAACGGAAACTGGGATGCTTCAATCTACCTGAAGACCCAAGATGTCGAAAAGATGAAATCATACCTAACATCACAGCGTGTAGCTGCTCTTTATGCGTTGATGACGGCGAAAGGGTTAGGGGCCTTATTTATCTTTAATGAGAAAGAGACTTTGCTCCGTATTGAAACGGCAGAGCCGTTGGACCAAGTCGACAGATTGGAAAAGCTGATTAACAAGATTTGCGATACAGCAGACAAGCTGCTGATTGATAAAAAGCCGTCAGCATGAATTGATTAAAATAAAAGAGAGGCACCAAGCGTGTTGACAGCCTATGCGCTATCCTGTTCTTTTGGTGCATGTTTTGCAAGAATGCGTTGGAGTGTTCTGCGGTGCATTTTAAGGCGGCGTGCTGTCTCTGAAACGTTTCGTCCGCACATTTCATAAACGCGCAGAATATGTTCCCATTTGACACGGTCAGCGGACATAGGGTCTGACGGAGGCTCCGGCAGAGTGTCCTCTCCTGTTTGCAGAAGAGCTTTTTCTATCATGTCTGCATCGGCAGGCTTTGCGAGGTAGTCAATTGCGCCTGCTTTTACTGCGGCAACAGCTGTCGCTATGTTCCCATAGGCCGTCATCATAATGATACGGCAGTCTTCAACAATCTCTCTGAGCTTATCAACGACTTCCAATCCATTCCCGTCAGCAAGTCTCAGGTCCACGACAGCGAACTCAGGTTCGAATTCTTTAGCGACCTTAATCCCATCTGCAACAGTAAAGGCCGTTCGCACTGTGTAGCCGCGTTTTTCCATCGCTTTTGCCAGGCGTGTACATAGAACCTCATCATCATCAATGATAATCAAGTGTCCTTTCATGCTGACTTCGGAAGTGTCAATAGGTGCGTCTGTCATTGGTGAGGGCTCCATTTATTTAGTTTAATGGCTTCAATACAAAAGTATATTAGCTTATTTTGTTTTAAGGTTGTATGTCAATAATGACTTATAGGCTATCTCTGACCAAAGCACACTCACCTGAGCGCCGCCTGATGCCAGATTATTATAAAATACGTTTGCGCCAATATCTTCAAGTAAAGTTTGGGCGATAAAGACACCAAGCCCCATATTTTTTCCGCTATCAGCTCTCGTGGAGGTGTAGGGTTCCCCGAGCCTTGGAAGGATCTTGGCTGGAAAGCCAGGACCATCATCCTCAATGGTGATCTTGATGCCTTTATTGATGGTTATGAATATTGAGACATGGCTTGTGGCCAAAGAAAGGGCATTCTGGATAAATACTCCAAGTCCGTGGGATAATTCCGGCCTTTGAGGGATAAGGATTTTATCGTCTTCATCCGATACGTGGATGGTAAACCTGACCTCGGGGCGTTCGGATAAAAATCCATCGGCGATTCCTTGAATAAGGACTTTCGGTGGCAGAGGATCAGCCATATAGGTTGGGTCGCCCTTAAGGGTTTTCCCGAAATTAGCAAGGATGGTTTTGCATCGCTCTGTTTGGGTAATCAACGTATCAATGTCATCTGTAAGATCGTCCCGATCTTTCAAATCATGAGATAACTCTTTAGCAATAATAGTAATTGTACCCAAAGGGCTTCCCAATTCATGCACTGCAGCTGCGGCTAATCCCCCAAGGGCCTGAAGCTGCTTTTGTTTCAACAAAGCGGTATCTGCGGCAAATCCGGCCTGTTGCATGGTGCGGCTTTCTTCGGAGATTTGCCACGAGTAGAAGGAGGCAAAAATCAGAGTAATAACCATGGCAAGACATTCGACAAGGATAAAAAACTTATCCTTATCAATAAAAATTGGAGGCCATTCCAAAGGAAGGTAGAACAGAGATATATAAAAGACGCAGGCAAGACCCATAGTTAGCAAAATCAACATTTGTTTTTTGGGGAGCAGGGTCGAGCCGATGAGAACCGGGGCGATAATCAGTACAAAAAAAGGATTGCCTAGTCCGCCTGTCAAATACAGTAAGATCGTGAGCTGGAGAATGTCAAAAGACAGATAGGCGAGGGATTTCGTTGCATCCATGCTGCGATGATGGTCTTTTATCGTGGCATAGTTATTGATAATCCCTGACGCGACAATTGTTAAGAGGCACAATGTAATTGGGAACCCGAATCCAAGCCCGTAATAGGATATAAGCACAGCAAGAGTTTGCGCTGTCAGCGCAATCCAGCGGGCAGCGATCAGAGACTGTCCACGTACTGATCTGTCATCATATGCAGTGCTCGATTTGTGACGAGATCCGGGAAATGAGATTTTAAACATGCTGTTCCTCTAATGTCGTTTATGCGTTTTTGCCCATGATTTTTTCAAGGAGAAGATCATTTTTGAATTGAGGAATAAGGCAAGCAGCACTGATCCCGCATAGCGGCTCATTACCTTGTGCGGTAATCAAATTGTAGGGAGCAGGAATGAACGGCTCGGAGAAGTTTTGAACGATATGCTCGGCTATTTGTCCGGTTATTGCACAGTGCTGTCCAATAAATTCCGAATATTCCGAGAGAATCGTCAGAGCAGCCAAAGCACCCATGCCCTCTAACAAAACTGGAATGCCCGCCAGACGCGCAGCAAGTATAACGCCGCACATTGCAGCAATCTCGGGTCCTCCGATTGCAAGGAGGCAATCAAAGCCTTTTTTTGCGGCATTGATTTTTAGAAGTCTTTCCAGATTGAGATTTGCCACATCGTTGGCGCGGTCATTTTGAGTAGAATGTGCGTTAATAATTGCGGACGCAACAGTCTCGCAGGAAACCCCGAAGGAGCTGATCGCCAAAAAGTCAGTCCCTTGTTCGACGCAAATTAGGCCATAAGCTAGAGCACGAATCATTTCCTCTATATTAAAAGATGATTCGGTTGTGGTGTATGTGATTGGGTGAGATGGGGTCATCTCGTAAACTCGCAAATCGCAGTTGGCATGATTACAGAGCTGATTGAGTTTTAGGGTGCCTTTATTGCACTCTGTGACAAAATTATTTACATATTCGTGGAAATTTTGACTATCTGTCTCCGTAGAATCCACTAATCTGTATGCTCCGCCAAAGATGGAAAGGCGCGGTGATTGGAGCATTTGCCCTGATGTGCTTGAAAAGGGAGAAAGCCAGTCATAAATGACAGATTTTTGCTTGAAATTGGAAGGGGATGAGTAAATATTTCCAATAGAATCAATAAGATTTCTGATTTCTTTCAAATCTGCTTCGGCCTGTGCGGCTACCTGGGACATAAATGGCCTTCTTTCCTTTAACAAAAGACTTGACGAAAGACGCGGAGATGCACTATGGTCCGCGAGCTTCATAGCTTTTTTACAACTAAATATAAATAAGTCATACAAGGATTTTGCCATGAGCCGCAAGTGCCAGGTTACCGGAAAAAAAGTAATGTTTGGGAATAATGTTTCCCACGCTCAAAACAAAACACGTCGTACATTCAACCCGAATGTTCAAGACACCAGCCTTTTCAGCGAAGCATTAGGAACATTGGTTCGTATGCGCGTAACGGCTGCTGGTCTTCGCACCATCGACAAAAAAGGCGGATTGGATAAGTTCCTTCTGGAAACACCAAAGTCCAAGCTTGACCCTGATCTGCACGATGTTAAAGCACGTGTTGAAAAAGTAGTTGCAGCGCAAGCCTAAGCGGCGGCGTGAGCAAGGTGGAAGAGTTTTCGACCAATATCGACTATCCGAACTTCGGATTTGAGATCCTGCAAAGAGATGCAGGATCTTTTGCTCGTTTGGGCAAATTAAAAACCCCACACGGAACAATCGAGACGCCAAACTTTATTTTTGTTGGAACAAAAGCGTCCGTAAAAAATTTACACCCCTACCAAATGCGTGAGGCCGGAACGGATATGATTCTGGCGAATACATATCACCTCTACATTCAACCGGGCCCTGATCTTGTCGAAAAGATGGGTGGGTTGCATAAATTCATGGGCTGGGATGGTCCTATGCTAACGGACAGCGGAGGGTTTCAGATATTCTCGCTGGGTACTGGCACTAGTGCTGATGAAATTAAAGGAAAAGGTAAGGCCGGAAATAAATCTTTGCTCAAAATTGACGAGCAGGATGGTGCAATTTTCAAATCCTATAAAGACGGAAGTATTTGTCGGCTGAACCCTGAAATATCTATGGAAGTTCAACGGAAACTCGGTGCTGATTTTGTTGTGCAAATGGATGAATGTACCCCGCACAGCGCTGAACGCGACTACACTGAAAAATCAATGTATATGAGCCACAGATGGGGAGATAGATCTCTTCAGGCTTTCGAAAAAACGCACAATGGTAAGCAGGCTGTTTATGGTGTTGTGCAAGGCGGCGTATACCGCGATTTGCGCGAGATGAGTGCAGATTACACCAGAAGTCGCCCGTTCTTTGGAACCGCCATTGGAGGGTGTCTGGGGGGGACAAAAATTCACTTCTATGAAATCTTGTCATGGTTGCCTACTCGCATTCATCCGGATCGCCCAGTGCATTTGTTGGGCATCGGAAAAATCGAAGATATTTTTGAAGGGGTAAAGCAGGGGATGGATACATTCGATTGTGTAACACCGACTCGCGAAGCCCGCCATGGCAGAGCTTTGATGAAAGGTGTGCGCGGTGGCTTTATCAATCTGAGAAACAGTCAGTTCAAAGATGATCCAACCCCTCTGGATGAATCGTTGGGATTGCTGTCATCGGCAATATACTCGAAAGCCTATATCCAGCACTTGATGAAAGCCGGAGAAATGCTGGCCTTCCAGATTATCAGTCAACACAACGTAGCTGTTATTGCGCGCTTGATGAAGGAAATCCGCGAAACCTTACGTAGCGGGGGAAGTCTGGACCAGCTCAGGAAAGAATGGCTGCCTGACTAATCAGGGCGATTTTGTCGCATCTTCCCCTTAACTTGAGGGTGAAAGTGCGGTATAGTTCTGACAAGGGAATTGAGCCATGTGTCCACAGCAAGCATCTATAGAATTAGGAACAAGAATATCTGCTATGAACAGCGAATATGCCGCATGGTTTTCGCAGGTTATCAGAGCAGTTTTTTATCGCGGTTATGCCGAGCCTTTTGAAAAGCCAGCGCTGATTGATACAGTTCAGGAAATCAAGAATAAGATTAAGAATGAGACACTTCTCACCCGACTGATAGAAGAGCAAAATAGTTTGCATCAGATTGCAGATGAAATGATGGCTGGCGAAAAAATGCCGCCAATTGAAGAGTTCGATATATTCTGGCAGACCTATGAAGGATTCTCGACGCATTTGAAGAGGCTGGATAGAGATACTGTTTTATCGGATTTTGGATTGGATATGCAGACTGGGTTGCGTAGCGAATCTGTCATGATCCCCGAGCTTGAAAAAGAACTTGAGCGTAGATCAAGGCGAGGGCAGCCGTTCTCCATCGCTGTTTTGAGGATTGATAATAAAGATGACCGCTCAAAAGAAACTGCAATCCAGTCAGTCTCGAAAGCTGTTTTGAAGACGATACGGAGTTTTGATGATGCTTATTTTGTTGGGAACGGTGAGTTTGTTATCAGCCTAAAACATTCAGATTCCAATGGTGGCCTGCGTTTTGTTACGCGATTTAATCAAGCGCTGAAAGAAGATGACACAACAGATTTTACGGTATCATCTTGTGTGGCGGAACCGCTTCCGGGCGATGAAATTCAAGTCCTTCTGCAAAATGTTCGCGTTGATCTGGATCACATTTGTGAGTTGGGTCATGGAGGCGCTGGGCAGTATGAGGAAGTTAGCCCGCTCAACCGTTTTCTGCAAACACTAAACACGGGCGAAAATGCAGAAAATCAATAAATAGATACTCAAGAACAGGATCAAAAATGACATCTCACCCGGATTTCCCAAACCTGACGATAGTCTCACATCCTTTGATCTCTCATAAATTGACCAGAATGCGGGAAACGTCTTGTCAGGTTCCAGAATTCAGGAAGTTGGCAAATGATATTTCCTACTTGATGACATTCCCTGTAACTCAAAATTTGGAAATCTCGACACGAGAAATCCAAACACCTTTTGATAAAATGAAGGCACCATGTCTTGATCAGTTGGAACCGATCCTTGTTCCGATCCTAAGAGCAGGGGAAGGTTTGATTGGTGGATTGATCGATCTGATGCCGAATTCTCCAATATACCATGTCGGTCTGTATCGGGATAAGGTAACGCATATGCCTCAGGAATATCTGAACAAGCTTCCTGATAAACTGCCTGAAAATAGAAAAGTGATTGTAGTTGACCCGTTGTTGGCAACGGGTCATTCCGCGCTCTACACGTTGAACCTGCTTTTGGAGAGGGGCGTAAAGCCACAAGATATATGCTTGATGACAATCTTGTCAGTTCCTGAAGGAGTGCGCCTCTTGATGGAAACTCACCCTGATATTCGCGTCTTTACAACTGCGATAGATTCTCATTTGAATGAAAATGCATATATGGTTCCGGGAATAGGGGATGCCGGAGACAGAATCTACGGTACGTAAATTCTGCGCCTGATTTCTTAACAGCTTTTTTAACCTTTCGTGGTTATGTGGTACTTGGAGGATTTTATCCTCCAAATATAAAATTTGTTATTTGTCAATTGGTTAAGTATGTCCGGGTTCATCGTAGATCATAAAGCGCTGTTCGAAACAATGCCCATTCCAAGATTCCTGGTCTCTATGGATCAGGAAAATGGATACACGATTTGCGAAATCAATCGCCGTGGTTTGGAGTATTTTAACCGCAAGGAACAGCAGATTGTCGGGTTTCATGTTTCTCAATTGATGGATAGCGAGAATGCGCGTCATTTTGAGCAGGCATTTGAAGTGTGTGCCCGCCAAAAAGTCCCTGTCAGTATCCATGCACTGCCGAGTTTTCCAGGCGGGCTGCGTGTCTACGGATTCTGGATTAACCCACTTTTAGATATGACTACCGGCAATGTTGTAATGCTGGATGTGATGGCGCAACCTGACTCTGCTGATGACTCTGTTCTGCAACGGGAACGTGATGACGCTATTTCTCTTTTGACTTCAATTTTTGATGCTTCTAACGTGGGGATAATTGTAACTGACAGAAACAGGCGTGTAGTCAGAGTGAATGACAGCTTTGTTCGCGTCTATGGTTGGCAACGTGAGCAAATTGTTGGTGAGGATTTTATAACCATTATCAGCCCGGATGAGCAAGAACCAACAGCCGAAAATTACGAGCGCTATCTCAAAAGTTCTATTCGTAGTTCGGGTGAGATGAAGATGCTCAAAAAAGATGGCAGTGTCGTCAATACTCTTTACACGACAGCAACGCTCGAACTTTCGCAAAGGCGAAGGTTTCAGGTAACAACCCTGATGGATATTACACTCAGAAAGCAGATGGAAATGTCTTTGCGTGTCGCAAAAGATCAGGCAGATGCGGCAAACCATGCCAAGTCGGCATTTTTGGCGAATATGAGCCATGAACTCAGGACCCCGTTGAATGCGATTATAGGATTTTCTGAAATTATGATGAATGGAACATTCGGGGAAATTGAGAACCCGAAATATCAGGAATATATGCGTGATGTCCATTCCAGCGCTAGACATTTACTGGAAATTATCAATGAAGTTCTTGATATGTCGAAAATTGAAGCAGGTCGCGTTGAGCTGGATGAGCATGAAGTGAATATCAAGGATGTCATTGAATCTGTCGTGCGGATGATGGCATCTCGAGCTTTCAGTGCAAATATTTCATTGAAGACTAAGATGCCGATGGATCTTCCGGCTTTGCAGGGGGATCCACGTTTGGTTCGTCAGGTATTGATTAACTTGGTTAGTAACGCAGTCAAATTCAGTAAGAATGGTGGATATATTATGATTTCTGCGGAGTCGCTGGTCTCAGGTGAAGTAGAAATTACTGTCGAAGATAACGGGGTAGGCATTCCCAAAGATAAGATTGCTCAGGCCTTGGAGCCGTTTGGGCAGATTCATGAGACGGCAACTATCTCGAAAGAGAATATGACAGGAACAGGGCTCGGGTTACCACTTGCAAAGGCAATGGTAGAATTACACGGAGGATACCTATCCTTAAGTTCAGAGCTTGGTATGGGGACCAGTGTTAAAGTAACATTCCCTCGAAATCGCGTGCTGCGCCGCGCAGAAATATCCGCATTCTATTAGGAAAAATCATTTGTTTATTGTCCTGGTCTGGCTAGACGTGTATTCTTAATCCGAAAAAGATAGATACAAAACGGATAGTAAAAATGAAATCAATGGAAGAACGTTGCGCGGCAGCAGGTCTTAAAATGACCGGCCAAAGACGGACCATCCTGAAAATTTTAGAAGAAACAGATGATCACCCATCAGTTGAAACTGTTTACGAACGCGCAAAGGCCGCAGATTCGACAATTAGCATTGCAACGGTATACAGAACCTTGAGTCTGCTCGAAGAAATGGACCTGATCGTCAAGCGTGAATTTAATGAGAGTTTTGCAAGGTATGATACTAACACCGATCACCACCACCACCTAATCGATATGGAGACAGGCGAAGTGATCGAGTTTAAAAACGAAGATCTCGAAATCCTGAAACGCAAAATTGCGCAAGATCTGGGGTACGAACTTCTGGACCATCGGCTTGATCTATATGGCCGTAAAATAAAATCGTAATTCCTGATGAATGATGTACGCCTCCCTACTTCAGTATGGTTGGATGCTCATTTGCGCCGTTTGAACGTAGAGGGCAAGAGCTACTATATTGTCAATAAGGGAGCCTTTGCATCGGGTACAATTCTTCTTAAAATTGCCCTTTTGGAAAGTAATGCACGCTTGCTGACGCAGGTTCGGAATATGGACGGCGAACTTTGTTGGATGGCGGCTTTACGGGAAGAAACCATGCCAGAACAGCAGGTGGACGACTATATAAGACGCGCGATTGACCGTGATCCGGACGTCTGGGTTATAGAGATCGAGGATAGACTAGGAGAGAACCCTTTTGAGGGAAAAATACTGGAATAGCCCAGGGGAGTGAATTACCTGCCTTAAACAGGGTTGCGCAAAACAGCCCGAATGCGTATAGTCCGACCGCAATGTTATTGAAATTTAAGCAGTAATCGGACTATGACTTCTCCAGTTGATCAACGTCGCACTTTTGCGATCATCGCCCACCCTGACGCCGGTAAGACCACTCTGACCGAAAAACTCCTCCTATTCGGGGGGGCTATCCAGATGGCCGGAATGGTGAAGGCTAGAGGCGAGCGTCGTCGCGCCCGTTCGGACTGGATGAAGGTCGAACAAGAGCGCGGAATTTCTGTGGCATCATCGGTGATGACATTCGAATATAAAAATATCACATTCAACCTGCTGGACACCCCCGGTCACGAGGACTTCTCGGAAGACACTTACCGTACGTTGACGGCTGTTGATAGTGCGATCATGGTTCTTGATGCGGCCAAAGGAATTGAAAGCCAGACACTAAAACTGTTTGAAGTTTGTCGTCTGCGCAATATTCCGATCATCACATTTGTGAACAAAATGGACCGTGAGGCCCAAGATCCGTTCTCTTTGATGGATGAGATTGAAGACAAGCTCCAAATGCAGGTTACGCCAGCCAGTTGGCCAATAGGCATGGGGCGTGAGTTCAGAGGGTGTTACGATCTATTGAAAGATCAATTGGTAATTTTTGATCGATCCAAAGGGGAGACGCTGACAGATAGCCTAATGTGTTCCGGTCTGGAGGATAAGTTGATTGATGAAAAACTTCCTCAGGACCAGGCTGCCAAACTGCGCGAGGATGTCGAGATGATCCGCGGAGTGTGCCCTGAATTTGACTTAGCTGAATATTTGGGAGGACATATGACCCCCGTATTTTTCGGTTCGGCTGTCAATAACTTTGGTGTGCGCGAACTCTTGCAAGGGATTGGTGAATTTGCACCAAAACCGCGCGCGCAAAAAACAGAAGAACGTATTGTTGACCCGCACGAGGCTAAAGTCACGGGCTTTGTTTTTAAAATTCAGGCCAATATGGACCCGAAACATCGTGATCGCATAGCCTTTACACGAATTTGCTCTGGTACTTTCAAGCGTGGTATGAAACTCCTGCATAACAGGTCACAAAAACAGGTGGTGATCCACTCACCGCTCATGTTTTTTGCCCAAGACAGGGAGATGGTAGATGAGGCCGTTGCAGGAGATATTATCGGTATTCCGAACCATGGAAACTTGCGCATCGGTGATGTACTGACAGAGGGGGAGAAGCTGACATTTACAGGTATTCCGTCTTTCGCGCCTGAATATTTGCAACGTGTCTCTGCAGAAGACCCATTAAAAGCCAAACATCTGGGCAACGCGCTTCAGCAATTAGCTGAAGAGGGCGTTGCACGCGTCTTCAGAAATAGGCTGGATAACAGTTGGGTTGTCGGTGTTGTAGGGATGTTGCAATTTGACGTTCTGGCTGACCGCATCCGAACCGAATATAATCTGCCTGTGAAGTTTGAGTTGACAACGCTATATACTGCCCGTTGGATCAGTTGCGATGATCCAACAAAGCTCAAGACATTTTTGGATTCAAACCGCTCAGCTATTGCAGATGACCACGATCAGGACCCCGTCTTTATGGCGCGCAACGCTTGGCATCTGAACGACACGCAGGACAAATACCCTGATATTAAGTTTTCCGCTACAAAGTAGAGCGGAGAGCTCTACTCTTTTGGCTCGCTATATTCCGAGATGTACTGTTCCCCGAACATAGATCTGATATAAGTGATCGCTCGTAGCGGATTTGCAAAATCATCTGTCCACGGAACAAGCCCTTCAATAGTTTTGGCAGGTTTCCATCCCGATGTTTTAAGCTGAGCCTGCAACTCCTTACTCTGCGTGGTGACAATACTTTGTGCCACATAATAACGGTAAGGTGTACCGTCAATAATACGACTTCTGTTCATGAAGAAATATCCCGGAACACCGATCTCAGAGAGAATAGCAGAGACTTCAGGTTCAAGTTCGTAGTAACGGCTCGTGATATGGAAGACAACCAGCCCGTCATCCTTAACTTTACTCAACGCCAGCTGAACAGCTTCGACTGTAATCAGGTGCATCGGAATATTGTCTGAACTGAAGACATCAATCAACATCAGGTCGTAGGATTTATCTGGAGCATTTTGTAATTTGAGACGGGCATCGCCAAGAATTATTTTTTTGTCCGTCTCACAGGCATCGAGATAAGAGAAGATTGACGGGTTTGTTGCAATCCGTACAATATCAGGATCAATCTCGTAATAATCGACATGGTCAGCTGGACGCAGTAAACAGTTTACGCTTCCCGTCCCCAAACCGAGGACTGCAACATTCATAGAAGGCATTAGGCCTTTTCCTATTTCAAAAGCCCGCCCGATACTGGTCTTTTCATTGTAATATGTCAGAGGAAGAGTTTTGTATGCCACATCGAGAGGCTGTGCGCCGTGGAGAGTTGTCCCGTGGGATAAATTGCGGACAAATTCGTCATCTGATGTGACCAGCGTACCAAAATAGTTTCGAGACATATCGACAACGCGGGAATTTCCTTCCCACGGTACAAAAGGGGTTGCAACAGCCATAAGAATGCCAGCCATAATAAAATAGGGACGGCGATCAACCAGGAATAACATCACGGGAACACAGATCATGCCAATCAGAGGCACTGCCAACATATAGGCTGTGTGGTGGAAATATCCAAGAATAACATGTGATATGGCTGCCAAGCAGGCAATGACCGAGAGTAAAATCATGGTCAAACGTCTTTTTTCTGCCGTCAGCTCAATTTGGGAAACACTTCCTGACATATTCCAGCAGAATAGAGAAAGAATGCCTGTTATCACATATTCGTAGGGCTTTACAAAAATCAGCGGAGCTAATAACGCATTAAAGACACCGCCCAAAGCGCCGCCAACAGACATCATCAAATAGAATAGGGTAAGATGTTTGGTCGACGGTTTTAGCCTATTAAGTTCCATGTGGCACATTACAGCGGTAACAAAGAACAAAACGCTAAGCGCTATGGCCAATTGTATCTTCAGAAAATATACTGCTCCAGTCATGCAATAGATAACGGTAAACAGGGCTGCAAATATAAAACTGATTACTTTAAGCGAGACAGGGGGCTTTTTGGCAAATGCAATCACGAAAGACAAAATATAAAGGGTCAGAGGTATAACCCAGAACAAAGGCATAGAGCCTATGTCGGTTGTAATAAAATTTGTTAGACCGATCATCAGGGAAGACGGGATAAATGCCAGAAACAACCATTTCAGCAAAGTTGCTTTGCTCGGAGCTTCGTCAGATGCGTCTTTACGATGCGACTCTTCGGTCGTATTTTTGAGCTTTGTATGTGAAAAGATCAAGCTACAGCAGGCCAGAAAGAACCCGCCGAGCATGGCATAACCATACCCCCAATATTCGGACTGCTGGGCCAAAGGGAAAAGCCGCTCAACAAGAATTGGGTATAAGAGTAAGGCAAGGACAGAGCCGAGATTGCTCGATGCGTATAGGAAATAAGGATTGTCTGCATCCGGATGGTCCGAATAGGAAAACCATTTTTGAAGCAAAGGAGCAGTTGCGGATAGAAACAAAAACGGCAAGCCGACCATATACATCATTGTTTGAACTTGCCAAATGAGCGGCGTAACGGTTTCGTCAGGAACGAGTTGTGCGCCGGAATAAATTGGCAAGGTGGATAGTCCTGCCAGTATCACAAGACCAAAATGGGCAGCAAATTGTAGCCTGATGGACTTAATTTTCGTAATTCCATGAGCATAAAGATAGCCTCCCAAAAGCAAGATCTGGAAAAACAGCATGCTGGTATTCCAAACCATAGGCGTTCCACCGAGAGCGGGGAGAATAATTTTACCAATCAGGGGTTGAACCACAAAGAGTAAATAAGCACTGAGAAAAACAGTAATTGTGAAGAAAAAACTCTGTGTTTTAAACATAATTGCCCCTGAAATCCCCCGAATCGTAAGAAAAATGCTAAAAATATTACCATGTAAGCGCTTGAAACCGAAGGCAATATATGACATATAAACCGTACTAAAAATGTACGGTTTAGGATGATAAAACTCTCAAAATTAAGCGACTATGCAATTGTGGTGCTCAGCCAGTTAGCGGCTGAGCACGGGGCATTGCTAACCGCATCCGAATTATCCGCTAAGACTACAATTCCTGAGCCCACCGTTGCAAAGGTCCTGAAACTGCTCTCAAAAAGTGACATCATCAATTCGTCCCGTGGTGTCCGCGGCGGATATAATATGACCCGCGCACCGAAAGAAATCACCGTAGCGGAACTGATCGAAGCCTTAGAGGGCCCTATATTAATAACATCCTGTGCAGACCATCAGGTTGAGTCAGATTGCAATATTGCAGAAATTTGTCCGATGCATGGCAAATGGGCGCGGGTGAACATGGTAGTAAAGGATGCTTTGGGGACGCTTGTCCTTTCTGATCTTTTGGTCTCTGTAAGAAAGAAATCGGCATGAGCACAGATAAACTGACAGTCGAAGAACAAATCGCAGCCCTTAAAAAATATGAAGCAGGCTTTGTCACGGATATTGAATCGGACAAAGCGCCCAAAGGCCTGAACGAAGACATTATCCGCTTCATCTCCGCCAAAAAACAAGAACCGGAATGGTTACTGGAATGGCGGCTAAAAGCGTTTGAGCGCTGGAAACAAATGCCCGAACCTCAATGGGCCAAACTCTCCCATCCGCCGATTGATTATCAGGACGCATATTATTTTTCGGCTCCAAAACCGAAATTAAACTCGATAGACGAAGTCGATCCTGCTTTGCTGGAAACTTTTGAAAAGCTGGGTGTGCCGATGCGCGAACGCGCACGTCTTGCTGGTGTTGCCGTGGATGTTGTGTTTGACTCGGTGTCTGTGGCCACCACCTTCAAAGAAAAATTAAAAGAGGTCGGAGTCATCTTCTGCTCTATCTCTGAAGCCGTTCGCGAACACCCCGAACTCGTAAAGAAATATCTCGGCTCAGTCGTACCGTTCTCGGACAATAAACATGCATGCCTTAATTCCGCAGTTTTTACCGACGGGTCTTTTGTCTATATCCCCGAAGGCGTACGTTGCCCGATGGAACTCTCAACGTACTTCCGCATCAATGAAATGAACACGGGACAGTTTGAGCGCACACTCATCATCGCCGACAAAGGCTCTTACGTGTCCTATCTGGAAGGCTGCACAGCCCCGATGCGCGATGAAAACCAATTACACGCAGCCGTTGTTGAACTCATTGCCCACGAAGACGCCGAGATCAAATACTCGACCGTTCAGAACTGGTATCCGGGCGATGAAAACGGCAAGGGCGGCATTTATAACTTTGTAACCAAGCGCGGTATGTGCGCGGGCGACCGCTCAAAAATCTCTTGGACACAAGTTGAAACAGGCTCCGCAATCACATGGAAATATCCTTCTTGTGTTTTGAAGGGCAATGACTCGGTCGGCGAATTTTATTCGGTCGCCATTACCAACAATTTCCAACAGGCCGACACAGGCACCAAGATGATCCATATGGGCGAGCGCACCAAATCACGCATCATCGCCAAAACCATCTCGGCAGGAAAATCAGACTCGACCTATCGCGGCCTTGTTAAAATCATGGCAGGCGCAGAAGGCGCACGAAACTATACCCAATGTGACAGCCTGTTGATCGGCGATCAATGCGGCGCGCATACCGTGCCCTATATCGAAAGCAAAAACCCGCGCGCGAAACTCGAACACGAAGCAACCACCAGCAAGATTTCAGACGACCAACTTTTCTACTGCCAACAACGTGGCATCGGGGAAGAAGAGGCCGTTGCCCTTATCGTCAACGGGTTCTGCAAAGAAGTCATGCAAAACCTCCCGATGGAATTTGCCGTCGAAGCCCAAAAACTCGTCGCGATTAGCCTAGAGGGGAGCGTTGGATGATGGGCTTTCTATTCTATGGATTGCCCGAACAAGTCGGGGGATGAAGAAGACGAGGGTTGTGTTGTAAATTGTGTAAATGTTTGAATTTTCTAAGGATTTATACGCAAAAAATCATGATATATTATTGAAAGAATAATAATGCTCAAAATTAAAAATCTGACAGCCGAGATTGACGGCAAGCAAATATTAAACGGTCTGGATTTGGAAATCCCGAGCGGGGAAGTCCATGCCATTATGGGCCCGAACGGTGCAGGAAAATCCACATTGTCTTACGTGCTCTCGGGCCGTGACGGATACGAAGTCACTGGCGGAAGCGCAGAGCTGGACGGTGTGGACTTGCTGTCTCTTGACCCGAACGAACGCGCCGCCGCAGGCCTGTTCCTGGCATTCCAATACCCCGTGGAAATTCCGGGGGTTCAGATGACCAACTTTTTGAAAACCGCGTTGAACTCCATCCGCAAAGCCAAAGGCCAAGACGAAATCGAAGCCCTCGACTTCCTGAAACTTTTAAAAGCTAAGCAAAAAGATTTGGGCGTAGCGGATGAGATGTTGAAACGCGCCGTGAATGTCGGCTTTTCAGGCGGCGAGAAAAAACGCAACGAAGTTTTGCAAATGGCAATGCTCGAGCCAAAATTCTGTATTCTAGATGAAACGGATTCGGGCCTTGATATTGACGCGCTCAAAGTCGTGGCAGATGGCGTAAACCGCCTACGCGCAAAAGACAGATCATTCCTTGTGATTACCCACTACCAACGCTTGTTGGACTATATCGTGCCTGATGTCGTGCACGTGCTGGCTGGTGGTAAGATTGTGAAAACAGGCGGGCCTGAGCTTGCCAAAGAACTCGAGGCAAAAGGATATGCAGAACTTGTTGCCTGATAAGATTGAGACACTCGACCGCGAGCATTGGAAATATTCCAATATCAAGGCCGCCCTCAAAAAAATTGAAACCATTGAGGCAACAGCCGTCTGGGAAATGACGGGTGCATTCGATTATTTGGTTCCGAGCGGCGAAAATATCTTGCATATCAATGTTCCAAAAAACAAGCAGATCGACCTGCCTATAGAGCTGACTTTCAAAGGCCAAGACGGAAAACGCTATATGGGCCAAGTAATCATTGAGGTCGAGCAGGGCGCATCTGTTAAATTTATCGAACGTCAAACAGGCGCGGGCGCATACTGGAAAAATCTGAATGTGAGCATCTCTGTCAGCAAAAATGCCTCCGTCGAATTTTATCGCCTATGTGAAGAAGATCCATTTTGCGTCGTGACAGAATTCATGACGATTGATCTGGAACGAGATTCACGCTTCAGAGCCTGTGCAATCAATGGCTGCTCAGGATTTGGGCGCAACGAATTTACCGTCAATATCGACGGAGAAAATGCCGAAGCTGATTTATCAGGCCTTGCTCTGCTACGCGGCAAGCAACATGGTGATACAACAGTGTGCGTCAACCATATCAAGCCACACGGAAGATCAAGCCAGTTCTTTAAAACCATTCTGAAAGATCAATCCCGAGGTGTGTATCAGGGAAAAATCCACGTCTTTAAAGATGCCCAAAAAACAGACGGCTATCAACTATCAAATAATTTGCTGCTCTCTCAACAGGCGGAAATGGATATCAAGCCTGAACTGGAAATCTATGCGGATGATGTGAAGTGCTCCCACGGATCAACCACAGGCGAGCTTGATGAAACCCCGATGTTTTATCTGCGTTCTCGCGGTATTCCTGAAGATAAAGCACGTCAGCTTTTAATTGAGGCTTTTGTTGGTGAAGTTCTTGAGAAAATACCGTGTGAGAAAGTTCGCACCATGTTTGATGAACGGGTGAAATTATGGCTGAAATAAATCACCTGAACCTTTGGCGCGAAGATTTTCCGGCTCTCTCTCAAACCATGAACGGAAAACGTCTGGCTTTTCTGGATAGTGGAGCCTCTGCGCAAAAACCGCGCCAGGTTATTGATGCCATGAAACACGCCATCGAATATCACTACGCAAATATTCACCGTGGTCTTTATGAATATTCTCAAGAAAAAACGACCGAATATGAAGCTGTCCGCGGAAAGCTAAAATTATTTCTGGGTGCGTCCGATGTGTATGAAGCCGTCTTTACCAAAAACACAACCGAAGCAGTTAATCTTGTTGCTCAAAGCTGGGGCCGTACAAATCTGAAAGAGGGTGATGAAATCATCCTCACCGAAATGGAACACCACGCAAATTTTGTCCCGTGGCATATTTTAAAATCCCAAATCGGCGTTACGATTAAATATATTCCTGTGCTGGATAATGGTGCGCTTGATCTTTCGAAATTAAATGACTTGCTGTCAGACAAAACAAAACTCGTGGCATTTACGCATATTTCGAATGTATTGGGGACGGTTAATCCTGTTGCAGATATTGTTAAGAAGATTAAAGCCTATTCAAAGAATATCATGACACTCGTGGATGGTTCCCAAGCCGCCGTTCACAATAAAGTGAATGTTGATGAGCTTGGCGCGGACTTCTATGTTTTGACTGCGCATAAACTCTACGGCCCGACGGGGGCTGGTGCGTTAATAGGCAGAAAAGAAATTTTGGAAGCCATGCCACCATGGCAGGGCGGCGGCGATATGATTGAAAACGTGACGCTGGACGGCTGCACCTATGCGGATATTCCTGCTCGGTTTGAAGCAGGGACGCCGGCTATTGCCGAAGTCATCGGGTGGGGCGCGGCACTGGATTATATTACTGAGATAGGCATGGACAAAATTCACGCTTGGGAAAGTAAAATTTTGGCCTATCTGAATACAAGGCTAGCGGAAATTGACGGCATAAAAATTTACGGCACAACAGAAACAAAAGCAGGGATCGTGTCTTTCACAATTGAAGGCTGCTCCCCGTCCGATATCGCCATGATTTTGGATCAAATGGGTGTGGCAGTCAGAACAGGGCATCATTGCTGCCAGCCATTGATGCAGCGTTTTGGAATTGAGGGAACTGTGCGCGCTTCAATTGGATTATATACAGATAAAGATGACATTGACCAACTGATCGAAGCACTGGTTAAAGCCAAAAAAATGTTGAGTTAGGAAATTTAAGAATGGAACACGTAGCCGACGAACAAATGGTCCGGAACGCTTTCGGTGATGATTATGATGAACTGGCAGAGCCACCAAATTGCACAGCAGACCGCGATCATCCCCTGTTTCCGGCTATTATCAAAGCGCTGCGCGAAGTCTATGACCCTGAAATTCCCGTCAATATTTATGAACTGGGCTTGATCTATTCAATCCGCATCACAGATGATGTAGATGGGACAAGTGATGTAGATGTGAAAATGACTTTGACGTCTCCGGGCTGTCCCGTGGCGCAGGAAATGCCCGGTATGGTTCAAAACGCGATTTTCCCGCTAACGGGAGTTGGTCAAGTTGATGTCGAGATTATCTGGGAGCCGACTTGGGATCCGTCCTACATGGCTGAAACCGCAAAGTTGCAATTAAATATGTTTACGTGAGATCATAAGATATGGAACTCAAATCAGAAATTATGGTGACTGAGGCCGCCAAAGCACATTTGATAAAAGGTGGAGCGGGGGCCGCAGGCCTGCGCTTGATTATCAAAGGCGGAAAAGGCTGCGG
This sequence comes from Pseudobdellovibrionaceae bacterium, assembly GCA_034005165.1. GTDB lineage: Bacteria > Pseudomonadota > Alphaproteobacteria > Micavibrionales > Micavibrionaceae > UBA1573. The sequence goes on along the minus strand of JAVEVE010000007.1, from coordinate 1,633 downwards.
AGGGAATGAATATGACCTCAAGCCTGTAATGGCGGATGATGTCAATGCAAGCGAAGATTTTATCAAATTATCTGACAGCTTTAGTCTCTTTGTTGATCCTGCAGATGTTCTGCGACTCTTCGGAACCAGAATTGATTTTATCGAAGATGATCTTGGGAATCGTAGGCTGGATTTTATGAACCCGAATGAAACAGGCCGATGCGGTTGCGGAAAGTCGGTAACATTCTAAAAAGAAAAAGCCCTCAAAAGAGGGCTTTAACATGTATTCGTATTTCTGTTTTAGAATCCCTCGACTGTCTCGGGCTTTCCACCAACTATCTTGGTTAGGTAGACTTGGTCCAGCGCCTGATGGTCTTCTGGCGTAAACTTTAGTTTCAAACCGCCCAGATCAATGTCAAGTTTATCGAGCGCCTCTACAATTTTGCCTCTAGTAACATCGCCCTCAATATTGCCCAACGCCATTGTAAACATTGCTGCCTGAACATATCCTTCTAAGGATGTATAGTCGATCATGTCTGCCTTACCGGCCTTGGTCATGTCCTCTTGAAATTGTTTTACAATCTCCAGATCAGATGTGAACGGATTAGGCATGACTTGGGAAACAAAGCTTCCTTCACCGGCTTCCCCCGCTTCCTTAGCAAGCGCGGCAGTTCCAACGAAAGAGATATTTACAAAAATAGGAGAAAAACCTGCCGCCTTCGCTTCTTTCAAAAATTCCGCACATGCTTTGTACGCGCCGACCATGATGACGGCATCAGGCTTTGCATCTTTCAGAGCTGCCAGAGCATCTGCGACATCTATCGTATTGCGTTCATAAGAACCAACAGAAGATATTGAAAGATCACGCTTCCCCAAAGCTTCGGATAGGCCGGACTCTCCTGCTTGTCCATAGCTATCGTTTTGCTTGAACAGCGCAATATTCTTCAAGCCTTTAGCATCCACCAGTTGTTTAACAATAGCTTCCATTTCGTCATTGTAACTTGATCGCAAATTAAAAACTGTCGGGAGAACAGGAGATCTCAAAAATCCCGCACCTGTGAATGGGGCTATAAATGGAGCTTTTTCACGGGAAATATTTGGCGTAACGGCCTTGGCGGTTGGCGTGCCAACATAGCCGATCAAAGCAAAGACTTTGTCATCATCCAGAAGTTTTTGCGTGTTCGCGATAGCTTGTGCCGGCTCATACATATCATCTGTTTGAATGACTTTCAGTGTGTGCCCCTTAACGCCTCCTGCAGCATTTATTTTGTCGAAATAAACGTTGATCCCCGCACTGACACCTGTTCCGATTGCGCCAGCGGGTCCGCTTTGGGCATTGGAAATACCCAATGTGATTTCAGTGTCTGTAACCCCACTCTCTGCATGTGCATCGAGAGAGAGCGTAGGGGCAAGAAGTAGAATTGATAGAAGAAGTGAACTCAGTAGGAGAAGTTGGTTTTTCATATGTTTCCCCATGCATTTTAGAGTGAAATAGATTTAAGTTTGCGCTACTATAAACTCATTATCATGTATAGTTCCAGCGTATAATTTCTCTGCGTTCAGTCCTTTTGTAAGAAAGTATATTTAAAACTGATAAAAGCAAAAATAAAAGGTAAAAATATGAAAATCAGACTCCGCGGAAAGTTTCTGGCAG
>JAVEVE010000001.1:0-755533 GCA_034005165.1 Pseudobdellovibrionaceae bacterium | reverse complement strand
CTCTCACCAGAACGAAGCCCCCCATGAAGGAAGGGGCCTTCGCTTACGCTCCAGCCCCTTCCTTCATGCCCTCATCAGGACCAAAAGATTCACTTAAATCCTGGACTCAATAATGGGGGTTGACCACGTAACTGGTCATCATGTAATGTTACCTTGTCGAAATAAAATGAGAAGCTGGTCAGATGGCCATAATAGTCTTGGTATGCAACGTTTCAGGAGAGTAGAGTGCTATTTGCAGCTAATAAAAATCAAGATATGGAATCTGTCTTTCAGGCTTTAAGTAATTCTCAAGCGATTATTGAGTTCCAACCAGACGGAACTATTATTACGGCGAATACTAATTTTCTGAATGTTATGGGGTATTCTTTGGAAGAAATCAAAGGTCAGCATCATAGTATGTTTGTTGATCGAGACTATAGGAATAGCCAAGAGTATAAGAGTTTTTGGGATCATCTACGTGCCGGGAAATTTCAAGCGGCGCAGTTCAAGCGTTTCGCGAAAGGTGGCCGTGAGGTCTGGATCGAGGCGTCTTATAATCCTGTTCTTGATAAATCAGGCAAAGTTTTTAAAATTATCAAGTTTGCAACGGATATTACCGAGAAGACTCTCGAATTTTATGATATGCAAGGGCGATTGAATGCCGTTGATAGGTCACAGGCAACCATTGAATTCAATCTTGATGGAACAATCATCACTGCGAATGAAAATTTTCTCAAAACATTGGGATATTCTCTTGATGAGGTCAAGGGGAAGCACCATAGCATGTTTGTTGAACCGGATTATCGCGAAAGTGCTGAATACAAGATCTTCTGGGAGGATTTGCGTGCTGGCAAGTTTCAGGCCGCCCAATATAAACGTATCGGGAAAGGCGGTAAGGAAGTCTGGATTGAGGCGTCTTATAACCCGATTTATGACCCAAATGGGAATGTTTATAAGGTTGTAAAATTTGCAACGAATATTTCAAAAAATATTGAGCAGTTGCGCCAGATTAAGGCCAGCATGATGACGTATCTGCGGAAAATTGAGGATGCTGTGAGTATTGTGAGCATTCAGACAACTTCTGCATCCGGAGGGGCAAACCAAACCGCAACCAATGTTCAGACAGTTGCAGCGGGATCTGAAGAGCTGCATGCTTCTGTCGTCGAGATTTCCCAAAGTATGAGCAAATCGTCAATGGCGACGGGTATAGCCTACGAAAAGGTTGTTGAAACAGGAAATGAAACGGGCAAGTTGCTGGAAGCTGCTCAGGCGATGAACGGTATTGTCGGACTGATCCAGAAAATTGCTGAACAAGTTAATCTTCTGTCTTTGAACGCGACCATTGAGGCTGCACGCGCAGGGGAAGCCGGTAAGGGGTTCGCTGTTGTGGCATCGGAAGTTAAAAATCTGGCGTCCCAAGTCGGTGAGGCAACTAATAAGATCGGCGCGGAAATCAACAATATTCAGGAGGTTGTCTCTGTCGTCGCGGGCGGGTTGCAAGAGATAAGCATGTCGATTGATCAGGCGAAGGGGTTTGTGACAGTTGTTGCGGGGGCTGTTGAAGAGCAAAGTGCCGTTGCTCAGGACATGTCATCCAATATGCAGAGTGCGTCTCAGGCTGTGAATGAAGTTAATTCCAGCTTGGCAAATATCCTGAATGCCGTTGAGGATGTTATCTCCTCTTTAAATCAGACAAAGGCTGCCGCAGAAGATATCGTCCAGTAATAGGTTTTACCGATATAGTCCCATTTTTATCTTTTTTAAAGAATTCGTAAAAGATGCTAAGGTATAATTGACCTAGAAAGGGTACGTAGATGGCCTTGGTTTGTATTATTAAAAAAAGTTTGGGACGTTGGGTTACTCAGGATGATGGCGCAACCGCTATAGAGTATGGCCTGATGGCGGCGGGGATTGCTTTGGCAATTTCTGCGGCTGTGTGGGCGCTGGGCGGAAATATTGTTGCGATGTTTGCTGATCTGTCCGGATATCTTTCTCCATAATTTTTCCGTTAGATCCTGTAGTGCGACAAAATATTAGGTTTTGTCGCCTGTTTTTTTGTTTCCGGACTTTTTCGGCCTTGAGAGTTTCCCCAATTGTGCCATATTATTTTTTCTTAATGTTTTTGCCCCGAGGGTAAAGGAGATATATATGAAACAGAATGTCGGAAAAATTGATCGGATTGTTCGGGTTGTCGCTGGATTGGCCTTATTGTCCTTATTTTTCGTCCTAGAAGGGGATGCGCACTATTTGGGGCTGATCGGCCTTATTCCTCTTGCAACGGCTGCTATGGGCTTCTGCCCGCTTTATTGCCCGCTAAAACTCAGCACAGTTTGTGAAGGAGAGAAAAAGGGGGCCTGTTGTGGCGGTGGCGCATGTGATGCCCCTAAAGAGTAGTCCTAGCTATTTAAGGCTGTGATTTGCGGCGGCGGGAGCTCCTCCCAAGATGTCACTCTGTTGTTTTCAAGCGTGACTTTTGTGGGAGTATCTCGCCCTTGCCATTTCTGGTAGATCCAATTTTCCTGCGTAAAAGATAATTTTTCTTTTGATGTCGGTGCGCCGAATGTCATGCGTAATTGGTCGGAGCTCATTCCAATCCAGATTGTCTCGATAATGTCTGAAGTGCTGCTGTGATTTGCGGCTCGGCTGGGGTCGTTTTGTGTTCCGGCTTGCCGCATTGCTGCAACATCCCCGAATGCGCGTTGGAGCGCGCGTTTAATCAGGAAGAAAATAAAGGCCATCAACCAGCCTACGATCAGGCCTTTGAGCCAACGTCCGAATAGTGTCAACATGGGGTGATATTAGGTCTTTTTGCAGGAAAATCCATATCTTTCCACGTTACTTATCATCGCCCATTTTGAGGGCGGCGATAAAAGCGGATTGCGGAATTTCAACGTTCCCGTATTGACGCATCTTTTTCTTTCCCTCTTTTTGTTTGTCGAGGAGTTTGCGTTTACGTGATACGTCACCACCGTAACATTTTGCGGTTACGTCTTTGCGCATCGCCGAGACGTCCTCACGGGCAATGATTTTTCCACCAATAGCGGCTTGAATGGCAATTTTAAACAACTGGCGCGGGATCAGGTCTTTCAGGCGTTCGCAGAGTTGGCGACCACGGCGTTCGGCTTGGGAACGGTGAACGATCATAGCAAGTGCGTCAACGCCTTCCTGATTAACCATGACTTCCATTTTGACCAGATCGCCTGCGATAAATTCATCGAGATGATAATCAAAACTTGCATAGCCTTTTGAAATAGATTTCAAACGGTCATAGAAGTCGAAGACAATTTCGTTGAGTGGCAATCGGTATTCAAGCATGGCGCGGGCGCCAACGTAGGACAGATTGATCTGTTCCCCACGACGTTCTTCGCAGAGTTTCAACAGGCCACCTAAATATTCATCAGGTGTCAGGATTGTTGCTTTGATCCATGGCTCATAAATTTCTTTGATGCGCTGGACTTCGGGCATGTCGACAGGATTATAAATTTCCATTTTAGACCCGTCTGTCAGGTCAAGTTTATAGACCACACTCGGTGCTGTGGGGATCAGGTCGAGATCAAATTCGCGATCGAGGCGTTCTTGAATGATCTCCATGTGGAGGAGGCCCAAGAAACCGCAACGGAACCCCATGCCGAGAGCTTGAGAGCTTTCTTGTTCATAGTGGAGAGATGCGTCATTCAGAGCGAGTTTGCCTAAGCAGTCGCGGAGTTTTTCAAATTCCGAACTATCGATCGGGAACAGGGAGCAGAACACCATCGGGACCGAAGGTTTAAAGCCTGCCAGAGGCGTTACCTTGTCGGCAAAGCGTTCTTCGGTAATTGTATCCCCGACTTTGGTTTCTGAGATTTCCTTGATTGCGGCTGTAATGAAGCCCATCTCGCCTGGACCCAGTTCATCGACCAGAACGTGTTTTGGAGTAAAAATACCGACACGGTCAATCTCACGGGTAGCTTTACTGCCCATAAAGCGGACTTTCATGCCTTTTCTCAAATACCCGTCAATAACGCGGACCAGAATGACCACGCCCAGATATGAGTCGTACCAGCTATCCACCAACAGAGCTTTTGTCGGGGTGTCGGTTTGGCCTTTTGGTGCGGGCAAGCGTTTGTAGATAGCCTCTAACAGTTGATCAATGTTGATCCCGCTTTTTCCTGAAACGCAGACAGCGTCCGAGGCGTCAATCCCGATCACGTCTTCAATTTGTTCTCTGACGCGTTCGACATCGGCTGCGGGGAGGTCAATCTTATTGATGACAGGAATAATTTCGTGATTGTTGTCGATCGCCTGATAGACGTTTGCCAGTGTTTGTGCTTCCACGCCCTGCGTGGCGTCAACGACAAGTAAGGACCCCTCACAGGAGGCCAGAGAACGAGAGACTTCATAGGTGAAATCCACATGGCCCGGCGTGTCCATAAGATTATATTGATAGGTTTCTCCGTCCGCGCCTTTATAGTTCAGGCGGACTGTCTGGGCTTTGATAGTGATTCCCCGTTCACGCTCGATTTCCATGTTATCGAGCACTTGTTCTTTCATTTCACGGTCGGTCAGGCCGCCGCAGGATTGTATGAGACGGTCGGCCAAGGTGGATTTTCCGTGGTCGATGTGGGCAATAATCGCAAAGTTGCGGATTTTATCTAATGGTGTTGTTGTCATGCCCCTTCAATAGGGGGTTTTTGCCCTTTTTTCAATGATTTTTATAGCTGAAATCAGCTGACAACAGTTACATCCGAGGACTAGGGGATGTGTTTGAGCTTTGTCTGCTTTCTCCGGATGAGGTCGCCCGTGAAGAAGCGCGATGAGATGCCCTGAATTGACCTGACAAGGAGCTTTCTGCTCTGGATGGACGGTCGTTATTGTCTGCATATGCTACATCGGGTTGTTCACGATGTTCTCTTGGCGCTCTCGCAACCTGCTTGTGGGACCTTTGTTTATATCTTTTGGTTTCAATTTCTGTTACGACATCAGGGCCGAGCTTTTCAAGGTCGATCAGGCCTAATTTGACCATGGTTTGAGCAATATACTCTCTGTTCTCAGGGTTTTTGATATTTCCCATGAATTCAACGGTCTTATGTGGGTCATTGGTTGGAGTATACCCGTTTCTACGCATTCTCCATTCCAGGCCCGCCGGTCCACCGTTATAAGCCAATCCAGCCAGAATGTTGTTGCCATATGTTTCACGCATGGATTTGAAGTAACAATACCCCAGATTGTAGTTATAGTCCTGATTATAGTAGAATGCTTTCAAGTTTAAAGGCTTTCCAGTGCACTCGTGTGCAATATCGGCAGCCGTTGACGGTAGTACTTGTGCGATGCCAATAGCATCTGCTGTTGACCGTACAGGGTTTCCATTCCGATCAAGTTGGTTTCCATTTGATTCTGTCAGAATAATTCCCTGGAATACTTCTTCGGTACTGTATTCATGAATCATTTTGTGTGCAGCCTGCACCAACAAGTCGCGATACTCAGGGTTTCTTAGAAGGGCTGTGTAGTTTATTTTTACGCGGCGATTTCCGGCTTGCCGTATTTCGCGTGGAGCCTTCGGTGTCTGGGATGCGTTTTGTGTCAGAGCGATCGGAGCCTCCTGGCGAGGAGTTGCGACCTGTTTGGGTTGTGTCTTAAGCGATGGTTGCGCAGGTACTGCTTGATGTGCCGCTGTTTGGGCGATTACATGGGTTGGGGCACTTTTTTGGGTTATCGGTAAAGGCTTTGATGCAGCATTGAATTCTCCAGAATAGGACGGATCTTGTTTGGGGTCTTTCTGGCCCGAAGACACCAGAATTACCGGAGCCAGAATAATTGCCGCCGCAGTCGGAACAAGCGCCGCAGTCGAAGTAAGCGCCGCAGTCAATATTTTTGCTTTTCGACGGTAACCCTCCAGAGCATCCCCTATATTTGACTTTGTCTCTCTGTATTTTGTCTTGGCATCGAATGCAAGATTATCAATTCTGGTTTGTGTACGATCAAATTTGTCGACCAGCCTATCTATCGTATCGGTTTTTATGTTCTTCAGCTTGCTTTGTGCTTCTTTCGCGCTTGCTCTGAGAATGTTTGCGGTGCTTGTTTGCAAAAGGGCAAAGTGTCTTCCGAGAGCCTCTGATAGTCTGTTTGCGTATGAGGCTTTATTTGCGGTTTTGACGTCTGCAGATTCGTCTGATACTGCCTGTTGATATTGTTGGCGCGTAGAATCCTGTAGAGGGTCTGTCTGTGCCGCTTTTATGGCCTTTTCCTGCAATTCATTTTGCAGCGACTTGATCTGACGGGCAACAATCAGGCTTATCCGAATGTTTTCATTTTTTTGAGCTTGAGAGGCATTCGGATCAGCTGACAGAGCTTTTCTTTCCGCCTTTAGCATTTCGTGCAGATGGAGAAATCTGATTTTTTTATGAACTGCCGAGGTTGGTGTGCTTGCAATGTCCTTAATCATGGACATTGCCGCTTTTTCGCTTTCCGAATAGCGTGTGCCTGTGGGCGCGGATGCTGTTTTCCGTTCCATTAACTCAGTCCTCTATCTTGCCGTGACGGGCTCTAATGGCCCTTGAATTATTCTTATGTCGCTTTCATACAGCGTTTATTACTTCAGCGCAATATTCAAACAGCTTTGCAACCCGTCCCCTCCATTCGGATGAACAAAATTACATGCATTTGATCTTTCAGAGTTTGATATTCCTGCGTTTGTAATTCCTTCAACATCAGCGGATGTTGCGGCCTGAACAAACTCGGCTTTCATGGGTTCTATCGATTTTTTGATAATGACAGGCGTTCCTTTCGGTGCGATGGACTCTGCCCCCAACATGGCTTTTGCTTGTGCCAATGTGTAGTCGCCATGCATGATGTCTTTTGGATTGTCTGTAACAGTTTGTGCCGATGCATATACTGTGCCCTCTGTCGGCCGGACATCCTGCGCGGATGCCGAGACCAGAGCTATCTTTTGTTCTGCCGCACGAGATGTTGCAGAAGTCGAGGTTTTAGTTGCCAACGCAAAGTTTTCATTGATGTCCGGTGTGGCCGACGTTGTTCCCCAGATCGCAGCGGCAATTGCGCTCGCGCCTAGCACTCCGAATGACAAGCGTTTCGGAGCTATGAATTCCTTCACAGCGCTAACTGCATTCGTGAATGCAGATGTTAGGGATGACAGGCTTGTGCCGATTCGTCCCAATAGTCCTTTGGTTGGAGCAGGTTGAAATTCAGCTTCAGGATTTGCTTTATCCCAATCTTCCATTCTACGTTTTGCAATCTTTGCGCTTACTTGAGCGTGGACAATAAATTTTTCGATGTGAGTAACATCCTCACCTTTTTCACGGCGTAAATCCACAACTTCTTGGGCCTCTTTCAAGTCGTTAGTTATGGAGCTGTATAGGTAGGCTTTCAGGGTTGCGGTTTCATCTGTATGCGCAAAATCCCATAATGTCTTGGCACGTTCTTTCAGCTCTTCAGGTGCGAACTTGTCATGGAGTTTTAACGATTCCAGATCATCCAGATTTTCGTCATCCAATGGGGAGACGTAGTCGTCCTGCGCGGCCAACACATATTCATCCCCCTTCAAACCAAACGCCTCTTTAACCTGTTTGAGATTGTTCTCCGCCGTGTGGAGGTTATCAAACTGTTTTGAGCAGGCCATAAGCGCACGTCTGTGTTCTATCAGTTCGAGTGTCTGCTCGTTTCGTAATCCTTGTTCCAGATGTTGATTGATAAGACGGGCCGTGCGTGCGATCGGTTGCTTGAAGTTGAGTATAACAAGCTTTTCGAGGTCAGGATTGTCTTTATATATTTTAAAGTTCTCCGCCAAATCCTGTGCAGCCTCGATTTCAAGATCCATCTCGATTTTGTTCAGCGTTTTTAATATCTCGGTTTGTTGTGTAGGGGCGGTTGTTGGAGACGGAGGCATCGCTTTTTCGATAGTCTGTTCTGTTTGCGCCGCAGGCAAGAAGTCTTCTACAGCCAGTCGGATATCGCTGAAAGGGATGTGTGGCGCACGAGTTTTTCTCGTGTGAGAAAATCGATCGCCGTCAGTCAATTCAACTGTGTCTATGAAGATTTTATCCGGATCCAGTCCGAAGGCTTCGATACTAGTTCTGGTGCTTTCATCCATTATAACAGGTTTTAGGCGACGATCTTCAGGTAGGGCGACAATCAGATCCGCCGTTTCTTTCAAGCAGCGATTTAAAAGTGTCCGGCTTAGTCTCTTTAGGCGTTCGGCAATTTTGATTTCACCTTGAATCTCTTCAACAGAGGCTTGATTTTCCCGAAGGGCATTTTCGAATTCGGCTTTATCTTCGTCAGCAAACTGGGTTGTCGTCAGTATATTCCGGATGCTTTCTATAGTTGAAAGGGTCGGTGTTACTTCTTTCTGGCGTTGCCGGATATATCGTTCGATCTGGTCTTCCTCCAGGGAGAACATATTTTCCGTCATGCCAAGTTTTTCAAGAATATCTTCTTCTGTGAATGATGTGCCACCCTTAGAAAGGGCTTCCAGTTCTTGAACAAAAGCTGCTCTATATTGTTGAAGTTGGGCGATGCTCTTCCATTCGTTCAGACGGCGGCTCTTGGCCTCTTCAGTGTCTGCGCCAATCAAATTGGCCCAGATGCGCACAGGCTTTTCGCTTCTGTCCACGGAATTTACTTCTTCAAGAAAGAACATGACACTACCCTCTAAATCTTTTTCACACTATTGCCGTATGTTCGTGAGCCTTGGCGATTGTTATATGCTCTTTTTTTGTTTTTTAGCTTTGCCAAGTATTATGTTTCGAACACACATATCATGCCATATTTTTGTCATATTTTGCAAGCTTTTGCGATTTAGAAAAAACCGCCTATATGGCGGTTTAGACTAAAGGGCTTATTTCCTGCAATTACCTTGATCAGTTAGGCTGGCATATAGGCATTTTGCTACCGAAAGACGTGTCGCAAATCGCAGGTTTATCTGCTGCTGCTGGTGCAGGTGTTGTCGCCGTAGCCCCGTTTGTACTGAATGGGGTGGATTGCGGTGCATCGGGATTTGTGCCGCCGCTGGCGCGCTGAGAGCCTCTGGATTCTCCAACGATCTTAGCATCATTCATAATTTGAGCTATGATTGCATCTGCTTTCTTTCCTGCATTTTCAGCAGTGACTTCGCCAATTTTTGGGTTCTTAGCGTTGTCGCGGTCAGACTGGCGGATGGCATCTTCTTCTATTTTGTCAACTTTCAGATCTTTTGATGCTTGGATGGAGGATTGGACCAAATCCTTGCCGACTTGTTCCAAACCAGGAATAGCGGATAGGATAGACCCAATCATTGCCAGAAGCTTGTAGCCTCCGGCAGCACCTTTAATTACCATCGTTTGAACATCAAGTTCAGCTGACAGGCGTTGTTGTTGCGTGCCATAGTAAGCATCCAGATATTGACTCTGATCTTTTTCTTGAAGTTTTTGCTCGGTTGTTCTGGCTAGTTTCCAGATTTCGAGCGTAGAGTCTCCAAACGCTTTACGAAGATCTAATTTACCGTCCTGTGCCTTTTTGAGAACTTGGTTTACATTCTCTGCGAGTTGCATATTACCGGTCTGTTTGTAATATCCTTCAAACAGACGCATCATTTCTACTGCGGCTTCAGGCGAATTCGGATCGATTTGTGCAATCGATTTGAATAGACTCTGTAAGGCCAGTTCTTGTTCGTTCTGCACTCCTGCAGCACCTGCTGTAGCTGTTTGATTACCTGTAGCCATTTTGCCCTCTCTTATGTGTAATTTCTAAATATAAATATTCTATGTGGCTTACTTATATCCTGTCATAGCAAGGGTTTGGCTTGCTACATAAGCTTTTTGTTGCTCATTTATCGGCAATCCCTCGATTAGCTTAATAAAGCTATCTGAGGACGCCAAGCCTTTTGCTTCTGCTGGCTGTAACATAGAATCTTTGTTTTGGTCAATTTGTTCCCGTAGAATGCCTTTAAATGTGGTTTCGTACTCGGTTATTTTTTCAGCGGTTAAAGCCGCTCCTTGAGACTTAATAAGGGCTCCGAATTTTGAGGCTGCACTATCAACACCTACCTGAGGCGCTCCGGTCAGGAATGCGATTCCTACTTGTTGGGCAACATTAACGGACCCTTGTTGAGATCTTGCAATCTGGTCACTTTGTTTTGCATCGGCGTTCTGTTTCTGCCATTCAGCATCCCATTGCCCATTTGTCATCTTTTGAATATTTTGATATCCGGTTTTGATTAGAGGGTCTGTTCCCTCAGTAAAAGGAACATCAATTGCGAGGACATATCCAAGCCCTAATGCTCCGAGAACTTTTTTTGCGCTTGGGTTGAAATTTTTAATTGCAGACGAGATCTCGTGCACTATAGGGCCAGTAACTCCAGCTAAGCCCGTCTGATACATCGGGGGGACTGGCGCTGTCGCGGCAGCCTTTGTCGCATCATCCGCCGCGTGTGCGGAAGTTTTTTTGCCGCCACTTTTTACTGTTTCCAAGTAATCTGCTACTGCATTCGCGTCTGTAAGTGGTTTCTTTTTGGCCGCATCTAAAGCCGCATCAGCAGCAGGCTGATGGGCGATGTGCTCCGCCTCTTTAAATGCTTTAAATCCAGCTTTAAGTTTACCAATTAACCCCATCTTACACACTCCTTATTTTATAATATTTTATATGTTAATTGCATTCTATCATAGCTCTATAGAAAAATGCAAACTTTTATAGTTTTCTATCGTCTTATATTTATTCCCATATTCGTTATGGGGCAAGTGTTATCATCTCAACCTTCGGTGTTTGAGAGGGCGTATTTGTTGCGACTTGCGCGCCGTTGACGCTTAAGTCTTTGTTTTCAATGAGATGGGCTGCTGTTATGCTTGAGGGGCCCATCAAGCCATCGATTTTTTTATTATATAAGCCCAGCGCGTATCCGCAGACTTGAAAGGCAGTTACTCTTGGATCATAAGCGTATTCACTTGGCGGATTATTCCGGAGATCTTTTGCCAATTCGACCATTTTATCTTTGTACATGGATTTAATATCATTGCTTAGGCTCGCAGGATTAACGATCTCTTTTATTGCCTGATTAAGCCCACTCATCGTGTGTTTGCCGGCGATTCCATCGATCTTGTGTGTGTAGTGCCCCATGTTTGCGAGTTCGGTTTGTAAAAGGGTTGTCTTTTCTCCATCAAATGTTGCGGGTCCTCCATCTTTTTGTAGGGTGGTCCCAACAGTTAGCCCCAGAATGACTGCGTGAGAATTCGAGGGGGATGTTGTTGCAGGAGGCTCTGATTCGGCGACTGGAATTACGCTACCCCGGTCTTTGTTGCCTGTCAGTTTTGGTATTAAGCTATTCTGCGGGGATGCCGTTGGTTTGTTCGGAAGGCCAAAACCTACCAGTTCTTGAGTTGCTGCGCCGAAATCAAAATAGTCTTCTGCTAATTCGTAGCTCTCTGTTGCTGTTGTTGTTGCAAACCCAATAGCTCCTAGTTTAGGCGCTGCGAAGGATAAAACCTGTCCGACCTTGGACGCTCCGGCTACTTGGCCGCCGGGAATAAAAGCCGATCCGATCAGAGGGACAAAACTTGCTCCGGCGTGTATATACCCATCATATGAGCCTGGTCTTAATTTAGGTCTGGATTTTCCCAGAATTTCTAGATTGTCTTCGTATTCCCCCATCATCTTCCCTTTGAACCATTCGGGAGAGTATTTCTGTTTATCGGGAGCCTCTTTTAAGCGCTCTCCATCTACGTGTTCTTTCCAGAATTTATATAAGGTTTGGGGGAGGCCCAAGGCATAACCAATTGTTTCAGCGGTCCCTTCTGTTAGACCATCCTTTATAACTCTTGTGGGATGGGACATATCCATCAGTTTGTTGATAAAGTTTGTAGGAGTTGGGGCGGCATCGATTGCCCTAACCAAAGTTTGGTAGGAGGAAGAGGATTTCATTTCATCCCAGAAGCTTGCCATCTCTCACACTCTCTTTCTTATTATTTTCCCTCATTCTACCTGATGTGGCGTAGGAAATACCATAAAAAAAAGGTAAAGAAAGTCTTAATGGAAGTGGGGCCTGAATTAGTGCCTGAAGTGGCGCATTCCTGTTAATACCATTGCCAATCCACGTTCATCTGCGGCTTTGATGACGTCGTCATCCTTGATTGATCCGCCCGGTTGGATGACTGCTGTTGCGCCGGCATCGGCTGCGGCCAGTAGGCCGTCAGGGAAGGGGAAGAACGCGTCTGAGGCTACAACAGAGCCTTCGATCTCTGTACCCGCTTCCTTGGCCTTCCATGCCGCGATGCGGCTGGAATCAATACGGGACATCTGGCCTGCGCCGATGCCGACAGTTTTGCCGCCTTTGGCATAGATAATGGCGTTGGATTTGACGTGTTTACAGACACGGAAGGCGAAAAGCAGGTCTTTGAGTTCCTGCTCAGTTGGTGCGCGTTTGGTCACAACTTTCAAGTCTGCTTCAGTGATGTGACCGTTGTCGGCAGTTTGTAACAACCAACCGCCTGAAATTGTTTTCAGCGTCATACGCGCCTGTTTCGGGTCAGCCATGCCGCCTGTCTCAAGTACACGGACATTTTTCTTTGCGGCGAGGATTGCCTTTGCCTCGTCAGAGATTTCGGGGGCTATGATGACTTCCGAGAAAATCTTGATGATTTCTTCTGCTGTCGCGCCGTCCAGTTTGCGGTTCAGAGCGATGATGCCGCCGAACGCACTGACAGGGTCACAGGCAAGGGCGTCTTTATAGGCAGAGATCATGTCTGCACCTGTTGCCACGCCGCATGGGTTTGCGTGTTTGATAATTGCGACAGCGGGGCTGTCAAATTCCGAGACCAGTTCGAAGGCTGCATCAGTGTCATTCAAGTTGTTGTAGGAAAGCTCTTTCCCTTGTAATTGTTTTGCGGTGACAACGCCTGCACGACCAGAGCCGTCAGCGTAAACGGCCGCGAGTTGATGAGGGTTTTCACCGTAACGCAACGTGTCGATTTTGGTTGCTGAGACGGAAAGTGTTTGTGGAAAGCTTTCATCTAGCTCTTTGGCAAACCATGCGGAAATTGCAGCGTCGTAGCTGGCGGTTGCGGCGTAGGTTTTTGCCGCCAAGCGTTGACGCGTTTTGAAAGTTGTTCCTCCGGATGCAATTTCTTCAGCGACGGCTGTGTAGTCTGATGGGTCTGTGACAACTGTCACGAAGTCGTGGTTTTTAGCAGCAGCGCGGAGCATAGCTGGTCCGCCAATGTCGATATTTTCGACACAGTTATCGTAGTTAGCACCTTTTGCGACAGTCTCTCTGAACGGGTAGAGATTAACGACGAGAAGGTCGATTGTTTCGATCCCTTGCTCTTTCATGGCGTTGGCATGGTCTGTATCATCACGGCGTGCAAGAAGTCCTCCATGGACTTTCGGGTGGAGTGTTTTAACACGTCCGTCCATGATTTCAGGAAAGCCAGTATGATCGGAGACATCTGTGACTTCCAGCCCCGCCTCGCGGATGGCTTTGGATGTGCCGCCTGTCGAGAGGAGTTTAACGCCTGCCGCGCTTAGGGCTTTTGCCAGTTCTATCAAGCCGCTTTTATCCGAGACGGACAGCAGGGCTGTTGTCACTTTGACACGGTCAGGGCGAGGGGTCGAGCGGGGTTTTGCGGCGACAGACATAACGGGCTACTCCTTAATCAACTAATACAGCCCGTTTGTAGCATATTATGTGCGTTTGAAAAGTCCGGATGTGAAGCTTGATTTTCCACTTGTCGAAAAGCCTGACCCCGTAGATGACGGGGGATCGGTTTTGGGCTGCGTTTTGACATATAAGCCACGTTTTTCCGGGTTTGGCTGGAATTTATCCGTGATCCCCAGAACAGTTTCTGCGCCACCGAGCAGCAGAAATCCATCATTTTCCAACTGGGAAGACATTCTGTTCAGAATGTCGCCTTTGGTTTTTTCATCAAAATAGATAAGTACGTTCCGGCAAAAGATGATGTCGAATGACCCCAAGCGGGACATAGGGTCCAGCAAATTAAAGTTGGAATAGCGAACCATATTCCGTATTTCATCTTTTAGCTGCCATGTTTCTCCGATCTGCATGAAATATTTCATCAGATATTGGATAGGAAGGCCGCGCTGGACTTCGAATTGTGTATAGCAGGCACGCTTGGCTTGATCGAGGATTTCATCTGAAATATCTGTTGCCACGATTTCAAAACGCCAGCCTTTCATCTGAGCCTCTTTTTCCTTTAGAATCATGGCCAGAGAATAAGGTTCTTGTCCGCTGGAACATGCGGCACACCAGATACGGATGGTTTTCTTAACTTTTCTTTTTTCCAGAAGGACCGGCAGGATGGCTTCTTGAAAAATCTGGAACGGCTTTGTATCGCGGAAGAATGACGTTTCATTGGTCGTCATGGCTTCTACGATGTCTTTAATCAATTTGTTGTCAGGTATGGCTCGCAATTGCAGAGTCATGGCTTCCAGCGACGCAAAGTTCCATTTTTTGGCAATTGGAGTCAGGCGGGAATCGAGCAAATAGGATTTATCCGGTGTGATGACCAGACCTGATTTTTCATACAGAAGCGATTTATAGAGTTCGAAATCAGAAATTTTCATGGGTGCTATTATCCTTTTCCCTAAGCCAAACGCAAGGACGATTTACGTAGCCAAGGGCCAATTTCTTTCAAAGGCAGAACTGCAGAGCAACTTCCGTCCAATGCAACGGCTCCGGGCATTCCCCAAACAATACTTGTGGCTTCATCTTGTGCAATGACACGGCCTCCGGCGGCGATCACATCTCGTGCGCCGAGCATTCCATCTTGTCCCATTCCGGTGAGTATTACAGCCATGATTTTTTCCCCGTAGATTTTGATCGCTGAGCGGAACATCGGATCTACAGCCGGACGGCAGAAATTTTCCATTGGGCCGTCATTGAGAGTGATGACTGTTGACGGGCCGTTTTTCTTTAACAGCATATGATATCCGCCCGGTGCTATATGTATACGTCCAGGTAAAAGAGGCATGCCTTCTGCGCCTTCTACAGCCTTAACGCCCGTTTGTTGTTCGATATGTTCCGCCAGAATGCGGGTAAAAGTTGGAGGCATATGTTGCGTAATAATAATCGGGATTTGGATGCCTTTAAAATTCGGGATCAGTTCAAACAATGCATTTGGTCCGCCAGTTGAGCTTCCTATAGCCAGTATTTCCGGCTTTCCTGTGTAACCCTGATTGGGCTGACGCAGTGTGAATGTTTTCTTCGATCTGTCAATTGCAACATGTGTTTGTGCGGTAGCAGGAGAGCTTGAGGCTGCCGTGGATGTTGAAGCTGTTGGGGCAGATTCCTTTACAGGCCTGCGATGCGGCAGGTCCTTTACAGCATGCTTGTCCTCTTGCGAGAGTGGAGGGGGCGATGCATTTTGGCTAACACCTCCGATTCCGCGTAGCGTATGGGTCAGAATGTTTCTGAAGGTATCTTTTGCGTATATATCTTGGGTGGTGCTGGGCTTGGCAATGCAGTCAACTGCCCCGAGAGATAGTGCTCGCATAGTTGTTTCAGCATTTTCTGTGGTCAGGGTCGAGCACATGATAATCCGGATATCCGGTTGGGCTTGCAACAGGAGGGGAATAGCTGTCAGACCATCCATGACTGGCATTTCGACATCCAGTAAGATCAGGTCGTGACGTTGGCGTTGGAGATTGGTCACGGCGTTCTGGCCATTGGCGGCGGTGCTTAAGACTTCAAATGCAGGCTCTGATTCAAGCATTTTCCCCAAAAAACCCCGAATGACCGCTGAATCGTCAACGATCATTACTTTCAGTGGTGTTGTTGAGGTTTTGGACATATGTGCGAGGCCCGTATTATTATGTTGTAGATTTTATCTTTTTGAGCAGGTCGTATTGCGCGGAAGACGCCGATTTATTCTTCGTCAATCAAGCCGATTTGTATGAATTTTGATTTTATAATATCCGTATCGAACGGCTTCATGATGTATTCGTTTGCTCCAGCCATCATTGCACGCTGGATATGGGACATATCGTTTTCCGTTGTACAGAATACAACGCGAGGCGTATCTCCTGAAGGCATCTGGCGCAGTTTTTCCAGAAACTCTATGCCGCTCATAACAGGCATATTCCAGTCCAGTAAAATTACTTCCGGCATCGCATTGGTGCAGAATTCGTAGGCTTGTTGTCCGTCTTCTGCCTCTTCACAATTAAATTGCAGATCTTCAAGAATGCGGCGGGCAACTTTTCTGACGACACGGCTATCATCAACAACTAGGCAAGTTCTCATAGATTCTCTCCTGGCGGATTTCTTTTTCGTTTGAGACAAGTTCTATCTTATTCCCGAACGATAAATAAAATCTTACTTATATTCTTAATTTGGGTGTTGTAGTGAAGACAAAAGTTTCGGGACATCCAGAACAACCAGAATGCGGCCATGAAGACGGTATACGCCCAGGGACACCGACTTCCAGATCAGATCCAGTGTTGCGGGATTGGCCTCGAAGTCTTTGTTGTGCAGAGTCAGTACATCTCCAACGCTATCGATAATCAGGCTGTAGAGTTCGTCATCGTGATTTACTACAACGCTCATGCGATGTGTATCACCGCTGTCTTCCAGCGAAGGTAATCCCAAGCACTTACGAACATCAATAGCCGTAACAATCCTGCCGCGCAGGTTTAGTGACCCTGATACTTGCGGCGGCGCCAGCGGGATGCGCGTCACTTTAAGTTCGCCCAGTACGTCCTGAACTTGTAAAATAGGAATGCCGAAGAGTTGGCCTTGAATTTCAATAGTCAGGAATTCTTTTGTCTTGCCCTCTGCTGTTGTTAGGGCAGATTTGCCTTTTTCAGACTGGTTATGGTGTGTTCCTTCGCTCATGCTTCGATCCCTCTCGAGAGTGTCTTGGAAATTGTGCTCAGCAATGTATCGCGGTCAAATTTGGCGATATATTCATTAAAGCCCGATTCATATCCGTGGTCGATGTCTTCTGGGGTTGCGTGAGATGTCAAAGCCACCATAGGAGTGTTTTGCCATTTCTCGTTTGCACGCACTCTGGTTGCAAAATCGTATCCATTCATATCCGGCATTTCGATGTCGGATATGATGATGTCGAAATTTTCTTCCGAGTCAGTCAGCTCCAATGCTTTTGAAGGACCTTCAACGGCAACGACATCGTACCCTGCCGCTGTAAGCAGTGGGCAGAGCATATTCCGGAAGAATGGGCTATCATCAACAAGAAGAATACGTTTGGAAGATGACTCTCCATTTTTTCTTCTCTTGTCATGTTGCAGGTATGGCTCATCTCCATGATCCTTAAACCAGTCTCCGTGAACGGAGTTCAGGAAGTGCATCACGTCAACAATCTCGGTCGCTTTTCCGGAAATGATGGCACTTCCGAATACGCCCTGACGTTTTCCGTCCAGCTGAATTTCGATAGTTTCCTCGCGGATATCTACGATCTCGTCAACAATCAGGCCAACGCTTTTGCCGCGATCGGCGAAAACCAGCAGAGGTTTTGCTGATGCGCTTTCCAAATCGATATCGTGCGAGAATGGAAGAATAGGCATCAATGAACCGCGATATTGAACCAGCATTTGCCCGTCAGTTTGTTCAATTGAAGAAACTTCGATGTTTTCCAGACGTGAGATCAGGGACAGTGGGACTGCTTTCGGGGCTCCTTGTCCTGCGGTGAATAGAAGCAGGGATGTTTTCTTGTCTGCGGCAACGCGGCGATGATCTTCTGCGGTGTCTCCGGCAGAGTCCGTGACGTTGTTCTCGCCTGTAACTTTTGCAATTCCGCCCGGATCCAGGATCATAATAACGCTACCGTCACCTAGGATGGTGTTCCCCGAGAAGAGCTCTATGTTTTTAAGAATTTTTGCGACAGGTTTTACTACGATTTCTTCGGTATCGAAAACCTGATCGACGATCAGGCCGAAGGAATAATTTCCGACCTGTGTTACGATAATATATTTATGCTCGAAACGGGTTGTCATATCTGTATCTGTGTTGCTGCCGAGTTTGAGCAAATCCTCCAGAGAAACCAACGGTAGCAATTTATCCCGCAACCTGAAAACAGGCGTGTTCCGAATCATTTCAATTCTGTTTTCAGATTTTTGTGAGACTAGAACCAGCTCACGAACTGCCAATTGTGGGATAGCGAAGCGTTCGCCTGCGGATTCTACAATCAGAGATGAAACAATCGCCAAGGTTAGAGGGATCTTGATATAGAAGGTTGATCCTTTGCCTTCCGCGGACTTCATTTCGATGGATCCGCCGATTTTCTCAATATTGGTCCGCACCACATCCATGCCGACACCACGTCCTGATACGGAAGTGACTTTGTCTGCAGTCGAGAAGCCTGCATGGAAAATAAACTGGTGGATTTGCTGTGGAGAGAGCTTCATCGCTTCTTCTTCATTTGCCAAACCGTTGGAAATAATTTTCTGTCTGATTTTTTCTGTTGGGAGACCTTTTCCGTCATCGGCAATTTCGATGATGATGTGTCCGCCCTCATGATAAGCTCGAAGCTGTATTTTTCCCGTTTCAGGTTTTCCGGCTTTCGTCCGCTCGACCGGGGTTTCTATCCCGTGGTCACCTGAGTTTCTAACCATGTGGGTCAACGGGTCTTTAATCATGTCCAGAACCTGACGATCAAGTTCTGTGTCCTGACCTGTCATTTCCAGATCAATTTTCTTACCCAATTCGATGCTGAGATCGCGGATGATTCTCGGCAGTTTTGCCCATGCGTTTCCGATTGGTTGCATGCGAGTTTTCATGACACCTTCTTGCAGATCAGATACGACATGGTTCAGGCGTTGGAGAGGGGTTACAAAATTGTTCTCTTTTTCCGTTCTTGCAATCTGCAAGAGCTGGTTGCGTGTCAGCACCAATTCAGAGACCATAGTCATCAGGTTCTCAAGGACATCCATGTTTACGCGCAAAGACTGGTTAGCAATTGCACTCTCTGTGGTCTCTTTTGTTTGTGTTTGGGCTGCGGCGGTCGGAATTTCTGTTTTCGCAGTTGCAAACTGAGACGCGATCTCTTCTCCATGTTCTTCTTGAATAGACGGGAATTCGACTTCTACCTCTACAGGTCCTGGAGCTGTGGCAGCTGGTACATTTGTTGTTTCTGTTCCCCCATCACGACCTTCATAGACAGCGTCCAGCTTTTCTGTCAAATCAGAATCTTCACCTTCCGGTTCGGTTCCCGTTTCCTCAATATGACCAAGCAGGTACCGAACGCGATCCAGAGATTCCAGAATGAGGGAGACGTAAGCTGGTGTGACCTCCAGGTTTCCATCGCGGAAGCGTCCGAGTACGTTTTCTGCTCTGTGGGCAACGGTTTCCAGACGGGGCAGGCCCAAAAATCCGCAAGTCCCTTTGATGGTGTGCATCAAGCGAAAGATTTTGGAAATCAAGTCCTTGTCATTGGGATTTTGCTCGAGCTTGATGAGGTCTGTATCTAGCTCCATCAGGCTTTCGTTAGTTTCTGTTAGAAATTCTACAATTAGATCGTCCATGTGCGGCCCCTGCATTATGGCTATTTCGGGAATGCGTTTCCCGTGTCTTCAATGGTGTACTCAGTGAATGTGGGTGTCAAAAAGAGTAGAATTCTCTCTACAATACCCTAGACTATAAGATGCCCTACAAGTGGTTAATAGAGCGTTAGGATTTCGGATCTCCGAACAACAATATGCTTCTTAATATATAATAAAGTGTAGGCCATTCTCCAAGAGAATAGTTTGTTGTGTGGCGAGCTATATTCTTTAGGCCATGCTTATGAGACGTTTTGTCGTAAGTTTATGGATATCGTTGAGCCTATTCCTGCTTCGGAGGAGATGTCCATAACTCCTCCCGAGGACTTTAGAATCGAGTCTACAATTGTCAGGCCCAAGCCGTGATGTTCCGATGCATCCCGATGCGAGAAGAACGGTGAGCGACATTGTTCCAGAATCTCCGGTTCCATTCCGTCTCCTGTGTCTGATATTTTCATACAGAGGTATTCAGGGGCGTGTTGTGGTTTGGATAGGGTTACGGAAATCATCTTTGGTTTGTGCGTATCTGTCTGTTCTTCAAAAGATTCAATTGCATTGCTGACGAGTTCTAAAAACATTTGCGTCAGGTAGCCGTGAAAGCCTATGATCTTTGTATCTGTGACTGAGTCCTCAATATCAAACTCCACACTTATTTTCATATTTTTAAAGAGGGGCTCGCTCATCGCGAGAAGCTGTGTTTCAATGATTTCGCTTATGTCCACCTGATCTGTCACTTCATTATACGACATTTCGGAAATTGCATTCAGGGTCCACATTTGGCGGATCAGATCTTTGATATGTTCACTAGCCGACTTGATGTTTTCTGCAAAGACATGGTGCGGCGAGTTTTTATCCAGATCCTCTGCTAAAAATTCCGAGAACCCGATGATAGAGCCTAATGAATTATTTATGTTGTGGAGCAGTCCTTGAGTCAGACGCCCCATCTCCTCATACTGGTGAGAGGTTCTTTTCTTGAGAGTTCCCATGTCCCGGATTCCGCTTGTCTATTAGTCGATTTTTTTGATTAAACCCAACTCATAGGCTTTTAATGCAGCTTGTGTCCTGTTGCTGGCTTCAAGTTTGCGACAGATGCCACGGATGTGCAGTTTGATGGTTACTTCCTGCAAATCTAGATCTCTGGCGATATCTTTGTTGCTCATTCCCTTACCGAGACGTTCCAGAACTTCCTCTTCCCTAGGGGTGAGATTGATGTCTGTTTTTGGCGGGTCCTTCGGAGCGCGCGTATGCATGGGCAAAGGCGCTGTCGGTGAATGTCTATTTCCATCGCTGAAATAGGAAGGCATCAATCCGTTTGTTGCGTGATCAACCGGAATGAATTTTTCACCAGAGAGGACCAATTCAATGGCTTTAAGCATGGCACGGCCTGATAGGGTTTTCGGGAAGTATCCGATTGCTCCCAAATCCATTGCCTGCTGAACATCGCTGATTTCCGCGACACCTGAGAGGAGGGCAACGGAAACATCCGGAAAAGTGTCTCTGAAATTTTTGAATCCTTGCAGGCCATTCATTCCCGGCATGTTTAAATCAAGGAGGACGAGGTCAGGATGTTTTTCTGCCTCTTGCATGTATTTAAAAGCTTCCTCGAGATTTTTTGTTGTGACGATGTTTGCGTCAGGATTTGATCTGGTCAAATATTGGGACATTGCATCCCGAAACATGGTGTGGTCATCGGCTATCAATAAATGCATGCGGGGCTCCTTTGCCATTTTGGCATGTTCACTATATTCCCTATATTATGAACCGATCGTTAACCCGCAATTATTGTAACATAGTTTCATGCATCTGCGTTCATTTATCGTGACATGTGTGCGTAAATTTCATAATTCTCCATAACGCGCTGCACATAATTCCGTGTCTCTGCGATCGGGATAAG
The DNA here is from genome assembly GCA_034005165.1 of Pseudobdellovibrionaceae bacterium. Lineage (GTDB taxonomy): Bacteria > Pseudomonadota > Alphaproteobacteria > Micavibrionales > Micavibrionaceae > UBA1573. Next base: position 734,190 of record JAVEVE010000001.1, on the reverse strand, counting down.
CTCTATCCAGTCTACCCAGACGTCCTGGTCATAATTTCCGGCATTTTTAATCCGCGGATCACCGAATTCGGAAATCCATCCGCTCACACGGGATGGTCCCGCATTATATCCTGCTATCGCCATTGGAAGCCCGTTGGCAAATCTGCCTGTTAAGGTGTCTATATAGGTTGCGCCAAGAATGATGTTGTGTTCCGGGTTTTCTGTGAGCCAGGATGTCTGGTGGGCGATGCCGAGCTTGTTGGCCGTTTCTTTTGCTGTGGCGGGCATCAATTGCATCAGCCCAAGTGCACCTGCCGGGCTTCTGGCTTCGGTATCAAACTGGCTTTCCTGACGGATGATGGCATGATAGAGCGCATGATTTCCGTTTGTCTTACGCATGTTTTGCTCCCGTGATGGGAAGGCGTGGCGGCCCAGAATAATATTTTTCCAGCTGGCGGATTTTGCGACTCTGAATCCCGCGGCAAGGTCTCCGGAAGCATAGAGGACTCTGGCTGCTTCTTCAAATTCTCCCGGCGTAGAGAGTGTCGCGATCAGGGCTGAAGTCAATTGTGAATGGATGCTGTCCAGCCTTGCCATTTTTGCGACCTGGATGGCGTGCAACAGATCTGATGTACTGATTTTAGCTCTGTCTTGTTCAGTGGGAACGGGAGCGGGAGGTAAGGAGGCTGTTTTTCCGGTTTTACGGGTTGCAAGTTGTCCGTAATAGGTGTGCGGGTAGCTTGCTGCTATTTTGTACCAGTTTAGTGCACGATCTTTCTGGCCCATCTGCTCCTCCGCACGACCTGCCCAGTACGCGCCGCGGGTTCTACTGATGGCGGTTGCGACAGAGTCGTACATGGTATTGAAGTGTCCCAGTGCAACTTGTGGCTGGTTCAAAAACCGCAAAGCTAACCATCCTGCCAACCATTCGGCTTCGGCTTTGTTGGCTTTATCTGTCTGGCCGTGATGGGTTGCCAGAACATAGGCGGATTTGAAATCGCGATCTTCTATGGCACGGCGGATCATGATATGTCGTTCTTTCCACCATTCATTCGCGTTCGGTGCATCTGCCAGAGAGGGCTGTTTGCTCAGAATTTCGCGCGCGCCGTTATTTTCATTATTGCGGCGCCTCCAGCTCAGACGTTCGTATTGCAGGCCTGTATCCCGGGATAATGCCGCCGGAATTTTGGCAATCAAGGCATTTACATTCGGTTTGTTTTCTGCAAGTGCAATGCGTGCTTCTGCCAGTTGCGGGTAGCCTTGGCCCAATGTGGATGCGTAAGAGCGGGCCAGAGTATATTTATGGTCAAACAATAATTTATCTAGACGCGCGATATGCTGATTTTTGGGAATGTAATTTTGCCAATAGGTCCACAGAGACTTTGTATCTTTGTCGGACATATCGAGATCCGGCCATGATTTTTTCATGAGTTCTCCGGCGATCTGTGTGTGCTTTGTTTTTTGAGATGCGGTTGTTAGCAGAATTGCCCCGCGTCCTGTGAGTGGCGGATATTTAGAAAACCATGCCATGATCTGATCGGCAGGCATGGATGAGGGCATGTTCCGTTCAGCACTTTTCCTTAACGCAGATTGGTTGGGCCAATGCGGGTTTTTTTCAATAAAGGATGCTATCCGCTGAAAGGGGAGCGTGTCGTAATTCTCGCGGTAGAGCATCCATTCGTAGAGTTTTACCATGTCCGGAGAGTTTAGTGACATGACCTTATTCCGGGCATCGACCCACTCATTGCCGCTCATCAGGATCATGGCTTCGGCTTCGGCGGTTGCTGCTGCCGCACGTGGGGTAGGTTTCGGAATGGGCTTCAGAGGGGCGTTCCCTTGGGCGAATGCCGAAGAAACCGTCAAGAATCCATAGACACAAATTGCTCCAAGGGATAATGTGACACGCATAGACTCTGAAAAATTAACAGGAGAGAAACCATTATGTTCCACGGATCTATTACAGCGCTGGTGACCCCGTTTATTGAGGGGGCTTTCGATGCCAAGTCGTTTGAAAAGGTTTTGGTGTATCAGATCGAACATGGGTCTCACGGTCTGGTTCCTTGTGGTACGACGGGAGAAGCCCCGACGCTCGAAGAGAATGAAGTACGCGCCATTCTTGACATGTCCGTGCAAGCGGTCAAGAGCCAAAATAGCAAATCGGTTCCGGTTATTGCGGGTACGGGATCCAATTCTACGTCCAAGACGATTTATATGACCCGTCTTGCCCAGTCTTGCGGTGTTGATGCAGCGCTGGTGGTTGTTCCATATTATAACAAACCTTCCCAAGACGGGATGTATTCCCATTTCAAAGCTGTTCATGATGCGACGGATTTGCCGATTGTCCTTTATAATGTCCCGAGCCGTTGCGGGGTCGAGATTTCTGTCGAAACTGTTTGCAGATTAGCGGAATTGCCGCGTGTGATGGCGATCAAGGATGCTACGCCAGACGTTTCGCGTACGACAGAAATCAAGTCTCGTGTCAAAGATAGTTTCCGCGTGTTGTGCGGGGATGATGCGATTGCAGGGGCTGCTTTGGCTCATGGGGCTGATGGATGTATCTCTGTGGCGTCTAATATTGCTCCTGCCATGTGTGCCGCGTTTCAGGATGCATGGGCCGCGCGCGATATTGCCTTGTTCCAGTCTTTGCAAGCCAGATTGATGCCCCTTCATAAGGTTCTGTTTACTGAAAGCTCACCAGCTCCTACAAAATATGCGGCGTCTCGTTTGGGGTTGTGTCGAGATGAAGTGCGCCTTCCTTTGGTGGAGGCAACTCCGGCTTGCCGTGAGAGGGTTGATCAGGTATTGACAGAATTGGGCTTGATTAGCGTGGCAAAATCGGAGAAACTCCGCGCCTAACATCAAGCGGGAATTAAATTTTCACTATGGCCAAGGATAAAAAAGCCGCAAAAGCATTGATTTCGGTGAACCATACGGTTGCCGAAAATCGTCGTGCGCGTTTTGATTATTTTCTGGAAGAGAAGTTTGAAGCCGGTGTTATGCTGACAGGTACGGAAGTTAAGTCTTTGCGTCACGGGCAATGCTCGCTCAATGAGTGCTTTGCTGAAGAGCGTGGCGGAGATTTGTGGCTGATCGGGTCCTATATCTCTCCTTACGGGCCCGCGGGCGCGCATTTACAACATGTTCCTCGCAGGGAGCGGAAGTTACTGCTTCATAAACGCGAAATTGCCAGACTTTATGCCGCTGTAAAGCAAAAAGGGTATACAATTGTGCCTGTGCGGCTTTATTTTAACTCCCGTGGTGTGGCTAAGGTCGAGATCGCCTTGGCTAAGGGGAAAGCCCAGCATGATAAGCGCGAGACGATCAAGCAACGTGACTGGAATCGCTCCAAAAACCGCATTCTACGCGGAGACGGAGAGTAATTTTCATAAATTTGCAGTTATTCATAATATATGCTAAGCATCCTGAAAGACGAAAAAGCAGGTGTGTTAATGCAGCGGTATGGGCGGCAGGATCAGTGTAAATCCTCTATTCATTTTATTGATAATAAGTGGGAAGATTACCGCGAAGCTTTGCGGTTGATTGCTATTCATGATCTAGCGTCTGCCGGATTGCCGTTATCACATGAAGCTGTGGCTTATAGAAGTGGTGAATGGCATGCTAAATTTATGCGTGAAAATCATCGTCATATCGGACTGTCTTTGGCTGCGGCACAGGACAAGCTGCGGGAAATTTCTCCGAATAAAACTGGTTCTTTTAATCTGCACGAGTTGTTCCTGCATTAAACCCCATTCCCTTATAGTTTTATAAGGTGGTGGCTGGTATAATTGCGCTTATGACTGTTCATCATTCTTTTTTGTTGCCACCCGAAATGTCTTCACCAGAAATCCGGAAAATTTTTCGGGCTTTAGGAGAGGGATCTGCCCGCTTTGTGGGTGGATGTGTGCGCAATGCTCTTTTAGGCGAAGAGATTGGTGATATTGACCTTGCAACGAGCCTGACGCCACAATGCGTGACGGAGCGTCTTAATGAAAAGGGAATTAAATCAATACCTACAGGGATTCAGCACGGTACGGTGACAGCCGTGATAAATGGTAAGCGCTATGAAATCACAACGCTTCGTATCGACAAAAAGACAGATGGGCGGCGTGCAGAGGTCGAATTTTCTACCGATTGGGTGGAAGATGCGCGGAGGCGTGATTTTACTATCAATACACTTTATGCAGATCTGGATGGACGTATTCATGATCCGCTGGGGTGTGGTCTTGCGGATTTGGAGAAGCGTAAAGTCAGATTTGTCGGAGAAGCGAATGCGCGTATTCGTGAAGACTATTTAAGAATTTTAAGGTTTATCAGATTTTCCGCCCGCTATGGTCGTGGCAAGTTCGATACGGTGGGGCTTGAGGCCTGTTGTCAGAATAAGAGGGGGCTTAAAACCCTTTCAAAGGAACGTGTCACACAAGAGCTGTCTAAGATTGTGACAGGGGTTGGCGCCTCTCGCGGGGTCGAGGTGTTGTGGTCCAGCGGGCTTTTGGGCGGTTTTTTCTCTAGAGATTTTGAAATTTCCTCGTTTAAAAAGCTCTTGGCTGTTCAATCCGATTCCGGTGAAGCTTTGGTTGTTGCGCGATTGGCATTGATGTGCGGCGCGTCTGTTTCCGGTTTGAACAGAATGTCTAACCTTTTGATTTTGAATCGTTTCTGGAAAAAACTTTTAATCTGGCTTGTTTCTAAAAAAATAAATACGATTCGGATCGATTTGGCAGATGTGCGCGAGATGGCTATCAATGACGGGCGGGATTTTACATTATGTCTTTTGGATTTGCTCTACGCGCTGGGACGTCTAACGCGGAGCGAACATCAAGAGTTTGTTATGTCCGGATGTTTAGCGGACACTCCTGCATTTCCTGTCGGCGGTCACGATATGAGGCTTCTTGGTATTGAGGGAGAGGCTATAGGTTTCGAATTAGGGCGATTGAAACGTCTTTGGATCGAGTCGGATTTTGCCCTGTCCCGTTCGCAGCTTTTGGATCTGGAGCGCTATAAGCTCTATAAGCTCTAAGGGGGTTATTCCCAGATGACTTCCGGCGGGAGGGACATTAGGATGGCTTCTGTATTGCCTCCTGTCCTCAGGCCGAATTGCGTTCCGCGATCATAGAGCAGGTTAAACTCGACATAACGGCCGCGCTTAACTAATTGGCTGTGCCGATCCTCATCGGTCCAGTCTTCGTTCATATGAGCGCGAACAATTTGCGGATAGGTTTTTAGGAAAGTTTCTCCGACATCGCGGGAGAATGCAAAATCCTTCTCCCAGTTCCCTGTGTTGATGTAGTCGTAGAAAATACCTCCGACACCTCGTGTTTCCTGACGGTGGGGCAGGTAGAAATAGCGGTCGCACCAGTTTTTGAATTCTTCATAGTATGTTGGACTGTGTTTGTCGCAGCAAGATTTTATCGCATTATGGAATGTTGCTGTGTCTGCATCGTTTACAAAAACAGGGGTCAGATCCATGCCGCCACCCAACCAGGATTTTGACGTGCGGATCATGCGTAAATTCATGTGTACGGCCGGGACTTTTGGGGAAGTCATGTGGGCGACAAGGGAGATGCCCGTAGCCCAGAATTTTCCGCCGTTGTCTTCGGCTCCTGGAATGTTTGCCCGAAATTGCGGGCTGAAGGTTCCGAAAACTGTAGAAATATTGACGCCGACCTTTTCAAAGACTCGCCCCTTCATCAGCGAAATCTCGCCGCCACCGCCTGGCGTCCCATCGTGGTCGCTGTGGTGCCAAACCGTTCTGGAAAATGTTCCCGCAGGTTTGTCGTTGTGGCGCGTACCAGCAAGCTCTGTCTCTATGGTCTCGAATTCTGCACAGATTCTGTCCCGAAGGCTTCTGAAAAATTTTTCAGATCCCTGCCTGTCTCCATCCGTTTCGGCGGAGGCATTATCTTTTTTTCCGGACAATAAATTCATGGCTTAATACTTAGATATTTTATTAGTGAAGTAAAATATTTCCTTTGTCTGAATTTGGGCAAAATGTCGCACCATCTATCCTGTTGTATTTAAATAATTTTTTTAGGGCTTGTGGCCGGTTTGTCTCAGTCCTTCCCCCAAAATCATGGCTCCGGCCATGGCCATATTGAGTGATCTTGCTCCTTGGGCCATTGGGATTCTGACTTTATACGGGATGGAATTGTGAATTTCTTCCGGGACTCCTGCGCTTTCGCGGCCCAGCAACAAGATATCAGACGGTTCAAATGCAAAATCCGTATAGATGACGGAGGATTTTGTTGAAAGCAGGATTATTCGTGCGTTTGCATAGGTTTTGGTGAAGGCTTCCCATGAAGAGTGGCGTGTAATACGGGCCAGATCAAAATAATCCATGGCCGAAGATCTGATTTTTCTCTCGTCCCAGATAAAACCGAATGGCTCGATCAGGTCTAGTGGGACATTCAGTCCTGCGCACAGGCGAATTAAGGCGCCTGTATTTTGCGGAATGTCTGGTTGGTAAGCGGCTAATCTCATATCCTGTCCTTATCATAAGTACTTCTCCTTGCAATAGATTTTTCAAAATCCGGTCGGGGAAGTTTTTGTGTGCGGTTCAGGTTAGGGGCTTTATTTTCTTTTTCTTTTGTTTTAACAAGGTGGGGCTGGTGTAATACCGGCAATAGGTGTATGTGTCTTCACCACTTGTAACACTTCTTTTTTATTTAGGATGATTGTGAATGTCCTCTGAACATAATTCTGATTCATGTTGTCATGGTCAAGGGGCCTGCGGAAGCGGAGATAACTCCTGCAACTCCGAAGGTCGCCGGGACTTCTTGTATATGACTGCCGGTGCGATGGCTGCGGTTGGGGCAGGGAGCGTTGTCTGGCCGTTTGTTAGCCAGATGAATCCTGCCGCCGATACTCTGGCTATGTCCACAACGGAAGTTGATGTATCTTCGATCGAGCCAGGGCAAGCTGTTACAGTTATGTGGCGGGGTAAGCCTGTGTTTATCCGTCACCGTACGGAAAAAGAAATCGCAGAAGCTAAAGAAGTCGATGTTACAACGCTTCGTGACAAGCAAGCGGACTCTGAACGTGTCCAGAAGCCTGAATGGTTGATTGTGATCGGTGTTTGTACACATCTGGGATGTGTTCCTCTGGGGCAAAAAACGGGTGATATGCGCGGCGATTATGACGGGTGGTTCTGCCCTTGTCACGGCTCTGCCTATGATACTTCAGGCCGTATCCGTAAGGGGCCTGCGCCGAAGAATCTGGAAGTGCCGTCTTACTCTTTCCTCAGCGATACACTCATTCGAATCGGATAATTTTTTTAGGGAGCAATTGAATGTCTGCCGGACCTCGTACACCTTTTGATAACAAAGTCGTGGAGTGGGTTGATTCCCGCCTGCCAGTCTTTACTCTGATGCAAAAAGAGTATGGCGTTTTCCCGACTCCAAAGAATTTTAACTATTTCTGGAACTTCGGTGCGATTGCCATGTTCATGCTGGTGACGATGATTGTCTCCGGTATTACTCTGGCGATGCACTATGCTGCAAACACCGGATTGGCATTTGATAGCGTTGAGCGCATTATGCGTGATGTCAATTACGGATGGTTGATCCGCTACATTCACATGAACGGGGCGTCTTTCTTCTTTGTTGCCGTGTATATTCACATCTTCCGGGGCATGTATTATGGTTCCTATAAAGCTCCTCGTGAATTATTGTGGATTTTCGGGGTGGTCATTTTCCTTCTGATGATGGCAACTGCTTTTATGGGGTATGTGCTCCCATGGGGGCAAATGAGCTACTGGGGAGCCACCGTTATTACCAATTTCTTTACGGCATTCCCGTTCGTTGGTGAGCCGATACAGACGTTGTTGATTGGTGGGTTCTCGGTTGATAATCCGACACTTAACCGTTTCTTCTCTTTGCACTATCTCTTGCCGTTTGTGATTGTCGGTGTTGTGTTTCTCCATGTGTGGGCTCTGCACGTGACGGGTTCCAACAACCCTGACGGGATCGAGCCAAAAACCAAGGATGATACTCTTCCTTTCCATCCGTATTACACGATGAAGGATAGTTTCGGCCTTTTGGTGTTCCTGATTGTGTATACAATCTTCGTCTTCTTTATGCCGAATGCATTGGGGCACCCTGATAACTATATTCCGGCTAACCCGATGGTGACACCTGCCCACATCGTTCCCGAATGGTACTTCTTGCCGTTCTATGCGATTTTGCGTGCTGTTACGATTGATATAGGCATTCCGTTTACAGAGGTTACAATCATTACTGCCAAACTCGGCGGTGTGTTGTTGATGTTCGGTTCTATTGCCATTCTTCTGGTGATGCCTTGGCTTGACTCTCACCCGGTTCGTTCTGCGAAATATCGTCCGAAGTTCCGTGTTGCATTATTGTTGTTTGTGGTCTCAGTCCTTATTCTCGGGAAAGTTGGTGGCATGCCTGCTGATGTACCTTTGTTCCACATCACTGAAAGTTTTATTTTTACTACAACCCATGTGGCCCAGATTGCGACAGCGTATTATTTCGGGTTCTTCCTGATTATTCTACCAATTCTGAGCCGTACAGAAAAAGCGTTGCCGATGCCTGAAAGCATTCATGCGGCGGTTCTGAAATGTAAATCTTCTTGCTAGGGAACTGACAGAAATGAAAAAAGTTATTTTAACCTCTCTCTCTGTTCTGGCGTTGTCTACGGCTTTCGGTGGCGGAGTTTCTCATGCTTCCGAGGGGAATGCCCATCCTCTTCCGAATGTGGATTGGTCATTTGAAGGACCTTTCGGAACATATGATAAAGCATCCTTACAGCGTGGTCTTCTGGTTTATCGACAAGTGTGCGCTGCGTGCCATTCCATGAAGCGTGTGGCTTATCGTAATCTCTCCGAGCTGGGATATAGCGAAGACCAAATCAAAGCGATTGCTGGCGAGTATACCATTATTGATGGTCCGAATGATGAAGGCGAGATGTTTGAGCGCCCAGGACGTCCGAGCGACCATTTCAAGTCTCCTTTTGCTAACGATCAGGCGTCAATGGCTGCAAATGGCGGCGCGTTACCTCCCGATTTATCCCTGATTACCAAGGCCCGTGTTGGTGGCGCAGATTATGTGTTTGGCGTTCTTACTGGATATGCTGAAGCTCCTGCGGGAGTGGACATTCTTCCGGGACAATATTATAACAAGCATATGACCGGAAATGTCATCAAGATGCCACCTCCTCTAGTCGCTGGTGCTGTTGCGTATGAAGACGGAATGCCCCAGACTGTCGAGCAATATTCGAAAGACGTTTCGACCTTCTTGACCTGGGCTGCTGAGCCAGAGATGGAGCATCGTAAGCAGATGGGCTTTAAAGTTATCTTATTCCTGATTGCGTTTGCTGGAATTATGTACGCTGTCAAAAAAAGCATCTGGTCAAAAGTTCATTAAGACCTAAATAGACAAGTATCATGGCAAAAAACGAGATAGACCCGCGTACTTATTATATTAAGGCTAAAGTGTACCGCTTTACGTCCTTGCTGTTTGTGACTTTAGGGATTTTCGTTTTTTGTGTTTTGTATGTCAAAAATGTGGATGGGCGTCTTGCGGAAGCATTGCGTGATCCATATACCATTTTCTACTTTCTTGTCCCGTTTGTTCCGGGGGCTGTGTTAACTTTTCTTGCTGATCGTGCCGAAAAGAAATACAAAGCCTTGTCGGGTAAAAAGTGATAGCGGATGAGAGACTCCATACAGGACGTTCTCCATTTCTGGTTTGAGGAAACCGTTCCGTCTCAGTGGTTTCAGGTAAATGATGTGTTCGATGATATGGTCCGGGATCGGTTCTCGGGCCTTTATGCTATGGCTGTCAACGGGGTTTGTGACGGTTGGTCGCGTGATGTAGATGGCGCGTTGGCGCTTGTTTTGATTTTTGACCAATTTCCGCGCAATATGTTTCGGGGAAAAGCGCAAGCATTTGAAACAGATGACAAGGCTCGTCAGGTCTCGCGAAAAGTTATCGAGCTTGGGTTCGATCATCTGGTTAGTCTGGCCAAGCGCCGTTTTCTTTATTTGCCATTCGAGCATAGTGAAAATCTGGATGACCAGAGTTTTTCGTTGTCCTTGTTTGAAAAAATGCGTGAGGATGAGCCTTTGAGTTATGATTACGCGTTGCGTCATTATAAAATTATCGAACGCTTCGGGCGTTTTCCTCATCGGAATGAAATCCTCGGGAGGGTTAGTACTCCTGAAGAGATAGAATTTATTTCCCAATTTGGTCGTGGCTTCTGATCGCGGTATTATGGTTCCTCTTGTCCTAAGAGGGCGCTCCATGTATTATGGTCTTTCGTAAATTTTTCCGAGAACCTATGCCCAGTCTTATTTTGCTCCATATTATCGGCGGTGTTTGCCTCCTTTTGTTCGGTCTGCGTCTGGTCCGGAACGGCGTAACACGTGCATTTGGCGTACAATTACGGCAAATTATCTCTTCGGCAACCCGAAACCGTGTGCTGGCATTGCTGGCTGGCGTTGGAGTTACTGCGCTTTTGCAGAGTTCGACGGCAACAACGATGATTATTTCCAGCTTTGCGGGGCAAGGATTGATCTCGACCACTGCCGGTCTGGCAGTGGTTTTAGGTGCTGATGTCGGAACAACTCTGGTTGCGCAGCTTCTGACTTTTGACTTGAGTTGGTTATCTCCGGTTCTGATTGTTTTGGGTTACGCGTTTTATTCAGGGAAAGATCAGGCTAGCGTTAAGCGTCAGGTCGGTCGGATTTTTGTTGGTCTCGGATTGATGTTATTGGCTTTGACTGTTATCAAAAACGAAGCCGGCCCCTTGAAAGAGTCTGACACGTTACCGCTTATTCTTGCTCCTTTGGATAATGATCCGTTTTTGTCAGTGATTGTTGGCGCGTTGCTAACATGGTTATTTCATTCATCCTTAGCGATTGTTCTGCTGTTGATGTCGATGGTGCATACGGAAGTCGTCCCTCTACATCTGGCGCTGCTTCTGGTTTTGGGAGCCAATATCGGGAATGTGATTGCGCCGTTGATGTCTTCCCTTAAAGATCCTCCTCAAGCTGCGCGTATTCCTGCTGGCAATTTGATTATGCGTCTTTTGGGCGTGTTCTTGATGTTGGTCTATATTCAAGTTTGGGGGATGGAGCATTTCTCTCTCTTGGGAGAACAACCTGCGCGCGTCGTGGTTAATTTCCACATGGCTTTTAATATTGGTGTCGGACTCTTATTCTTGCCGTTCCTTGGGGTCGTTACAAAACTTGTTGCACGCGCTATTCCTGATAAGAAAAAAGAAGGGGCCGATGCGGAAGTCGAGCCTCAATATCTTGATCCTCGTGTCCTGGATACACCGACTGTGGCTCTGACCAATGCCGCACGAGAAGTGTTGCGGATTGCGGATATGACTGACCAGATGTTACAGTCAGTCTGGAAGGCTTTTCAGAAAAGTGATAAAGCCCTGATTTCAAAAGTGCGTGAAGCTGATGAGAAGGTAGACATTCTCTATAAGGCGCTTAAAGCCTATCTGGTTAAAATTACCGGTGAGACGATGAATGATGCGGAAGGGAAACGTCACTTCCAGATTCTGAATTTTGCAACGAATATCGAGCATGTCGGCGATATTATCGACCGCAATTTGTTGTCGCTAGCCGAGAAGAAAATCAATGAGCGTGTTGATTTTTCCACTGAAGGTAAAAAAGAACTCGATAACCTTTTCCAGTTGGTTTTGGATAGTGTGCGATTGGCGCAGACGGTCTTTATTTCAGGAGATGTGCGGTTGGCACGACAGCTGGTCGAAGATAAGGTTGTCATTAAAAATGCTGAACGGGAAGCTTCACTCAACCATTTGACCCGCCTTAGAAGAGGGGTTCCAGAAACAATTGCAACGAGCGATCTCCATATGGATATCATCCGTGATTTGCGTCGTATAAATTCCCTGATGACATCAATTGCCTATCCTATTCTGGATGATGCCGGCGAGTTGCATCGCTCTTTGTTGATAAACTCTGAAGAGATCGTCAGTAATACAAAAGTTTAATCAGGCCTTAAGTATTTTGTCGTAATCTGGAATGATATGTATATCTCTTCGTACGGAAGAGGAGGCATGGGTTTGGGAAAAATCCCTCTAACTTATTGATTCTTCAAGTGGCTTGACATGACGAAAAAGATTCCTAGTTTTTTTGAAGAAACCATTCCGTACAAGTGGTATAGTTTTCACACTTCATTCATTTTTTAATTTAAGGAGAAAATGATATGCCTCTATCCCAAAATGCGTCTGCGCGTCAACAATCTCTACAGCATCGTCATAGCATTCTTGAAGAGAGACTGCGTGAGCTGAGTAGCCACCCGTCAGCATCCGATACAGAGATCCGAGGCTTGAAGCTTCAGAAATTGCGCATTAAAGAGGAAATGGAATCCCGGTAATTCAAGGATTTATATAAATACATGAATTACGGCTCCCCTTAGGGAGCCGTTTTATATTGTCCGTTTTGAAGAAGCGGTTCGATTAGTTGCCGCTAGATTTCAGGAAGTTCGAGAAATCGAAGCTGGCTTTGTCTTCTTCTTTTTCTGCTGACGCTGCTGCGTGGGCCGCAGCTTGAGCTTCAAGCTCTGCTGCTTTTGCTGCTGCTTGTGCATCAGGATCTATGCCTTTGGCTTTCAGACCTTTGCGGATGGCTTTATCCAGCTCCGTATAGGTACACAATCCCAGTTCGGTAGGGTTGCGCGGATTGAGGTTGGACGAATTCGGGTGCGTTCTGTCACGGATAGACTGGATGGTTGGTTTTGTTGTGCCGACCAGCTTGCAAATTTGGGCATCGGAAACTTCCGGGTGATGCTTTACCAGATACGCAATTGCATCCGGCTTGTCGTTGCGGCGGGCCACAGGGGTATAGCGTGGACCTTTTGCGCGGACTTTTAAAGCAGGTCCGTCACGTTTCAGGATTTGCAGTTGAGCATTCTGATCTTTTTCACAACGCTCGATCTCGTCGGCAGTTAATTCTCCGCACTGGATCGGGCTTTCGCCAATGATACCGCGACCGACTTCCTCGTCTGCCAAAGCCTGAATTTCTACAACATGCAGACCGGTATAGTCAGCAATCTGTTCGAAGCTCAGGGTGGTGTTGTCAATCAACCAGACAGCGCTGGCTTTTGGTTTCAGTGGTTTATTCATTTGCAGTTCGGCCATCGGACTTCTCCTCATTTTTGGCGTGTACAGTATAAAACTCTCCCTTTGCCGATCCGTCCCTTTTTTGCGGATCCACATGGTTCATTAACCAATGCTCATGGGAATGGAGTGACTATAGTGATTTTGGATCAAATGTACAGTTTTTTGTCGTATTTTCATCGTATTTGGTAAAAAAATAATCCATTTCAAGAGGATAGTCTGGATATGGGGATAGTCATTGTGTTTCGGACTTTCCCGTTTTATCCTTTCTTCTATTGATTTTTACTGATTCAGGGAGCAATCGGGAGTGCGGGATGTTTGATGAGGATCTGCCAAAAAAGAATAAGGCTGGAGGTATAAAAAATCTGGAGCCTATGTCTCTGGACGAATTAAGGGTCTATATTTCCGACCTCAAACTTGAAATTGATAGAGCCGAGCTTGAGATTGCCCGCAAGAGTGCCCATATGAATGCGGCATCCAGCTTGTTTAAAAGTTAAGAGCACTGTCGATTATCGGACAGGCAATGTATGAAGGAGAAAAATATGTCACTTAAAGGTAGAGTTGCTTTCGTTACAGGATCAACCAGCGGGATCGGGTTGGCGATCGCTCATAAATTGGCTGAAGCCGGCTCTAATATTGTGATTAACGGGTTCGGTGATGCCGCCGCGATTGAAACAGAGCGGGTCGGTATTGAGCAAAAATTTGGTGTGCGTTGTGTATTTGCTCCCGCCGATGTGACCAAGCCGGAAGATATGGACGCAGCAGTTAAATTGGCTGAAGATAAACTTGGGTCATTAGATATTCTGGTGAATAATGCTGGTATCCAACATGTCGCTCCTGCGGAAGACTTCCCGATTGATAAATGGATGAAGATTATTGATATTAACCTTTCCGGCGTGTTTTACGGTATTCGTGCGGCTTTGCCGGGTATGCAAAAACGTGGTTTTGGGCGTATCATCAATATTGCCTCCGCTCATGGCTTAGTCGCCTCTGTTCAAAAGGTGGCTTATGTCTCTGCCAAGCATGGCGTTGTCGGTTTAACTAAAGTTGTTGCTCTAGAAAACGCGCGGTCCAACATTACTTGTAATGCGATTTGCCCTGGTTGGGTCTTAACTCCACTTGTTCAGAAGCAGATTGATGATCGTGCGGCCGCAAGCGGCAAAAGTGTTGAAGATGAGACAATTGCTCTGGTTTCCGAAAAACAGCCAAATTCGCGCTTTGCTTCGCCTGAAGAAATTGGCGCGTTAGCTGTCTTTTTGGCTTCTGATGATGCTCGTGGGATCACAGGAACAACTCAAGTCATTGATGGCGGGTGGACGGCCCAATAGGGATTTGTATTTTTTTCTGCATTCTTTCGGGTAGGCTTGACCCGGGCAGAATAGGTAGGTAGTGTTGCGACCTGAGTTTTTCAGGAGTTTTTTAGTGAAGAAGAGGTTCGGCTATGGATGAAATTGGACAGCGCTTAAGAGAGTCAGCAGATGCTTGTGTCGCCGCTTATGAAGCGTGGGCAGGCGCCAAAAAAGATGCAGAAATCCGTGAACGTCTTCAAGAAGCCGTCCATGAGTTGCGTAAAGTTTCCGCGCGTCTTGAGATCGAAATGGCTGTATCTGAGCGCGAACAAATGTCTCAGCGCCCAATTCCTGTACCGCCGCATCGCTCATCCAAGCGCCGTGATCCGTCCGGTAACAGCGATGAAATATCTGATCTCCCGGGATTCATTACTGATGGCGGTGACGATATGGGCGAAGGACAAGGATCTTCCCAAGGTATGTCCCAAGGCATGCCTCAAGGGCAGGGTGGCCGTTCACAGCGTAGCGGTGGTGGGAGATCTTCAGGCGGAGCACGTCGTCCGGCACGTCGTCCGCAAGGCGAGGGAGAGTAGTCTTTACTCTTTTTCTTGATTGGCGCCGGATTGCGTATCCGATGCGAGAAAATCCGCAAGATTTACCTGACCGCTGCCTCTGCGCAGCGGTTTTTGTTGGGTATCGCTCGGGGACCAGCCAATCAGAAAAGTCACGTCGAAGGTTGCGGGTAAACGCCCGTTTTCTTCTGCAAACCGCTCGGCGTATATTTTTGAAGTCTCGATGAATAATCCCGGTGGCGAGAAAGATTTGTATTTCTCAATCATGGCATTTGTTTCTCCCATCAAACGCAAGTCTTTCATCAGGGTGAAAATTGATTCATAGGTAGCGGTGACGGTTTCAGAGTCGACAACAGGCAACGTAAATCCTGCGCGTTGCAGGAGTCCTGCCATTTGTTGTTTGCTGATAAACGGCATCACACGAGGGGATGCACCACCCAAAATATTCATTTCTGCGGCAAGTAGGGATTGACGCAACTGGAACAATGTGGCTTCACCTGCAAGGCAGGCAATCAGGACACCGTCCTCTTTCAACGTAGACCTGATCTGGACTAACCAGCCCGGAAGGTCATTTATTTTGTGCAGTTCAAAAAAGCTGATAACGGCATCAAATCTGTTCCTCTCAAGAGGAAGGATTTCATCATCTGAAAGATAGAGATCAGCAAAAATCTCAAACTTTATGCCTCTGCTCAAGAGGTAGTCCAGAAATTCCTGTGATGGAGCAGGGGATAAAACGGCACATTGTTTAATTTCATGTCTGATGTCGTTTAGACGTTCGATCATTTCTTTCTCTGCCCAGCGAAGCAGAAAGTCTACGGAGGCAGCATTGTCTCCTTCTTGTGTCCGCAAATGTGCGGCACGTAGGGCGCGAGTACGAAGAAGATTTTTATCAAGAAATGAAAAGTTGGACATGTTTTATCCGGAAGGCGTCAGTAATTAGAATTTAATTCGGGTTACGATAAGTCCTGAACGCAGTGTTCTCTACCGGATAGGCTGGAGCAGAATCTTCACCTAAAGAAGATGTCTGATCTCCTGTGCTTGCTTTGTTGCCGTTTGAGTAGGAAATCACGGATGATTCCGATATGGTTGCTTTTTGTACTTCCTTCGCCATACTGAAGTCGAAGCTGCGTCGTACGGACATGTCGCTATCCATTAGAGTCTGCATAGTCATGGCAACAACTTTCATGAAGCTGTCATGGTTGTCCCAATAGCATAATTGCCACAGGTTTCTTAGGGTTGTCAGTTCTGTTACACCAGCACCAATCGGTCCGCCACCTTTGATGTCGGAGACGATAAACGGATAAATTCTGTGTGGAGTAATCCCGATATGTGTGAAATAGCTCTCCCCCATACGGTGAACGGATTCAGGTCTGATGTTGAATTGGGCTGCAATATAATGACGCGCAGCTTCCAGATCTGTAACTTCTTTCGGAAGATTAAAGCTTGGCAGTGTCAGGGTTTGTCCTGTTCCTGAGAAACGTTGAGGGACAGGTAGATATTGACTGACAACGCCAGCCATAACCTCGCCGTTCAGGTTTCTAGTTAGTGGGAGAACTACTGCTGTGTTGATGGTTGAGTCTTCTTGTACAGCGAATTCAATATCACGTGCAGCCAGACCTGCGACTGCTCCGTTCTGTTCACGACCCTCTTCTACAAATACGGATTGGATCAAACGCACTTGCCCTGCTTGTCCGCGCGTCGGCTTGAAGCGATCATCGCTGAGGCTGTATTGTTGCATAATATCACTAATTTTAACGGCTTCTTCTACCGGGATTTCCGGTAGCTGGATTGGCATATCGCTCCAGCTTTCGGCTTTCATACCCATCAATTGGAACAAGCCCAGAATCTGGACCTCCAGCCGGCTAGCAGGGATCAGTCCAACGGCAATGGCGTTTAGAATATCTTGCGCATCGAATTCACGGATGCGCCCTTTTGAAGAATATCCGTCAATATCTTTCAAGGATTCCTTGATATTGAACGGAGCGTGATAGTCTTCAATGCGATAATAATAGGTGAGGATACGCTCATCAATTCTGTTCGGATCTGGGTAAAATCCACCACCCTCGAGAATGCGTGAATCCGCAGAAGGTCTCAGGCCGATATGAGTGCGTGAGAAAATTTGTAGCTCGTTGATGCCTTTGTCTTTAATCGGAGTGACGAGGTCAGCATCAATACCGATCGCTTCAACCATATGTCCAGACCATTTGCGGCCATCAAGGTTCTTCCCCATGCGCGGAACTGCGTTTGCCAGGCCGCGAGGGACTCCTTCGTGCAGATATATTTTCAACTTTCCTTCCGGAGTGATGCGGAACGGAAGAACTTCGGCAAATTCGAGGTCGCGGCAGATGATATCGGCAATACCGCCGGTTTTTTCGTCCCTAACTGTGCGCAAATAGACGCTACCGCTTCTGGTGCGCGATGTTCTGCGCTCTTGTACAGTTTGGCTGGTGCGTTCGGCAATTTTCTGAACAACCATAATGTGGTTGGTTGGTGGAGGTCCAAGTTTATTTCCGCTTTCGTCATACATGCGGATTTTTCCGGTGTAGCGCGCTTTCAGGAAACCTTCATCCCAATGAGGGGCAAAGTATTGGAGGCGTGCGCCGAGAGCTGTAAAATGTTTCTGGAATTCTCCTTCTGAATAGAAGGCGTATTCCTTTGAAAGCTCTTCTTTGAGACGTTCGCGGTCGTCTTTGCGCATAATGAACTCGTGCGCCCATTTCTCAGGGATTCTGAATAAACGGGTTCTTGGAAAATTCGGAGGGAGCTCTTCCAAGAAGAATCCGCAATCATTTCCGATCAGATCGTCTTTAAGAGATTTAGCGCGGGCGTTTTCAGAGAACCAGACCAGAAGATCTGCTTCGGAACAGGTTTCAAAAGTATCACCGGATGCACCGGTATCTGTAAATTCTATGAGCACATACTCGTGGTTGGTCGGATTCAGATAGTCACGGATAACCAGTGTTCCACCCTCTTTCAGGGATTTGTACTGCTTTTGCAGGGCCAGTTCGATTAGGCGCTCATTAAAATAAGAGTCCGAATAAATTTCGTGCAGGAAAAACGAGTTGATAATGGCATCAACAGAATTATCTGCCAGATCCGTATAGATATTTCCAAGTTTATACGTCAGGTTATTCAGATGGTATTTTTTCTGGGCTTGCTTGATGCGCGGGGCATCAACATCCATACCTACAAAATTGACATCAGGTTTCAGTGCCGCCATGACGTAGGTCATAGCTCCGGTGTTACATCCTGCATCAACTACGGTACTTCCTGAATCTGGAAGCACATGCGAGAGGGTGAACCATGCTTTTTTGACGATATGGGGTGGAATATCTTTAAGAAGGTCCTCTAAAGGCTGTGCAGGCATATCCGCTTTAACCTGTTTCTGATCAGGTTGGGGAAGGTCTTCTTTACCAAAGCCAATGGCCTTGCGGTGACCTTGTAACAGGGATATCTTTTTAGGACGCGCCATTCCCTTTTTTCTGCTCTTTGCCATTTGTTGCTGATAGGGTATGAGTATCTCGCATTTTGATAAAAAATGCAATAAAAATAAAAGGTTAGGCGTTGTTGTTTAAATGGTTAACGGGTCTGATCTCCATAAAAGTCTTGGAAAACAATGAATTATATAAAATCACCCCGTTTGCATCATGGGGTATTTTCCAAAGTTATAGATATGGTTTTACCTGCTCGATGTGCTCTCACTGGGCGAATCGTTGATCGCAACGGGGCCTTGTCACCTGAGGCTTGGGCATCGTTAACCTTTATATCTGACCCTGTTTGTGCGTGTTGCGGGATTCCGTTCGAAATTTCCGAGAGAAAAGAGGCTGTCTCTGATAGGGAGATGTTGTGTGGTGGGTGTCTTCAGAACCCAAAGCCTTATTTTCGGGCAAGGTCTGTCTTTGTGTATGATGATGCCAGTCGAGACCTTGTTTTGGCATTCAAGCATGGGGATCAGACCCATTTGACAGTGACTTTCGGGCCGTTATTGGTTCGGGTGGGTGAGCATATCCTGAAGGAAGCAGATCTCATTGTTCCTGTTCCTCTTCATTGGAGGCGTCTTGTCAGACGCCGCTATAATCAAGCGGGTTTATTGGCGCAGGCTTTGTCGGGACTATCCTGTGTTCCTTATCACGGGCGTATCTTACGCCGTATTCGCTATACGCTCCCACAAGGACACAAACGGGCCAAAGAGAGATCGGAAAATGTTCGCGGGGCATTTTCCGTGCCTCCAGTGGCCGCGGAGCGGATTAACGGTAAAAATATTGTTCTGGTTGACGATGTGTATACAACAGGGGCAACGCTAGAAGCCTGTGTTCATGCATTGTTACGTGGAGGAGCTTCACGTGTTGATGTCTTAACCCTTGCCCGCGTAGTCAAAGCGCATTAAATGGTAAGAAGATCAAATGAAAGGATCATGAAAATGGCCAAAGTTGAAGTTTATACAACAGATTACTGCCCGTATTGTGTTCGTGCCAAGCAATTTCTGGATATAAAGGACGTTGATTACAGCGAGATTGATGTGACAGGTGATGACGCGGCTCGTGCTGATCTGGTTAAAAAAGCTGAAGGGCGCCGTACCGTTCCACAGATCTTTATCAACGGGAAATCTATCGGCGGGTTTGATGACATGCGTGCTTTGGAAGAGTCCGGCGAGCTGGACAAAATGTTGGCGGAATAAATCCCGATGATGGTTCGTGTTGCTGCTTTGCAAATGACCTCAGGTCCTAAGATGGATGTTAATCTCGAGGCTTTTGAAGTGATGGTCCGTGAAGCATCGGCTCGGGGAGCCATTTTTATATGTTCTCCTGAAAATACAGACCTTTTGGGGCTTCCAGCTACAGACAAGCTGGCAAAAGCACATAGCGAGGATGGACACCCGTTTTTAGAGGCTTGTGTGTCTCTAACCAAAGAGCTGGGGGTGTGGATTTCTCTTGGGTCGATTGCTATTCCTGACGGGCAGGGAAAATTTTATAATCGGTCATATCTGTTTTCTCCAGAAGGAAAAATTGTTGCTCGTTACAACAAGGTTCATCTTTTCGATGTCCAGCTTCCTGACGGAGAAGTGTTGCGTGAAAGCGCGATGGTTCATGCCGGAAATGAAGCTGTTATTGCGAATACGGATTTTGCCTGTGTAGGTTTAAGTGTTTGTTATGATGTACGCTTTGCATATCTGTATCGCAGTCTGGCCAAGCGTGGCGCACAGATATTTCTTATTCCGTCAGCTTTTACAGTCTCAACAGGTCGGCAGCATTGGGAAACATTGGTTCGTGCCCGTGCAATAGAAACAGGCGGGTTCGTAATTGCTGCTGCCCAGTGCGGCGAGCATGGGAACGGTCGCAAGACTTATGGTCATTCACTGATTGTTTCTCCTTGGGGGAAAGTTCTGGCGGAAGGATCTGATGTCCCAGGTATTCATTTGGCCGATCTTGATCTTGATGAGGTTTGTGCTTTCCGCGACGCGATTCCCTCTTTAGGACATGATCGCGATATCATGTGAAAGTAAAAGACAATTCATTTGTAATTCTTGTCATGCGTTTGAACGCTGCAATCGAGGCTTTGTTATTGCGGGTGTGCTGTGTTGTTGTTTTAGATGCCGGATTTTCTGGATCAACGGATTTATCAAGATGTGCGTAATAGCAGGACGTTGAGACAACAGAGGCTATTTTTGTCAGATGGTCTTTTTCATCGCCTTCGCCGTAATAGCGATTTCCTGTCACTCTGGTATGCGCCACATTTATCTGAACAAGCTCGAAAAGTTTGCTCAAATGAAATGAAAGAGGCTCCTGACGTTCGACAGCCAGTTTGACTAAACGACCAATGAAACGCTCTTCGCGATTGAATTTTCTGATCAGGTTTAATTGATCCTTGGAAAACGGCCCTTCCAGCGGGGAGATAGAGGTGTCGTTTGTCATTTTTGGCTCCTGAAAAGGAAATTTGTGTCTTTTTTTTATATGGGGTAAAAGCTAACAGTTCAAGTTTTTGTAGGGAATTTTTATCAAAGGTGAGCTCTATGGAATTATATGTCGGGTCTGTGAGCGCTGCATGTGACGAGAAAGTCAATTTGCTGATGAAGTATGCCAATCGTCATGGATTGATTGCGGGAGCGACGGGAACGGGCAAAACCGTTACTTTGCAGATTTTGGCTGAAGGATTTTCCGCAGTAGGAGTTCCTGTTTTTATAACCGATGTGAAAGGCGATTTGAGCGGACTGGCCGAAAGTTCTAGAATGGAGGATTTTCTGGTTAAACGGGCCGATACTATTGGGCTTACTTCCTATACTTCTCATGCTGTCCCGGTGATTTTCTGGGATATGTTCGGAGTGCAAGGGCATCCGGTCAGGACAACCATTTCCGAGATGGGGCCCTTGCTGCTCTCGCGGTTGATGGAATTAAACGAGACGCAGCAGGGCGTCCTAGATGTTGTCTTTCGTGTTGCGGATGATCAAGGACTGTTGTTACTCGATATTAAGGATTTGCGTGCGATTTTGTCTTATGTCGCCGAAAATTCTGCGGAGATATCCAAATCGTACGGGAATGTTGCAGGGGCCTCCGTTGCAGCAATCCAGCGTGCCTTATTGCGCTTGGAAGAACAGGGTGGCGAAAAGTTTTTCGGCGAGCCTGCCGTTAATTTACAGGATTTTATGCGAACCTCGTATAACGGGCGAGGATTTGTCAGCATTTTGAATGCTGTCGAATTATTCCAAAGTCCACGGTTATATGCGACATTCCTTTTATGGCTTTTATCTGAATTGTTTGAAACATTACCGGAGGTTGGAGATCCCGAGAAGCCGAGGCTTGTTCTATTTTTTGATGAAGCACATTTACTGTTTACGGACATGCCAAAAGCGTTGCTCGAAAAGATCGAGCAGGTTGTCCGGTTGATCCGGTCAAAAGGTGTTGGTATTTATTTTGTAACACAGAATCCTTCCGATATTCCGGACAGTGTTTTGGGTCAGCTAGGGAACAAGATACAGCATGCATTGCGTGCTTATACACCTGCACAGAAGAAAGATATTAAGGCTGTTGTTGACGGATTTCGTGAAAATCCTGAACTGGATGTCGAAACAATTGTTCAGGAACTCAAGGTCGGTGAAGCTTTGGTGTCTATGTTGGGGGACAAGGGAGAGCCGGGGATCGTGCAGCGTGCTTTGATTCGTCCTCCTTCTTCGAAATTGGGGCCGGCTGATCCCGCTGTGATTGATACCTATATCCGGAATAGCCCGGTTGGTGGGCTTTATAACCAGTCTGTTGATCGCGAGTCTGCTTATGAAATGCTTCATAAGCGGGCCGAGAAGGCCGCGCAAGATGCGTTCGAAGCACAATCTCAAGCCTCAAAAGTCAAGGAAAAGAAAAGTCCTTCTGGTAATCGTCAAAGCGTGGGTGAGGCGTTGTTCAAATCTGTTGTGCGGTCTGTTGGATCGTCAGTCGGGCGGCAAATTGCCCGTGAATTGTTACGTGGTGTATTGGGAGGCTTGAAAAAGTAATCACGATGACAGCTTATGCTCTGTTGATGAAAGATAAGGTTGTGCCATTCGGGAAATTATATTCCGAATGGTATTCACCGCTTTATCGGCAGCCATCCATGTTTTTTACATTTCTTCTGGTAGAATTTCGTGATTTGCAAATGAGCGAATTTGCAAAGGATTTTATGGGAGCTGTCGTTTGCGATCAATGTGGTGGGGGGCAGATTTCTCCATTGTCTTTGTATAAAGATGTTCAGCTTAATCTCAAAACATGGACGCATAATGCCTGTAAACTTGCTGCTTTAGGACTTGATAAGGGCGGCGAAATTGCTGATCAGGCCAATCGTGGGGGTGCGTTGCTCACGTCTTTGAGGAAGGTTTATGGCAATGTTGCCCAAATTCCGGATACTCTACCGCCCATTCCCGAACTTGAGCCAGGATTTAACGCACCTCATCCTATATATCAATCCGGCTGCCGATTTCCATGACACGCTTGCTCGGTAGGTTGTAGTAGTCTGATGCGGATGATGCGTTTTTGGTCATCCATGAGAAAAGATGTTCTCTCCAGATAGCCATCCCCGGAATGCTGGTCGGGATTACCGTTTCGCGGCCGATAAAATAGGTGACATTGTGCGGGTCAATTTTTACCCCGTGAACATGTTCTTTTTCCAGTTCTCTCGGGACGTTCACCTCGTCCATAAATCCATAGCGGATTGTGATGCGATGGATATCCTGCCCCAATGTAGTAATTTTGATGCGCTCTTCAGCGGGTACATATGATTTTTCTTCAATGACAACGTGGAGGAAGTAGTTTGTTTCGTGCAGGACCTTATTGTGTTTCAGGTTTTGAAGGAGTGGGACAGGAATACCATCATTCAGGTTATACATGTAAATGGCCGTTCCGGCGACGCGTGTAAAGTTCTCGCAATAGTCGCGGAAGAATACGTCGACGGGCATGGATTCAGCGCGCAGTTTTTGTAAGACTAGTTGGCGGCCACGTTTCCATGTTGTTAGAAGGATAAAGATAAATGTTCCCAGAAGTAGAGGGAACCAGCCGCCATGGACGATTTTTGTAGCTGTAGCGAGGAAGAAAGACGTGTCAACCAATAAAAGGGCTGAGAGTGTTACAATCGCCACAGGCTTTTTCCAATGCCAAACTTTGAAAATAACAACGCCGAGCAAAAGAGTGTCGATCAGCATTGTTCCTGTTACAGCAACGCCGTAAGCGTGGGCCAATTTGCTGGAAGACTGGAAGGTTATAACCAAAAGAAAGACGAAGAACATCAGCATCCAGTTAATGAACGGGATATAGATTTGTCCTATCTGGTCGTCAGATGTGTGGATGATCGTCATACGCGGCAAATATCCGAGCTGGATGGCTTGTTGGGTAACCGAGAAAGCACCAGAGATGACAGCTTGTGATGCGATGATTGTCGCGAGTGTGGCAAGAATGAGTAGCGGCCAGCTCATCCACCCCGGTGCCATCAGGAAGAACGGGTTTTCCAGTCCTTCAGGGGTCGAGAGAATGAATGCACCTTGTCCGAAATAGTTAATCATCAGGGCAGGAAAAACCAGAGATACCCATGCGATACGGATCGGTCCTTTTCCGAAATGTCCCATATCCGCATAAAGTGCTTCTGCTCCAGTCATAGCGAGAACAACACTTCCCAAAGTCAGGAAGGCATAAAGTTTGTCTTCCATAAAGAAATGAATTGCGTAGTAAGGGTTAATGGCTTTCAGAACAAACGGATTGTCCCAGATATGGATAATCCCCAGTACTGTAAGCGTCAGAAACCAAACGCACATGATAGGGCCGAATAGAGTCCCTACATTTCCTGTTCCCAGCTTCTGGAATGAAAACAAGAAGGCCAGAATAAGAATGGTAAACGGGAGGACATAGGGAGAAAGATGCGGTGCTGCAATTTGAAGGCCCTCTACAGAGCTCATAATCGAAATCGCCGGAGTAATCATGCTGTCGCCGTAAAACAGGGCGGCGGCAAAGATCCCCAATATAGGAACGGCGGCGGCAATCCATTTTGTATCGTGTGAAAAGCGACTTGCGAGAGCAAAAAGCGATAGGCTTCCGCCTTCTCCCTTGTTGTCAGCTCGCATCATCAGCATTATATATTTTAATGTTACGGTAATTGTAACGGACCAAAAGATCAGCGAGAGCACACCTAAAATATGCGAGAAATCTGCCGCAAACCGCGCGCCAAGAAAAGATTCTTTAAAGGCATAAAGAGGGCTGGTTCCAATATCTCCGTAAACGACTCCGATAGCTCCGATCACGAGCTTCAGGGTTTGGCGGCTATCTGTAGCTTGGGCGTGTGCAGACATGAGATTTTTTTAGTTTTTGAGCGTGGTTTTCATCCGACATTCTTTATATCAGGAGTTCGTCTATATTGCTATGCAAAATCATGTTTTTTAATTGTGCGCCAGATATGCCTTTTTTTCGAATATCCCTGAGAGCCAGGCTTTTATCCCTTTTGGCAAACCTGCGTCCTGTATTATCGGTCATAAGCGGGTGATGATGATACGAGGGTGTGTCATATCCCAAAATTTCCTGTAGCAGACGGTGAATATGGGTAGAGTGGAATAAATCCTTCCCGCGGGTGATGTGTGTGACGTGTTGCAGGGAATCATCGTGGGTCACGCACAGGTGGTAGCTCGCAGGTGTGTCTTTTCTTGCAAGAACAACGTCCCCGTGAGTTTTTATTAAGAGCTCGGGGGTTGTGAATTGCCATCCTTTAATTGTGTCGTACCATTTGAGGGATCTTCTTTCGAGATTTTTTAAACAATGATCGAGATCCAGACGCAGTGCATATGGATGACCTGACAGTATTTTTT
Source organism: Pseudobdellovibrionaceae bacterium (assembly GCA_034005165.1). GTDB lineage: Bacteria > Pseudomonadota > Alphaproteobacteria > Micavibrionales > Micavibrionaceae > UBA1573. The sequence continues at coordinate 708,931 of JAVEVE010000001.1, read as the reverse complement.
CTGTGCGTTCAGATATATGGAGGTGCTTGCAGGTTCCGGGATAAATATAGCCTGTTTCACCGTGCGGTGCGGACGGAGCATTCCCTATTTCTAGCTTGATTTCCTTGCGTGTGCAGAAACACGGATAAATCAATTCCTTTTCCTCTAGGAGGTCCAGAATCTGTTTGTATTCGGTGAAGTGGTCTGACTGCCGGCGCACAGGGTGAGACGTTTTTATGCCAAGCCATGCCAGATCTTCAAGGATAGATGCTTCAAATTCAGGGCGGCAGCGTGTGCTGTCAATGTCTTCGATGCGTAACAGAAAATGATCCGGATTTTGATCTGCATCTTTCCAGACTTCCAGAAGGGCAGCGGCGTGGCCGATATGCAAATATCCTGTTGGGCTTGGAGCAAAGCGGGTTAAAAAATGGCGGGGTGGTTTCGAATCCATCTCGCCATTCTACTCAGAAAGATAATTCAAGACTATGCATTAACGGTACGAGGTCTAAAAAATTTGTGGTTGATGATTGTTCCCAAAAGCCAGAGAACAGGTACCAGAACCATGGAATAAAGCAGGGCCTGAGCATAAGGGGAGCCGCCATCAAAAATTTCGGTGGCCATATGGACTTTAAAATTATCTACAAAAGGCAGAGCGTTGGCTTCCGATAGCTCATGGATGCCGTAGATGAAGAGGTGAATCGAGAACAGGACAAGAAAAATTCCTGTTGTTTGCAGAAAGAGTTTCAAGTTGATGAGTTGCGCGTTTTTAACCCATATCGTTCCGATCAGTGCTGTTGCTATGAAGCCAAGGGCTCCACCGATCATCAGCGATGATGCATTTTCCTCTTCAGCGATCGTTCCGAGCATCAGTGCTGTTTCCATGCCTTCACGGGCGACCATCAAGACGGTAAACAGGAAAATTCCGATATAGGCGGCGCGCGGGGGCTTTGCGGCAACTCTGTCGATTTTTTGTTTGATATCTCCGGAAATTTTATTGGATGTGCGCATCACATGGACGGTCATTGAGGCAACCAGAAGTCCTGCGATCATGGCGAGGCTTCCCTCTATCATCGGGTTGTCGGCAATGTCTTCGATGATAATCCCGAGATAAACAGAAAGGCCAAGGGCTGTGGCGACCCCTCCATAAATTGCCGGGGAGAGATATTTCCTGCCAGTTTTTGCCAGATAGGCAAAAGTGATTGCTATAATCAAAAAGGCTTCCAGACTTTCGCGGAAGATAATTAGTGCTGTTTCAATCATGATATTCACACCGTTTTTGCAACTAAGAATTATTCTCATTTGTAGCATGCAATTCTTATGGTTTCAATGGGCTATTTATCTGGTTCGGTGGGGAGTTTTTTGGTTCTGTGCTGCGGTTCGTCATAATATCCTATTGAAATATTTGGCCTTTGGAACTTTTGGGGCATCTGGTAGATATATCTTAAAAGGACATTTGAAATGCGCTTGTTTATGGTGATAGCCGGTATCGCGATCATAACCAGTTCTGTCGTTCAGGCGGCAGAGCTTGATTCCGACCTTGAGGATGTAACACGCGCCAGTGCGCTGAAGAATCAGGAAAGGAGTTATTTGTCTCTTGCTCACGAGAATGACCTTCTTGCGGGGAGTGGTGACAAATTTTATACTAGCGGTTCTCAGATTACATATTTCAATGTCGATTCAAAAGCTCCACGTGTTATCCGAATGGTGGCTGATAAATGGCTAGGTTTTGATATCGGGAATGCGACACTTACATCCTTTACGATCGGGCAAAAGATTTTTACGCCGCAAGATATCCGCATTGCATCTGAGCAATATGGAGACAGGCCTTGGGCCGGATGGCTTTATGGGACAGTGGGATTCGCCAATGTCTATCAGGATCGTGTTGACCAGTTCGGTTTGACACTCGGGATTGTCGGACCGTGGTCCGGGGCGGAACATACGCAAAAATTTATTCATGAATATGTGTCCGAGTCTCCTACGCCGATGGGGTGGAACAACCAGATTCATACCGAGCCGGGGTTGGTCGTGTCGTGGGATAGACGTTGGCCTTCTTGGCGTGAAGTGGCGTGGAAAGGTTATGGGTTGCAGTTTGAGCCGAGTGTGAGTTTTGCACTGGGGAATGTCTATACGTATGCCGGGACGGGAATGACTATGACGTTCGGGCCGAGCCAGCGTGTTGTACAGGATACCCCCCCTCGTTTGTTTCCGTCTCTGCCGGGGACCGGGTATTTTGATGTCTCTGATGCCGGATGGAGCTGGCATCTGTTCGGAGGAGTGAATGGGCGTGCGATGGCGCGTAATATTTTCCTTGATGGCAATACATTCCGCGACAGTTATGATGTTGATAAGAAAATATTGGTTGGTGATGCAAATGCCGGATTGGCTTTTACGCTGGGGGACACACGAATTGCGTATACGCTGGTTTATCGTACAAAAGAATTTGACGGGCAGGATGATCCGTCTATATTCGGGTCTGTATCCCTCACGCAGAGATTCTAATTTTATCAGAAAGTATTGAGTATGAATATTTACAAGCATGGTCCGCATTCAGGTGGAAAGCCCAAATCTTTGGTGATTTTGCTGCATGGATACGGGTCAAGCGGAGAAGACCTGATTTCTTTGGCTCCTTATTGGGAGCGAGATATTCCTGATGCCTTGTTTATTTCTCCTGATGCGCCGTTCGGCTGTGAAATTGGGTTTGGCTATCAGTGGTTTTCTCTACAAAGTTGGGCGCCTTTGGCGATGATGGCGGCTGCGGAACAGACATCTGCAATTCTTAGCCGCTTTATTGATGAACAGATGGCGGAGTATAACATTCCTGCCTCTAAAGTTGCTCTGGTCGGTTTTTCTCAAGGGACGATGATGAGCCTGTTTGTTGCTCCAAGACGCAGTGAGCCTATTGCAGGTGTTCTAGGGTTTTCGGGTGCTTTGCTTGGAGGGGAAGGGTTGATTGGTCAGCCTAAAATTTCCCGCATGCCTATTCATCTTGTTCACGGAGAAATGGATAATGTAGTTCCTGTCGGAGCGTGGCTCCATGCGACCGAGACTTTGCGTCAAGCAGGATATGACGTGTCTGGTCATACGACGCCCGGTTTGGTTCACAGTATTGATGAGAAGGGGATTCACGAAGGTGGAGAATTCCTGAAAAAGGTTCTTGTCTAAACAGATCTAGTCAGGGCCAGTTTCCGTTTCAGTCTGGGTAAATTCTTTTGATGTTTCTTTGCTGACTTCTATGATCATGGCAAAGGTAATAAACGCCATGATCATGATTGTGGCAATCAATACCAGCTTTCTTAAATGGGGTGGGATTGGCTTGAACATAAAGGTCTTTCTAGTGTCCATATTCTTCTTGATAAGACAAATATTTTGCGCAGGCCAATGTTGGATAATAGGTGTCATTGTCAATATAAAGCCAGGAAGTTATGGTGTGGCCTGAAGCGTTGAACCATTGATTGATCCCGTACAAATGACCGTTCTTGTACGAGAGCACTTGATCCAGTGTTCCATCTTCACGAAACAGTGCGAAGGTTCCATGCTTTTCTCCGTGGTTCCACGGGATATCACCATATAAGTTCCCGTTTGCAAAAGTGTAGTGGCCAATGCCGTGACGCAAACCATTGACTGTTGGCTCGACAGACCGCGGTGTGTCGTTGGGCCAAAAATCACGCATATAGTCAGTCGGCTCAATCGGTTCTATGTCTGTTTCGATATTGAAATTCTTCTTCCATAAACAAGCTTCTTTAAGGATATGCTCAGGCGGCAGTTGGTCTGCTTGTTGAATCATTTCAACAGGGCTTAACTTTTTCGAAGGTTTCTCAGTGATCGTTTTTATTTCTTTGACGAGAGTCTCTTCGATGTCTTTATCGAAGAGATTATTTTCTTTCACAAGGAAAACAATAGCGAACATGGCCAGAAAAATAGCCAAAGGGAGGGGAAAGGATGACTTACTTTCATGCACACCGCGGCGGCGGCGGTCGGCAGAATTGTTGAATGTATCTGTTCCTTTGGAGCCAAAGCGGTCTTCGGATTTTGTCCCTTCTACTTGCTTGTTTTTATTTTTATCGGGTGGGGTTTTTATGAAATCAGACATACGCTTTAGTCCTGTATTCTTTGGGTCGTGATAGTGCGCGTTTCATTTGCGTGGCAATATTCTGCCTGAAAAAATATGAAATGTACTGAAATATTTTTTTTCATGGTGTATTGCGTTGCGTCAACGAAATGTTAACGATTTTGTACACTATACGGTTCGTTTCGAATATAATAGAATTAGATGGAGTGAAGGGCCCAAATCATGAGGACTTTGAACGAGACACATAAGAGCAAAAGCAATAAGCGTCCGCACAAGATTCTCTTGAATGAGGTCGGCCACGAGTTGAACCATCTGGGGGAAGGAGACGATTGTGGATTTGCTGCATACGCCCGAAAGAGTATCTTTATCGAATGATGGGATCAACGGTTTCGTTGATCGCCTGATCGAGAACATCTCGGATCAGATGATGCCTTTAGAGAGGTGTCCGGCGTTGGTCCTTAATGCTGATTTTCGTCCTTTGAGTTATTACCCTTTATCTGTGTGGCCTTGGCAGGAAGCTGTGAAGGCCATTTTTCGTGAAACGGTCGTTGTTGTTTCAGAATATGCGCGTGTTGTGCATTCGCCCGGAACAGAATTAAAACTTCCTTCGGTATTGGCGCTTAAAGAATATGTGCCAATGGACCGGGCTCCTGCTTTTACACGTTTTAATGTTTTTCTGCGTGACGGGTGGCAATGCCAATATTGTTCCTGTCATTTTAGAACAGACGAGTTGACGTTCGATCATGTGATCCCGCGGTCACGTGGCGGGCGCACGTCCTGGACGAATATCGTCGCGTCCTGTCAATGCTGTAACAAACGTAAAGGATCTTATCTGCCGAAAGAAATCGGTATGTATCCTATGCGAGAGCCGAGACAGCCGTCGATTTATGAACTTCAGGATCGGGGACGGAAATTTCCACCCAATTTTCTTCATGAAAGCTGGATGGATTTTCTCTATTGGGATACCGAGTTGGTCGAGCAATAGAGATGAATGCCCCTAATAAAAAATAAACGCGGGGTAGCCAACATTGAACAAGGAGGTTGTTATGTTTGGATTTCTGAAATCGCTTGATGTCACGAAGACTCATTCTGTCACGGAGGCTGTTTGGTTTTATATCACCGGCCTTATCATGATGGTGGGCTTTACGACTGTACTCGGATATGTTCTGGGACATTTCGGTGTAGTTGATAAAGTCGGAAGTTTCTTTGACGGAGGGTCTACATTTACCCTTCTAGGCACAGGCTTTGTTTTGCTTCTGTCTTCGATAATTGTTACAGGGCGGAAATTAACGGGAGATTTGTTCTCGATCTTGTTGGTCGGGATAGCCGTTTATCTGTCCTTTACCATGTCATTGATTTTGGGACTGGTTCCTGTGGCGTTATTGACCACGATGCCGTCTAAAAGCTAAAGACAGTAAAAAATTGCTTTTTCTCCCCCACGAGAAGCCGGAATATTCCGGCTTCTTTCATTTTTTTCTTGCATATTACGGTCTGTCAGCCTTAGAAATAGCCATGCTTAAAGATATGTTCAATTTTTCAAAGAAACGCAGCGGTGTTGAAGCTGTCATGTTCTTTATGTTCTACGTGGGATGTTTTGCCCTCGTGTCCCTTGCTTTGGGCTTTGATATCTAGACTAGACCTATTTAACAATAAAGGTTTGCAAGAAGGCACGATGTGCTTCCTTAATGCTTGATTTGAAAGCACGTAAAGGAGCTGTCATGATATTTTCCTTACCGTATTCCCAAACATCCTGAATTGCTGGGGCATCCGCCTTAATCAGTTTAAATGCCTTCCCGAGAGTGGTTACCCCTGCATCTTTCATTTCATCAACTGCAATACTTTCATCAATATAACCCTCATTGAATAGGGTCTCCAATCGGATTTTCGATTGGGCTGCTGCAGTTTCAAACAAATGCCTGAATGCGGCCTGATCTTTTTTCTTCTCGGATGTTGATAGGGCAAATGCTTCATAGATGGTTCCGACTTTTGATCCGTCAGGTAAAGATCCGTGGCTTAGAAGATTGGCCGCGATGTTGTCTATGATCCCTGCTGACTTTGCAGCATCAATCGAACAGCTTGGCGTTATAGCCTTCCCACTCTTTTCAAGCTCACGTTGCCATTGTGGCTTTGATCTTTTTGTCGGGATTGTAGATAATTCCCTTTCTTGAAAGAGTTCGGGGCATTCTTTTTTCAAGAAGCGATCATTCGCGGTCTGGATAACAGCATTGAATAGTCCAGGGATTTTGTCACGTATGGCAGGGGTTGCATATAAAAAGAGCGGGAATGGACGGTCCTGCGGAAAGTTAACCGGATCCAGATCAACCGCATAACGATGCCCGGACTTTAACCCGATCTGTTCTGCGGCAGCAGGAAAGATATCAAGATATTTATCTCCGTCATCAGGTTGCGTTGGTTTTTTGAGAATTGGTAAAGCTTTTAATTGGACAGAGTGAGAATCTTCTACAACAGTTTTGAATATAAAAAACATGTCGCCATCCATATTGGTGATCTGACCAATCTCCAGATTTTCAGGGGATGTCCCCGTAAATTTCAATTTTGCAGGGGAGATTTTATTTTGTGCCATTTACTCTAATTACCCTCGTTTATATATAAATTTTCTTGTCATTATATAGTAATTATTGTCATAACTCAATGTCTTTCTTTGCTTTTGATTTTCTTTGTGCAATGTGCAAGATATATACGGAAATAAGGGAGGGGCAATTGGCTCATAAAACTGGAAAAAAAGAAGCTGAGAGCATTTTGTGCCTTGGGTGGCGTGCTTGTGGGGCAGATGGTCAAGGTGTTCATATTAGTAAAAGTTCGGCGCCTGCTGTTGTTCTTCCAGGGCGAGAGTTTAAGGACTTAACTGTTGCGGCTAGCCATGTTTTGCCTCTTGCTGGCAAGCATCACTTTACGCGTGTTGTCATGGAGTACGATAAAGAACCAGCGTAGTATTCTTTTAGGAATATTCAGCTTTTCTTTTTCAGACAGAGGTAGAGCCAGCAGGCGATGCCAAGACCTAGGCACATCAGGGCATTATAATTAGCCATAGAGAGGCCAAACATTTCCCAAGGGATTTCATCGCATCTTGTAACGTCTGTGTTTTGAATGCGAGCCATCAGATCTTCAATGCTGCCGGACATGTCTGGTGTCGAACATCCTTCAAGACCTGCCCACCATTTGCGTTCTACACCTGAGTGGTAAAAGGCTATTCCCGAATTTGCCAGAAAAGACAGGCCTGAGAGTGCAATAAAAGCCCGGGTATGCGCTACCAGAACGGCTCCAAGTAAGCCAAGAATAACGTTGATGCTAAACGGGATGCGTTGATAGAGGCATAGAGCGCACGGTTTTAATCCGAAGCCGAATTGTGCGGTAATGGCAGCAGCTAAGGATAGCAGAGAAATCAATGCCACAGCCAAAGCCGCAGTGCGCAGTGGGATCATATTTGCCAAGCGGGATATGCAAGTCGTCAGATTTTCAGCTTTATGCGAGTTTTGTTGGTCGGTCATGATCTCCTCCTAGTCCTCTTCGGGTCCGGAATGGCTATGATTATAAGACTCTTTGTGTATATTTCCAGTCATATCAATAGGTTCGCGACATTCGGGCGCAGATGCTTTTTCTTAAAATTCGGACTTGATGAACTGAATATGAAGTTTGATCGGGACGGGAATGTCCATACTGCTTATAGTTTACGGCATACGTATATCTGCCTTTGTTTGATGGAAGGGGCAGATATTTACCAAATTGCCAAGAATTGCCGTGCCAGTGTCGAGATGATCGAGAAGTACTATGCCGCTCATCTCAATAATACGCTGGATACATCGGCTATTAACGTCCGGAAATCGGTCAAAAAATCCAAAAAAACCGATAAATCAGAGCTTGAAATTTAAAATCAGGGCTGTTATAAGGACGGCCTTGCTGCCCCTGTGGTGAAATTGGTAGACGCGCCGCACTCAAAATGCGGTTCCGAAAGGAATGTTGGTTCGAGTCCGACCAGGGGCACCATTTTCAAATTTTTTTGCTACTTTCTCCACAAATTGTTTCTATTTTCCCTGTGAAGTTTTCCATTCCGGAGCCAGCAGATCTTTTGGCCTTTTTTCCAGGCTGATGGCTGGAAGATCATTGTCCCTATGTTGAGTGCCATCTTCATTTGATAATTCAATGGCAGGGCTATCCTCTCTATCAATATATTCTGTCCCGTCTTTAAGGGTCATTGCGGGAGAATGCTCGGAATGGGGAATTCCATTCTCATTCAGATGAAGCGTTGTGGCCAGAGAAAAAGTAGAAGGCGTTACTTCTGATGTGGAGTAGGAGGGCGCAGGCTTTGTGTTCTCACTCTTTGGGAATAAAAGCTGTCCCGTTTGCTGAGCTTCCAGATATAGTTCTGAGGCATGGGAATGGAGTGTATCGTAAAAATTACAAAATTCTTCGCTCTCAAGTTTGAGTTGGAAATTTGCTGCGTTCAAAAATTCTTTGATGTCTTGCAATGTCGCATGGAAAGAAACCTTCTCGTACAGTTGAAGCGGAAGCGGTGCTGTGTCTTCCCTGTAATTGGGGGGGAAGACATCTTCAATATAAAGTCCGTTGATTAAGACGGTGTAAAGCAAGAGACGAAATCTTGGCTTTTTACTGATTAAACTTAGAAAATACATAACTAACAATTTGAAAAATCATAATTACGATACGGGCCGTAAAGAATCTTTGCCTTTTCCTGTCCTAAAGTGTATATTTCTTAGCAATTCATTAAGATTTTGGGGGTTTACCATGGCCACATCTTCAGTTTTTCGTCGTTCTGCGGCTGCTGCCGCAATGGTTGCCGTTATCGGTGGTGTTTCTTCTTCCGCATTGGCTGCGGGTCCTGAAGTTTGTCTTCCTGGCGTCTATAATCCTTCTGTTGGTATCAAGCAAGATGATTGTTATTACAAAGATGAGCTGAATAAGGCCATGAAAGATCGTGGTCAAAAGATTATTTTTGCCGCCAATCAGGCTGTTCCTAACATCAATGAAAAAGGTGAGCGGGTATTGATTGATGGACAGGAAAATAAGTATTTTGAGAATATTTTTACAACCAGCGGAGATGGTGGAGAAGGATATAATATCATTTCTGATGCCCCAAGTGGGCAAGTTGGTAAAACATACGGGATTGCACTGAAGGTCACGGGTGTGCGTCTTTATAATATTTATAATTCCTCGGGCGTGCCGTCTGAAGTAAATAAAGGCGAATTAGGGGCTTCCTTGAGAAAGGCCCATTCATTTAACAGAAATGTTGCTATGACGGCGAAGACGTTGGGAGGATCACTGGTGGCTTTGGCCGTTGATGCCGATGATTCAAGGGACGGAAGTCTGTCTATTGCCGATTCAACAGGTAATCGTGGTGCCCATTTGGCAGCGTTCGGGAATGTGAATTATTCGACATTGGCAAGCCGTGCTGTTGGTATCAAGCGTGCCGATGCGGGGCAACCTAATCAGGTTGCTTTGGCCCCTCAATAAAATTTTTTAGAAATTTAAACCTGCTGCTTGTTGGTTCATGGCAAGTTGTGTGGTTTGGACTTTGCTTTCAGGCAAAGGCTGTTCTTGATCTAGCGGGGACGTCGCGGCGTTGGCTGCGATAAACTCATTTTGCAGAGCGTTTGAAACAGGTAATGCATCCCCAGATCCAAAGTCGTCATTAAAGGCTACAGTTATTCCTGCATTTTGTCGGATGTTTGCAAGTTGAGCAGGGGATGTTGTCTCGGCGCTTTGGAGCTCATTTAATTTTGCTTGATCAGCCGAGGTCAAGTTTTCTGTTTTGCTTTTATCAGACAATTGAGTGTATTTAGCTATGTTTTTTTTGGCGTCCAATAATCCGTCTAGGCTTAGGGCGCCAGTTGCTTCTACAATATCTTTCTTATTCTCATCCAGTTGTGTTGCGATATTGGATCGTCCTTGTCGGCTCTCTATAGATGAGGATGCTTGAAGGGACGCATTTGCTTTGTCATTCTGATTTGAGAGTGTTAGTTCTTTCTGTCTGATTTTTTCGGCTTCGCGAACATACATTTGGAGCTCTTGGTCTTTCTTGAGCTCTTCGAGGCGGCGTAGTTCTTCTTGTGTAGCGGTGCCGTCGCGTTTCTTTTGCTCCAGTCTTTTTGCTTCCTCGAATTTTTCACGGGCGGATTTAATTTGCTCTTTGGACATTCCGCTGGCAGCTAATTCAGCATCGACTGCATCCAGATTTGCAGGGTCGTCTGTCCATTTGAAGAATGCAAGCAAGTCTTGCGGATTCCATTTTTTACCACCGAATTCATGAAATTCGGCATTATCCCATTCCTTACGTGCAGCTTCCTTTTGTTCTTCTATGCGTTGTTCTTGAAGATCATTGCCAATTTCCCGCATTCTGCGTTCCATATCAGCTGCGCGTTTGCGAGCCTTTTGTGCAGGCGTCAGGTCTTCATCATCTGCATCGTCGCCCATATCCTCAATCTCTGCGACTGTGAGGTTGGCTTGATAAGCATTTTGTTTTTGGTCGATTGCTCTAGAAAAATTAAGCATGACATCATTGGCAAAGGCCATGGCATCGGATGCGTGGGCAATCGCTATTTCTTCCATGATCGGATTGTGCATGATATCATATGTTATCAGTGCTTCACCCGGTGTCATGTCTTTCATCAAATCTTCAGGAGTTGCCTTAGCAAGGGACGCAAATTCTTCGGGGGCGTGTTTGTCCAGAAGGTGGCTCACACCATTCACAAATTGGGCGATTTGCGCTTGTGAATAATTGCCGAGATCGGCGGTGGTTCCGTCGTCCGCGTTTAAGCCACCATTTAAGCCTGTGTTCAGGCCGCTTGGCTCTGCGGACAGCCTGTCGGCTGTCTCGAGTGAATCTAGTCCAAAGGACACCATTTTCTCCCCCCACGGGAAATTTGGTTATGTATAGTTTCTGTTTTTCTATATATGAATACTGATAAATTCACATACAGCTTCATTATGGGGGAGGAATGTTTAATAAATATGTAAAAAAGAAAGATTTTTAATAAAATTTATTTCAAATTTTATCCATTCCAAAGAGGCTTCGGAAATCCGCAGAAAATCATTGTTTCAGGCTTTGGCTTCGTAATCCGTGGGGGGAAAATGTCAGCCATATAATCTATAATATATCAATAGTTGATATGTTGCAAGTATAAAAGCTTTATGGTTATCACATCAAATAAACTTGGTTTATTTTCACATTATAATTTTTCTGCCACCAACAAGGCTATTGGGCCATATTGAATGATTTGAGGTTTAAATCCGGCCTCTGCTGCGGCTTGCGCCTTAATTTTCTGACTGCTTAAGCAGAGATGTATTCCAATACAAGTCGAACATTGTTCTTAAGGCTGTTACTACTGCGCTATTGTTTACTACCGTTACACGAACTTCATTTTCTAAAAATTCTATAAAACCTACTTTGTCCCCATAAATATAAAAAGAGACATCTGCAAATTGCTCTGGTGGAACCCACCTATAATCGCAATATCTATGTGAGGGGATATAAGTGTCTTTGTCTTTTAAGAGGCACCTAATTTTTTCTTTTTTTAATTCTGTCATACGATCCATGTGCATGGCATCGAAATCATACCCCATCCATTTTTCGAATTCTCTCTCGTTGTGACTGGTAATGGAAATACGAGGGTCTTCATGGTCTTTGGCAATTTTATAAACATCATCGAAGAAAGCTCTGAATCCATCGGCACCACGAAAGATTTGAATTTCATTCTGGCGGGGGCGAACGCCTCCGTCTTCAGTAAGCTCAACTCCTGCTGATTGAAACGAGTATATAATGGCAGTTAGAACGTCTCTTGATCCAGCTGAGCGTCCTGTTTCAATGGCAGAAATTGTCGTTGGGCTAGGGGGAAGATAATTCTGCTATTTCACGGCTCTCTGTCCAAAACTCAACCTTGACAGGTATTTCTTTTTCTGTAAAATTTTTTACATTCAAAATCTCGGAGAAAAAATGGCTATTTATGCAGGCTTAAGACTGCCAAAAATTGATGATGGTGGGAAGTCTCACCCAGAATATTATACGCCCAATTACAATCCGAACTATACACCTAACTATCAGCGACCAAGTGATACCCCTAACTATTATGGGGATTACTACAAGCGAAAGATAGAGCCTTAATTGTCTTCGGGCACAGCATCCATCCCTGTTTTTGAACAGCAGTTATTGCAAGCACAAAAACGCTTGAAGATAGCTGGTGTTGCTGACCCTTTTGAAGATATCAAGAAAATTACCGAGTATGTTACGAAAGCTCAGCTTACAATAGGTGAGCATAATCAGGCAGTTCTTGCGCTCATTGAGCGGCGCATAAATAGAGAGCCGCTAGAGCGAATTTTTGGGGCATCCGAATTTTTTGGCTATGAGTTTGAACTTTCTGAAGCAGTTTATAGACCATGTCAAGAAACAGAAACCACTGTTGAACATGCACTCCTGATTGCAGAAAAGTTTGATAAACCTCTTAATATCCTAGATCTTGGTACCGGATCAGGATGCATGCTGATATCGCTCTTGAAGAAGTTGCCAAATGCAAAAGGAACAGGGGTTGATATATCATTGGAAGCGTTAGATCTAGCTAAGCGAAATGCTGAAAGAAATGGCGTTTCAAATAGGGTTTCTTTCATTCAAACTGATTGGACATCAAATCTAAATGAGACATTTGATATTATAATTTCAAATCCGCCTAGAATACCTAGAAATTTAGTGCCTAAGCTTGTAAGGGAGGTCTCTGAATATGACCCTAGTGAAGCGTTAAACGGTGGGGATGATGGTTTGTTATTTTATCGTAGATTGGCTGAAGATTTTAGAAAGATAGCAAAGAATGATACTGTTTGTATTGTTCAGGTAGGGCAGATGCTTTTAGATCAAATCTGCTACATTTTTAAAGATGAAAGTTTTTCTGGGATGAGGATCGGTCGTGATTATAAATATTCTCCTAATTGTGTGATTTTTATGAATTCAAAAGAAAAAGAATCCGTTTTTAATAAATTTAAGATCCATCTAATCAAGTTTTTCGGGAAGAAATAATCCTATGTCATATTGTTCATTCCAAAATGTCATGGAAAAAGAGCTGTCGGAAGCTATAGAAAAAATCTCTAGTGGATTGATTTGGCATAGTTCCCTTGTGAAGTTAGCAGGCGGTGGGCAAGTTGCCTTTCTACCGGATTTTCACTGGCTATCAGGGATTTCTTGCTGATATATCTTCTAAAAAATTTGCATTGTTCTCTTAGAAAAGAAATGAGACAATTCTTTGTCTGATTATTTTTTCCGTTGCTTCCTGTTTTTTGAAATCGTTGTGGATAAGTGTGAAATAGTTGCGCCAGATTTTGGCTTACACACTTACACAAAGCCTTACACATTTTAACTTTTTATAAAAATATATAATTAAATCAATTGGTTGCTCATTTGTGTCCGACTCAAAATCTAGTGCGTCTACCAATTTCATCACACCCGCACAACTCTTTCCCTTTTGTTTTCTGTCATTTTATCTGTCGCGTGGATATTTGCGAAATAGCTGTTTTAAAATTCCACTGACTTGCTAGAGTGCCGACATGAGAATTCTTTATGTCGGATACGGGCTGGGGTTTGACTGGCCGATTAAATATTATTTCACGCCGCAAAAGCTGGTGAATGGTTTGACGCGTTTGGGGCATAGTGTTGTGGCCTTTAACGATAGAGATATTTCACGTTATTCCAATATTTTCAGGTCTCAGAAGTTCGGCGTCAAAAAGATGAACGAAAAACTTCTTGAGATGTACAAGATCTATCGTCCGCACATGGTGATGCTCGGGCATTGCAAGAATGTGCCGAACGAGACATTGGCTGAAATGCGGGCTATAAATCCTGATGTCAGGATTACGTATCGTAATGTCGATCCGCTTCACTCTGCACAGAATAGTGCGGATATTATGCAGCGTGTTGGCCATGTTGATACCATCTTTATTACGACCGCAGGGGAATCTTTATCGCGCTTTTCCCATCCTAAAACCAAAGTATCTTTTATGCCTAATCCGGTTGATCCGGCACTCGAGACAGAACGGGCTTATCTCAACCCGAAGGCAGATATCGATTTCTTGTTTTTGGGGAGTGTGTTGCGGGACCAGCATGATCACAGGGCTATTCTAGCAAAATATCTGGTCGACCATAGTGATGGGATGAAGCTGCATATCGGTGGAGCTGGTGTTAACACTGATCTGGTGTTCGGCGCAGATTTCTATGAGCTTTTGGGACGGTCCAAGATGGGGCTGTGCATGAACAAGACAGAAGATTACTATCTGTATGCGTCAGGGCGTATGAGCCAATATATGGGGTCAGGTGTTCTGGCCTTTATTCCTGAAGGTCCACAATTTGAAGACGTTCTGGGTAATGACAGTTTTATTTCTTTCAAAGAAAAAGATGAGCTGCTTGATAAAATCAGATATTATCTGGCGCACGAAGATGAGCGTGTCAAAATTGCCCGTACGGGATGCGAGCGTGTCCATGATTATTTTCATGTCGATAAGGTTGCCCAATATATTATCGAGCGCACGTTCGATCTGCCGTTGTCGATGGATTATAAATGGCCGACAACGCTCTACTAAGTTCTAGGCGGTTTTCTTCTTGGATGTCGATTTGCGTTTGAGTAGCGGGCTTAGATATTCCCCAGTGTAGCTGCCTTTGGCTTTAGCAATATCTTCCGGCGTTCCTGTCGCGATGATTTGACCGCCGCCTGATCCCCCCTCAGGGCCGATGTCAATAATCCAGTCCGCCGTTTTAATCACATCCAGATTATGTTCGATGACAAGGACGGTGTTGCCTGTATCAACGAGGCGGTGCAAAACTTCCAACAGTTTGCGGACATCTTCGAAGTGGAGTCCTGTGGTTGGTTCATCTAAAATATACAGTGTTTGGCCTGTTGCGCGCTTCGAAAGTTCTTTCGCCAGTTTAACACGTTGCGCTTCGCCGCCAGATAGGGTTGTCGCGGGTTGCCCCACTTTGATGTAATCAAGGCCGACTTGATGCAAGGTTTCGAGTTTGTTGCGGATTGCCGGAATGGCTTTAAAAAACTCGCAAGCGTCTTCAATCGACATATCAAGGACATCGCTAATAGATTTTCCTTTATATTTTACATCGAGTGTTTCGCGGTTATAGCGTTTGCCTTTGCATTCCTCGCAGGTCACATAGACATCAGGCAGGAAGTGCATTTCAATCTTGATGACCCCATCCCCTTGACAGGCTTCACAGCGCCCGCCTTTGACGTTAAATGAAAAGCGCCCAGGGTTATAACCGCGCGCCTTGGCCTCCGGAAGGCCTGCAAACCACTCTCTGATTGGCGTAAAACATCCTGTATATGTGGCAGGGTTTGATCGCGGTGTGCGCCCGATAGGGGATTGGTCAATATCAATCACCTTGTCCAGATATTCTGTTCCCGACATAGATGTGTAAGGTGATGGGATATCGTTGGTTTTCATTAGCTTTTTTGATACAGCTTTAAAGAGTGTATCGAGAATGAGGGTGGATTTCCCGCTTCCCGAGACACCTGTCACGCATGTGAAGGTTCCGAGTGGTATTTCGGTTGTAACGTTTTTCAAATTATTTCCGGTTGCACCGACCAGTTTCAGAAGCTCCTGCTTTTTACCGTTCATTTTCCCTGTACGGCGGCTTTTAGGAACTTCTATTTCGCGCTTGCCACTCATATATTGGGCTGTGATGCTTTCCTCACAGGCAAAGACTTTTTCAGGCGTGCCTTCGGCAATTACTTGTCCGCCGTGGATACCTGCGCCGGGGCCCATGTCGATCAGATAGTCAGCTGCACGTATTGCGTCCTCATCATGCTCAACGACCAGAACGGTATTTCCGATATCGCGTAGATGGGTAAGCGTTTCAAGGAGCCTGTTGTTATCACGCTGGTGGAGGCCGATAGATGGCTCGTCCAATACATAGAGAACGCCTGTCAATCCTGATCCGATCTGAGAGGCGAGGCGAATACGTTGGCTTTCTCCACCCGAGAGTGTTCCCGATGCTCTGTCGAGAGAAAGGTAATCGAGGCCGACATTCATCAGGAATTTTAGGCGCTCGTTGATCTCTTTCAGAATACGTGTGGCAATATCGTTTTGTTGGCGTGTAAGATTCTTCGGAAGACTTGCAAACCAGTCATGAGCTTCTGCAATCGAGAATGCAGTGGCGCTTGAAATATCCCGCATGGCAATTTTGACTGCAAGAGCTTCCGGCTTGAGGCGTGCCCCATGACAAGACGTACAGGGAGAGCTGCTTTGGTATTTGGAATACTCCTCGACCATGCTCTGGCTTTCTGTTTCCTTGAAGCGGCGGTCGAGGTTTGGGATTACTCCCTCGAATGTACGATTCTGCTGATAGGCATTTTTGCCTTCGCCGTAATTGAAAGTAATTTCCCTTCCCTCACTGCCGTAGAGTAGAACCTGTTTGACTTTTTCAGGAAGGTCTTTCCATGGGGTGAAAATATCAGCTTTATATGCTGCACACACATCTTCCATGGCACCGATATAATATTTTGCAAAACTTTTGGACCATGGCTCGACTGCACCGTCTGCAATGGTTTTTGTTTCATCGGGTACAACGAGCGCAGGGTCCATGTATAAGGTTAGGCCAAGACCATCGCATTCGGGGCAAGCTCCATGAGGAGAGTTGAACGAGAATAGGCGCGGTTCGATCTCAGGTATTGTAAAGCCTGAGACAGGGCATGCGAATTTTTCTGAGTAAAGCGTTTCTTCGCCTGTTGTTGCATTTTCGACAATCAAAAGGCCTTCAGCAAGTTTGAGAGCTGTTTCAACAGAGTCAGCCAAACGTGTTGCGCTGTCCTCGCGGATGACTACCCGATCCACGACAACGGCGATATCGTGTTTGAATTTTTTATCGAGGTTTGGAGCTTCGGTGATTTCATAAAGTGTTCCATCAATTTTGACGCGCTGGAATCCCTTTGCTTGAAGTTCTTTTAATTCTTTTTTGTATTCGCCTTTGCGCCCTCTGACGATTGGCGCGAGGACATAAAGTTTCGTGCCTTCGCCCATCGCAATGATGCGATCCACCATTTGGGATACTGTCTGACTCTCAATCGGTTTGCCTGTAGCAGGGGAATAGGGTACACCGACACGCGCCCAGAGGAGGCGCATATAGTCGTATATTTCTGTGACAGTTCCAACAGTCGAGCGTGGGTTGCGGCTGGTGGTTTTTTGCTCAATGGAAATAGCGGGGGACAGGCCTTCGATGGAATCTACATCCGGCTTTTGCATCATTTCCAGGAATTGGCGGGCATAGGCGGAAAGGCTTTCGACGTAGCGGCGTTGACCTTCAGCATAAATGGTATCAAAAGCGAGGGATGATTTTCCTGAGCCTGATAGGCCTGTGACAACAACCAGCTTATCACGCGGGATGTCGAGATTGACGTTTTTCAAATTATGTTCGCGCGCACCGCGGATGGATATCGTCGTCAGGGCCATGGTTCTCGGTCTCTTGTTTCAGATATTGTATAGTTCGTTTTCGTACGGTTTCAATTATCTGCCGCGGTTCTTTTAGATGTGGCGTCCACTATGTCTGCCCAGTTTTCCGGGATTTAATTCTTGTTTGCGTTCAGGTCCGTTCAGAGGTTGTGATGAACTGGTCCGCAGGAAGTGGACCATCATTACCGGAAATAGTTCAGGATTTCCTGCTGAAGCCAGTCGGGCCAATGTGAAGATTGTCATGATGCCAGTATCTTGTGATCTTTTGGCCATATTTATTCCCTGTTTTTACGTGTGTATGAGTGGAGTGACCATATTGTTTCGGGAGGTTTTCGTCAAGAAAAACGGGGCTTTTGCCCCGCTTTTCCGTGGAAGGGAACTTTTAATTTATGCGGACTTTTTAGATTTTGGTGCCGGAGCTTCCGCCGGAGCATCATCTTCAACCGACAGATTGGCTTCTGCGTGCTCTTGATCGTTTTCAGGTCCTGTCAGCATTGCATCTGCCACGATACCCGATTGCTGAAGAATTTGACCCTCGAGCTTTTTAGCCACTTCCGGATTATCTTTCATGAATTGCTTGGCGTTTTCACGTCCTTGACCGATGCGTTGTCCGTCATAGGAGTACCATGCACCTGATTTTTCAACGAGGTTGGTGGTCACGCCGATGTCGATCAATTCACCCGTCTTGGAAATTCCTTCGCCGTACATGATGTCAAACTGGACTTCACGGAATGGAGGTGCCATTTTGTTTTTCACGACTTTTACACGGGTCTGGTTCCCAGAGACAATTTCACGGTCTTTGATAGATCCGATACGGCGGATATCCAGACGTACGGAAGCGTAAAACTTCAGAGCGTTACCACCAGTTGTTGTTTCGGGAGAGCCGAACATTACACCAATTTTCATGCGGATCTGGTTGATAAATATCACGACAGTGCGTGAGCGGGAAATTGAGCCTGTCAATTTACGGAGAGCTTGTGACATTAGACGGGCCTGTAGGCCGACGTGGCTATCGCCCATTTCTCCTTCAAGTTCAGCGCGCGGCACGAGAGCTGCGACCGAGTCGATCACGAGGACATCCAGTGCACCAGAGCGAACGAGAGTGTCTGCAATTTCGAGGGCTTGTTCTCCTGTGTCCGGCTGGGAAATCAACATGTTTTCAATATCACAGCCAAGTTTCTTTGCGTAGCCAGGGTCAAGTGCGTGTTCGGCATCAACAATCGCACAGGTCCCGCCCATTTTTTGAGCTTCTGCGATTACCTGCAGTGCCAGAGTTGTCTTCCCTGATGATTCAGGCCCAAAAATTTCGATAATGCGGCCACGTGGCAATCCGCCAATTCCTAGTGCTATATCCAGTCCCAATGACCCTGTCGGGATGGCTTCGACATCCATTTTATGTTCTTCACCCGCGAGCTTCATGATGGAGCCTTTACCGAATGCCCGCTCTATCTGTGCGAGGGCTGCTTCGAGGGCCTTGTTTTTTTCCGCTGATGATTTGTCCATATCTGATCCTTTGAATGGTGTAACTGACATATTTTTCCCTTTCCTAGTTTGAGCACGATTCGCTGTAACCTGCCCATATGAAATTTTGTACCACATTTGTTCTTTTTGTAAAGAACAAATGAGAACGAATGTTCTATTTTTGTTCATTTATGGGTGAAAATTATTGTTTTTCAATTGGTTAGTTTTGGCGGAATGCTGTTTTGAGGACGCCGCGTCTTTCCAGAAATGCCTTGTCTTGCGGGCAGTACGTGGCTTCGACTTTGTCGAACTCTTCGAGAGATGGCGCAAAGTACATGACGCATTCGTTACTCTCAAGACCATAGGCAAAACCAATCCGGCGCATCAGCAGTTTATTGAGACGTTCTATGGAGATGTTGCTGTCTTTATGTTCATCTTTGAAGCGGCTCATGGAAATTACGGTTTCATGGGACTTGAAATCCGTGTGGGCAAAAAGGAAGTTATAGCCTGTCGTGTAGATATCTCCATCAATGATATAGATCACATAAGTATTTTTCTGGCGTGGGAGTTCAAGAATTCCGAGCAGTTTCTTTCCGTCATATTGCTGGCGTTCAGCAACGTAGGCGGATGTTAGATTTGCTTTATAGCGCAGGACATGGACGGGGATGCTGTATTGGTCAGAGAGCTTTTTGGCGACAGCATTCGTGACGTCTTTTGTCACTGCATTATTCAGCGCTATGATTTCTATATTCTCAGGGCTGAAATCTGTTCTTTTGCTGTAATGTGTGGGGATGGTCTGTTTGTCTTGCTGCGATTTAAGTTGTTCAGAAGAAACGGGCATTGTGTCTGTCCCGATAAACAGGGCAGCAAGGGTTGAAAAAAGCAGAACTGTTGATTCCCAGATTTCGGACACGGGCGGTTTCCTCTAAACTTCTGATTTATGCGGACAGGTCTGCCAAGGTTCCGCGTTCATCGGGCGGAATGTTGATGATCATTGTGTTGCGGGCTAGGGCATTGACTTGCGCTTGCTTGGCCTCAAAACCATGATTTTCTACAATCCTCTGGTGCATTTGCTGTACCCATCCCAGGCGTTCGGATACAGGGTTTTTATCATTAAGGCCTTGTTCTGCACTGGCATCCGTTGCTTCCTGTTGACTGATAACAGTGTAGACGCTTGGCTCAGCGGCGACATCAACATTTCTGATGCTTTGGATTCGTTCTTGGGAAGAGTTTCTGTTTGCTAGGCCTAATTGGGCATTTGACGACCCCAATCTTTGGATTGTCGTGTAGATATTTCCGTTTCCGTAGTTGGCTTGTGGTGTCGTAACCATTATCAGTCCATTTAGCCGAATTTCCCAATACGCAGCCCTTGAACTCCCGAAAGGGAGGATTCTTCCTTTTCAGCTTATCATGCTGAGCCTTAAAATTGTATGTATGAAATTTTAAGGGGATATTCTTACTCTTGTAAAACTTCTTTGACCTTTGCCGCCAAGTCTTTCAACGTGAAAGGTTTCGGAAGGAAATAGATGTTATTTCCCAAAGTGTCTTTCAGGCGCTCTTCAGTGTAGCCGGATATGAAAACAATCTTGAGATCGGGTACGCTTTCCCTGATCTCTTTTGCGAGGGTTGGGCCATCTTTTCCGGGCATCATGACATCGGTAATCAGGAGATCTATGGGTTTATCAAGGGATTTGAAGACTTCCAGCCCTGACTCGCCGTTTTCTGCTGTTAAGACTTCATACCCTTTGTTGGTAAGGGCACGGGTCGAGAATGTTCTGACAGCATCTTCGTCTTCCACGAGTAATATGCGGGCATTACCTGTCAGGTCTGTTGACATATCTTCTGCTTGCCCTGTGGGGGCTTCTTGCGCTTTCTCCTCTTCACGAACACGCGGCAGATAAATGGTAAATGTCGTGCCTTCGCCGACAGCGCTATCAACGCCGAGATACCCGCCTGACTGGCGGATGATGCCGTAGACTGTTGCAAGGCCTAGCCCTGTACCCTTGCCTACATCCTTTGTGGTAAAAAACGGTTCGAATATATGTTCAAGAATATCCGCAGGGATACCTGTCCCGTTGTCTTTGATTTCAAGTTTAACCCATTCTCCTGCGGGCATTATATCTTGTCCGAAACTGATGGGGTCCATTGTCGTCTCTGAGCTTGTTTCAATGATAAGCTCTCCTCCGTCGGGCATGGCATCCCGTGCATTTACGGCCATATTGACAAGAACTTGCTCCATTTGTCCGCTATCAACTTTAACAGGCCACAGGTCGTTTCCATGAACCAGAGAGAGTTCGATATTGACACCGATCAGTCGGCGCAGGAGATGGGCGACTTCGGTCAGAATGTCGGTGATGTCCTGAATTTGTGGGCGCAGTGTCTGTTGTCTGGAGAATGCCAGAAGCTGTCTGACCAGATTTGCTGCACGGTTCGAATTTTGTTTGATTTGCTGGATATCACCAAAAGACGGGTCGCCTGGTTTGTGTCGCAAGAGCAATAGATCGCAAAAGCCGATAATTGCGGTCAGCAGATTGTTAAAGTCATGTGCAATGCCGCCAGCTAATTGTCCGACCGCTTGCATTTTTTGTGATTGAATGAATTGGCTCTCGAGATTTTTTTGTTGGCTTAAATCCAAAAAGTGAATAGCCATATTGTTGCCTTCGGAAAACATGCTGGCATACATGTGGCATGGGAGCAGTTTTTTTGATTTATGTTTCCAGATGCTGACTTCTAATGGATCATTCAAAGTTTTTCCCTGACGGATGCAGGAAATTGCATCATTGACAAGAGGCCAGTCTGCGTAGTCTATCAATTCGTTGAACGGAATAAACTGGATATCCGAGGGTTTCTTCTCTGCCATATTTTCAAGGAAGCGGTTACACTCTTTAACTTTGTTATCTTCGTCAAGAATGACAATTCCTATTGGGGCTTCTTCGAAAAACTGGCGGAAACGGTCTTCGGAGTCTCGTAATGCTTGTCGGATATTTTGTTCGGTTGTGAGATCGTTAACGACTGCATGGGTCAGGAGCTTCCCATCTGTACTGTGGACAACGGTTTGAGTTATAGATGTTAGAAACTCTCTGCCTTTTACGGGCTTTATTTTGACTTCGGCCATCTGGCGGACACCACCACCTTCCTTGATGTCGTAAGGGGATGATCTATCGGGAAGGGTGACAAAAAAACTATGAAGGTTTTTCTTACCTACTAAATCGGTCGGTTCTGCACCGAGCCACCTTGCAAAGGTGGCGTTGACAAACTCAAAAACTCCCAGTTCGTTTACCGAAAAAAATCCTACAGGCGCATTGTCCGCATAGTTTGTTAACTTCTCGTGTTCTTCAGAGAGTTTTTCTTGCTGCGCAAGTTGATCTGTTACATCCTCGACACGCCAATGGATATATCCGTCCCAGCCGCCGCTGACTGGGCCTGCTGTGACTTCATACCAGATGGTTGTGGTGTCGTTTTTCCGGAGTGTTTCCGAAAGTGTTTTTCCAAGGAGTGCATTTTCTGCAAGATTTTTAAACTTTTGTTCCCGATCAGGAGTGTTCTTAAAAAAGGTCATCAGACTTTTGACGGATACAGAAGTTTGCTCGGGGCACAGTGCTGCGAATTTCGAATTGTATAGGACCGAATTTCCAGCCTTGTCCGAAACCATCCGGGCGTTGCGGGACATCTCCAAGACTTCTGCGAGGAGCCTTTGTTCCCGTGATTTGCCGAAGTTCAGAAATCCGAACAAACCCGATTTGCGGTTCAGTTTTATTGGGCAAGATTCTATTGAGATGTCTGACATTTTTAGTGGTCCGGAAGAGGCTTGTTGTATGGTTCAAGAATGACAGAAAACTGCCGATAAATAAAGCGCCTAGTCCGGATTACTTGATTTTTCCTTGTTTTTTATAGACGTAGGAAATGATTTCCGCGACAGCCTTATAAACTTCTTCCGGAATTTGTTGATCAATATCAACCGTATCGTAGAGTGTTCGGGCCAAGGGTGGGTTTTCAAAGAGAATAACTTCGTTGTCTGTTGCAACGGTTCTGATCCTAAGCGCCAGCTCGTCTACCCCTTTTGCTATGACAACAGGAGCCTCTGCTACCTCTGTGTCGTATTTCAGAGCTACGGAATAGTGGGTTGGGTTTGTGATAACCACATCGGCTTTTGGGACGTTTTGCATCATACGCTGGCGTGCACGTTCCATCCGGATTTGCTTCAGTTTTCCTTTGATGAACGGGTCACCTTCGGTCTGTTTGTATTCGTCTTTGATTTCCTGTTTAGTCATCCGCATTTGTTTGCTGAATTCCCATTTCTGGAAGAGCAAATCAGCCAGAGCAATTGCCAGTAAGGCAACAAGAATGCCGATCATCATCCGGATGGAGAGGTCTTTTGTTTCTTCCAGCATTTGGACCGGTGTCATATCAATTGTGTGTTCAACACCTTCAAGATAAGGGTAGACCATAACAAAACCGACAATTGCGATGGCTGAAATTTTCAAAAGGCCTTTTACAAATTCTGCAATCGACTTAATAGAAAAAAGACGGGCAAAACCTTTGAATATGGATACTTTCGACCAATCCGGTTTCAGGACCTCTGGTGCGATTAAAGGGCCGACTTGCATTATGGGGCCGATAATGGCAGAGACCAGTAATGCCAGAAAGACGATAAAGGTTGCTGTGATGGCGTGGTGTGCTGTTTCGGTGAGAATAATCCCAATCCCGCCAGGAGTTCCCGGCATGGTGTGTGCTTCTGACAAAAATTGCTTCAGAAAATCTGTAAGTTCGGCAAACATGTATGGTGTGGCTGTACCGATGAGCAGGGTTGCCGCAAGGAGGACAATCCATGTATTTAAGTCGCGAGATTGAGCCACCTGACCCCGTTTTCGCGCTTCTTCAAGCTTCTTGGGGGTGGCTTCTTCTGTCTTGGACGATTCGTCCGGTTTGTCATCGCCTTCTGCCATGCTTTCCAGTATGGCAGAAACAGCTCTTTAATTAAAGGGTTGGTGTATCGAGAGTCGAGAGTTATGCCGCGTAAGTTTCGGGATCAAGTTCAATCATTTCAACGGTGACGTGACATCCGCCGATATTTTTTCGTGCCAGAAAGTCCTGTGTAGTTTTTTGTAAGGCAAGCCCGATAGTTTTGCGTGTTTCTACACTTCTTCCCTTGAGAAGTTTAACAACAATATGGATCATCCTGTCTTCTTTTGTATCATCTCCAACGATGACATGCGGGAGGTGGACTGATCTGGTTTTGATCCTATCAAGTGCAACGCTTGGCTCTTTAGCCAACTCGAGATGTAAGGCCTTCAAAAGGTCTTGCTCTGATGCTGCGGGCAGCAATGTTGCATTCAATTCTGCAATGATGTGCGGCATGTCCAAATTCCGGTAGAGAAAAGAAGAACGTAAAAAAACGGGAAGCTTACGCTGCCCGGATCTTGTTGATTGTATCTTTGATTTTGGCCCAGATTGGCATTGATTCTTCAGAGCCGTAGATTGGATCAGAGGACGCATTTTCGTTATGGGCTTGCATGACTTTCATGCGTTCTTCCATACGGCGTTTACGTGCTTCACGTTCACGGGCTTCGCGGTCGCGGATTTCCTGTTTTAGCTCTTCGGCTTGCTTTTGGGAAGTCTGGTTTGTAATCATCAATTGTTGGGCTTGTTTTTGCCATTGATCGCGCTGGTCACGCATATCATCCAATTGGCGTTCTGTTGTGTGCAGTTGGTCTTCCAGAGAACGGCAACGCATTCTGACGCGTTCCATTTCCAACATATCCTGTGCTTTTTGTAATTCTGCGCGGATGGCAGCTTCGGCATCCACTTTCGGAGGGAATGCTCCGTATACGCGCTCGAGTTCCGATGTATCAATTTCCTTGTCACCAGCATCGTTGACGCTAAACGACAGACGACCGGATTTCAAGGCACGTTGAATCGTGGATTTTGACTTCCCTGTCAGATCTGAAGCTTTCGCAACATTCACTTTTGCCATAGAACACCCCCTTGGTATGGTTCGGCACATTATATATAAATTTGGAATGGGGATGAGTTAGCACATTCTCAAGTGCAGTTTCAAGTTTTCCCGTCCAAGGGAGTGAAATAATTGTGTATTATTATTTCTTTTATAGCGGTTTATTGAGCTATTTCATGCGTTTGGCAAGCAAAGCCGTTAATTTTTGCCATTGCGCCCCGGAGAATAAATGCGCGTATATAAATGGCAGGAAGCCTTTATTGCGCAATTCCAGGAACGTTTTGTCATCCAACTCAGCCAATTTGGCTTCATCGATTATACGGAATCCTGAAAAATTGATTTTCTTGCCGTTCGGCGCCATTATTTCTGCAGTTCTCTCAACCAATAATCCAGCTTCACTCAGGAACTTACCCATTTCTGTCGTCTGATGTGCTGCTGCATGGTAGGATTTGCAGAATTCCAATGCATTTTTTGCAAGGGCCGTTGCTGTTCCGTCATCGGTAAAGAAGCGTTGCTCGCCTTTTTCTTCAACAATCTTTGTGTCCGCATCTACGCATAAGACCAGTTGGTCATTCTGCGGATTCTCGGAAAATATAAACGGGTAGCGGCGAATATAAGACGGAATGTAGGTCATCGGTTCCCATTCACCTTTGTCATCCAGAAACAGGTTTTCGTTATCACGAAGACCCAGAATAGCCACGGGAGTAGCATTCTTATCGGGGCTAAAAGCAATCGGGTAGTGATGGCAGATCTGAGGCATTTCAATCATCGTGATCGGAACGGCGTTGACATCTCTTGTAAAGCCCAAACCGAATTCCTTTTTGAGAGCAAGTGTCTTGTGCTTGTTTGCATCCAATGGTTCCGGCTTTTTATAAAAGAGCGGCAAAGGGGCTTTGTCAGTGGTCATTGTTTGGTCGATCCGGTTAGGGGGTGAGGGGGGCGAATGTTTCGTGAGTATTCTAGCCTTGTTCAGGCAATAGGGAAAGTCAAAATTTTGGCAATCAGCGGCACTTCCAGTAGGTTATAGCGCTGATTTTCTAGAAGTCCAGATTGAAATTCTCTGCTTCGCGTTTTTTTAGCTGTTCAACAAAAATGCCTTTGCGTGCGTTAAGCGTTGTCTGGCTTGTCAGAGCTTCGTTTTCATTTTCCAAAACCATCTCGAGACCTTTATTGCCTATCTTGATCGTCATGCGCGGTCCTTTAAGCCAAGACACATAGAGAAAGCATTTGGGCTGCTTTTGCTGGGAAACAGTTTGGCAGTCCCTGACTCCTGACATTTTGTTGTCAGGGCTGTATTCGAAGACAATATTGACACCATCTCTTTTGATGTTTGTCGGTTCACCATATCTTTCAAATAGTCTTTGTGTGATGATACTCATATCCTGACTTGCAGGAAATTTTTTGGCAAATTCTATGGCATATATTTTGTAGCTGTCATCATCGGCTGTTTTATACCGGTAAAGGGAAATAGCCTGATCCAGCCCTTTTTTGAAGGTGTAGCCAGTTGTCTCGATGGTTTCAGGGGGCGATACAGGGGTGTCGACCCAACCACCTGTCCAGCCGTCACGTTTAATGATTTCACGCACTTCTGCTTCCGTCATCATTAGTTTAAAATCGGCAATCGACATGTCATTGAAATAGTCAAAATTATATTCAGGGCCTGCGTAGTTTCCTATGTTGCGTAAATTCAAACCATTAGCGATTGAGGGTGAACAGAATATAATCAGGCTGATTGCAGTCAGCACTGTCAGGTATAGCATCTTTTTTGTGACGTGATATGTACGAGGCATGTCCAAATCTAAGGCCATCTTCTTATATGGTTAACGTTTTCGGTGCAAATTTTTCCCCGCAGACAGGATCTGCTCACAAATAAGATATCATCGCCACTTTAACAAGCTCTTAACCGCCTCTATCTCATGAGTGAACGTGTGGTGACGGAGAGAGGCTTTTTGTTTAGGTTAATCCAGTTCGATCTGGCGGATTTTATTTTTGTGGATTGTCAGCCCCAGTTTTCCAGCCAGCATTTTTGCTGCATCTTTTCCAAAAATCTCGAATCTCCAGCCGTTACACAGCAGATGTGCGCCATCCGGATCCTGAACGTAATCTTCAAGGTCGGAAGATGAGGCAATCAATTTTGCAGCGACATCATTCTCCGCAGACTTGATCTTGAGCAGCATCTTGAGCATTTCGAGAGCAGGGGCCAGTTTTGGGGGAAGTGGTTTTTTGGCCTCAAGAGTTGGGCATTCCTCTTCGGGAATATCCACGCTGCGATTGACGACTTCCAGAATCAGCTTTCCGAACTTACCTCGTGCCATGTCAGCCGAAATGCCGCGGATTCTTGCAAGCTCTGTATCCGTCAAAGGCTTTTGGAATGACAAATCAAGGAGCGTTTCATCCTTGAGGATGCGTGATCTTGGGACATCGCGTTTTTGGGCTTCGGTTTCCCTCCATGCGGAGAGTTCCTTCATGACGGCTAGGTCTTTCGGTTTAGCTGATCTAATTTTGAGCCGCCGCCATGTCTCGTTCGGATCTATTTTATAAAGGTTTATGTCCGTCAGAGCTTCGACCTCTTCGGCAACCCAGTTCTGTCTGTTTTTGCTTGTAAGCTGGTCTTCCAGATGTTCGTAAATATCGACCAGATGGGTTACGTCTGCCAGAGCGTAATTCAGTTGTTTCTTGCTCAGTGGGCGGTGAGACCAATCGGTAAACTGGCTTGATTTATCTACTTTGACTTTGCAAATGCTTGTGACAAGCGCTTCATATCCAGCTTGTTCTCCATACCCGCAGACCATCGCAGCGATCTGTGTATCATATAGTGGGGTTGGGATTTTTCCGGAGAGGGTATATATGATTTCCAGATCTTGACGTGCAGCATGGAAAACTTTGAGAATTTTTTGATTGTTCATCAAATCCCAAACTGGCGTTAGATCAATCTCCTCTTCGTCTGAGAGCACATCTATGGCGCGCGCGTCTTTATCAGGTCCTGATATCTGGATCAGACACAATTTTGCGTAGTATGTTTTTTCACGCAGGAATTCCGTATCTACCGTAATAAACGGGGCGGTCGAGAGGGATTTGCAAAAACTCTGGAGTTCGGAATTGTTGGTTATCAAGGTCATGCAGGTTGTTTACCTCAGAGCGAAAAAGAAAGAAATAGGGATTATTTATATTATGTAAAAATATGCTGTTTTTTTAACATAGAGACACGCAAGAATTGTCAGGTAGATAAAGGCGTTGTCCCATGTATGAGGGAATTTTGCCTCGGTAATGGTTAATCTCAGGGGCAAGAAATAAACAGTTTTCCAAAAAAATCGGGGTATGGTCATCGAGTATGTAGGCTACACATAGCCCTTGGAAATTTTACAAATATACAAGAACCCCGGTTGCGGCGGGGTTCTTACGCAGATTCTCCATGCGGATATTTTATTTAAGGATAGTTATGCAGCGTTTTGATGAATACGCATATCTGACAGACCTTGATACAGGGACATAGAAATCTGGGTCGAGGGAGCCGCGTTCTCGATATAAGTTGTACCTGTTTCATCTGCATAGAGTTTTGTGTCGTCATTTACTGCTACGGCATCTACAGTTTCGGAGATTTTTGTCAGGCTAGGGGATAGATTTGCATAAGCAAATGGAACACCACGGGGAATGGTCACGTATTGTCCTGCTGTCAGGATGTAAATATGTTCTCCGACCTCGACATTCAAATGGCCTTGTTCAACTGTGACCGTCTTTTCGATCAGGCGATGGGCTTTGAGCGGGGTTATGGTATTTGGGGTGATGTTCAGGGTTTCTGTTTTCATTAATCTTTCCTCTTTTTGGCCGATTTGCCCATTTTTACGAAAAATGTGCAGTGCAATATATTTTTAGAATGCTCCAAAAATCAAGGTATTTCAAGGAAAATCGGGAATTGACACTCTGCCAGATTGTCGCAATGCACAAGAATAGGATCGTTTGTTGATTTTATCGCTAAAAGTGGTCGATTGTAGGGAAAAAACCATTGGAAATCAGGTGGTCAGCCGCTATAAAGGCGGCTGTAAGCATTTTTTGAAAGTGAAAAGGTTAATTATGCATAAGTACCGTTCCCACAATTGCGGCGCCTTGCGCCTGTCTGATGAAGGCCAAATCGTAAAACTCTCCGGATGGATCGCCCGTATGCGCGACCATGGCGGTGTGTTGTTTATCGATTTACGGGATACGTATGGTGTGACTCAATGTGTAGTGGATCAGGATTCTGTTGCTTTGAAACAAGTTGAGCAATGGCGCGTTGAGTCCGTTATCACTATTGAAGGTAAGGTCAAAAAACGTGCGGACGGAACTGCAAACTCCAAACTTCCGACAGGTGATATTGAAGTTTACATCCAGACTGCAGAGCTGCAATCAGGTGCTGAAGTTGTTCCATTTCAGATTGCTGAACCGGATCAAACGGGTGAAGATATCCGTTTGAAATATCGTTTCCTTGATCTGCGCCGTGAAGGTATGCATTCCCGCGTGCGTCTACGTAACAACATGATTGCGTCTTTGCGTCGCCGTATGTGGGATCAGGGGTTCCAAGAATTCAACACACCGATTTTGACAGCGTCCTCTCCTGAAGGAGCGCGTGACTATTTGGTTCCATCCCGTTTGCATCCCGGTAAATTTTATGCGTTGCCGCAAGCCCCTCAACAGTTCAAACAATTGTTAATGGTGTCAGGATTTGACCGTTACTTCCAGATTGCACCATGCTTCCGTGATGAAGACGGACGTGCAGACCGTTTGGCTGAATTCTATCAGCTGGATGTTGAAATGTCATTTATCGAGCAAAGTGATGTTTTCTCGACCATGGAACAAGTGGTCGGCGGAATGTTTGAAGAGTTTTCTGGTTGGCTTGGTGAAAAGAAATCAGTGACCCAAGCTCCTTGGCCTCACCTGACATGGGATGAGGCTATGATGAAATACGGATGTGATAAACCTGATCTTCGTAACCCGCTGGTGATCTGTGATGTCACAGAAATTTTCAAACGTGATGATGTCACATTTAATGCGTTTAAGTCTGTGATTGATGCTGGTGGTGTTGTTCGTGCCATTCGTGCGCCGCAAGTCGGTGATCGTCCTCGTAGCTTCTTTGACAAGCTCAATGACTGGGCGCGCGGAGAAGGTGCTCCGGGGCTTGGCTATGTTATGGTTGAAGGTGCGGAAGGAAAAGGGCCAATTGCCAAATTTATTCCTGTGGCCGCTCAGGCTGAACTCAACAAACTTGCAGGTCTTGAAAGTGGCGATGCGATTTTCTTCGTTTGCGATAAGCCTGCGAAAGCTGCTGCGATGGCAGGTAAAGCACGTATCAAGATTTGTGAAGATATGGGCTTGCTGGATACCACCCAGTTCAAGTTCTGCTGGATTGTTGACTTCCCGATGTTTGAGATGAACGAGAAGACAGGTCAGATTGATTTCTCTCACAACCCGTTTTCTATGCCTCAAGGTGGCCTTGATGCTCTCAACGGTCCTGATCCTTTGCAAATCAAAGCGTTCCAGTATGATTGTGTGTGTAACGGTTTTGAAATCTGCTCGGGCGGTATTCGTAACCACCGTCCTGACATCATGGAGAAAGCTTTTGCGATTGCAGGGTATCCGCGCGACGTTCTTGAGAAGAAATTCGGCGGGATGCTCAATGCCTTCCAATATGGCGCACCTCCGCACGGTGGCTGTGCTTTCGGAATTGACCGTATGGTCATGATTTTGGCAGATGAGCCAAACTTGCGCGAAGTTTATGCTTTCGTCATGAATGGTGCTTATGAAGACCAAATGATGGGATCCCCAAGTGAAGCAACCGAACAGCAGCTCAAGGATCTTCATTTGAAGATTGATCTGGGTAAAGCAAAAATTCAGGCAGCTTCGTAGGCGTATCCCGAACAATGGTCCATAAACGTGCAGGCATTCTAGTTTTATTGCTTTTGATCTTTGCGATCAGGGCAGGTGTGCCGGCGGGGTTTATGCCTGATTTCAAATCCGGCGGAGACTGGATTACGATTTGCTCCGGATTGGATAGTAAGACGATCCATGTTGATGAAAACGGGCAACCGGCCGATGATGAGGCCTCGCCAAGTTGTCCGTTTTCTTTTTTGAGTGCTGCGATTTCCGTCTCTGACCCGTATGTCGGTGAAACGGTCTGGTATAGGACAGAGTTTCTCGAGCCTGTTTTAACAGAGACTTCTGTTTTTCTGTATGAACTTTTTTTCCCGGGGCAGTTTATTCTTAAAACTGCGCCTCCCCATTCTCCTGATCTGACTGCTTAATTTATTTAAAACTCTTATCAGGAGATTATTTCCTATGTTGTTGTCTTTTAAAAACGGCTTGATGGCCGGTACTGCGTTAATGTGCGCTTTTGCTCCTTTTTTGGCATTTGCTGAAACAAATCTTCCCGAAATCGGTGTTGAAGCTGCATGGACTCCTTTATATCCGTTCTCTTCAAACATTGATCCATGGACCCAATATTCTTCTTCTCTCACGGGTGGTGATGCGGGGGAATATCTTTCCTCTCAAGTTGGTATTGCCGGATCGCGTATGGGCGGACACGGGATTGATCCTGTCATTCGCGGGCAGCAGCAGACCCAATTGAATATTATCAATGATGGTGCAATGATTCATGGAGGGTGTCCAAGCCGTATGGACCCCCCGACGGCTTATGCCCCTGCTGAAAATTACGATAGTATCGAGGTTCTGAAAGGATACCAGTCCGTTCGTAATGGAGCGGGCGGAAGTGGTGGGACTGTTCTTTTTGAACGTAAGCCTGTCGCATTCGATCAGGATTCTTTTGATTATCGTGTTAAAGCATCAGGAGGATTCCAATCCAACGGTCAGGCTCGTGATATCGCTATGGATGCGGCTGCCGGGAATGATGAAATTCAGTTGCGCGGTCTTTGGTCCCATTTCAACTCGGCAAATTATGAGGACGGGAACGGGAATGAAGTACGCTCTGCGGCGACAACGACCACTTATGCTCTGCTGCCTGTTTGGACTCCGACAAGAGACACAACGATTCAGGCCGGGATCGAATATACGCGGATGGACGATGTCTTATACGCTACGATGATGGATGCCCCTTTTTCAGCCGGTGTCACACAACGCTTCAAATTTGATCATCGTATCGGTTCGGAATATCTGAAAAATCTGTCTTTTAATATGTACCAAAGTCGTGTGGACCATGTGATGGACAATTATTCCTTGCGGACTGCGGCAGGTATGAAAATGAAGACGGTTTCCAATTCGGATACTTTTGGGGGGCAATTTTCGGGAGATTTCGAATTGTCTCAAATCCCGGTTACGATCGGTGTTGATATGCAGGACAATACACGCCGAGCGCGCGGGTTTACCGGTATGGCCATGGAAACCGAGGCAAAGACTTTGGCGTCTTCATCGTGGCCTGATCCGCATTTGCGTCAAACAGGACTCTTTGCTGAAGCTGATCCGGAACTATCAGATGTTCTTCGTTTGCGTGTCGGTGCGCGCTATGACCGTGTCGAAGCAGAGGCCAAGGCAGCCAATACTCTATTCGGTATGGTTCGGGCGAACACGCTTTATTTGAATCATTACGGATATATTGCTGATAAGGTGCATGAAAATAATGTCGGAGGGTTGGCTCGTCTGGAATATGATTTTACGCCTGGTATCACAGGATTTGCAGGTGTCAGTCGGTCTGTCAGGACCGCAGATGTGACTGAACGATATATCGCCATGAACGGCATGTCTGCAAGCAATCGCTGGGTTGGGAATCCCGAAATCGATCCTGAAAAACACCATCAGATTGATTTGGGGGTTACGATGACATCTTCCGACTGGGATCATACGATTTCAGGGTATTATGATCGTGTCAGCGATTATATTTTCCGTGATCGTGCACGTGGTCAGGACGGAATTCTGGTGTCGGGTGGTGAATCTATTTACCGCAATATTCAAGCAACGTTGATGGGAATGGAATATGAGACATCCTATCGTCTGACGCCGTCATGGACATTAGGAGGGGCCTTTGCTTACACATATGGTCAAAACAGGACGGATGATGATGCTTTGTCCCAAATTCCACCTTTGGAAGGCCGTCTGAGTGTGGATTATGGGCGGGATATCTGGAGTTTTGGCACAGTGTTTAATTTTGCCTTGAAGCAAAACCGTATTGATAGTGATACGGCTCAGCGTGACGTCGGTAAAACACCCGGATATGGCACCTTGGACTTATACGCCAAAGCGGATTTAAAACCATTCGAGGTTCGGGTCGGGGTTAGTAATGTGTTTGATAAGGCTTATTCATCTCATTTAAATAAAGCCAATGCTTTTGATCCGACAGAAGTTCAGGTGAATGAACCGGGGAGGTCTGTTGGAATTCAGATCAATGGACGATTCTAATTTCCCACTTTTTGATAAAAAGTTGCGCAGGAAGGAAATTTCCTTCCTGCCATACTCTCTTGGTCTTCATGGTCTGGTTATTGTTGTTTTAACTGGAGTGCTAGGAAACTGGGGGGCGGGGGTGGCCTTAAGACAAAAGGATACTCCGCAACTTCATGAGGAAATCTGGATTGATATGGTCGAGATGGTTCCAGAAGAAGATGTTTCCCAGAAGAAGGATGTGCAGGCAGATCCTGATTTTCAGTCATTTCCCAAGATTCTTCCGCAACCTTTTTCACAAGAACAAGAAAAAACTGTTATCCCGAACAGGGACGTCCAGCTTGTACAAAAACAGATAAAATCTGATTCTAAGAATGTTACTATTCCATCTGTCAGGACTGTCCAGATGCAGCGCTCTTCTCAATCGAGTTTTTCCTTATTTGATAGTTATCAAGCCCATGTTCATCAAAAAATTCTTGCCCGAAAATTTTATCCCAAGCAAGCTTTGCGTAGTCGTGAGGAAGGGCGTGTTCATGTGTCATTCTCTATTGACCGTATGGGGAATGTTTCTGCTGTAAAAGTTGTTGGGACGTCATTCTCTCATGCTTTAGACTCTGCCGCGATCAAGGCTGTTCAATTGGCAGCCCCTTTTGATATCCCGCCAGTGGCCTTGCCAGAAGAGTCGCTCAGATTCACTGTGCCGCTGGCCTATCGTCTTGTCGGGCGGTAGGGCTGTTTTTCCCTTTGTTATTTTTTATTCCTTTTTTTCTGGATTTTTTAGTCTGACGCATCAGCGTGTCGGCGTGTCTCATATTATCCAACGGTGAGAGGTTTTTATTGTAGGAAAAGACCCCGATGCTTCCTTTAATCGGGATGGTTTTATTCTGGACATTCAAGAATAGTTCTCCATCCAGCATCAATTGCAATCGTTTGACGACCGCGCCTGATGCCAATTCCGGTGTTGTATCCATCAGGAACAGGATGAATTCGTCTCCGCCTTTGCGGATCGCAATATCTGTCGAGCGGATGTTCTTGCGGATCATTTGTCCAAGTAGGCGCAACGCATCATCACCGACATCATCTCCATAAATTTTATTGAGCTGTCCGAAATCATCCAGATCAATAAAGAGAAGCGTAATGTCGCCGTGGCGCTCCGAGCGGCGTTCGGTGATGTGGTGATGAACGTGGTTGAGCATACGGCGATTATGAAGGCCCGTGAGGTCATCGGTTGTTGCCATGACTTCCCAGTATTTTGCACTTTCTTTAGCTTGTATGAGCTCGTCTCTCAAAGATTTGATCAACGTATCCGTTGTAACATATTCAGGCATATCATAAATCCCATGACAAAAAGTCGCAGAACCAGAATATCATCTATCGGATTATCGGATGCTTAAGAATAGATGCAATTTTCTTGAAAATTTAGAAAAGGCCAAGCTTTTGTGGGGGTGACTCTTGCGTATTCGAGAAGGCGGATTTCTCCTCCATTGTGTGGTCTGACTTTCTGTCTTGCTTTCTGAGCATCATAGCATGATCGGCAAGATGAAGATTCTCCTCCGCTGTGCGGTCCAGATCGCAATTCACGATGCCCAATGATCCTCTGACATGAATCTTTGTGCCGTTATAGTTTACAATCAAGCTATTTAGTCCGGATTCAATTTCCTGACATCTTTTGTTGATTGTCTCCATATCCGTATGTTGCAGTATCAAAACAAATTCATCTCCGCCCAAACGCCCTGCTTGTTCGGGTGGTGCGGCGAAGCTGTGTCTATTATAAACCGATATGACATCATTCTGCCTGAGGGCGTCTTTCAGATAGTCCGCGACATGTTGGAGCACCAAATCTCCTGCTTCATGTCCGAATGTGTCATTGATTGCCTTGAAATGATCGAGGTCAATAAAGCCTAGAGCGAAGCCTTTTCCTTCCTGTATGCGGCGATGCTCGCCATTTTCTTTGGGCGTATTTTCAGTAGATGTTCTTCTGTAGTGTTCGATTGTCTGGTTTAATGTGTCCAATAAGGATTTACGGTTGGCACTTTGTGTCAATTCATCTGTCAGGGCCTGTTTTTTCCAGTATTCTTTTTCCAGCAGTGTTGTTGAAAGCGCCATTTCGAGTGTTGCCACCTGTTCTTTCAGACGTATGATTTCGTTTGGTGTGGAAGATGAAGGTGAAGGAGAAAAAACCGCATCCCTATTATGGGAGAATGCGACGCCGAATTCTGTGGACCCCCGTAAGGCCACTTGAATGTTTTCATCACTCATACTTTACACACTCTCTTGCTCTTTGCACATTTTCTGCGTCTTTGAGGCGAATATTATTTATTTCTTCATGATTATTAACAAGATGTTAACATAAAAAACATCATTTCGCAATTTTTAGGATCCTGAAAAAAATAACCCCCGATCGGGTGGAGGGCCGCGATCGGGGGAAGGGACCAGCATTCTTCGGGTTGGGTAAGGGGAGTGAGAATGCTGGGAGCTGGAAATCTGTTCTCTAGTGCGCGTGTTCTCTCGCTCTTCTGTCCTGATGATGTTGCATTTTCTTCATGTACATATCTTGATCGGCACAGGAGAAAATCTCTGCTGCTGTATGACTTTCATCATATGGTTTTATCCCGATGCTGGCTGAGACGGCAATTTCGGCATTGTCCCATATCAGGGATAGGTTGTTCATTCTCAGAATCATGTTCTGAACTCGATTAAGCAACAGTTCTTTTGTCGTGTCGGTCATGAGGATGACGAACTCGTCACCTCCTAATCTCGCGGCTGTGTCAGATACACGGATTTCTTGCTTGAGCGCATGACCGACCAGTTTCAGACAGGCATCGCCTGCTTGATGTCCATATTTATCATTGATTCCTTTGAAATTATTCATATCGATCATCAGCAAAACGCCGCCTGTTGACCGACCGCGGCGGACGCGGTCCAGCGCGGCATTAAAGGCCTGTTCGAAGCCGCGCCGGTTTTTCATTCCTGTCAACATGTCTGTTGTCGATATTTCTTCGAGATAGGAAATCTGTTCTTTCAGCTCAGCAATCTGTTTGTGTTTTTGATCCAGCTCTCTTTGAGCCTGACTGAGAAGCGCCATAGCTGTCGAGAGGATTTTGTTCATCCCTTTAGGAGAGTTCTTTTGTAAATCGTTCTGACGGTTCTGTGCTTGTGCCGGTGGCATTGTGTTCAAATTTTCCTTCAGCCTGACGACTTGTTCCATAAAGTTTCCTCTTTGTACCGAATCAACCGGCGTAAATATATTCATCGACATAGACCACCATCCTCTATTCTTATCTTGGAGCCGGATGTTTTGTATGATCCGGCCGTTGAAAGTAGAGTTGCGAAAGTCATGCCAGATTCTTAAAATGATTTATTTCTATTAAATATCAGTTGCTTAGCTTGTTGGCTGATTAGATTGCAGGAGAATAAAGTTTGAACGAGAAATATCTGTCTTATGGCATTAAGACTTTTTTACCCAGCAATAGGGTAGAATTTTCCAGATAAACATGTTTCTGGAGTTCCTTTTCAGGAGGCGTTCCATCTAGTATATTCTTGACTATCTTATTGGGTGTATTCGGGGTCTGTTTAGGCATTAGGTAATTTTTTGAATTATAATTCGGGGTCACAAATTATGACGTTATCCAGGGTCGGTGTTTGTATGCTGGCCGTTTCCACTTACTTTTGTTTGTGTGAAGTGCAGGCTGCACCGGTGCCTGATATGACAACGGCACAAAAGTCCCTGTTGTCTGCGCGGGAGACCATGGTGCCGCATATGGCAACCTATAAAATCAAAACCAGTTCCATTCGGCGCGGATCTGCGATTATCGGCCTTGAAGGAACTTTATTGTATCATTTCAAGACAGGATGTACCGGTTGGATTACCGATCATCGCTTTGATATGGTCTATGAATATTCCAGTTCTGTCCCGCTTCGGACAACCAGCAAGTTTTCCAGCTTTGAAAGCTTTGATGGGACATCCATGAATTTCTCGTCTGTGCGGGATCGCGATGGTGAGATATACGAGAAAATCCGCGGGGCAGCCTATCTCGGTTCAAAGTTGGCGGTAGAATATAGCTCGCCCGAGACAAGCAGAGTTTCCTTACAGGGTGGAACTTTTTTCCCTGTTGCCCATACGGCCTATATGCTGGATCAAGCCAGACATGGTAAAAAAATCGTTCATGCGATTGTATTCGATGGTAGCGATTCAGAAGGTTCTGTTGAAATTAACGCCGTAATCGTCAGTAAGATTGAACCAAAAATATCCGGTCAAAAGACATTTTCTTCCGCGACCATTTCAGGGAAGACGCCAGATGCTTCTCTGGATCAGAATAAGCTGCTTCAAGTTCCGGGATGGCATGTCCAAATGGCTGTTTTCCCTATGGACGAGAAGCAAAGTCTTGCTGATTATGAATTAAGTATGGATGTTCTAGAGAATGGAATTGTGCAGAGGATGAACGTTGATTATCATGATTTCTCGATCGAACAAACTCTCGTTGGTCTACAAAGAGAAAATCCGGAAAGCTGTAAGGAATAATAGATATGCAAGATTCTGCCATGAAAGGAAAAAAAGTCCTGATCGTTGAGGATAACGAGCTGAACATGAAATTGTTTCATGATCTGCTTGAGGCTCACGGCATTGAAACTGTTCAGGCTCGGGACGGAAAAAATGTTCTGGCGTTGGCCAGAGAGCATAAGCCTGATCTGATTTTAATGGATATCCAGTTACCCGAGGTTTCAGGACTTGATGTGACCAAGTGGCTTAAGGAAAATGATGATCTCAAAGTTATTCCTGTTATTGCAGTGACGGCATTTGCCATGAAAGGCGATGAACAGAAAATTCGTGAGGGCGGGTGCGAGGATTATATCTCGAAGCCAATCTCTGTTGTGAAATTTATCGAGACTGTTCAGAAGTTTTTGACGCCGTCTCAAGATGCTGCTTGATAAGGCAGGAAAGAAAGTTAGACAGAATAGGTCCTTATGACAGCACGTGTACTTGTAGTCGATGATATTTTGCCGAACGTCAAATTGCTCGAAGCCAAATTGATGGCCGAGTATTATGAGGTCGTAACGGCTTTGAACGGCCCAGAGGCCTTAAAGCGTGTTGTTGAGGATAGCCCTGATGTTGTTTTGCTCGATGTGATGATGCCGGGCATGGATGGGTTTGAAGTCTGTCGCCAGATTAAGGCTAATCCTTTGACGGCGCATGTCCCTGTTGTAATGGTAACTGCTCTGACGGATGTTGAAGATCGGGTTCGTGGTCTTGAAAATGGGGCGGATGATTTCTTGTCCAAGCCTGTGAACGATGTGGCCTTGATGGCACGTGTCCGATCTTTGGTTCGTCTTAAAATGACAGTTGATGAGTGGCGAGCGCGTGAGAGTACGGCAACACAATTAGGGGTTACTGATGAAACCTCGACCGTTATGTCCCAGCCTGTTGATAACGCCCAAATCCTTGTTCTGGAAGATATGGCCTTTGATGCCAATAAAGTTTCTGATGCTATGGCGCGAGATAATAATCATGTCACGCTGGTGACAAGTGGTATGGACGCTCTCAAAGAGATTGCAGCCAAGGATTTTGATCTGATCTTTTTATCTCTGAATTTAAAAAATGAAGATGGCGCCAGATTTTGTGCGCATTTGCGATCAAATGAACGTAGCCGCTCAACGCCTATCATCATGCTTGGTGAAGAGGCTGATCTGGAGAGGATTGCGCATTGTCTTGAGATAGGCGCACATGATTATCTTTTGAGGCCTTTGGATCGAAACGAGATGTTGGCCAGATGCCGGACACAAATTCGCCGGAAACGTTTTCAGGATCGTTTACGTGCTAATTACGAGATTTCATTGTCAATGGCACTAACAGATGCATTGACTGGTCTTTATAATCGTCGTTATTTCGAAGTGCATATGCAGAAGATGTTGCAGTCTGCACGTGAGAATCGTAAGCCTTTGGGGTTCTTGTATATGGATATTGACCATTTCAAGGCGATCAACGATACCTATGGACATCAGGTCGGAGACGAAATTCTGAAAGGGTTCTCTTCTCGTATTAAAGATGCCTTGCGCTCCTTTGACCTTGTTGCCCGTCTAGGTGGAGAAGAATTTGTGGCCATCTTACCTGATACAACCCCCGAAGTTGCTTACGCTGTTGGTGAGCGTTTACGTCGCGTTGTTGCGGATACGCCTTTCCCGTGCAGCAATGCAGAAGGCAAGTTGAGTATCACTTCTTCTTTTGGTGGCGTTATTCTGACAGGGGATACGCTTGATAATGTGGCCGTTTCTGATGTTGTTCAACGCGCTGATGCTCAGTTGTATGAAGCCAAGCATAATGGGCGGAACTGTGTCTATTTTGAAGGAAAAGGGAAGCTGTAAGTTTTGTCCGTATAGTTAATCAGACTATCAAAAAAACCCACTCGAAATATCTGAGTGGGTTTTGAAGTTTCTTGCAACCAACACGCCTCGAAAGAAGCGTGAAGCTCTGTCCGCTGATTATTATTTCTTGTGCGGAGGCATTTTCTTTTCTTCAAATACAACATGGCAGCCAGGCTTACCTGTTTCAGGGTTGATTGCCCGCGGGTCGTATTTACGGAAAGCCATTTTTTCCGTGATGTTCTTTGGATTCTTTTGAATGTAATAGGTGAAGCCGGTCGGGTTGCCTTTAGCATTTTTCCCGGTGCTTACCAAACGAACCTTAACAATTGCGCCTTTTTTAGCCATTTTTCTTAACCTTTTTACTGGAATTCAGGGCGTCAAAATAAGCATTTTCTGGCAGATGTCAAGAAAAACTACGCCGTAGGCGGCCGGAATATTCTTATCTTGCATCTTTTTTCATAACCATATATACCCTGTAATATGAGTTTTATGATTATTCCTCGCAAAACACTGGTTCTAGCTCCGCCTTTGGCGGAAAGTTTTGATAAGACGATTGATGTTTCCCATTTGCAGAAGCCCCAGCCCCCACAATGTATCGGGCATGTTTCTCCTAGGGATATTGAATTTTTTGAGTGTGGAACTTTATCCCACTCGGTCGAAATTGACGAGACGGGGACTTTCATGTTTCCTGACGTTGTTAAGCCCTTTGCTAAAATCCTTCAGACAGGACTCGATTATTTCTTCTCCATGGCAAGTGATCCACAGTCCATTAAGTGCAGGATGTTGGTGACCGATTCTTACAATATTACCCGAGGCGAGTATGCCCGCCCAAGATATCCGGATGAATTCCTACATATTGACCAGTCCCACCGGGATGTTTGTGGTGAGCGGGATCATCCGTCATTTGTATCGGACAGTTGGTACAGTGTGATTAGCTGGGCTGGTGCTTTGCCTACGGAGTTCGGACATAACTGCATTTCTTATAGCGCGGATGATACAAAGCAGAATGTGTTGACAAAGATCGTTACAACATCCCCGAAAGAGGTTGAAACGTTTCAGCCCGGAGATATTGTTTTTTATACCGGTGCTACGCCGCACCGTATTGCCCGAAATCTTGATCGTGACGTTGTGTTTCGTCAATGGATGGCAATGATTCTATATCGCCCCGCAATTAAAGGGCCTTAAAAGGATCTCACTTTATAAATCAGCTCTTAGAAATTAAGGCCGATACTCATAGGAATAAGAATTCTCTCGTTCGCTTTGAGAATAATAATCTGACCGCTGGCTTTATCTCCGAACTCATGGATGAGATCAATATCCAATCCTTGAAGGGGGGATGCCGCTTTTTGTCCTTGCAGGAGAGAGACGGCCATATTTTTTATAAATTCCGGCCCGTTGCGCTCAATAGCCCCGTCTACGATGGCGCGGCTGATTGCAGCGCGCATGGATTTGATGTTCAGTCCAGTACAGCTGTTCATTATGGACGAACCAATATATACACGTCCGTCTAAGCACTCTATAGCTGTTCCGCTTTTGAGGTATTTGTCACTGAAATGATAGGAATTGCCAGCCGAGAGTTTTGCGGCATCATCTAATGTGATGTGCCCGGATTCGACAGATGCTTCGATTGCCTTTGCATCAACAACATCTTCTTCCGGGAGAACTGATTTAGGGCCGAATTTGAACCCCCAAGGCAAAAGATCTGACATTCTGAACAGAACGCCGTCCTGCATATCGTCAATCAGAATAATGGTGTCAGGCCCCGAAAAGTCATTGATGATTTGGCGGCATGCTCCGCAAGGAGATCCTTCACGAATAGCAGCCACAACAAACTGGTTTGAGAGCCAATCAGTCGCTTTTGAGGCAAAATTTGCTTGGGATGATTGGCTGAGTTGTTTCAGAAGATTGTCTTGAATTTCTGCGGCCCTTGTTCTGCCTTCAGCTGTTTCCAGAAGTTTAAAGTATGGGCTTGGAGCTTTGATGCAAGCGACTGCCAGCATCTGGATAAAATCTTTGCGTTGAAAATGTTCGCCATTTGTGATGGCGCCGGAGATGGCAGATTGTTCACCGCAATTCTGACTTTCCCCGGTTGCTGTTTCTGTATTGTGGCCCAGGTAGTTTTTTCCTGACCACGTCAGAAGGGCCGAGCCAACTGGGAACTGTGAATAGGGGGAGTGCGATCTTTGCGCGGCTTGGCGTGCTTTGGCCAGAAGGGCTTTTCTACTGTCTAATCAGTGTGCAGCATGGTGCCTAGGCAATT
Organism: Pseudobdellovibrionaceae bacterium; assembly: GCA_034005165.1. Taxonomy (GTDB): domain Bacteria; phylum Pseudomonadota; class Alphaproteobacteria; order Micavibrionales; family Micavibrionaceae; genus UBA1573. The sequence continues at coordinate 667,024 of JAVEVE010000001.1, read as the reverse complement.
GTTCCAGCAATTTTGATTGATCGGGAATAGTCATTTATTATCCTTAACAGGCCTATTATAGACTCCAAGTGGGACTTTTATTAACATAATTACTTATTTCATGTCAATTAAAACGGCCTTTGTGCGGTGCGAGGAAAGCAGAAGCATTTGTTCTCGTTGTCTCTACTTTTTTGTGGAGGGGTTATTTACAGTCCATTGATCGATATGTCTGCGTCCCGGAGAGCTTGCCAACTCTATAACTTTGAAAGTTACAGAGTATGTATCAGTGAGTGTTTTCTTGCTATTTGTGTATGTTGTCGCCAGTTTTATATTCAGGCTATAGTGAATGGCTGTTTTTGTTTGCTCTACCCTGATGACTTGTGGGGGGGCAATGATTGTTGTGGTTGCGGTTAACTGTTGGTCTTTTACCACTTGGTGAACGTTTCTCTCTTCAAGCTTTTGATAAAAAGAATTGAAACCGGAACTTGTGAAATATTTTCTGTTTCTTTCTTTTCGGGCTTCATAATTATGACCATCAAATGATGTGATGCTGATAGCTGCTTCTTCAGCCCAGTCGCGGAATGGACATTCTTTTTGAGGAGAGGCATGTTTCACGAAAGATTGATCAGTGGCCAAATATGTTTTGGAAAAGGTCGGCATGTTCAGGCACATGCCGATCGTTAAGAGCGATATGAACACTGTAAGACTCAAAGATGAATTCATGACAGGTTTCCTCTTATCAGCCCTTTGGTTTTGACTTTCGATTTCTGCTTTTGGGCTTTTGCGGATGATTTCCACCGTCTCTGGGTGGGGAGCGGTCATCTTTTTTCTTGGCGGGGTGTTTGCCTTTTGATTTTTGCGGTGCGCGACGTTCGAATGGGCGTGATTGATTTCTGTCCCCGCCACGATTTCTATCGCCTGAGCCTCTTTTGTGTTTGTAACCGTCTACTTCCGCACCGTTTTCCGCTCCGACTAGTTCAAAGACCGATGATCCTGTGATGACATCTGCTTCAACAATGCGGACGAGTACCGGAGCGCCAAGGCGGAAAATGCGTCCTGTGCGGCGGCCGACCAACGCGTGATTGGCTTCGTCGTGAATGTAGTAATCTCCTGGAAGGGAACGGATCGGTACAAGGCCGTCTGCGCTGGTGGCTGTAAGCTTTACAAACAGGCCAAAGCGCGTGACGCCCCCGATACGGCCTTCAAATTCCATGCCGATTTTGTCTTTGAGGTAGGCGGCTGTAAAACGGTCCACTGAATTGCGTTCCGCTTCTGCTGATGTACGCTCTGTTCCCGAGATATGTTCGGCAATGACCGAGAGCTGTGCTGTTTCGTGGTCTGTCAGCCCGCCGTCCCCAAGATTATATGCTTTAATGAGAGAGCGGTGGACAATCAAATCGGCATAACGGCGAATAGGGGACGTAAAGTGGGCGTAGCGTTGGAGCGCCAGTCCGAAGTGTCCGATATTTTCAGGGTCATAAACCGCTTGGGATTGGGAGCGTAGGATAATTTCCGAGACCAGAAATCCCATCGGCATTTTCTTGGCTTTTGTCAGGAGATGGTTGATCTGTGCGGGGTTTGCGACACCGCTTTTCGGCAAGGTTAGGCCGAAAGATTCCAGAAAACTTGATGCCGACATCAGTTTCTCACCTGTCGGGCGATCGTGAATGCGGTAGACGCATGGGGCGGTTTTGGCTTCTAGCGCTTCTGCGGCGGCAACGTTTGCCAAAATCATGAATTCTTCGATGACTTTGTGACTGTCCAGTCGTTCGCGCGTTGCGACACCTGTCATGATGCCTTTGTCGTTTACAACAATTTTGCGTTCGGGCAGATCAAGATCAAGTGCACCGCGTTTTTCGCGTGCCTGATCCAGAACTTTCCATGCGGCGTAAAGCGGATTGATAACTTCATCCATGAGAGGTGCAGTTTTTTCATCCGGTTCGCCGTTTTTAGCGGCTTGCACTTGTTCGTAGGTGAGGCGTGCGCGCGACATCATTAGTCCGCGAACAAATTTGTGTCTGAGCAGTTTTCCGTCTCTGTTAATCCACATGTGGACCGCCAAAGTTGCGCGCGGTTCATGCGGGCGGAGCGAGCAAAGATCGTTTGAAAGTTTTTCAGGCAGCATCGGCAGAACGCGGTCGGGGAAGTAGGTCGAGTTTCCTCTGAGGTAGGCTTCCTTATCGAGTTCCGATCCGTGGGTGACGTAATGTGCGACGTCGGCGATGGCGACCAATAAATGATATCCGCCATCATTATTCCGGTCGGTATCGGGTTCGGCAAAAACAGCATCGTCAAAATCTCGTGCATCTGATCCGTCAATTGTAACTAACGGGAAATCACGTAAATCGGTACGCTTTCCCAATGGCGGGATAATCATATCATCCGTTTCTGCAATTACAGATTCCGGAAAGAACGGGCGAAGTCCTGCTTCATATAGAGCCATGAGTGAGATGGCTTTCGGATCATCAGCATTGCCGATCACTTCGATGACGCGAACTTTTTTCCTAAGTGCCGAACGAGAGGGCTGAATTTCTGCCAAAACAATTTGACCGACTTCTGCGCTGTTCATCTCGGTTGAAGGAATATCAAAATCATGTTTGGCACGACGGTCAATCGGTGAAAGCAGATAGCCGTTTTTAATTTGTTTGACGAAGCCGACCACGCGCGCGGTTGCCGCGTCAATTTTCTTCATGATCTGGGCTTCGTAGATATTGTGCCCGGCTTTTCGGACGCGGACCAGTGCTCGGTCTCCAACCATTAAAGACGGGTGGCCTTTTTTGTCCGGCATGATTTCAATGCGTGGCGGTGGGCCTTGTAAATCTTCTTGCCATTCGGCAGGACGGGCGAATAAATCTCCGTCCACATCAATATCTGATATTTCTACAACGCAGACAGGCGGGAGAGCATCTGCGACTTTGTACGACTTGCCCATGTCTTTGATGATCAGGCCGTCTTCTTCGAGTTCTTTCAGAAGTTTTTTGAAAACGATGCGTGCAGCTTCGCCTTTAATGTTAAATGCAGTGACAAGGTCACGTTTGGTCATAGCGACCCCGAAGTTTTCGAGGAGCTTTAGAATTTGTTCTTTTGTAGGGAGTTTCATAATCTCAATATACTCTTACTTCAATGATTTGTCGCTGCCAAAAATCGCTATTTCAGGACAGAATGGCCTTTCAGGAGGACTTTATGTGTATATTTATCACCCAAGATACCCCCGTCAGTGATGCTGTTTTAAATGTTATTGCGCATTTGCCGACCAAAAGTCTTGCCGTGACGGTAGATTCTGCGTTCTTTCAAAAGCTAACGGATGCCGATTTTATGCGCATAGCCGTTCTTTTGGCGCAAAAAGGTTATGAGGAGGGCGGATGCCCGATCGGTGTTGTGGTTGGTAATATCACTTCGGCCTCGGGTAATGAAGATCTTATCCGGTCCAAAGGAATTGAGGTGGATATTCTGGAAGATCAAGTCGGAATTGATCTGTATTCCCAATATCGATCCGAGAAGCCTAAACAGGATATTGAAGATTGGAAGGGTCTGGCCGCGCTTCATGGGTAGAAGCGCGGACATATTTTCTAGTTCCGGACTGGCTCTGCCGTAATCATCGCGACTTCTCTACGGCTTGCTAATGTATCTAGCTGGTGTCTGCCGTTCAAGCGGACGGCGATGCAGTCTTCTGTATTATGTTCCGGTGCTTCGGATATCTTGATTTTTTTAATGCTGGCGCGAACAGCCGCAAAGGCTGTTGTCAGGCAATCAGTATTTGAAGGCGTGACGTAGACGATGCCTTTTGCTTCTCTCGCGAAAAGATCAAGAACGCATGTCCCTATTTTTTTGGAGGGTTTCATTTCAACTCAGTCCTTATTTTAGCCGTATTTTTCTTGGCGTTTTTTAGAATTAGGGCTGTCCTATACGATGTTATTTTCCATACGTCAAGTTTTTAGTCTTTACGGTTTTGCTACTAGTCCCAGACGAACGGGCTCGTGGGGTGCGGGGTGCCTGATGGATGAATGTGGAGAGATACTGTTCTGCACGGATTTTCTGAGCTCTTCCAGAAAACCAACAATGGTTTTCAATGTTCCAAGGTTTGTATCGTTGTTGGTTCTTGCGTGCACATAATCGTGCCAAATCGGCGGCAAATATGCACGTTGCTCTTCTGAAAGATCCTCCGAATTCAGAGATGTTGTACCGTTAAACAGGGCTGCAATTTTATCAGCTTCAATGTGGTGGGGTTTACGAGGGAAAAGTTCAGTTACATTTTCATTCTGTGCGTATTCCGATTTTGGGCGAACTTCTCCCCCGAGTCGTCTGAAATAAACCATTTCTAAAGTGTTGACGTCTTGTTGTTCGCAGCTTTCCAAGAATACAAATGATAGCGTCTTCATTGACTCGGTAATATTTTCTCCTGATCTTTCAACTGCTTTTAGGATGCGGCGCTGGTATGCTAAAAGCTTTTCAATGACAGGTGCTGCTGTTGTCAGGATATCTTTTTCGAGGTGGCGTTCTCTGAAGGCGTGGAATTTTCTCTTGATTGTCATCAAAGCGAGCAGCTCTTCAAGAGTTTCAAGGTCTTGCTCTTCCAGCTTTGGTCTGTCGAGTTGCAGTGTGTTTTGTGGAGAGAGAAGGGCACGTTCGCCAAGGATAATAAAATACGCAAAACCTATTTTGTTATTAAGGGTAATCTGATTTTTTACGCTTGTTCCATAATTGGCATTTCTGATTATCCCTGCCTCTTCGGTAGTGAGTGGGGATTTGCAAAATGCGGCAAATGTCTGGTTCATTTTTAAGTATCCTGTTCATTCTTTTTTGGGGGGATGTTATTTTATGATTTCAAGTTTCGAGATTGTTGTCCGGTATTTTTGTCTCTTTACGTGAGATGAAGAGATTTGTTGCAGTGTCACGGAGAGATGTTCGTGTACTCCTTTTATGAAAGTCACGATTGTGTCGTATGCTCTGGTGTTGGCTAATTGCTGTTCCCGGAGTTCCCCTGTTTTTGTCAGGGCAAATGGTTCGCCAAGCTCATCCAGTACGTCACTGATATAGAGCTTTGCCAGAGCAGAAAACTTTTCTTTTAGTTCGGCAATAGTTTGTTGTGCGCTTTTTTCTTTGGGGAATGCGATAACTTGTTCAGGATTATTCTGCCCTATGATGGCGGCTCGCTGTGTTTCCTCTTTTGACTGAAAATATAGCCATGCGAGTGTTTCCCAATCTTTTCCCTCAACGGCGATTTTGAACTGAACGACCATTGAATCCAGATTTTCTTTAAGTGTTGCGCAGTCTTCAGTTAGATGATCCAGAGTTTTTTTCTGTCGGACCAGAAATCTATTGAGGATATCCCTGCTTTCAATGAGTGTTGATATGTCTGTTTTTTGCAGTTGACTGTTGGGGCTGTTCAACTCCAAACGTCTCATAGTATCAGCCAGATCGAAAAGCTGTTCTAATTCCCGTCTATCTAACAGATACTCGTTTGCATATTCCATGCGGGTTTCTTCTGCGATGCAGGTTTCTTCAAGTCTCAACAAGGTATAAAACAGGTGCGCAGGTGAATTCGGGAGGATGTCTTCCGGAAGACGAGATGCGTAGCCTTTTATCTCTCCCAGTAATAATTGTTCGGATTCTGTCAGGGGGCGGTGGCAAAATTGTTGGAACGCAGTTTTCATACAAACATTGCTAAGGGTGGTAAATTTTTATGTCAATGTTTTTTTCGATACTTTGCAGAAGAGTTCAGGTCAGCCTTTCGGCTGACCTGAGTTGCGGTGGAGGGGGAGAGAAATAAGGAGGAGGCGTGTGTCTGCCCTATCTTTTTAACTACATTGTGGGACTGGCATGAGGGCGAAGCGTCCGTATGTCCTCGGAAGGACGAGCATCATGCGGTTTTTCAACTTGGGAGGCATCGTAAACAAAGCTCTCATAAACTGGTTTCTCATTCTTGGTTCCTACGCTGGGGTTCCTACGTTTTTCCTTTTTATAGGCCAAATATATATAAATATTTGTTATTCTTATATATGCAAATATAATATATAATATATAATATTATGTGTTCTATATATATCCTTTTTGTGATATGCTTTTCTCTTAAAAAAATCCTTTATTTTCAGTGGGTTGCAATTGTAACAGAGCGCAATAGAGCGTGATTTGTCGGTATGCAGCATTTCCCTTACATTCCAGTTGTATAAAGTCCTTTCGGGAGATTCTTGTTTACTATGCAACATACTGTTCAATCTATCGTCACTCTCTCGGGAATTGGTCTGCACTCGGGCGCAGAAACAGTTCTCAAGATCAAGCCTGCTGCGGCATCGGCCGGTTTACGGTTTGTTCGCGTTGATGTCGCCGACAAGAATAATGTTATTCCCGCGCGTTGGGATCATGTTGTCGATACACGCCTTTGCACGGTTGTGGCAAACAAGGACGGCGTAAGTGTTGGGACAATTGAGCATTTGATGGCAGCTCTCTCTGCTTGTGGCATTGATAATGCTGATATTGAGCTGGATGGTCCGGAGGTTCCTATTATGGACGGATCTTCCGAGCCTTTTATTGATGCTATTCTTGCTGTGGGCCTTAAAACCCAGGCAGCGGCGCGTCGTGGTATCAAGATTTTGAAAGAAGTTACGGTTCGTGATGGTGATAAGGTTGCGACTCTGAAACCCGGTATTGGTTCTCGCTACAAGATTGAAATTGATTTTCCTCATAAGGAAATCGGTCGTCAGGCGGCTGAAGTGGATATGTTTGCGGATGAGTTTATTGCGCAGATTTCCCGCGCTCGGACTTTTGGCTTCCTGCAAGAAGTTAATGCGCTTCGTGCTATGGGATTGGCTTTGGGAGGCTCGTTGGAAAATGCAATTGTTCTGGATGTCGATTCGATTATGAACCCTGAAGGGTTGCGGTCTCCTGATGAATTTGCACGCCACAAGGTTCTTGACGCTGTGGGTGATCTTTATATCGCCGGCGGTCCGATTGTCGGTCAATTTGAAGCCAGCAAGCCGGGACATAACATGAATAACCTTGTGTTGCGTGAATTGTTTTCTCGTCCAGATGCTTGGACATTTGTTGATTTGTATATGGATCACACGCCTGAACAAGATACTGATATCTTTGTTCCAGCTGTCGTGTCCGAGAAAATCTCTGCCAGAGCCTAGTCAACGTATTGTTGATCCAGTTTAACCGGCCCGCTCTTCATGGCGGGCTTGTTCTTTGGAATGGCGGCTATGTGGGGCCTCCTCAAAACTCTTCCGAAGAGTGGCAGAAAGACTCTTGGACTCTCAGGGGCTTGGTGTTAGAAATGGATAAAATCTATAGGAAAAACCATGAATCGCACTCTTGTAAGTTTGTTGGCTATATCTCTTGCTTTGTCTGCTTGTAGCTCTAAGGAAGATAAAATCGATCCGTTAAGAGTGGATCGTCCTGCTGAAGCTATTTTTAAGGAAGCTGAAGATGCCAACAAAGAGGGGTTGTATCAGAAGGCTACAACTCTTTACTCCGAAGTCGAGCGTCAGCATCCATATTCCGAATATGCGACTCTGTCCCAGATCCGGCAAGCTGAAAGTTCTTATGAAGCATTGCGCTATGATGAGGCTATTGCAGCACTTGACCGTTTCGTTGAGTTGCACCCCGGGCACGAAAAAGTGCCATATGCCTTTTATATGAAAGCGATGTGTTATTATGAACAAATGACAGATGTCGCTCGGGATCAGGGGATGACTGAGCAGGCTAAAACTGCTTTGGAAGTTGTTGTTAATCGTTTTCCCGACAGTAAATATGCGCGGGATGCTCAGTTCAAGCTGGATTTGGTCACGGATCATTTGGCCGGTAAAGAGATGGAGATTGGCCGCTATTATATGAAAAAGAAAGAGTATAATGCGGCAATCAATCGTTTTATGGAGGTTGTGCGGAACTATCAGACGACAACCCATACGCCGGAAGCCTTGCACAGATTGGTCGAGATTTATACGATTCTAGGGCTAAGGGACGAGGCAACACGTGTAGCGGCTGTTCTTGGATATAACTATCCGGGGAGTAAGTGGTATCAGGATAGTTACGCGCTTCTTGATCCAAGTCAGCGTGGCAAGATTGAAGATCAACGTTCATGGGTTAGCCGCACTCTGACCTCCTTGCTTTCTCCGAACTGATGATTATGTTTAAAGGCGTCTCTATAGTTTAGTCAGGATCAGTCAAGTAATGTTACGGGCGCTCCACATCAAGAATGTTGTTTTGATCGAGCATCTTTTATTGGAGTTCTCGCGGGGGCTTTCCACTTTAACGGGTGAGACGGGGGCGGGCAAATCTATTCTGCTGGATTCTCTAGGGCTTGCTATTGGGGCGCGGGCTGATGCCGGATTGATTCGTCGCGGAACGGATCAGGCCAGTGTAGTTGCTGAGTTTGATTTGCCAAAAGGCCATCCTGTTGAAGGTTTGCTTCTTGAGCAGGGAATTGATGTTTCCAGTCAGGATCTGATTTTGAGGCGTGTTCTTGGGGCAGATGGGCGAAGTAAGGCCTTTATCAACGATGAACCAGTCAGTGTGAGCTTCCTGAAAATAATAGGGGAGAGTCTGGTTGATATTCATGGTCAATTTGAGACTTATGGTCTTTTGAATCAAGCTACGCACCGTATCGTATTGGATAGGTATGCGGGAAATGATCCTTTATTATCAGATGTTTCATCTTTTTATTTGACGTGGCGAGAATCTGCTGATGCTGTTGCTGAACTGCAAGAGCGTGCAGTGCGCGCCGCGGAAAACGAGCAATATTTCAGGGACTGTGTCGATGAGCTGGAAGCTTTATCTCCCGTTGAGGGAGAGGGGGAAGATCTGGTTGGTCGTAAAAAAGCTATTCAGAATCTTGAATCTCTCAAGACCTGTTTTTCTTTTGTGCAGGAAGCTTTGGGAGGGGAGCAAGGTGCTGATCTTCAGGTCGGTCAGGCGTGCCGTATGCTTGAGCGGCATGCTTTGCAAATTGGTGAGGAGGATGTCGCCCGTTTGGTAGGAATTCTGGATCGTGCGTCGTCGGATATTCAAGAGGCGTGTCGTGATCTGGATGGAATGATTGCGCGTCTTGATCCTGATGGAATGAATCTCGAAGATATTGAGGATCGTCTTTATGCGTTGCGAGCAATGGCACGTAAACATCATTGTTCTGTTGAGGATTTGCCGCGCTTGGCTAGCGAGTTGAAAGGCAAGCTTCTTTTGTTGGATCAGGGTGCGGACTTATTGCTGGCGGCTCGTCAGAAAGAGGCGCAAGATAAGGAAAAATATAGGGTTGAGGCGATGAAGCTTCATGATGCTCGTAAGAAGGCCGGGCAACGTCTTGATAAAATTATCAATTCAGAGCTAAAACCTCTTAAATTAGACAAATCAGTGTTTGAAACTTCTGTCGAACTGTGTCATTCTGAAAATGCATGGGGAGTTCAGGGCTTTGACGAAGTTCGGTTTCTGGTCGCAACCAACGCAACATCTGATACGGTTCCGGAATTGGGGCCTCTCAACAAAATTGCTTCGGGTGGAGAGATGGCGCGCTTTATGCTCGCTCTCAAGGTCGTACTGGCCGACTCTGCCCAATACCCCGGCGTCTTTGTTTTTGACGAGATTGATACGGGAATCGGCGGTGCAACAGCCAACGCCGTTGGTGAACGTTTGGCAAAATTGGCTTTGAGGCATCAGGTGTTGGTTGTGACACATTCACCACAGGTTGCGGCCCAGGCAAACCATCACTGGATGGTTTCCAAAGGCGGGGGATCTACGTTAATCACCCCGTTATCTGGACAAGCCAGACAGGAAGAGATTGCGCGGATGTTGTCGGGAGCCGAAATTTCCCAAGAGGCTAGGGCAGCAGCAGCACGATTATTGGATACGGGTTAGGACGCTGTTAATAAAAAAAAGTTAAAATTGGGTCATTATGAGGCAATTAGAAAAAGGATTCGCTGGAGTAGGAGCCGGCTCTAGTAAGACCCAAAGCACAAGCGGTTTTATCGCTGTCGGTGAAGGACATGAGCTTCATTACATCAGAGCCGGAAAACAGGGTGGAATACCGATGATTGTTTGTCATGGTGGACCAGGGGCCTGGTTGGATGAGGCTTATAAAGATCTTCTGAATTCTACAGAATTTGACGTTATCATTTATTCCCAACGTGGATGCGGGCTTTCCCGCCGTCGTGATGAGCCGGTCCGTCCGGAGACACAGCATGTTGAAGATTTGGAATGTTACTATGTTGAGCGTGCGCTTTATGTCAGTGAGGGAAATGAACTTAGTCATCAAATCCACGATATCGAGGTTTTGCGTCAGCATTTTTTCAGAGATCAAAAAGTTCATGTTTTCGGAGGATCGTGGGGCGGTGCCTTGGCGATGCTTTATGGAATTCATTACCCCGAAAAGACTGAGAATCTGATTTTGCGTTGTACGTCACTTACGGAGTTATGTGGTGCAATGAACCCGATTGATGAAGCTGAAACTGTCTCTCAACGTCTTCATAATCCGTGTTTTGCTCGTATGGAGAATACGATCAGAGCTTTGGTCGGGGATGACGTTTATCAGCCTTCGGAATTATTCCTGCATTTGTATCAAGGGCTTTATGACGCTCAACCTGATGGACGTATTTGGTCTGACCATGAAAAATGTGAAGCTGCTATTAGCTGGCGCATCTGGAATAAGAGCTTGCAATATACGCGAATTAGCGAGAGTGAAGCTGAAGCCATTATTCACTCGGATATTGAGCAGAACGTCAAATTCGGATTCTTGTTCAGTAAATTACTGCTGGGATATCCGCAATATGGTCGTTCTTATTTTAAAGAAAATTTGCCAGAATTTTTTAGCCGTTCTGATGCGCATGTCATGATTGTTCATGGGACGGATGACAAAATTTGTCCTATCCAGAATGCGTATGATGTCTTCGAGTGGTCTTCTTCCGAGCGTGCCCCGATGGTTTTGCAGTCCGGTACTCCTGTGTTTAACTCAGATCATCGTGTTGTGTTGCTGCCGGTTAATTCAGGGCATGCGGATGATGATTCAGGCATGTGGTCGGCCCTTTCAAGAATGGTTGACTATGCTGAGGCTGTTGCTTTGTCTTTGAGGGAAGCTAAGGAGGCACATCAGCTTGATGTCTCTGTTCAAGTTCAGGAGGGACTGGCTCCTCATTTCCATCCGGCTGTGAAATAGTCCTCTTATATTCTCTCTTTTCCTTTATGTGTTTCCTGATACATTGGCGGCATGACAGGTCAGAATTCCCTTTTTGCAGACGCGGCGACAGTCGCAGAATACAACAAGCTTGTTGCCGAGATCAGGCAGCATGATGAAGCCTATTATCAAGATGATGCCCCGAAAGTTTCGGATGCAGAGTATGATTCATTGCGGCGGCGTGTGGAAGAGATCGAGGCGGCGTATCCTGATCTGGTGAGTGAGTCATCTCCTTCTCAGAAAGTCGGAGCTGCTCCGTCTAAGGGATTCAAATCACTGGAACATTCTGTGCCGATGCTCTCGCTTGGCAATGCATTCGAGAGTCAGGATGTGTCAGACTTTATGGACCGTATCCGTAATTTTCTGAAGTTATCTGCGTCAGGCATGATTGAGATTGTGACCGAGCCGAAGATTGATGGGCTGTCCTGTTCGATCCGCTATGAAAAAGGCCGATTTGTTCAGGCTGCGACACGCGGTGACGGGGCAACTGGGGAAGATATTACAGAGAATGTCAGGACCATTTCCGATGTCCCTAAAATGATTGAGGGGGACGTTCCTGATATTTTGGAAGTGCGCGGCGAGATCTATATGCGGCGTGATGAGTTTATGCGATTGAATGCCGAGCAGGAAAAAGCGGGCGGCAAGATTTTTGCCAATCCGCGCAATGCGGCGGCAGGATCTGTGCGGCAACTTAATCCGCAGGTGAGTGCGGCGCGTCCTTTACGGTTTTTCGGTTATGCGCTGGGGCAGGTGTCAGCGCCAATCGCCGAGACGCAGGACGGTATTCGTCAAAAGTTGAAATTATGGGGATTTGCACAGGCAGAGCCTCAGGCTGTTTGCAAGACTGTTGAGGATATTCTCGCCTATTATAAGGATGTGGAAGCAAAGCGTCCTGATCTTCCTTATGACATTGACGGTGTTGTTTATAAAGTCAATTCGCTTTCCTATCAGGAGCGTCTGGGGTTCGTTGCGCGTGCGCCGCGATGGGCGATAGCGCATAAATTCCCAGCTGAGAAAGCCATAACGGTTTTAAAAGACATTGTTATCCAAGTCGGGCGGACAGGCGCATTGACGCCTGTGGCTGAACTTGAGCCGATTACGGTCGGTGGCGTGGTTGTTTCTCGCGCGACGCTTCATAATGAAGATGAAATCCAGAGAAAAGATATTCGTGTCGGTGACCATGTTGTTGTTCAGCGGGCCGGAGATGTTATTCCGCAGATCGTGGAAGTCTTACAGGATAAGCGTGCACCAGATTCAAAGCCTTTCAATTTTCCGCATGAATGTCCGATTTGTCATTCCCATGCGGTGCGTGAGGAAGGGGCAGCTGTGTGGCGGTGTACGGGCGGGTTGGTTTGTCCCGCGCAGGCTGTTGAGCGGTTGAAACATTTTGTCTCAAGATTGGCGTTTGATATTGAGGGCCTCGGCTCTAAAATTATCGAAGAATTTTATGCTGAAGAGTTGATTAGAGCGCCTGCCGATATTTTTAGGCTTGAGGAGCGGGATAAGGGCAGTTTGACGCCAATTCGTAAGCGCGCGGGGTGGGGGGATCTCTCTGCCAATAATTTGTTTGAATCCATCAATAAACGCCGTGTGATTAGTTTGCCGCGCTTTATTTATGCATTGGGTATTCCGCAAATCGGGGAAGCGACTGCCAAGCGTCTGGCCGAAACGTATTTGAATATAGCAGCATTGCGTCACTCCATGCATGAGTGTGCTGAGGGTATCGGCGATGCTTATCAGGTCTTGTTGAATATTCAGGATGTCGGGGAAAGCGTTGCTGCGGATTTGGTCGGATTTTTTGCAGAGCCGCATAATCAAACTATTCTGGATGATTTGTTGGAGCAAGTGACTGTGGAGGGCTTTGTACCCGTTCTGACGAAGGAGACGCCTGTATCCGGTAAGACAGTTGTCTTTACGGGAACTTTGGTCACGATGAGCAGGGCTGAAGCCAAAGCCACGGCGGAAGGATTGGGTGCGAAAGTCGCGGGAAGTGTGTCTTCCAAGACGGATTATGTCGTTGCCGGAGAGGATGCAGGGTCAAAGCTCACCAAAGCTAAAGATCTTGGGGTGCGTGTTCTGACCGAGCGGGAATGGAAAGATTTGATCGGGAGCTAGCGGGCTTTTATTCTGCTTTGATCTCTTTCAATTTTTTGAGGAGAGCTTCCATTTCAGGCGGATAGTCACGACGTTCCACAAAATCGCCGCCGCCGGAGTTGCGGGTCATGGATAATTCCAGAGCGTTTACCAACACATCTGCAATTCTGATGTCTTTTTGTACCAGAGCCAGTTCCAGCGCGAATGCAATCCGGTCACTCAAGCGGTGGGCATTCAATGAAATTCCGTCCATATCCATAGTGTCGAGGCTCCGTCTACTTATGTTGGTCTTTTGTCTAGATTTTAAACGATAAAGGTTTTGCCATTTTCAGGCTTATTAAAAACATTATTCTCGATAAAAGTAAAGAAGCGGTCAATAAAAGCGGACCTGTATTTATCCTGTTCCATCAGGATTTCGTGTTGGGCGCCTTCAATTTCTAATAATTCACATGATTTTATGCGGGAAGATGCACTGCGAATTGCGATATTCGATACCAGCTTGTCTTGCCCTGCCAGTGCAATCAGAATTGGTGTTTCTATTCTTTCAAGATAACCGGTCTTTGCCATTTTTTTGCAGGATTTGACGGCATCCGAGAGCCATTTATTGGTAGGGCTGCCGATGGTCAGGTGCGCATATTCTGGATGTGTGAAAAAAGCCTTTTGAACGGAGGCACGTTGTTCGTCGCTCGAAAATATGCCCTGAAGTCCCGGGCGGTCTCTATAGTGTTCGGTCCAGTTGCATCCGCCCGGTACATAGGCAGTCGGAAAGAGTTTCAAAAAGGCAAGGGTTGGTGCCGAAATAAGCTCCGTGAGTTTTTCAATTGTTTTAATTTTGAGCATCGGTGCGGTAATGGCAACAGCCGAGAAGATGTCATGACTTTTTGAGTTTTTATTATATTCCGCCAGATAGCGTAACGCGATGTGACCACCTAGAGAATGTGCCACAAGGATGATCGGTAATCTCATGTGATTGTTTTCTGGGTCAATCGCTGTCGAGAGGACGATTTCATCAATCAAGATATGCAGGTCGGTCAAAAGCCGGTCAAAACCTGCGGAGTGGCGTTTGTGGGGGTTTTTCAGATAGCGACCTGATCCACCTTGACCGGGAAGGTCGATAATGACAGGTTTGATGTCACGTTGTTCCAGATCATTGGCCAGTTCGAAATATTGCTCTCCGAAATCACCCAACCCACCGAGGATGAGGGCCACGGCATTATATTTTTTTCTTGAACGGGGAAGTCCGTAGCGGATTTTTATGCCGCTCAATTCGCGGAAGCTCCAATCCCAATGCGGTGGAGGCTGGAATCTGTCTTGAGAAAGGATCGGGTGGGTTGAATCAATCATAAGGTTACGCGTGTATGTTATTCTGAGGCAGTTTGTTTTAATGACCAGATAACTTTATTTGGTTCTGTTGCGAGCAGGCTCACTGAAAATCCATAGTTTCTTGCACTTTCTCCTAGAATGTATGGATGAACAAGGCGCGGATCGAGATCTGTGAGCGCTATTGTTCCTGCCAAGGCATTTTCAACATTTTCTCTTACGGTTGCATCAGTTCCCTCTGCGGTGAGGATCAATTCTTTTCCTGATCCTGCATCGGCAAAAACTGTTCCGCCTTTAGGCAGGCATTCTTGGGCCAAAAGAAGTGCGCTCATCAATACTTTGCATGAACCCTTTTCTTTGACATCAATTCCGAGCGGACCGTATGGGTCCCAGCTTTGACGGACTTTTCCGTCCATGCGAATTAACGCGCCAAAGGCTTTTTGAATATCTTCCGCTTTCAGGTTGCCGTCACGCCCACCTGCGCCATAGGCAATCCGAAAGGCTTGTAATCTTGCTCCTGCCGATGCCGCAGAATGTGCAATCAGGTCTGTTGCTTGTTTGATTCCGTCAGGATCTCCAGCCATGTCTTCCATGAACTCGATGCCGTTGTTGATTGCGCCGACAGGCGAAACGAGGTCATGGCAAATGCGTGATGCTAATAATTCCAAGAGCAGGGTTACGTCCTGAGTTGAATGATCCATTATTATGAAAACCTTTTGCCGGGTGGCTTAGCGGGGTGTTGTAAAGTAGAGAATTGTATGGTGCACAGCTTCGCAGAAAAATGCTGATTTGCCAAGGCCTGACGGTTTCAAGGTGTTTCTTTGTGGAAAATTCGGGAGATGATGCATGTTTTTCTTGGCTGGATTATACAAAATGATTATGGTGAGCGTCATGGATGACATCAGTGGAAAAAAATTCAGTCTGCAAGACTGGGTGACGCGCCGTGCCGCTAATCAGGCGGGTGGGATCGCGTCTAGGGTAAATGAAGTTGAATCTATTCAGCCCGTTGCGATTAAGCGTGCTGTGAACGGAGATGATAGCCCCGCGGAACAGGAAACTGCTCCCGAGACATTGGTTTCTTCGTCCATGTCGGGAGATGCGGTGAATTCGCCGTCCGAGAATACCGATATGTCTGTCGATAATATGGGGGCCGAAGATAAAGGGGTAGAGAAACCGACCTCTTATGATCAGCTGATGAAGGCGGAAATGAAATCATCCTATTCCTCTCCGAATTCATCCGGCCCTGTCCAGCAATTGCAAATCGTACGGTTGCTTACCGATCTGGGTGAGCGTTTGCGTCAAAGCGAAAAAGAACGTGAAATTCTCTGGAAAGAGGTCGAAACGTGCCGCAAGCAAATCGGAGATTTGAACGACAAAAATTCCCAGTCCGTCAAGTCATTCGAAAATCTGCAAGGCAAGCTTTCCGGTAAGGAAGATTTTATTCAAAGTCTTATTGATAAGCAGGCGGAACTTGAGACTCTTGTTAAATCCCAGAGTCAGGCTCTTGAAAGTGCTCAAAGCGAGCAAGCTATCCTTAAAGGCAAGTTAGAAGACAAGTTAAGTAGTATTGAAACCGCAGCTGGTAGCGCAATTGTTCGCATCGAAGATGCTCTGGTTGAAAATTCAAAATTGGCCAAGCGCGTAGAGCAATTGGGGCAGGATAAAGCCAGACTGGTGCGTAAGCTGGAAGTCATGGAAGAAACCTTGACCCAGACCCAAGAGACACTGAAAGCAAAAGCCTTGGTTCTTTTGACAGATCAAGCTTTGGCGGCGCGGACTAATTTGCCGCAATCTCAGGCTTGGACAGGTGACGATACGCTACGTGTCTCGACACCGCGTGCCGAAAAAATTTCTACGGATACCGGACCTCTGTCTGATATTGCAGAGTCTATTCGTCAGCAACAAAAAGCTGCCGACATCAGCAATAAGGCATTTCTGATTGCTTTATTCGTATTGATTATTGCGTCCGGTGTTTTAGTAAGTCAAATCAATTTCAAGTCTCTCTCTTTTACACCATCTTCTGATAAATCTTCTTCTTCCTTAAGTGTTGATGATGAGGGGGCTGGTACGATTTCTCCGGATAGTAACGTCAGGGACAGTTCAGTGTCTGGTGAAATAGCGGATGATGCACATGCTTTTGTTCCGGCTGCAACTCCAAGTCAGGAAGAATTGATGGCCAATATTGCAACAATTGCCAATCAGATTGAACCGTCTTCGGTTGATCCGACTGAAATCATCACAGAAGATACATTTATTGATGTGAATGATTTTGATAAGGCGATTGATGCTGAAGACAAGGCGCTTGAAGTTTTTAATTCCGAAGCTCCAAAAGGGTCTGTTAAAACACGGATCAAGCCAAACGCTTCTTTGCCGAAAGCCGTTAAGGATATAGAAAATCTGGCCTTTGAAGGGGATGCCAAGGCCCAGCATGATTTAGCCGCAATCTACACGGCAGGTCACGCTGGCGTGAAGGTTAATTATGACCTGGCTGCCAAATGGTTTACCGAATCTGCCCACCAGAATATTGCCAACGCCCAGTATAATCTTGGTGTTTTGACACAGCAGGGGCTGGGTGTTGAAAAAAATGTAGCGCGCGCGATTGATCTTTATCGTGTCGCTGCTGCTAATAGTCATCCTGAAGCCCAGTATAATCTTGCAATCGCTTATATTGAAGGCGTTGGCACAGAGTATAACCCGCAGATTGCTGCTGCGTACTTCCAGAAAGCTGCTTCGGGAGGGATTGTTGAAGGGGCCTATAATCTGGGTTTACTGTATGAAAACGGATTGTTGGGTGAATCCCAGCCTGATGAAGCTGTCTTCTGGTATTACTTGGCAGCGGCCAAAGGAAGCGATCAAGCAAAAGATGCCTTATCCCAATTGCAAAACCAGTTGAGCATGAGCGATGATGACGTGAAACGGATTGTGGATCGTGTTGCTCAAGGTAAACCCGGATTTTTGAATGCAAAAGGCGAGCCTACATTGCCTGATATCCACTCTGTTACTGATCTGGAGCTTGGAGATTCTTCTTCTACTCCAGCGCTGTCGGCCGGTGCTATATCCAAGTCGGCTGATTCTTCAGTCATCTTTCAAATTCAAGAGCAATTATCTGCTTTGGGGTATTATAAAGGTACGCCTGACGGAGTTAATTCCAATGCAACAAAATCAGCAATCACTGCTTATCAGAGAGAAAATGGCTTGAAGCAGGATGGCATTCCGAATGAAACTCTATTGGTGCAAATTCTTGCCACCAAGATGTAAGAGGCTTGCCCTTACTTGCTGCGTAATATCGTCGTAACAACCCACCAATCCGGATGGGTTGTTTTTATTTGTTCTGCTGCCATTACAGATTCCGAGACTGTCGGGAATATTCCGAAACAGGTGGAGCCGCTTCCTGATAATCTGGCAAGCTGGCAGTTTCTTTGGTTTTCAAGAGCATCAAGTGTTTGTTGAATTTCCGGCGCGAAGGCTAATGCAGCGCGTGTCATGGAATTTCGTGTTTTGAATTTGAGGAAATATGCCATGTCATCGACTGTAGTAAATTCAAGTGGAAAAGTTACAGGTCGTGCGTAGTCATCTGGTGTCATGCGGGCATAAATTTCTGGTGTCGGGCAATTCTGTCCGCCATTGACCAGTAGAATAGGTGTGTCAGGGAAATAGGGCGTAATCGTTGAAGTTTTATTACCTGTTTCTTCCATGATGACTGAATGAGGGGCGTAGAGAAATGCCGTTATATCACTGCCCAGTGTGGATGTGATGTCACTCAAATCTGTTATTGTATCTTCAATCAGGTCTTTGATCGTGCGCAGGGTATAGGCTGCATTTCCTGATCCTCCTCCCAAGCCGCCGCCAGTGGGAATTCTTTTAGTCAAGGCTATCGTATAGTTGAGAGGGCGCCCAAGTCTTTTTTCATAGAGGAGAAGCGCTTTTTCTATCAGATTGTCTTGCTGCTCGAGATTGGCAAGTTGGTCCGAGAATTGACCGTTCACAGATATGGTTCGTTTGTTGTTTGATGGTGTGAGGATCAATGTGTCCCCGAAATCTGTGAAGGCTGCTAATGAGTGCAGCTTATGGTAGCCGTCATCCCGCTTATCTGTGATGTGCAGGTGCAAATTCACTTTCGCAGGAGATACAAACCTTGTCGGGGAGAGTGGCGCAGTATTTGGCATCTGGCACCTTTGGTCCTTAATCGTTTTTAACAAGCGTGCTGGCTTGGGGGGCTTCATTGGCCGAGCTTTTTGCAAGGTCTGAAGCCGGAAGACCATTTGTGATTTTACCTTCTATTTTTGAGATGATCTCACTGTCTTTTGTAAAGCTGATTGCACGGCGCCATTGGAAACGTGCTTCTTTTTTACGTCCTACTTGCCAATATGCATCTCCCAGATGGTCGTTGATTTCAGATTCATATGGTTGTAATTCAACGGCCTTTTCCAGCGTAACAACAGCCTCTCCGAATTTTCCCATACGGTAATAAACCCAGCCGAGTGAGTCGATAATTGCCCCATCGTCCGGTTTTAGGAGAGCCGCTTTTTCAATCATTTCTGCGGCTTTATCAAGGTTTTTTCCGTGATCTGCCCATGTGTAGCCAAGGTAATTCAGGATGTAAGGCTGGTCAGGTTCATATGAGAGGGCTTTAAGAAGATCTTCTTCAGCCTGATCCCAATTCTTCATTCGTTCATTGGCAATGCCGCGTGAGAACAGGAGTTGCCATTTTTCTTGAGGAACATCTTTCCCCAACATATCGACGGCTTTGTTATATGCGCTTAATGCATCTTTATAGTTTTCGTTCTGGCGGTAGATGTCACCGATCTGGATTTGGGCTTCGATATTATTTCCCGTTTCGACCAGTGATTTCAGAATCCTTATGGCTTCGTCAGGTTTATTGTCCATCTCCAGCAAAAGTGCAATTTGGCGGGTGATATTGTTTTGTGACTCTTTATCCTCACTATTCTGAATTTTTGTCAGATAGGTGATGGCACTTTCATATTGTTTGTTGTCTGCTGAAAATTGCGCCAGAAGCTCTAGTGTATCAGGCTTGTGGGAGTCCAGAAAGCGCGACATATGGGTAAAAAGTATTGCGCTTTCTTCATAGCCGTTTGAAAGGAGGCGTGCGGTATCAAGTAAAGCGCGTGCCAATCCTTCTTGTGGTGTGATTGTTTCTGTTTCTATAGGTTGTTGTTCAGATAGATTTTTGATTTTTTCGTTCAGGCGGTTTGCGGAATCCGGCAAGGCTTTTCTCAAGGACGTATAGATATCTTTGGCTTTTTCGGTCTCTCCGTATTTCGCGAAGACATCTGCGACATCTTCGAGTCCTGAAATCGGAGTCGGTGTGCGTGTAAAATTATATGTCTTGGCAAGCTTTGTAACGCCTTCTTTGTCCTTGTTGTAATCTGCAATCAGGACGGCCTGATATAGGAATGACGGAGAGTCTTTTAATGTATCGGTTTTTGATTTCCCCAGACCAGCTTCGCACCATGCTTGTATGAGGGGCATAATTGCTGAACCCAGTCCATCCTGTTTGACCTGAAGAATCCGGGCTTCAGCCTCTTGGAATTTCCCGAGACGGAACTCATCCAGCGCGGTAATCAATTGGGCTAGAGAGTCATCCTTTCTGGTCTTCAGAATATTGTCAGCCAATAGCACTGCGCGGTCATAGTTTCCTGATCCGAGAGATAACGCCATTAAGCGGCTTTGGATATTTGTATCATCCGGCGAATATTTCATGAGGTCATCAAAATACTCGCCTGCTGTTTTCCAGTCTCCCGAAAGTTGGGCGTGCTGTCCCGCGAGGTAACTTCCTGCCAGTGTTTTGCGGATAGGTTCGAGATCTTGAGGGGCATAAATTCCGACTATACTTTGTGTCTGGTCAGTAGCCGCAGCGGTTGCATCTTCCGTTGATTTGTCATCGCATCCGACAATAAGAAGGGATGTTGTGACAAGAAGAAGTGCGCATAAGGATTTTGACATGTTCAGGCCCGTTTTCGGTTAAGTGGTGTTCCAATCATATAAGCATTGAGAGGGACAGGTCTATAGGTATTCTAGGATTAAATCACATCCCCGTGTAATTCGGTCCCCCACCACCTTGTGGCGGAGTCCAGTTGATATTTTGCGACGGGTCTTTGATATCGCATGTCTTGCAATGGACGCAGTTTTGCGCATTGATGCGAAAACTTTTCTTCCCGTTTTCTTCGATGACTTCGTAGACGCCAGCCGGACAATATCTTTGAGCGGGTTCTGCCCATTGTGGCAGATTGACTTTTAAAGGAATGTTTTGGTCTTTGAGTTTTAAATGGCAAGGCTGGTCTTCTTCATGGTTTGTGTTCGAGAGGAAGACAGAGGACAAGCGATCAAAAGTCAAGACGCCGTCCGGCTTTGGATAAGGGATTGGTTTGGACTGGTCTGCACTGTCCAGTTGGGTGTGGTCTGGATGGTTTTTCAGGGTGTAGGGCAGCATCCATCCACCGATTGTCTGGAAGGCGGCATAGATCAGACCAAGAAAGCGGCCTTTATGGAAGCCGGCACGGATATTTCGGACTTGATAGAGTTCCTTATAGAGCCAGCTTTGTTTGAAGAGGTCAGGATAAGCTGTGCATTCTTTTTCATCAATTTGTTTGGCTATGGATTCGGCGGCCAGCATGCCTGATTTCATGGCGGCGTGGTTGCCTTTGATTTTTGCAACGTTCAGGAAGCCTGCACTATCCCCGATCAGCAAGCCGCCGGGGAATGTGAGCTTGGGCAAAGAGGCAAGGCCGCCTTCAACCAGCGCACGCGCTCCGTAAGAGACACGTTTGCCTCCTTCTAGGAGCACCTTGAAGTGGGGGTGGGTTTTGTGGCGTTGCATTTCCTCGAACGGTGATAAATATGGATTCCGGTAATCCAGACCGACCACATAGCCGATGGAAACCAGATTTCCTTCCATATGGTAACACCACGATCCTCCGTAAGTTGCGCTATCCAATGGCCAGCCCAAAGTGTGCACTACATGTCCTTGCTTATGGTTTTCCGGTTTGATCTCCCAGATTTCTTTGACTCCTAGTCCGTAAGTTTGCGGGGAGGCGTTTTTGCGCAAGTTAAAATGTTTGATCAATTGTTTGGTCAGCGAACCGTGGCAGCCTTCTGAAAAGACGGTGTGTTTGGCATGAAGTTCCATGCCCGGTTGATAGGCTGAAGTCTTTTCTCCCTCTTTGCTGATTCCCATATCTCCGGTGGCAACACCTTTGACGCTTCCGTCTTCGTGGAACAAGATTTCGGTTGCGGCAAATCCCGGATAAATCTCGACACCTAGGCCTTCTGCCTGTTCGGCTAGCCATTTGCCGAGTGCGCCTAAGGAGATAATGTAATTCCCTGTGTTGTGCATTTGGGGTGGGTTTGGGAGCTTTATCGCTTTGTATTCTGTCAGAAACAAAAACTCGTCACTGGTCACCGCACAGGTAAGGGGCGCGCCTTTCTCCTTCCAGTCGGGAATTAGTTCATTCAAGGCACGCGGTTCAAAGACTGCGCCCGAGAGGAGGTGGGCTCCTATTTCCGATCCTTTTTCCAGAATGCAAACGGATAAGTCAGGCCTGATTTGCTTCAAGCGAATAGCACAAGAGAGTCCGGCTGGTCCACCCCCGACAATAACGATGTCGTAGCTCATGGAATCGCGGATTTGTTGAGGCTCTTGTGTCATGGTCTTACTTAATATGTGTGATGTGTTGTCTGTTTTTGGTCTTATGTGTGGACGGAAGGGCGTGAAGAGTTGCATCACGCGATTTCTTCCTCTTATATATATACGTTAAACAACGCTTGAAGAAAACCCGAAGAAAGCTCGATAAAGGTAATTGTCCCGTGACCGAATCTGCGTTCACCTCTCATGATCTTATCTCTGCCGTCCAGTGGTATCTGGAAATCGGCTGGGATGAAGCCGTGTTTGATGTGCCGCAGAATAGGCTATTGGAAAGAATGGTGTTGTTCGAGCCTGCTGTTCCGGTAGTTATGGCGCCGTCTACACAAGTTATGGGGCCTGAAGCTGTCCCATTGGGGGCTGCCGAGGCACAGGGATTGATTGCGCCTTTGCTGGACTCTGTTTCTTCCCTTGATGACTTGAAGCAGGCCATCGCTGCTTTTGATGGGTTGGCTATTAAAAAGACTGCGGCCAATCTGGTATTTGGAAATGGGTATCCTCAAGCCAGATTGATGATTGTCGGGGAAATCCCAGAAGAGGAGGATGACCGCTCAGGACAAGCCTTTGCAGGGGAAGCCGGGCAATTACTTGATAAAATGATGGCAGCAATCGGGTTATCGAGAGCGGAGGCTGAGCGGGCAAAAGCTGTGTATATGACGTATGCTTTGAATTGGCGGACGCCGGGTAACAGAACGCCGAATGCCAGCGAGATTGAACTATCTGCGCCATTTTTAAAAAAGCATATTGAGTTGGTAAAGCCTGATTTTCTGCTGCTTATGGGGAGTGTTCCTGCCAAGGCTCTGTTGGGGCGCTCGGAAAGTATGACACGTTTGCGTGGTCAGTGGTTCGAATATCAAGGTATTCCAGCGTTGGTCAGTTTTCCTCCGTCCTTTTTGCTGAAAAGCCCAGCCAAAAAGCGTGAGGCTTGGGAAGATCTGCAAGGTCTTCAAAAGCGCATGTCTTGATCTCTTTTATTTTTCCTTATCTTCTGCCGTTTTCAAGTTGTTAGTATTTGCTTACAAGTAATTACTGTTTTCTGTTCAGTATTTATTACTAATTTCCTAAGTATTTTTTGATTCTTCTGGGTTTTGGTTAAATTCAGCTGATGTAATTGTTAATATTCACAAATTTCCCTATTATTTTTTATTGATATTTACTTTGTATTTCAGTGGGTTAGCTTAACAATTCTCTTTGTTTTGCTTGCGGCGCATTAGTTTTTTTCTGGACAATATTACGAGGCGTTGATAAAACCCCCTCACTATGCACAACGACGATATAAAAAAGGGCATCCAGCTGGCTTTGGCTGCTGTCTGCCTGTTGAGCGGTGTGGTATGTGGAACTGCCGGTAACGGTACATCAACGGGTACGATGAATTTTGCCCAAGTGTTGATGAAGCCGGATCTGACCGACAACCTGAGTTTTGGGTTTGGTGCGGAGAGATCGACAAGAGCAGCCACGGATATGTCCACTTCCCAAATTGGTATCGCCCTGCCGGAGGATTATTCGGCAGATGTACAGCTGTCTTCTGGTTATAAGCTTGTTGAGCGCGCTGTTCGCGCCCAGTTGCGTCAGGGACGTCCGACAGCGGCTTTGAGATTGTTGTCTCAAGACCCGACTGCCCAAAATCTCAAGAATTCAGAATTTGACCGTGTTAAGGCCCAGATTGCCCAATCCTACCTGATTGAAGGTAAAATCGCGCGGGCTGCCGAGGTTGCTGAGGAAGTTGTCCAGCGTTCCGGTAAATTGGTCCCGCTTTCAGGTTGGGTTGCCGGACAGGCCGCCTGGCGTCAGGGGGATTTCGGACGTGCGGCTGATATGTTTGCTCTGACTGCCCGTTCTAAAGTGGCATCACCATGGTTATCCTCGGGCGGTGCGTTCTGGGCTGCCAGATCGTCTTTCCGTGCGGGACGGTTCTCAGATGTTAAGCAATGGCATGAAAAGGCTGCTGAACATCCACGGACGTTCTACGGGATGGTGGCTTTGAAATCTCTGGGGCGTGATTATGACTTTAATCGCGATATTCCTGTTTTGAATTCAGGCTCCAGAAAGGAAATTGAAGCGTCTGCATCTGTACAGGCGGCTATTGATCACACCAAAAGCGGTAGTGTTACGAATGCTATTGAAAGTCTGTCCAAAGGTGGCTGGCTGAAAAATGATGAGAAGCGTGCGCAGGTTCTTGCTTATGTATCCGAGAAAAATGTACCGGCTTTGGTTCTTTATCTGGCACGCAAGACCAAAAGTCAGGACGGACGTTTTTATGATCTGGCTTTGTATCCCGAAAGTCCTTGGGAACCGAAAAACGGATATCAGGTTGATAAAGCAATTGTCCATGCCTTAATCCGTCAGGAATCCCGTTTTAACCCGCATGCTACAAGTACTGTTGGTGCAAAAGGCCTGATGCAATTGATGCCTGAGACTGCAAAATTTGTGGCCAAAGCAGAAGATATTGCTTTGACTGATCCTATGACTAATCTGGAAATCGGCCAAAAATATGTGGGTCAGTTGTTGCGTGATCCTGTTGTGAATAATGATCTGTTTAAAATGGCTATTGCCTATAATGCCGGTCCGGGGAATTTATCCAAGTGGAAGAAACAGCTTTCTGATATTGATGACCCGCTGTTGTTTATCGAGAGCATTCCGTCTTCCGAGACACGTGCATTTGTTGAGCGGGTCATGGTGAATTACTGGATGTATCGTACCCGCATGGGGCAGGATGTTCCGTCTCTTGAGGCCGTTGCGTCTCTGGATCGTCCGGATTATGTTCGGGTGGCGCAGAACATCGGCGCGAACATCTTCGCATTTGCTGCCAATCATTAGTCAGATTATTCGTTAGATCAGGTTCAGAATCTGTACGTGCAGTTCTGCGTCTCCACAAGCGATCAGGCTTGGATTTCCCTTTAATGTTTTAGGGTTTCCCTGCCAGTCCGTGATCTTACCGCCTGCACCTTCGATGATGGGTACGAGTGCGATGAAATCATAAATTCCCAAATGATCCTCAACGATAATATCCAGAAATCCGTTAGCCATTAGGCCGTAAAAATAACAGTCTCCTTGTAGAACGGCATAGCGCGTTGCTTTCTCTATTCGTGTAAAGCGCGTGCTGTCATTATGGGATATTTGTGAGGGAGACCCTGTGCCGAATATGGCTTGTTTAATATCCGGGCATTTGCGGGTTGTGACTGGCTTGCCGTTATAGGTTGTGGAGAGTCCCGATTGTCCAATCCAGCGTTCTTTTGTGATCGGTTGGTCTATAATTCCCAAAATCGGTTTCTCATCTTGGCATAGGCCGATTAAAGTTCCGAAAGTCGGTCTGGCGATTGTGAAGGATTTTGTGCCGTCAATCGGGTCGATTACCCATGTTAGGCCGCTCTTGCTGTCTTTGATACCGAATTCTTCTCCCAATATACCGTCTTCGGGTCGTTTGGTTTCAATTAGGGTGCGAAGAGTCTGTTCAATTTCTCGATCTGCTTTTGTGACAGGGCTTTCATCATCTTTGCTGACAATGTCGAGCGGTGTGGCGAAATATGTACGGGCGATCTCTCCTGCCGCGTCAGATAGTTTTATTGCGAATTCTATCGGATAGGTCTGGTGAGACATTTTTTCGTTTACTCTGTTGAGGTGGGTTGATAGTTTCTGCATCCAAAATCAGAAAACAGTGTGCTTTATTTATAGAGAAGGTGTCAAATATGGATTTATACAAGATTTTTGAAAATTGTGCAGGACGTATTTCCTCCGAAGTGTTTTTGTATGCATCCAAAGGCTTTATGATGCCGACTATGAAACAATATAAAGTTTCAATTGTTTCGGAAGGGGAAGGAACAATTCTGGGTAAAAATATTGCCCGTGTCTCTTTTCCTGATGATGCGGCAGTTCTAAATGCTCGTATGGATGGCGCTCAGGTTGTTGATATGCGTGTTCTCAAAGAGCAAAGCAGACAAATTTTTTCTGGGATGTTGGCGCAACACCATTTGTTTCTTATTCAGGATAGAGGCCGGCCTCTTATGGTTGTTGAGTCTTTGTTATTCCGGAAGCCTATCGGTCTCATACCTTTGCATGAGCAGGGTGTCCGAAATCTAACCGGACAGTCTTTCGAAAAGGTCTAGTCTTTTGGCAGATATTGTTAAGTGGGGCTGTTTGTGATATCCACGCTTCATGCTGAATATGATAATTCCGGGTTTGGATCTTATTGATCGGAAACTCCCGCAGGGCGCAAAGCTTCCTGTGGGGTTGTGGTCGTTTGTCTGGTATTTTGTCCGTCAGGTTAAATGGCCAGCAATTTCTGTCTTTCTATTGTGCATTGTGGCAAATATCCTGCTTTCGTTCGAGCCATGGCTTTTTGGCAAGATCGCAGAAGCGTTGAAAGACTATGTGGTCGATCAACCTGATGGAAATTTGGCCTTTTACATTGTTGCATATATCGTCATGGTCCAGATCGGGTGTCGCGTATTTTTCGCGATGTCAGTGTGGATCGATTCCATTTATCTGATGCCCTTTGTCATGATGGTGCGCAGGCAATTGGCTCAATATATGTACGGACATTCAAGTCGTTATTTTCAAGATGATTATGTCGGACGGCTGGCCGGAAAGGTCATGGAAATGCCTGACTCGATCCGTACGATCCTCATGAACTTCTGCCATAATTTTAATTATTGCCTCATGCAGATTGTTATGGCTTTTGTTTTTTTTGTCTTGCTTGACCCTTTGTATGGCTTGGTTTTAGGCGGATATATGATTGGATGTGGAGCAATTATTTTTTGTTCGGTTAAATATATCGGACCTGCGAGCTACGCTGCGGTTGAGGATATGAATTTAGTTCGCGGACGATATATTGATAGTATCTCCAATATGTTTCTAGTTAAGGTTTTTGCCCGAAGTAAACAGGAAGATTTGTTGTTGCGTGAAAGCTTGTATCAAGCGGGATCTTCCGCCCAATATAGCCAACAGCAAGTTTTTAGATGGCAGGCATTATCCCAACATGTCGCTAATGCCATCTTCCAGAGTGGATTGTTGTTTCTGGTTATCTATCAGTTCAAGAATGGGGATATCGAGTTGTCCTCTGTCGTAATGGTTCTGACTTTCGGTGTTGTTATATCGGGAAATAGCTGGTGGTTGGCTGATTTGTTTGTAACGTTTATCCAGTTACTGGCAACAGTGCGTAACGGGATTGATACAATTGTCCAGACGTTTGAAGTTGTGGACAAACCTGATGCACAGGTTTTGAAAATGGCGTCTGCCAATATCGAGATTTCTGACCTGTCTTTCTCGTATCCTGAGCGCCCTGTATTTAATGGGTTATCTTTGAATATCAATGCAGGAGAAAAGGTCGGACTGGTTGGCCCGTCGGGGGCAGGGAAATCTTCTCTCGTGCAATTGATCTTGCGCCTTTATGATGTAGGGGACGGAGAAATCCGGATATCGGGGGAGAATATTGCTGATGTCACGCAAGATAGTTTGAGGAGTGCGATTGCTGTTATTCCTCAGACATCTGAGTTGCTTCATAGGTCTATTCTTGAAAATATCCGTTTCGGATCGGAAGAGTCTTCTCTTGAGGATGTTATTCATGCGGCCAAGCTGGCTCATGCTCACGATTTTATTCTAGGGTTGGTTGATAAGGATGGACGGAGCGGGTACGACGCTGAAGTCGGGGAGCGAGGAGTTAAGCTATCGGGGGGGCAACGTCAGCGCATTGCTCTGGCACGAGCTATTTTAAAGGATGCGCCGATTCTTATTCTTGATGAAGCGACGTCTGCGCTGGATAGTGAGTCGGAGAAATTGATCGAAGAGAGCCTTTCCTCGATCATGGAAGGGCGCACGGTTCTAGCGATTGCTCACCGTCTGTCTACGTTACAGTCTATGGATCGTTTGATTGTGATGGAGCAGGGTAGGATTGTCGAGACCGGAACGCACGCCGAGCTTTTGGCACTTAATGGATTGTATGCGCGTTTATGGTCGCTACAGACGTCAGGTTTTATCAAGTGATAAATGAAAAAAAGGAGGCTGTAAGCCCCCTTTTTTCTGTTTCAGCATAATTTCTTGATCGTGACGCCGTTTATGTTCGGGAGTGGCTCAGTTGCAAAACAGAAGCAGATTCTGCAGATGCGACGATGTTTGCTGTCGTGCTATCGCGCTTGGCATGTTCTACACCTATATTTATGCAGGCACGCATAAAGGCTTCGGCAGATGTCTGCATTGTTCCTGGATCGGATACCAAACGTGCAAAACTCTGATCGTGAACATATTTTCCTGTTTCATAGTCGGGGCGCAGGACAACCGTTTGTGCTTTTGAATCATTCGGTCTTTCAACGGTCATGAACGGTATGCCGTTATGGTTGAAGAATGTTCTTTCCTGATCGAATTTTTCCAAACCTGCCGATATACGCGCTGCCCGGTTTTGTTCCAGACGTTCTTTACTCAGGCTGCGCTCTTCCTTGTTGCAACGGCTCAAGCAGCCATGAGAGACGCGGTCAGCGTTGAAAGCTGCAGCCTTAAAGGCGCGTTGTCTTTCATATGTTCCATGTGAAGCTTTGTAATGCTCCTCTGCCTTTTTAGAGAAGATCATAACTTCGAAGTTGAACTCTGTAACCAAGCCGCCTTGTGGCAGTTTGATATCGCAAGGGACTTGCAGAATAACCTTCGCACGACTCAATTCTTTTCTAGGGTGCGGATACGGGAATTCGTCAAGATATTCGACAACTTCTGCGTTATGCGCGGGATGCAGGTGGTGCAAGGCACGCTCTATTTGTGCATTTCGTGGGCAGTAGAATGCAAATCTGCTGACATCATTGATGCCTTCGATTTGTCCGTCTTTTTCTGTCAGTGCTTTTTCGATCATGCGCCCAACGGATTTTATCTCCCCGACTGTTGCGCTTGTTCCTATCAGTCTTTCATAGGTTGCAATGCGGGAGAGGACAGTGCTCGCCATTTGCTCGGCGACAAAGCGTAATTGGGCTGCTTTCTCCCTCAGAACCTTATCCTGTTCTGTTTTAGGCATATGGAGAATATTCTCGGGGCTGCGGATTTGCTGGGTGGGCTTTTCTGTCAGAATTTTTTGACCGGCGACGACATACAAGGCGTCTTCCGGTCTTACTGCTTTTTCGAATATATCGCGGTGTAAACTGATTACATTTCCCATAATTTTTTATTTTCTATCCCTGATTTTAATTATTCTCTTTGTTTTATTCTAAAATGGTACGCTTCGTTCCGATTGTTCGTCAACTAAAAAGTCCAAGTTTCAGTTGTATTTTCGCCAGATTCTGCAAAAAAGCAAGGAAATTTTATGCGTTATCATCATTGAAGCTATGAATAAAACGCATATTAAGAAATAAGCTTGTTTTTTCGGGTCCCAGCCCCTATAAGCAGGGCATCAAAATTAGACCAAAAACCCAAGAGATGAGGGACTTTCTTATGGCACTCGAGCGTACTTTTTCCATTATCAAGCCGGATGCAACCAAGCGTAACCTGACCGGCGCTATCAATGACCGTTTTGAAAAAGCCGGTCTGCGTATTGTTGCCCAAAAACGCATTCAAATGACTGTTGAGCAGGCTAAAACATTCTATGCAGTTCACAGCGCACGCCCATTCTATATGGATCTGGTGAATTTCATGGTTTCCGGCCCTGTCGTTGTTCAGGTTCTGGAAGGCGAAAACGCTGTTTTGAAAAACCGTGAAATCATGGGGGCTACAAACCCAGCAGATGCCGCTCCTGGCACTATTCGCAAAGATTTCGCCGAAAGCATTGAAGCTAACTCTGTTCATGGTTCTGACAGCCTTGAGAATGCGGCAATCGAGATTGCTTATTTCTTCGCGGGGTCTGAAATCGTAGGATAGGCTTCGGCTTCCTTCGGTTAATTTACATATTTATTGACAGGGGTATTGCAATGCAGTATCCCTGTTGTCTATTTAAAAATAAAAAACTTATTAAAATGAGTGTGTGAATGACAATTCTGATAGGAAATTACCGGAAATTTGCCGATGTCCGGCAAGTTTTGTTTGACGTAGACGGGACTTTGTACTCCGAGAAGGGGGTTGGGTATCGTCTCGAGAGTTTTTTTCGGGTGTTGCAGACCAGTGCACAACGTGGTCTTGGTCTTGGGCTTCTAAATCCTTTTAATCTGGCTGCCTCTTTTAGTGTATTGGACCGCGGTCTCCATCAGGCAAAGTCCTCCAAAAATAATCCGTTAAGAGGGAAGCTGTTAGCTTATTCTATGCTTAGAATGAGCCATTCCTGGACAAAAGTTGATACAAAATTGCCGGAAGCGGTTGGTCTTTTGAGGAGGGTTTCTCCCGATATGCGTTTTGCTGTTGTGACAAATTCTTTGCGTGAACAGGTCCAGCCCATTCTTGATCGAACGTCCTTGCCGGAGGTTACTGGGGCTTTGACTGTTGCAGATGTGCGCTTTAGAAATATAGATCAGGCACGAGGCTTTAAATCAAGCGAGACACTCTATGATGATTTGCGAGAGAAATCTGTTTTGCTTGTTCCAAATGAACAGGCGTGTTTGATTGATAACGAGATAAAATATCTCGAAAGTGCCTCACGAAATGGTCTGAAAACTATATGGGTTGATGCTACGTTTAGAGACCGTCAGAAAGATAAATCATTGCCATACGGGGTGGATGCCCGTGTAACCAGCGTGTCCGAGGCTGTCTATTTGTTGGCTCGTTCCAAAGCTCAATTGGCCAAAGACCTCGCTATTTAATTCTGTGATTGTTTTGACAGGGTGGGGCAGAGTCAGCTAAGGTGGCTGACGTAAAAATTTATAAAATATAAAAACTAAAAATAGAGGTGTACAATGAAAGATATGAGTGCTGCGGCCCATGCCCGCGTTGAATTGGCTCAAGACTATTATAAACATGTTTGGGCAGAGACCTTTCCCCGAGTAAGAGCTGTGATATCCAGTGCAAGTGCTTTTGCGGCGGCCGTTTCTCCAACCCCCACTCTTCAGGCAACTTTTGCTGTGGTTTCTCTTCTTTCTACGGTGAGTGCTGCTACTGGACATTACACCAAGGACGCATTCGGAATGAGCAATTCTGTATGGCTGAAGATTGCATCCAGAAATCTGGATCTGGCTAGATCGAATGAAGCTAGTGTCCTTCGTCAAGAACAGGAGATTTGTCAGGATCTATCTCGTTCATCCGTTCCCAAACTTGATTTGGGCCGTTTTTAGAAAAACATAATGCATATTTTTTATAGAAGCAGATGAGCGCTCCGGAAACGGAGCGTTTTTTATTTTGGAACTTTTTTTACATTCTATGTGTTCGTTGTTCGTAATAAGCAAAGGAAAGGATAGTCCTTTCCGGAAGGAGTAAATTATGTCTGTTAAATTCAGAAAAGATGTTCCGGTTATGGTTGCAGTTGCAAGTGTTATGTTGATTTCAACACCGACGTTTGCAGATCAGTATTCATCGATGAATACTATCGGGACGTTTAAGATTGATACATATAATCAGTATGAGCAGCGTGAGCCATGCCAATATTATAAGGATGCTCCTGCCGGTGTTCATGAGCGCTGCGGTGATAAAACTGAAAAACTTCCCGTTGCTATTCATGACGGATTACTGCCGGTTATTGCAACTTATGTTGTGTATTTCGATTTTGATAAGTCGATTGTGCGTCAGGATCAAATGGCGGTACTGGATAAACTTTCACGTGAGTTGAATACATATCAGCCATCCCAGATTACTGTGGTGGGGCATACGGATACTGCAGGGGATGCGGCTTATAACCAAAAGCTTTCGGCAAAGCGTGCCCAGTCTGTTTCCGAGATGTTGAACGATCGCAATATTGTTGCCATGATGGTCGATGAGCGGGCTGTAGGGGAACATGATTTGGCTGTTCTGACACCGGATGATGTCAAGCTGGAAGCGAATCGCCGTGTGGTCATTCAATTTAGGAAATAATCCTGTCATGTTATTGTTTTAGAAAAGCATAAGACTTGCAAAGCTGAACGCCCCTCTCGGGGCGTTCTAATTTCAATTCTTGAGAGGTATTTAGGCTTCCATGGCCTTGACGATTTCCTCTGTCATCTTTTTTGCATCGCCCAAAAGCATCAGAGTATTGTCTTCAAAGAAGAGCGGGTTATCAACACCTGCATATCCCGTTCCCATCGAGCGTTTGACGAATAGGACTGTTTTAGCTCTGTCGACATCGAGAACTGGCATTCCATAAATCGGTGATGATGGGTCTGTTCTTGCAGCAGGGTTTGTGATGTCATTTGCACCAATTACGTAGGCCACATCTGCTTGTGCAAAGTCACGGTTGATGTCTTCAAGTTCAAATACTTCATCGTATGGAACGTTGGCTTCCGCCAAAAGAACGTTCATGTGTCCCGGCATACGCCCTGCCACAGGGTGGATTGCATAGCGGACTTCTACCCCATGGCTTTTCAGTGTATCTGCCATTTCACGCAGGACGTGTTGAGCCTGCGCCACAGCCATTCCGTACCCCGGAACAATTATAACCTTTGCGGCATTCTTCATGATGAACGCGGCGTCATCGGCTGAACCGATTTTTGCAGCCTTGTCAGATGTACCTGTGTGAACTGCGGCTCCAGTCTCTGCACCGAAGCCTCCCAGAATCACGTTCAGGAATGACCGGTTCATGCCTTTGCACATGATGTAGGACAAGATTGCTCCTGATGCCCCTACAAGGGCGCCCGTGATAATGAGCAACGGATTCTGGAGCGTAAAGCCGATCCCTGCTGCAGCCCATCCGGAGTAGGAGTTGAGCATTGACACAATCACTGGCATGTCCGCTCCACCGATCGGGATAATCAACAAGATGCCCAGTGCCAATGATAAGAGGATAATCATCCAGAAGATAGAAGTGCTTTCGGACATGCATAGAAGTACGATCAATCCGATCAATCCGATTGCCAGAAGGGCGTTCAAAAGATGTTGTCCCCCGAATGTGAGAGGTTTTCCTGAGATCACGCCTTGCAGTTTTCCCCATGCTATAATTGACCCCGTGAAGGTGATTGCCCCGATTGCAACACCCAAAGACATTTCGATGAGCGAAGACATATGGATGTCGCCAGGCTTTCCGATGCCGTATGCTTCTGGGCTATGGAATGCTGCTACGGCCACGCATACAGCTGCTAGGCCAACGAGGGAGTGGAAAGCTGCAACGAGCTGCGGAAGGGCAGTCATCTGGATTTTTACAGCGGTAATCGCACCGATTGTGCCGCCAATAATAATTCCCGAGACAATCAATCCGAAGGATTGGACTTCCGGCGTCATCAATGTTGTCATGATGGCAAGGCCCATCCCCATCATGCCGTAATTCAAGCCTTGGCGGGCGCTTTCAGGGTGGGATAATCCGCGGAGTGCCATAATAAACAGCACAGATGAAATCAGATAAAAAAGAGATGCAAATTCAGCCATAATATTTTTCCGTTTTAACGTGTGGAATTTCTTATCTTGGTATAAGGGTTATCCCTTTTTCTTGAACATGTGCAGCATTCTGCGTGTGACAATAAATCCGCCAAAAATATTGATCGAGACGAGTATAACCGCCAAAAACCCGACCAACTTTGAGAAGGATGTTTCTGACGGACCCGCCGCAATCAATGCGCCGACAATAATAACGGACGAAATAGCGTTGGTTATCGCCATAAGCGGTGAGTGCAGGGCGGGTGTTACGCGCCAGACAACATAATACCCAACGAAGCAGGCGAGTACGAAAATTGTTAGCCCCATCATCAGGAAGTCGGAGTTGTGCGCCATGGTGTAAGATATGGAGTTTACATCCGTGGCGAGGCGATCTGCTTGCTCTGACAATTGTTGGGCAAGCGCCGAAACCTGATTGGCCTGATTGGTGACTGTAGTTTGAGGATCTGACATTTTCTACCTCTTTTTATTGTGCAAAGTTCGGGTGAATGATGGCCCCGTCCTTGGTCAGGACTGTGGCCTTGATGATTTCGTCTTCCATGTCGAGTGTGATTGCATCGTCTTTGACGATCAGTCCGAGCAGGTTCAGAAGGTTTCTGGCATAGAGGGCAGAAGTGTCTGTTGCCAAGCGGGACGGCATGTTGCGTATTCCGACGATTTTGACGCCATCGACTTCTACGATTTCTCCGGCTTTAGAGAGCGCACAGTTGCCGCCTTGTTCAACAGCCAGATCAACGATAACTGATCCGGGTTTCATGGACCGGACCATCTCCTCGGTGACGAGAAGAGGGGCAGGGCGCCCGGGGATCAGTGCTGTCGTAATAACGATGTCTTGTTTGACCAATGTTTCGGCAACAAGTGCTGCTTGTTTCTTTTTGAAATCCTCAGACATTTCCTTGGCGTATCCGCCTGCGGTTTCAGCCTGTTTCATTTCTTCACTTTCCACCATCACAAAGCTTGCGCCCAATGACTGGACTTGCTCTTTGGCTGCTGGGCGGACATCAGTCGCCGAAACAATTGCGCCAAGACGTTTGGCTGTGGCAATTGCTTGAAGCCCTGCAACACCTGCTCCCATTACGAAGACTCGTGCAGGTGGCACTGTGCCGGCTGCTGTCATCATCATCGGGAAAGCTTTTGTATAATAAGCGGCTGCTTCGAGAACTGCTTTATATCCGGCAAGGTTGGATTGCGAGGATAAGACGTCCATTGCTTGTGCGCGGGTAATACGTGGAACCAATTCCATGGACAGGGATGTGAGGTTCGCTTGTGCAAATTTTCCGATATGCTCTTTTCCGGCATAGGGCGCAAGCATACCTATCAGCAGCGCGCCATTTTTGGTTTTCGGGAGTGTTTCAGGTGCTTGAACGCATAAAACTATATCTGCATTTTTTGTGGATTTATCGTTATCGGATGCCAGAGTTGCACCTGCTGCTTCATATTCTTTGTCAGGATATGACGCTGCTGTTCCTGCGCCTGCAGTGACAGTGATATCAAAGCCTTTGGCGATCAATTTTTTTACTGTTTCGGGAGTCGCGGCAACGCGCGCTTCATCCTCGTTTGTTTCTTTCAATACGGCAATTTTCAGAGCCATGTGGGACCCTTCCTCGTCTGTTTTCAAGTGATGTGCTTCTTTGAGAGTTAGAGCATGCCCTATGAATGGGGCTTTGAAAAGGGAGGGAGGCTTTTATTTTGAGTTATCAACAATTGAAGAATTTTATTTCAGGCGTTCGTTGAAAGCGCTGATTTGTAAAAGCAATGTTGTTAGTTCGCGTTCAGGTAGAGGTTTTGTAAAATAGTATCCCTGTCCGTAACGGCAGCCCATATCACGCAAGAGCAGTGCTTCTTCTTTTTGTTCGACACCTTCAGCAATGATGGTGATGTCCCGCTTCTTCGCTTCGGCAATAATAGACATAACTAAATTTTTAGTGTTTTGGGTTTTTAACAGTTCGCATGTAACCAGATGGTCTATTTTGACGGCGCTGATCGGGAAATCATCCATGTATTTGAAAAATACCTCCGGGTCGCCAAGACCATAGTCATCAATTGCGATTTTTAGACCGGTTTTTTGGCAAATTCCCAGAATGGTTTTGCTGTTCTCTCGTTGTCCGCGGAGCAGGTCTCCTGTGATCTCCAGCTGGACTTGGGTTGGGCGAACGTCACTGGCACTGATGACGTTGTACATTTCGTCCAGAAAGCTCTCGTCTGCGAGATCATTCGGCGAAAAGTTTACACTCATATAAATGTGTTCGTTATGTCCAACGTGGCTTTCCAGTCGTTTCAGAGCGCGAATAGCCTCTTTCAATGCCCAGCGGCTTGCTTCGATAATGAGGCCGGTACGCTCTGCCATGGGAATGAACACAGCAGGGGAGATAAAGCCGCGATTCGGGTGATTCCAGCGCATCAATGTCTCGAATCCTGCAACTAGACCGCTTTTTAAGTGGACAATCGGTTGATAATAGAGGCTGATCTGGTGCTCATCCATAGCTACCTGGAATTCTTTTGCAAGAATCTCGTCAGGAAGTTGATCGGCTGGTGTGTCCGGAAAGTCGATGGATTTTTGCTCAGAAGTCATTGTTTTGATTGTAATAAATTAAATTTATGCGGAATTGCATTGTTTAGAGTGTGCCTGAAAGCTTTTAGAGAAACGTTAATTTCTGACCTGACTTTGGGCATATGGGGCATATGGGGCATATTAAGCCATGATGGCCGGAGTGGAAACGCTTAAATTTGGTGATTTAGAGAAAATGACCCTAAATCCTTTATAATCATGCCTATTAAGGTATAATTTGTCTCGAAAATGTACTTGACAGGGCGCGTGCCTACCTTGTAGTGTCCGGTCTCCAAAAGAAGATAAAAGTACCAAAATGTAAGGATTTTTACGATGAAAGTCGTCAACTCGCTCAAAACACTTAAAACCCGTGACCGTAACTGCCGCGTTGTTCGCCGTAAAGGTCGTGTTTATGTTATCAATAAAAAGAACCCACGTATGAAAGCGCGTCAGGGTTAATCTTGTTGTCCCGTTTTGCGGGGTAGCGATGGATTATAACGGACGCATATCACTTTCGCTGTTGCGTCTTCTTCTGTGCTTGTGTACATCTTATAAGGCTTTTCTGCTTCCCGCCGTCAGCGGGAAGTTTGTTATGTGCCACTGGTGGCCGCTTCAGTTAGATTAGGATCCCAAGTTCTCATGTTTGCCCGTTTATTCAGTATGCTTTCCGCCGATATGGCGATTGATCTCGGAACTGCCAATACGCTTGTGTATGTTCGAGATCGCGGCATTGTTCTGAACGAGCCTTCAGTTGTGGCAATCTCTACAGAGGGTGGGCGGAAATCCGTTCGTGCTGTGGGGCTGGAAGCCAAGCAGATGCTTGGGCGGACACCGGGTAATATTCAAGCTATTCGTCCTTTGCGTGATGGTGTGATTGCGGACTTCGAAGTGACCGAGGCGATGATTAAACATTTTATCCGCAAGGTTCATAACCGTCGTACCTTTGTTTCCCCGAAGATGATGATTTGCGTGCCTGCCGGTTCTACAACTGTCGAACAACGTGCCATTGTTGAGTCTGCCGAGAGTGCAGGAGCATCGGAAGTGCATTTGATTGAAGAGCCGATGGCCGCCGCAATCGGTGCGGGGTTGCCTGTCACCGAGGCTTGCGGGTCAATGGTTGTTGATATTGGTGGCGGAACATCTGAGGTGGCTGTTATTTCTCTGGGGGGGATTGTTTACGCAAAGTCTGTGCGGTGTGCGGGTGACAAGATGGATGATGCTATTATTGCCTATATCCGCCGTGTGCATAATTTGCTGATTGGTGAGACAACGGCGGAGCGCATTAAAAAAGAAATTGGCTCTGCTTTGCCGCCTGCTGATGGTCCGGGGCGTACGTTGGAAATCAAAGGGCGGGATCTTATTAACGGTGTTCCGAAGGAAGTTGTCGTGACTGAGCGTCAAATGTCTGAGGCCTTGATGGAGCCGATCGGACAGATTGTTGAAGGCGTTAAAGTTGCTCTCGAGAACACGCCGCCCGAGCTGGCTGCGGATATTGCCGAGCGCGGAATTGTTTTGACGGGTGGTGGAGCATTATTGACCAACCTTGATCATTTATTGCGTCATGCAACGGGTTTGCCAATTACAGTTGCGGATGATCCGTTGACCTGTGTGGCTTTAGGAACTGGTCATGCTTTGGAAGAAATCAAGACGTTGCGCGGGACTTTGGTTGGCGCATATTAATTGCGTCATCTCCGTGATGTTTTGTTTCTGCGTTTTAGTATAGATTTTTTCTATGGATTTATTTTTAGCAGCTTTTATTACGTTGTTTGTTATCGTTGATCCTTTAGGAACATCGGCGGTTTTTCCTGCGCTTGTGAAAGGGCAGTCACAACATATGGTGCGTGTGATTGCGTTTAAGGCTGCTTTGGTGGCTACAGCTATTCTGATTCTCTTCGGAATAGGCGGTGAAGCTTTGCTCCAGTATTTGGGGATTTCTATTCCTGCCTTCCGGATTGCGGGTGGGCTGCTTTTATTTGTGACGGGCTTTAGAATGATTATGGGGTTTCATGATCCTGACCAAATGGAATCGGAAAAAAGCGTCTACAATGACAGATCGGATGTTGCCGTATTCCCGTTGGCAATTCCTTTGTTGGCCGGACCGGGGAGTATGACGGCTGCGTTGCTTCACATTACAGCGGCTGGCGGTTTTTTTGATAAAGGTCTGATTGTTCTGGCCATTGTTTCTGTTCAGATTATTGCTTTTGTCTCTATGCTTGGTGCTGATAAGTTGGCGAAGGTTTTCGGGCCTACAGGCAGTACGTTGCTTGCGCGGTTGATGGGAATCTTGATGGCGGCTATGGCCATTCAATTCATGATCGATGGTATTAAGCAGATTCTTTGATGTTCTGATTATTTAGTTAGCATTTTTCTTTGGGTTAGCATCTTCCGAATAGGTGTGCGGCGCGCTATTTTAGAATTTCGAATTTGATCTGTATTTTTTCTAAATTTTCCCCAAATTGTTACAGGACTGTTTTTGAAGGCTTTTTGCTAAGTATCTGTAATTTATATGTAAATTGAAACATCATTAACATGGCATTAAGTATTTTCAGGCTATTCTGAAGATGTAAGGGTTGAGCTTTACATAAGATCTTGCTGGAAAAATAAAAAGGAGAAAAACATGTTGAAACTTATCGCTTTAGTACAAGCATACCAAGCAAAAGAAGACGGTGCGACCGCAATTGAATATGCGTTGATCGCTGCCGGTATCGCTTTGGCAATCGCAGGTGCCGTATGGGCATTTGGTGGTGAGCTGACATCAAAGTTTGATGAAATGGGTACAGCATTGTCCGGTACACCATAATCGGTTACTGAACATTTCATTAAAGTTTGCGGAAGCCCGCCCTGTTGGGTGGGCTTTTGTACTGTCCGGGATTTATTTCATAAAAATTCAAAAATGGTTTGATGTCTGCATTGCTTTGGCGTGCGCTCGTCTGAAATCTAATGCCTGAAATCTAAAAAGTTGTGGTTGGGATGATTGGTCTGGTTCTGTTTTTATTCGGTGTGATTGTTACGCTTGCCATGTGCGGCGTTGCGGCTGTTTCCGATTTTCGTGGTTTTCGAATTCCCAATTATGTGTCTCTTGTTATTCTGGCGGCGTTTGCCGTGACATATGTCGGGTTGATGGTTTTAGGGCAGGCTGATGTTGTGTTTCATCCGGTTATGAATCATATCGGCGCGGCATTGATTGTGTTTGTCGTTACGCTCGCGATGTTTGCCTTAAAGCAATTGGGGGCCGGAGATTCAAAATTTGCAACTGTTATTGCGCTGTGGGTCGGGTTGCAGGGGCTTATTCCGTTTCTCTTTTATATGTCGTTATCAGGTGGTTTGGTCGCGGCGTTTTCGTTAGTTCTCAAAAGAAAAAAATTATTTGCAGCTCCTGCGGAAGGAAGTTGGATAGCAAAGGCTCAAGAGGGGCATCCTTCGGTCCCTTATGGTATTGCTTTGGCAGTTGGTGCGCTTTTTGCATTCATTTTTATAGGATATTTCAATTTTTCCAAATGGGAGGCTGTGTTCTGAAAAATGCGTTTAGGATTTTTTAAAGCCTCTTGGCTAAATGTAAAGGTGGCTGACTCTTTTTGGCCGTTCGTGTCAATTTCCCTGACGACTGGATTTCATTATGAATAAAAATATTCTGATTGTTCTCGGTGGCGGATTTCTGGTGGCCCTTCTTGTGGCGATCATTGTTCAGGCCAGCTTTAGTAACAAGAAAGAAGGTATGGTAGAGATCCTTGTGGCCTCGAAAGCTGTCACCACGGGAGACACTGTTTCGGATACAAATTTTAAATGGCAAGAGTGGCCGGAGGCTTCGGTTGTGCCGGGTGCGGTTGTTCGTAAAAAGAGTGAAAAAATTACCGATGTTGCCAAAGGTCGTTTGCGTCGTGATATGGTTGCGGGTGAGCCTTTGTTTCTTGCGTCTTTAACGAGTGCGGGCAAGGGGAATATTCTGGCCGCTTCCATGGAACCCGGTATGCGGGCTATGGCAATTAAAGTTTCTGCTGAATCGATGGTTGGCGGGTTTATTTCTCCAAGTGACCGTGTTGATGTGTTGTTGACATATCAGGTTAAATTGTCGGGTAGCGAAAAAGATGAAGTGGCAGATCGCGTAAGTAAACATGCAACCCAGACAGTTTTGGAAAACGTGAAGGTTCTTGCGATTGATCAGAATGCCGGAAAAGAAGAAGCCGGAAAAGCCAAGGTCGGTCGGACTGTTACATTGGAAGTTGATGTTCAAGGGGCAGAGCGTTTGGCTTTGGCCAGTGAAATGGGAGACTTATCTCTGGTGCTGCGTGCGCTGGGAGATGATGCAACCAGCGATCCTAAAAAGAGACCTTTTACAACGGATGTTGAAGTCGGCGCAGTTCTTAAAGAGATAGGTAAAATCAAAAAGAACTCTGGTGGAAACTCCAATATTGTGAGAGTCTATAATGGGCAGACCATAGAAAATGTAAATGTTCGACAATAAGTAATCTAGAATTTTGAGGCAGGTTCTCTGCTTCGTTAATTAACTTGTTAAAACAAAGGCAAAATAAAATGTTGTTCACAGGTTTATCCACAGGATTAGCCTCGCGGGTCAGGATTCTGTCAGTGATGGCGACACTCGTTGTGATGGTCATGGCCGGCTTTGCGCTGCCTGTGCAATCCGCATCCAAAGATATGATGCAACTGACAATTGGGAAGGCCGAGATCATCGAGATCCCGGGTGCGATTGCAGATATTATGGTTGCTGATCCTAAAATTGCCGATGTCTCTGTTTTGCAAAGTAATAAGCTTTATGTTGTTGGCGCAAATCTTGGGAACACCAACGTGATCGTTCTGGATAGCCGAGGAAATGTTTTGAATAAAATCGATGTATCGGTTTCTGTCGATACCAAAGCGATTGAGGCAATGATTGCTGATCTGTTTCCTCAGGAAAAAGATGTTCATGTTCGTATGATCGGGGATCAGGCTGCAATTACAGGGACAGTTTCAACCCCAACGGCTGCTCAAAAAATAGCCCGCCTTGTTGCTGCTCATATGGGTGAAGTTCAGGAACTGACTGGTAATATTGATGAAATTGTCCAGAACCTACTGTCCGTGCGTGGCGAGCAACAGGTTATGTTACGTGTCCGTATGATGGAAGTTTCCCGTGATGTTTTGAAGGAGTTTGGTGTTGAGACTAGCAATGACCGTTCCGGCGTGAGCGATGCGGCCCGTATTCGAGCAAGCTCGTCAGTTACAGGTAGAACCGGTTTGACAGAAGATCCATTTAGCGTGACCAGCCTACTATTCAATACGGCAAGTTCTGCTTTCGGCGATATTCAAGTGTTGTTGAACGCTCTGGAAAAAGATAATTTGGCGAATGTTCTTGCTGAGCCTAATTTGACAGCGGTTTCCGGAGAGCAGGCAGGATTTCTTGCCGGTGGAGAGTTCCCAATCCCGGCTGGCCGAGATCAGTATGGAAATATTATCATCGAATACAAACAGTTCGGTGTATCTTTGAACTTTAAGCCGACTGTGTTGTCTAGTGATCGTATCTCGCTGCAACTCAACACGGAGGTTTCATCTCTTGATCCGGGGCAAGGGCTTACTCTTGCTGAAATCCAGATTCCTGGAATTGATGTTCGCAAGGCATCAACGACTGTCGAGATCAATTCCGGCGGATCTTTAATGATGGCCGGTTTGTTGAAGTCCGAAAATATAAAAGGGATGTCCGGTCTTCCGGGGGTTAAGGATACCCCTGTTCTGGGTGATTTGATCTCTTCAAAAAGTTTCGAACGTCAGGAAACAGAACTGGTTGTGATTGTAACTCCATATCTGGTTCAGCCCTACGCAGATGATTCTCAGTCCAAACCGGTATTTGAAAGTTCAAAAAAATTGCCACCACCACCACCGACAGCAGCTATGAGTCCTGGTGATAAAGGGAAGGCTGTTCCATTGTATACGCAAGAAGAGGCTGTATCTGTTGTTGATGTCGAAGCTGAAGAATTGCCGAAGATTGTCAATTCACCGATGAGTAACGTCTTTACGCGCAATATGCGCAAGATTTACGGTGAACGTGTCAAGAATATTCCGGCTGGCGATCAGGCCTTTGGGTATATGCTCGATTAGAGAGACGGGAAGGATATATTATGAAAGTTTCTGTGGTTTTTGGTGCGTTGGTTTTGGCGACATCTTCCCTCGGTTTGTTGAGCGGCTGTTCGGTAGAGTCCAATAGCTGGATGAACCAGTCACGTCTTGAAATTCATGAAGACCAGTTTACGGATAGCTTCGAGACATCCAAGCTGGATGATGCGACATTGCGCGCTGTATCGGTTTATTATCAGCGCTATGGTAACGGGCCACTGGTGGCCTCCGTGTCTTATGATCCGAAGTCTTCGCGCAATGGTTTGGGCAATGCCCAGCGCGAGGCGCAACGCATCGAAGCAAGGCTTCGTCAGTTGGGTGTGCAGAATGTCCAAATGTCTGTTGCTTCGGCTCCGGGGACGGGAGATGTCTCGACAACTGTTATGACTTTTCCGGCGATTACTGCACAGGGTCCTACAGGATGTAAAATGATGCCGGGCTATTATGGGCTGCCGGAAGCTCCGAGCAAGACTGATATCGAAAATCCCGATTATCGTTATGGCTGTACAATCGAAAACTTGATTGCGCGTCAGGTTACACGTCCTTCTGACCTTCTGGGTAAACCAGGATTTGAGACGGATGTTGATGGCCACAGACAGACAAATGTCCTTGACCAAAGAGGGTATTACGGAGGATCATCCAACCCTGATCTTGGTGGGGAAACGGCTTCCGAGTAATAGAGAAAGTAAAGACTTTTTCTTCCTTTCTGTCGCGCGGATATTAACCTTCGATTTATACTCTGTACCTATAATGAAACTGAGAAAAACTATAATTCTATAGGGTA
Organism: Pseudobdellovibrionaceae bacterium; assembly: GCA_034005165.1. Lineage (GTDB taxonomy): Bacteria > Pseudomonadota > Alphaproteobacteria > Micavibrionales > Micavibrionaceae > UBA1573. Next base: position 623,991 of record JAVEVE010000001.1, on the reverse strand, counting down.
CATTCAGGTTTATTTTATGTCTGATAATTCGGAAATTATTACGAATGTTTTATTGCCGACAGCGCGTGTGGCACTGTTCATTCGCGACAAGGAGATGCGTGAGGCTGCTGCATCTTTGAAAGAGGATTGGAGATTTGCCCGTGTGACATTCGATATTCATGATGGCGATGTGGCGAGTGCTACAGAGTATTTTCGTGTCAAAGATTCCCCGAATTTATTGATTGTTGAGACAGAGGAAATCGGGGAAGGGTTTACAGACCGTCTGGAAGTGCTCGCAGGAAGTTGTGCAGAGCATACTGCAGCCGTTGTTGTCGGCCCGATTAATGATGTGTACCTCTATCGTCGATTGATCGATATGGGGGTTTCCGATTACCTGGTTCGTCCGATTTCTAAAATTGTTTTGACAGGTTTGATCTCAAAGATTCTGATCGAAAAACTTGGGTCACCCGGTAGTCGCCTTGTTGCTTTTGTTGGCGCGAAAGGTGGGGTCGGTACATCAACGATGGCGCAGACTTTTGCTCTGAGCGCTTCAACTGCCCTTAATCAGAAATCAATTATTCTGGATGCAGCCGGCGGACGGTCTTATCTGAGTGTTGCTCTAGGTACTGAAGCTATGACAACCTTGCACGAAGCTGCGCGAGTAGCCTCGGGTACGGATCAGGATTCCTTTAAACGCATGATCGTTAAGGTCGATGATTATCTGTCTGTTTTGGCAACTGGAGCAGAAGCGATTCTTGATGGGCCTGTTGCCTCTGAGCAATACGAGTCTCTTCTGAGTAAGTTGATGGTTACATTCCCGTTGGTTATTTGTGATTTGTCGCAAGCGCCTACTTCTCTGGCGTCTGCTGTTTTGACGCGTGCTCACGAGATTGTGGTTGTAACCTCTCCATCCTTACCGTCTTTGCGGGCCGCGCGAGGTTTTCTTCAGGAAATCAAAACGTTACGAGGGGGCGGGGAGGATAATATTCACCTGATTTTGAACCAGAAAGGGTTGTCCCAAGGTTTCGAAATTTCGGATTCAGATATAGAGACTGCCCTTAAAATTCATCCTGAAGTCATTATTCCATGGTCTCCGAAAGTGTTTGGAGCTGCCGAGACTTCCGGTAAGCCGTTGACAGAAAATCAAGCGGCGAAGGACATTCTCGGGTTGATGCAAAAATTTTTGGTCCAGACTTTGAATATCGGAAAAGATACGGGCGTTATAACAGATACGACATCTTCCTCCTCTCCGAAAATTCTCGGAGGGATTCTAGGAAAGCTTAAAAAGTAGATTGATTGGATTTAGGTTCCGGAATGGGATTTGGTAAAAAAAGTAATTCATCTCCACCGAGCGCGCCTCCGAAGGTCGTGAAAAAGTCTGTTGAATCCGATCTCCGGGAACAGTCCTCCGTCGCGATTGAAGATACATCTAAACTTGAGGAGTCTCTTGTGGATGCTGTGATGCCTCCACCTAGCGTTATGTCTGATGATATGTCCGAGAAATTGCGCGAGATTATGCGTGATGGAATGATGCAGAATGAAGATTCCAAGGATGGAAATAAAAAAGAAGAGTCTATCGTTCAAAAAGAAATAACACGAGACATTCAGAAAAAGGGTGATGAGCCTAAGAAGTCTATTGATGACGGGTTTCTTTCATTGGAAGAAGAAGATGTTCATGTTACGTCCGGATCCGGTGAAGTTGATTCCATGACGGCATTGCGTTTAAAGCGCGCTAGAACCCGTATCTGGTCGGACCTTCGTGACGGGATTGATTTGAAGGCGTTAGCCCGTATGGACGGTAAAGCCGCTCGTGATGAGGTTCGTACAGCTGTTGAAGAGATTGCCAGATTCCGTAATCTGGATTTGACGCCGATGGAAATGGCCCAGATCGCCAAGGAATGCGGCGATGATATGTTGGGTTATGGTCCGCTTGAGATATTGCTGGCTGAAGACGGAATTGCGGATATCATGATTAACGGTCCTGAGACTGTATATGTTGAACGTAAAGGGAAAATCCAGAAAACAGATATCAAATTCCGCGATAACCAGCATCTGGTAACGATCTGTCAGCGTATTGTGGGGGCTATCGGTCGGCGTGTAGATGAGTCTTCTCCGATTTGTGATGCGCGTTTGCCTGACGGGTCGCGTGTGAATGTTATTATTCCGCCTTTGGCCGTAGACGGCGCGTGTATGACGATCCGTAAATTTACCAAGGATAAGTTGACGCTTGAAAAATTGCTTGAGTTTGGCGCGATGACTCCAAGCTGTGCCAAGTTGATTATGGCGATCGGTCGATGCCGTGTGAATGCTTTGATTTCAGGTGGGACAGGGTCGGGGAAAACTACGATGCTGAACTGTCTGACGCGTTATATCGAGCCGGGTGAGCGAATTATTACATGTGAGGATGCGTGTGAATTGCAATTGCAACAGCCGCATGTTGTCCGTCTTGAAACGCGTCCTGCCAACCTTGAAGGGGTCGGGGAAGTGACAATGCGCGATCTGGTCAAAAACTGTCTGCGTATGCGTCCTGAGCGCATTATTGTGGGGGAGGTTCGTGGTCCTGAAGCCTTTGACTTATTGCAGGCTATGAATACCGGTCATGATGGATCAATGGGAACAGTTCACGCTAACAACCCGCGTGAAGCCTTATCCCGTATGGAGAATATGATTGCGATGGGGAATTTGAATATTCCGACCGTTGCGGTACGTGAGCAGATTTCTTCTGCAGTTAATGTCATTATTCAGGTTCAACGTTTGCGTGACGGGTCACGTAAAGTTACGCATGTGACCGAGATCACCGGCATGGAAGGTGATGTTGTTACCATGCAAGATTTGTTTATTCTCGAAGTTCTTGGTGAAGATGACGAGGGCAAATTGATCACCCGTTTGAAGTCAACCGGAATGCGTCCGAAATTCTGGGATAAAGCGCGTTCCTTTGGTGTCGAAAAGCTTGTTCTGGACGCTATGGAAGAGGCCTACGGCTAATATTTGAAAGAGACAGCCATGTCATCTGCAGTCATTATTTTTCTGGTTATCCTCATTGTCGCCGTTATTTTAGGAATGACGGGGTTGCTGCTCATGAATACCCGTCAGGAGCAACAAAAGCGTAACTTGTCAATTATCGCCGGACAGTCTGTATCCAGTGGTGGTGATAGCTTGCAGGATGCACGAGACAAGCGTCGTGCTGATTTGGCCAAGAAGTTGGCAGAAAGCAACTCGATTAAATCAAAAAAATCCTTGGAAGTCAAAAGCCAGTTACAACAAGCAGGATTTGCAAGCACATCTGTTCGAAATTTTTGGGGATATTCTGCGATCAGCGGAGTTGTTTCGGTTTTGGCAATGATTGCTACGGGACAGGGGCCATTTTTGATCGTTATTGGGGCTTTTGTCGGCGCGCTTGGCCTTCCGAGATTGTTTTTGAAGATTAAAATCTCCCGTAGGCAACGTGCATTTCTGGAAGATTTTCCGGATGCGCTTGAATCCATGGTCCGGTTGTTGAAAGCCGGTATGCCGATAGGGGAAGCCATTTCGATGGTTTCTCGCGAGTTTACTGGTCCAGTGGGCGAGGAAATGTCCCGCGTTTATGATGAGCAAAAAATCGGAATTACATTGGCAGATGCCTGTTTACATGCGGCAGAGCGTATGCCGATTACAGAAATGCAAATGTTTGCAACGGGGATTTCTATTCAACAGCAAACTGGTTCTTCTCTCTCGGAAATTCTTACAAACCTTGCGCGTGTGATTCGCTCCCGTTTTCGCCTGAAACGGAAAGTTCAAGCCTTGTCATCAGAAGCCAAGTCTTCTGCTGCGATTATCGGGTCATTGCCTATCCTTGTGGCATCAGGCCTTTACGCAATTAACCCTGACTATATGTATCCGTTGTTTTATACGCTTAAGGGTAAGTTCTTTTTGTTTGGTGCACTGGGTTGGATGACAATTGGTGGTTTGGTCATGCGCCAGATGATTAACTTTAGAGTTTGATGTCTGGAAAGCAGGTATAGCGTTATGTTTTCTGAAGAAATTGATCGGATGATTATTCTTATTGTGGCGTCTTTTGCAGCTATGCTGACTTTTGTTGCCGTGGCTCTTCCTATGCTCAATCGGACCGAGAAGCGTGAACATTATACGAATGTTATAGAGAAAAAACGCCGCGCGCTTTACGAACAAGCGAAAGATAATATTTATAACAAAAAACCAAAAGAAAAAGAGAAGACTTTGTCTACGCGTGAGTCTCTGGCTTTTTTCTTCAAAGTTCAGGAACAGTTTGGAGCTTTGGGGGAGAAGGTTCGTGACCAGATGTTGCAGGCTGGTATTCGAGACCCGAAAGCTCCAATGCTTTATCTTGGGGCGCGTGTTATTGTTCCTTTGGTTTTGATGCTATTTTCGTGGCTTGTCCTTGCTCATGGAGAGAAAGAAGTTAAGCCGTTTGTGATCTTTTTGATTACGGTTTCTTTGGGGGGGATCGGTTTTTTTCTGCCTCGTATTCTGATTAAAAATCACATTATCAAACGTCAACAGGAGATAAATATTGTATTTCCGGATGCGCTCGACATGATGTTGATTTGCGTTCAGGGAGGAATTGGTCTTGAGCAAACTATTCACCGTGTCGGTGACGAGATTGCGGAGCACAGTCCTATTCTGGCAGAAGAGCTTGGCATCTTGAGTGCCGAGATGGGAATGCTCAATGATCGTCGTCGGGCGTTGCAGGACTTCGCACGCCGTGTAGGAAGCGGGGCTGCAAAATCATTTGCGACAGCTATGATTCAAGCCGAGCAGTACGGAACATCTGTGTCTTCTGCAATGCGTGTAATTTCGGATGAGCTGCGCGATATGCGGATGGCAGAAGCAGAGCGGAAAGCTGCTGCTCTTCCTCCAAAGCTGACTGTGCCGATGATTTTGTTCTTTCTTCCGGCGCTGTTTATTGTGATTTTGGTTCCAGCATTCCTTGCTGCCAAAGATGCCGGTGCAATTGGTAACTAAGCTACCTTAAAAGGTTTTGCTTATTTACAAGCAAATACAGCTGAAGGGTTGTATTCGTCGGTTTTGAGCAGACGGTCAGCAATTTTTAAACTTTCAGTATTCACATCTTTACCGGAGGTATTGGCTGTATGTGCAGCTTTTAAATGGCTGATATAAGTTTGAGCCCATTGAGGGACGCCACCTTCTACTGTGTCTCGGTTGAACATGACAAAAGAGGCGTTGTTTCCATCTGCCGTTCTTACAAATGAGTAATCATTAAATGGAACCAGACCGCGCCTTACTGATTTCCCGAAATGTTCTGTAAACTCGCGCAACAGGATAATATCTTCGCCCATATTTGAAGGTGAAGAAGCTCCGAATGTTTCTAATCCGCGTTTCCACATATCATATCTGTAATTGTGAACAGCACCTTCGTTACAAATCGGGTCCCAGGCGGCTATGGCCAGTCTTGAGAACCAGTATTTCCCGTCCATTGTAACCAGTTTCCCATTTTCACCTATTTGACTGGTTAGAATGGGTTCTTCGCGCATTTGTTCTGTTGGATAGAAATGGCCGTTTGCATCTTCGGGGAAAGGAAAGTCGTAAACACCCCAGATCTCTTTTTTATCTCCGTTCGCGACATAAGTCAGATATTTATGGATACGTGTGAAGTCATAACATTCCAGAGCATTTGCAACTTCGGTAAAGTAAGCACCGCTTCTGTAGTCATCATCATCTGCAAACATAATGTAGTCAGGCTCGCCGAAAGTTTCGCAAATTGCCATGACGCCAACATTCTTCTTGGTTCCGATTGTCGGGCGGTCCAGAAAGACATGGTCTTTAATGGATATGCGTGCGGCGAAATGATCTTCAAACGGAACGATTTTCCCCCATCCTACCATTTGCTCTATTCTCTTCTTCCAGAAGGGATTGTTGGCAAGATCATCATCGGTTGGAATCATTCCTATGGCTTGGGAAAACTTTGATCTTAATTCCGAGGAAATACCGTTTCTTGCAGGGACGTGCAAATAGAGAAACTGTTCCGGGCGTTCTTGAGCCATTTTCTGTAAGAACTTATGAGGTTCAGGAGAGTCGTCTACGACTGCCAGAAATATATCACCGTTAAAATCTTGTTTTAGGACCTGATCGACCAGAGCCATTGCGCCCATAAAGCGAGCTGTATTGTCTCTTCCAGCCTGTCTGTAAGTTGAACATACGAAAGCAGCTTTTTTGCGATCAGTCATTATTTCTAACTCCCGTTTTATGCGTGCGGCAGAAGTTATGACAATATTTCGTTTTTGTCAATAACTTTTCTGAACCACTCCATAGATGCTTTTGGCGTTCTTTCCAGTGTTTGGTAGTCAACGTGAACGATCCCAAAGCGTAAATGGTAGCCGGAAGCCCACTCCATATTGTCCAGCAGAGACCAGATGAAGTATCCGCCTATATTCACGCCATCGTCCATGGCTTGCCTGACGGCCCTTAAATAGCGGGTTAGGTAGTTAATTCTTCGATCATCATTTACTGCCCCTTGGTCATCTTTTGGATCGTGCAACGAAATGCCATTTTCTGTGATGATCCAGTTTTTTCTGCCGTATGTTGTCTGAAGCTCGACCAGACATTTATAGAAGGCGTCCGGCGTTATTTCCCAGCCTGCATCTGATACTTCGACATTGTCAGGACCTTGGGAGAAATCAACTCCCAGTACTTTATCAGGATTTGGGCGGAAATAGATAGGAGAGTAATGTTGAAGACCTATAAAATCAAAGTCGCAGCGACAAATTTCCATGTCCCCTTCCTGAATGATATCTTTTAGATAGGGGGCACTGATGTCCGGATATTTTCCGAGAAGAGCAGGAGAAAAAAAGTTTCCGTTCCAGATTTTATCCCACATCTCAAGCAAGTATTTATTCTTCTCGTCTAGCGGGTAGCTCGGGTGAATGCGGGTTGGTACAGGGGTATAGGTTGTTCCGATATTTAGATCCTGTGACCTGCTTTTTAGAACTTTGTATATGTGACCGTTGGCTATATTCAGATGGTGAACGACTTTCCAGTAAGTTTCCTCTGAGATTATGCCTGGGGCAAAGCTGCCCTGAGCATTCCCCAAATAAGAGATTACGCTTGGCTCGTTGATAATCATCCAGTTTTTAACGCGGTCTCCGAATAACTCTATTAACTTAACGGCGTATTCCTCAAACCATGCAATGATTTGCCTGTTTGCCCATCCGCCTTTTTCCTGTAGAGCTTGAGGCAGATCCCAGTGATACATTGTAATCCATGGGGTGATACCCCTTTCAAGTAACCCGTCAATCAGGTCGTTATAAAACTTGATACCCTCCGGGTTTGTTTCCCCTATGCCGTTCGGAAAAATGCGCGTCCATGCGATAGAAAATCTATAGTTCTTAATATGATATTCTTGCAGAAGATTAAAATCTTCCTGCCAGCGGTGATAATGGTCACATGCAACATCTCCAGTATCCCCATTCGCGATTTTTCCCGGAGTATGAGAAAATCTATCCCATATGCTTTCTCCTTTACCGCCTTCATTCCATCCGCCTTCGATTTGATATGCGGCTGTTGCTGTTCCCCAAATAAAGTCGGCAGGAAATTTTATGTTTGTCATGATTTTCTCGCAAAATGGCTGTTTGATTTCTCTTTCGATAGGGAATATCTGCAGAAAGGTCAATCTAAAAACAAAAAAATCCCCTCGAAAGAGGGGATGATTTGTTCGGGAATTTGTTTATTCCGGTACTTTATTTCTGGGTGTTGGAATTTTTAGACCCTTATATTCCGGTGGTTCGTTCAGGGTTCTGATGATCCGGATATTGCGTTCGATTTCTACGCGGTTTGGGTCTATTTTTTGGGCATCATACAGCATGGTAAGCGCTTGATCGGTATAACCTTGTGCTGCCAGATTGAGGGCCAGATTGTTCATGACAGGAACTTTGTCATCGTCCTTCCAGAGGTCAAGCGCCTTGCGGAAGGCTTCTTCTCCTTCTTTATATTCTTCTTGTGCATCAAGGGCGTTTCCGAGGTTTCTCCAAGCCCGATAGTTACGGTTGTCAGCTTTGATGGCTTTGCGTGCGGCTGCTTCTGCTTTTCCGAACTCTGCTTGGGAGAGGTAGACAGCCGAGAGTTCGGTGTTTGCCAATGTCGCAACGTCTTTATTGTTTGCCAGAGGCAGTAAGACTGATTTTGCTGATTTTAGTTGCCCTGCTTCTCTTAATGCTTTGCCGTAGCGCGCCGCAATCATTGCGTTATCAGGTGTTTTTTCATGTAGCGCTTTAATGACCGAGAGTTTATCGTGTTTCTCTCCGTAAAGAATTTCTGCATTTTTAACAGGAGGCATGGACGTGTCAACGCCTTGCATTGTTGATCCTCCTCCGCAAGCTGTCAGTATTGGGGAGAGTAGGCAAAGAGCAGAGAAAGCAAGCACTGTTTTTCTATCGATCAAGAGCTTCATTATTTGTATTCCTTATCAGGTTAGGGGAGTATTCGGTTTATTCGACAACAGGTTCTTCTGAATTAGGCGAAATATTTGTTGTTGGGGAGACTGTATCCTTTGGCGCAGAGTCATCTTTTTCTGCTGCTTTTTTGTCTTGGACAACGCCAACTTCATGACAGGAATCAGGGCAGTAATACATACTGAATTCTTTACAGCCTTCTGTGCCGTTTACGCAGGCGCGACGAATGCGGATATATTCGTTTTTAGGTCCGCCAATAATCACGTGGCGTTGCATGATGACTTTGCCTTCTTCATCCATGGCTTTGAAGTATGTTGCTCCCGGTTTTTTCGGGATCAGAATAATCGTGCGGTTGGTGTCAGGAACAGCGCGCAGATTTTCTTCACTCCCAACAATCACATTGACGGCACCGCGGTCCAGTTCAACAATTTCAGGTTTGTCCGGGGAAATGCGCAAAGGTGCCAATTCTTCAGCTTCTGTTGCAGAGGAAGGCTTATCCAGTTCTTCAATGGCGGGGGTGTCTATAATTTCAGCTTCATTGAGGGCAGGAATTTCTGGTTCCATGTCAATCTGGGCCATCATCAGATTTTCCTGTCCAGATGCCGGTTCAATGCCCATATAGTCCATTTTGACCATGGGACCCGCAACTCCATTTCCAGCAATTCCGTTCGGGATTAGTCCTGTTGCTCCCCAAATAGCCAAGCCAACCATGCAGGCATAAGAAAGAGGGACGAGGAGCTTCTTGGAATTCATCTTTTTATCAGTCATCTGGAAAATCCGTAAGGTGGGGTGTTTTCTTGAATATATCGGGTGCCCGATATGTTATAGTATAAAACTATATTTTCTCCACGTCACGGGGTTTTTTTCCCAACAAAAAACCACCCCTCGGGGTGGCCTTTTTAGTAAATGGTGGGCAATACTGGATTCGAACCAGTGACCTCTACCATGTCAAGATAGCGCTCTAACCAACTGAGCTAATTGCCCTTCACTCATCGTTCTTTCCTTTTGGACGGTGTCGCTGCGTTCTTCACCTAGGTTTTCTAGGCTTCGTCACTGGCTTCTGGTCCAAAAGTAAATAACTTCGACTGATTTTCATCAGGGGGTGGTTTTAGCGGGATTTTTATCTGAAATCAAGAGCTATTCTGAAGTTTTTGTCTCTGCTGGATTTCCTACAATTTCTGTGATCTGTGCTACCAGATCATTCAAATGAAATGGTTTTGACAGGACGCGTGTATTTTCATTGTTTTGCGCGCCTTTATCCATGGCTACGGCTGAAAATCCTGTGATAAAAAGGACTTTCATATTCGGGTGCATGCGGTTGGCTTTTTGGGAGAGTTCGATTCCGTCCATGCCGGGCATCACAATGTCTGCCAAAAGCAGGTCAATGGTTTCGCCAATCGCCTCAACAGCGTAAAAGGCTGCCAAGCCGTCAGCGCAGCTTGTGACGTGGTGTCCAGCTTTCTCGAGCGCCATCGTTAAGAATTGGCGCATCGACGAGTCATCTTCTGCAATTAATATGTGAGCCATGGGCCTTTTTACACAAGACTCGGATCAAAGGCCAAGAACTGTTTTGCAGCTTTCCCCCAAGAATATTGATCCCTGGCTTTTTTGCTACGCTCTTCACGTGTGGATTGATCGCCTATACAATCTGCGGCTTGGAGGATAGCTACCCTGAAATCTTTGTCATAACTTCCAAACTGTGGGTCTGTCAGGACCGATTTTGCGGCGTAGGAGTCAAGGGCTGCGACCGGAATGCCTGAAATCAGGGCTTCGACCTGAACGATGCCGAATGTATCAAACTCACTCGGGAAGGCGAAGATATCTGCTGATCTGAAATATTCTCCCAATTCTTCTTTTTCGCGGCGTCCCAAGAACACAGCATCCGGATATTTTTTCTTCAAAGTCTCCAGATAGGGGCCTTCACCTATTACGACCTTTGTGCCATTGCATTCGGTAGATAAAAAGACGTCATAATTTTTTTCTTGTGAAGCGCGTCCGACGCTCAGGATGATCGGGCGAGGAAGTCCTTCAAATTTTGTGGCAGGGCCGGTGTGAAAAAATTCAGCCTTAGCACCACGGGTCATCGGCAGAAACGGGCCTTTAAATCCGTGTGAGACCAGTTCTTCTTCCAATGCTTTGGAGGCTACGAAGATACCACTTGAGGCTTCGTGAAAATTTCTTAAAACATCGAATGACTTTTTTGATAGGACATTGGCAAGTGCATTAAAACGGCCTCCTAATTTTGCAACAAAGAAATCTGCAAAGTTTGAGTGGAAGCAAGTTGAAAATTTTATGCCGCGTTTCAAACAAATATTTCGGGCTGACCAACCGATTGGGCCTTCCACAGCAATATGCACGCGGTCCGGCTCAAAACTGTCGAGTGTTTCTTCAATTGTTCTTCCGGGGAAGAGGGCAAGTTCGACATCGTGATTGATCGGTGGCGTGCGATAGGGGAAGTCGCGCGGGCCTAAAATTTTAACCGTATGTCCTAATGCTTCGAGTTCGGGAATAATGTTTTGATATGTTCTGACAACTCCGTTGAGTTGCGGTTCCCACGCATCGGAAATAATCAGGATTTTCATGTGGTCGTATTCTCTATGTTCAGGTATTCTGTATGTTGCTTGGGGGATATAAGAAGGTTTTTGATGGTCGTGCAAGATAAATTTTTCAGAATATCTATGATGAGCGGTGTTTTTGCGCTGTTGCTTGGTGTGTCGTCCATCGCTATAGCTCAAGATGGCTCTGCTTCGTCTCAGGCTAGCGAGGATGTTTGCAAAATTGTTTATGAAGGAATTGTTCCGATGCGGACGCCGAACTTCGATCAGGCGGCTGTGTGGAAGCGGACTTTTGGTGTGCAGGGAGTTGATATTCCGCGTGCCTTGATGAAAGTTGCAGATGAAGGGGTGATCTTTGTTGGTGAGGGGCAGCCCTTTTTGAAAGATGAAGGGTTGCAGCCTATTGAAATTGAAATGGGCCGTATCAGCAAGGACGGAAAAATTTTGACACAGGCTTATGTACCTGTTGACGGGCTGGTGTCTGTGATTGATGGTGTGTTGCAAAAGACACGCGTTGTGACACTCGCTCATCTCAATCGGAACAAGAAAGATTTTATCGGCTTATTCTATCTTGACGGTAAAGGAGACAAGCGTGAAGAACAATTGGTCTCCGATCCTGATCGTCACTTGAAGCCTGTTTCTTTTGTGCCGTTGTCGAATGGCGTGAAAATTGTTCTGGCTGAAATGCAGGATATTAAAACAACACAAAAAGATTTGACCTCAACCGGTGTTGTGTGGATTGAAGCTAACGGCAAAGTGCGCGCTATAAAAGAGTATCTTCCTGGCGTACAGACTAATCCATCCTCTGTTTCAAAAGGGGAGGATGGGTCTTTGATTGTGACTGGGCGTGTGACATCTGAAAAAGGTAATGATGCCGGATGGTTACTAAAGATAGGGACAGACGGGAATCTGGTTTTTCAGAGGCCATTTTCCAGAGGGCTTGATGCGACTTTGAGGCAGGGACGAGTATTGAAAGACGGCAGTGTAATTGCGATTGGTGATGCTATTCCTGCCGGAGATGGTGATAAGGCGGCTTGGGTTATCAAGACTGATGCTTTGGGCAATCCTGTGTGGCAAAAATTCCTGACCGGAAAATACGGGTACACGGCAGTTGATATGCTGGTTATGGATGATGGACGGGTTCAAACGTTATGGGCGGCGGCTCCGACATCGTTCGGCGGGCGCCGTTTTGCCCGTTTGGTTACGTTGTCTCCTGAGGGGACGCTTCTGTCCGATGAATCATTTATGGAAGGGTCGAATACAATCCCGTTCCGACTGGATGAAGATGAGCGGCAGCGATTTGTTTTAGGTATTGCAGAGACAGGGTTCGCTGAAGAGCAAAAGAGTGGGCGCGATCAATATATTACCTATGATAACTGGATAATGGCGATGCCGAAGCTCCCTGATTATCATAATCCTTGCGCAGCGTCGAAGCCTAAGCTATTGGATGATCTTCCCTGATTGAACTTTGGAAGAAACATGACCACATCACCTGAACAGGATGAAATTCAAACTGACACGCTGCCTGACACGCTGCACGCCATTATCGGTTTTGCCGAGGACGGGTTACGTCTGGATAAGGCAGTTGCCACTTTGTTGCCTGATTTCTCGCGGACACGGTTACAGAATTTGATCGATGCAGGAGAGTGTCTGATTGACGGCGTGACCTGCACAACACCGTCCAGAAAGGTGAAAGCAGGCGAGACGATTGTCTTGTCCTTACCGCCTCTGGAAGATGCATTGCCCACGCCTGAGGACATACCGCTCGAGATCTTGTTTGAAGATGAGGATGTTATTGTTCTCAACAAGCCTGTCGGAATGGTGGTGCATCCAGCGGTGGGGCATGGGACGGGGACATTGGTCAATGCTTTGTTATTTCATTGTGGTGATAGTCTGTCGGGCATTAACGGTGTGAAGCGTCCGGGGATTGTACATCGTCTGGACAAGGATACATCGGGGCTTATGATGGTTGCCAAAAATGATTTTGCGCATCACCATTTATCTGAACAGTTACAGGACAGGTCACTGTCACGTGTGTATCATGCGCTGGTGTATGGTGTACCCTTTCCGCACCGCGGACGGGTTGAGACGTTGATCGGGAGACACCCGAGTAATCGCTTGAAGATGGCGGTTGTAAAAGGGAATGGCAAAGAGGCAGCGACCAATTTTATGGTGTTGGAAAATTATAATGAGGCTTTGTCACTTGTGGAGTGTCGCCTTGAGACAGGGCGGACACACCAGATCAGGGTTCATATGCAACATCTCGGATTTCCTTTGATCGGGGATGAGTTGTACGGGGCGCAATCTACAAAAGCCAAATCTATCTTAAAACGCGGCGGGTTTGATGATGGGGTGATCGGCAATGTTATGGCGTTCCCGCGACAGGCGTTACATGCTGCTGAAATTTCCTTTATTCATCCCCGTACAGAGGAAGAAATGCATTTTACGTGCGAGAGGCCCGCGGATTTGCAACGTCTTTGTGATATGTTGACATAGCTTTAGTTTGTGGTGAGATCTTAATAATGCTTAAGAGAGAGGCACTCTCCTCTCTCTCTCCATTGATTTCTGAGCTTTATATCAGTTTCTTTTAACAGCAATAGCAGGCTCTTGTGTTGTCGCAGGGGCGGGCCGTTTGTTGTTGAGGGTGAGGCGTAGGAAGTCGGTCAGGCGTTTCTGATGGTTCGTCTATGTTCAGGAGAGCCTTGGCTGCAAATTCAGATGTGATGCGAGCGCCTTCGCTCATGCCTGGGTCTTCGCAGCTGATGCAGGTTAATTCAGGCGAATGGTTTGGTTTTGTGGTCATTTTTCCCTCTTGAATGGTTGTGTGTTACTCAATGAGGAGATCATTATCCAGATGAGAATGATTGTCAATTGCAATTAAGAACGATTCTCAATTATTTTTCTATTTTTATCTCATACAAAAAAAGAGGGAATTAACCCTCTCCAGTTTTTTTATCGTACTAATCGTGTCTTTGTTGATAATTTTGAGGACACTATCAAAGAAAAAAATAATATGTTAAATATTTTTCGTTGTTTTTTTCAGTAAAATACTGGCTTTTTGCCTGAACTCTTCGCATACTTGAGGTAAGTCCTCTTTTCGATTCCATTTCCGGAGATATTTATGGCCAAATCAGTTGCATTGCTTGTGGGCGGGTGGTCCGCCGAACGGGAAGTTTCCCTTGAAAAAGGGAAGTTGGTTGAACAAGCGTTGCGTGATGGCGGATATGATGTGCGTGTAATTGACGTGCGCAAGAATCTTCCTGCTTTGGTCGAGGCTTTAACACCGCGCCCTGATGCTATCTTTAATAATTTGCATGGTCGTGGCGGCGAAGACGGGATTATCCAAGGAGTTCTGGAAATGCTTGGCATTCCTTATACTCATTCAGGATTGATGGCGTCGGCTATCGGAATGAATAAGGCAATGTCGCGTGTTGTCGCCGCTTCTGTCGGTGTTCCTGTTGCCAAGGGATGTGTTGCCAAAGTTTCTGATATTCTGTCAGGGACTGTGATGCCAGCTCCTTATGTTGTAAAGCCTGTTCAGGAAGGTTCTAGTGTCGGGGTCAAGATTGTGCGCGAGCAGAGTAATTCCGCGCCGATTGATTTTCCTGAATGGCATTTCGGTGATGAGGCGTTGGTCGAGCAATATATTCCCGGAAAAGAATTGACTGTTGCGGTTCTTGACGGGAAGGCTCAGGCCGTTACAGAAATTATCGCGCAAGGCGGCTTCTTTGATTATGACGCCAAATATAAGGATCTGCGCACAGAATTGGTCTTACCCGCAAAAATTCCCGAGGATGTTTATAATAAGGCCTTGGAATATGCCGAATCCGTGTATAAAGTGTGCGGCTGTCAGGGGTTGGCCCGCTGTGATTTCCGGTTTGATGATACTAAAGGAGTTTTAGGCCTTTGCTTTCTGGAGATCAATACCCAGCCGGGACTTACGCCCCAGTCAATCGGACCATCTCAGGTCGTCTATAATGGAACTTCATTCACCGAGCTTTGTGCTCACTTGGTAGAAACTGCAAAATGTCTCGATCCGGTACCCGCCGAAATTCCATCCTCAACCGACGCGCCGGACAAAAAGCGCGCGTAAGTTATTGGTTGAAACGTGTTGGTGTTGCTGCTGCCCTGTTTGTCGGGGCCGGCGGCGGTGCGTATTATGCCGTTCAATCGGGATGGTGGCATCAATTCGAAGCCGAGACGACCGAAAAATTCCATGCTGAGATGGAGCAAAACGGATTTGCCGTGTCCAATCTGATGATTGAAGGCAGAGAGAATGTCGGCCGTGACGAATTGAAATCCATTCTGAATGTCGCGCGCGGTCAATCGATTTTTGAACCTGATTTGGCCGTGATGAAGAAAAAACTTGAAGCTCTGTCTTGGGTCAAGTCCGCGGTGGTCGAGCGTCATTTGCCCGATACATTATATGTCCGGTTGGATGAGCGACGTCCGCTGGTGTTGTGGCAGCGTAAGAACAAGCTCTCGGTTGTTGATTCTGAAGGTCATGTTTTGTCTGATAGCAACTTGAATAAATTCAAAAACCTAATGATTGTTGTCGGCGAAAAAGCACCTGAATTTGCACCTGAACTTGTTGCAATGCTTGAGGCGGAGCCTGATTTCGGAAGTCGTGTCGAGTCAGCCAAATGGATTGGGGGTCGCCGCTGGGATTTGTATCTCAAGAACGGTGTCGAAGTGCGGTTGCCTGAAGAAGATATGGGGCAAGCCATTAAGCGTTTGGCAGATGCGCAGCGCGAAGCCAAATTGATGGACCGTGATGTTCTGGCAATTGACCTGCGTGATCCTGTGCGGATTGTTGTGCAAACGTCTCCGGGGCAAGCTGAAGAATATCAGGCATCTTTCTCGCCTCAAAAGCGGATATAGGGGGGGGAGCGTATGCCAAAATCTTTCCATCCTAAAGGATCTGTTATTGCCGCGCTTGATGTAGGATCAAGCAAGATTGCTTGTTTTATCGCGCGTGTTCGGGACGATCACGGTAATATTGATGTGATCGGTTTGGGGCATCAGGCTTCACAGGGGATTAAATCGGGAACGGTTGTTGATCTGGATAGTGCAGAATCTGCTATTCGTCAGGCTGTTCATGCTGCCGAGAAAATGGCTTCCGATGTCACCAAGGGCTATCCGTTGCGTGAAGTGATTGTGAATGTTCCGGGGATTCATACCCAATCGAAGTTGATGAGTATGGGTGTTCAGATTATGGGCGAGGCTGTCACAGATAATGACATTCGCCGTGCGCTTGCAAAGGCCCAAGATCAGGCTATCGGGCATGATATTGAATTGATCCATACAATCCCAACGGCTTACCGCATTGACGGGCATGAAGGGATACGCGAACCGCGCGGCCTTTTCGGTCAGCATCTGGATGTAGATGTTCATCTGGTGACAGGGTCGATGGGGCCATTGAAAAATATGGCGAGCTGCATTCAAAGTTCACATCTTGATATCACAGCACTTTGTTCTGCTCCTTATGCTTCTGGTCTAGCTTGTCTCGTGGAAGATGAAATGGACATGGGATGTGTTGTCGTTGATATGGGCGGCGGAACAACATCTATCGCTGTCTTTTACGGTAAGGAATTGATTTATACCGATGCTATTCCTGTCGGCGGGATGCATGTGACCAATGATATTGCCAAAGGTTTGACGACATCTGTTCATTCGGCAGAGCGTATGAAGGCTTTGTATGGTAGTGCGATTGCGACTGCGACCGATGATAAGGATTTGATTGATGTGCATCCGCTGGGGGAAGAGGATCATTCCCAGCCTAATCATGTGCCGCGGTCTTATCTGGTCAGTATTATTGCGCCGCGTTTGGAAGAGACGCTGGAATTGGTTAGGGCGCGTTTGGATGATTCGGGTTTGGGTTCTATTGCCGGACGCCGTGTTGTGTTAACGGGCGGGGCCAGCCAAATTCCGGGACTACGTGAGCTTGCCCAGAAATATCTTGAAAAACAAGTGCGCCTTGGTCGCCCAATCCGTCTCCCCGGTTTGGCAGATGCAGTATCAGGTCCGGCCTTCTCGACAACGGCGGGATTGCTTCATTATGTGACGGAACGGGCGGATGAAATGCCCGCCGAAATCATGGCGAATGTCGAGGCAGGGAATCTGTGGCAAAGGGTGCAGCTCTGGCTTCGTGAGAACTGGTAATTTAAGCTTCGGCTTTTGGTCTGCAAATCCAGTTTTTCTCAGCTTCTGAATTCAAATGATTCATTCTCAAAGAGACAATGTGGATTTTTTTTGAAGTGTTTACTTTTTCTTTGCAAAGAGGTGAATCGTCAGTTTAGACTAGGGGAGTTGATTCGTTGTTGTCTTATGTGACGGATCGGAACGCGATGCACCTTTCTCCCAATGAAAAATTCAGAAAACAATCAACTCGCAATATTTTGCGGGAGCGCAACCAATTATACCTCGGAAGGAGTTCCTTTCAATGATTAACATCCGGATGAACAACGTGGATCATACTGCTAAGAATTCCAAACTTTCCCCAAAAATTACCGTTATCGGTGTCGGCGGTGCCGGCGGTAACGCAATCAACAACATGATTACCACCAATATGAATGGTGTGGACTTTGTTGTTTGTAACACGGACTCTCAGGCTCTGATCGGCAATCTGGCCGAGCACAAAGTTCAGTTGGGTGCATCCTTGACCGAAGGCCTCGGTGCCGGAGCCAAGCCTGAAATCGGTCGTGCGGCGGCTGAAGAGAGTCTTGATGATGTCATGCAATATCTGGAAGACGCGCACATGGCCTTTATTACTGCCGGTATGGGCGGTGGTACCGGAACCGGTGCAGCGGCTGTGATTGCCAAAGCTTGTCGTGAGCGCGGTATCCTGACTGTCGGTGTTGTGACCAAGCCATTCCATTTTGAAGGCACACGCCGTATGAAAATGGCTGAAGAAGGTTTGTCAGAGCTTCAAAATTATGTTGATACACTGATTGTTATTCCGAACCAGAATTTGTTCCGTGTTGTGAATGATAAGACGACTTTTGCTGACGGCTTTAAAATGGCTGACAGCGTCTTGCAATCTGCTGTTCGCGGTGTCACTGACCTGATCGTTATGCCTGGTCTGATTAACCTTGATTTTGCCGATATCCGTTCCGTTATGCAGGAGATGGGTAAGGCTGTTATGGGGGCTGGCGAGGCAACCGGCGACAATCGTGCGACCGAAGCGGCCGAGAAAGCTATCAGCAATCCGTTGCTGGATGACGTGTCTATGAAAGGTGCTAAAGGCGTTATCGTCAATATCACAGGCGGTTATGACATGACCCTGTTCGAAGTTGATGAGGCTTGTAACCGTATTCGTGATGAAGTCGACCCTGATGCGAATATCATCTTCGGTTCTACTTTTGATGAGTCTCTTGAGGGAACGATCCGTGTGTCTGTCGTTGCGACGGGTATTGACGCAGCGATAGAAAAAAAGTTACAGGGCGGCGGATTTAGCGGTTCTCGCGGCAATGTTGGCGGGTTCTCTGTTGACCGTGCTGTACCAAGCCGTGCACCGGTTTCTGTATCCCGTCCGATCAATCAAGGTGCGTCTTTTGCGGCTTCTGCTATGGCAAAGCCAGTTGAAGCTAAATCTTCCTTCATTCAGGAAGAAGAGCAGATCGAAACACGTCCTGCTCGTGCGCAAGCTGTCTCTATGGGCGGTGGGTTCGGCGGCATTCGCGGAACACGTATGGGCGAGTCCTTCATTCCTCCACAGCCGATGGAAGTCGAAGGTGAATATGTTGGTGAGATGTACCAACAAAAATCCTTCCACCAAAGACAGGCTGCGCCGATGCAGCAAGTTGTTCAACAACCTGTTCAACAGCAAGCCCCTGTTTATCAGTCGGCTCCACAACAGCCAGCTTACTATCAAGAGCCAGTGCAACAGCAACCTATGTATGAACAGCCTCCTGTTCAGCAGCCTGTTTATGCGCCTCAAGAGCAAGTTGCTCCGGTTGCTCGCAAGAAATCGCCATCTTTGTTCGAGCGGATTACCGGAGGCTATCGTCGTGCCGAACCAGTGCAGGAAGAAAGCTATGGTTCTGCCGAAGAAAGTGGTGAAACAGGTTCCCAATCTTCCGGTGGTGGTTTTGGCGGTGGCTTAGGTCTTCGTGCGCCACAGCGTGCTGTTGCACCTGCTCCTGCTCAAGGGCGTCTCAATATTGATGCTCCTGCTCAAAAGGCAGATGAAGATGAGTTGGATATTCCTGCTTTTCTTCGTCGTCAAACGAGCTAGCTCGTAAATTGTTCAGTAGTGATGAAATTTAAAGCCGCCCTTCGGGGTGGCTTTTTTATAGGGCCTATCTTATTTCGAAGTCCAAGGTTCGAGCAGGGCGTAGAGGCAAATACCTGTTGCGACAGAGAGGTTAAGGCTATCAGCGCGACCGTTCATAGGAAGTCGGATGCAGCTTGTGGCTATTTGTCGAAGATCTTCCGAAAGGCCCGCTTGCTCGTTGCCCATCATCAGTATGATTGGTGATTTTGGTTTGACGTCACGGAAGTCGACCGAGGTCTGGAGGGTTGTTCCCAGAATATCGCCGTCTGTCTTTTCTTGCCATCCTTTGGCCCAGCCTTTGAATTCTTCGAGTGTCGCTTGGTAGATCGGGACAGAAAAGAGTGAACCCATTGTCGCGCGGACGGCTTCGATTGAGTAGGGGTCGCAGCATTGTCCGATAAGAATGACTGCTTCTGCTCCTACGGCATCAATAGTCCGGATAATTGTGCCTAAATTGCCTGGATCACGCACTTGTTCAAGCGCGACAATGCAACGACTCGTGTCGTTTTTATTGCTAAATGATTGAATATCAATGTTCTTTATTGATAAGGTCTTTTGCTCGAATACTCCAATCACAGACTGAGGATTATCCTTCCGTGATATTTTTTCGAGGACGATGTCGTTTACTTCTAAGGCTAGTCCATCGCATTTATTGCAGTACGATACGCACCGTTTTACATCATCTTTTTGTTTTATATCAGTATGATAGGCTATGTATTTTAAAGTCGCGCCGCATTCCATCCCTTCGATGACCGAACGGAGGCCTTCGACCAGAAACAGACCTGTTTCTTTGCGGCGTTTGCGCATTTCAAGAGCCTTGATGTCCTTGATAATCGGATTGGCAGGGGATGTGATGAGTTTTTCAGCCATGCGTGTTGACCTATTTTTTACTCCGCTGACCAGCGGGCGTAGAGGGAGGTCGAAAGGTGGCGGTGGCCATGTTCCTGTTTTATGAGGAGTTCGCCGAATTCGATTTTACCGCCCAGATGTTTTGTGACATCTTCCATAATGGCGGCGAGAGACACCGACGATAGGCGCATGGCGTAAGCTGTGATGATCATGAATTTCGCATGGTCAGACAAAAGTTTTGTGCAGTTTTTCATAAAGTCAACAAGGTCTTCTTCGATTTGCCAGCGTTCCCCGTCTGGCCCACGTCCAAATTTTGGCGGGTCCATGATGATTCCGTCATATTTTCGACCGCGGCGCAGCTCTCGTGCGACAAAGGCTTTTGCGTCATCGCAAATCCAGCGGATGGGTTTGTCTTCCATATTGCTGGCAATCTGGTTTTCTTTGCCCCATTGAATAGCCTTTTTGGATGCATCCAAGTGGGTAACTTGTGCGCCTGCCGCTGCTGCTGCTAGCGTTGCTGCGCCTGTATAGGCAAACAAGTTCAATATATTCAGTTGATTGTCGTTATTCCCATTTCGAGTGCTGGCCACTTGGTGGTTAACCCAGTCCCAATGTGTCAATTGTTCGGGAAAGAGGCCCATGTGACGGAAAGACATTAGGCGACAAACCATCGTGATATCTTTCCAGATAACATTCCAGGCTTCGGGGGTTTTACCGCGAATATCCCATTTTCCTGAGTCGCCGTCTTCGCCGCCTGTATTCGTAAAGGTTGCGTCTGCCTTGGCCCACTCGGATTCGGGAAGGCTTGGGGCCCAGAGGGCCTGAGGTTCGGGGCGATCGACCGTAACCTTTCCATAACGTTCTAGCTTACGGCCGTGGCCGGAATCAAGAAGTGCGTAATGGTCCCACGGATCAGCGATCAGCGGGGTGATTATCGGGGCGGGGGTGTTAGTTTGACTTGCATTCATTTCCAATCACCTTATAGATATCTGCTGGTTAAAATACAAGAACAGGTTTTTTTATCGTGAAACGTATCGGTATTTATCCCGGAACTTTTGACCCGATCACCAAAGGGCATCTTCATATTATCCAGCGTGCCAGCCATCTGGTTGACCATGTGATTGTGGCCGTTGCAGGGAATCAGAAGAAAAAGCCCTTGTTTACTGCGGATGAGCGCGTGGACATGGTGCGTCAGGATATCGAGAATCTCTATGATAAGGGGTGTGGTATCTCTGTCGAGCTTTTTGAAGACCTCTTGATCTCTTATGCTCACAAGAAAGGCGCTACCTGTGTTTTTCGTGGGTTACGCGCTGTTTCGGACTTTGAATTCGAGTTTCAGATGACCGGAATGAACGCTAAGTTGGCACCGGAAATCGAGACCGTGTTCCTTATGGCCTCTGATAAGTGGCAGTTTGTCTCATCTTCCTTTATCAAGGAGATTTGTTCTTTGGGAGGGGATGTCTCTGAATTCGTTACCCCGCAGGTTCATGAAAAGCTTTTGAAAAAATTTAAAATCTCTTCTTGACGGATCAGATTCCTTTCCGTATTTTAGCCCGACTTTCAGCACCCCCCAAAATACGGGCGTTTGATTTGACCGCGTAGCTCAGCTGGTAGAGCAACTGACTTTTAATCAGTAGGTCCAGGGTTCGAATCCCTGCGCGGTCACCATTAAATCAATCAAGTTAATTCCAAAGTAAAAGTTCCCGAGGTTTATTGCTCGATTTTGGGCTTATTAAAATCGGTTGTTCATTACTTTCTCCCCCTCTAGTAAAAATTGTATAATTGTTTAAAATGGCTTCCCAATATTCAAGTCAGCCACTTATGTAAGTCGTTATGCGCCGTTATTTATACACCACAATTCTGACTAGTCTCTTTTTTAGTACATCTGCTTTGGCGAGTGAACCACTTAAAGGTCGCGTTGAGGGGAATTGGCGCTACGGAAGTGAGCGCTCTATTCTAATGAGCGAGTTCTGGGTTCCTATTGCCCAAGACGAGGACGGTGTTTTCTATGGAGATTATCGCATGATGGGAGATAATTCCGATAATCACGAATTCAATCTGGGTATAGGATATCGCAAGATTGCATCTGTTCCGTTTTTGGACAAAAAATCTATTGTCGGCGTTAATGGCTGGTTGGATCGGCGAAAGACAGCGCTTGGAAGTACATTCCATCAAGTGACTGTTGGAGCTGAGTGGCTGGGGGAAAGTTTTGATCTTCGTTTAAACGGGTATATTCCTTTATCTGACGGGAGAGAAGTCGAAGTTCCGAACGCTAACCCGCAAGGGCCTGCTTTGGTTGGTGCGGGTATTGTCGTGGATACCAATGGGCGCGTATTCGAAGAACCTTTGCATGGTTTTGACCTTGAGCTGGGCTGGGAGATGGGGAATAAGATTGATTTCGTTCGAGATCATACTGACTCTTTTCGTGTGTATGGCGGGGCGTATTATTTTGATGGGCCGCATACAGAAGATGTTGTGGGGATGCGCGCCCGCTTTACGACAGATGTAACGGAAAACATTCAATTGGGGGCGCGGTTTCAAAGAGATGATGAGCGCGGATCACAAGGATTTCTGGAAGCGACATTGAGATTCCCGTTCGGGTATAAGAAGAGCTATCGTCAGGATGGCTTGCGAGCACGTCTTGATGAAAGTCCCGAACGCGACATTGATATTGTAACGGGAAAACAGGTTAAGGAAACGGGCGATCGCGTTCAGGTTATGAACAAGGCGACTGGGCAAGTCCAGGAAGTTTTAACCGTAGATAATACGGCAGCTGGTGGCGGAGATGGTAGTGCGGAGCGTCCGTTTAACACACTTGCGGCGGCTGAAGCGGCTGCAAGTGCTTATACGATTATCTATGTGAGGCGAGGGGACGGGACATCTTCAGGGCAAGATCAGGGCATTACCCTTAATAAAGAAGGGCAACAGCTGATCGGTTCGGGCACAAATTTTGTATATGAGAGCGGGACATTCACGACCGCTAACGGTAAAAGTCCTTCATCCTTTTTAATTGCGGCGGCCCGCTCCGCGCCAATTATTGGCAATGTTCATGCTCTCGGTGACGGGGTTCGGATTACGGCAGATAATATCAATCTGGCGGGGTTTACAGTTGATAATGGCGGTACGGGTCGTGACGGGATTGTCGTCGAGGCTAACGGCGCTGCGGCGAGCGCGCAAAACATTACCATTCAAAATGTGACGGCACGAAATGCCCGTATGGGAATTTACCTCCATGGGACCAATGGCGGCTCGGTTAGTGCCAAGGTGCAAAACAGTGTGGCGACTTCAAACTCCCAGCACGGCATCGCTGTTTATGACGACACGAACGGGACGTTCGAGGTGGATCTGGGTGGCGGGTCGCTGGGCAGTATTGGCCAGAATGTTTTGGCCGGAAATATGCTGGAAGATTTGGCTGTGGATTATGACGGTCGTACTTTGGCGGCCATGAATAACTGGTGGGGGCAAGCCAGTGGTCCTGATACCGATGCTCCTAATGTTGGCATTGCTCCGCAAATCTATTACGGCGCCCCTATCAATGACGGTTTGGTGGGGCACTGGACCTTCGATACGGAATGGACCACCAACACCACTGCCTATGATCGGTCGGGTAAAGGGAATAACGGGACGCTGATGGGCGGATTGTCTTTGGCTGATTCCGTATCCGGAGCATCAAAGTCCGCTTTCAAGTTTGATGGCATTGACGACATTGTATCTGTTCCGGATAACGCCACTCTTGATTTGTCTGATGAAATGACAATTCTTCTTTTTGTTAATCCTTCTATAAGCAAAGTCGGATACGCGGCCCATCCGTTATCGAAATGGGGTAGTACAACGGACGCCAATTTTGTTTTTTATTATTTTGGGACAACATCAGGGGCTGTTTTCGACAAAGGCGGGTTCTTGGCGAACCGAGGCGGAGCATGGGGCGCTCTGCAGCAAGCTTATCAGCCTGTTCCTCATAATACATGGACGCAGTTTGCTATCAGCTATGATGCGTCAGTTAATCGGGAGTTCTTCGTCAATGGGAGTAGTTTAGGTAGCGCCACTAGTCTTGGTAATCTTGCTACAAACAATTCTAACCTATTGATCGGCTCTTTGTTCCCTGGGAATGTCGATGACACACGCATCTATAATCGCGCTTTGTCTGCTCAGGAAATCTCTGAGCTTTATCGCATGGATACTTCAAGTATTGTGAATACTGGCAGTTTTCTAACAGCGGCTCCACGATAAATCCAGATCGGCACAACTAAAATTCAGCTTTCGGTTTGTTGTCGAGCTTGTGTATTGCGGGATTCTGTTTTGTATTCTTAATACCGTATTTATGCTGAAGGCTTCACTTGTTTTGAAAGTGATTGTTTTTATCCTTGGGCAACGCCTATTCAAAATCTGAATTAGCCGTGGCCTTAGTTTTTCCTTGTTTCTTTTACTGTGCGGCGTGTGTATGTGGAAATTTGCACAAACCCAGATAGGTCTTCAGGAATTGAGCAATCTGCGAGATATCATCTTTCAAAAAATAGCCGGAAATATTCAATCCAAATCCGCGTTCTATGTCACTCGGTCTTTCGGATGTACTCAAGATGAAGGTGATATTTTGTTTAAGGACCTTGTCATTTTGCAGCTCTTCTATAAAGGACATTCCGTCCATTCGGGGAAGATTTAGATCTGTTATTATAAGGCAGGGCTGCTGTATCTGTTTTGCATCTGCATCACTTGCTTTCAACATAGAGAGAGCTTCTATTCCGTCTGTCGCAAAATAGACAGGGTTTTGAATATCAGCCTTTTTGAATGTCCGTAATGCAATTTCCCGATCAATTTCGTTATCTTCTAATATAAAGATCGGCACGGATGAAGGTAAAGATGTCATCATCAGTTCTCCTTATTGCTCAATGAAAAATTTTATTTCCTTTCATTATATGATGGGCGTATTTTTATTCAAATAAATTGTCTCGTTATTGTATTTTTATTTTTACATTTTTGGTTTTCTAGGGGGCGTATAGCATGAAGGGCTGGAATCAAAGGTCTGCGTTAAGTTTTGTATCCGTTATATGTGCTTCATTTTCGACAATCATCGGCGGATTGGTGGCTGTTATGTGGCATATCAAGACCACTGATTTTGTCGCGAAAAACTTCTGGATTTTCTATATGCAGCATACAACTGCATTATTATTACTCTTATCAGGGGTGGGACTAATTGTCGCAATTTTCGAAAGGGTCCTAATTTCGCGCATTCTTGGTAGTTTGATTGTGCTGGTGTCCTCTTTAATTCTCTTTGAATATATTTCCGGATTGAATTGGGGGATTGAACAAATTCTCAAAACTGATGACGTGCATAAGGCTGTGGCTTTTCCTGGGCGACCTGCTCCCAACACGCTTCTGGCTTTTTTGTTTATAGGGATATCATTGTTATTGATGTCTTGCCCGTTTCAACATCTTTCCAAATATTGTTATTTGATAATCGATTTTACGGGTTTTGTTGTTTTTGCCCTCGGGGCACATGCAATCGGAGGATATCTCGAGTCTTATAAGCAGGCTTATGCTTGGGGAACGGATGCACGTATGTCTATTCCTACGTCAATATCAAATGTCTTGATGGGGATTGGCTTGTTAGCAGCATCTTGGGCTCAGCGCAAAAATAAAATAGCCAGTGTTCCGTTATGGGTTCCTGTTGTGATTTGCTTTCTGGCTTTACAGTTCAGCCTTTTGGCTTCACCCGGTGTTGTCATCAGTGTGGCGTTTGTTCCGTTGGTGTTTTGTAGTATCTGGTTTTCCAATCCTCTGACTGTTTTTGTTTTTGCTTCGGTTTCAACCTTCTTTTGCTTGCTGCGGTATTTTCTTTTGCCCGAAGAATTCAGGACGCAAGATATCCTGATTAACCAGTTTTTGGCCGTTTCTGTTATCTGGTTTACAGCAATCCTAATTTTCTGGAAAAGAATAGTTGATTCAAAGTTGGAGGAAAGCGAGCGATATCTGAAAGCTATTGTTGACCATACGATGGAAGGGCTGATTGTTGTTGATACTCATGGTCTTATTGTGCGCTACAACAAATCATGTGGTGATATTTTTGGATATCGTGGGCATGAATTAGACGGAAAGAGTATTTTCGTTTTGATGCCGGAGCGATATGAGCAACATCACGCAAAAATTTTTCAAGGCCAAATGCCCCCTGAACTGGAGAAAATTGTCGGTATCGGGCGAGAGGTAACAGGTAGACGTAAAGACGGTTCGGAATTTCCGCTGGAAATTGGAATCAGCGAAATGGTGATTGACGGGAATGTCTTCTTTAGCGGGATTTTACGTGATATTACTGCCCGTAAGGAGGCGGAGGAAAAGCTGCTACGCTCAAATGCAGAGCTTGAGAGATTTGCTTATGTCGCCGCGCATGATTTGCAAGAACCATTACGGATTGTGTCCAAGTCTCTGGAGTTTTTGCAGGAAGATTATGCGGATCAGCTGGAGGGTGATGGTGAGCGCTTTATTCGCAATGCAACGGGGGCTACTCATCGTATGAGAACGCTTATCCAGGATTTGTTGGAGTATTCCCGCCTGGGGGATCAGGCAGATCATTATGAAGATGGTGTACCTCTTCAGGATTGTCTACAAATCGCCACTGATAATTTGAAGGAGGCCATTCTATCGACTGGAGCAAAGATAGATATTGTCGGGAACTTTCCGGCCGTTACAGGAAATAGAGGACAATTATCCAGATTGTACCAGAATTTGATCGGTAACGCTCTGAAATACCGACGTCCGGAGGTTTCTCCTCATATTCGTATTGTATCTGAACAAACAGAGGGTGGATTTTTATTTTGTATAGAAGATAACGGAATAGGGATTGAGGCCCAGTATCTGGATCAAATATTCCAACCGTTCAAGCGGCTGCATACCATCAAGGAATATCCCGGATCTGGGATCGGATTGTCTGTATGCAAGAGGATTGTTGAATTTCATCGCGGACGGATATGGGTTGAGTCCGAACCCGGCAAAGGAAGTCGCTTTTTCTTTACAATCAGCTCTTGAAAATAGAGGGAATATTCCCTATTTTTCTGCTATGCGCTCTCCTACAGTTTTGCCGCTCAGGCCGTTTTATCTCCTGCGTCATGGGGAAAGTGAATATAACGCCCGTAATATTGCTGCGGGCGGTGGTGTTGATACACCTTTGACCGATATTGGTCGTGCGCAGGCGCGAGGACTCGCTGATGTGATCGGTCAGTTAGGGATAAAGCCTAGTCGTATATATCATTCTCATCAATCCAGAGCACGAGAGACAGCCGAAATTGTCAATCGGGTTTTTGGGCTTGATATTCTCCAATCCCCAAACCTTCAAGAACATATGTTCGGGACTTGGGAAGGGATAAAATGGGATGATTTGCAAAGTCGTTTTGCAGAAGGACAAGAGCCTGAGAATGGGGAGACGCGTGCGGAGTTTTTTGAGCGTGCCGGTCGCGGGATACGCCACGTCTTAGAGACTTCTCCAGAGGATTATCCCCTTATTGCAGCTCATGGGGGCGTTTTTCGCGCTTTGGGCGGGTTATATGGTGTTGAAATCCGCCATATCGGCAACTGCGAGTTGCGGTTGTTTGAGCCGCTTTCTGATGTTGCTTATTTTCCATGGAAAATGACGCAGTTCAAGCCATCGGAATGTGGTCAAAAGCTTGTCTCTTCCGAGATTTTCCCTAAATAATTTTTCCGTTTTTTCCTGAATGAATGCATGGTAATCTCTCATAGCTTAGAGAGAGCAAGGAGTTATTGATGGCATTAGATACCAAGCCTAAGAAACAAAAAGAATCCCGTTTGTTTTCCGCGCTTCGCGGATATTTTTTGACCGGTATTGTTGTGACCGCGCCTGTGGGGTTGTCGCTATATTTGGTTTGGTCGGTTCTTGTTTGGATTGATGAAAAAGTCGGCGATATTATTCCTGTCAGTTTGACCAATGATAAAGATTTTCCAGGCTTGGGTGTTGTTGTTGCTTTTGGGTTTTTTATTGTTGTCGGGATGTTTACCCGCAATTTTATTGGGCGGATGTTTCTGAATTTATCTCATTACATCATGGAGCGTTTGCCTGTTGTTAAAACGATTTACGGTGCCATCAAACAAGTGATTGATATGGTCATGGGCCAGCAAGCCAAGGCATTCCGTGATGTTGTGATGATTGAATATCCGCGCAAAGGTGTTTATATGATGGGCTTTCTGACGGGTCGTACCGAAGGGGAAGTTCAAGAGCTGACGGACAAGGAAATGGTCAATATCTTTATTCCGACCACGCCTAACCCGACATCCGGTTTTCTGGTATTTGTGCCGAAGGAAGAAGTGATTGATCTTAATATGTCGGTTGATGATGGTCTCAAGATGATTATCTCGGGCGGGATGATTACACCGAAATATATACCACCAACAATGGAAGAGCTTGCAGAAGACGCTCCGAAAGAATAGTTATTTCGGAACGTCGATCAGGATTATTTCTGCTTCTGTCAGGGCTTCGATTTCAACGGAGCCCTGATTTGTTATCTCGGCGCCATCGCCTTTTTCAAGTCTTTGACCGTCGAGTGTAATCTCTCCGTTTGAGACGAGGAGGTAGCCTTGCTCCAATATTTCTTGGGTCAGTTTATGTCCTTTATCCATTTGTCCGCCCAGAATACGCGCGTCTTGATGGATATAAAGAGCGCCTTTGCCGTCGTCATCTGCGCGACCTGATACAAGCAAGGGGAGTGATCCGTTGGCTTTGCGGTCTGCAAAGCGCGCGGCGTCCCATCTTGGCTTTACACCTTTTTCTCGCGGAAAAATCCAGATTTGGTAAAGGGTGGTCTCGATGTCTTCTTTATTGGCTTCGGAGTGGAAGATTCCTGTGCCTGCGCTCATGACTTGGACATCGCCGGCTTCGGTTCGGCCTTCGTGGCCTTCGGAATCTTTGTGGGTGATTGCTCCTGATCTGACGAAGGTGATGATCTCCATATCCTGATGCGGGTGAGTATCAAAGCCAGTATTTGGGGCGATACGGTCGTCATTGATGACCCGCAGTTTCCCGAAATGAATGCGGGACGGGTTGTGGTAATGGGCAAAACTGAAATGGTAGTGGGCGTTAAGCCATCCATAATCAGCGGTTCCAAGGTCTTTATAGGGATAGGTTTTGATCATAATAAGGTGATATAGGGCGCTATATATTTAAATCTAGCCCGAGCGGAGGTAGGAAATGGCTTGGTCGCGTTCGAAGAGGTAGAGCAGCGTTCTGAGGGCTTTGCCGCGTTCTGTTTCGAGGTCGGGGTCTTTCTCAAGAAAGAGGGCTGCGTCTTGGCGGGCAGAGTAAAGCAGGTCTGCGTGGGCTGCTATATCTGCCAGCCGAAATTCTTCCAGACCGCTTTGTTTTGTGCCTAAGACTTCGCCGCTACCTCTGAGTTCTAAGTCTTTTTCGGCGATTAAGAATCCGTCTTCGGTGGCACGCATGGTTTTCAAGCGTTCTTTGGCGACTTCTCCAATCGGATGGGCATAAACCAGAAAGCAATAAGATTGATCGCCGCCACGTCCGACACGTCCGCGCAATTGGTGGAGTTGCGCCAAACCAAAGCGTTCGGCGTGTTCGATCACCATGATGGTGGCTTCAGGAACATTCATGCCCACTTCAATCACGGTTGTTGCGACAAGAATTGAAATCTCGCCGCTTGCGAATTTGTGCATGACGTCGTCTTTGTCTTTGGGTTTCATGCGTCCGTGAACAAGGCCGACTTTATCGCCATAGAGTTGTTGCAGAAGTAGGTGGCGTTCTTCGGCGGCTGCGAGGTCGAGGATCTCGGATTCTTCAACCAGAGGGCAAACCCAATAGACGCGCACGCCGTGTTTGATCTGTTCACCGACTTTTTGCATCATGTCTTCGACTTGGTCTTGCGGCAGAAGGCGCGTATCAACGGGTTTTCGACCGGGAGGTTTGCCGACAATCCTTGAGACTTCCATGTCACCATAAGCGGTCAGGGCCAATGTGCGTGGGATAGGCGTTGCGGTCATCACGAGCACATCAACGCCTTTGCCCTTGCCGGAGAGTTGCAGGCGTTGATGGACACCGAAGCGGTGTTGTTCGTCAATGACAGCAAACCCGAGGTCTTGGAAGTCAACGCCGTCTTGGAAAATGGCGTGTGTGCCGATGATGATTTTCGCGCGTCCTGAGGCGATGTCGTCCAGAATAGATTGTTTGGTTTTTCCTTTATCGCGACCTGTCAGTGTCACAAACGGGATATTGGCTGCCTCCAGATAGGGGCGAAGGGTTTGTTCATGTTGGCGTGCCAGAATCTCTGTCGGGGCCATGAGGGCAGCTTGTGTACCGCTATCAATTGCGTTCATCATGGCAAGGGCTGCGACTATGGTTTTTCCCGAACCGACATCCCCTTGCAGAAGGCGGAGCATCCTGTCATTCGATCCCATGTCGGCGTCTATTTCTTTAAGAGCGTCTTGTTGAAAAGATGTGAGGGGCCACGGGAGTGAAGATAGAAGTTTTTGGCGGTGCGGGCCATCGGTTGTGAAAGTACGGCCTTTTAATTTCTTTTGCTTTAAACGTAGGATGGCGAGTGTGAGTTGGTTTGCCAGAAATTCATCATAGGCGAGACGAGTTCTGTGTTTTGTTGCACCTTCCAGATCGCTGTCATGTTCAGGATGGTGGAGTTTTAAGATCGCGTCTTTCCAGTCGGGCCATTGTTGCTGCCTCTTTTGGGCAGGGTCGAGCCATTCAGGAAGTGTGGGGGCTTGGTCGAGTGCTGCCAGAATTGCTTTGCGTAAGGGTTTTGTCGTGAGGCCTGCGGTTAGCGGATAAATCACTTCGGTTTTTTCAGGCTTTTCGGCATCGAGAACATCAGGATGGATGATTTGTTTTGTCCCGCGAAAGTCTTCGATCTTGCCGCAAATGGTGACGTCTTTCCCGAGCGGGAATTGAGCTTCGACCCAGTTGCCTTTGACATTGAAAAATACCAAATCCATAAAGCCTGTTTTGTCGCGAGTTCTGATGCGATAGGGCTGTGATCTGCGCGGGGAAGGTGTGTGTTTATCAATGGTGATGGTCAGAGCCACGGTTTCATCAATGGGCGCGTCTTTGATACTCTCAACGAAATGACGTTCGACCAAGTTGGATGGCTTATGAAAGACGAGGTCGAGAAGTTTTGTGCCGCCCAATAATTTTTCGTAGAGTTTCAGATATTTCGGGCCAACGCCATTTAGCACGCCCACTGACCGAAAGAGCGGGTCAAGTATAAAAGGGCGCTGACTTGCAGCGGGTTTTTGAGCGGGTTGTGCGGTCATGCCTTAATTTGTAACAATTTTCTTTCCTAATTTCACGGCAAAAACGCTGATGCCGATCATCATGAGGCCAAAGACAATCATTGCCAGCGGCCAGCCGACAGTATCGGCGAAATATTCATCTGTGAAATATCCCAGAAAGGCCAGAAGCGAAAGAACGCCAACAGTTAGAAGCGTACGGCTTGCGGCGAGTGTGCTGAGGTAAATCAGCCCGGCTGAGACGGCGATCATTGCGGTGTCGATTGGTGTGTCTTCGAGAATATCAAATGCTGCGGCGGCGGTCATAGTGGCGCCCCCGAAATAAAAGAACGGGAGAATGGTGTTGTGCGGGCTTTTGCGTAGCCCCCAACAGACAGTCAGAAGGCTTAAGCCCATGGCAAGCATACCTTCGGGTGGGTCAACATCTGCCCATGAAATTGCGGAGTATGTTGTGGCGTAAAAGAAAAATAGCGAGAAAAAGAGTAGGCAAGTACGCTGTGTCGCCAGAAATGTTACGAATTGTTGTAGGGTCATTAGTCCAAAGACGGTTATTGCCGCAAGGGCAATGTCTCCTGATTTCGGAAGATACTCATCCATGAAGACAAACAGACCGGTTGGCTGGACAGCTGCTCCGACTAATAAGAGCGGAGTGGCAGCTTTGCCGTACTTGCTGTCGTTTAAGGAGATGAGGCCCAGAACATAGGCAATAAATCCACTGCCTAAAGTTAGGATAATTCGCGCGACACTGTTGAGGTCATCCCACATCATGCCGATAAAGACACAAATTCCCATGAAAATAAAAGCTGCACCGATATAGATAATGACTTTCTGGAGCATGCCTGCTGAATTGTCATCATTCGCGGTTGTACTTGCTTTTTTGAGTTCGGCCCAATCCAGATTATTGAGCTTCATTAAATCCAGAATTTGAGCAATCGCTTGTTGTTTTTCGGTTCTCAGGTCCGCCATGTCAGCTCCTATTCTTCTTTTGTTACCCAACCCAGAAAAATCAGGTCGTAGTAATAGGTGTTGTTAGGGAGATCAATGCGGATGACGCGATTGTCTTTCAGAAGTGCAGGTCCGTTATTGCGTGATCCTGACATGAAAATATCCGAGATCAGATTCCGATTTCTGTAATGATATGTCTCAAATCTGTATCCGTCGGGTGCTGTATCGCTTTTTGAAAGCGTCAGATTTTTTATAACGTCAAGATTTGTGTCTTTTGTTCTGGTCTGCGGCGTGTCTTGGGCGTCTTTGAGCAAATCTGTGCTGATTTCAATATCTTTTCTGTCGGTCGTCATGGTTTTTGGATCATAGATAAAGATATGGCCTGTGGGGAGTTTGTCATAGCCCGAAGGTGTGGATGTTGCTGTAAAGCTGGCGGCTACCTTACCGTTATCATCAACTTTAAAGGTAATTTGCCCCAAGCCTCCCCATGTTTGAGCCGCATAAACAGCCTTATATGTCGGGTCGGGGACAGTCATATCGGGGATGGTTTTGGCATATGTGAACAGGATTATCAATGCGAGTGGCATCAAAAGACCCGCAATCAAGACACGATTTTCCTTGATGATTTCCGAAAGTTTCATAGAGTAGCTCCTTATTCACGTATCTCATCCGACAGAGGCTATTATGACGGGAAATCAGGGCCAAGCCAATACAGAAGAAACTACGGAAAACTGGCGGAAACGCCTTACTTTTCGCGCATGGCATCGTGGAACCCGTGAAATGGATCTTTTGATGGGGTCTTTTGCCGAGCAGCATATTAACGATTTTGACCGATCTGACCTCGCTTTTTTCGAGGAAATTCTGATGAATAACGATCCGGATGTGTATGATTGGATCTCGGGCCGTAAAAAACCGCCTGAAGATATAAAATCTCGCGTTCTGGACTTGCTTTTATCGCACAGCTTTGCCAAGTAATCGGGCATGGATGCCCAATCAAAATTATTTCAAACCGTATATGGATTGCCCGAAGGTCAGGATGCCCGCTTTCTGGCGCGTCGTGCCTTGGACGCGTCTCGTGAGAAACAGATTCTCGTTCATGTGGCACTAGATGATGTGCGTCTTTCGACTCTGGCGGAATTGATCGGGTTTTTCGCGCCTGATGTCGAGGTTATTCATTTTCCTGCTTGGGATTGTTTGCCGTATGACCGTGTTTCACCTCATGCTGATATAGAGGCTCAGCGTGTAGCAGCTTTGTGCCGGATGTTGGAATGGGCGGAAGACGGTCTTTATAAACCGCGTATTGTTTTGACGACCGTTAATTCTGTGATCCAACGTGTGATGCCGCGTGATGTGTTGCGTTCGGCCCAGTTGGTGGCCAAGGTCGGCGGACGCGTAAAAGAGCAAGAGCTTTATGCATTTCTGGCGGGCAACGGATATTTGCGGACGGATACGGTTCGGGAGTCTGGTGAATTTGCGGTACGCGGAAGTATCATTGATATATTTCCTGCGGGGTATGAAAACCCTGTGCGCCTTGATTTGTTCGGAGATGAGGTTGAGAGCATCAAGAGTTTTGATCCGTCGTCACAATTGACTGTCGGCGTTTTGGATCGGTTCGAGCTTCGGCCTGTTACTGAGTTTTTCTTGGATGAAACCTCAATTGCACGTTTTCGGTCAGGGTACCGTGAATTGTTTGGTGTGGCGACCGCTAATAATCCGCTTTATACTGCTGTCACTGAAGGGCGGCGTCATGCGGGGATGGAGCATTGGTTGCCTTTGTTTCATGCACGTATGGAAAGCCTGTTTGATTATATTGCTTCTCCGCTTGTGTCGTTTGATTTGCAAGTCGAGCAATCGCGCGAAGAGCGTATGATTCAGATTAGGGATTTTTATCAGGCGCGTGAAACGCTTGATGAGTCCTTTAAAAATAAGGGCAAGAAAAAGGGCGGGTCTGATGTTTCTCTCTCGGGTGTTGCGTATCATCCGTTGCCGCCTGAACGTCTTTATTTGAGCGATGCTGAATTTTTCAGTGTGGTTCATCCTGATAAAAGTCTGATCTTAAGCAGTTTTGCGTCTCCGTCAGATGAGGCAGGGCCGGAGGCCAAGCGGGCGCGGGATTTCGGAGATATTCGCGCAGCCAACGGGCCGTTGTTTGCGGAGTTGGGAAAATACATCACGTCACTTCAACAAGACGGGCGCAAGGTTTTGATTGCGTGTTATTCTCAAGGATCTCGTGATCGTATGAAAGTTATGATGGAGGAAGGCGGCGCAGGATTGCCGTTTCCTGTCGATCAGTGGCATCAGGTATCGAAGTTAAAAGCGGGGCAGGCGGGGGCTGTGCTTTTGACGCTTGAGCGCGGATTTATCTCGAGTGATCTCGCGGTATTGACCGAGCAGGATATTCTGGGTGATCGTTTATCGCGTAAATCCCAGAAGAAAAAACGCGCTGATAATTTCTTGCGTGAAGTGTCCAGCCTTAATGTCGGGGATTTGGTCGTTCATATCGATCACGGTGTCGGACGATTTGAAGGGTTGGAAACCCTCAAGGCCGGTGGGCTTTTGCATGATTGTTTGAAGATTACCTATGCGGGGGGCGACCGTCTTTTTGTTCCTGTTGAGAATATTGATCTGTTGTCGCGCTTCGGAAATTCTGACGGCACGGAGCTGGATAAGCTCGGCGGGGCGGGATGGCAAGCTCGTAAAGCAAAAGTCAAAAAAGATTTGATGGTCATGGCTGAAGGGTTGCTGAAAATTGCAGCTAATCGTCTCTTACAGCACGCCGAGGTTCTGGATATCGACCACGGGCATTATAATGAATTTGTATCGCGTTTCCCGTATCAGGAGACAGACGATCAATTGCGTGCGATTGAAGATGCGCTCAGTGATATGAAATCGGGGCAGCCGATGGATCGTCTTGTGTGCGGGGATGTTGGGTTTGGGAAAACCGAAGTGGCTCTTCGTGCGGCTTATGTTGCTGCGATGTCGGGGGCTCAAGTGGCTGTGATTGCGCCGACGACGCTTCTAGCTCGTCAGCATTACGCCAATTTCCGCGCGCGCTTTGCCGAGATGGGGCTCAGGGTTGAGCAGCTTTCGCGTCTTGTTCGAGCGCAAGAAGCAAAGGCTGTCAAGGACGGGCTTTTTGATGGGTCTGTGCGGGTTGTGATTGGGACTCATGCGTTGTTGTCCAAGGATATTAAATTCTCCAATTTGGGATTGGTGATTGTTGATGAAGAGCAGCGCTTTGGTGTGAAGCAGAAAGAGCGTCTCAAAGAGATGAAAAACTCTGTGCATATGCTCACCCTTTCGGCGACACCTATCCCGAGGACGTTGCAATTGGCTTTAAGTGGTGTACGGGATATGAGTTTGATTGCGACGCCGCCGGTTGACCGCTTGGCAATTCGGACTTTTGTGATGCCGTTTGACGGGATGGTGATCCGCGAGGCGATTTTGCGGGAGCATTATCGAGGTGGGCAGAGTTTTTATGTGTGTCCGCGGATTGCGGATATGGAAGATTTGGAAATTTTGCTCAAAGAACTTGTGCCTGAGGTCAAAGTTATCGCGGCTCATGGGCAGATGACGCCGACTGAGCTGGAAGACCGTATGAATGCCTTTTATGACGGGCAATATGGAGTGTTGCTTGCGACGAATATTATCGAGTCAGGGTTGGATATTCCGTCTGCTAATACGATGATTGTTCACCGCGCGGATATGTTCGGGCTTTCGCAGCTTTACCAAATTAGAGGTCGCGTCGGGCGGTCCAAGGTTCGCGCTTACGCTTACCTCACTTATCCTGCCAATCAGGTTCTGACGGAAGATGCAACGAAGCGACTCGAGATTTTTGAAACGCTTGATAGTCTGGGGGCAGGATTTCAACTCGCGTCACATGATCTGGATATTCGTGGAGCAGGGAATTTGCTGGGGGATGCGCAGTCAGGCCATATTCGTGAGGTCGGGATTGAGCTTTATCAACAAATGCTCGAGGACGCTGTAGCGGTTGCGCGTGCAGGGGCAGATAAGCCTTTGGAGGATTTTGGCGAATGGAGTCCGACATTGAATTTGGGGATGTCTGTTCTTATTCCTGAAAATTATGTGCAGGATTTAAGCACGCGTATGAGTCTTTATCGTCGGTTGGGTGATCTCACTAATGATGAGGATATTGACGGATTTGCCGCAGAGATGATTGATCGCTTTGGGGATTTGCCTGATGAAGTGAATAACCTGCTCGAGATTGTGCGGATCAAGATGTATTGTAAGCGTGCAGGGGTTATGCAGCTTGATGCGGGGCCTAAAGGGGCTGTGGTGCGCTTTTACAAAGATCAGCCACCAAATCCTGAAAAGCTGTTCTCTTGGCTTCAATCCAAACCTGGTACTGTTAAAATTCGTCCAGATCATAAGCTTTCAGTCCTCAAATCCTGGGATAGTCTCAAAGATCGCGTGAAAGGCGCTCGGGCTTTGGCCTTTGATTTGGCAGGTTTTGTATCGTAAATTCTAGTTCTGCGGGATGTTTCTAATCACGATGCAGCGGTATTTTTCAATAGCATCTTGAATAGACTCATGCTGCGTCAGGTCAAATTGGCGGTGATATTTCTCGGGACGTGTGTAGGCCAGATTGACGCTTGTAAAATCCGCACAGGATTTTGGCGGGGATGTTGAGATATAGACCGCAAATGCAGGGGCTTCCTGATTAACCATGATATTGGCCAAGCTATAGACATCAATCGTGAAAGTTTCAGGGTTGTTGTCGATGACATAGGCTTTGACGCGCTCGTATTTTGATGTGCGAACTTCTTCAGGTGGCTTTGCCAATGTTGGGGGGGCGGATAGTATCAAGAGGGCGCACAGTGTCGTGGTGAGCGTTAACGTATTCATTTTCGGGGCTTTGAGTCTTTTTTTCATATTTTTAGTATATCAAAGGTGCAGGTTTCTGGGGAAGCCCCGATCGGGACTTATTTTATCGTTTGATCTATCGGGAGCGCGTGTTACCATATTCTCGTCAGGGAGAGTCGTTTTATGGCCCAATCATATTTGCAGTCCTGTATTCTCGAGGCATTGGAAAAAGCCAAGGGAAATCAGAACAAAGCCCAGAAAATTATCGCTCTCAAGGCGATGGAAGATCTCCAGTTGTTGCAGGCGCTGGCCAAGCCCCATTTGACAGGGATTGTGGCACATGCTGTCGGGCGGATTGCTATTCAGGAGCAGGCCCGTAAAGAAGGGGCTTATGAGGATCTTCCAGAAAAACCGGTTGTTAAAAAGGGCCGCGGCAAAGCGGCGGCTTCCGTTGATGCTGATGATCCTCAAGGTTTCGGCATTGATTTACTGAAAGCTTTGGGCGGACCGAATGTTCCTAAATTCGGGATGGAGGACGCAGCGCCACGTTTGGGTAAAAAACAGGCTTCCCAACAGCATGTCAATGCGTTGCGTCTGATGGCGAACAAGAGTAAAACCACCAAGAAGAAATATTAGAGGGGACTTTTTGAATTGCCTCCTTTGTCTGTGTATGAGCGGGCCGAATTCTTGAAAAATTCAGGATGGAGCGGTGTGAGTGGTGAGCCAATCGGTGAGGATTGGTCACAGAGGAAGTTTTTCCGTGTTCGTAAAGGCGACAAAACTGCGATCCTTGTCCATTCAGTTCCTGATTATGATCCGAAGGCTGTTGCAGGTCATAAGCTGGGCGATTTTATAGATATTGGAAAATTTCTTTCGGGCATGTCTGTTTCGGTTCCGGAAATTTACGCGACAGACCTTAATCGTGGAATGATGTTGATTGAGGATTTCGGAGATCGTGATTTTGTAGAACTTGTGTCTGATCGCAATAAGCAAAAGCAGGCTGATGCCTATCGTTTGGCGACACGGTGCCTGATGCATTTATACAAAAGCGGACCTTCGTTGCCAATCGAGATTACAGATTACTCTCGATCACATATTCATAAGGGCCGCCAGCGTGTTGTTGATTGGTATTTGCCTGCGGTTTTGAAACGTAAAAATCCTGATTTTCAGATCATAGAGTATATGTCTTTATGGGAAAAAATAGAAATAGGTTTACCGCCGGTCGAAAAGAGATTCTTGCATGGTGATTTTCATCCGGGTAACCTGATGTATCTGCCTGAACGTGTCGGATATCACCAGGTCGGGCTTATTGATTTTCAGGGGGGGATGATCGGTCCTGCTCCGTATGATCTGGTTAATCTGCTTGAAGATGCTCGGCGCGATGTCCCCGAGGACATAAAGAAGGCCTGTCTGGATCAATTTGTCGGTGCGTTACCGCCTGCGGAGCGCGAGTCGTTTCTTGCGTGGTATCCTGTTTTGGCTGCCCAATTCCATTTCCGTGTTATCGGGCAAGCTATAAAATTGGCTTTGCGGAGCGATATTACGCGTCTGATGGGGTTGATGCCTGTCTTGAGCCGTCATATCCGGAAAGATCTTAAAAACCCTCTGTTGGCCCCTATGCGTCAGTGGTTTGATGATCTCGGTGTTTCTTTTGATCCCGACCTCAAATTCGATCTGAATGAAATCAGGCCCTTTATTCGGCCTGATGCCTTCTGAATATAGCCTTTAAATCTCTTGCGGGAGACGCATTTTTTTCCTAAATTCGAGTGATCTCACCAGATGAAAGGATTTTAGAATGTCGTCGTTGATTGCTGCCCGTTTGGGTCGTATTAAGCCTTCTCCAACCATTGCCGTGACCACACGTGCTGCCGAGCTGAAAGCCGCAGGTAAGGATGTGATCGGATTGGGAGCTGGTGAGCCGGACTTTAATACGCCTGACTTCGTGATTGAGGCAGCCCATCAAGCGGCGCTAAAAGGTCAGACTAAATATACGGCTGTTGATGGAACTCCTGCATTGAAGGATGCGATTATTGCCAAGTTCAAACGCGATAGCGGACTTGAGTACACACGCGATCAAATTACGGTCGGTTCCGGCGGGAAACAGGTTCTTTATAACGCATTGATGGCGACTGTAAACGAAGGGGATGAAGTGATTATCCCTGCGCCTTACTGGGTGTCTTATCCTGATATGACCCTGTTGGCGGAAGGGACTCCTGTTATTGTTGAATGTAGTGAAGAAAATAATTTCAAATTGACCGCTGCTCAGTTGGAAGCTGCGATTACACCGAAAACCAAGTGGTTGATCTTGAATTCTCCGTCTAATCCGACTGGGGCTGCTTATTCGTATGATGAAATGAAAGCCTTGACTGATGTTTTGGTCAAGTATCCGCATGTCTATGTGATGTCTGATGATATATATGAGCATCTGGTTTATGACGGGTTCAAATTCTGTACGCCCGCACAAGTCGAGCCAAAATTGTTTGATCGCGTGTTGACGTGTAACGGTGCATCCAAGGCTTATGCGATGACCGGGTGGCGTATCGGATATGCGGCGGGGCCAAAAGAGATTATCAAAGCAATCGCCAAGATCCAGTCTCAAAGTACGTCTAACCCTTGCTCGATCTCTCAGGCTGCAACTGTTGCGGCTTTGAATGGAGATCAGTCTTTCCTCAAAGATTGGTGCGCAACTTATAAGGCACGTCGTGACATGGTTGTAGGGATGCTGAACGATGCGGAGGGTCTATCTTGCAAGACTCCGGAAGGGGCTTTCTATGTGTATCCATCTTGTTCGGGATGCATCGGTAAAACGACTCCGGAAGGTAAGACTATCAAGACGGATGAGGATTTTGTGACGTATTTGCTTGAAACGGCAGGAGTTGCTGCGGTGCATGGAGAGGCTTTCGGATTATCTCCGTACTTCCGTATTTCTTATGCGACTTCGACTGAAGCGTTAACTGAAGCTTGCACGCGCATTCAAAAGGCATGTGCAGCATTAACAGGGCAGGCAACTGCGGCAGCTTAATTCATTTTGTGAGAGATGGGCGCACTTTAGATCAGGCGACATCTCTTTCCGGTGTGACTGGTGTTGATAGAAGAGGTGCAGAGACCACGTTTGGTTCCGGCACCTTTTTTTGTTTACGGGATGAAGCAAATCTGGAGACGACTCCAAACGCATATCTGCATAGGGAAATACCTACAGCGGCGAGATCGCCCGAAACTCTATGAGATGATGCCATAAAGTTTGATGTGATGTGGTCAGGTTGAGGAGCTGGTGCTTCCACAATTTCTGCCATTAGCAATCTTGCGGTCTTTTGTTTTTCGACGGCAGGTGTGATGGTGTTTTCGCAGATTTGTCTGACAGTGGCCAGAGCAACATTGAAATCTGTATCATCTAGCTTTGCTGTACAGGTGTCGCTTTTTCTGATTTTATAACTCTCCAATAATGTATTGGCATGATGGAGGTATTCTTCGCGGCGCGTGGCTATATCTGTTAAAGCTGTTTCGCACAAAAGTTTGAGTTGCCTGATGCTTGTATCAATCGGGTTAAAACGCGGATGGTTCTCATCTTCTTCTTTAACTTCTGTTTCGAAGTTGCGCACGCGGATGTCTAAAACGTCCTCGATCATTTCATGGGATTCTGCACGCTTATATGCTTGACGGGCGACACCTTTGATCCAGCTTTGGAATTTTTGAGCAGAACTTCTATTGAACAGTTCTCCGAACTTGCCGCGTGACGGGCAGAAACCGCCGATGTAGACCAGTTCGATTTTTTCGTCAGGGTTCAACTTGCGAAGTTCTTTTGCGTAGAAGATCGGATTTTGATCAATAGTCGGATCGCAAAATGTTCCGTCTTTTCCTGTAATTTTTGCGGCTTTATTGACTGTTGGAATGGATGTGGCGGCAACGACAATCTCCGCAAGGCTTAGGTCGGGGGATGTGCCGGCGGGATAATGTTTTTCTCCTGTCCTAAGGTTGGGAACGGCCATCAAGCGTTCTGAAAGCGCATGGTCTCCTTCTGCCTCAATATTCATGACGCCGATACTCAGTCCATGGGAAAGGTCGTTTAATCTGGTATCGCCAAGGATATCCAGCAATTTTTCATGAATAATGTCGGGATTAAAGCGGGAGGATGTGTTGATTGTTTGTTTTGCCAGAAATTTTGTGCCTGGCATTGCTTCTGGTGCCATTCGGATAAATAGTTCCAAGGCTTTTTCTCCAGACATTTTCTGGAGAAGGGCGATCGGATAAGTTGATCCTGAATCGGCAACAATCCCTCCGGAGTAAAGTTCCAGCGGGTGTTTATTCGTTAGGCAAGATGTGAAAACCAGTTTTACAAGCTGATGCAGCACAGTCACTCCTCCGCCGGAGAGGACTGCGATGTGATGTATTGGTTCTTTTCTTTTTATATGACTCCCTGTTGTCATTCCTAAAAGCTACGCCTACTGTCTGTTTTCGTCAAACTTCTGATATGCTGCATTGCTTTGTATCTGCTATTTGCGCATCAGTTTGTTCTTGATTCTATTGCCTAATCCAAGAGTTTTACCTTGTTTGGGCACGGACTTCACGCTTTTTCGTAACTCATCGTTATTTTTGACCAGAATCTCACAAATCTCATTAAAAGAGCGGCGATTTTCCTCCAAAGTCATTTCAAAGAAGTTCCTGAGGCGGCGCAGATTTTCCGGTGAAGCATCATCAATATCTGTATTTGGGTAATCGCTGACGAAAGGTCCGGAGACGAGGGATTTATTAAATACGTACAAATTCCTGCCAACTTCGTGACGGAAAGAGTCCAGAAGGGCGGTTTCGGAGGCATAGAAGAAAATGTTAATTAGGGGCATATCGTTGCTCGGGTC
Source organism: Pseudobdellovibrionaceae bacterium (assembly GCA_034005165.1). Classification (GTDB taxonomy): domain Bacteria; phylum Pseudomonadota; class Alphaproteobacteria; order Micavibrionales; family Micavibrionaceae; genus UBA1573. The sequence continues at coordinate 582,038 of JAVEVE010000001.1, read as the reverse complement.
GACAACACCGAGAGAGCCGAACCTGTTCCAGTCATCTTTTTGGTAAGAGCGGTTAAAGTATCCTGTTCCCAAAACGATGATAATCAAGTCACGATCCGCCGGAATGTGGCGGCGCAATGCCCCCATATAACTGATACACGGGTTGTCGAAAATACTGCCGTCAATGCCCGCGACTGTTCTTTGCGGAGAGTTTTCCGTTTCTCTCATCGGGAATGAATAACACGGAAAGTAAGTCGGCGCTGCGGTACTTGCCATGACAGCATCAAAGATGTCAACTTGTTGGGGCTGGCGAGTTTCAAGTGCACCATCAAATTTGATATTTTTTAGCCAGACGGCATGTCCCCCTTCGTTCAGAAATGTATTTACGTTGTGAACAGGGGAGGCCAGTGTGTCGCCATGCTCTTGTGTAGGGCGTAGTGCATTGCCCTCGATATTGTAGACGGGGATAATCAGACTTTTCAAACTGTCCGAGAGTTTATGGCGGCCATAAAGAGCTCGAAGAGAGCGTCCGAGGCTTGCATGTTCGTAATGACCATGCTTGAGGAGGTTTCCCAATTGTTCGATGCGCATCGTGCGGTTATTGAAGTCATGTATCATGCTGCGGAAGGAGCGGAATGAGTCACGCGGGAAAATATGTAGGCCTTCACGTTCATAAAAACGGACCATGTGCCGCGCTTTGAATTTCGGTTTTGTCGGGTCGTGGGGAGATGGGATGTTGAGTGCAGCGTTCAAAATTGATCCGGTCGAGGGTCCCATAAAAATATCGACCATTTCTGTCATGTGCAAACCTGTGACTTCTTCGATTTTTTGCATGAAGTGGGCGGGGAGAAGTCCTCGCATTCCGCCCCCATAATTGAAGAGCGCAACAATCGGTTTTTTTCTTGTGTTGCTGGCATCGGGCTGTTCTGCGGAACTTGGGTCTGAGGTCATTTTTGTCTTGTTTTTGTTGTTTTGGCAGGAGGGCGGCGGATGATTCGCGGACTTGTTTATTCTAACCAAATTCAAGGCAAAAAAAAACCGGGCTTGTTGCCCGGCGAGTTGAACAGGGAGGTTTACGTCTATAGAGACGTAAAGAACCAAAGTGGTTCTGGGCGCTCTTATATGATGGATAGGCGAAAAGTACCAACGTTATGTTTGAATGTCAGAAATGCTAAAAATGCATGGATCAATCTGCGGTTGTTTTTATTTAAATTTTTCTTTTAAATCAATTGCTTGTGTCTAGTGGCGCAAGTTCGAGTTGCTTGATGATGAAATCACGGAATGCAGAAATGCGTTTGGAATGGCGTCTCTCTTCCGGATAGACGAAGAACATTTCTATCGAGTCTACGCGGATGTCTGGCAGGATGATCTCCAGATCTGCGCAATTTTTTACCATAAATGTTGGTAATGTGGCGATCCCTAATCCGCCTTTAACTGCCCTGCAGATGGTAGAAATAGAGTTGATTTGTATCAGCTTATCGTTTTTGTCGAGTGTTATGCCCGCTTTGTCAATTAGCCAGTTCGGGTTTTTAAAAGGTACAAGAGACTGGTCCGGATATGCGATCAGTGTGTGGTCTTTTAAATCCTTGAGAGAGTTTGGTATTCCGTTTTTCTCAATATAGGATTTGCTGGCGCAGACGGATAGAGACATTTTTCCAAGGGAACGTTGAATCAAATCTGATTGTTCAGGCTTATGCAGGCGGATTGCAGCATCAGCTTCGCGCATGCCCAAATTGAAAATGCGATCATCCAAAAGCAAAGTCAGATTTATTTCGGGATTTGATTTTCTGAATTCAGGAAGGAGTCCTGCAAGCCATGAGGAGGCAAGAAATTCTGCCATTGTTAGTGTTAGTGGGCCGTCTGCGTTGTCGCGTGCGTCACTCAATTGACCTTCTATCATTACCATTTTGGCAAAGATTTCGGATGTTCCGTTGAAGAGTAATTCACCTTGTTCGGTGAGGATCAATCCGCGTGCATGACGGTGGAAAAGTGTGATGCCCAAATCTTCTTCAAATGAAGAAATGTGACGGGAGACTGCTGATTGGGACAGATTCAGGGTAGCCCCGGCATGCGTGAAGCTTCCTGCCTTTGCAACCATGTGGAATATTCTCAGCTTGTCCCAGTCCATACCTGTTCTCCCTGCCGTGTACGTTTATTCGGCAGCGTCTTTAATGCTGTGATTCTGGGATGCCAGATAGCGATCTGCCTCAAGGGCGGCCATACATCCCATACCTGCAGCAGTGACGGCTTGGCGGTATGTTTTGTCTTTCACATCACCTGCTGCGTATACGCCGTTTACAGATGTTGCGGTCGAGTCTGGTGAAGTTAGAATGTATCCTTCCCTGTCCATATCGATTTTGCCTTTGAACAATTCTGTTGCCGGATCATGACCGATAGCAACGAAGACACCGTCTACTTTGAAGTTTGTGAGCACTCCTGTTTGGGTGTCTTTGAGTTTCAAGCCTGTGACGCCTATCTCACCATCTTTCGAACCAGGAGGGTTGCCTATGATTTCTTCAACAGTGGCGTTCCAGATCACGTTGATCTTTGGATTTTCAAATAGACGGTCTTGCCCGATTTTTTCAGCGCGCAATGAATCTCTGCGGTGGATAAGCGTGACTTTGCTTGCGAATTGCGAAAGGAAGAGTGCTTCTTCAACGGCAGAGTTTCCGCCTCCGATGACGGCAACTTCTTTTCCGCGATAGAAGAATCCGTCGCATGTCGCGCAGGCAGATACTCCAAATCCGCGGAACGTTTTTTCAGAGTCAATCCCAAGCCAGCGGGCTTTTGCGCCTGTGCAGATAATCACTGTTTCTGCCTCGTAGGTTTTTCCGGATTGTCCCTTGGCTGTAAACGGGCGCTTTGCAAAGTCGACTTCGCTGATCATATCCATGATCATTTTTGTTCCGACATGTTCTGCCTGAGCACGCATTTGTTCCATCAACCATGGGCCTTGGACCGCCTCTGCAAAGCCAGGGTAGTTTTCAACATCTGTTGTGATGGTGAGTTGTCCGCCTTGCTCCATGCCTGTTACCAAAACAGGTTCCAAGTTGGCGCGCGCTGCGTAAATGGCTGCCGTGTAGCCGGCTGGGCCAGACCCTATAATGAGGACTTTCGTCAAGATATGTTCTTTTGTCATGATAGTATTGATTTAATGTGTGTTTTTGCTTTGGTAAAGCCCTTAAGTTCAGATTTACCCAAAAAGGCCACTTTTTTCTTTTATGGCTGACGCGATTTGTTGCGCATCGTTCAGCTTTTTGTAGGGCCAGTTTTCCAGATTTCCGGTCCAGTCTCGAACTGCGCCGTGAGTTTTGAGATTTTTCAGCAATTGTTTCTGGCGTCCGCTCAGAGAGACCAGAGGGATATTGTAAACCGGTTTTCCTGTTGTTGATGCCTCGGAGAGCATCGATGTGCTGTCATTTGTGGCCACAATATAATCTGCCCAGCCTAACATGCCCATATATGGGTTGGGGGAGGCGCCATCCCAAAAATACACATTTTCCTGTTTTAGGGCGTCTCTGATGCGGCGTGAATTTTCATCCCCTGTGCGCCGCGATGTTGTTATCATCAGGCTGGCAGTGTTTGACAGGCTTTTGAGACAGGTAATCAGGTTCGTGATCTCCTGTTCGGAAATTGCATGGGATTTGGTGCTGCCGCCGATCAGGACTGCAATGCGAGGGGCCGGTAAATTTTCGAACAATCCTGCAAATTCGGTCCGTCCCGTTTCTAAAGTCCCGTCACAAACTTTATTTGGGGTTGCTGTTGTCACCAGAACATTTTCCCCGCGGGTCGGGTCATGTTCTGGAACCGCTACCAGATCGAATTGTGACGGATTGACGCGTGGGTCCTGAATTTGGACTGTGAAAGTATGATTCTTGCTTTTTCTCTTGATATATCGACTTACGGCAATGGATTTTCTTCCTGATGCTAACAATATGTCCGGCCATGGCCCGTCCAGCGGAGGGCAAAATGTCGCACCACATTCCAATCCTAGCCATGGAGATAGAGCAGCCCAAGGTTGCCTGAGCTTGATTTTTAATATCTTTGGAACTATATCGAGCGCTTGTGCCACGCCTAAACATTGGTTTTCTGTACCTGTTAAACCTTCTGTTACGATCCAAACGGTGGGATGTGTTTTTGAGGACTCTACTATAGGTAATTCCTCGTTTCTGTACTTTTGGAGATGTGGCATTATGAGACGTTGTAAAAATGTTTCATTTTTTTGAAAATAAAATATATAAGCTCGCTCAAAAGAGAAGGAAAGTAAAAAAATGAAAAACGTAGAGGATTTGCCCGTCATTAACCGTCCATCCAGTCGCCAGACTCGTGTAGTGAAACTGGATAAGATTGACCAGCGTATTCTGAGTGATTTGCAAGCCGATGGTCGTATGACCAACGTTGATCTGGCTAAGCGTGCAGGAATTTCTGCGCCGCCATGCTTGCGCCGTGTTCGTAATCTGGAAGAGTCAGGGTTAATCCTGTCTTACCATGCTCAGGTCAATCATGCGGCTTTGGGGTACCCTGTTACCGTATTTACTGCAATCAAGTTAAACTCTGTTGGTGAAGGCGAGCTGCGCCGCTTTGAAGGGCAGTTGGAAAAATGGCCTTTGGTTCGTGAGGCCTATGTGATGACCGGAGATAATGATTTTCTTTTGAAGATCGTTGCGCGAGATTGGGACGATTATCAAGACTTCCTTACCAACCAATTGCTGGAAAGCCCGAATGTGGCTTCTGTGAAATCTTCTTTGTCAGTTAAAACCTCCAAGTTCAAAGCCGGTGTACCTATTCTTGACGAATAGGTCACCGACTTCTTTTTCTTGGAGCGGTTTATAACAAGGTTTTCAGTGGTGTCAGGGGACGTGGTCCCATATGGGATATAACTTCTGAAGCTGCTAATGACCCAAGCCTCCCGCACTCTGCGAGAGGCTTTTTCTCTGTCAGGCCAAACAGAAAACCCGCTGCATAAGCATCGCCAGCACCTGTCGTATCCACCAATTCGCGGGGAGCAATTGAAGCGACACGCACATGCTCTGTGCCGCTGATGATTGATGACCCACTTTTCCCCATAGTGACAACACTGATTGAGCATTTGTCTGCAATGGATTTATGTGCTTGTTCTGTATCGCTAATTTTGGTGAGTTCCCGAATTTCTTCTTCATTTGCAAACAGGATGTCCACATGGTTATCCACAAGGCGTTTGAAGTCGTCACGGTGGCGGACAACACAGAACGGGTCAGACAAGGTAAGCGCTAGCTTACCGCCGTGTTTTCTGGTCAATTCAGCGGCTTTGAAAAAGGCTGCCTTAGCTTGGTCGTCATCATATAGATATCCTTCCAGATAGGTGATTTCTGAGTTGGCGATCAAATCTTCGTTGATATCTTCTTCGGTGATTTTGACTGATGCACCAAGGAAGGTGTTCATTGTGCGCTGGGCATCAGGGGTCACCAAAATCAAACATTGCGCTGTGGCTGGGCCGTGGCGCAAAGGCGGGGTGTCAAAATGTACGCCAATCGCTTTTGTGTCGTGTATAAAAACTTTTCCGAACTGGTCGTCTGCAACTTTTCCGATGAATGCGCCGTTCCCGCCGAATGAAGCGTAGGCTGCCATAGTGTTGCCGGCAGAGCCACCTGACATTTCCGTGGTCGGGCCGAGAATCTTGTACAGATCAGAGGCGCGGGTTTCGTCAATCAGTGTCATCGCACCGCGGTTCATGCCGAATCCTGCTTGCGATGCGATAAATTCATCTGTCGTTTGGGATAGAATATCGACAATCGCGTTGCCGATTGCTGTTACACCGTATGTTTTGTTCATGGTCTTCTAATTTTTAATTGGCGTTGAAAAAGGTTGTAATACAGATTATGTGTTTATCATGGTTACACGAAAACGCAAGGAAAGAGAAAATCGGTCACAAGACAGGCGTGCAGCCATTTTGGATGCTGTTTTGCGTGTTGCTGCGCGTGATGCATGGCAATCCGTGAGTTATTGGCAGATCGCAGAGGATGCGGAGGTTTCTATCTCTGAGGTTGAGGCGTTTTTTCCTTCAAAACAGGATATGGTCGCGGTTATAGTTTCCGATTTAGATGAGCGTGTGTTGAGCAATTATCAGGTTGATCTTTCCTCTTCCAAACGGGATGTTTTATTTGATGTGTTGATGGAGCGCTTTGATGCTATGGCGGACCATCGGGACGCGCATATTTCTTTTCTTAAGTCCTACGGCTGGACGTATGCTTCGAAGCGTGAAGATTTGAAAACCTATTTCTGTTCCTTATCGAAATATTTGTCACTGAGCGGTATCGAAACGCGTGGGTTGTTCGGGCCGATGGCTGTGGCTGCCGTCGGATTGGGATATCTTTATGTCCTGTTTATTTGGGCCCAGGACAGTAGCCCCGATTTGGCAAAGACGATGGCGGCGTTGGATAAAATGTTATCCCGTCTTGATTTGCTGAAAGAGTACGTAACGACACGTGTGGCCTAGATATTAGGCTACACGCATGTTATGTACGAAGCCGTGGTTTTCATCCCAGAGTGATTTTAAAACACTAACCAGTTTTTCAATGTGGTGTTCCTGATGCACTGCTGTTGCGGTGAGGCGCATGCGTTCTGTTCCGCGCGGGACGGTCGGATAGTTGATCGGTTGGACGTAAATGTCGTGTGCTTCCATCAACCAGTCGGTGATGGCTTTACAGCATACGGAATCGCCCACTACGAGCGGCGTGATATGGCTTTCGCCTTTCATGTAATTTAGCCCAGCGTCATCAAGTCTTGATTTTAGAAGGGCTACGTTTTTGCGGATTTTTATGCGCTCGATTTGGGATGTTTTTAGATGTTCAACACTGGCAAGCGCCCCCGCGCACAGGGCAGGGGGTAGGGCGGTTGTGAAAATGAAATTTCCCGAGTAAGAGCGTACTGCGTCAACGATAGATGCATTCGCGGTGAAAAATCCTCCCATTAAGCCATAGGCCTTGCCGAAAGTTCCTTCGATAATGTCGATGCGGTCCATCAGGCCACGTTCATCCGCAACGCCGCCGCCTCTTGGTCCGTAAACACCGACTGCGTGCACTTCATCAAGATAGGTCATAGCGCCGTATTTGTCGGCAAGGTCACAGATTTGTTCGATGGGCGCAATATCACCTTCCATGGAATAAACAGATTCAAAGGCAATAAGTTTTGGAAGGTTGACGGGAGCCGCTTTCAACAAATCTTCGAGATGTCCGAGATCATTATGGCGATAGATATGTTTTTGGGCTTTACCCTCACGTATGCCGTGAATCATGGAGGCATGGTTCAGTTCGTCCGAAAACACCTGACATTCCGGCAAGAGTTTGATGATGGTCGAGAGTGCGCCTTCATTGGCGGTGTAGCCTGACGGGAAAACAAGGGCAGCCTCTTTGTGGTGAAGATCTGCCAGAGAGTCTTCTAGGTCGACAACATATTTTGTTGTTCCCGAAATATTACGTGTGCCGCCTGCGCCTGCGCCCGAACGGTTGATGGCGTCATGCATTGCGCTTAAAACTTTTGGATGTTGTCCCATCCCGAGATAGTCATTGTTACACCAGACGGTGACTTTGCGGCTTGACCCATCAGGGGCGTGATATATCGCATTGGGGAATTCACTGACCAGACGCTCAAGATTAGCGAAGACACGGTAACGGCCTTCCTGTTTCAGGTCAGAAATTCTGTCTTCGAAAAACTTGCGGTAATTCATCGGTGTCTCCGCTGTATTTTGTTTTGATTTTCCTAATTTATAGAATGTTTATTCTCCAAAGCCAAACAGAACTTATTTAAAAATGCGGAACTGCGTCATTTTTGTATATTTTTAAGGCGTGTATGATATTGTGCTTTTATGATTATTGTTTTTGGCTCCCTGAATATGGATTTTATGATTACCCTTGATCGTTTGCCGGTTGCGGGGGAAACGGTTTTGTCGACTGAATACAAGCTAATGTCGGGTGGAAAAGGCGGAAATCAAGCACTTGCTGCGGCGCGGTTTGGCGCGAAAGTGGCTCTTATTGGGCGGGTTGGAACTGACAATTACGGAAAGGATTTGCGCGAAAGCCTTAAGTCCAATGGTGTTATGGTCTCGGGTGTTGCGTATTCCGATGATTTGCCTACAGGCTGCGCTATGGTCGCAAAGGAATCCACCGGAGAAAACCAGATTATTGTGATGTCAGGGGCGAATGTTCAGGCTACGCATGAGCAAGTTCCTGACGAAATTCTTATCAAGCAAAATTTACTTTTAATGCAGATGGAGTTGCCGGTCGAGCAAACAGTTACGTTGTTAACTCGTGCAAAAGCACAAGGGCTTACCACAGTTCTGAACCTTGCTCCCGCAATTATGATTCCCAGAAAGGCGCTGGGGCATCTTGATTACCTGATCGTCAACAGTATAGAGGCAACGCAAATTGCTGAAAAGTTACAATTGCCAACTGGAAATAATGCTTTGAAATTGGCACAAGCTCTGGCCATTGAAGGGCAGATGACCGTGATTGTGACACTGGGGAAAAAAGGTTCGGTGGCTGTCACCAAAGACGGTGAAGCATGGTCTGTTCCGATTATGCCTCTTGACCAGTCTGAAGTTGTAGATATTACGGGGGCCGGAGACGCGTATTGCGGAACATTTTCTGCTGCAATCCATGAAGGTAAATCGCTTCCTGAAGCAATGCGTCTGGCAAGTGTTGCAGGTAGCCTGACATGTCTCAAGCCTGGGACGCAGGAAGCTATGCCGTATCTGGACGATATTCTCTCCCGTCTTGATGAAATGCCTCAAGCTGAAAAAATGCCCTTGTAGTCCCGCACTGCGCCGCTCGGCATAAGGTGCTGAATAAATTTCCTTTTTTTCTTGCATCGTGTCATATCCTGTGCTCTTTATTTTGTAAAATAAGTCACTGGGAGCTACTAATGCGTAACGAAGATCATGAAACGGCCTTCAAAGAGTATCGTGCGCAACGATATTTCGATGAACAAGGCGATGAACAGTATTTTTCCCTGACAGATTTATTCGGTTCTGTGTCGACAAAAGATAAGCGCATTGCACTTTCCCATCGCTTTCCCAAGCTTCTTCCTGAAACCGTGGAGCAGGCACGTTTGCTTGAGCAGGGTAAATCTCCTGCTGTTGATGACTGGCTGGCTGCTCAAATTCTCAACAGGCGGAATTCAGTTGTTTTGCTGGATGGCAATTTTCCTCGTCCCCTTATTCCGTATATTGAGGATATTATAGGGCCATGCCGTAAGATAGACGGTGTGCAATATACAGGTGATTTTGTTGAAGATATCAATGATCTGGATGAAAGAGATCGTGATCCGCACAAGCAAACATATTATTTTATGCGTGGTACTCCGACGAATGCTATTCGTATGAGGTTCTCTAATGCAGCGTTTCAAGGGACTGGTATTCGCATAGTGTCGTTCTTGTTTGAGCGCGGGCAAGAAGATTTGTTTAAAGACCATGTGAGACGTATTCCGCCTATTCTTGATTGGATGGCGCAGGATGATAAAATTGCAGGGATTCAGGTGGGGCACAATATTTTCCAGACGTTTCCTAAGCTCTCGGATATGGAGGACTGGAATGAACGTCAGAATAAATTGATGGCGGCTCTCCGGTCGATTGAGCAGCATCGTTCTGTTGCATAAAGAGCAAATAATAAAAAAACGAGCAGGGAAAAGAATGGATCAGCAAATCGAAATAGTTGGAGATCCTATTCTCCAACGATTGTATATTGATGATAAGACCAGCGTTGATGTGCGTCTGTCCCATATGACAGATTGGGAAAAAGGTCGATTGTCCGATATTTTTATGGGCGTAAATAACCACATTTATCCCGAGTTCAAAAGTGACCGATTTGATCCGGCAACAGATATGCCTGTCGAAGATGTCTTGAGATTTAGCAATATCCGCGCTGTTGTCGATGAAAACTTGTGTTCAAAGCAGGCTCTGCCTGTCCTCTGGGATAGGCTGGGCTATGCGGTTCACGTATCAACTTTGCGTTTAAAAGGCGCTTCTGATTACGAAATTTATCAAGCCGCATGTCAGGGAAATTGGAGTGCTATCATTTCAAAAGACAAAAGGCTTGAGAGTGAAGATCATGACTTGACGGCTATTGCCGTCAGACATTTTGCATCTTCTCGAGGGGGCATCGAAAGACTGCCGATTGTTGTTCAGCTGGATATTCCGAATGGAGGGGAGCAGCAAATTCGGCCTTTGATCGAGAGGTTTGCTCCTGATATTCATCGTGCCGTTTTGTCTCAACGTACACCGTTTATCAGACTTTCGGTGGAGCATGGTTGTGAAGACGGTCGCGACATCTTACGTGAACGATATAGTCAGGGAAGTTATTGTCCGTCATCTGCCTCAGTCTTCGCTTATGCCTGACTTTTCTGCGTTTTTCTCTACTTGTCCTTTAGCTGTTTTTGCTGTTATTGTGTGAATCATTCAACTGATTCCTGATGTGAAGGTTTTTCGATGACTGCGCGAGCTGCATCTAAACATGAAATCGTTATGAATTTCTCGGTCCCCCCGAGTGCCGACGATCTCGGGATCATGGCGCGCCAGGTTATCGAGACTCTTCCTGACGAACTCTCTGATAAATGTGAGGACCTTGTTCTGGTGATGGAAGATTTTCCTGATGAGGCAACCGAGCAGGATATGGAGTTGAATTCTTCGTATGAGCTTCTGGCGTTGTATCATTCAGGGAAAGAGATTGCTCCGGGTGTCGAGAAGAAAATTGCTAACAGTGAAGATCGTTTGTTTGTTTATCGCCGCCCTGTTCTGGATTTGTGGTGCGAGACTGGAGAGGATCTTGGTGTCTTGTTACGCGAAATTCTGATTGAAGAAATTGCGCGAGCGTTTGAATTTTCTGAAGATGATATTACCGATATGATTTCCCGCCATCATCAGGGTTTGTTTTAATCAAGATCCACAATGTTCAGGAGTCCTGAACTTTCCAATTTTTCTAAGGCTTCTAACGATGATTCTTTTAGATAAGCCTGTTTTTTTCCCAATGCAATTTGCGCGTATCCAGCTCCGATAAAATTCACGAATTCGCGTGAAGTTGGAATGAGCGAGGTCCATATCATTCCTTCAATCAGGTGTAGATTGTGCCGAGTTGCGCCGAACATTAGGCGATTAAGCGGGGTCAGAATGAAATTGTATTTTTGCTCGGGATTGAGCGGGTTCTTATACTCTGTGAGTTTATCGGCTTCTTCGACCCGATCTTCTGAGTATCCGATTGCCAAATGGGTTGAGGCGACAAGCGAGTATATTTTTCCGGATTTATCGGTTGCGAAGGCGCATCCCCAAAAGGGGTGTTTGACTCGGACGTTTTTAATTAGGGCTTTTAAATCTTGTGCGCGTGGATTACGGATATCAGGTCTTTCGACGATTTCTATCGGATTTGTTTCGGGTGGTGTATAGCCTTGTGCAGGTTTATGGATGGCTGTGATATATTTTTCTTTCCGGTTAATCTCGTAAATGCTTATTCCGGCGTGTGCAAGAATATTCAGAGACATGTTTTTGAATTCAGATCCACGGCGTGCTGCAAAATCTTTCAGGAAACCTTTGTGATCAATATAGACAGTTTTGATTCCTGACTCGGAAATACTTTTGGCGCAGTTCGGGCAACACGGGTCGGTAATTGAGATTTCCGCGCCATCTGTTTTTTCGGGGAAATGCAGAAGGCAATTGACTTCCGCATGTACAGTTGCACTGCTGTCACCGATACGAGATTTGCTTCCGATTTTATCCAGTATGGATTGTGGCCAGTTATTGGTTCTTGCCAGCAAAGTTTTTTCAGAAAACAGGCTAGCCGCAACCTTGTTGTCAGGGTGAGGGCTGGTCAAGACAATATCTACAGCTGATTGCATAGCATCGAAAGCGCGAGGGTTCATGTTCCTATTTTAGCAGGTTTATACGGACTCTGCGAGGTGCTTTAATGAATCTTTTCCGCCCAAGGGTCTTCCGCCGGGATGGGACAGGCAGTCAACCGCGCAGGCATTGGCAAGTTTTCCAATGCGTTCGACTGGCATGTCATTGGCAATTCCGTAGAGGATAGCTGCCGAGAAATGGTCTCCTGCGCCGATGCTATCAATATTGTTGATGTGAGATATATCATCGGATGGTTGGAAATGCATTGTTCCTCTATTGAAGATATATGCTCCATCAGCCCCGTTGGTAATTGCTCCAAAAGCGAATTTTTCTATCATGATTCCGGCAATGTCTTCGGCGGATTTATCAGATCCATAGAGAGCCTGCGCTTCTGCAAGATTGCAAATAAATCCATCACATGCATCCAAAAGCCGTCTGATTGTTTTTTCGTGCATATCAATCAGGCTGCGATCTCCGACATTCAGGCAGGTCAGTCCATTGCGGCTATGGACAATTTCTGCGGCTTTCAGGAAGGCATCAGGTATTTTGGATGAGCAGAGTGTGTAGCCATCAAGATAAAGTACATCTGTTCGGGCCAGCAAATCTTGCGGCATGTGCTCAAATCCGTAATCAAGGGCAACACCGTTATAGCTGGCAAATGTCCGGTCTCCGTCTGGTGTGACAAAACACAAAACTTGTGGTGAGCAAAGGGGCGTTTCTTTTTGTTCAAAGATCCCTGATATAATGCCAACATCCCTTACGTTTTCCAGAAACATCGTACCTTCTTCATCATCAGCTGCTTTGGCCAGAAAACTTACTTCAGAACCCAATGCACTTAAGGCATGAGCTGTGTTGGCTGCGGCTCCACCCGGGATCAGGTCATAATGATCCAAAGAGTTTTTGATCTCTTTGAGGTGATCTTCGGTTTTTAAATGGGTGCAAAAGGATTTCTCGATATTGTGTTGTGTTAAGAACACATCATCTGTGGATGTAACAATATCCATGCAGGCATTTCCTATGCAGGTAAAAAGTTTCTGCATAGCCTGCTCTTAAGCTATTTTCATTCCGACATGCTGCGCTTTTTGCGGCAGGCGGATCAAAGTTTCGGGGTTTGGCATTGCGGCTGCCAGATTGTATAATCTGTCCGGATTGTTGTGGATTTCCAGAGCGCTGACACGTTGGGAGAGTGCGTAAGCCAGTCCCATCGGGATTTCAGTAGATGCGCAATAGCGGTACAGCAGGCGGCTTCTCTCTTCAATATGTCTCAATGGGCCATGGGTCATGTAAAATTCATCTACAGATTTGGATGCGCGTTCCATTTTGCTCAGAGTATTTACTTTTATACCTGGAACAGCCTGCTTCAGGCGGTCTTCCAAATGGGAGAAGAGTGTCTGGACAAGCTCCTTGATTCCTTCTTCTGTTTCAAGGCGCTGGTCAACGCCGTAGAAGCCTTTAACTTCTGTTTCCCATTCACGGTCGAAATGGTCGGATGTGAAGACATCCAGATTTGGCGTCGAGAAACGGCTGATGTCACAACAATGTTCCAGTAATGCTAGAAGATTTGTACCCGGAATATGGTTCAGGGAGAACAAGCTTGTTCTGGAAGTTAGGCAAACTGCATCCACATACAAAGTGCTTGGGTCAATTGTATGGAAAAATTCCGGCAAACCTTGAATCTGCCGGAACTCATGAAAACTGTTGGTTGGACCAGTACAGGCCACTTCAAATTCTTTACGCATGGGGCCATGGGAAAGTAATGACTTTGCGTTGGCATCATGGTTGGTGATACTGCCGGTTTCTTTACCGAATACTTTGACGGCAAAACGCTCCCTGTATTGCAGACCTTGATCACGAATTGAGGCTGTCGGGAAAAGGCGCAGTGTGTCCTGTCCTAGGCTGACCAGAACATAGTCTCGCGGGGTCGGGCCGTTTGCGTCCAGAACAGATGCACCTTGTCCTCCGGAAGCGTTGTTGAACGTTGCAATCAGCGCATTATAATGAGCTGCTATCTGTCGCAGATCATCTTTCGCGCCTTGCTTCATATATTTTGCTTGCGCTTCGTTTAAAGAGTGGACGTTTGTAAATCTTTGGGGAAGAGCCAGTTTAAGTTCGGGCTCTAGATCGAACTTCATTGGAGTAAACATAGTTGTATCGGCAAGGTGGGCAAACTGTTCCAAGGGGAAACGGGCATCGCTTAACTCGATATCGTGGGCCATGTTTTAGGTCCTTATATGTTTTTGGGTTTCGGGTCTTATAATCTGCTCGATGGTTTATGTCAACAAAAAAAGAGTTTTAATCTAAGGACTCTCGAGATGCTACATAATTTCGCCAGATATATCCGAGAATCTGTTGAGGCACACTTGTAAAAGTGACGCAGTTAAAAGTTACCCCCAGCATTGATATTGCTTTGATAATCGAATTTTCAGGACTATATTTTTTAGTGTTCTACGGTTGCAGAATCTGTGCAGCGGGGTAATATGCAAGCTGGCAGGGGACCTCTGCGCATTTTCTGATTTTTATTGTAATTTACTTTCAATTTTTATATTTTTAGAGGCTTTTTATGAGCAACGCATCCTCCTATGATCTTATTGTAATTGGAGCCGGACCAGGCGGCTATGTTTGTGCTATCCGTGCGGCACAGCTTGGTATGAAGGTAGCGTGTGTTGAAAAACGTGCAACGCTTGGCGGGACGTGTCTCAATGTTGGTTGTATTCCATCCAAAGCCTTGTTGTCTGCCTCGGAAAAATATCATGAAGCAAAAGATGAGCTGGGTAAGATGGGGATAAAGGTCTCAGGTGTGAAACTTGACCTGAATGGTATGATGGCTCATAAAACCGGTGTCATTGACTCGAATACCAAGGGAATAGAGTTTTTGTTTAAGAAAAACAAAGTCGATTGGTTAAAGGGTGCAGGTAAAATTGTAGCTGCCGGTCAGGTGGATGTCGGTGGTACTGTTTATCAATCAAAGAATATTGTCATCGCAACCGGATCGGATGTCGCCGTGCCTCCGGGTATTGTTTTGGATGAAACACGGATTGTTTCTTCAACCGGCGCATTGGAACTTTCTGAAGTACCGAAGAGACTGGTTGTGATCGGCGGTGGTGTCATCGGTCTGGAACTAGGAGCTGTCTGGGGGCGTTTGGGGGCTGAGGTTACTGTTGTCGAATATATGGACCGCATCTTGCCAACAATGGATGGTGAGCTGTCAAAAGAAATGCAAAAGATTCTGACCAAGCAGGGTATGACATTTAAGTTGTCGACAAAGGTTGCCTCTGCTGTTGCCGACAAAAAAGGTGTTACTCTTGAGCTGGAGCCTGCCGCTGGCGGAGTAAAGGAAACGCTCAAGGCAGATATTGTTCTTGTTGCTGTCGGTCGCAAGGCTTACACAGATGGACTCGGGTTGGATGTTGTCGGGGTCGAACGTGATGAGCGTGGACGTGTCAAAACTGATGCGCATTTCCAGTCAAATGTTGCCGGAATTTATGCAATCGGTGATGTGATTGCGGGGCCTATGCTTGCACATAAGGCTGAAGATGAGGGTGTTGTCCTTGCAGAGATTCTGGCGGGGCAATCCGGTCATATTGATTATAATCTTATCCCCGGCGTCGTTTATACTTGGCCGGAAGTGGCCAGTGTCGGGCAAACCGAGGAGCAGCTCAAGGCTGCGGGGGTGGCTTATAAGTCAGGCAAGTTTCCGTTTATGGCCAACGGTCGCGCCAGAGCGATGAATTGCACGGACGGGTTTGTCAAAATTCTTGCTGATGCCAAAACAGACCGCGTCCTCGGATGCCACATCGTTGGACCAGAAGCAGGAACCTTGATTGCCGAGGTTACTGCGGTTATGGAGTTTGGCGGTAGCAGCGAAGATATCGCTCGTACCTGCCATGCACATCCGACTTTGGAAGAAGTTGTTAAAGAGGCAGCACTAGCTGTTTTGGGGCGACCGTTGCATATTTAATCAGACCTGTAGGAGTTTATGCCATATGTCAGTGCGTCACCAAAACGGAAGTGCCTTAATACTGATCCTGATCGGTGTGGCCTTGTTTGCTGCGTTGTCGTACGCTGTGGTTAATGGTTTACGCGTAAATGATGGAGCTTCATCGGGAGTTACGCGTGAGCGTGCCGATGCCGATATGTCATCTGTTATGGATTTCGCCACAGCGACTGCAAACGGATTTCAGCAAATGGTTCTGTCGGACGAGCGTGATCCGAATTCCATCGTTTTTACACGGCCTAGTGATGCCGGATATAATACGGCACCACATGACTTCAAGATATTTCACCCGCAAGGAGGACATGTCACTTACCAGGAAACATGGTCATCGTTGGATGATTCTTCCGAAACTACTGCAACGGACTGGCACTTTGTCCGTAACGCCATTGACGGTATCGGAGGGGCCGGAGATGAGGTTATCATGGCGTTGGTGCGCGTTCCAGAAAGGTTATGTGCGCGGATCAATTACAGGCTGACAGGCAGTGAAGCAATTCCGTCCGAGAGCGGCGATATGGACGGAATGTTTGCCCTTGGCACAAGTCCTATTGACTCATCGAATTGTGCGGCATGTGAAGGAAAGTCTTCGATGTGTGTCGCAAACGGCAATGTCCGTGTCTTTTATTACGTACTGGACCGCGGGTGAGCGGCCTTATAAATGCGGATCAGCTCTTCTGTATTGACCTCTGTATAGCGTTGTGTTGTTGAAAGGGATGCGTGCCCAAGTAACTCCTGAATCTCACGTAAATTTGCGCCGTTTTCAAGCAGGTGTGTTGCAAAGGAATGTCGCAGAGCATGCGGTGTCGCTGTTTCCGGTAGATTCATCAGTCCTCGTACATCACGCATAGCTTTTTGGGCGACGCCCTGATTGAGGCGGCTGCCGCGTTCGCCGAGAAACACAGGCCGGTCGGGCGTTTCTGCAAAAGGACAAGATGCGCGATAGGCGGCTAATGTTTTCTCGACAATCGGCAGCACAGGAACCTGACGTTCTTTGCGGCCTTTCCCCATCACAATCAAAAATCCGTCACGCGGCAAATCCGCGATATTGAGATTGAGTGCTTCGCTGATCCGCAGGCCACAGGCATAAAGAAGCGTGAAGAGTGCCGAGTTGCGCAGTGATTGCCAATCGCTGTCTGTGTGGTCAAGGTCGAGCAAACGGAAGGCTTGCGGGCGTTCCAGAGGTTTCGGGAGTTTGTGCGGCAATTTCGGAGAGCGCACATTGCCGATATGGGCGTTGTGCATGACGCCCGTTTTATCAAGCCATTTCAAAAAATTTTTAACGCCAGAGAGTGAACGCGCGCGCGAAGACGCAGCAAGACCATCCATACTTTTCCGCGAGAGCCATGAGCGGAAATCGGCGAGGCGGACATTTGATAATGTGTTGATGCCGACTGCTTCATCAAAATGGTCGTGAAGAAATTCCAGAAATTGTGTCACGTCATTGATGTAGGCACGTAGGGTATGGGGGGAGACATTTTTCTCGACTTTTAGCCATGTCATCCATTTGCCGATCTGGTCGGACAGGTCGGGCTTGGTGGCGAGGGCCAAGAGGTTGTCTAGTCGATCTCGCTGAGCCATGATTTGAACAGTCTTTCGATGACTTGGGCGAGGAAGGAGATTTGCTCGGTGCCTTGGCCTTCCTGAAATTGGTTCGGGTCGCGAGAGCCGAAAGCCAGAATGGCAGGTGGTGCATGATGCCCGATATTGATACGGATCAAAACTTGGGAGCGCACGAGGGATGCGCCCGCGCCGTAGATGGCCTCGACACCGCCGATATCAGATTGATGCATGATGGAGCGTTTATCCATCCAGTTGCCCAGCGTGCCTTCGGGTACGATGCGGATGCCGTTGGTTGCGATTTGCGGGATTTTGTCTCCGTCACTTTCGACAACAAGGGTTGTGATGTCCACATCAAGAAGGGCGGTTAAATCTGCCGTCAGGCTTTCGATGAAATGTTCAAAATTCGGAGCCTCTAACAGCCGTAAAACTGCCGTGTGGATGCGAGTCTGGTTATTCATGTTGTGACGCGCCGTTTCGACAATCTCGCGCGCGGTTTTAACGGCTTCAGATTTGTCTTCCTTCAGGCGTTCGATTAGATAGGACTGGAAATCTGCCACGTTTTTACCACTCTTTTGTTTTGGAGGGTTCAGCAGCTCGACCATCTCGGGATGTTTTTGGAAGAAATCCGGATGGGATTTCAGCCAGTCAATGACTTCGGAGGCTGTGAGGTCTGTTTGCGCGGGTTCAGGTGTTTCAGTCATTAGGAATATGCGAATCTGTTCAGTCTGGTTTTGTTAAAGGATCAGTGTAGCATGATTTATGACCAAGAGCAGGCGATTTTGTCTTTTTTTGGCATTCATGTTTGTATAGTTCGATTTTATGCGCGCGCTGTTTTAGGCGAATGGTCTTGGATATTTGGGCCATGTTACGTTCGACCCAACGGACATAGAGGCGTTGGGTATAAAGAGAGCGGCGCAGGTTTTGCCATTCGCGCGTGTACATGCCGTGTTTCAGCGCATTTTGGGAGGAGATTCTTTTGCCTTCAGGCGTTTTTGGCCCCGTGGATTTTTTCCACGGTTGCCAGAGTTTCATAGCTGCCGCATGAAGGGCACGAGATTCATTCGTCCAGCGCGGCATTGAAATAATCCCTAGGGAGTGGGGAGGTCGCTACCATGTGCAGGTTTTGCAGGACATGCACGGTTTTCAGATATTGTTCTTGTGACCTGAGGGCAATCAGGAATTTTTCGGGAGAGGTGGCAATGTCCTCATTCGGGTTGATCTGGCTGAGCAGGGTGTGAAAGACCGAGTTGAGTTTGGTCATTTGGGCGAACATCTCGCGCTGGACATCTTGGGTGGTGAAGTGCAGCGGCAGTTCAATTTCAGGGAACGGGCAAGGCAGGCTTGAGATCGGGATGGATTGCGGGGCGGTCGGGTGTTTTGTTTCTGTGTCTTTGGTCATGTCTTTTTATAGGATATTATTCCTATAAAGTCAAGGTTTTTAACACGGAGGTACGGAGTTCACCAAGAACAGAAAGAACTTGTCATTCTCTCCACAAAAGGGAGATCCCTTCGGCTTCGCTCAGGATGACAGGGTAAGCATGGATTCCCCGAATAAATCGGGGAATGACGGGGGAGGGTCATAAAAAACCCCGCGATTGGCGGGGTCTTGTTTATTTGAAGGCCTTTTTGACTTAGTTGGCTGATTTCTGGATCGCTGCGCCTGCGCGTTCAATGTCTTCGCCTGCGCCGCGAATTGTATTATTGCACGCAGCCAATGACAGGGCAGAAACCAGTAAAGTCGAGAGTGTCAAAATGCGAAGTACAGACATGATGATGTTCCTTTTTCTGTCTTTAAAAATTAGAGAATGGATTGACCAGTTTTTTTCCAGTCTTCAACAAAGGCAGCCAGACCTTTGTCGGTCAGAGGGTGGTTGTATAATTGTTTAATCACGTTTGCCGGACAGGTCACAACATCGGCTCCGATCTTGGCGCTTTCAACGATGTGCATCGGGTTGCGAACAGAGGCTACCAACACTTCAGTTTGGAAGTTCGGGTAGTTATCATAGATGCCGACGATATCTTGGATCAGTGTCAGGCCGTCTGCGCCAACGTCATCGAGGCGTCCGACGAACGGAGAAATAAACGCGGCACCTGCTTTAGCGGCCAAGATTGCTTGGGCTGCGGAGAAGCACAAAGTCACGTTGACCATGGTGCCTTCGTCAGAGAGGCGTTTACAGACTTTCAATCCGTCAGGGGTAAGGGGAACTTTAACTGCGACATGGTCTGCGATTTGGCGCAATTTGTCGGCTTCTTTCCACATGGTTTCGTAATCGGTTGAGGCGACTTCGGCACTGACAGGGCCGTCAACAACGGCGCAAATTTCTTCGATCAGAGGAATGAAATCTTTGCCTGATTTCAAAATCAGGGACGGGTTGGTGGTCACTCCATCCAGCAAGCCTGTTGAGGCCAGTTCTTTAATCTCGTTAATATCGGCGGTATCGACAAAGAATTTCATAGTGCTTTTTTCCGTATGTTAATGGCGTTTTCTTTTGCTTTTTGGGCGTTCTTTTGTATGGTCTGTTGTAGGGGCACTATGCCTTTGTTAACTGTTAAAATCAAGGTCAGGATTTTCCATGCCGTTTTGTTCGGTTTTGGTCACGTCGCCGGTCGATAAGGCCTATGATTACGCCATTCCTGAGGGGATGGCGGTGGAAATTGGCGACTATGTTCTGGTGCCTCTTGGCCCTAGGGCTGTGCATGGGGTCGTCTGGGCTGTGTCCGATCAATCAGAGGTTCCTGCCGCGCGCGTTAAGAATATTCTGGAAAAATATGATGTGCCGCCGATGGAGCCTGTCATGCGCCAGTTCATCGAGTGGGTCGCGCGATATAATCTCGCGCCCAAGGGGGCTGTTCTTAAAATGGCTCTGTCTGTGCCGCAGGCTTTGGATGTTCCGCAGCCGATGACGGGCTATGTTTTGGGAGACGGCAAGATTGATTTGAATGAAGCGCAAAAACGCGTGGTGGCTGTGTCTCAAGACGGATTGCCGCGACGCTTGGCCGAGATTTCCAAAGCCGCAGATGTGTCGAGTTCCGTTATCAAGACTTTGGTGAAGCATCGCGTGTTGGAGGCGATTGATCTGTTTGCCAAAGCGCCGTGTGCGAAACCTGATCCGCATTATAATGTTCCGCAACTCTCCAATGGGCAACAAGCCGCAGCGGACCAAATTCTTCTGGCAGTGCGTGACCAGAAGGCGCAGACATTTTTGCTCGACGGTGTGACGGGGGCAGGGAAAACCGAAGTTTATTTCGAAGCAATTGCCGAGATTATCAATCAAGGCAAGCAGGCTTTGATTTTAATGCCCGAGATTGCACTCTCGAATTCTTTTATCACGCGGTTTCAAAAACGCTTCGGATGCACACCTGCGTTGTGGCATTCATCTATGACACCTGCGCAGCGCAGAGCTACGTGGCGCGCCGTGACTCTGGGGCAAACAAAAGTTGTTGTGGGGGCTAGGTCGGCTTTGTTTCTTCCCTATGCCGATTTGGGATTGTTGGTCGTTGATGAAGAGCATGATGGGGCTTACAAGCAGGAAGAAGTTCTGATCTATCACGCGCGGGATATGGCAGTGGTGCGCGGTAGCCTCTCAAAAATTCCTGTGGTGTTGGCTTCTGCAACTCCTTCTTTGGAGAGTATACAGAATGTTCAAGATGGGCGATACCGGCATCTGGTGTTGCCTGACCGGTTCGGAGGCGCGCGAAAGCCTGATATTCATGTGCTGGATTTGCGTAAAGACAAGCCCGAGCGGCAGCATTTTATTTCGCCTGTTCTTAAAGATAAGGTTGAAGAAACTCTAGCCAAGAAGCAGCAAGTGTTGTTGTTCCTTAATCGACGAGGGTTTGCTCCACTGACGTTATGTCGGACGTGCGGTCATAGGATTGAGTGTCCAAAATGTACGGCGTGGTTGGTTGAGCACCGGCGCACGCATCATCTGCATTGTCATCATTGCGGGTATTCGATGAAGCAGCCTGAGGCGTGTCCGTCTTGTGAGGATCAAGACTCGATGGTTGCGTGTGGGCCAGGGGTCGAGCGGATTGCCGATGAGGTCAAAGAATATTTCCCCGAGGCGCGCACGCTTATCATGGCGAGTGATGTTCTTGATACGCATGATAAGTTATCAAATGCTTTGGCGGATATTCGCGAAGGTCGTGTTGATATTGTGATCGGAACGCAAGTGATCGCCAAAGGTCACCATTTCCCGTTGATGACGTGTGTCGGGATTATTGATGCGGATTTGGGATTATCGGGTGGGGATTTGCGCGCGACCGAACGCAGTTTTCAGCTCCTTCATCAAGTGGCTGGGCGTGCGGGGCGTGAGGAGCTGCCGGGGGAAGTGTTCCTGCAGACTTATAATGCCGAACAGCGCGTTATGCAGATGCTCGCAGAAGATGACCGCGACGGATTTTTAGAGGCAGAGGCCAATGAGCGCATTCGCGCACATATGCCGCCGTTCTCGCGGTTGGCTGCAATTATTATCTCGGGCCCGAAAGAAGACCTGACACGAGATTTGGCTTTGGAAATCGGGCGAAATGCGCCGCGCGCTGACGGGGTCAGAGTATTAGGCCCTGCTCAGGCGCAAATGTACCGTATTCGCGGTAAGTATCGTCAACGCATTCTGGTTCAGGCCGATAAGAATCTGGATATCCAGAAAATGATCGCTCAATGGATTGGCGCGATTAAAGTTCCATCCAATATCCGCGTACAGGTGGATATTGACCCACAAAATTTCCTGTAGAAATATTATATCTACTTTATATCTACTTTATATCTACTTTATATCTCTGGGACGATCTTTATATGATCGGTTCAGATTGTCTGTATAGATGCTGCGTGTGATGTCTTTGCCAACTTCTGTGTCGAGTGGGTTTCCCGAATAATAGAGCAGGTTTGCCAGATCGTGTTTTTTCCATGGTGAGTAGTTTTTCGGGATAATCTGGGCGCGGACATCAGGGAAAACTGATCGCATCGTGGCATCAATATTAACTGAGAATGCGTCATGTCCCATCGGATCAGCAATAACGTTCGCTGTAAAAATACCGTCCGGTTTCAGGGCGTCACGGACCTGCATCAGGAATTCCCGCGTAACGAGATGTTCGGGAATACTGTTTTGACTGAAAAATATATCAATCAAAATCAGGTCATATTTTTTATCGGTACTATTCAGGAATCCGCGTGCCGGAAGAGGGTGAAATTCCTTATTTTCATTTAAAGGGCCATTGAGAAAATGGTTTTCGGCTACGTTCAGAAGTGTTTTGTCAATGTCTACGAAATCGTAGTGGTTGATGTGATCGTTCAAGCCAATGGTGAATCCCCCAGCTCCCAGTATCAGGATGTTTGCCGGTTGGCGTTCAGGAGGGATCTGGCTGATGAAGGTGTCTTCTATGAACTGCACATATTCGAACGGTTTTCCTTCGGAGTTCAGTCCCGAAGAAGCTGAACCGTTGATGGTTATGACTTTGTAGTCAATTTCCGGAATGTCTTTGACCATGACCAGATTATAAGTGTTGTTTTCAACGACATCTGCATTCTTCAACATAGAGTTCGAATTTAGGAAAAATGCGGCCATTACCAGAAGAGCTGATTTAATAAGGGTTTCTTCTTTTCTGAATTTGAAGGACAGGCTGAGCAGTAGCAGGGCTGCCAGTACAATATTGAGTGTTACCGTGTTGTGAACACCAATATAGGACATGAAAATCAATGTTGTGAATGTAGCCCCGATAAATGATCCGATTGTTGACACAAACAGGATTTTTCCTGTTGTTTCCGAGAGTTTATCTTCGGAGAAGAAGTTACTGAGGAGTGGTGTTGTTTGCCCCAACAGATAGACGGGAATAACAAGAAAGAGCAAAGAAAAAAGGGTTGTGATAACCAGACGGTCTGTTGAAAAAGTGCGCATCAGTATTTCGATGATAACTGCATTGGAAAAAAACGATAATCCAAGGACCAGAAAGATTGTGGCTATGAATATGTTGTGCCCGAGTTTTTTACGGACTGTTCTGTTGTGTGCTGCGCCGCTAAGGGATGGCTTCCATTGACCGCCAGAGAAATATCCCGCGGCCAGGGGCAACAGAACGGCAGCAATGATGATTGAAACTGTATCCGTCCCGCTTCCCACATAAGGGACGAGTGTGCGTATGGCCAGAAGTTCGGATGACAGGACGATGTAGCCTTCAACAAATATGACCAGAAATATGTAGAAAACGGCACGTATCGAGAGTGTCATGGGCTTGAACCTGTATGGTTAGGGATTCGGTAAATTTCCTGCGTTCACATTAGCACAGGATCAGGATATGATGAATACCAATGAGGCCCGTA
The DNA here is from genome assembly GCA_034005165.1 of Pseudobdellovibrionaceae bacterium. GTDB lineage: Bacteria > Pseudomonadota > Alphaproteobacteria > Micavibrionales > Micavibrionaceae > UBA1573. The sequence continues at coordinate 558,335 of JAVEVE010000001.1, read as the reverse complement.
TGACCCTGATTTCTTCCCGTTTCGGCAAATATTTAACCAGCTATGATCTTTTGAAATTCTTCGCCGTTGTGACGATGATCGTTGACCATATCGGGTTTTATCTTTTTCCCCATGTGGTCGAGTTACGGATTATCGGGCGACTGAGTTCTCCGTGCTGGATGTTTTTGGCAGGATTCTCCAAGTCTCTCGAAGTGGGGAAGAATATTCTTATTGCTTGTTTTCTTCTTGTTCTTGCCAATTGTGTGATGGGGACCTATCTTTTACCGCTTAATATTCTAGCCTTAATCATTATTGCGCGGCTTTTTTTGAAATATATGGGGCCTATGGTTTTCCTCAGGAAAGAGTTTGTTTTCTATTGTTGCCTTGTTATGGCGATTGTGGCTCTCCCGAGTTATTACCTTATTGAATATTCAACTTTTGGCATCATGATTGCCTTCGCCGGATATATTGCCCGTCATCGCGGAGAGACGGCGTTCGGACCCGTGGCAGAGAAATTCTTTCTGGCATTTGTATTGGGGTTCTTCGTACTCGGGCAAACTGCCATTTTTATGTTCTCTCCGGTCTATGTTGCGGCATTGTGTGTGATGTTTGCTCTTCTCGGCCTCTTTTTGTACCGGTTTGAGCCGAAAGAATATCTCAGGGCTACGGCCCGCCTTCCTGCTCCTGCACTTTGGACTCTACAATTTTGTGGACGGTATAGTCTCGAAATCTATGTTGTTCATGTGATTATTTTATGGGGCGTATCACTCTATTATGGGACGCATTCCGCAGAGTGGTTGAACCCTCCAGTCTTTTATAAAAACTAGGCAGATTAGCCTGTTTTCTTTCTGGTGCGCAGGTTGATAGCGGCTTCCATCAGGTTGCGGGTATAATCTTGTTGCGGATTGTCAAAGATATCGTCAGCCTTGCCGTATTCAACCATCTTGCCGTCCTTCATCACCAGTATTTCATGGGACATAGCCCGAACAACTTTCAGGTCGTGGCTGATAAACATATAGGACAGGTTGTGCCGTTGTTGTAAGTCTTGCAGTAACTCAACAATTTGGGCCTGCACCGAAACATCGAGAGCCGATGTCGGTTCATCCAGAATAATCAGGCGCGGATTGAGCACCAGAGCGCGGGCAATCGAAATGCGCTGGCGTTGGCCTCCCGAAAATTCATGCGGGTAACGGTGGCGTGTTTCCGGATCAAGTCTCACGTTTTCAAGGGCTTTGATGATGCGCTCTTCCTGCTCGGTTTTGGAAAGAGTTGCAAAATGAATGCCCAAGCCTTCGCCGATGATCTCGCCAACACTCATGCGTGGGGAGAGAGAGCCAAAAGGGTCTTGAAAGACAATCTGCATGCGAGACCGTAAAGATTGTACAGGAATATCTGCAATATCCTGTCCCGCGAATTTCACATCGCCTGTGGATTTAAGGAGGCGCAGGAGGGCCAGACCCAGCGTGGTTTTTCCAGATCCTGACTCGCCGACAACACCAAGAGTATGACGTGCTCGCAATGTCAGGGATATATCATCGACTGCATGGACAAATTCAGTGGCCTTGCCGAAGAAGTTTTTCTTTACCGGAAAATGGACATGAATGTTTTTGGCTTCGAGCAATATAGGCTCGTTTTCATTGGCCTTGATTTGCATCTTGCGTGGTTGGGATGCCAGCAGAAGTTTTGTGTAATCATGTTCCGGGGCAGAGAATAAATTTTCGCGCTTTTTGTGCTCGACAATTTCGCCGTACTTCATAACGCAGACATCATTACACATTTTTTCGACTACTTTTAGGTCATGGGAGATCAGGATCAGAGCCATATCCAGACGTTTTTGCAAATCCTGCAATAGCTCCAGAATTTGTGCCTGAATGGTGACATCCAGTGCGGTTGTCGGTTCATCTGCAATCAAAAGGTCAGGTGTATTGGCAAGAGCCATGGCGATCATAATGCGCTGGCGTTGCCCGCCTGAAAGCTCATGCGGGTATGACCCCAAGCGATTTTTCAATTTCGGAAGGCCCACCAGATCCAGAAGTTCCAGAACGCGGCGCTCAATATCTGTTTTGTCGCTTGTCGGGTAGTGGAGTTTTATAACCTCTGCAATTTGGCGATAAATGGTATGAAGAGGGTTCAGAGAGGACATCGGTTCCTGAAAAATCATTCCGATTTTATCGCCGCGAATCTCACGGATTTTTTTAGGTTCCATCCCGATCAGTTCCTGACCGTCAAACAGGATTGATCCTGTCGGGTGGGACGCCAGCGGATAGGGGAGGAGTTGCATGATTGAGAGCGCCGTTACGGATTTCCCCGACCCTGATTCTCCAACCAAAGCCAATGATTCACCGCGGTCAATTCCGAAACTTGCGGATTTAACGGCATCAAAATATCCGGTCGGCATTTTGAACCGGACAGACAGATCATTGACTTGAAGCAGCGGGGAGGAGGGCGTTTGAGTCATACTCTTTTTTAGCATTGTGCAGCAGATCGGGAAAGAGGAGAAACGTAAAAGAAAAAGAGCCTTTGTGGCTCTTTTCTAAAAAGTCTTTCTAACGAAACATGTTTACGCGTTAAAGATTGCAACAACGCTGGTTTCTGTTTCCTGTTCGGGGGCTGTAAAATCTTCGACCAACGGGGCTTGCATTTTCTTACCGACATAAACGAATTTATAGCCGTCTTCTTTATCAATGCCTTCACTCAGAACTTCAAATTCATTGCGTTCAAATGCGCTCAGGCTTCCTTTGTTGCCAACCACGATGCGGGCGACAATCCGGCTGCGTTCTTTTTTCAAGCACCATTCTTCAGCCGATTTCAGCAAACGATCCGCCAACCCCATAGAGCGGTACTCAGGATGGGTGCAAACGCTTTGCAGCAGGCAAGGGGTCTGGTTGTAGATAAACTCAATAAACGGCAAACCTTCAAAGTTCGGAATGTCAGTCCAGTGGTGCATTTTGCGGACAACTGTCAGGCCAATCAAATGACCCACATCGTTGCGCAGACCCAGAACCACATTTCCGGCTCTGTGCAGCTTTGTCATATAATCAACCGTTTTGGGAAGAAGATAGACTTTCTCTTCTTCTTTCAGGGAAGATCGGACTATATCAATCAGTTCTACGGCTTCTGCGAATTCCTCAGCACTGTTCAAACGGACAGCAATCGGTTCAAAATCAAGGTTCACAAATTGTTTCGTAGTCTTGAGCATGGTTTCAGCCTAAACTTTCTTTGTTGCCTATCAAATTGTCTGGAAAATAACGTTCTGTCTTAGAGTAAGGTTTCGAAATGATCCTTTTTGATTGCTCGCTTACTCTTTACCCCAAGACACCAAGACGCATTCGCCACCTTCTTGTCTTGTTAGCTATGCATTTCGCGCATGGCTTTTATGGGGGTAATATAGTCGATTTGCTCTCTTTTGACAAAGAAAATAGTCTTAAAAATTACGGAAAATTGGGGGTAATTCTATAACTTATTGATATGTAACAGGTATATTTGTCTTTCCATCCCAGAACTCTTTGATAATTCGGGCGGTTTCTGCAAATTCATCCGCTGAAATCGGCTTTCTGAGATATTTATCCGCTCCCATCGAAAAGCAGAATTCTATGTCGTTGTCGTTATTCGATGTCGAGAGCACAATGACCGGAATGCCTTTTAAATCAGTGCTGGATTTCATGGAGCTTAAGACTTGTCTGCCGTCTGTGCCGGGGAGATTTAAATCAAGAAGGACCAGGGTAGGGTTGGTTGGGGCCGATTCGTCCGACGTCTTGTTCAAAAAATCCAGCGCCATGTTCCCATTATGGCAGTGGTGGATTTTCGGGGTGAATTCTATTTTACGGAAGGCTCTTGATATGATTTCGAAATCAACTGGCGAGTCTTCGACAATCAATACGTATGGTTCTATTGTATCTATGTTACCCATTGTGTGAGCCTGTATCATGTTGGTTACCTATGTTTCTGCTTCTACTGCGCGGTTGTTTGCAGGACGTCCCAAGGTGAAGTAGAAGTATGTGCCTTCAGTAGGTTTGGAGTCAATCCAAATGTCTCCCCCATGTTGCGTAATTATCCGCTTGATGATCGTTAAGCCTGCCCCAGTTCCGCCTTCGTAGGCCTCCCTGTTATGCAGTCTTTTAAACATTTTAAACACAGCGTCATAATGTTTTTCCGGAATTCCGATTCCGTTGTCCTTGACGTAGAAAGCCAGCTCGTTGCCCGCTCTTTCATGTTGACATAGGCCGATATTTATCTTTTTCACATCTCTATCGTTATATTTTATTCCGTTGAGGATCAGATTGTAGAAAATTTCACTAATTCTCGATGAATCAAACATAACGGAAGGGAGTTCGGTATCAATCGTGATTTCAACCTTTTTTTGCTGGATTGTGGAATCCAGCATTTCGATCACGCCATTCACGATATCGGTTAAGTTGACCAGTTTCAGCTCCGGTTCCATCCTGTCGAGGCGGGAAAAATATAAGAGCTTATCAATGAGCTCACTCATGCGCCCGGACATTTTCATTAGACTTTCTAGGCGTTTCAGTCCTTCTTCATCCAGAATTTTCGAGTAATCTTCCGCCATAAATTGGGAGTAGCTGTAAATCCCGCGGACAGGTTCTTTCAGGTCGTGGGAAATCAGATATACAAATTCATCCAGCTCCTTGTTGCTTTTTTCTAAAGCCTCCATATAGAGCTGGCGGTCTATTTCATGTTCTCGCTGCTCTGTCAGGTCCCTGACAATACCCACAAAGAAATGTCCGTCTCCTTCAATCACTTCGCCGATACTTAGCCACATCGGAAATGTCGAACCGTTTTTGCGCTGTCCTAAAACCTCGCGCCCGATGCCAATCACTTTCGGTTCGTGGCTGGTCATGTAATTCACAAGATATTGGTCGTGGTTCGTTGCGTAGCTTTTGGGCATGAGCATCGAAACATTCTTGTTCATGACTTCTTGCGGGGAATAGCCAAAGAGTTTCTCGCAAGCCCGGTTATAGGACAAGACTGTGCCGCGACTGTTGATGACAACAATACCATCTACTGTATTGTCCAGAATAGCGCGGAGCTGTTTTTCACTAAATGATTCAGATTGTTGTGGTGTGCTCATAAAATTATCCTGCATTTATGACTAAAAATCTTAGGTTACCCTATCCCATTTTTGTGCTCTGCTGCATAGAAAATTCCAAAAAACTGCATAGAATTGTATTCTTTTTGCTCTAAATGGTGTAGAGTGTTCCTGTCTCCAAATCAACGCTTTTTTGTTGCTAGTTATGCGGGCGGACTGCGTAATGTGTGAATTCTGCTTGGTCCAGTTATGACCAAAGTGGCGGTAATTGATTGGTGTCCATAAAACAGCTTCATGTTCAGGAGGTACACCATGATAACAAAAACTAAACAAATACATAGCACATTTCCCCCTGTTAACCGACTAGGGCGCAACGAGCGTTCCGGGCCTGCAAGTGAGGATAAGAAGATTTCCGTTCCAAGTCCTTTGGCAGGGCTGGATGAGTTGTGTGTCCTCGTCGTGGAGGATAGCGAGAGTGATTTCTTTGCCGTTAAGCGGCTTTTGTCCCATCATATGCCTTGGAATGTTCGGGTGTTGCGAGCCAAAACTTTGGCGGAAGCCGAGCATATTTTATCTTCCGGACAAGATCGTCCGCACATCGTTCTTCTGGATTTGGGGCTACCTGATTCCGACCAACCTATTGAAACCTATAACCGTGTTTCGATTTATAAAGATCAGGTTCCAGTTGTCGTTCTGACCGGTTTTGATGATCATCAGCTGGCTCTGGATATGATTGGAGTCGGGGCGCAGGATTACATTTGCAAAAATCTGATTGTGATGCAGCCGGATTTATTGCTCCGGACAATCGAGTTTGCAATGGGACGTCATCAGCTGGTGTCTTCGTCTCTCCACGAAGTTGAAAAGAAGTTAAAACAAACCTCCGAACTATTAAACCTGATGAGTGGCTCATACTCAGCAGGCCATTAACCTGTTTTTAAGAGGTCGCGCGCAAGATGATTATATCTTCGTACTCTGATTATAATCATTATTGTGTTGCTGTGTTTTCTCTGACGCTAACCAAGGAGAGCAGCTATGCCAGAGGCTACGCGTAAAATTGTCCTAATCGAGGACTCCGAAACAGATAGTTTTGTTATCAAGCGGGTTATTCGTGAACATCCTTGCTCAAGATCGTACAAGATCGTGTGCTACGAGACCATGCATGACGCCCGTGAATATATATATGCCCACTCCGGTGAAATTGAAGCCATCTTGCTGGATCTGCATTTGCCAGATACGATTGATGCCTATGATACTTATTCGCAGGTTCGTGATCTTGTTCCCAATGTTCCGATTATTGCCCTCACATCTTGCAATAACCACGGGTTGGCGATGGATCTCATCAATTGTGGAATTGAAGATTACGTTTCAAAATTCCATATCCTGCAAAATCCGGAAATGTTGTGTCGAGCTATTGATTTTACTCTATGCCGACATCAGCAAACCAATGCCGCTATCGGGCCAATGAATGAGGAGTTAGAGGCGAAAGTCCAGCTTCTTTCACAGATGGTTTAGAAATCCGGGTATTTCGCCTGCAAATATTGTGTCTTTGCGTTTTCAGTCCTCACGTACCTTCAAGTACGCTGCGGTCTGGTTCTCAAGACCCAGTATTTTCGGCAGAAATCTCCGGATTTCATTTGGCCGGTCTTTCGCTCGAGAATATTTTTCTTTAGTTATGAAGACAAAGACTTATAGGGGTAGTGATTTTTCTGTGATGCCAGAAAAATATGAAATGACCATTGGAATGATCTTGTCATTAAAATCATATTTTGGATGATGTAGTCCGAAATTATGTGGGCTGTCTTTGTCTTCCGGCTCTCCCTGACCAAAGATCGCGTAGCATCCAGGTTTTTTCTGGAGCATGGCCCCGAAATCCTCGGCCCCCATACTTGGCGGGAACTCTGTATAGACATTCTTTGAGCCGAATAGCGTTCTAGCGATATCAGCGCATAGAGAGGCCTGAGCGGGGTCGTTCAGGGTTGGTTCATAATTGCGGATATATTCCGCAGTGCCTTTTGCTCCGTGTGCGTGAGAAATCCCTTCAACAATTTCTTTGATCCGTTTTTCGGCAATGTCCCGAACCTTATTACTCAAGCCGCGCACTGTGCCGCGTAGAACTGCTTCTGTCGGGATAATATTATCAGCACCTGTTCCTGCATTGAAATTGGTTACACTGATCACACATGAGTCTGCCGGATCAACTGTTCGGGCAACAACAGTCTGAAGGGCCAAAACGATTTCCGATGCAATCACGATCGGGTCGATGCATTCGTGTGGCATGGCGGCGTGACCACCTTTCCCCGAAATTCTGATAACGATTTTATCGGAGCTTGCCATAATTGGCCCGCCTTTAATCCCCACATAGCCGCGCGGTGCGTAAGGCCAGTTGTGAACCGCATAGACACTGTCCACAGGGTATTTATCAAACAGACCTTCTTCGATCATACGGTAGGCTCCGCCGCCACCTTCTTCGGCAGGCTGGAAGAATAGGTGGACCGTGCCGTTAAAGTTTCTGGTTTCTGCCAGATATTTAGCTGTTCCCAACAGCATGGAAGTGTGGCCGTCATGTCCACAGGCATGCATTTTGCCGGGAATTTTAGAAGCGTGTGCTACACCACTGGCCTCAACAATATCCAGAGCATCAATATCCCCGCGAAAGCCGATGCGTTTGCCGGAAGATGTCGATTGTCCGTGGATCGTTGCAACAATTCCTGTTTTAGCCCAGCCACGCTCAAATTCTATGCCCCATTCCGTGAGTTTGCGGGCAATCAGATCGGATGCAAAAATCTCTTCAAAAGATGTTGCCGGATTTTGGTGAAGCTCGTGGCGGCATGCAGTCACTTCTTCGGTGATGCTGGCGAGGAGGTTGTTGCGCGTTGTCATGTTCCAGTCGTCCTACAGATTGGTTTTGCGTGGATCAAAGGCGTCCCGTACAGCTTCACCGATAAAGGTCAGCAAAGTCAACATAATTGCCAGAGAGAAGAATGCAGTGCCGCCAAGCCATGGGGCGTTGATGTTGTTTTTTCCCTGCGCCAGCAATTCACCTAGAGACGGAGAGCCGGGCGGCAAGCCAAGCCCCAAAAAGTCCAGTGATGTGAGTGCCGTGATCGAACCTGTCAGGATAAACGGCATCATCGTCAGCGTTGCGACAACCGCGTTGGGCAGAATATGTCGGCGCATCAGCGTAAAGTTTCCGACACCCAAAGCACGTGCCGCGCGGACGTAATCGAGAGAGCGCGCGCGTAAAAATTCCGCCCGAACTACGTCTACCAAATGTGTCCATGAGAACAACAGAAGAATGAGCAGCAATGTCCAGAAACCAGGGATAAACATTGCCGAGAAAATAATCAGGATGTAGAGGCTGGGGAGAGAAGACCAGATTTCAATGAGACGTTGGGCAACCAGATCAACTTTTCCGCCGTAAAATCCCTGAAACGCGCCCGCTGTTACACCGATGATCGAGGAAAAAATTGTCAGGGCCAACCCGAACAACACGGAAATCCTGAAACCGTAGAGCATCCGGGCTACAACATCGCGGCCTTGGTCGTCTGTGCCTAGCCAGTTTTCCGATGTCGGGGCAGATGGGGCAGGTGTTGGCAGATTGTAGTTAATCGTGTCGTAGGAATAGCGGACAATAGGCCAGATGATTTTTCCACCCTTGCTTTCGATAAGTTTCAAAACATACGGGTCTCTATAATCAGCTTCGGTTTCGAAATCTCCGCCGAACGTTGTTTCAGGGTAATAATTCAGAAAAGGCGTATAGAGCGTACCGTCATAGTGAATTAGGAGCGGCTTGCTGTTGGCCAGAATATTTGCAGACATGGCAATCACAAACAGGGCCAGAAAGATCCATAAAGACCAGAATCCCCGTTTATTTGCTTTGAATTGTGCCCAGCGGCGGTGAGTGATTGGTGAAAAACTTATCATGTGCAACAGGATAGCAGCTATTTTACGGGCGACAATTGAAAAGGCAGAATTTAATATTTTTCATTGACATATTGACATAATATTGATAGGGTCTGGAAAAAATCGGAGGAACTTATGGTCCAATTTATTGATACAGCCTTTGCAGGTGCAACATCCGCACTCCGGTCCGTCGGAGCTGACGAAAGATATTCCGGATATCAAGTTGGGTATTTCGGTGATTATGCGGGTGTTTATTTGAAGCTGACAAATCCTGTCCGCAGCGAAAGTGTCCAGCATCTTAAGTTCAAAGATATTCACAAAGAGGTTATGACCGAAGGTGAACATAAGACACGCGAGCAAATCAAGGCAATGGCTGAAAGCGATGAGTTTGGCCCTAAAGATAAAGCTTTAATTGTTAAAGCACATCAGGCTCTTGAGGCTTTTATTGAGCGTAATGGCCGTTACAGGCCAATGTCGACACTTGATCTTGAAGGTCGTTAGGCTTTTTCAGATTTTGTTCTAAACATTGGGGCTTGCGTCGAAATTGATCCGCGGGTCCACCATCACATAAATAATATCCCGCAGTAATGTGATGACCAATCCGATCAGCGCATAAATATAAAGAGTTCCCAAAACAACCGGATAGTCGCGGTTGATAATCGACTCGTACCCTAATAGTCCCAGACCATCGAGCGAGAAGATCACTTCGATCAGGAGAGAGCCTGTAAAGAAGATATGCATGAAGGCTGCGGGAAAGCCTGCGATTACGATCAGCATTGCATTTCTGAACACATGACCATAGAGAACTTTTTTCTCGGGCAGTCCTTTGGCGCGCGCGGTTTGTACATATTGTTTGCCGATTTCATCCAAGAAGGAGTTCTTGGTGAGCATGGTAAGCCCCGCAAATCCCGAGATGACCATGGCAAGAACCGGAAGTGTCATGTGCCACATATAATCCAGTGCTTTTTCAAGCGGTGGAAGGTCAGACCAGTTGTCGGAGACAATGCCGCGCAACGGGAACCAGTCGAAATATCTGTCCCCCGCAAAGACGATAATCAGCAAGATTGCAAAGAGGAAAGACGGGATGGCATAGCCGATGAAAATGACGGCAGATGTCCAGATGTCAAAAGCCTGACCATCTTTGACGGCTTTTTTGATGCCTAATGGAATGGAGATCATATATATGAGTAGAGTTGACCATAGGCCCAAGGAAATTGAGACGGGCATTTTGTCCAAAATCAAATCCACGACTTTGGTATCACGGTAATAGCTGTCGCCCAGATCAAAGGTCAGATAATTTTTTATCATGGTGAGGAAACGTTCGGGGGCGGGTTTATCGAACCCGTACATGGCTTCGAGCTCTTTAACAAACTCCGGATCAAGACCTTGTGAGCCGCGATAATTTGAAGATTGTCCCGTCATTTGTCCCGACATGGCATTCGAGGCCATATCGGCGCCGTTGCCTGCAAAGCGGGCCGTTGCTTCTGCGCCGTGGCCTTGCAATTGGGCAATCATTCGTTCCACAGGACCACCCGGGACAAATTGAATAACGACAAAGCTGACCAGTAAAATCCCGAAGATGGTCGGGACAATCAGCGCAAGACGGCGAAGGATATAGGTTAACATGGTTCGTATTGAATCACATTACGGGCGGATATTCCAGTCCCTAACGTGCCAGACGGATGATGTATCATCATATTCCAGAATGCCGAAAGCACCTGTTTTAAGCTTCATGGGTAAATCTGCGCCGTTTTGGGTATGGGGCAGGGCAAAGCGGGCAATGCCGTTCGATGTTACAACCATAGTTGTCTGGTCTTTGTGGTTCGCTGCGCAGTCTTTCAGGAATGATTTCCAGTTGACTAGAATTTCGACAGGCCGCGGCGACCAGTCATCGGGCATGACAGCCATTTCATCCCAATTTTTGAGAGCATTATCTCCGAGACGTTTGAGGACAAACTCGTCAGTCTGGTTTTCATCCGGGCCGTAGTCAATTTCGTTCAAAAATTTAAGGGGTATATTCGGTGCGACACATCCGAGTGCAACACAGGCGAGACGCGCCGTATCAATTGTGCGTTTCAGTTCCGATGTAAAGACCGCAGACGGCATCACATTTATTGATGCGAGATGATGTCCGAGTTTCAAAGCCTGTTCTTCTCCGTCCTCTGTCAATGGCAGGTCGGTACGCGCTCCGACACGAGTCGGGGTTTGATCTGCGCAGAAGGTATTGCCATGGCGGGCAATGATTAACCTAGTTGAGGTGGGCATTGATCTGTGCTCTCAGGGTTATAAATATGTCTCTCACCTGTCCGGAATAGGGGTAAATCAATCCCTGTTCAAGATATTTTTTAGCGTCTTTATAGTTATTCTGTGCCATCAGGAGCTTGATCGCCATTTCGCGGGATCTCCAATATGTCGGATCACGTCTGAGGCTTTCGTCCAGCAGAGGTGGTAATTGTTCTGTATTGTGCGGCTCGCGGATTTGCAGAAAGCGCGCGCGTAAATAGGGTAATTCCGGATTAAGCGGATTTCGTCTATAGGATTCCAATAAATGATATTCCAATTCATTCGGATCTGATTTTTGCGAGAGGGAGAGAAATCTCGCTGCCATGACATGGCAGTCCGGAAATTGTTTATCTCCTTGATTAAAGCAGGCTGTGATGGCGGCGTCAAATTTGCCTTGATCCTGAAATTTTGCGGCGCTTGAGGCCTCCCGCCAGAGCAGAAATGTATATCCGGCAGATAGTGCAATGATGGTGGTACACAGGAAGGTGATGAGGAGTACTGATGAGAACAGGATTGGCGTTTTTATTTGCTCATCGGATGTCGGTGCAGTTTTTGCGAGAGATATGGCCAGTATCATCATGAGCCCGACCACATGGAGCGGGTAGGTCAGATGGATGGATACAAAAAGGACACTGAGGATCGAGGCTGAAAATTTATTCCGTGTTTTGACGGCACGATACAGTCCCAAGCCGAAGATTGCGTACAAAAGAGTCATCGCGATCCATCCGGATTCAACGGCTGTTTGTAATGGTTCGTTATGAGCCATGAGGCCGAGGGAATCGTCACCTTCAAGGCGGAAGGGGGGATAGTTTAAGTGAAATGTACCAAGGCCAAACCCCGTTAACGGATGTTCTGCCGCCATGGTGAGGGATGCCGTCCAGATCGCAATGCGGCCTTGGGATTGTTCGACTGTATTGAGAATACGATCACCAAACCCTGTCATATATAAATTGAGGCCCAGCATCACAAGAATGGCGAGGGTGCTGTAGCGGAACATTTTTCCTTTGATGAATTGTTTCAGCTTGTCCTTATCATCAAGGGCCGCAAACATAATGGCACCTGCAATGATTGCGAGCAGGGCCGTCCGGCTTTCTGTCAGAAACAAGGACGGGAGCATCAGGAACAGGGCGTAGCTTGTCCTTTTGTTCATTTGCGCCGCTAGAATGCAAATCGCCAGTGTGATGCCCGCAAGATTGCTATCGTCAAAAATACTGTCGGGCCTGTTGATGCCTTGGGCGTATTCATAAATTATATGAAGAGCAAGTGCGGACCCGAATAGTGCGAGCGGTCCTGTCAGGTCTGTTTTGGAGAAAGTCCTGACATATAGATAGGTGAGCGGTAGGACGGCGAAGATCACCCATGTGACTTTTGTCGGGAAGGGCACGGCACTGGCGAGACCTGTCGCGCCCCAAGTCAGATAAAGCCCCAGAATCAGCAAGAGCATCGGGTCATTGGTGGGGATTTTTGTCAGGCGGTTAAAGAATATCAGTGCCCCTGTCAAAAGAAGTGTCGGGGCCAGCATGAACGGATTATCTCCGCTTTGCGGGTAGAGGCCCAGTATCAGGATTAACCCGAGAGCGATCGACGGGAGATTACTTTGACAAAAGGTTTTCAGCACGTTCCAGATCCTCTGGGCTATCAATTCCGGTCATGGCTGGGCGTCCCTTATAATCTACAAGGACGGTCTGGATGGTCATGCCGTTTTCCAGAGCGCGGAGTTGTTCCAACCCTTCAAGTTCCTCGTAGCGTGAGGCAGGGAGCGTTACATATTTTTCGAGGGCTGCCCGTTTGTATCCGTAAAGGCCGATATGGCGATAGACGGGTGAAAGAGGCGCCGAGCGATCTTCTTTGCGAATAGCCGGTATAATATTTTTCGAGAACCATAAGGCGCGACCTGATAAGTCTATGATGGCTGTTGTTCCTGAAAAAGGGGTTTGTTTTTTATGGTCTCTGAGCGTATCGAGCTCTGTCCATGCAAGTTGGGTCACGGGTGTGATGATGTCTGCTGATTTGTTATTTGATGCTTCTTCAATCAAAGCGCGGACAAAATCAGAAGGTGTTAGCGGCGCATCCCCTTGCAGGTTTATGATGAAGTCAGGTTTATCATCCATTTGCGCGATGGCTGCCATGGCACGATCCGTTCCCGTGGCACAGGTTTCAGGTGTCATTAGAACTGGGATGTTTTGTTGCGTGCAATGGTCACGGATACGCGCATCATCGGTTGCGACATGGATAGTTGTGTTTGTGACTGCTGCGGATTGGGCCACTTCATAGACGCGGTCGAGAACTGCTTTGCCCGCCAGTAGAGCCAGCGGTTTTCCGGGGAAGCGGGTGGAGCCGTATCGTGCAGGGATGATGATGGCAGTTTTCATGAGGGTATGCGCGCTCCTTCTAATTCAAATATTTTGCGCCGACAGGTTCAAACGGGGATGTGAATCCAGATAGTGTCGGAAGGTCCTTTGCCGTGATGCCTGTTGGGTATGGCGTTTTCGGAGTTATACTACGCAGTCTGTTCAGGCTATCCGCGACAATTTCAAAGGCAATTCTTACCCCCTCTTGTTCTGTCGCATCGTTATAGAATTCCGGATCAATTTCCTCGCCGCTGGCTTCGATGTCAGCTTGCAACTCCAGAATGACATCAGCTAAGTCCTCTCTGTCGAGTTTTGGTGTTGGTGGTGTTGTTTCTGATGTGAAGAGGCATAAGTTTATGCACTCTAGCTTTTGAACAAATTCCTCAAGAGATTCCATATCAAGCGGATTGTTGAAAGAAATATTGACCGGAGGAATTGGTTCGGATTCAACTTTTGTACAGAGATTTTCCGAGGATGTAGAGCGTGCATCCTGCAATGCGTTGTGTCCTGCCGACTCGAATTCTCTAAGCAGGCGCAATTTTTCTCTGTCGAGAAACGGGAGATTTGCGATTTCGGCAGACAGTTGCGGAGAGACCATTTCAATAATTTCAGGATTTATCGTGTCTTTGCGTACAGTCTCGGACAAAACGAAATGTCCCGCGAAATCAGCCAGCAAAAGCCGTATTTCCTGCAAATACATGCTAGTGAATTCATTGATTGCCCGCTGTTTTGGAGGACAGGATTCGGAACAGTCAAGCGCCATATCCTTAACACAAAGTCTATATAAAACGGCTTCCACCATTTTTCTTTGGGTCTCTTGTTGGGTATTCATTTTTCTCACCTGTTTGTACGCAGTTACATTTTTTTATTGTTTGACCCACCATGTATCGAGAATGGCAGGGGTTGTACCTGAGAGATGCTCGGGATGTTCCAGTTTTGACCACCATGCCAAACGCCATTTGTTGTAGTACCAGTTCGGGATGGCAAGGAAGTTCCATTGGAGGACGCGATCAAGTGCACGGCAATGGGCCACGAGATCTTCGCGGGTTTGGGCTTTGATGAGTTGTTCAACCATTTCGTCAACGACTTTATTTTTTAGACCTATATAGTTACGGGAGCCGTTCATATCCGCTTTTTCAGACATCCAGAATTCACGTTGTTCGTTGCCGGGGCTGTCGGATTGAGGGATGACCATAGTTGTCATGTCAAAGTCAAATGTTTGCATGCGGTTGATATATTGAGCCTCATCCACAACACGGAAAGATGCTTTAACGCCGATTTTTTTGAGGTTTTGAATGAACGGCAAAATCCAGCGCTCGAACGCCGGGTTTGCATCAACAAACTCGAACTCAAGTGGTTTCCCATTTTTCGGAGAAACACGGATACCATCTGTTCCTACTTTATATCCTGCGGCATCGAGAATATCGGTAGCCTTTTTCAAATTCATACGGTTGTTGCCGGAGCCATCTGTTTTTGGCGGGTTGTATTCGGTTGTGAACACTTCGGCAGGCAATTGATCGCGGTAAGGTTCCAGAATGGCCAGTTCTTTTTCTGACGGAAGACCTGTTGCTGCGAGTTCGGAGTTTTCAAAGTAGGAACGGGTGCGGACATAAGAGCCGTAGGCAAATTGTTTGTTTTCCCATTCGAAGTCGAATGCATAAGCCAGAGCTTCGCGTACTTTCGGGTCAGCAAAGACCGGGCGGCGGGTGTTGTAGATAAATCCTTGCAGGCCTGCCGGACGGGTGTTGGCAATCTCCTGCTTTATGATGCGTCCGTCTTTAACAGGGGCAACATCGTAGGCTGCGTTCCATAATTTAGCGATGTTTTCCTGTTGAAGATCATATTCTCCTGCGAAGAATGCTTCGAGGGCTACGTTTGGATCGCGGAAATAGATGTAGGTAATTTTATCGAAGTTGTAGCGGCCTTTGTTGACGTTAAGGCCTGCTCCCCACCAATCTGTCTTACGGGAGTATTCAATAGACCTACCCGGTTGAACGTTGCTGATGGTATATGGGCCTGCGTTCACTGGCACTTCAAGGGTGCTTTGGCTGAAATCTTTTCCGTCCCAGTAATGTTTCGGGAGGATCGGCATTTGTCCAATAATCAAGGGAAGCTCGCGGTTATCGGCATGCGCAAAGGTGAAGGTGACACGTGTCGGTGTTTCGGCCGTTACGGATTTAACGTCTCCGTAATAGGCGCGGTAAAATGGAGCGCCATCCTTTACCAGTGCGTTGAACGTCCAAATGATATCCTCAGCAGTTAATTTTTGTCCATCATTCCATTGGGCTTCGGGGCGGAGGTTGAACGAAATCGACATATTGTCGTCTGCGCGTTCAACGGATTGCGCGACATAGCAGTACATGGTGAATGGCTCGTCATAGGATTGTACCATCAAAGTTGGGTTGGTCAGTGCGTCAAGCCCCGCCGCAGGGTTTCCTTTGATTACATGCGGATTGAGGCTGTCAAATGTTCCGATGGCCTGGAATTTTACGGCGCCACCTTTTGGAGCATCGGGGTTCACATAGTCGAAATGCGCGAAGTCTGCTGCGTATTTAATGTCTCCATACAAAGAGAGCGCATAATTCGGTTCGGCTGCGAGAGAGGCTTGCGGAAGTGTTGATACCAAAAGTGCAGCAGTCAAAAATAGAGGTCGGGTCATCTGTTATCCTTGTGAGGTTAGATGTGTTAGGCGACTTGTTTACGATAGGCCATTTCAAGGTCAGGTTTTCCAAACAAATATCCTTCGCCGTAGTCGATTTCAAAATCGAGCAGTTCGATGAGGTCTTGTTCGGATTCAAATTTTTCAACGATCAATTCTAATCCCGAGCGATCAAGGCGGGATTTGAATTTTGCCAAATCCATTTCTCCGTGTTGGGTCGAACACAGATCAACCAATGTACGGGCATCAATTTTCAGGAAGTTGATTCCGTTTTCTGCGAGCATGTCATCGTCAATATCCCATGTCGGGAGGTTGTCGATCGAAAATTTACATCCCAGTCGGCTGAGGCCGTCAATGATGCGGATGATTTGCGGCGGAAGTGTGTTGTATTCTTTATATTGCAATTCAAACACCAAAAGATGTGCCAGATCGCGCCGCGATTTCAGGAATTCCAGAAGGTCGGTCATGTAGCGTTGGTTTTTGAAAGTGCTGGCACAGATATTTATGAAGTACCCGATTTCAATCCCGCGGCGCGCATCGGCACGGATTGTATCAATGGTATGCAGTAACAATGAATGGTCAACATTTTCAATTGTTGTTTCCTCTTCAGCCAGCGGGCGGTAGGTGTCTGCGGGCAGGTAAATCCCTGCGCGGGCGCGGATACGGGCAAAGAGTTCGAGATAGGTCATACGCCGCGACGGGAGTTTGACAATCGGTTGCGCAAAGATTTCGATTTTATCGTTCTGAACAGCGTGATGGATCAGTTCTGACAAAACGGCTTTTGAATATTCAGGTACCGGCTCATCATCAATATAGGTGGTGAGTTTTTCCTCATTCGGCGTGGACATCATAATGTCTTTATATTTGCGCAGCGTTTCTTTTGCCTTGTCGAGGTTTGGAACGGTCTCTGCTTCGTTAGCCGGCTTTTGGCGCGGCATAAACGAGGCAATAGAAGACGGGCGCATACGGTTGCCCATTTTTTCCAAAGATTTTTTGACCGAACCGAAAGCTCCTGACGGTTGGGCAGGGACGTCTTCGGTGCGGATCAGTGCGTTGTACTTCTTCATCTCTTTTTGAAGGGTGAGTGCTGTTTGCACCATGTCATCCTTCAGTGCATCGACATCGTTGCGTGTGCGGGCGATTTCTCGTATCAGACGGTGCTGTTGCTGGTCGAGATTTTCGACTTTCTTTTGTAGTGATGTCTCTGTCGTGCGGCGGGTGAGTGTTTCGTACCCGAAGACGGCTGCTAGAATGAAGAAGGCAATAGACGATCCTGCGGCAACTGCACCGAACAGGGTGGCAATACTTGCAACGACCATTAAAGCGCCGCAGGCATAAATGCCGAGCCATAGAATTGCAAATTTCGGCAGGGTTACACGTTGGAGGTTGTTACGCGGATTTGGCATGCGGTTCCTCCGTTTTCGTACTGTTGGTAATGTCAGGGTAATCGGCACCGATAGCCTGTTCGAGTGATTTGAACCCATCCCGTTTCAAAAGGTCTGCCAGTTCACGGTTAATACGGTTCGGAAGGCCAGGGCCTTCATAAACAAGTGCAGAATAGATTTGAACAAGTGATGCTCCTGCACGGATTTTGGCGTAGGCCTGCTCTCCGTTTGAAATGCCACCAACCCCAATGATCGGGATTTGACCTTTGGTCAGTCGGTAGAATTTGCGGATGACTTCGGTTGATTTATCGGTCAGCGGCGCACCTGAAAGTCCGCCTTTTTCTGATGCAAACTCGGATGGTAGAAAGTCGGGACGATCCAGCGTGGTATTGGTCAGGATAATGCCGTCAATGTCGAGCGCCAATAATACGGATGAAATATCGGCGATTTGCGTATCATTCAAATCCGGGGCAAGTTTGACCAGAAGAGGGGGCGGATTTGCCCCGCAAGACTTCTTGCGTTCCGCTAGCAATGCCATCAAAAGGTCGGTCAGCGGTTCTTTTTCCTGCAAATTGCGCAGGCCCGGTGTATTGGGAGATGAAATATTGACCGTCAGATAATCTGCCATCGGTGCAAGGGTACGGATCAGTGATGTGTAATCTTTTGCAGGATCGGTTTGATCCTTGTTCATGCCGATGTTGATCCCGAGAACCCCGTGTGGGCGCGGTTTGCGTGACAGGAATTTTTCGAGATTGGCTTTGAATGCAGCAACACCTGCATTCGGAAATCCCATACGGTTGATTATGGCTTTATGCTCAGGGCAGCGGAAGATGCGTGGCTCAGGATTTCCTGCCTGCGGTTTGATTGTCACAGTTCCAGCTTCGACAAAGCCGAAACCGAGTGCGAATAAGCCGCCGAGACTTTCGGCATTTTTATCAAATCCTGCTGCGAGGCCTACAGGGTTCGGAAAACGTCTATTCCATAAATGAATACTCAAGGATGACGGGAGTTTGCTTTGGAAAGCAGAGGTCAGCAAGGGGGATGGCGTTGTCCGTAGTGCTTTCAGGGTCAGTTTATGGGCTTTCTCCGGTGTCAGGAGAAATAGAAGAGTGGTCAGCGTGTGATATAGATTTTTGTTTGCCATCAAATTTTCTTTTCACCTAATCCAGATGCTTCAAGCCTTCTTTCATATAAGTCCAACCGGTCATCATTGTGAGAATGGTTGCAATCGTCAGCAGGCCATATCCCATTTCCCAGTTCGGCGGGAATACTTTTTCACCCCAATCGCCCATAATCAAAAAGCCAAGTGAAAACATTTGTACTGTTGTTTTCCACTTGGCCAAATAGGATACGGGGAACTGGATATTTTTCGGCCCAAAAAATTCGCGAAGGCCAGAAACAAGAAATTCACGAGAGAGAATGATAATCACGGGAATTGATCCCCATAACGGTAGATTGTCATTCGCGATCAAGGTTACGAGAACTGTGGCGATAAAGATTTTATCTGCAACCGGATCGAGGAACTTCCCGAATGCGGATTCCAGTTTGTACTTTCTGGCGATGTATCCATCCAACCAGTCTGTCAGACATCCGAGTGTGTAAATTCCAAGAGCCGTCCATGCCGCCCATTCAGTATTGATGAGCATCATAGCCACAAGGATAGGTAAGGACAAAAGACGTCCAACAGTCATATAATTCGGTAAATTGTGCATGTCTTATTTATTAGGGGATTAGTGCATTTCTTTCAATATGTTATGAAGAGATATACACGAATTGGTTTTTTTATAACGAAAAGGAGGCGTTTTCATAACGCCCCCTTGGCTAAATTCTTAATTCCGACTGATTTTTATAAAGAAATTTAGTCTGTCCCGCTGCTTGTCGGGAAAGCTAGTCTTCCAGACGAAGAGGGCCTGATGCGCCTTCGGTCAGGTTTTCAAGGTTAATATCCAGGCAGACATTGAATTCCGTCAGGTCGAGGCTTTTTTCCGCGTTCTTCGGCATCATAATTTTGTTCTGAATGCTGTATTCGATCAAGGCTGCGGAGATAAAGTCTGCTGTCAGGTTGATAAATTTCTGCTCGAACGTCTTTTCATCGAAAAAAGTCAGTGTAATAGCCTTCGGAGTTTCCCGGACGTTATAATCCCCTTGAATAGGAGCCTTGAACTGCTTCAAGGTATGAAATTCATATTCTGCATTTCCCGCATAGCGCGCGCGAATAACCCGACCATCGGGGAATTTCATGCCCAATGATGTGCCGTAATTGCGTATCGCCGAGGTCGTCTCACTATGTGAAAAGATCAGACGCCGAATCTCTGTTGCCATAACTTTTTCTCTTTTTTTAGGTAATTATAATTCTATATCTATTATGGAGTACATTTGTCAGGTGAATCTACCTGTTTTTTAGTAATTTGCAACATCCCGATCTTCAAGTTTTTTTTACGATTGAAATGTACTCTATGGTGATAAAAGGAGTTTTCTTTCTTTTTTTGTCATTTTGAGTAGGGAGAAAAATAATATTCTGAAGTATCCTTATGTCAGATCTGGTCATTTTAATTGCGCAATTCTGCGCGCTGGAACGGTAATTTGTTATAATGGAAGTTATTGATTTAACTGGTAAAAATGAGAGCGATTCGGAAAAATCTTCCGGAGTCAATCTTCCTGCGCGCCCGGATCAGATTCCGAGAGGGCCTCAAAAAGGGGTTGTTCGCGGTGGCGGAACAGGCATGGCCAATCGCAGTGGCGGCGTTGCCGGTTCTTATCAAGGAGATTTTTCTGCTGGAGCGGGTGAGGCGGATGGTCGCGGGCGGATCGGAGAGCGTCTTGTCGCGCAGGGCGTTATTACACAAGAGCAACTGAATGTTGCCTTACAAGAAAAAAAGATTACCGGTAAATTGTTAGGCCAGGTTCTTGTTGATCTCGGATTTATTGAAGAGCAGTTCCTGATCCAGTTTTTGGCAGAATCAAGCGGTCATGAGGTCTTTGATCCGAAGTCCACGATTTTTGATGGTGAAGCCCTAAGCCTGATTGACAAGGGCGATGCCAAGAAGTTCAGGGTCTTGCCGATTTCTATTCAGGATAATGTTGTTGTGGTCGCTATGATCGACCCGTATGACATCGTTGCGACAGATGGTTTGAAACGTATTCTGCCCAAAGGGACAGAAATACGATGTATGGTGACTACCCCGACTATTTTGTCTGACGCAATTGATGCGGCTTACGGATATTCAAGCTTGATCGAGGATATTCTCAAAGAGCTTGATGATACCAAGGCAAATTCTGACGATGTTGCCAAACTCAATGAAGATAAAGCGTATTCCCATCCGATCGTGCGTCTGGTGAATGCCCTGTTGATTGATGCTGTTAAAACCGGCGTATCGGATTTGCACTTCGAGCCTGAAGAAAACTTTGTCCGTTTGCGCTATCGCTTGGATGGTGTCTTGTTTACCGCACAGATTTTGCACAAAAAAATATGGAACGGTGTCTCCCAGCGTCTCAAAATTATGTCGAAGATGAATATCGCCGACAAGTTGGCGCCGCAGGATGGCCGTTTCAATTTGAACATTGGGGACAGGGAGGCTGACTTCCGCGTATCCTCTTTGCCGACAGTTCACGGGGAGAATATTGTTCTTCGTGTTCTTGATAAAAGTGCTTCGATTAAGCCGTTGGAAAAGCTCGGATTTAGTGAAGAGAATTTAAGACGTATCCGTTCTGCGCAAGCGCGTCCCGAGGGGATTATTATTGTAACAGGCCCAACGGGGTCGGGTAAGTCCACCTCCCTTTACTCAATGATCAATGAAATCAATAAGGTGGAAGTTAATATTCAGACTTTGGAAGATCCTGTTGAGTATTCTTTGCCGATGATTCGTCAAACCCATGTTCGTGAGGGGATATTGACCTTCGCTGACGGGATTAAGGCTTTGCTGCGTCAGGATCCTGACATCATCTTTATCGGTGAGATTCGTGACGGGATGACGGGAGAGATGGCTTTGAAGGCTGCTATGACGGGTCACCAGGTTTATACAACCTTGCACACAAATGATTCGTTCGGTGCGATTCCTCGTCTTGTCGATTTGGGTATGAAGCCGGGGATGATTGCCGGAGCTATTATCGGAGTCTTTGCGCAGCGTCTTGTTCGAAAGTTATGTGAAAGCTGTAAGATGGAGCATGTTCCGAATGAGGAAGAATGCAAAATTCTGGGAGCTGATCCTTCCTCTCCGCCAAAGGTTTTTAAACCCCGTCAGGGTGGCTGTCCGGCTTGTTCCGGGCAGGGTTATAAGGGGCGTTTGGCCATCGCTGAAATCCTCCTGATGGATGAGGACATTGATGAAGTGATTGCGCGAAGTGGTACAAAAGCCGAAATGAAGCGTGTTGCTCAACAAAAGGGATTCAAAAGTATGCGAGATGATGGTATCCTCAAAATCCTAGATGGTGTTACGAGTCTCGAAGAGGTCGCTGGCGCCGTCCACGTGTATTAGTCTCTTGTCCGCGGTGACGCCCTGTTTCCGTTGGCTTTCGTTAGATGGAGGTTGCCATTCAGCCCTATAAGTACAAAGCTTATAATGCTAAAGGTCGTCCGATTCGCGGTGTCGTCTCGGCTGCGAATGAGGTTGATTTGTACAATCAGCTTCAGGCCGCCGGTATGGAGCTGGTTAGCTGTACTCCCGTTTCCGCCAAAAGCGGCGGCGGGATTGCCTTGTTTCGTCCGAAAGTTAAAGTCCGCGATCTGATCCAGTTCTTTATGCATTTGCAACAAATGCAGGGAGCCGGTGTCCCGATGCTGGAATCTCTCGCCGATGTTCGTGATTCTGCCGAAAACCAGACATTAAAAGATATCATGACGGATGTGCATCGAAACGTATCGGATGGTAGCTCTTTGTCCGAGGCTTTGGCGGCTTACCCAAAGGTTTTCTCGAATTTATACATCTCTCTTATTCAGGCGGGTGAGGAGACCGGTGATCTGGAATTATCCTATAGCCAGCTCATTATTTACCTGAAATGGGTGGATGAGATGCAGTCGAAAATTAAGAAAGCGACTCGCTATCCGACAATCCTGTTGGTGACTGTAGTTTTAACCGTGACGGTTATGATGGGGTATGTTGTTCCTGAAATTGTCGGGTTTATCAAAAATCTCGGACAGGAATTGCCCTTCTATACCACGGCCTTGATGTCAACTTCTGAGTTCTTCCAACAATTCTGGTGGGCTATTCTTTCTGCGCCAATTGTTGCTGCCTTTGCTTATAAAGTTATTCGCAAGAACTCCGAGGGGTTTGCGTATCAAATGGATACGTTATGGTTACGGTTTCCAATTGCAGGTCCTCTTATCCGTAAAATTTCGATTGCCCGATATGCTCAAACGTTCGGTGCGTTGTTTTCGAGTGGTATTGATGTTTTGAACTGCTTGAGATCCGCCCAGCAGACCGTTACAAATCTCGCTTTGCTTGAGGCTTTGGAGGTCGTGCAGTCCCAGGTTCAGTCAGGCTCTCCTTTGTCTTCCGCCTTCGGTTCGTCCGGTGAGTTTCCGACAATGGTGACCAGAATGATCAAAATCGGTGAGGAATCCGGTAATTTGACCCCGGTTTTGAACCAAGTATCTGAATTTTATACCAAAGATGTTGATGAGGCGGTGCAGGGCTTGATTACCATGATCGAGCCGATGCTGACTCTGCTTTTAGGGGTTATGATCTTGTGGATTGCGGTTGCGGTCTTTGGTCCTATATACTCGAGTTTCGAAAATATCGATTTTTAAACGGTTGGTCTTATTATGTCTGCTCCTATGCCCTCTCTTATATCTCCGACACGCTGCGTTCTTCTTATCATGGACGATGGTGTCGGTGTGTACAAATCTTCCGGTAGCGGGGTCGAGTTCATCGACACTCTGCATTGGAGAGGGGGCGGGTTTGAGGAGAAGCTCTCTGATATGATTTCCCGTTCCGGGGCCTCGGCTGTTATGATTTTGAATGATGCGGTCGAGCAGCATTACAGAAAAGAGAAAGTTCCAGTCCTCTCTTATTTTGATAAAGCCAATATCATACAGCGCCGCTTGAATGTCGCGTTTCCGAATTATTCGATGCGCGCCGCTATGCCGTTGAAGGCCGGGACAAAGGCGGTCCGTGAGGCTGCCTCAGGCGATAAGGATGCGGCAAAAGGGGATTTGTACCTGTTTGCTGCGGTTCCTTCCACAGATGCATTTGGCCGGATTATGACGGCTTTGGCAAATGTGGACCAGCAGGTTGTCGGGTATGGTTTGTTACCTGTTGAATCGACCTCTATGGTTGATGCTCTTGTTAAAAAGGTTTCCGAGAAACGGGGCGGTGGCGGAGCCCGTTGGTCCATTCTGATTTCCCAGCATCGGGGTGGCGGTTTGCGTCAGATCGTTGTGCGTAACAATGAACTGGCTTTGACACGTGTAACGCCTGTTGTCGAGCCTGACCCTGAAAATCCAGGTATGTGGGCTGCCGATGTATCTCAAGAATTACAAGCGACACTGAGTTACCTGTCACGTTTCGGGTATACGCCTGAAGATGGTCTCGAATTGATTGTGATCGGTGATCCGGCATATACGGAGCCTCTGGAGACGATGATTTATGCTCCGTGTAACTATAATGTTCTCAGCGTTCCTGCTGCCGGGGCTATGCTGGGTGTTCGTGCTCAACGTGACGAGCCCCATTATGCCGATGCTTTGCATGCCGGGTGGAGCGGACGTAAATTATCACTTGATCTGCCTCTGACCTCTCGGGACATCATGGCAATCCGTCAACCTCGTCAGATTGCTTTAGGGGTTATGACCATCTCTGCAATTGCTTTGTCTGGTGTTGCAGGCGTTGCGGTTGACGAGGGAATGAATCTTTACGCAACGACCGTCAATATCGAGGTTGCGCAAATCCAGAAAAAGAAAATCGAAGAGATTTATTATGAAGAGCTTAAACGTAAAGAGAGCATGGGGATTGATATTCCTCTGATCAAGGGCGCTCTTTCTATCAATAAGGCGATTACGCAAGTGGTCGTCAATCCATTGGATGTGCTTGATGCTATCGCTCGTTCAATGGAAGATATCCGTCTGGATAAGTTCGAATTCTTGAATCAGGGGCAGGAGCCTGCGGGCACTCAGAAACCCGGAGAGGTTATGTCTCCGCGCAATACCGAAATTGCTCTGACGATCAGTTTTGCAGGAAATATTGATATCGTTAAAGGGAATGAGGAAATTGATAAGCTTGTTGCCCGGATGAATGAGCGTTTGGAAAAAATCGGATATCTTGCCAAGGTTGAAACTCCATTGCGAGATACGACGTTCCGTGGGGCTTCGGATGTTGAATACGGGGTCATTGCCAATAAGCGTCAAATAACAGATCGTTATGAAGCGGCGATACGCGTAAGAAAGGTCGGCAAAAATGGTTAGAGGTCTTTCTAACAAAGTTGTAATTTTTATTCTGGTCCTGTTGGCTTTGGCAGGTGGGGGCGGATATTTGGTTTATGAATATTTGATCCCAACACGCGAGGCTTCCGAGCGGGAGTTGTCGGGTTTGAAATCTCAGATTCAGGCCAAGTATGAAGAAGTTGCGCGTATGAAGGAAGAGTTCATCCTTTTGCAAAGTCAGTTGCGCGATTTCAAGGATCTGGAAGCCAGAGGGTTCTTTAACAACCAGAACCGTTCCGAAGCGGAAGAGAACTTTGCCAAGTTGAATGCTCGTGTGGGGATTCTCAAGGCGACATTAACGTATGCACCAGGTACGATTGTTTCCAACCAGCAGGCTGATGAGGCCAAGCAGATGGTTATTAAGTCTCATGGTAAAGTCGAGATTGATAGTCTTGATGATGTTGATGTTTACACATTGTTGAAATTCATGCAGGAGCGCTATCCCGGCAGCATTGACATCACTAGACTCGAGCTGGAACGTGTGCAGGTTCTGAATGCAGCTCTGCTGCGCAAGATCGGTGGTGGTGATCCTGTCCCATTGATTAAAGGTGAATTCGAATTTGACTGGCGGACCATGACATCCAAGGATGACGCCAATCCTCCGGGGGTAAACTAAAATGATGAAAGCGTATAGTCTTTTTACCGGCGCTTTGGTTGTTGCGATGATTGCAACTGTCTTTGCTCCGTCTGTTTCCGCTCAGGATGGGGGAGCGAATTCTCCGACATTCGGAACAATCAATTCGATTGCGAATTTGTCTTATGACGAGCTTCCTGCCGAAGTGAAGATCCTTCAGAGTATCGAGAAGGAGATCAAGGAAAAGTACAAGAAGCAGATTTATTCCAAATCAAATGTTCCGTCTTTATTTTTTACATCCCAGCAACATGCTTTGTTGCGTGAGGCTCGTGTCGGCTTCAATACACGTGTTCCGACTATGCAGGATTATGGTGATGGCGGGGATCCTAATGACCCAAACTACAGACCGCCGGTTGCTATGCGTGAGTTGGCCCTTTCGGGAATCCTTTATAATTCCGATAGGGATTGGACTATTTATCTGAACAAGCATCGAGTTACACCGGAAAATCTTCCGGTCGAGATTGTTGATATTAAAGTATTCAAAGATTACATTGAGTTGCGCTGGTTTGATCAGGTTTCAAATCAGATTTATCCTGTGCGTTTGCGTCCGAACCAGAGATTTAAT
This sequence comes from Pseudobdellovibrionaceae bacterium, assembly GCA_034005165.1. Classification (GTDB taxonomy): domain Bacteria; phylum Pseudomonadota; class Alphaproteobacteria; order Micavibrionales; family Micavibrionaceae; genus UBA1573. Next base: position 532,115 of record JAVEVE010000001.1, on the reverse strand, counting down.
CTTGATGCGCGCGTCTTCTTGCCGGGTTCGAGTTCCTGATGTCTGATGCCTCTATAGTTCAAGTTCATCAAGAGAGCGGTTCTGATTCTTTGGCCGTACATGTCTCCTCCCTCAAAGCGGGATATGGGGATAAAGAGGTTCTTCATGGTATTGATCTGGGTGTTTCCGAAAATCAGTTTTACGGATTGATCGGTGTGAATGGGGCAGGAAAGACAACGCTGGTGAAAACAATTCTGGGATTGAAAGATCCGATGTCCGGACAGGTTGAGGTGTTTGGTCAGGATTGCAAGTTGTCACGTACACGCGCTGATATCGCCTATTTGCCCGAGAGGTTTGATCCGCCGTGGTTCTTGTCCGGCGGAGAATTTATTGACTTTGTGGCCTCCGTTTATGGACGAAAAGTTGCTCCTGAAATCAAATCGGCATATTGCAATCAAGTTGCCCTTGATCCGAATGTGCTTAAGCAGCGGGTTCAAACTTACTCTAAGGGAATGCGGCAAAAGCTTGGTTTGATTGCAACTATTCTTACTGGCTGCCGTATTTTGATTTTGGATGAGCCTATGTCGGGCCTTGATCCTCTTGCCCGGTCTCTGGTTAAGGCCTTGTTGATTCGAGCTAAGGAAGAGGGGCGGACAATTCTGCTGAGCAGTCATATTTTGGCGGATTTAGACGAGATTTGCGACCGTGTCTCTGTTATTCACGCGGGCCACAGCCTTTTTGTGGGAGCTCCTGCTGATATGAAGACCCAAGCAAAAGAAGATTCCCTTGAAAAAGCATTTCTTAAAATTATAGGTTTCGAGCCAACAGTCCTAGGCAAGATTGCATAAATGGTGTATGATTTGCCCTATTGCGGAGGGGCGTGATTTGCTTTTCCGCGCACGAGTTTCAAATGTCCCGCCCGTTATGATCCCAGGTGAATGTAATGTCTGACCAAAATAAAGACAACCAAGACGAATTCGAAGCTATCTTCCCAGATGACGCGCGTCAAAATGGTGCGCAGGGAGAAAATCCTGTCGAGGGCAATTATTCCAATGACTTTGATGTCGTCCAGCCTGTCGAAGATATCTCTGATGAGCCGGATTATAAGGTCCCTGAAAGAGACGGTGGTAAAAAGTCAGCACAGCCTGGTGAGGATTATCTGTCCAACTCGGACTCAACATCGGCTATTGAAGATGACCTTCATGATTTCTCGGATATAGATGACGGAGTTGATGAATCAGGGATTTTTGCAACGCCCACGGACGGCCGTAAAAAACGCAAAAAATCCTCTTCTCCTGCTTTAATGGCTGGTGTGGTTCTTCTTGCTGTTGGTGGGGTCGGCGGGTATTTTTATCATAAGAATCCTGAAATTTTTACCCAGATCAAAGGGAACTTTGTCAATGATTCCGGTATGTCCGGAGCGCTTGCCAATTTAAATGATATGTTGGGTGGTGCTTCTGAAACAGGTGGTCCGATAACGGTTTCTCCTGCTGATGTTGTCGCGGGTGATATGCCTCCGCAACCTATGCCGTATTCTGAAGATACAGGAACTGCGCAGGAGACTTCCTCTTCCGCGCCTGATGCGGAAAGTGTTGTTGCTGATGTGCCTGTGATGCCGCAAAACGAACCTCCTTTCGATGAAGTCGTTATGGACTTGCCGCAGCCTACAGGGGTAGATGAAAATGGGGCAGATGAAAATAGTGGCCCGGTTGTAATCGGAGCCATGCCTGATGATGTTATTCCTGACAATGTTATGCCTGCCGATGTTATGCCTGACAATGTTATGGTTGGTGATGTGCCTGTGGGTATTCTTAATGAGCAGGTTAATAATGTCGGGCTAAATACGCACCCAGAGGAAATTTCTGTGCCGACCTCTGCCGAGACTGTTGTTATTCAGCCGGAGGTTCCAGAGGGCAATGTTGTCGCTACTGATTCGGTTCCCCGGATTGAAGAAAGCGTTGCGCCTGTCGTTGTTGAGATTCCCTCAACGGAGTCTCCTGCTGCTCCTGCCGATATCGTAACTCCTTCATCTGACGTTACGGATATCATCCCTCCTGTTGTTCCTGAAGGGGGAGTGGTTGTTGTTGATAAGGCTGCCGAAAAAAATGTCGAGAAATCGGGCGAGGTGGTCGAAAAGGTTGATCCGAATAAAGGGAATGCCAAAATTTTCAAGCCTACCGAAACTGTAAAGCATAAAGTACGTTTGGTGGATGATATTTCTTCCGAAAAGGCGCCGAACGATTCCGAATTGGCAGGTGTTTCATCTGCTGGCGAGAAAACAGCCAAGAAATCCGAGGCCGATCTTTTGCATGAAGAATTGGCTATGGACTTTTTTGATGCGCCACCGGGTAAAATTCTTGATGCTATGCCTGCGCCGGCAATGGATGTGAAGCGCGGAAAAACCGAGAGCATTATTGTTGTTCATGATGCAAAATCAAAAGGCGGTATTACCAAGGCCAGTACGTCTTCCAAATCTAGCAAGTCAACCCCAATCCAGATCGAGACAACGTCTCTGGATAGTAAGGTGATTGCTGCGGATCGTGCATTGAAACTCGGACGTATTGATTCCGCAAAAGAAATGTTTGAAGAGCTTTATAATATGAACCCAAGAGAGCCGCGCGTTCTTATGGGGCGTGCGATTATCTACCAGAAAACCGGAGAAAATGCGCGGGCGATTTCGACTTATGAAGAGTTGTTGGCTATTAGCCCAAATAATGCCGAAGCCGTTATCAACCTTGCCGGTTTGATCCGCAGTGAACAGCCGGCTGTAGCTTTGAGTCGTTTGCTCGAGTTGCGCCAGAAATTTCCGGATAATGCTACAATTGTCGCCCAGTTGGCGATTTCTTATGCGGATTCGGGTAATCTGGATGATGCTTTGAACTATCTGGACAAGGCGATTGCAATGCAGTCGAATAATGCCCAACATTATTTTAACCGCGCAATTTTGAGCGAGCGCGCAGGACGCATAGGACAGGCAATTTCCTTCTATGAAAAGGCACTGGAAGTCGATGCTATCCAAGGTGGGGTTTCAGGATTGCCGCGTGATGTTATCTATGATCGTTTGGCCCGTTTGCGTGTCGCACGATAGATCAGTGTTGAGTTAAAAATGGAGCAGGATGTCTCCCTCTCGGAATTGCCCGCCATTCTATGGCAGGAATTTATAACTGGAGGGGCGTCCTCTTTTCTTTTTGCTCATGATCCTTTTTATGCATCTGTTATAGGGTTTTTCGTCTTTATAATCGGTTTGATTTTAGGCAGTTTTTCTTCTGCCATTTCCTATCGGACGCAGCGCGGCGAGAGTTGGATTATCTCTTCAGGGAATGTTCTGCAAGATCAAGGGGAAGTGCGTGCTGCACGATCACGATGCCCCACATGTCAGCATATTCTGGGTGTCCTTGATCTGGTTCCTGTTTTTTCCTGGCTGTTTTTAAGTGGGAAATGCCGATATTGCCGGACTCCGATTTCGGCAAGATACCCGTTGGCAGAGCTTGTGAGCGGGGTGATTTTTCTCGGGTATTATTTTTTATCAGGTTATGACCAATCCTTGGCGCTTAACAGTTTGTTTGCGCTGTGTTTGCCTTTTTTTGTAGCATGGGTTTTTGGTGGGGTTGTGCAAGTGTTTTTGAATAAACCTTCCAAAAATATTATGTTTCCTATCCGAACAGCTCCCAGCTTATGGATTCTGGGTTTATTATCTTTTGCCGCAATGCTATTCTTGATGCGAATTTAATTCACTTTTCAATCTTTTATCCTCAAATTCTGCCCAAAAATTTACTTTCCATTTGCAATTCTCGGGTAAGAATAGGGGACGGGTCTCTGCCTTTGGAGGAACAATATGGACATTACCCAGCTTCTAGCTTTTGTTATGCAGAATAATGCTTCGGATTTGCACTTGAGTGCGAATAATCCTCCGATCGTCCGTGTTTACGGGACCCTGAAACGGTTGAAAGCCGAGCCTTTGACCAATGAAGATATTCGCGGCATGTTGTATTCCATCATGACGGACGACCAGCGCGCCGAGTATGAAAAAAATCTCGAGCTGGACTTTGCTATTTCCTTTGGTGAAAAAGCCCGTTTTCGTGTGAACTCTTTTACTAACAGAAACGGTTCTGCCGCTGTTTTTCGTACCATTCCTTCTGTTGTTCCAACTATGGAAGAGCTTGATCTTCCGCCGATTATGCGCCGCTTTGCGGAACTGGAAAAAGGAATTATTCTTGTGACTGGTCCTACGGGGTCGGGTAAGTCTACAACTCTTGCATCGATGATTAACCACATTAACGAGACGATGCCTAAGCATATTCTTACCGTTGAGGATCCTGTGGAGTTTTTCCACACCTCTAAAAAAGCGTTGATTAACCACCGCGAATTAGGAACAGATACGCATAGCTTCTCGCGTGCTTTGAAAAGTGCGCTTCGTGAAGATCCTGATGTTATTCTGGTAGGGGAGATGCGTGATCATGAAACGATTTCTCTGGCTTTGACGGCTGCTGAAACGGGGCACTTGGTTTTCGGGACACTGCACTCTAACTCTGCATCTAAAACGATTGACCGTATTATCGACGTGTTCCCGACAGGGGATAAGGAAATGATCCGTGCGATGCTTTCGAGTTCTCTTCAAGGGGTTGTTGCCCAGACATTGATGAAGAGGAAGGGGGGAGAGGGCCGTGTTGCTGCTTTCGAGGTCCTCGTCGGTACAAATGCTGTGCGTAACCTTATTCGTGAAAACCAGATTCCCCAGATGTATTCCATGATTCAGACCGGCTCAAGATATGGAATGATTACTATGGAAGACAGTATCGAGAGCCTGCTCGATCAAGGAATTGTTGATGAGGATGAAGCTCGCGCAGCACTGATGAAAGCGACCGATGAAGAAGGTGGTGATCGTGATGCGGGTATGGCAACCGCAGCCAAAGGCGGCGGTGGACATAAGAAAGGGGGCGCTTCTAATGACCCTCAAGAAAATATAAATGCTGATGAAGGGTATTCATTTTGACCGAGCCGCAAATTTATTCATACCTTGTCCAAATGAACCGTCAAAATGCAACGGACTTGTATTTGACGGTTGGCGTTCCGCCGACATTGCGTGTTGATGACAGATTGTCCCCGATTTCTTCGCAGCCAATTGATTCAGCGCAGATGAATGATATTTTGACGACCATTTTAACGACGCGCCAGCGCCGTGATTTCGAAATGCGCATGGAGTTGAATACGGCTATTGATATGGGGGGGCATGGTCGATTTCGCGTGAATATTTTGCAACAGCGGCATCATCCTGCTTTGGTTATTCGACGAATTATCTCCCGTATTCCGTCATTTGACGAATTGCGTTTGCCACCTCTCATGCGTCAATTGTCTATGCTCAAGCGCGGATTGATCCTGTTGACCGGTATGACAGGGTCAGGAAAATCGACAACGCTCGCTTCAATGATTGATTATCGTAACGCCAATTCCCAAGGGCATATCATTACGATTGAAGATCCGATTGAATATTATCACGAACATAAAAGCTGCGTTGTTACCCAGCGCGAAGTCGGTGTTGATACCGAAAATTACGCTGTGGCGCTTAAGAATGCTTTGCGCCAGCGTCCTGATGTCATTCTGGTTGGCGAGATTCGGGATCGTGAAGTCATGGAGCAGGCCTTAACGGCTTCAGAGACGGGGCACTTGTGCTTGGCAACAATTCACACAAACAATTCCTATCAAGCCATTGAAAGGATTGTTAATTTGTTCAATGAAGATATGCACCAGCAAATTCGTCTCAATTTGGCAACGAATTTGCGGGCCATTATCTCGCAACGACTTGTTCCAACTAAAGCAGGCGGGATGACTGTTGCTCTTGAAGTAATGCTTAATCAAGGGCTGGTTAAGGAATTGATTCTGGAAGGTAAAATTACAAAAATCCGTGAGGTTATGGAGGCAAATCAAAGCCTTGGCATGCGAACATTCGATCAGTCCCTGATTGAGTTGTTTCAGCGCGGAATTATCACGGAGGATGTTGCTTTGTCTCAAAGTGATATGCCGGGTGACATGAAAATCAAGCTGCAACAATCCCGTCTGGGTGGTGAGAATGCGGGGCTTTCAGGTATGGATACCTCGTTGCTGACGATTTCCGAATAATTTTCCCTTGCCCCTATAGTAATCATATCAAAAATCGGGTAGAATCACTCTGCTGTCATCATGATGGCGTTCACTATTTTGTCCAATTCGCTACAAAAATTGCAGAGTTCTTTGCCATGACACTGAAAGCTTTCCCTCTCAAGACTACGGTGACAAGCCTTATCGCTTTGTCCGTTTTTCTGCCTGCATCAGGATGTGATCTGGCTAATAACTATACGAAAATTGATCGTACAACCAACAGCGAGTTTCAGGATTATCGTGATGGACTGGCTCCTAGAGATATGGAGTTCGCTTCTGCCGCTGATTCATCCAACGATATTCCGTCTTTGCAGCCATATGTTGCTGAAAATGTTCAGGCTTTGCCGCCTATGCCGCTGGTTTCTATTGCTATCAACCAAAGTATTCCTCTGCGTGAGGCCTTGTTCGAGTTAGCCAAGCAGGCAAATTATGATATCGAGCTTGATCCGCGCATTACCGGATCAATTATTTTTACTGCACGTAACCGTCCTATGGATGTTGTAATTGACCGTATTTGTGAAATTTCCGGTTTGCGGTACAAGTTTGATGAAAATACCCTGCGTATCGAGTTGGATACGCCTTACACCAAAAACTACAAGATTGATTATTTGAGCTTTGTTCGTAAGAACAGCGGCTCTATGCAGACAGATGTTTCCGTTGAAAGCGGCGAAGGTGGTGGGGAAGGCGGCGTTTCCGGCGGTTCTAAATTTACTGTTGAGTCAACATCCGACTCCGATTTTTGGGCCGAGCTTGATACTAACATCAAGCAAATTCTGGAATCCAATTCGACCGGAAGTTATCTGAAAACAGCTGAAGATCCTCAAATTACCCTGACGGCCGGTAATGCCAACAATCCGCCTGTTCCCCCTCTCGACGGCGCTGCATTGCAGGGGGCTGCTGCTGCTGCGTCTGTTGCTCCGCAAGCCGGAGGTGATATCTATGTGACATCCCCGGTCTCTTTACCTAGCGATGATGCTCAAGGTGACCCTGTAGCATCTGTTCCGAGTGCGGCTACCCAGCCGACTGTTACGACGGATACAGCTGCAACATCTGTACAGGCTCCGCAACCAAGTTCTATTCCTATCGAAGACATTGCTGGTGCAACTCCGGCTGCTGTCACTGCCCCCCCTGTTTTGCGTGTTGAATCCTTGCCGAGTAATCTGTCCGGCGGAAGTGCTGTCCAGAATGAAGTGACCTTTACACCAAGCTATTCTATGAATAAACAAGCGGGTATCGTCTCTGTCTATGCAAATGAGCGCCTGCATAGAAAAATTGATGATTATCTTGATGAGTTGAAGCGTTCTGTAACATCGCAGGTTCTGATTGAAGCTAAAGTTCTGGAAGTGTCCTTGTCGGATGAGTTCGCTACCGGTATTGACTGGTCTTTGCTGGATCGTGTCGGGGATTTTAGTGTTTCGGGGTCATTCGCTAAGCCAGCATTTGATACGCTGTCCACGAATGTTATTACATTCGGGTTTGCAGGTGATGATATCAGTTCGTTTGTTAGTGCGTTGTCCCGTTTCGGAACAGTGCATGCCTTAGCCAGTCCGCGCTTGACTGTTCTTAATAACCAATCTGCTGTTCTGAACGTTGCGAAAAACCAAGTATATTTCAAGCTTGATTTGAATATTACTCAGGCAACGGTAAACACTGCCGGTTCAACCGAAGTTGATTCTGAAATTAAAACTGTTCCTGAAGGTGTTTTGATTAACGTGTTGCCGTCTATCAATCTGGATAAACGTATGGTTTCCATGCAGGTCCGTCCTACAGTTACGAAGATCAAGGAATTTGTGTCCGATCCTGGGGTTGCGTTCGTTGCGGCTTCGGCAGGTGTTGATATAGACTCAAAGATTCCAGTCGTCAGTGTTCAGGAAGTGGATTCTGTTCTGAATATGAACTCTGGTGAGATCATGGTGATGGGCGGATTGCTTCAGGATGGAACAACCTCTACGCAGGAAGGTGTTCCGGTCGCTAAGGATATTCCTGTCTTTGGTGGATTGTTCCGCAATCAAGGCGATAAAGTTAGTAAAACAGAATTGGTTATCTTCATGAAAGCCACAATTCTGGATACTGCCGGACAAAGCATCCATCAAACCGATAAGGAATTGTATCGGATGTTTGGTCAGGATCGCCGTCCTGTAAAAATGTAGGTTCACTCTGTTGTGACGATTCATTTGATTAAATATGTGCTTTTAGCCGCAATTCGAGACCGCATGCTCTGGGGAGTTGTTGCGGTCTCTCTCTTAGGTGTGTGCTTATCCATTTTTTCCGGATCGGCGTCGATTATTGAACAAGACCAGTTTGTTGTAACTTATATAGCGGGCGGGGTCAGGCTGTTGTCCCTTATAGGGCTTGTCCTTTTTGTCGTTTTTTATACGCGTAAGTCTTTTGATGCGCGTGAAGTCGAATTTCTTTTGACCCGACCAATTTCCCGACTGTCCTTTGTTCTATCCCACATGACTGCCTTTACGCTGTTGTCGTTATTTGCTGCAGTTTTTGTTGCCATTCTGGTTCTTATATTCTCCAGATCAGGCGCAGGTCCCGATGGGATTCTCCTGTGGTCAGCTGGGATCTTTCTGGAATTTGTAATTGTTTCCAATACAGCTTTTTTCTTTTCTATGGTTTTATCCAGTCCTGTTTCTGCAGGTCTTTCCACTTTGGGATTTTATGTTCTTGCCCGTATGATGGGCGGACTTCTTATTATTGCAGATAGTAATGATTTATCTGGGACATTTGATGTTCATAAGGGGCTATCATATGTGATGCAGTTGGTTGCTGTTTTTGTACCGCGTCTTGATCTTTTGGTTCAGACGAACTGGTTGATGTATGGTGGTGTCGGTCTTTCCGATTGGCTGATGGTTATTCTTCAGGGGGGCGTCTTTCTTGCTCTGATAGCTACAGCAACTATTATTGATTTGAAGCGGCGCCAGTTCTGATGGAGAAATCCCCCAAGCCATATTTCTGGAATGTTATCGGACTTCCGGTATTCGCGATCTTTATTATTGCCTTATTTTCCAACCTCGCTTTGATGCGCTATACCCGACTTGAGCTGCCTGCGTGGACAAATATACCTCCTGCTCCGTCTTCTATGGGCATTACTATGGCATTTCTTGGAGACAAAGAGTTAGCATATCGTTCTAGCGCGCTGACTTTACAGAACTTTGGGAATATGACGGGACGGACTGAGGCTTTGAAGGATTATAATTACGATCATCTCGAGCAATGGTTCTGGATGGAGGATTCTTTAAACAGCATCTCGGAGTATGTCCCGTTTCTTGCCGCGTATTATTTCGGAGCAACACAGAATCCTGAGCAGCTTTATCCTGTTATTGATTATTTGAGAACAATCGGAAAATACCCGGAAAAAGAAAAATGGCGTTGGTTGGGGCAGGCAATATTTTTGGCTCGGCATCGTCTTGAAAATGAGCAGTTGGCATTGGATCTGGCCGGAGAGTTGGCTGCGATTTATCGCCCTGATATGCCTGCATGGCCATTGCAGATGCAGGCCATTATTGCCTCTGATATGGGCGAAAAAGAGATGGCGTACGAAATGATGGTTGAGACGCTTAAAGACGGATTGTCGACCATGCATCCGAGCGAAATCAATTTTATGCTGGATTATATTTGTAATAAAATTCTTAGCCCTGTTCAAAAAGGCCGAGATGCTCTATGTCAAGGACAATGATCGGCTTTAACAATGGTATGGATGAACTCTCTTTTTCCCTGAGCGAGATTTTCTCGCTCATAGGGTTGGTTCAAGCTGTTGCTGTGATTGTTTATATTCTATTTCGGGCTGGGCATGTGCGTCATGTCGTTGTTCCGGTTTTATGTTTTCTTGTCTTGGGCTGCGCCTTTTTCTTTGATTTGGGTCAAAGCCGCCTATCGGCGGATATTTCCCTTTATCCTTTTCTGCAAAATGGCTTCTGGCTGGCTTTACCCGCTTTTTCTGTTCTGATGATCTTGCAGGTTGCAGACTTTGGCGCTTTTCCCAAGCCGTTTTATTGGCTCAATTTATCAATTCCATTTCTTGCTGTTTTGGGAGGGTGGTCCGGTGCTTTTCTTCTAGGGGGCGAGGAAAATTGTGGCGTTTGGCAAATATGCGCTGTTGATTTGCGTATGCAAGCTATCCAGACCCTCGGAATTCTCTCCGGCCTGATGTGTTTTTTGGCCCTGTGGATTTCCCGTGGGACGTTTGAGCCGTTAAAGTCGGAAACAGAAACACGGCAAGAGCGCTATTGGCTGATTATTTCGTTTGTTGTCATTAACGTCTTGATACTTTTTGTGACCTTTCTCCGCGTATCGGATGCTATTGCCGAACCAGTCTTTGTTCTTGCCCGTGATGTTTTAGGGGGGGGGATGGCATATGTGGCCTCCACAAGTCTTTTCAGAATTTATCCCCCCTCGATCAAGCTTGAACGGCGGATTGATGTCGAAGATGTTAACGAGCAGGAAAAGGAGATGATTGTTTTCTTGAAAAAGCTTTTCGATATGGACAAGGTATATCAGGAAACCAGTTTCTCCCGTATGGAACTTGCAAAGGAGCTTGGGACTTCTGAAGCGCGTGTTTCCAGATTGGTTGGTATATGTTTTGGAAAAAGTTTACCTCAGGTTATAAATGAGCGGCGTGTCCAGGACTCCTTGCTTCTGCTTGAACAGACAGATGCGCAAATCAATATTGTTGCCGAGCAAGTTGGATTCAATTCCGTCCCAACTTTTAATCGCGTTTTTAAAGATATTGTCGGGGTTAGTCCCAGCGAATATCGAGCTCAACAGAAAAAAGCTTCGTAATTTCGGAAAATATTTCCTCAATTTGTCAAAATGAGAAAGTGACGAGGGGTTTTGTTACTTTTTGTTAATAAAAAATGCGGCATTCTGACTTATGCGGGATAGTCATTTGGCTATTTTTGTATATACTGTTGAAGCCTGATTCAAGCCTGACATGTGCGGGAAGGGTGGGCAATTTCACATCACTACCTGAATGGAGTTTTCAATGACACAATCTACCATGCAAACTCGTCAGTCCGAACGCGGTTTTACCCTCGTCGAATTGGCGATCGTTATGATTATTATCGGTCTTTTGATCGGTGGTATTCTGAAAGGCCAAGAGCTGATCGGTAATGCTCGTATTTCTGCTTCTGTTTCCCAGCTGAAAGCTTTTGAAACAGCTATCAATACCTTCCGCGATAAATATTCCGGATATCCTGGTGATATTCTGAACCCTGCTAACCGTGTTCCTAACTGTACTGCTATGTGTAACCAAGCTGGTGACGGTAACGGTCAGATCGGTGCTGCTGGTGCAGGTGCTGCTTTGGCTGATGCTGCTAACGAAAACAGTGCTGCGTTGGGCCAATTGGTTGCTTCTGATATGTTCTCGGGTGTTGATCCTCAAAACCCAACAGCGACAGCATCTAGCGCCGGGACCAACCTGATTGCATCAAATATTGCTGGTACAATGAAGCTTTTCTATGATGCTGGTTCTACACCGGCTGGTGCCGTAGCCGCTATTGCTGCCGGTCACTATGTCCGTTGGGATAGCTCTACAGATGCAGTTTCTTCTGCTGCTACCGGTAACATCCTGACACCTAGCCAAGCTGCTCGTATCGACCGCAAAATGGACGATGGTACTTCTGATGCCGGTTCTGTTGTTGCTATCGGTTCTAACGGTGCTGCTACAGCTTGCTCTAACGCTGGCGTTTACAACGAAAACGTTGGAACAGCCAACTGCGGTCTGTTCGTTCGCGTTGTTCAATAAGCTTAACGCTTAATATTAGAGAATTTAAAGTCCCGCGAGAGCGGGGCTTTTTTATTCCATACAAATTTAATTTTCTACAATTCTTAAAATATATTTATGAAAATAGTGACTTTCGGGATATTTTATGGTAGAGAGTTGCCATGATTGATAAGGACACGCAAAATCTGAAGTTTCCTTGGGCGGCTTTCGTTCCTGTAAACGATGTGGGAGATGCTGGGGGCGATAGAGCGAATGTGGCAGCAAAGCCTGTCGGAATCCAATATATTGCGGCACGTAAGGGAATATATATCCGGGTTGGTGCGCAAAAGGTCGAATTAAGCGTTTATGAAGCGGATACACATGGCCCGTTGCCCTCCGGCGTGAAGGGGTCAAAAGTTAAAAGATTTCAATTGCTTTGCCCGGAATGCTTGCAGGCTCCTTTAACTCAGGTCTCTCAGTCCAGAAGTTCGGGAAGTTTTGATGTCGGCGAGCATTTCAGAACCGTCAGTAATCCGCATCAGCTTCCCCATAGTCCGACTTGCGCTATGCGTGTTCTTGATTTATCGAACCAGTTTCTTGAAGTTTCCGATCATGTGGTCACGCCCATCGATCCTTTAAAATCTCCCGTGGTTTTTATCAATATAAAGAAAAAGCTGTTGGGGGATATTGAGGTTGTACATAAGGGAAGGTCTCGCGCGCCTTTTCGCCGATCTTCCAAGCCAGTTGTCCTTAATGATGAGGCAAAAGAGGTGAATCGGATCGTTTTGTATCATAAGTCCGGGGAGAAAGAAGCCTTTTATGATGAGATACTTAAGGGACGCGAGCGATATGCGGGCAAGAAAATTGATGATGTGATTTTAGCATCCAGTGTGATCCCCTCCGATTTGTTAGACAAGACGAGTTTTATTTATGAGGGGCGGGCTACGCCTTGGTCATTGTTTCATGTTGGGGCTGTTGCCGGACATAAATCCGTGCGGCGCGGTGGAGAGATTGATCCATTTGCCAAGATGATCAAATATATTTACCAGAATGTTCACTATCCGGTTTTATGCCATTTCGAGCTTGATGCCAATAGGGGGCGTCAAATGAGCGAGGATCGTGTCCGCTTTGCTTTGCCGAGTGTGACGCTGGACATTCATGACGAATCCGGAAAGCTGTTCAAAAAGAAGAGTGTTGTTCCATTGATTCATGTGCGCGATGCAGATGTTGTCAAGACTTTGAATGAGGGTGGTCTGTTTAGCGTTATTTCGGTGCCGTATATAAATATCGGGGCGGATGGCCGCATATTTCTTAATTTGGAAATTAAAGGAGCAGATGTTGTCTCCCGTCTCGGAGCAAAAGCTTTCGCTCAAAAGCTGGCTGTTACAGAAAAACATGATCCGCGCATTACGGGTGTTGTGCAAACCGAAGCCGCGGGTGGCACATCTGACACACATTTGGATATGTATACTGTCCAGATGGGATTGAAGGGAATTGCGGATGACAGTTTCGGCCCTGATGCGACCAAACAGTCGTGTAAAAAACATCCTAAACCAGCTTTATCAGCAGAGTGTGATGTTTCCGCACAAGGAAAACAGCCCGGTTTTGATTTCCAATAATTATTTTCTCTTACCCATAAGATGTTCCCACATTTTTTGTACCCACACTGCATGTCCGTGGCGTTATAGCGGTCTTATTGTTCCACTAAATTTGATTTCGCCCTCTTGATTTTTCACCCAAAAAGGTGAATGTTCATGAGGTCAAAAACACTTAAGAAGAATCAGGAAATTCAAAGTCATGACCAAAATTCTTGTCCCTACGCTCGGTGAGTCTGTTACAGAAGCGATTGTCTCCAAATGGTTGAAACAAGAAGGAGAAGCTGTCGCTCAGGATGAGCCGATTTGTGAACTGGAAACCGACAAGGTGACTTTGGAAGTCAATGCTCCTGCATCGGGTGTGATTGCAAAAATTTCTTTCGGTGAAGGAAAAACTGTTGAAGTCGGCGCTGTCCTCGGTGAGATTTCCGAAGGTGGTGTTGCCACTCCGAAGAAGGAGTCTGCCCCTCCTGCCCCTGCTGCAAGCGCGCCGGCTCCCGCCGCTGCTGCTGAAAAATTGTCTCCGGCTGTTCAGAAAATTACAGCTGATAACAAAATCAATCCCGCAGATGTTGCCGGCACAGGCAAAGATGGTCGCGTGACCAAGGGGGATGTGATTGCCCACATGGAAGCGCCGAAGGCTGTTCCTGCCGCTGCTCCGAAACCTGCCGCACCTGTTGTTGCGCGCGCTGCCGGTCCTCGTGAAGAAAAAGTCAAAATGACCCGTCTTCGTCAGAAAATTGCCGAGCGTCTCAAGGAAGCTCAAAATACGGCTGCGATGCTCACAACCTTTAATGAAGTCGATATGACTGCTGTTATGGATATGCGTAATGCGTACAAAGATAGCTTTGAAAAGAAACATGGCGTGAAGCTTGGCTTTATGTCGTTTTTTGTGAAGGCTGCTGTAAATGCTCTGCGCGAGATTCCTGCTGTGAATGCCGAGATTAGCGGTGACGAGATAATTTACAAAAACTACTATGATATTTCCGTGGCTGTTTCTACCCCTCAAGGCTTGGTGGTTCCTGTTGTTAAGGACTGCGATGCCAAATCCATGGCACAAATCGAGAAAGACATCGCGTCTTTGGGAAGCCGTGCCCGTGATGGTAAAATCACTGTTGACGAAATGTCAGGCGGCACGTTTACCATTACCAATGGCGGTGTTTTCGGGTCTTTGATGTCCACTCCGATTATCAATCCTCCGCAGGTGGCGATCCTCGGGATGCACAAAACCATGATGCGTCCAATGGTGATGCCAAACGGTGATATTAAAGCTCGTCCGATGATGTATCTTGCATTGTCTTACGATCACCGCTTGATTGACGGTCGCGAGGCTGTGACCTTTCTTGTGCGTATCAAGGAAGCGTTGGAAGACCCGCAGCGTTTGATTTTGGAAGTCTAGAGCTGGTTGTTCAGGAATTTTAAAGCCCCGAATTTTCGGGGCTTTTTTTGGGGCTTTTTCGTCGGTTTTGAGCTAAGACACGCAGAATTCTTGGTAAAATTTGCAAGGCTCGGATATTTTCTGTTACAGTTCTACTGTTCATTAAAATTATTTTGCAGGATGAAAGATGATTTACAGCATTCTTTGTGATTTTTACGGACTTTGGAAACGGTTTGCGGTATAAGACGTTATGCAAGTTGCCCCTGTTCACCGTTATCCGCTTGAACCTTCGGATGTTCGCGATCTGAAGAGGTTGCCGTTCGATACGGCTGCTGTTGCGCCTTTGACCACGTGCGCTGTTCCTGCTGTCGGTCCGATTTATACCAAAGACGGTAAGCTCAGTGATGCGGCTTATGTTCCTCACTCCTTAATTCATTTCACAACATGAGTGATCTTCCTTTTTTTATTCGGTCGATGCAGGCGGATGATCTGTCTGAATTACAAGCCTTTGCACAAGGCCATGAAGATCATCCTGATTATTTTGTTATATCTCTCGACGAGCAATTGCAGGCCAAGCGCTTTGTTTTTATTGCTTTTCAGGACGGCAGGATTGCCGGATATGCGCATTTAAACAGGTTCCCTCAGTATCAGCCGTTCAGGAGTTTGGGGCTCGCCGAAATTCAGGATTTGTATGTGGGGTCCGTTTTCCGCTGTAACGGCATTGGACAAAAGCTGGTCGAGGCTTGCGAAGCGCAGGCCAAATCCGAAGGCATGGATATGATCGGCATAGGTGTCGGGGTTGGCGGGAATTTCGGTGCTGCTCAGCGGCTTTATGCGCGGATGGGCTATGTCCCCGATGGGGCCGGTGTTGTGTTTGATCGCCAAAGCGTTTCTGTGGGCGAAGTGCGCGCCGTTGATGATCGGCTTTGCCTTATGCTGGTCAAATCGCTATAGTCTCAGCATAGCAAATTATAGAATTTTCAGCACGAGGAGAGTGTCATGACTCAGTGGGTTTACGGGTTTGGTGCAGGGAAAAGTGACGGTCGCGCAGAGATGCGCAACTTGCTTGGGGGGAAAGGCGCAAACCTCGCTGAAATGGCCTCTATCGGGCTGCCTGTGCCTCCGGGGTTTACGATCACGACAGAAGTTTGTACCTATTTTTATCAACATGGCAGAGAATATCCGCAAGAGCTGATGCAGCAAGCTATGGATGCTTTGGCCGAGATTGAGACGCATGTCGGCGCAAAATTCGGTGATGCTGAAAATCCTCTTCTTGTCTCTGTTCGTTCCGGAGCACGTGTATCGATGCCCGGCATGATGGATACAGTTCTTAACCTCGGTTTGAATGACACGACTGTTGAAGGGCTTGCGACCAAGTCTGGTGATGCCCGCTTTGCGTGGGATAGTTACCGCCGCTTTATCCAGATGTATGGGGATGTGGTTCTGGAAGTGGCTCACCACGAGTTTGAAGATATTCTGGATGATTACAAACGCGACAATTCTTGCGTGAGTGATACGAATGTATCGGCAGAAGGTTGGAAAGAAATCGTTGCGGAATATAAAGCGTTGGTTGAACGCGAATTGGGCCGTCCGTTTCCGCAAGATCCAATTGAGCAATTGTGGCAGGCAATTGGTGCTGTGTTTAAATCATGGATGACGCCGCGTGCCGTAACGTACCGTAAAATCCACTCTATCCCAGAAGATTGGGGAACTGCTGTTAATGTTCAGGCGATGGTGTTCGGGAATATGGGGGATGATTGTGCAACAGGTGTTGCCTTTACCCGTGATCCGTCTACGGGCGAGAATTATTTCTATGGCGAATATTTGGTCAATGCGCAAGGTGAAGATGTGGTGGCAGGTATCCGTACGCCGCAGCCTCTTTCCAAAGCCGCACGCGAGAAGGAAGCTAGTGCGCTTCCGTCGATGGAAGAGGTAATGCCGGAAGTTTATGCGCAGTTGTGTGATGTGCGCACCCAGCTTGAAAATCATTACAAGGATATGCAGGATATCGAGTTTACAGTTCAGCAGGGCAAACTTTATATGCTCCAGACCCGTAGCGGAAAACGTACTGCTGCGGCAGCGCTTAAAATTGCTGTTGATATGGTAGACGAACAATTGATTGCGCAGGAAGATGCTGTTCTGCGGATCGATGCTTCTGCTCTTGATCAGTTGCTTCACCCGATGTTGGACCCGAATGCACCGCGTGATGTGGTAGGTAAGGGATTGCCTGCGTCTCCCGGGGCTGCGAGTGGTGTTGCTGTATTTAATGCCGATGAAGCCGAGCGTCGCGGGAATAACGGAGAAGATGTTATTCTGGTGCGGATTGAAACATCGCCTGAAGATATTCACGGAATGCACGCAGCGCGCGGAATTTTGACAACGCGCGGCGGGATGACCTCCCACGCGGCTGTTGTGGCGCGCGGTATGGGGCGTCCGTGTGTGGCAGGTGCAGGCACTATCCAGATTGATATGAAGGCCAAAACTATGTTGGCGGGTGGTCAGACCATTTCCGAAGGAGATTTGATTACCATTGACGGAACAAAAGGAGAAGTGATGAAGGGCCGTGTGCCGACATTACAGCCAAAACTATCAGGTGATTTCGAAACGGTCATGGGATGGGCAGATGGTGCGCGTCGTATGAAAGTTCGCGCCAACGCTGAAACGCCGTTGGATGCCAAAGTCGCACGCGATTTCGGAGCGGAAGGGATTGGCCTGTGCCGTACAGAGCATATGTTCTTTGACCCTGAGCGTATTCAAAAAGTGCGTGAGATGATTTTTGCACAAACGGAAGAGGGGCGTCGTGAGGCTTTGAAATCTTTGCTTCCTGCTCAGCGCGGGGATTTTAAAGAGTTGTTCGGGATTATGAAGGGGTTGCCCGTCACAATCCGTTTGCTTGATCCACCGCTTCATGAGTTCTTGCCGCATGATGACAAGGATGTCGCGCAATTTGCAAATGTTGTGAAACTTTCTGAAGATAAAGTTCGTGCGCGTTTGCGCGAACTGTCCGAAGCCAACCCGATGCTCGGTCACCGCGGGTGCCGTTTGGGTATGAGCTATCCCGAGATATACGAGATGCAGGTGGTTGCGATTTTCGAGGCTGCTCTTGAGTCTGACGTCGTGCCGGAAATTATGATCCCGTTGATTGCCACGCGGAAAGAATTATCGGTTCTGAAAGCAATGGTCGATCAGGTGGCTGATCGTGTTTATACCCAAAACGGCAAGACGCTTCCTTATATCGTTGGCACCATGATCGAGTTGCCGCGTGCGGCCTTGATGGCGCACGAGATCGCAGAGGACGCGGCATTCTTTAGTTTTGGAACAAATGACTTGACGCAAACAACGCTCGGGATGAGTAGAGATGATGCGGGATCATTCTTGCCGTTCTATGTGGATCGCGGTGTGTTTGCCAAAGACCCGTTTGTGTCTTTGGATCAAGAAGGTGTCGGGCAATTGATCGAGATGGCGGTTGAGCGCGGACGCAGAACCCGTTCTGACATCAAGCTCGGTATTTGTGGTGAGCATGGCGGCGATCCTGACTCGATTGATTTCTGCGAACGTGCAGGACTTGATTATGTGTCGTGTTCAGCGTTCCGTGTGCCGATTGCACGTCTGGCTGCGGCTCAAGCAGCTTTGCGGGCTTCCAGAACAAAGAAGATTAAGGCTGTTGCCTAGTTTTTATCAAGGTCGTAACCGAGTTCGGTTATGACCGGTTCTAGAACCTCGATTGCTTTTTCCAGATGCGGACGATATTTCTTCCAGCGGCCTTGCGGTTCGCTGGTCAATTTTCCTGTGATCTGTGTACGGGAAGGAGAGAGCGTTGTCGGGCCGTCGGCACGTTCTTTATAAAATTCATGTACGGCGTCATCCCACGGAACCCCAATAAATTCGAGCATTTTTCCGACTTCTTTGTCGAAATTATTGACGAGGTTTTCGTAGCGCAGCTCATGATATTTAAGAGGAAGAATTTCTTTTTCTTTGAGCCAGAGTTCTCGTGTTCTCTTGTAAAGATGCGCTGCTGTTTCAATGTCGAGAAAGTGATACATGGCGGCGTTCAGGGCAAAATATTGCATGAAGCTGCTCAAAACTGAATCAAGCGGGTGGCGTGTGACATAGATAAATCGCGCGTTCGGGAATAATGCATGAATGATCGGCACGTGCAGCGTGTTGAGCGGCATCTTATCAATAAAGATATGATCTTGTTGGGCTGCGGGAAGGCCTGATTGTTTCAAGTTATAAAGATTATGCATGAAGGTCAGATGTTCTGACGTCAATTTCGGAATATCGCGCGGGAGATCAAGTCCGTATTGTTGTTGCATGTGCACTTTGATCTGGTCAATGGCACTAAACTCATCGGCTGTAAATAATTGCGGATGTGTGTCGAGGATTTTTCCAGTGAGTGTTGTTCCCGAGCGCGGAAATCCTATCAAAAATACAGGGTCGGGATAGGGGCGCTCGATTTTATTTTGTTTAATGACAGTTTCTATGTCTTTCGAAAAATCCTGATCGAGAAGATCAAGCGTATCGTCAATAAGATTTGTAATAGTCTCAAGTTTATATCGGCGTCCTTCGGTTGAATTCTTTTGCATGCGGTTGGCTTTGGCGTAGAATCCGTGCGCGGCTTCGTGATTTCCTTCGCGGCGGGCAATGTCAGCCAGAAGGAAGTTTTTTGCCGCTCCTAATTGTTCAATATTATCTTTGATTTTCGAGAGACGCTTTTTTGCTTCGTCATATTGTTTTTCGGAGAAGAGCTCTTTGGCTTCAAAGAGCAGAATATTTTCTTTGAAGTCGGGAAGTTTTTCGACTTTCTTGATGGCGGAAGTAATTTGCGCGCGTTCGAAATCCTCAAGATGTAGGATTTCCGCGATGTTGAGCGCATTTAAAAAGACTTTGATATTGTCAGGTTTCAGGCTCAATGCTTGTAAGACCAGCATTTTTGCATCATCAAACTTCCGTTTGTAGAGATACCCCATGCCCAGAAAGGATAGCATTTCTACGTGGGCAGGGTCATATTCCAGACCAATGCGAAAGAGTTCGATTGAGTCGTCAATCTGGTTCATTTGCTGGGAAACATATCCCATCAGGTAATAGGTTTGAGCGTCTGTCGGATCGAGTGTCAGAGCTTGCGCAAGGGCATCAACTGCCGCGGCAAAATCGACTGTGCCGAAAATCGAAATGTAGCCGATATGCTGCCACGCATCCGCTTGGTTTGGGTCAAGGGATAGGCTTTGCTTCAGTAAGGCAATAGCATTTTCGAACTGGCCCGCGTTGGCGAGTTTCTTGGCTTTGTCTGTGAGTTGGAGTGCAGTTGCCATTTTTATTATCCAAGCAATGCTTTTAGAAATTCATCTTCATCATAGACGGAAGCGAGCGCCCCTATGACGGGAGGACTGTCTCTATTTAGTCGGCGGTGAATGACTGGTATTCCCGCAGCCATAGCAGATTCAACGCCGTACGGGTCGTCTTCAATAGCGATGCAGTCCTGTTTGTTGATGGCGGCAGACTCCAGCTCTTCCATGCGGGCATGGGCCGTCGCATAGGGAGCAGGGTGAGGCTTGCGATTTGGGTAGTCTTCCTTACATAGGATAAATTCGAAATACGGCATCAAGCCTCTGTTTTCGAGCATAGGGCGGACAGAGGCTGTCCGTGCATTTGTGACAACGCATTGTTTTGCGCCTGTGTTTTTGAAATGATCCAGAGCTTTTCCAACTCCCGGGCGCAAAGGGATTTCAAGAATTTTTGCGTGATACCACGCGTCAATCTCGCGAAGATATTGATCCATCGGCACATGAAACCCGAGTTCATCATGCATCATGCGCCAGTTTTGTTCGCCGTTATTGTGGTAGAAGAGTTCGCGGTATTCAGCTTTGATGTCAAACCCGTGGTGTTTTGTGACAGCAAGATGTTTTTGCCAGTGAAGCTCGGCATTTTCTATGAGGGTGGAATCACAATCCCAGAAGATATATTTCGCTGTCATCGTTTTGTGTGTTTCTTAGCTCGGTCTCGCGGTCGCGATTCATTAAAATCAAGCCCAGATTGCCACATGAAGAGCGCATGAATCCAGTGTTTTCTATCTCTTCGCCCCATGCAGGCGGAGATGATTTGAAACGGGCCGCCACCAGATGTTTTTTGCCCAGATTGCGGTTATGCATGCGGGCCACCAATTCCTGACCGACATAGCAGCCTTTGGTGTAGGAGACGGCTGTTTCATCCAGATTAAGCTCTGCTAATGTAGAGACTCCAATTTCGGCATCCCGAGAACCATGCGGTTCCCCTCGCGTAATACGCGCCATATCCCATTCGGAGAAAGGTTTTTCTGTTCCTTGTGGGCGTGTGGAGGTGCGTGTCGTCTCTGTTGCATATATTGTGATGTCTTCTTGCGCCGAGATGGTGATTTTGGCGCGGAGCTTATACAGATTTAAACGTTTCGCCAGATCAAGTGTGCGTTCCCCGCCTTCGCATTCCAGAATGTAGCCGTTATCGGTTCTTGTGACATAGAAATCATGCAGGAATTTTCCCTGAGCTGTCAGAAGACAGGCGTACAGCATCGGGGACGAGTCCAATGCGGTGATGTCATTCGAAATAATATTTTGTAGAAAATTTTGCGCCTCTTCGCCGATGACAGATACAAGGCCGCGATGGGGGTGTGTTACAAAATTCATGTCAGGTTTCGGTGTTAAGGGGCAACAGGAAGCGGTTTATCTTCTGCTTTACCAAACAACCATCCTTGGCCTTTGTCAACACCGATTGCGCGCAAGAATTCTTTCTGATCTTCGTTTTCGATCATTTCTGCCACGACATAAACACCCATTTCATGGCACATCTGGGTCATGTTTTTAACCATAGTGGCATCGCGGGTTGATGTCAGGACGTTGCGGACATAGGCTCCGTCAATTTTAACACCGTCAACTTGTAATTTATGGAGATACTGGAAGGAGGCTGCGCCTGCGCCAAAGTCATCAAGGCAGACGGGGTAACCTTTGCTGCGGAGTTCCTGAATATAGCCATCAACCTTATCAAGATCTTTGATTTCACTGGATTCCGTAATTTCAAACATCAGACTTTTTGATGCTCCGGAATATTCTTTGAGCGTTTCAAGAAGTTTTTTAACGAACTTATCGCTTTGGATTGATTGGCCAGAAATATTGACAGCAAGTTGTCCGATATTCTCTTTTTTGCCTTTCTGGTCGATATATTTCAGCGTCTGTCGGCAAATCGCGAGGTCAAGGTCTGGAGATAACCCAATATCTTCACACATTGTAATCAATTCGAAAGGTGACTTCTCGGAGTTGAAACGAACCAGAACTTCATGGTGGGATACGTTTTCCCGATCCAGCATGACAATCGGCTGGAATTTGATCTGAAAGTCCTGGTGGGAAATCATGCGTTTCAGGTTACTGATTTTGATAGCATTTTCTTCAAGGAACGCGGAGAAGGAGCCTTTCAAATCATCTCCGACAGAATCGAGTCCTTGTTGCTCCATCTTGTTCATTGTATAAAGCACTGCACGCGTGGCTTCTCGAGCGGAGAGTGCAGATAAATCGCCCTCGATGTTTTTAGACTGCACGTTAATTGCATCGGCGATGTTGTATTTCGCAGCAATCTCCATAATTTTCTTTTGGAGAATTTCTTCTTGATTGGTTTCTCCGTCTTTCAGGAGTAGGTATTTTTCATCATCGACTTTAACAGCAGTTTCTCCGTCCAATGACGATTCCATCATCAATTGGCCAATTGCCGCTGTAAGACCTGCCCAAGTGTTGGCATCCAGCTGGTTCTGGAATTTTGCCATACCGTCCAGTTGAAGAACTTGTACATCTACGGCTTGTTGTGTTGCGCTGATGTTGGAGATTTTTTTGCGCAGGATTTGCTCGAAGTCCTTCATGTTCGGAATGGCATGCAAGGATGTTTCGGCTTTGGAAAATTCAATAAAGCTGAGTAGGGCATCTGCCAATGTTACTGCGATATAAATCGGGCCGTCCTCTTTAAGCGTAAAGCTTGAGAGAAAAATGTGTTTTTCATCGGTTATGCCCTCCTTATGGTGGATCTTCATCAGGTATGGACCATGTTTGGCACCGGCGGCGTTACGCTGAGTGATTGTTGTCACCAGCGTGTTGTCATTCGATGTGAACAGTTCGTGAAAATTTTTGGCTCTAAGCTCTTCATCGTCAAAGCCGGTAATCGCTTTCACAGCTCCGGAGGTATATAAAATCTCGCCATTCTGTTTGATTTCAATCAACAGGTCAGCCGCTGCGAAGGCAAAGGCCAGAAACCTATCCCGTTGGGATTTCATATCAGTGCTTTTAAATGGCATTTTATTAGTATGCAGATTAAATGTTTTTTATTTGTAAAATTTCGAGAATCGAGCGACGCAGATCAAGCATTATATCAGGAATATCTGATCCCGATAAATCGGATTTTCTTTATTGATAACAAGTAATTGGAGGGCAAGGAAAAGTGGTGCCTAAGGCCGGAATCGAACCAGCGACACAGCGATTTTCAGTCGCTTGCTCTACCAACTGAGCTACTTAGGCATCATGGAACCTTTGTCTTTTCATATGGGCTTCGTCACTTCCTCGCTCACGTATGTTTTATACGCTTCGCTCCTTGTTCCTAGCCCCTATAAAAATTCGGACGGTTCAGACCAATTGTCCTAAAATAGGCGTTTCGGTCTTTGGTTTGGCGTTTATAGACAAAAAGGACGGTCTTGTCTAGCCAAGATTTAATTATTTTCGTTTAGGCAAAAAGTCTGTATGTTGCTGATTATGCATGAAAAAATATTATTTATTACGTCCAGCCGTATCGGTGATGCCGTTTTATCCAACGGAATACTGAATTATTTGCTGACTAAATATCCCGATTCCCGACTAACGGTCGCTTGTGGACCTTTGGTTGTGTCTTTATATGAGGGCGTCCCCCAGCTAGAGCAGATAATTTCTATGAAAAAGCAGAGCTGGAACCGTCATTGGATAGGGCTTTGGAAGGTTGTGGGCCTGAAAAGATGGGATATTGTCGTTGATTTACGAGATTCTGCTGTTTCCCGCATGATTTTTGCGAAACATCGCTATATTCTAAGCCATAAAATCAATAAATCAGCTCATAAATCCCAACAAAATGCTTTTGTATTAGGAATTTCGGAGCCACCTGCCACGCGGATGTGGTTTTCCAAAGCGCAGCAAGAAAAAGCGGTATCTTTAATCCCTGATGGACAAGCGCCTGTGTTGGGGATAGGGCCAACGGCAAACTGGATCGGTAAGACATGGCCTGTCGCAAATTTCAAAGAATTGACCGCGCGGCTTTTGTCCCAAGAGGGGCCATTTGCCGGATGGCGCGTGGCTGTTTTTGCAGCTCCCGGTGAGGAAGGGCCTGCGCGTCAGTTGTTGGACAGCTTACCAGAAGGGGTAGGACTTGATTTGATTGCCAAGGGAACTCCCGGTGAGGCGGCAGCTTGTCTGGCGCGTTGCCGGTTTTATATCGGAAATGATTCAGGTTTAATGCATGCCGCTGCTGCTGCCGGTGTTCCGACACTCGGGCTTTTTGGCGCGAGCTATCCTGAAATTTATGCGCCGTTTGGAGCTTGCGCGACTTATGTTCGGACACCAGAGACATTTGATGAGCTGACGGCCTACGAAGGGTATAGTTCCAAAACATTGACGCAGTCACTAATGGGAAGTCTCTCGGTAGATGCTGTTTATAAGGCCGTGTGTGACTTGAATTCCCAAAGAATTGTATAGTCTTCTACTTAATTTTTGCGCATCGTCACTGCGCGCCTACCGTATGTTTAATACGGGTCATCTCTTGTTCTTTGTGCAAAAGTTAATTTATTTAACTATAGCATAAAAAATCCCCCGATTTCTCAGGGGTTTTTATGAATTCTTTTAGTTATTGTATGTGCTTGGCTTTGGTGTGTTCTCATACACTTTTGTGCGATATTTCTCATAGCCGATTGTGTCAAGGTAGGTATCGCGTGCGCGTTCTTCAGTTTTGTAGTTTACGTACTTGACGCGTTCCCAACCTTTGGACGTCATGCAGCCTTCGAAGTCGTGGAAGTCATACATTTCGGTGCGCATATAGCCGTCACGTTCCGGCGTGTCCCAACTTCCCATACGGGATTCAGGGGAACCCGGAATAATTTTGTTCGCATCAACATCCCATGTTTCGGCAGGAACGGCTTCTTTGATTGCTCCCATGCGTTCCATTTCATTCACGACGGCTGTACAGTTCGCCAAATCCTGAAACAATATTTGCTGAGCTTTCGGGCCTTGTTGGTAAATAGAGTCGGTTGTCCCGATTCTTTGCCAGTAGCGACCGTTTTCTTCGAATTCTTTGTTCATCTCTGTGCTGCAAGCGGATAATGCCAGCGTTGTCAGGCAGGAAAAGAGGAGAAAATGTGATTTTGCCATTCAATAGACCTTAATCAGTTGATGATTCAAGACGTTGTTAACGTAACAGAGGTTTTGATTTGACTCAATGTTGATTTGACTGTCCCGATACTTTTATTGGTTCCCGATCACTATTGTGGTGTTGTGGCATCGGGATGCACGGACCACCAGCTCTCCAGAATGTTTCCATAAAGTGATGGTCGTTCGGGATGAGCCGATTGGGTCCAGTAAGCCACGTTGTCATGGTCACTGTAGAAGAGGGGAACTGCATAATTTTTCCATGTCAGAATACGATCGAGCGCCCGCACTGTCGTCACCATTTCTTCACGCGAAGCTGCATTTGGTATTTTTGAAATCAGGTCTTCGATTGCAGGATTGCAAATTCCTGCAAAGTTAAAGCTGCCATTCATTTTTGCTGCCGCACATCCCCAATAAAGAGCTTGTTCTGTTCCCGGAGACAGTGTGTTTTGCCAGTAATGTAAAATCATGTCGTAGTCATAGGCACTGAGACGATCCTGAAAGGCCGCAGCGTCCAGCGTGCGCAGCGTGACGGTAATTCCCAAGCGTTCAAGAGCTTTTTTGTAAGAAATGGCCAGCTTTTCATCATCGGGAGAGGATAGGACAATTTCAAAACTGAAAGGCTCTCCGCTTGTTTCGTTGACGCGGAGTCCGTTCCTGACAATCCATCCTGCTTCTTTCAGGAGATTGTCTGCATTTACCTGATTGGCGCGTGTCGCTACCATTGATCCGGAAGGCGGAGCTTGCCAAGACGGTCCGAAGATTTCTGTCGGGAGAGCATCTTTGTATTTGTTGAGAAGTAGCAGTTCTTCAGGTGAGGGGACATCTGTTGCTGCAAGTTCCGAGTTCGGGTAATAGCTAGTTGTAACCAGATACTGGTCGTGGAAAATATTGCGATTGATCCAGTCGTGATCCACCATCAGGGAGAGCGCACGGCGGACGTTATCATCATTGAATGGCGGGCGGCGTGTGTTGAATATATATCCCCACATACGTTCAACGCGCCCGTGCTTAATCTCTTCTTTTTTAACCATGCCTGATGATACAGACGGGATGTTGTATGCGGATACCCAGTGACCAGGATCAGCATCTACCCAAACATCAAGTTCCCCCCCTTTGAAGGATTCAAAAGCTGCTGTCTGGTCCCGGAAATAATCAAAACTGATTTTATCAAAGTTATATTGACCTTTAGACGTCACAAGATCTGCACCCCAGTAATTCGGGTCGCGCACGTATGTAATTTTTCTTCCTGCGGAGACATCTGAAATCTTATAGGGTCCAGATGTGTTCGGGATTTCCAGTGTCGTTTTATTGAAGTCTTTCCCTGTCCACCAGCTTTTTGAGAGGACAGGCATCATAGCAATAATCAGAACTGTTTCTCGATCATATCCTGTGCCCAGCGTAAATGTGATGGTTTGTGCGTCTTTTTTGCTCACTTTTTTTACGAGTTTATAAACATTCCGCATGTTCGGGCGCCCTTTTTCCTTTAAAGTGTTAAAGGAAAATTCAACGTCTTCTGTTGTAATAGGTGTTCCGTCCTGAAACTTCGCGTTTTTGTTCAAAGTGAAAGTAATGGCGGACCGATCGTCGACAACAGAGACCGATTCGGCAATTTGAGGGTAAAGCGTAAAGGGTTCGTCCCAACTGCGGGCCATCAGCCGGTCATAGACCAGATTGAGGCCTTGGGCGGAATTACCTTTAAGAGAGAAAGGGTTCAACGTGTCAAAAGTTCCGAACGCCGCACGGCGAAACTGTCCACCTTTGGGAGCCTCTGGATTTGCATAGCCAAAATGGGTAGACTCGGGAGGTAATATTGCGTCACCAACCATTGCCAGCCCTTGCGATGTTGGTGCGATTCCGGATAAGGAGCCGTCAGGTCCGTCTGCAAATGCCGAAACAGGAGCCGATGTGGAAAACAATAAACAGATAAAAGATATTTGAAGCGCTTTAAACATGACATCAACCCTACCAGACACTCCCCCGACATCCAACCCTCAAAAGCCAATAAAATTGAGGATTGTTCAAGCGGATTTCTTGCAGTTTACCCAGTCTCAGGAAACTGATGCAAGAGGCTTTTTTCTGCCCGAGAACCTATCTTGGGAGAGTTCGCTGGGGTTGCGTATTCTCGCCCATTACGGTCCGAAGCTAGATGTTCACCTTCTCTCGCATTTCATTCAACCGAAACGCGGAGATTCATTTCTTTTGCCCACCCATATTGCTTCGTCTCCGCGATTGGTGGTCGGCGTGTTGCCCAAATGGGACGGTGGCATGGATGATGAAGAAAGGGCCCTTAAAAAATGTGTTACAGGTATGATCGAGAGCTGTGATCGGGCAGGGTTCAGGAACTTGGCTTTGCCGGCTCTGGGAATCGGGGGCCGAGACTATCCGCCACGCAAAGCCGCGCGTTTGATGATGTCCTGTATTGATTCCTACCCTTATAGGTCCTTGCAGGAAATTATAATTGTCTGCAAGACTGCCCAGATCTTCGATTGTTTTTCAAATTAGCTTCCAAGGTGACTTATCCACAGGATTGGCGGGCTAAATGGCCCGTTTTCGGCGTTGTTAAGGAGTCGTTAAGACGAATCTCCAAGGATGAACTTAAGCCCGAAAAAAAGAATATGGAGGTTATCATGCCAGACATTCAAAGCCCGAAAACCCAAATGGTTTCAAAGATTGTGTTGCCAATGCCCCCCGATCACCCGACCGAGGGTGATAAGGTTGAAATGGACATGTATGCGCGGTTTATGCGTCATGTGCGGACAGTTCCCAGTTCCAGAGAAGAAATTCGTGTGCTGTCCACTATCCAGTTTGTTGCGGATATGATGGTTTATGATGATGCTTATATTGCAAAGGTGTTGGTCGATCTGGGGCTGCGTGCGCCGCGTGTATCTTTTCCCGAACGCTATCTAGAATTTGTTGATGCTGCGTTGATGCGCGAGGTGACAGAAATCGGGTCTGCTAATCCGGCGATGTGGGATTTAAAACGGCACTGGGATGATATCGGTGAAGATAAGTTTGCAGCTTTCAGACGGGATGTTCCGACAGTAGAGGCGGGGTTTTATTCAGGTGTTCACGCATAACAGCATAATTTTTCTCCCCACGATGATAAATCCCCCGAATTGTTTCGGGGGATCTTTTTAATCCTTCTATTTCAGTTCAGATTTTACTATATAATTCTCTAATGATGAGTATTGAGCATATGGTTGGGTTGGTGATTGCAACTGTTATTCTGGGATTGTCTCCTGGGCCTGCTGTCTTTGCAACAATTGCGCGTGCTATCAAGATACCGTTTTCGCAAACAGTCTTATTTATTGCAGGTATTGTTTGTGCCGACTTTGTTTTTGCCAGTTTGGCAATGGTAGGAGGTGCGTTGCTTGTTGCTCAAAACGTACTCTTATTTCAGATCATCAAATGTTCGGGTGGTGGGTATTTATTCTACTTAGGTGTGTTAACCTTAGTTGCGTCTCTAAAACGGCATTCCGAAAATGGCGATGGTCAATCATTTTTGAATATCGTTCCAGAAAGCGGGATTAAATTATTTGTAAGCGGATTTTTACTGACTGCGAGTAATCCTAAAGATTTGTTATTTTTTGTCTCATTTCTTCCTGCATTTATTGACTTGCAGAAAATCGACGTGATGACATTTCTTTTGGCAGCAACACTTATTAGCGTGTCTTTTATTGTCACGCTTACCTTCTATGCTGTGTTGGCGCAGCGTGCCAGTGTCTTTCTGAGTGTGCCTTCGGCGTCTTTATGGCTTGATCGTGCTGCGGGTGTTTTATTGATTGTTGTCGGATTGATGGTTTTGTTTTTCTAAAACAAAACTCATCCCAATGAATTTATATAGTGGTGTTAATCGTTAAAACGTCCGTAACCGACACGGTCGCCAGGGCGGTCCGGTTTGAAATAGTTAGGGTCTTTCGATGGGTTATGGGGTGCTGTTTGGACATCACCACCTCCATTTTCTCCAACCAGATCCGGGAAGGATGTTGACATCAGGCTATCCAGCAAATCTGCGAAACCGGAAGATCCCGAGCTGTCTTTGATCAGGTTATATTTTGATGGTGACGAGTCAGCTTTCGCCCCAGCAATGATGTCTCTCCATGCACGCGCCGGCAATGAGCCGCCTGTTACGCGTTTCATCGGGGTGTTGTCGTCATTCCCGAACCAGACGACAGCGATATAGTCCTGAGAAAATCCATCAAACCACGCGTCCCTGTGATCTTGCGATGTTCCTGTTTTTCCGGCAGCAAAGAAGGCGGCTTTTGCGCCTTGCCCCGTTCCGTTTTGAACAACGGAAATCATCATGTTTACCAGTACCTGAATATCGCGCGGACGGAAGACGCGCGGAGACGAGCTGGCCTTATGCTCATACAAAACTTTTCCTGTTTCTTTTTCTTCGATTTTTTTGATGCCGAACGGTTCGATAGCGTATCCGCCGCTGGCGATGGTTGCATAAGCACCAGCCATTTGAATCATTGGAATTTCCGAACTTCCCAAAGCCAGAGAGAGGTTCGGTTCGAGATCGGCAGTGATACCCATGCGGCGGGCAACTCCAATGACATTTTCTATCCCGACAGCCTTTGCGAGCTTCACTGCAACCGTGTTGAGAGACAGGGTTAGTGCATCAATCATCCGGATTTCTCCGTAATATTTTCCTCCAAAGTTTGTCGGGCGGTATTTGCCTTCGGTGAGGGGGGAGTCCTCAATGAGCGTTTCCTCACTCGCACCTTTTTCAATAGCAGCCAGATAGACGAATGGTTTAAAGGATGAACCCGGTTGGCGTAGGCCTTGTGTGGCGCGGTTGAACTGGCTTTCGTTATAATCAACGCCACCGACAATTGCGACAATGCTTCCGTCAGGACGCAGCACAACAGAAGCGGCTTGTGTCACGTCCGATTTTGCTTCGTTATCTTCAATGGATTTTTTCAGAACTTTTGCGGTGCTTGCCTCGACTTGAGGATCCATGGTTGTTCTGACGATGATGTCTGTTGTCGGTGTGCCGATAATTTCTTCCAGATTATCAACCGCCCAGTCAGAGAAGTAGCGCGCGGCTTGATCTTCTTTTTCTTCCTTAGCGCGTTTGACGGTTTGTGCGCTGGCAGTTTCAAACTGTTTTTTGGTGATATAGCCTGCATCAAGCATCACAGAGAGAACTGTCTTAGCGCGCTCTTGTGCCGCTTTCGGATTTGAAAGCGGGGAATATCTGGACGGGGCTTTCAAGAGGCCTGCAATGACTGCGGCTTCCTGCAAATTCAAATCCTGAACATCCTTATTAAAATAAACTTTGGCGGCAGCTTTGACGCCGTAGGTTCCTGCGCCGAGATAGACACGGTTCATATAGGCTGCCAGAATTTCGTCTTTGGTTAATTCATGTTCCAACCAGACGGCGAGAAGAGCTTCTTGGATTTTACGTTTGTAGGTTTTTTCCTGAGAGAGGAATAAATTTTTTGCAAGTTGCTGCGTGATGGTTGAGCCGCCCTGATGCAAGCCTTTGTTGGTCATGTTGACAAAAATGGCGCGGGCCAGACCAATCGGATCAAGGCCAAAGTGATAATAGAAGCGGCGGTCTTCGGTTGCCAAAATGGCATTGGTAACATTTTTGGGCAGGTTGTCTGCAGTTACGTTCCCTTCCTTGATGTCACCGTACCGCGCGATGACTGAGTCATCATTTGCCAAAACCGTGATAGAGATTTTACGTTCGAAATGCGGGTTCTCGATGATGTCGGGTAAGTCTTTGGCAAACCAGGCCAGAATAGCAGCCAGGATCAACACACCCCACAAGCCCAACACAAATCCCCACTTAATCAAGCGGCGCAGAATAGAAGGAGATGTTCCGTTCGATTTACGGGACGGTCTTACAACTATGGATTTGCGTTTGGTGTTCTTATGTCTGCCCATATTATATGTATCCGATGTTTTGCTGTGGGGCGGGTTTTAGCACAGAATGTCCCCAAAAATATAGGCTTAATTATGTTTTATATAATGCTTAAAGCAGAAAAATCGAGGCCAAGCCCAAAAAGGCAAAGAAGCCGATGACGTCTGTCATGGTTGTCAGAAAAACGGACGATGCAACGGCAGGGTCGATGTTCAGCCTGTTAAGGACAACCGGAATGGACGATCCGAAAAATCCTGCCACAATTAAGTTGATAACCATTGCCGCAGCAATCACGGTTCCAAGGCCTGTATCATGAAACCAGAAGCCCGCAACAGCCCCGATCAGGACGGCAAAAACCATCCCGTTCAAAACGCCCACGGCAGTTTCCTTTCCGATAACGCGCCATGCGTTGGCTCCGGAAATTTCATTGGTGGCAATTGCACGGACGGCAACGGTCATGGCTTGCGTACCCGCATTCCCGCCCATACCTGCTACGATCGGCATCAAAATAGCCAAAGCTACAATTTTTTCGATGGTGGCATCGAACAACGAGATTACGGAAGCTGCAAGAAATGCCGTAAAGAGGTTAATTAGCAGCCAGCGGGAGCGGGATGTCGCTGTGGTAACGATATTGCGGTACAAGTCGTCTTCCTTAACCCCACCGAGTTTCAGCAAGTCTTCTTCAGCTTCTTCATCAATAACGAAGATAACATCATCGTAGGTAATGATCCCGATCAATCGTCCGTCTTCGTCCACAACAGGTGCAGATGCCAGATTTTCATTCCGGAAAAGTGTTGCCACTTCTTCCTGATCCATTGTTGCCGGGATAGGGTGGACTTCATCTAGTGTCAGGTCATCAATTTTAACCGAACGTTGGGCGCGCACCAGTTTGTTGAGCGGAATTTCTCCGACAACATGATGTCCAGGGTCAATCACAATCAAATCATAAAAGTCATCGGGGAGCGTATCTTTTGCAGCTCGCAGATAATCAATGGTTTTGCCAACTGTCCAGAATTGCGGGATGGCTACAAACTCCCGCTGCATCAGACGGCCTGCGGAATCTTCGGGAAAGTTCAAGCCTTCTTGCAGGGCCATACGGATTTTGGCTGAGAGCTTGCGCATGATTTCATGCTGAAACTCTTCGTCAAGCGATTCAACGATGTCCAACGCGTCATCACTGTCCAGATCGGAAATGATTTTGGCCACTTGCTCGGCCGGCATTTTTTCAAGTACGCTCGAGCGGATCTCTTCCTGAAGAATAGAAATAACATCTGCGTCAAAATGCTGAGAAAATCCTAGCATCAGGGCTTGGCGATTTTCGAGGTTTACTTTTTCAAGAAGTTCCGCTTTGTCACTTGTGGTCAGGTCATCCAGCAGGATGTCGAGTTTTTCCGAATCTTCGTTCTGGAGGGTTTCAAGAATTTCGCGGATGGACTCATCCGATAGACCTAGAAAGTCTGTAGCCATAACTTCTTCATCAGGAACCAGAATAGATTCCTTGGTTTCTTCAATATGTTCCTGCAAATCTGTCGGAATGCTCATCGCGGTGGCTCCTTGATGGCTTGAATTTCTAATATGCCTCTACTTAGAGGAGTTTATTAAAAAGCTCAAGAGGGGGAGGCCCCTCTTGAGCAAATAATTGACTTAATCCTGAAAGTATTTCCCTAAATATCCTTTAGGCTGCCGTGTCCTGAAGCAATTTCGGTGCAGTTTCCTCTTCGGAGAAAATTTGTGCTCCAACGGTCGATACCGCTGTAATGTTGACAATTCCGCGCGCTGTGACAGCATTTGTTACGATATGGGCTGTCTGGGCAACACCGAGCAGGATCGGTCCGATCGGAATACAATCAGAAAGGATTTTTACCGCGTTATAGGTGATGTTGGCGGCATCGACGGTCGGCATAATCAGCAAGTTTGCAGAGCCTTTCAGTGTCGAGTTCGGCATAATATGCTGACGAATTTCTTCTGAAAGCGCAGAATCCGCGTGCATTTCCCCATCAATTTCCAGATCAGGGGCGCGCATCTTGATGTCATAAAAAGCATCCCGCATTTTAAAGGCACTGTCATGACGGTGCGATCCGAAGTTGGAATGGGACACAAGGGCTACTTTCGGAATAATGCCGAAACGTTTCATTTCTTCAACGGCCAACATGGTCATTTCCGAAATCTGGGCTACGCTTGGGTCAGGGTTAATATGTGTGTCGCAAATAAAGATCGGGCCGCGTGTCGGGTGCAGCAAGCAGATCATAGCGGCAGCCGTTTCAACACCCGGACGAAGACCAATAACATCAACAATGGTTTTTAAGTGTTCGCGGTACGGCGCAACAGAGCCACAGATCATCCCGTCTGCTTCACCTTTATGAACCATCATCGCGCCAATCACGGTGGTATTGGTTCGCACGATGTTACGGGCATGGGACGGTGTTACACCAGAGCGTTCCATCACATTGTGATAGGCATTCCAGTATTCGTGATAACGTGTATCGTTCTGCGGATCTACCAGATCGAAATCCTGATCAATTTTCATGCGCAAGTGCAGTTTCTCCAGACGGTTCTCGATGACTGAACGGCGCCCGATCACGATCGGGCGAGCCAGTTGTTCATCAACAACGGTTTGAACAGCACGAAGTACGCGTTCTTCCTCACCTTCACAGTAGGCAATCTTCTTGGGATTGGTTCGCGCTTTGGCAAAAACCGGACGCATGATGGCATCTGATTGATAGAAGAATTGGGTCAGTTTGTTTTTATAGGCTTCCCAGTCTTCGATCGGACGTGTTGCTACGCCTGTTTCCATGGCTGTCTTTGCAACCGCCATCGGTAACTCAACAATCAAGCGTGGATCAAACGGTTTCGGGATCATATATTTCGGACCGAACTCGAGAGTTTCCTCAGAATAGATGGCTGCGACTTCTGCTGTGACTTCCTTACGGGCGAGGGCAGCGATTGCGCGCACGCACGCCATTTTCATTTCTTCGTTAATAGCTGTTGCGCCGACATCCAATGCTCCACGGAAAATATACGGGAAGCACAGAACGTTGTTTACCTGGTTCGGGAAATCGGAACGACCTGTACAGATAACAGCATCCGGTTTTGCTTCCAGAGCTTCGTCCGGCATGATTTCTGGTGTCGGGTTGGCCAGCGCCATAATCAGCGGTGCATCTGCCATTTTTGCGACCATTTCTTTTTTCAACGCGCCTGCGGCTGAGAGGCCTAAGAAAATATTCGCGCCTTTAATGGCATCATCCAATGTGCGGGCATCGGTTTCAACAGCGAATCTTTCTTTCTCAGGGTCCATGCCTTCGTTGCGTCCTTTATAGACAACACCGGTACGGTCGCAGACGATGATATTTTCTTTCGGCATCCCCAGATTAACAAGAATAGAAAGGCAGGCAATGGCCGCGGCTCCTGCACCAGAGGCAACCAGTTTAACTTCCGTAATTTTTCGGCCTGTGATTTCCAGCCAGTTCAGAATAGCAGCGCCAGAGATAATGGCTGTTCCATGTTGGTCATCGTGGAAAACAGGGATTTTCATCCGTTCACGGAGTGTGCGTTCTATTTCAAAACATTCCGGAGATTTAATGTCTTCGAGGTTAATCCCACCGAAAGATGGTTCAAGCGAAGCAATGATATCAATCAGTTTTTGTGGGTCGCGTTCTTCGATTTCTATGTCGATGGAATCAATATTCGCAAATTTTTTGAAGAGAACTGATTTCCCCTCCATTACTGGTTTGGAAGCCAATGCGCCGATTGCTCCGAGGCCTAGAACCGCGGTTCCGTTCGAGATAACCGCAACAACGTTTCCGCGAGACGTGTAGTCGAGTGCGGTCAATGGGTCTTTTTCAATTTCTTCACATGCCGCTGCAACGCCCGGTGAATATGCCAATGACAAATCACGTTGTGTTGTCATTTGTTTGGTCGGGACAATCGAGATTTTTCCCGGACGAGGGAGACGGTGGTATTCGAGAGCTGCGTCGCGCAATGTATCTTTCACGGCGTGTTTCCTTGCTGATAGAATCTTGTATTGGTTTTGATTTGATAATTCGCGCTAACAGACCAGATTTGCTTCCTCTTTTCAAGGGGAGGATATGGTGTTGTGCAGCAAGTCTTTATAATTACGGGGAGGCTTCTTTATTTGGAATTTTCTGACTATGTATCTGGTTATGGTTTGATGGCGCGTATATCCATGTTATTTTTCATATTTATGGATGTCGACTGGATAGTCCAGAGGCTGAAGAGCCGAGAGTAATATGTGAGGAGAGGGTGTAGGGCCTCAAATAGGAAATAATTTTCCGGTTTTTTAAAAGTTTGAGCATCTCTGGGTGAGGTGGCTCCGGCCAATCAGTATGAGGAACCCAACGCAATTCCGTGACTTCTATAGGGCAGGGAGAGAAGGTCAGGGTTTTTGCATCCTCGATGGTCGCCAGAAAAATCCGGCAATATTTATCTTCTCCACGATCATTTTTTACAACTGATCCGTAAATCTCTTTTATATCGGAAGGAATGAATCCTATTTCTTCAAAGCATTCACGCAGCAATGCTTCTTGTGGTGTTTCACCCGGATCAACCAATCCACCTGTTAGACTCCAGGTACCGTCATCGCTGCGGAGCTGCGCCAGACACAATCCCGTTCTTTTATCGACAATAAATGTAAAGACCCTGTCGGTTTCAGGTTCAGCAACCCGTACTGCCGATGCGAAGCTTTGAATTGTTTCCATGAAGACGATTTAAGGAAAATTGAAAAATCTATCAATAAAATTAGAGTTTCGCGCCGCGTTTTTTTAGGTCTTCGATCAGGGCCTCTACTTTGTGCGGTGGAATCTCGCGCATATCGCCTTGTTTCATGTCCCCGAGGTTAAACGGTCCGTAGCTTTGGCGGATTAGACGGTTTACCACACAGCCGAAATGTTCCATCAGCCTTCTGATCTCACGGTTTTTGCCTTCGGTCAGGACAATTTTATACCACGTGTTCCGTCCTGTTGGTTCTTTTTCCTCCTCGACTTGAGCGCCGCGGTAACGAATGCCGTTCGAGACAACACCTTTGCCGAGGTGCTCGATCTGGTATGGTTTCAGACGTCCGTGGATGCGAATACGATAGGTTCTTTCCAGCCCAATTTCAGGTGACATCATGGCTTGGGCCAGTGGTCCGTCACTGGAAAACAATAGAAGTCCTTCGGAGTTCACGTCCAGACGTCCGACATTCATCAGACGCGGTAGGCCTTTTTTATTCAGGGCAGGGAGTTCAAATACTGTCTTGCGGCCTTCGTTATCAGCGTTTGTTACCAGATAATCGAGCGGTTTATAGAGCATAAACAAGCGCGGTAATGGGGCTGCGTCAATAGCTATCGGCTTACCGTCAACTTTGACTTTGTCGCCGTCCTCAACTGGCGTTGTGGCGGTTGCAGTTTGACCGTTGACGGTCACACGACCGTCCGCCACGATTCGCTCTGCTTCGCGTCTGCTGCCGATACCTGCTCTTTGAAGAAATACGTTTAAGCGCATGTTGCTTTCAATCTCTCACTATCTAAGAGATGGTGCGGCCAAGAAGACTCGAACTTCCACGGGCTAATGCCCACAACGACCTCAACGTTGCGCGTCTACCAATTCCGCCATGGCCGCGAATTGGGGTGGGCAGGTTCTATCAAATCAGCGCGAGAGTTGCAAGCGGAAAGCTGTTTGTTTGCTGTTCATTTGTGCGGCGCACGCTAACTCATTGATTCTGTTGCGTTGCAGGAAGTATTTTTCTTGCCCGAGTCACCTTATTTGTGACTAATAGTCGCAAGTAATTTTCAGGGTTGTTTTTTCAAGAGATACTTAAGATATGTTCCATCCACTTGTCCTTCGATTGATGTTCGGTGACGCCGTAGCTTTGCCGTTTCCAGCGGGGTGGTTCGGGATGCCATTTTTGTCGTTGCCCCAGACGCAGACTCAAGCTGTACGTCATTTCGAGTTACAACAAGCCGTTCTGGACGAGTTGGGTCCAGATCAAGACGTTTTGCATGTCCGCAGCCTTGAGGAGTGGGAAGACCTTCTTGAAAAGCCTGACTGTCGCGTTGTGAGTGTCGAGCGGGATAACCGTTTGATTGCGCAGGCTGTTGTGTTGTTTCCCCAAAAGGAAGATGAAGCCGATATGCTGGATATGGAATTGCCGGATTCCCCTCACAGGGTAGCGACTGTGTGTTCGGTTGTAACTCATCCCGCTTATCGGTGTAAGGCTCTTATGATAGAGCTTTTACGTAAGGCCGATTCTGTTGCATGGATGAATGGGCGGCGGCATATGCTGGCTTTAATTACCGATGACAATATCCGAAGTTGGTCTCAATTCCTGAAAGCCGGATACCAGATTGTCGGATGTGGTTTTGATCCTGCTGACGGAAGTAATACCTTCTTTGCGCATCGGTCTATGAGGCAATTGAATATGCGTCACCACTTCCAAAAGGCGGCAGATCAGGCTATTATTATTCCGCCACGTCCTCTGGAAGAGATGAAAAGCTTGTTTGATGACGGCTTTGTCGGGTATCAGCCCCATCGGGATGCAGATGGCCGCTATACGGGCGGTTTGGTTCTGGCTCGCTTATAGGGC
This sequence comes from Pseudobdellovibrionaceae bacterium, assembly GCA_034005165.1. Classification (GTDB taxonomy): domain Bacteria; phylum Pseudomonadota; class Alphaproteobacteria; order Micavibrionales; family Micavibrionaceae; genus UBA1573. Next base: position 494,466 of record JAVEVE010000001.1, on the reverse strand, counting down.
GACTTTATATAAGGAATGTTGTTATGGGTGTTTATCCGATAGAGGTTTTCCGGTTTCAAGGAAAGGCTGAAGGGCCGACTTTGTTGCTTTTTGGCGCCATTCACGGCAATGAAGTCGCCGGGCCAAGAGTTTTACTGCCGTTGGTTGAAAAATTATCAGGTGGGGGGCTGGTTTTGGATTGCGGTCAATTGATTGTTGTACCGATTTGTAATCAGCGCGCGCATGACGAAAACAAGCGCTACGTGGATGTCAATCTCAATCGCCTGTTCGGCGGGCCTCGCCGCGATGGGTATGAGGCGGCTCTTGTCGGTCAATTGGAAGAGTTGATCGGCGAGTGCGATTATCTGCTTGATATCCATTCCACACATAGTGCCGGTGACCCCGCATTTTCCTTTGCGGATCGGTCCAAGCCGAGATCCATGGAATTTGCCAAGGCGTTGGGTGTTGATACGATTATTCTGGATTGGGAGCAAGTTTATCCCGGCGAGGATTTCAGTACCGAGGCTTATGCTAATCGTATGGGGAAAGTCGGTATTACTCTTGAAGCCGGATATCATAATGATCCTGAAGCTATCGGGGTTGCAGAGAGGGCTATGTGGCAGGCTTTGAGGTTTCTCGGGATGATTTCCGGGATCGAGGAAGTGCAATCGCGCCCACGATATTTGAAGTTTACAGATCGGGTCATGTTCGAAGACGGGGATCGCTTCACCAAAAGTTGGGTGCATATGGAGTCGGTTGCCAAGGGTGAGGGGATTTATACGCGCGGAAACGGAGAGGTCGTTGCCGCAGAACGAGACGGTGTTATCCTTATTCCATTCGAGCAGGCGCAGGCAGGCGATGATTTCTATTATTTCGGTGTTCAAGAGGCTGCTTAAGGTCTAGTATCCGCCTCTATGGATTGGATTATTTCTGATAAACCTGTTGAGTATGTCGACGCTGTTTCGTGGATGGAGCAGCGCGTTGCCGATGTGCGCTCTGGTGCTGCTGACGAAGCCGTTTGGCTTTTGGAGCATCCACCGCTTTATACGGCAGGGACAAGTGCCAAGGCAGTGGATTTGCTTAATCCAAGATTTCCAGTCTATGACACTGGGCGCGGTGGACAATACACCTATCATGGGCCGGGGCAGCGTATTGGCTACATGATTCAAGATCTTAAAAAACGCCAACAAACCCCTGATATAAAAAAATATGTTTGGCAATTAGAGGAGTGGGTTATTCGCGCGCTTGCCGAATTTGATGTGCATGGTGAGCGGCGCGCCGGGCGTGTCGGGATCTGGGTTGATTTAGGAAGCGGGGGAGAGGCCAAGATCGCGGCACTCGGAGTTCGGGTCAGGCATTGGGTTACGTTTCACGGTGTTTCGATCAATGTTGATCCTGATCTCTCGCATTTTAACGGGATTGTTCCATGCGGCATACGTGAATTTGGTGTCACATCTCTGGCGCAACTTGGGCTCAATGTTTCAATTCAAGATATTGATTCTGCCCTTAAAAATAATTTCGATACGGTGTTTACTCATCCGCTGCCATTGGTGTGATGTGGGTGGTTAGGGCGTCTCGCATTTCTCCAACCAAATTCTCAAGATCGCTTTTTAATTTGTTGAATTTCTTTTCTATTTTTTTGTTATCGCTATCCAGATAAAGCGACTTATTCATTTCGAGCTGGAGGCTGTGGCGACCTCTGGCTGGATCACCATAGCGCCTGACAATTTCAACGCCTTTATAGGGAATATTGACCGCAACGTGGTAGCCCATTTTTATGAGGGTCATTTGAAGCGTGCGGCGAAAGGCAATACCACAACTGGTTCCGTCCATGTCACCGATAATAAAGTCGGGTATTTGTGTAGGGTGGAAAGGGGCAATCATCGCAGAGGTCATCGAATGACAGTTGATGTGTAAATAAAATCCCATTTTGTTATGGGTGCGGTCGAGTGTGTCTTTCAAAGTTGTGTGGTAGGGGCGGTAATAGTGGGTTATGCGCCGCTCGATTTCTGCGACCGAGAGTTTGCGGGTGTAGAGTTTGAGTTTGTGTGTTCCGACGGTTTCGCGGATGAGGCCGTGACCTGCATCTGCGCGTGCGCTGGGGTTTGTCGGGTGCGGCCAGTGTCCGTCAATCAAGTGAGGCGGGATGTCATGTTCGGCGCGGTTAACGTCTATGTAGGTTCTGGGAAACAGGGCCTTCAAAAACGGAACATTGTTTTGAGACGCTGCGTCTTCAAATAGTTCGTCGACAAATTGATCTTCAAAAGCCCGCAAGGTTTCGAGCGGGCATGAAAAGGCAAAGTCTTCTGGGTAGAGCGTTCCCGAGTGCGGCGAATCCAGCACAAGAGGCGTTGTCGTCTGATCGGGTTTCATCAGTTCCAATATGTTTTCCAGAGTGTGTGTCGATTGGCTCATGTGTGTCTTTTTGATCTTTGACGGCGTTCCGCTTGTTTTGCCCTATTATTTTATATAAGCTGTGCGCCGATAAATTACATTACAGGATACAAACTTATGCACGATTTGAAAGCTTTACGCGATAATCCGGAATATTACGACAAAAACTGGGCACGCCGTGGTCTGTCTCCACAAACGCCTGCGATTTTGGCATTGGATGAGTCTCGGAGGTCATTACAGACTGAATTGCAGGCTTTGCAGTCGCGCCGTAACGAAGCGTCCAAGGAAATCGGTACCGTAAAGTCCAAAGGTGGCGATGCGCAAGGCTTGATGGATGAAGTTGCGGCGATAAAAGACAAAATGGTGTCTTTGGAAGAGCAAGAGCGCAAAGTTGCCGAGGAGCTGACTGATCTGTTGTCGTCTATTCCGAACTTGTTGGCGGATGATACGCCGGACGGGGCGAGTGAAGATGATAACGTTGAAGTGCGTCGTCACGGAGAGCCTAAGAATCCAAATGCATCTGTTCCTGACCATGTTGAAATTGGTGAAGCGCTGGGGATGCTTGATTTCGAAACAGCTGCAAAGGTTGCGGGAACTCGTTTTGTAATCGAGAAAGCTGGTATTGCGCGTCTCGAGCGTGCATTGGCCCAGTTTATGCTTGATACGCATACAAGCGAGCATGGCTATACCGAGATCAATCCTCCGTTGTTGGTAAATGATGATGTAATGTACGGAACGACCCAATTGCCGAAGTTTCGTGATGACCAGTTCGGAACGACTGACGGGCGTTGGCTCATTCCGACTGCTGAAGTCGTCTTGACCAACATGGTGCGCGAAGAAATTTTGGAAGAGGGTGATTTCCCGATCCGTGTGTGTGCTTATACGCCGTGTTTCCGCAAGGAAGCAGGGTCTGCGGGTAAGGATACGCGCGGGATGATCCGCCAGCACCAATTCTATAAGGTGGAAATGGTAAGCATCGTGAAGCCTGAGGATTCAGAAGCCGAGCATCAGCGTATGACAGGATGTGCCGAGAATATTCTCAAAAAACTCGAATTGCCGTTCCGCACGATTGTTCTGTGCGGCGGGGATATCGGTTTTGCGTCTCGTAAAACTTATGATCTGGAAGTTTGGGTTCCGTCCCAAAATAAATATCGCGAAATCTCGAGCTGTTCCAACTGCGGAGATATTCAATCCCGCCGTATGAAAACCCGTTTCAAACGCGCAGGCGCAAAAGACACCGAATTTGTTCATACTTTGAACGGATCAGGCGTTGCGGTCGGGCGTGCGCTGGTGGCTGTCATGGAAAATTACTATGACCCTCAGGACGGCGGAATATTTGTGCCGAATGCTCTTAAGCCATATATGGGCGGTATCGAGAAAATCGTTAAAGGAGCTTAGTTTTTATGTTCGGTTCACTCAGAGATAAACATCCTTCGTCATTTCGAGTTTTGCTCGTGAATGATGATGGGATTGATGCCGAAGGGTTTGCCGTACTTGAAGATTATGCGCGCAAGAAGTTTGCCGAAGTTGTCGTATGTGCCCCGATGCATGAGCATTCCGGCAAAGCGCGATCTATTACGCTTCACCAGCATTTTGATGTCGAGCAGCGCGGAGAAGGGCGATATGCGATTGGAGGGACACCGACTGATTGTGTAATTTTCGGTCTTCATCATGCGATGAAAGATGCGTGGCCTGATCTGGTGATCTCGGGAATTAATCATGGGCAGAATGCGGGACATGCTATTACGTATTCCGGAACTTTCGGAGCGGCGTTTGAAGCCGGGCTTCATCATATTCCTGCAATTGCATTTAGCCAATTATACGGTGAAGAACGTCAGATCAGTTTTGATGTCGCCAAGGAGATGATGAATCAAGTGTGTTTGGAAATATTCGCCAAAGAATGGCCTGACCATGCTGTGATGAATGTAAATTTTCCCCATGTGGCTGCCAAAGGTGGCTCAAAAATTCACTGGGTTCCATTGCGTCATCAGACAATTGTCGAACGAATTAAGGTCGATCATAACGAGCCGACAAAAATGCGTGTCATGACGCAGTTCCGTCGGGATTATTCGCCTGAAATTGCCGACTCTGCCGAGAATGACCTGGATGTTCTCTCACGCGGAGATATTTCGATTTCTCCTGTTTTAACCAATTGGACCTGTCATACCAGTTTGAATAAAATGCTGGGGGGCGAATAAGCCCATGACGCCTGATGCTTCGATTATCCGATTGATTATCGGCTTGCGCCAAGCAGGCATTACCAACACTGAGGTGCTCAGTGCAATGGAGCGGACCCCTCGCGATTTCTTTATTCCCCCGCATTTTCAGGATCATGCATATGAGGATCAGGCCGTTCCTATCGGGTTAGGACAGACAATTTCCCAACCCTATATCGTTGCCTATATGACGGATAAGTTGCAGGTTGAAAAAACACATACTGTTCTTGAGATCGGAACCGGGTCAGGGTATCAGGCTGCTGTTCTCGCCCAGCTTGCTCGCCGTGTCTATACAATCGAACGTCATAAGCCATTGTTGGAAATTGCGGAGCAGCGCTTTAACGAGTTGAAGATACGTAATATCACAACACTGGCCGCTGATGGTATGAAGGGATGGCCAGCCACCCAGCAAGGCGGGCAGACATTTGACCGTATTATCGTGACGGCATCTTGTGAGGGAGAACCTCCTGTTGCATTGCTGGCGCAGCTCAAGGTCGGCGGGATGATGATTATCCCTGTAGGAGCGCAGGGGCAAACCCAAAATCTGAAACTTTATAAAAAAGAATCTGAAGAAGTTTTCGGAGTTCAGAATTTATTACCGGTGCGATTTGTGCCATTATTACCTGATGTTCCACGGAACAATTCCTATACGCAAGAGGATCTGGAGGAGTTGACGGCATAGATGGCGGGGGAGAAAGTCAAGACAGGTTTACTTCTGGCGGTTTCCTTGATCGTGGTATCGTCTTGTGCTCAGTCGGGGGGCGGTGTTGCTGTTCATCAATACGGGGAAGCTGCTCACAGCAAAGATTTTGGTGTGCATACAATACAGTCCGGTGAGACTTTGTATGGCATCGCGCAATCCTATCGTGTTGAGCTGCGTGACTTGCTGGATCTCAATAATTTACTCCCGCCTTATAATGTCAAAGCCGGAACGCGTGTCCGAATTCCAAAACCGCGGACCTATACTGTTCAAGGCGGTGATACGCTTTATCGTGTGTCGCGTATTTTCGATACTACGACAACGGAGCTTGCGACTTTGAACAGGTTGCGTAGCCCTTATACAATTTCTACAGGTCAGAGTATCAGAATCCCGGGATTGCGCCCCGAGAGGGCTGTTGCGATTGCAAAGTCAGCTCCCGTTCCAGTTTTCGGACAAACGGCTAAGGTTGATAAAGTGCAATCCGAAGCTTTACCAACGCAGAAAATTGCCTCACAAAAACCTCAAGCATCTTCTGTTATGGGTAAAGGAGCGGGGCAGCCCAGCGTTTCACAGCCTCCAGTCTCAACATTATCTTCATCGTCATCATCAACCCCGCCGCCATCTTCCATGCCAAAAGTACTGGCAAGTACGCAGCCACCTCCAAGTAGCGGCTCGGGGTTTTTACGTCCCGTTTCAGGAAAAGTTATTTCGTCGTATGGGCCGAAGAAAGACGGGCTTCATAATGACGGTATCAATATCAAAGCCCCGAAAGGTACTGCTGTCAGGGCGGCGGAGAACGGTACAGTTGTCTATTCGGGGAGTGAAATTGACGGCTATGGCAATCTGGTTCTTGTCCGTCATAGCGGGGGGTATGTGACGGCTTACGCACATTTGGACAAGATGTTGGCGAAAAAAGGGGATGTCTTGAAACGTGGCCAGACTCTTGGAACTGTCGGAGCTAGCGGACATGTTGATAGTCCCCAACTCCATTTCGAAATTCGTAAAGGGCGGAAGGCGCTTAATCCTGCAACGATGATCTGATTATTCTGATTGACCTGACATAGTTCTATCAGGTTGGGTAATCCTAGAAGTCAGACTGATGTTGGTAGTGTTTCAGTTTTTCCTGACTTTCTTCAACAAGTCGTTTTTCATCATGTGCTTGTGCGAGGAAGGTTTTGAAGAAATCCCGCTCATCTTCGTAGCTATAGCCATCCAGCCTGATGCGGGTTGATCTCATGCGTCCGAATTCGTTGATACTAATCAGTTTCGTGTCCGTGCCGTTCAGGTTTGTATAAACCATGAATGTGTTCAGGTTGTCGAAACTATTCTCCTCGGTTGGTAGTTCAAAGCCGATAACAGCATTATCTTTCTTGCTTATGACGCTTTGGATTTGTTGCATGTAAATTTCGATTTCTTCAGGATCTGTTACGACCCAACTCGGGTTGGTCAGGGTCGTGTTGCCTCTGAAAATAACGACCAGTCCCTGTTCATTGATGTTGATATTTTTTTCGGTTGAAGAATAGGTCCGGTTGTTGCTTTGCATTTGCCGTTTGAAAAAATCATAGAGATCTTTTGTATTTTTATAGTTTGAATCTATAGGGGTTCTTTTTACCCTTAAAATCTTTTTAGCGGCAGAGAAGTAGACATCTTCTCCGGAAATCTGGTCGGGATTGTTCTCGATGAAGATAATGACCTCGGGATCTTTCATAATAACCGGATTGTAGAGGTCGTTGCTTTTCGGAAGAATTTCAAAATACTCCTTCATTTTCTTCCATTGCAGATGATTTTCTACGGGCCATTTGACCCCCAGATCATATGCATCTTTTTGGGGGTTATAGGTCAGATAGTTCCCATAAAGACTAATGTCTGTTGTCATAATGAACTTGCTCTGGATGGTTGATGCATCCTGTGCCATGGCAGAGGAAAGTGACGTTAACGTGGCGATTGCCAAAATGCTGCCAGCAAAGATCGTTCTACCCCAAAAACCCATGCTATTTTCCTTGCCTATATTCTTGAATGACCAATTTTCGGGCAATCAATGCCCCCAAGTTTCTTCCATCAGTATAACATGATAAAGATTAAAGGATAAACTGGAGTTTTGGTAAATATTTACTTGTCATTCCCCAATAGGAAACTATAGTCGGCCTGTTTCCGCTATATAGTGTGCCTGATAGGCCTGATTGTTTACCAAAGGATAGACTATGACATTTTTTTCTGACGCTCATGCTGCTGATGCAACAACTGCAACAACAGTTGCTTCTACTGTAGCAGATACTCCAGCAGTCCAACCGCCAAGCGAAAGCCAGGCTTTAATGATGAATATCGGGATGATTTTGATTCTCGGTGTTTTGTTTTATCTGCTGATGGTTCGCCCCCAGCAAAAACGGTTCAAAGCCCATGCTGAAATGCTCGGTGGTTTGGGAAAAGGGACTAAGATTTTGACCCAAGGCGGTTTGATTGGCACGATTGACCAGATTGTTTCTGACCACGAAGTTCGTGTTGATGTCGGAAATGGCGTCAAACTTACCCTGATGCGGTCTTATATTGTCGGCCGTTATGAAGACAATATTCCGATGTCTTCTGCCGCTAATGACGATTCCAAAACAAAAAAGGATAAATCCGCCAAATGATGTTCATTCCTCTTTGGAAACGAGTGTTGGTCTTTGTGACCGTCATTCTTTCCTTTGCATATACATTACCAAATTTTGTATCTGAAGAAACGCGCACGCAGTGGCAGCAATCTTTGCCGAGCTGGATGCCATCCAAGTCTGTCTCGTTGGGGCTGGATTTGCAGGGCGGTGCGCATTTGCTGCTTCAGGCTGATATCGAGAGTGTTGTCAAAAAACGTGTTGATGACGTCGAACAGTATGTACGTCGTACGATGAAGTCCGATGACTTGTCTTATACCAAGATCGAAAGCGGCAAAGATGGCGTGACTGTTACGCTAAAATCCGAAGATGATGTTTCTGCTTTGCGTAAGATATTCCGTCAGGCTGACGAAAAACTGGTTCTGGATACAGAGGGTTTGGTTGTAGCTGCTCATTTTGATGAATCAGGCCTTAAAGATATTACCGATAAAACCATTTCTCAATCGATTGAAGTTGTCAGTCGCCGTGTAAACGGGACAGGAACCAAAGAGCCGATTATCCAACGCCAAGGGACTGATCGTATCCTTGTCCAACTTCCGGGCATGGAGAATCCGGAACGTGTTAAGGACTTGCTGAACAAAACAGCTCAGTTGACATTCCATTTGGTCAGCATGACGGGGGAAGGATTGAATGTCACGTCTTTGCCGATGCGTGAAGACCCGACTAGTAAATTACCGCTTAATCGTCGTCCGTTGATGACCGGGGAAGATCTTGTTGATGCAAATCCGACTTTCCAGGATGGTGCGCCGATCGTGTCTTTCCGTTTGAGTTCCAAAGGCGCAAAAAAATTCTGTGATGTAACTCGCGATAATGTTGACAAGCCTTTTGCTGTCGTTCTTGATGGTGAAATCATTACCGCACCGCGGATCAATGAAGCTATTTGCGGCGGGAATGCTGTTATTACCGGCAATTTTACCGTACAGGAAGCTTCTGACCTTTCCTTGTTGTTGCGCGCCGGCGCATTGCCGACATCACTCAAAATTGTTGAAGAACGAACCGTTGGTCCGTCTTTGGGAAGTGACTCTGTCGAGGCCGGAAAAGTTGCAACACTGGTCGCATTTCTGCTGATTATTATGTTTATGTGCGCATCGTACCGTTTGTTCGGCGTGTTTGCCAGCATTGCCTTGTTCGTCAACATGTTCCTGATTATCGCTTTGTTGTCGATGTTGCAGGCGACTCTGACATTGCCAGGTATCGCAGGGATTGTTCTGACCATGGGGATGGCTGTTGATGCTAACGTCCTGATCTTTGAACGTATTCGTGAGGAAATCCGCAATGGTCGTTCCATTATATCCTCAATGGATACAGGCTACGAAAAAGCCATGGCCTCTATTATTGACTCGAATTTGACAACTTTGATTGCCGGTATTGTCTTGTATGCTGTCGGAACAGGCCCGATCAAAGGGTTCGCCGTGACCATGTCTATCGGGATTGCAACATCTTTGTTCTCTGCCATTATGCTGACACGTTTGATGCTGGTTATCTGGCTTAAAACGACCAAGCCCAAAGCCCTGCCGGTATAAGAAAAAAGGATACTATTATGCGCTTGTTTCATTTTGCAGATAATTTGAATATCGACTTTGTAAAAGGTCGTTATCTGGCGTTTATCATTACAGGAATTATGGTTCTGGGGTCCATCGGTTTGATCGCGACCAAAGGATTGAATTTCGGAATTGATTTCTCCGGTGGAATTATGATGGAAATCCAGACACCAGATGTTCCTGATTTGACCAAAATGCGCTCTGAGTTAAATGAACTTGGGTTGGGGAGCATCTCTATTCAGGAGTTCGGAACTGCTAAAGATATCATGATCCGTGTTCCCGAGCAGCATGGCGGTGAAGATGCGCAGAAGGAGGCAATCCAGAAGATCAGAGAAACGATTGATGCATCTTATGCTTCGTCTGATATCAAGGTTGAGTATCGCCGAAGCGAATATGTTGGTCCCCAAGTCGGTGATGAGTTAAAGCAATCGGGTTTGATTGCGTTTCTTCTGACAATCGCTGCTATTCTTGGTTATATCTGGTACCGGTTCGAATGGCAGTTCGGTGTGGCTGCCATTATTACACTGGTTCACGATACTGTGACTGTCGTCGGTCTCTTCTCTTTATTATGGATGAATTTTGATCTGGGGACACTTGCTGCTGTATTGCTCGTCGCCGGTTATTCGACCAATGATACCGTTATCGTTTTTGACCGTATTCGAGAAAACCGCCGTAAATTCAAAAAGACCCCGATGTATGACATTATTAACATGTCCGTAAATCAGACTATGGCGAGGACATTGAATACATCCTTTACAACTTTGCTGTCCTTGATTGCTCTTTGGGTGTTTGGTGGAGAAGTGATCCGTGACTTTGTGAACGCGATGATTTTCGGGATTGTGATCGGGACCTATTCTTCAGTTTATGTGGCGTCATCGACTTTGATGTACTTCAAGTTTGAAGATTCGGACAAGCGTGGAGATGCTGATGCCTCTGAAGATGAAGCGGCTTCCAATGATGCCCCTGAAGACGGAGCTAAGGTTTAAGTCTCATGGATATTACACCGCTCGTATCTACCGAATTGAAATTGATCCAGTCATACAAGCAGGGCCAATTCAAGGTCAACGGTCAGGTGTACGATTATCCTGTTATTATTTTCGGAGAAACTATCGGTCATTGGACTGTGTCATCTTTTCAGGACGTGAACGACCAAATCAAGAGTCTTGCGGGGCATATTGATGTTCTGTTGATCGGTGCAGGGGCAAGTTTTTCTGTGTTACCCCCGGTCGGACGCGCCAAGTTTCAAGGGCTTGGATTTACTGTAGATGTTATGGACACGCCTGCAGCTTGTCGCACTTATAATGTTCTGACAAGCGAAGGCCGCAGGGTTGCTGCGGCCTTGATCCCAATATAGATTTTATGTTCTTTCAATTAGGCTGCGATTTTCAGAGGGCCTTGCTCAAGCAACTTTGCAGCATGTTCCCAGTTGGCGAGATTATCAATCCAGGCCTCGAGGAATTTCGGGCGCGCGTTGCGGTAGTCGATATAGTAGGCGTGTTCCCATACATCACAGGTCAGAAGAGGTGTTTTACCATCTGTCAAAGGGGTCTCTGCGTTGCCTGAATTTGTAACTTCGAGCTTGCCTGTTGCATTATCCAGAACAAGCCACGCCCAGCCTGATCCGAATTGGGTGGTTCCTGCATCTAGCAATGCTTTGCGTAGAGCATCATATCCGCCAATATCCTCGGCGATTTTCTTTTCCAAATTACCCGGCATTTTGTTGCCGCCGCCATTCGGTGCCATGGATTCCCAGAATAAATTGTGGTTATAGATTTGGCCAATCTGGTTGAAGAGCTTCTGATTGCCTGCTTTTTTAGCAGATACAGCGGCTTGCTCCAAAGACATCTCATCAAATTCTGTTCCGGCAGCCAGTTCGTTGGCTTTGTTTACGTAGGCTAGATGGTGTTTGCCGTGGTGGTATTCAAATGTTTCTGCCGACATGTAGGGAACAAGTGCGTCCATTGCGTAGGGCAGGTCAGGGAGTTTGAAAGCCATAGTGAAATCTCCTTCTTCAAATTTTGTAAATTCCGTTTATAACCTATACGGAAATGGAAAATAATCAACTGCACTTATATACAGCTCTAAAAGAACTTGATGCGGATCGGGCGTTTTTATCTTTATTTACGCCGATGTCTGTCAGGGCGGCTATCCAGACGCTTGATTTATGGAATGCCGAGATTTCCCGCATCCGTGAAGAGGTGCGCGAGCCTCATATGGGTATGATCAGGTTACAATGGTGGCGGGACGAGATATGCCGTATTTGTGAGGGCGGTCGATCAGTAGTGCACCCTGTTTTGGCATTTTTGTCGGATATCATTCCCGCGTATGGATTGTCTTTTAAAGATTTTGATAGAATTTTATCTGCGCGTGAGTTGGAGTTTCTCGGGCGGTCTCCTGAAGATGCTGAAGAGTTGTTGTCTTATATTGATGGAACTCAGGGGGGATTGATGAATATAAAAGAAAAAATTCTTCAAACTGTTCAAGGTGAGAGGCAGGATTTAACACGATTATATTCTTTGACCGGATTGGTGCGTGCCGTACCATTCCACGGGAGTTTTGGGTATGTAATGATGCCGAAGTTAAATATTTCCGATATCAAGCCCCATTCGTGTCAGTTACTGGATGTTGTTCGGGGACTCCTTGATTTTCAAATTCCATCCAAGGCAGGAGATAAATATTCCAGAGCAATCTGGGCTTTGTCCAGCTTATATCTCGAGCGGATTAAGGATGCAGGATATGATCCGTTTCATATCCGACCTGTTCCGTTTAAGGAGCTGAGAATTTGGATGAATTCTTTCTAAGGCGACTCTTACAATATGACACTCTTCAATGACAAATCAAAACCACAGATTCCTTATACTTGGGACAAGTCCAAGTCAGGTCTTTATTTGGTATGTTTATCAGTATTATTTGCTTTGTCAGGACTTGTTTCTCCGAATAGATTTTCAGATATTGCATCTTTGTTCTTTATTGGGTGTTATGTTTTCTTTCTATTGCCGGGCAGGCATTCCAGAAATATTGCGAAATATACCATCGATAAAGATCGTGTTTCTGTATGGAGATATGCCCCACTGAAGCTATGGCATTCCTCTGCGCCGCGCGTCTATCATTTTGCTTTAAAAGATTTTATTTGTATTGTCCCGTTTCGTACTCATTCATATGAAGATAGAGATTATAAAGGCTATATGGTTCAGCTTTTTATGGATCGTACGATCACAGAAGATGCTTTGATCCTTGATCTTTTTCATGTGTTCTCTATTGAGGTCGCCAGTGTCTTTGCCCTTAATTTGGCAGATCAAATTCATATTGATCCTTATGTTCATATTCATCCTGATCTGCATGAAGCAGCGTATGACTTGAAAATAGTGCGCCCGGACTTGACCAGTATGTTCAAGTCTATGAATTTTACGGACAAGAACCTAGCCTAATGTTTTAATCCAGTCGGCAATATCAACAAGAGCACGGTCAGAAAGAAGTTTTTTGCGATCGCGTCCTTTGATTCTTTTCGGAGCATCTATTTCAGGGAATAGTCCGAAATTTACATTCATCGGTTGGAATGTCTTTTCATCAGCGCCGCCCGTGATGTGAGCGATAATTGCGCCAAGTGCTGTCGTTGCAGGTGGCATCATCATGTCTTTTCCCAGACGCTCAGACGCGGCAAGGCGGCCTGCAATAAGGCCTACGGCTGCAGATTCAACATATCCCTCACAGCCTGTGATTTGTCCTGCAAAACGCAGTCGCGGCATATTTTTCAGTTGCAGGCGATTATTCAGCACACGTGGAGAATTGATAAAGGTATTGCGGTGAATACCGCCCAGGCGTGCAAATTCTGCATTCTCCAGACCCGGGATCATTTTGAAAACTTCGGTTTGCGCGCCGTATTTCATCTTGGTTTGGAAACCTACGATGTTATAGAGGCTACCCAATGCATTATCCTGACGAAGCTGGACAACAGCGTAGGGGCGCGACATATCATGCTGGTTGGTGAGGCCGACGGGTTTCATCGGGCCGTAACGTAGGGTGTCTATGCCACGGGATGCCATGACTTCGATAGGCATACAGCCTTCAAAGTAGGGTGTATCTTTTTCCCAATCCTTGAATTCAGTTGTTTCGGCAGAGGTCAGGGCTTCGTAGAATGCTAGATATTGTTCTTTGTTCATGCCGCAGTTAATATAGTCTTTTCCTGTACCTGCGGGGCCTTCTTTATCATAGCGGGATTGATACCACGCGACATCCATATTGATGGAGTCTTTATAGACAATCGGCGCAATGGCATCAAAGAAAGCCAGAGAGTCTTCGTCGGTAATTTCTTTAATGGCCGTGGAGAGTGCAGGGGATGTGAGCGGGCCGGTTGCTATGATGACCGAGTCCCAGTCTTCCGGCGGGAGGCCAGAGATTTCCCCGCGTTCGATGGTGATTAGTGGATGGTCTTCCATCGTTTTGGTAATACTGTCGGAATAGGCGTCCCGATCAACAGCCAAGGCACCGCCTGCCGGAACTGCGTGTTTGGCAGCCATTTGCATCATCAGGGAGTTTAGCATGCGCATTTCTTCGTGAAGAAGTCCTACGGCATTATATTCTTTATCGTCCGAACGAAAAGAATTCGAACAGACCAGTTCCCCTAGCCCCTCGGTCTGGTGCGCAGGTGTTTTGGTGTGCGGGCGCATTTCGTGCAAGATGACGGGCACGCCCATATTGGCAGCTTGCCATGCAGCTTCTGTTCCGGCCATGCCGCCGCCGATGATGTGAATGGGTTTTGTCGTCATTTCAATTTTGTATCCTCGAAATTGTTTTTAGCGATTTCGCTACATAAATCAACCCATTCGCATTGCGTACAGGCTGAACGGATTTTTCCCTCTTTAAAGTGATGCCTCAGCGTTGAAATTAGCTTGGTTGATAAATCTACTTCCTGATCAAACTCAATCTTTTCGAGGGTTTCTATTTTCCGGAGATCTGCAAGTGCCAAAAGGTCAATCGTCTCATGACGGTCATCAAGGCAATGGCAAGATGTGTCGCACGGATCACAAAGGCGTGGAGCGCAGATATCGTCAGGGCCTTCAACAACCAGTGCTGTTATCTTGTTCTGGTTTATTGTTTCTGTCAGCATAGAAAAATTTTCGATGAAGGCTTTGCTATATCCTTTTCCGATATAGGTGAGCATGCATAGAAAATGATGGGGGCGAAGCCTGATAGTCTTATTATGCATAGGACAAGATTCTTTGATCTATCGGCGGGTGCGGATGGATGCCGGTTTTTTGGGCAATAATTTCCAGTAGGGTCGTATGGTCTTGTGAATAGGCAGCGAAAGATTCAGGAAGAAGCTGATGAGCCAGCGGGAATTCCGGGTGGACACCCAACAGGATAAGTTTCCCTTTCCCGCATGATTTCACAAGTCCTGCCGCTCCTTCTATGGAGGCATATTTTATGAAAGTCTCGCTGAGGCCTTTTTCCTTTTCGGACAGAAGTAGAGTTGGGCCGTTGATGTTGAGTGACCTGAGCGGATGAGCGATATTCTCGACATTTAGCTCAGCCAAAATGTAGTCTTTACTTTTATCCGGATTCTTATCCGGTGTTTCCGATTGTCTTGTGATGTGGGCGAATGCGTGTTTTGCGGTTGCCTCAACCCATCCCAGACCATCCATTTTTATGGTTGTATTGTCCCGCTTTGTATACTCAATCCTGTCGCACAAATAATAGGCCGCAGCGCAAAAGGCGAGAACAATTAGTCCATTCTGTTCAACAGCTTGTTTTATAAATCCAGCTTTTCTATCCGATAGAATTTCCGGGTAGGGACTTTCTTCTCCACATACTCCCGGCAGAATCAGCATATCGAAGCCGCTTAGAACTTCCGGATGGAGATGGTTCGGCTTAATCGACATTATGGAAGCGAATGTGTTTTCAAAGCCGAATTTAGACAAACCATGCGCTGTCAGAAGGGCAACCTTTTTTGTCAGAGGCGGCGTCATTTTTTGCGTCATCTTTTATAGTATCTCTTCTATTGTGGGAGCAGAGAGTAACAAGGCTTATTGTTTTTGTCATCCGTTCGTGTATTTTGTTCTTATGGACAAAAAATTTTTCATAAAATTGATAATTGGCAAGCTGATTTTTATAGCTATTGTAGCCTTCGGGGTATGGTTTTTCTGGCCGACTCCCAAGTAAAATAGCGAAATTTGGCTATTCCCAAGTTACTTTTATTTTTTTCATAAATTTTTCTTGCGTCAGGCTGTCGCAGGGTGTAATCAGGCCTCAATGTTTATTCATAACAAATATGAGGTTTTAGTATGAATAGTTCTCTCGCTTCTCAAACGAGCCCGGTTGCCTTGGGGCTACGTTATAACTTTGATTTGGTTTCCGTTTCCGGATTGCGTCTGGTTGCACTGGAGAAGTTTTTTACTCCGATCAATAGAGCGGCGGCAGAGTTGATTTTTGACGCTCCAAGCACAAAAGGCGCTGCAATGGATGAGATCCTTGCAACCAAAGTCGGACGTGTGGCATCTGAAAGTGCAACTAACTTGTTAGCTGATGTCTGGCAAGACGGAATGCCTGATAATGTCGGAAGAGCACGTGAAGTTTATGCGCGGACAGCTATTAAGAATTCATTCTTGCGTCTTGCTTTTAATAGCGGCGCTCTGATACCTGAAGAATTGGTGTCTTTTGTTGATCCGGCATTGGCATCTTCGGAAAATGCAGAATATCTAGATCAAATTGGATTTCCTGATATGTCCAAAGTTGTTGCTGCTGCTGTACAAGCTAAAGCGCCAGTTGTGGCATAGGAATCAGCTGAAACTATCTTTTTTATAGCCGGAGGCGCGTTCCTCCGGCTTTTTTATTGTTTTGAGCCATAGGATTTGCTACGTCTCCACCCATGGCCGGAAACCGTGTTCTCCTCTCTGTTCAAGAAGCGCTTGTGACCTTTGGGGGCAAGCCTGTTTTTGAAGATTTGACCTTCCATATTATGGAAGGCGATCGCACATGTCTTGTGGGGAAAAACGGGGCAGGGAAATCCACGATGATGAACATCATTCGCGGCTTAAAAGATATTGATATGGGGGAGCGTTGGGTTCTGGCAGGAACTACCATCGGATATTTACAGCAAGATGTTGTCCCTAAACCCGGTCAGACGGTCAAAGAGTTTATTCTTGAAGATTTGAAGGAAGAAAACCAGACTGAAGCCTTTACCTACCGGATGGAAATGGTGGCGGAACCTCTGCATATTTCTTTAGATGACCGGATGGATCAGCTATCAGGCGGGCAAATGCGCCGGGCTGCGCTGGCAAGAGCCTTGGTCGAAGATCCGGATATTTTGCTTTTGGATGAGCCGACCAACCATCTGGACCTGGATGTGATTATCTGGCTCGAGAATTATTTGAGGTCTTATCGCGGAGCTTTTCTGTGTATCAGCCACGACCGAAAATTTTTGGGCAATATTTCGGATAAAGTGTTCTGGCTTGATCGCGGTAAACTTAGAATTTGCCCGAAAGGTTATGCGCAGTTTGATGATTGGGCGCAGTTGCTGATTGACCAAGAGGAACGTGAACTCAAGAACCGCGAAAAAATGCTCGAGATTGAAGTCGAATGGGCATCGCGGGGTGTTAAAGCACGACGTAAAAGAAATGTGCGGCGTCTGGCTTTGATGAAAGAAGAGCGGGATCGCTTGAAAGCCGATAAATCTGCATTTCTGCGCATGATGGCCAAGGTCGAAGTTGAAGGCGGTTCTTATGAAGGTTCGTCCAAAATTGTGGCAGAGTTTATCAAGGTTCATAAAAGCTTCGAGAGTAAACAAATTCTGGACGGGTTTTCTTTGCGGATTACCAAAGGGGACCGTATCGGAATTTTGGGTAAGAACGGATCAGGGAAATCTACATTTCTTAAGCTGCTGATTGGAGAACTTACACCTGATGCAGGAAAAGTGAAGCGGAATAAAGAGATCGAATTCTCTTATTTCGATCAGTCTCGCAAGGATTTGAAACAGGACGAGTCTCTTTGGCTCAATCTGGTTCCGAATGGAGGCGATTATATCAATGTGATGGGCAAGCAGCGACATGTGTGCGGCTATTTAAAAGATTTCTTGTTTGATCCGTCTGCCGCTCGCCATAAGGTTTCAACCCTTTCAGGGGGGCAAAAGAATAGATTGTTATTAGCCAAGGTTCTGGCAGACCCGAAGTCATTCCTTATTCTCGATGAGCCGACTAATGATCTGGATATGGATACGCTGGATGTTCTGGAAGAGATCCTGAGCGCATATCAGGGGACTTTGATTATTGTCTCGCATGATCGTGATTTTCTGGATCAGACGGTATCCAAGATTCTGGCGTTTGAAGGGGATGGCGTGATTGAGGGGTATATCGGCGGATATTCCGATTACCTTGATGCCCGTAAAAAGTTCGGTCAGCCGCAAAAGGTTGAAGAAGAAATTTCCAAGGAGTCTGTTCAGGCTGTTGCTGGAACTGAAATTAAGAATACTCCGAAAAAATTGTCTTATAAATTGCAGTTTGAGCTGGATAATTTGCCTGAGAAGATTTCAAGTCTTGAGCAGGAGATCTCTGATCTGGTTGCCTTGTTGCAGGATTCTGAGCTTTACAAGCGGGATACGGATTTGTTCTATAAATCATCCGAGCGTCTTACCGCCGCCAAAGCCGAGTTGGAAAAGGCCGAGATGCGGTGGCTCGAGTTGGACGAGATGGCTAACTCATCATAGTCACGTGTTATCATCAGATTTGGTGCGTGAAGAAGATGTTTTTACCCGTTGGCGTTTAGCTGCAAAAGAGCATAATGTCCCTGAAGATTTAGCCGTTAAAATCGCCAGAGACATTATTGATTATGTTGTGATCTCTCATACCAAGATCATTGAAAGTTAAAGTTTTTCTATTGGCTTAGCAAAGCCAATGTTCCGATATAGGCGACGTAGGCACCAAACAGTATTCCGCCCTCGGTGCGAGAGATGGTTCTTCCCGAAAATGCAAATATCAAAAGGATGGCAGCGGCGCCTAAGGCAACCCATATATCCAGATTCATGATTTCAGGCGGTACAGGGATTGGTTTGATAAGTGTTGTGATGCCGAGGATTGCCAGAATGTTGAATATATTCGACCCGATGACATTGCCCAGTGCTACATCAGATTGCTTCTTGATTGCGGCCATAATCGAAGTTGCGAGTTCAGGTAGAGATGTTCCGATGGCAACGACTGTCAGACCTATGATTGTTTCGGATACTCCTAATCCTGTCGCCAACTCTGTCGCTCCGCGAACCAGCATGTTTGCTCCCAGAACCAGTAATCCCATGCCGCCAAAGGTAATCAGCAAATTAGTCGAGGTTGATTTGAATGGAGAAGGCATTGCCTCGGATTCATGTTCCAGCATTTCTCCTGCTTTATCTTTGCCGCGTTTTTCGATGTAGAATGTCATGGCCAGATAGCAGAGGAGCAAAACTACAAAAACAGCACCGATAGGGCGTGTGATGTCTCCGTTAAAGCAAACCACTGCGAGAAGAATGGTGGCGATTGCCATGATTGTGCCGTCTCTTGTGACTGCTTCTCGTGGGCAGGCCATGGGGAACAGCAATGCAGATGCTCCGATAATCAAAAGAATATTTGCGATGTTTGATCCGACAACATTACCGATTGCTATGCCTGATGCTCCCGAAAGAGCGGCTTGAATGGAAGTGACGAGTTCGGGGGCGGATGTTCCAAAGCCTACAAGGGTCAAGCCGATCACCAGTTTCGATACTCCCATTTTTGTGGCAATGGCAACGGATCCACGGACAAGAGCCTCGCCACCGGCCAGCAATAGGGCAAAGCCAGCCAGAATAAAGAGAATCGACATCATGATAAAAGTCTCCCGAATATATATAATTTATTCGGGTTATATATTATATGCTTTAATATATTTGTCTACCCCTAAAGCAACCGCATTTCCCATTGAAAATGTTGCTTGAAGCAAATAGCCGCCCGTCGGGGCCTCCCAGTCGATCATCTCGCCGATGGCAAAGACAGATGGTAATTTTTTGAGCATCAAGCTTTGATTAAGTTCATCACGTTTAATCCCGCCTGCTGATGAAATAGCGCGCTCAATCGCAAAGGGGGCAGTAACCGGAATATCGACTCTTTTGATTTGTTCGGCGAGGGAGCGGTTATCGTCTTTGAACTCATAAAGGAGATTGATGGCATTTGGGGAGAGGCCTGTGTGTTTGCGGATAAAATTTGTCAGGGAGTCTCGCCCGCGAGGTTTGGACAGGCGTTCCGAGAGATGTTTTATCATAAGGTCCGGTTTTAAATCCACTGAAAGAATTGCTCTTCCGTCTTTTTCAAGAGACTGGCGTATGGATTTAGAAAGCGCATAAATTCCTCCACCCTCAATGCCTTTTTCGGTGATGAGGGCTTCGCCTTTGATAGATATTTCGTTGTGGGAAAGGGTGATGGATTTCAAAGGGGTCCCGGAAAATTTTGATTTGAATATTTCTGACCAATTGACTTCAAAGCCACAGTTGCTGGGGCTGAACGCGGTTAGTGTGATGTCTTTATCAGTTAGAATTTTTATCCATGATGCGTCTGATCCCAGTCGTGGCCATGACGCGCCGCCTAGTGCTAAAATTGTGGCATCGGATTTAACGCGGATCGTTTCTTGCATATGGTTAAACGTTAATTGATTGTCGTCATCCCATCCTGTCCAATGGTGGTTGGCGTGGAGTGTGACGCCTAGATCTCCTAATCTCTTGAGCCAGTTTCGGAGGAGCGGGGAGGCTTTGAAGCTTTTGGGGAAGACACGACCTGAAGAGCCGACAAAAGTTTCTTCGCCCAAGCCTAAACACCACGCACGTAAATCTTCGGGCGAAAAATTGGTGATGAATGGTTTGATAAAGTCTTCGGCTTCGCCATAGCGGGAGAGGAATTTTTCTATTGGTTCGGAGTGGGTAATATTGAGGCCGCCTAAGCCCGCGATCAGGAATTTACGCGCAGGGGTTGGTTTATGGTCATACAAATGGACTTCATATCCCAATTGTCCCAGATGTTCTGCTGCCATAAGGCCGCCCGGGCCTGCGCCGATGATGGTGATTTTATGAGGCATTTGAGTGTCTTCGGGCTTTTCTTTGCTGGTTTGGGCCGTTATTATTCTGTTGCCCACTATATATATTGAATGAGAGCAAGGTTATGCAAGCATCATCTGTAAAACTGGATCAGAGCTGGATGGAACATGTCGGCCCCGAATTTGAAAAACCCTATATGCGGTCTTTGAAAGATTTTCTGATGGCCGAGAAATCTGCGGGCAAAATTATCTATCCAAAAGGCGATGAAATCTTTAATGCGATGAACAATACGGCTTTCGATGATGTTCGCGTCGTGATCCTGGGGCAAGACCCATACCACGGTGCGGGGCAGGCGCATGGCTTGTCGTTTTCTGTGCGTGACGGGGTTCGTTTCCCGCCGAGCTTGATGAATATTTATAAAGAGATCATCGCAGAATATGGCGGCGAAATGCCGAAGTCAGGTGATTTAACGCGCTGGGCTGCGCAAGGCGTCTTGCTGTTGAATGCAACGTTAACTGTTCAGGACTCATTGGCCGGGTCTCATCAGAATAAAGGATGGGAAGAATTTACAGATTCTATCGTACGCGCCCTGAATGACAGGCGTGAGCATGTTGTCTTTATGCTGTGGGGGGCCTATGCCCAGAAAAAGGGTGCATTTATTGACCGAAGTAAGCATCTGGTTTTGACTGCTCCGCACCCGTCACCTTTGTCTGCGCATCGCGGATTTTTAGGATGCGGGCATTTCCGGCAAGCGAATGTCTATTTAGAGCAAAAGGGCTATGCCCCTATAAACTGGCAGATTTAGGTTCTTTTGACTTCATCGTCTGTTGGGCTGCAAACCTTGCATTTCTACGCCACCAGTTCTCACGTTCCTTTATGTACGCTCCGATCAGGTTCTCGAAAAAAAGGTTTTTCCTATAAAATTCTTCGAATATCAACAGAGCCTAGTGGGCTTTTTGTGTTTTTTTACGGGAGCATATATTTGTCTCTTGCGTTCTAATGTTCTATCATGATAGAACATTAGAACAAGATACAAATGGGTGGGAAGAACCATGAAAAAGCATCTGATGCATTCCCCCGAGAAGGGGCGCAGAATTTTAGAAGAAGATTTATTTGAGGCTATTATGTCTTTGAAAGATAAGCGCGAGTGTCGTGCGTTTTTTGAAGATATTTGTACGCCAGCCGAGATCGAGGCTTTGGTTGATCGCTGGCAAGTGGCGAGGTTGTTGAATAAAGAAATGCCGTATCGGGCTGTTTCCGAGAAAACAGGTGTTTCGTTGGCAACTGTTACGCGAGTGGCTCGATTTCTTTACAACGGATCTCGGGGATATAGAGCGATACTGGATAGAATGGATAATAAAAAATGAGTGATGATGTTAGGTTAAAATTAGCGATTCAAAAATCAGGTCGGCTGGCCGATGACTCTCGGGATTTGCTGGAGCGCTGCGGAATACGGTTCACCAAAAGTAAAGATCAATTGTTCTGTACGGCGCAGGATTTTCCTCTTGATCTATTTTTTGTGCGGGATGATGATATTCCTGCGTTTGTGGCATCTAATGTCTGTCAGATCGGAATAGTGGGGCAAAACGTCTTGAGTGAAGAGAGGCTATCCTCACGTAATCAAAAGCTGAGGTCTGTAGAGGAGATATTACCTCTCAATTTCGGGAAGTGCCGTCTGTCTATAGCTGCTCCTTATGATTTTAAGTATGCGGGGCCGCAGTCTTTACAAGGGAAAGTTATTGCGACGTCTTATGCGGGGTTACTTTCGGAGTTCTTACAGAAAAATTCTGTTGAAGCGGAAATTGTCGAAATGCAAGGTGCCGTCGAAATTGCGCCGCGGGTTGGTATGGCAGATGCGATTTGTGATCTTGTCTCTACCGGGGCAACCCTGGCGGTGAACGGATTGCAAGAGCGTGATGTAGTTTTCAAAAGTCAATCCATCTTGATTAAAGGGCTGGGGTTGAGTGAAGGCCAGAATCAAATTCTATCGCGGCTGATATTGCGTATCCAAGGGGTTCTGGAAGCGCAGAGCAGTAAATATATTATGTTTCATGCGCCACTTGCGTCCCTAGACGATATTTGTTCTGTTATTCCGGGGTCTGATGCTCCGACTGTTCTGGAGTTGCAGGGGCGGGCTGATAAAGTTGCAGTGCACGCTGTTTGTAATGAAGCTGTGTTTTGGGAAACTATGGAAGAATTACGGGCTCGTGGGGCCAGTGATATGTTGGTTGTTCCAATTGAGAAAATGTTGGCATAAATGACTGATAATAAAAATTCAATTGTTTCCCGTGTCCGACGATCTGTTCTGGATATGACGGCTTATTCTTCTGCTAGGTCTTTATATAATGCAGAAGATGGTTATATCTTTTTGGATGCCAATGAATGTTCGTATGAGCCTTATATTGGCTCAAAAAATCAGTCTCGCTATGCTGGGCAGCAGCCTGCGCGAGCTGTTGAGGCGCTTTGCCGACTATACGATGTGTCAAAGCGTAACCTCATTCTGACGCGTGGAGCAGACGAGGCTATTGATGTTTTGATGCGGGCTTTTTGTGAGGCCCGTGAAGACTCGGTTGTTATTTGCCCGCCGACCTTTCCTATGTATGCGCAAGCTGCCGCTTTGCAAGGGGTTTTGTTATTAAAATCTCCATTAAATCCGGTTGATTTTTCATTTGATAGTGATGCGGTTTTGGGAACGGTTGAGGGAAATACCAAAATAATCTTTGTGTGTTCTCCGAATAATCCGACTGGAAATCTTGTTCCTGTCGCTGATATTGAAAGGCTTTGCTCGGCTACTGCTGGGCGTGTGCTGATTGTGGTGGATGAAACTTATGTCGAATTTTCAAATGGGAATAGTGTTGTTCCGTTGATTGAAAGATTTGAAAATCTTGTCGTATTGAGAACACTATCCAAGGCCTATGCAGCCGCAGGATTGCGTGCAGGTGTGGCTATCGGGAATTCTTCCGTCATCGAGATCATGAAGAAGGTATTGGCACCCTATCCGGTGGCGCAAGTCGTTGCTGATGAGATTTGTAAAATTCTAACCGAGACAAATATCAAAAGATTACGTGGAAAAATTTTGGAGACTATTGTTAAGCGAGATAGATTGGTTTCCGAATTTCTTAAGCTGGACGCGGTTGTCTCTATTTATCCGTCTGAAGCCAATTTCTTATTGGTTAAAGTTAAGGATAGCAAGGAGTTCACTAAGAAATGTCTAGACGGTGGGGTTATAATACGTGATCAGTCTGCTCAAAAAGGGTTGGAGAATTGTGTGCGGATTTCTATCGGGTCTGATGAAGAAATGGTGCGGTTATTTGATGTAATTTGCGGGCGTGATCAAAAGAAAAAATCAGAGCGGAGCGCGCGTGTAGTTAGAAATACCAAGGAAACTGCAATTGATGTTCGGGTTAATCTTGATGCCTTATCTCCTGTGAAGATTTCTACGGGGATCGGGTTTTACGATCATATGTTGGAGCAAATTGCAAGGCACGGCGGATTTTCTCTGGTGCTTGATTGTGCAGGCGACTTGCAAATAGACGCACACCATAGTGTTGAGGATTGTGCGATTGCTCTGGGGCAGGCTTTGAAGGAGGCTTTGGGCGATAAGCGTGGGATTGAGCGCTACGGGTTTACTGTTCCGATGGATGAGAGCCTTTGCTCTGCTGCAATTGATCTTTCAGGGAGGGCTTATCTGAAATTCGAGGCAGAGTTTCCTGATGCGCAGGTAGGAGATTTGCCTGTTGATATGATTGAACATATTTTCAGGTCTTTGGCCGAAAATCTTGGTGCGAACGTCCATATTTCTGTTCGTGGGAAGAATACGCACCATATGGTTGAGGCTTGTTTCAAAGCATTTGGTCGGGCCTTCGGATGCGCTATTTGTCAAAGTGGCAGTTCAGAGTTGCCGAGCAGTAAGGGAGTGTTGGCATGATTACGATTGTTGAAAGTGGTGGAGCAAATATATCGTCTATTTTATTTGCGTTGGAACGAGTCGGAGTTAAGGCAGAATGGACGGCTGATCCTGATAAAATTTCTAAATCCGCGCGCGTGATGTTGCCCGGTGTCGGGGCAGCGCGCGATGCGATGGAGCAAATGCGCGCGAAGGAGCTAGATCAATGTGTGAAATCTTTAACCTGTCCGGTATTCGGCATTTGCCTAGGTGTGCAGATGCTTTTTGAACATTCAGAAGAGGGAAATGCAGAAATGCTCAGGATTATTCCTGCCAAGGTTCGCAAGTTTGATAATGAAGAAGGAAAAACCATTCCCCATATGGGATGGAATAATGTGTCTTTTTCAAATTCGTCCCATCCATTGCTGACGGGGATGCGCGAGGAAGAGTATTTTTATTTCGTGCATAGTTATTTTGCGCCCGTAGGGGATTATACGCTTGGGGCGTGCACATATTTTTCAAATGATTTTTCTGCAATTGTTGCGCAGAATAATTTTATGGGTTGCCAGTTTCATCCTGAACGATCTGGACCGGCAGGTAGTCAGATTCTAGAGAATTTTTCAAAGCTATAGGGTAAGCTCATTATGATTATATATCCGGCAATTGATCTGATTGATGGTGGGTGTGTCCGTTTAGAAAAAGGCAGTTTCGATGCTGTTACCAGATATTCTGTGAATCCTGTCGATGTTGCTTGTCAATACAAGGAGGCAGGGGCACAGTGGGCGCATGTGGTTGATCTGGATGGAGCACGAGATTCTTCCAGGAAACAAAGTGACTTGATCGAGAGACTTTGTAAAGAAAGTGCTCTGTCTATTCAGTCGGGTGGAGGCGTTCGGTCGTACCACGATGTAAAGCGAATGATTCATTGTGGTGTTGCGCGTGTTGTGATCGGGTCTTTGGCTGCCAAAGATCCTGACAGTGTGCGCAGGTGCTTTGATGACTTTGGGGCAGATAAAATCTGTCTGGCTGTGGATGTGAAACCCAATGGCGCAGAGTTTGAGGTGGCAATTTCCGGTTGGAGGGAAGATAGCGGATTTTATCTGTCGGCTGTTCTGGATATGTATCTGGAAAACGGTTTGTGTCATGTCTTGTGTACCGATATTTCGCGGGATGGCATGATGGGTGGCTGTAATTTCAATCTTTACAGGGATTTGAAAGTTAACTATCCGGAATTGCTTGTTCAGGCATCGGGCGGGATATCCGGTATGGAGGATATCAGTGTACTTCGGGCCATGAAAATCAGCGGCGCAGTCATTGGCAAGGCTCTTTACGAAGGTAAAATTTCTTTAGAGAATGCTTTGAAAGGAAATTAGGATGCTTACCAAACGCATAGTTGCTTGTCTGGATGTTCGGGATGGGGTGGTTGTTAAAGGTGTTCGCTTTAAAAATCATACTGTCATGGGCGATATTATTGATCTTGCCCAGCGTTATCGTGATGAGGGCGTGGATGAGCTAGTATTCTACGATATTACGGCCAGTATCGAGGGGCGTGTGGTTGAAAAAAACTGGGTCAAACGGGTTGCGCGTGTTCTTGATGTTCCGTTTTGTGTCGCAGGCGGTATCCGAACCATGGAAGATGCCAAAATTATCCTGAATGAGGGGGCTGATAAAATTTCGATAAATTCTCCTGCGCTGGAACGGCCAGAGTTTATTACAGAGCTTGCTCAGGTCTTTGGAGTTCAAAGTGTTGTGGTCGGAGTTGACTCGCGTAAAGAGGATGGTCGCTGGGTTGTCTATCAATATACCGGAGACGAATCCAAAACTATTAAAACGACACATGATTTGCTGGTGTGGCTTAGAATGGTTCAGAATATGGGGGCGGGCGAAGTTGTGTTGAGCTGTATGGCCAATGACGGTGTGCGTCAGGGGTATGATATTGAACAACTTGCTGCTGCGCGTAAGGTTTTGAATATTCCGCTGATTGCATCCGGTGGGGCAGGGGAGAGGGAACATTTTCTGAATGTATTTAATAGTGCTTATGTGGATGGAGCTTTGGCGGCGTCTGTTTTTCACACGGGGCATCTGCATATAGGCACGCTGAAAAACTATCTTAGAGACAACGGACTTCATATCAGGATTTAGAAAATGGAATTTGATACTATAAATTGGCAAAAGGTTGATGGACTTGTTCCTGTTATTGTTCAGGATGCAGTCACGCGTCAGGTTTTGATGCAGGGTGTAATGAATAGAGAGGCCTTTGAGAAAACCCAAGCAGAACAGCGTGTGACCTTTTATAGTCGTACTAAGGAACGGTTATGGACTAAAGGCGAGAGTTCTGGCCATTTCCTCAATGTTGAGGCCATATATCTCGATTGTGATAAGGACTGTATTCTTGTCTTGGCGCGTCCTCAAGGACCAACGTGCCATACGGGTGATGTGTCTTGTTTTCATGAAAATCGTATGCCACCCTTATCTTTTTTGGGAGAGCTGGCAGGGATTATTTCTGCCCGAGCGAAGGATATGCCAGAAGGCAGCTATACAACATCTCTTTTTAAAGACGGGAAGGCGCGCATTGCCCAGAAAGTCGGAGAAGAGGGAGTTGAAGTTGCGCTGGCAGTCATGCAAGAGGACCGACATCAGATCACAAACGAAGCTGCCGATCTGATTTTCCATTTGATGGTTGCGTTAGAGACAAGCGGCGTTACTTTTGACGATGTGTGTGCTTGTTTGCAGTCAAGGCACAAGAAATAAGATATAAGATATAAGAAATTTAAATCAGGAATTTGAAAATGTTGTTTTTTAGAACTGAAGGTCGAGCTGAATTTGTTCAGGAATTTGTTAAATTATCCCGTGTCGAGACAGTGAATCCGGATATCAAGGGGCAAGTTGCTACTATTATCGAGGATGTTCGGATGCGCGGGGATTCCGCGATTATGCATTATGCCAGAAAGTTCGATGGTATGGACTTAAAGCCAGAAGACTTTCTCATTGATCTGACAAAAGTTGATGCCGATTCTTTGCCTTTGTCCAAGAAGGAGAAGGATTCCATTCGTTTTGCTTTCGAACGGATTTATGATTTTGCGTGTCGGACAAAACCTAAAGATTGTGCGCGCGGGCTTCAAGGGTATGTGGCACAAAAGTATGTGCCGTTTGACCGTGTGGCGTGTTATGTGCCGTCAGGATCTTTTCCATTAGTATCCACGACTATTCACACATGCGCATTTGCAAAGGCTGCGGGCGTTCGAGACATTACCATTATTACATCGCCTAAGGTCGATGGTGTGCACCCGGCTATTCTTTATGCTGCAAAAATTGTCGGGGCAACGCGCATTTTGCAATGTGGTGGAGTCTATGGTGTTGCGGCTGTTACTTTTGGGACGGAGATTGTCCAGCCTGTCCAGTTTATTGCGGGTCCCGGTAATGCCTATGTCACAGAAGCCAAAAAGCAGGTCTTCGGCACAGTTGGGATTGATATGCTGGCCGGTCCAAGCGAGATCATGGTTATTGCCGATGAAACAGCTGATGTGCGGTATGTAGCGGCTGATTTGCTGTCCCAAGCGGAACACGGTTCAGGAATGGAGCAAGCTGTTTTGGCAACAACATCACAAAATCTTTTTGATACGATTGAAAACGAAATTTTGAAGCAGTGCTCTGTATTGCCTGAAAGTTCTTCTATGGATCGTGTGATCGAGAGAGGGATATTTGTCATCAGGACAGAAAATCTCGATGAATGTGTCGAGATTTGTAATGCCTATGCGCCAGAACACGTGGAGCTTTTAACCGCGCAGCCTGAAATTCTGGAACCAAAGATTACGTCTGCAGGCGCAATTATGATGGGGGAATGGACACCTGAACCAATTGGAGATTTTGTGGCTGGGTCGTCTCACGTTCTCCCTACGGGCGGGGCCGCACAGATATTCTCGGGGCTTAATACGGCGCATTTCATGAAAAAAATCAGCGTGCAGAATTTTACGAAGCAGATGTTGGAAGCCACTCATGAAGCAGCTGAAGAGTTCGCGCGGATGGAGAGTTTGCCGGCGCACGGAAGGTCTGTATCCATTAGGTTTGATAATTAGACAATTTGGTTTAATCTTATTCAAAATAACTGAATCGGATTGGTCATGAAATTATCTTTCTGGGGCGCTGCCCATACTGTTACGGGATCAAAATATCTTCTTGAGGCAGGGAATCGCAAAATTCTCGTGGATTGTGGGATGTTTCAAGGGATTAAGGATTTACGTCTTCTGAACTGGGATGACATGCCTGTATCGCCTGACAAAATTGACGCTGTTTTATTGACTCACGCCCATTTTGACCATAGCGGGTATATCCCGAAGCTTGTGAAAGACGGATTTCGGGGCAAAATCTATTGTTCCGATGCAACACGAGATCTAGCCGAAATTATTCTTAAAGACAGCGGTCATATTCAGGAAGAAGATGCGGAGAGGGCCAATCGTTACGGATATTCCAAACATGCACCTGCTTTGGCTTTGTATACTGAAATGGATGCCGAAAGGGCGATGGAGCAATTCGAGACTGTCCCATTTGCCAAGAAGATAGAAATTCTGAATGGAGAGTTTTCTTTTTCATTGCATCGCGCGGGACATATTTTGGGGGCTGCATCTGTACGCGTCGAGTTTGATGGGGGGACATCAATCCTGTTCTCTGGAGATTTAGGACGCAGAAATGACCCGTTGATGAATCCTCCTGTTGATATTCAGCAGTCCGACTATATTGTGATTGAGTCAACTTATGGGGACAGGTTGCATGACAAAACTGATCCTGCGGATTTGCTTGAAGGAATTATCAATAAAACTGTGCAGCGTGGCGGGAGCGTTATTATCCCTGCCTTTGCTGTGGGGCGTGCGCAAAATATTCTTTACTATCTTCACCAATTGAGAAAAGAGGGGCGCATCCCTTCGGCATTGCCCATTTATCTTGATAGTCCTATGGCGGTGAGTGCTACTGAGCTTTTATGCCGACATTCTGCGGAGCATCGTTTGCCATCGGGTATGTGTCAGGATGTATGCAGTGTCGCTAAATATGTTCGGACAAAAGAAGAGTCGAAGGCATTGGATTCTGCTTCTAACGGCGTGCCAAAAATTATTGTCTCGGCAAGCGGTATGGCAACGGGCGGTCGGGTTCTCCATCATTTGGCCCATTATATCGGCGATCACCGTTCGACGGTTATTCTGGCAGGATTTCAAGCTGCCGGAACACGTGGTGACAGGTTAGCACGTGGTGAGAAGACCATTAAAATTCATGGAGCGTATTGGGATGTTTCTGCCGAGATTATCAAATTGGATAATATGTCGGCTCATGCGGATTATGCCGAACTGATGGACTGGCTTAAAACCCAGAAAAAGCAGCCGCGCAAGGTGTTTGTAACACATGGAGAGGCATCGGCAGCGTTGGCGATGCGCAATAGGATTGAGGACGAGTTGCGGTGGGATGCTCTTGTTCCCGAGTATGGGTATAGCGAGGATATCTAAAGAGCGCGACAGTGGGCTTTTTCATCTGAAGTGTTGAAAATTATGCTTTTCTTCATTGATTTTTGGGTAAAATCCCCGTACAAAGTGCTTTCCCGAGATTAGCGCCGGGACTATTTACGTAATGTTTATAGTTAGTGTCTGGAACGGTGGCCGAGTGGCTTAAGGCAACGGTTTGCTAAACCGTCATACGGTTGGAAACTCCGTATCGAGGGTTCGAATCCCTCCCGTTCCGCCATTAAATTGCCCCCGCTTGCGGGGGCTTTTTCTTTGTTGCTGTGCAGCTTGCATCTGTGCTTTTGCTTTCATAAATTAGGGAAAACAGGGAGGCTATAATGCAAGTCAATGAAAAAACTATTCCGCTTTATACACTTATGAGCAAGCTGACAGGGCGGTCTCATAATGTTTGCCACACATTGTTCGAAAGTTTCGAGAAAGCAAAAAGCGGAGATCCGGATGCACAGTATGATCTGGCATTTGGTCTTCATACGATTGTGCCGCATCTGACGTCACGCCAGATTGACGGATTTACCGATGAAGTCAGATTGCAGACATTGGCTGCGTGTTTGCAATTGTTTCAGGATGTTGCATCTGGTTCAGGAAATTCCCACAGAAAAAACCAAGCTGCCTACATGGTCCAGCTTTTGAAATCTGAAGGTATTTGTGAACCTGAAGTCCATTAAGGTACTCATACTTTCTATGCTTCACAAATTTCAGGCTCAACCAGATTTGCAAGTTTAGTCAGGGATTCCTGCCAGCCTAAATAACATGCTTCAAGCGGGATGATATCGGGCAGGCCTTCTTGAATAATGGTGAGCTCCGTTCCGACACTTACTTTCTTGAAGTTTACGGTGACTGTAATTGTTCCCGGGATATTCGGGTCTTCGAATTCATCCGTGTAGTGCAGTTTCTCATTGGGAATAATCTCAAGATATTCTCCGCCGAAATTATGTTCCATGCCGTTTGAGAAGTTGGTGAAGGACATTTTGAATGTTCCCCCAACTTTGACATTCATAGAGAAGATCTTCCCAATCCAGCCGTAGGGCGGCATCCAGCAGCATAATGCTTCTGCTTCGGTAAAGGCGCGATACACGCGTTCAGGAGGGGCTTTTAAAACACGGTGCAGTTTTGCTGTGTTGGCCATAGCTGCTCCTTTATCCTATTTCAGCCAGTCTTCGATATCGCTTATGTCAGGTAATCCGCCTCTGTGCACCAGCTGGCCGTCGACCATAACTGCTGGTGTGGACATGATTCCACGGGATGCTATCTCGACTGGGTCGTGAATGTGGCTGAGATCAATATCGGCTCCCATATCTTTGGCTTTGTCTCGGATCATTTCTTCTGTTGTTATGCATTTTTTGCATCCTGTTCCAAAGACTTCGATCTTTTTCATGGGGGATCCTTTTTGTGATTAGTAAATCCAGTTAAATATATATCCGACCAATATAAATGCTATAGTCAAATAGGCAACGAAGAAAATCAACATCTGTGGCCTCAGAACTTTCCGCAGGATGACCAATTCGGGCAAAGAAATAGCAACTGTACTCATTATAAAGGCAAGAGTTGTTCCTATAGGCAGGCCTTTGGAAATCAGGACTTCTGCCACAGGAATTGTACCGGTTACATTCGAGTAAAGTGGGATTGCCATGATGACAGCCAAGGGAACCGCAAAGATATTATCTGTGCCTGCATGTTCAATAAACCATTCTTTTGGAACAAAGCCATGAATTGCTGCACCAACGCCGACACCCAGAAGAACATATATCCAGACACGTTGTAGAATTTCTTGTGTTTCACCCCAGGAATGTTTCCATCTCTTCTTTATATCCAATTTCGGTTCATCCGGGCCATCTCCAGATTTCTTAACCAGAAAGACAAACGGTTCTACCCATTTATCGAGTTTCATAAAATCAATGATTGCTCCCCCGATCATACCGGTCAGCATTCCAACAGCCACATAGGCAATAGTAAAAGACCAGCCGATTGCTTCACCGAAGAGAAGCGCGGCAACTTCATTGACCATCGGAGATGTGATGAGAAACGCCATTGTTACGCCGATAGGAATCCCTGAGCTGAGGAATGCAATAAACAAAGGAATGGACGAGCAGGAACAGAATGGAGTTATAGCCCCCAGAATAGCTGCCAAAATATAGGCTAGAATTCTCGGTTTCCCTTCCAGCCAGTGGCGGACTTTTTCTGGCGAAATCCATGTGCGGAAGAATCCGACCAGAAGCATAAGGGTCGTCAGAAGAAAAAATATTTTTGAAACATCTTCGATAAAGAAATGGACGGATTCTGCGAGATGGGTTTCTCTATCAATAGACAAGAGGTCATAGGTTACAAGGTCTGCCAGTTTTGTAAAAATTTCGAGCATGCCAGAATGTTCTTTCTATTTATATCCGACATTGATTATACAAGCACCTTGTGAGGCATGTAAATCGACAAACTGCCACAGTTTCCCACAGCTGTAAGGGCATGCGGGATAAGGTGGTAGTGTTGTCGCTTTCTGGTGAAACTTTTCGGGGGAAAAAGTGATTTCGGCGTGTCCACAGTCGCCGACATGTTTGACGGGCGAGACCGCTATGATTTCTGTATCAGGAAACGCACTGCATGCGGCGCGTGCCAGAGTACCGCTTAAGGCAGAGATCCATATTTGCGGCGGTTGTTCAGGCAGTAAATCTTTTAAAATCTTTGCCATGGATTCTATGAAGGATGGATCGTCAAATCCAAGGGGCATCATATAAAGATCGGGATGGGCGAGGGTGATTTCTGATTTAATATGTTCTACGGGTTTTGGGTCCACCCAGATCAAAGTGCAACTTTTTGGGTTGAGGTCGGATATCCAATCAGGTGTGTGTTTGGACTTTGCGATATAAAGTGTGCATTTATATCCCAGTTCTTCGCATGCTGTTGCCAAAGCCCAGCCGCCTGAGCCAAAAACTGTTCCTGCGTAAGCGAAATGGTTATGATTTAAAGTTGGAAGATATTTTAGGAGGGCTAATTTTTTTAACCCACCGCGAATTTTATCTCCGCGGAGAATTGTCATTTTGTTGTCGGTGATGCTCAACAGCATTTTTACCCGATTTCGCGTTCTAGGACGATCAGGAAAGCTTCACGGTTAAAGAAAAGTAAGGTGCGGCGATTTTCGCGTTCCATGGTGCGAACACGCCAGCCTTGTCTGCCATATTGGTTCAGTGACTCTGTCAGATTCTCAGGGTCAACCTTGGACTCACCCAGAAGAAGAGAGCCAATCAGGCCCTCTTTGTAGATAATGGTCTTATATTCGTAGCGCTTGGACATGTTAGCTCAATTTCTGTTTCAAAAGGTCGTTGACCATGTCAGGATTGGCTTTGCCTTGAGATTTTTTCATCACTTGGCCGACAAAGAACCCGAAGAGTTTATCTTTACCGCTTTTGTAGGCGGCAACGTTATCAGGATTTTCTGCGATGACTTCATCAACGATTTTTTCAATCGCGCCCGTATCCGTCACTTGTTTCAGACCTTTTTCCTCTACGATTGCGGCAGGGTCCTTACCCGATGACATCATTTCAGCGAATACATCCTTGGCGATTTTTCCCGAAATGGTTTGATCGGAAATCAGGGAGACAAGTGCGCCGAGTTGTCTGGCGGAGACGGGGCTTTCCTCGAGGGTTTTTCCGTCTTTGTTGAGGCCGCCCAGAAGTTCGTTAATAACCCAGTTTGCAACGAGTTTTGGATCACGTCCTTGTGCAGCTTCTTCATAGAAGTTGGCGCGCGCCCGTTCCATGATCAGAACAGATGCATCGTATACCCCCAAACCGTATGATCCCATAAAGCGGTGTTTCTTCTGGTCAGGGAGTTCGGGCAATGTTTCTTTGAGTTGATCGACAAAGCTCTGCTCGACAACGAGAGGCAGCAAGTCGGGGTCAGGGAAGTAGCGATAGTCATGAGCTTCTTCCTTGGAGCGCATCGAGCGGGTTTCGCCCTTGGTCGGGTCCCATAAGCGGGTTTCCTGCTTGATTGATCCGCCGTTTTCAATGATCTCGACTTGTCGTGTTGATTCATATTCAATGGCCATTTGGACGGCTTTAATCGAGTTCACGTTTTTAATTTCGCAGCGTGTTCCAAGCTCTCCGCCCGGTTTGCGCACAGAGACGTTTACGTCTGCACGCATAGATCCTTCTTCGAGGTTCCCGTCACAGGTTTCAAGGTAGCGCAAGATCATTCGCAGCTTTGTCAGATAGGCGGCCGCTTCTTCAGGGCCACGTAGGTCAGGTTCGGAAACGATTTCCATCAGAGCGCATCCCGAACGGTTAAGGTCAACGAAGCTCTTGGTCGGGTGCTGATCATGAATGGATTTACCCGCATCTTGTTCCAAGTGGAGGCGGGTGATGCCGATTTCTTTGGTTTGACCGTTCGGGAGATCAATTTCAATGACGCCTTTGCCGACAATCGGGTGCAAGAATTGCGAAATCTGATACCCTTGCGGCAAATCAGGATAGAAATAGTTTTTGCGTTCGAACACGGAATGCAGATTGATTTGTGCATTCAATCCTAAGCCTGTGCGAACGGCTTGCTCAACGCAATATTCGTTGAGAACAGGGAGCATGCCGGGCATGGCGGCATCAACGAGAGAGACCTGAGAGTTCGGTGCTGATCCGAAATCAGTTGCTGCGCCTGAAAAGAGTTTTGAATTGGCTGTAATCTGTGCGTGGACTTCCATCCCGATTACAATTTCCCAATCGCCTGTTTCGCCTTTAATTATTGCCGACATTTTCAGTTCCTTTTAGTCTTATAAAAATAATCTCAAAAAATAGTTTTTGTTAGAATGATTGCTGCATCGCGCAGGACATGGCGATTTTTCGTTCGGTTTGCTTGTATTCCGGCATTTCCATCAATTCCCCCATCGGGTCGTACATATTCGGATTATTTGCAAGCAGGGTCCGCATCATAGATTGGGTTTGTTTCGAAAGTTCCAGTGAGATTCCTGATGCCAGACATTCGCACATGCCTAACTTACCGACATCGGTCATGCATTTATTGTACACTTTGTCATGTAGTGGAATTGCCATACAAGGGCCGTTGACATCAGTGACCACTTTGTTAATTGCGTTTCTTGCAGCTTGATCTTGCCCGCTCATGGCCTGAATGTCTTCGACACTCATGTTTTGCTGCATCGTTTTACCGGTGCATTCGCAATATACCTGTGCGGATTGTTCTGACATTGTCCCGTCTTTCTTCGAGTTCTCTAGACATTGTCCGTAGAATTTCTGGGCCATCTGGTCGGAGATCGGGGTTGCTGCTTTTGCCTGATTTGATGAAACAGATAACAGAATCAGGAGACAGGCCGTAAGACATACTGCCAGATGATTGGTCAATCGGACTTGATATATTTTTGTCATCCTATTCTCCTGTTATTGGTTTCGCTTTTACCTAGTATCGACCTAATGGATCTTTGTCTTTGTAGTGACTGATACAATTATTCGAAAACTCATTCTTGTTATACTGGTATGTTGTGCTGTTGTAGAGCGCATCAATCGGTGATGCGTAGCGTTTCCCCGGAGTTCCCCATTCCAGCATCATTTCTGCTTCACCGTTTTTCAATGCGTACTCTTTCAATGATTTGCTGAGGCATTTGCAATAGAGGGGGATACGCTCTACACGCCAGTCATTCCCGCGGTTCATGATGCAAGACATATATTCCATGTCATCAATTGGAACATCAATACATTGCATAACGACTTCATGAACATATTTTTCGAAGGCTGCATTCCCCAGTTTCCAGTTCTCGCGTTTTTGCAGCTCTTGTAGTTCTGACATCGACATAGCGGCCGATGTTGCTGCCGCAGAGCAGGAACAATAATACTCCAGAGAGTCTGTGGTAAATTTCGATGGCACTTTGGATTTGCACTGATCGTAGATTTTCTCAACCGTGGCATCCGGAATTTTGTTTCCCGGGGTGGAGGTCAAGGTTTCATCTTTCAAGATCGGTAAAATGTTTGATGTCAGGTATTTCCCTGCCTGAGCATTAAACAGCGGCTTGCTTGTTCTCAGATTGCTCAGGTTTGGATCTTGCGCCCATGCCGAAGCTGATACTGTAAACATTGCCAGAGTCAAAAGAATAGCCAGCCATTTGTTTTTCATGTTGTCTTCCTTTGTCAAATTCCAAACCGTGTTACGCAACCTTAATCAATTCAGGCTGGGCCGAGAATGCAACGGCTTGTTCCAAAGCAAATGCTGTGCGGAACATTGTTACTTCATCCCATGCGCGCCCGATAATTTGCAAGCCCAGCGGCAGACCCTGACTGTCAAGACCCGCCGGAACAGAAATTCCAGGGAGACCAGCTAAAGATGCCGGAATTGTGAACACGTCACCCAAATACATTTTAATAGGGTCGTCAGAATTCTCACCGATGGCAAAGGCAGATGATGGTGCTGTTGGTGTCAAGATCGCGTCACATTTTTCAAAGGCTGCGGCAAAGTCATTCGAGATCAGGCGGCGAATACGTTGGGCTTTGGTGTAGTAGGCGTCATAGTAACCGGCAGACAAGCAGTATGTGCCGATCATGATGCGGCGTTTGACTTCGGCGCCGAAACCTGCTGCGCGGGTGTTTTCGTACATTTCCTGCAAGTCTTTCCCTTCTTCACGCAAACCATAACGTACACCATCATAACGGGCGAGGTTCGAGGAAGCCTCCGCAGGGGCGACAATATAATATGTCGGAACTGCATATTTGGTGTGGGGGAGAGATATTTCAACAATTTCTGCCCCAGCTGATTTGAGCATGTCTGCGCCCTTATCCCAGATGTCGACGATTTCCTGAGGCATTCCATCCACACGGTATTCTTTAGGTATTCCGATTTTTAGACCTTTGATGTCTTGTTTCATCAGAGCGGCAAAGTCAGGAACTTCGTGACGGGCAGAGGTGGAGTCTTTCGCGTCATGGCCTGCCATGACTTTGAGCATCAGGGCGGAATCTTCAACGTTACGCGCGAATGCGCCTGCTTGGTCAAGGGAAGATGCAAAGGCGATAATGCCCCAGCGGGAGCATCTTCCATAAGTCGGTTTTACCCCGACGATACCGCTGAAACTTGCCGGTTGGCGGGTCGATCCGCCAGTGTCTGTTCCTGTTGCGAGCATGGACATTCCCGCAGCTACGGCTGCGGCTGATCCGCCTGAGGAGCCACCCGGAACCAGTTTTTTCTCAGGAGAGGTTTTGCTCTTCCAAGGACTTTCAACTGGGCCGAAATAGCTGGTGATGTTCGCGCCACCCATTGCAAATTCATCAAGGTTGGTTTTGCCTATGGTGATTGTTCCCGCATCCTTCAGTTTCTGGGAAACGGTTGACTCATAAGTCGGGACAAAGTTCTCGAGAATGTGGCTTGCGGCAGTTGTGCGCACGCCTTTGGTGCAGAACAAATCTTTCATCGCCATCGGAATAGCTTCTAACTCGCGCATCTCATTTTTGGCGATGCGGGCATCTGACTCGGCTGCCTGGGCGAGGGCTTGTTCCGGCGTTTCGGTAATCATGGCATTGAGGCCACGGCAGGCTTCCATTTGCGCAATGTGATCTTTAATCAGTTCGGTTGCGCTGAATTCTTTCTTCTTTAGGCCCGCCAATGTTTCGGTAACGGACATGGAAAGGAGTTTGCTGGTCATGGTCGTGTTCTCTGTATTAACTTATTATATATGAAATAGGGCCAATTATCGCTTATTCGACGATTTTGGTTACAACGAAGAAACCTTCAACGGTCTCAGGCGCATTCGCCAGAATATCCTGCTGGATATTGCCGTCGTTTACGATATCCGGACGCAAGGAAAGGGTGATCTCGGATACGTTGGCCAGTGGCTCTACACCTGTTGTGTCAACTTCCTGAAGCTGTTCTGCCCAGGAGAGGATATTTTGAAGTTGGGGGGCGTAGTAATCGAGGTCTTGTTCGGTGACCTTAATTCTGGCCAAGTTTGCGATTTTTGATACGGTTGATTTATCAATGGACATCGTTTCTCTCTTTGTATTTATATATCCAAGACTTAACATCTCGTAACGAGCACTGCAACAAGAATGGCAATAGTTTCAATAGAAGAATTCAAAGCAAAACTGAACGGTACATCCCGTCTTCTGGCACTGGATGTCGGAACCAAAACCATTGGCGTGGCGTTCGGGGCTATTTTGACGGGGACTGTGAGTCCTTTGAAGGTTATAAACCGCAAGAAAATGGCTGTAGATGCAGTTCAGCTCAAGGAGTATATGGATCATTACGGCTGTGAGGGGTTGGTGGTCGGTTGGCCTTTGAATGTGGATGGGACTGAGGGGCCTAGATGCCAAGGGGTGAGGGATGTTATGCTGGAGCTGCTCAAGCATATTCCCGATGTGCCCGTGGTTTTCTATGACGAGCGATTTTCAACGCACAAGGCAGAGAAGTTCATGATCGAGGAAGTGGATTATTCTCGCGCCAAAAGAAGCCAGATTGTCGATAAAATGGCGGCACAGATTATTCTTCAAGAGTTTCTTGAGCTGGAGATGGGTATTTCCCATATCGACCAAGGTGGATACCGTTAAGGCGCATCCAGTTTTTGCCCGTGGAATAGTCTGTTGATAACTCTGTGCATAACTTCCAGAATTCTTTGCCGTGGTTGTCGTGGATCAGGTGAGCTGATTCGTGAGCGACCACATAATCAAAGGCATGTTGAGGAGCAAAGGCCAGTCTCCACGATAGAGTCATGCGACCGTCTTTCGAGCAGCTGCCCCAGCGGGATTTCATATCCCTTACGCAGAAATGAGTGAGCTTACGATTGAGGAGGGCTGCTTTGGCGTCCGCCAGCTTCTTTAATTCTTTTTCTGCATAAAGGCGCAGCGCGCGCTGGATGCGAGCAGAGGGGTCATCAAGTTGAGTTTTTACTTCAATTGTATGATCTAATACGTTGATTTCTGTGTATTTTTTTTCCGATGAAATGATATTGATTGTTCTGTTCTTTCCCATCAGTGGAATGATTTGCTCATGCGCAAACGGGATGGGTCTTGGCAGGGCGCTAATCTTGTCATTGATCCAGCTTTGATTGGATTCCGCAAAAGCATAGGCGCTTTTGATGCTCGCCCGTTTGGGGATCACCAAATTTATGCACCCTGCATGTGCATCGAGTCTCAAGGCCAGCCTTTTGGCTTTCGGTGAGATCTTGACATTTAGGTGCGGAGAGATGGTAGAGAAATCAACCATATACGTATTGTGAACCTGATTTTACAAAGATCAAGTTAAAAAAAATCTTATTGAAAATATATTTATCAAAAAACAAAATATTCAGCAGTTATGACTAAAAGTGCATGCCGTGGGAAACGAGTTCTTCAATGGCATGGTTTTGCGGGCGGTAGGTAGACTCCTGACCAAGCTGGTTGCGATTTTCCAAGAGCCACGTGCGGGCTGCTTTTTTCCCTTCTTTATAGAGAGCGTCAATAAATTCCGGTGACGCATTCATCTTACTGGTATCATTTAAATGCCAGCCGTTAATAGCCCCGTCAGACATTTCTATTTCAATGGCGTGAATACGTGTGAGGTTGGAGTCATCTAGTGTTAGCTGTGCTAAATCTGTATGGATCTCGCGGCTGTAGATTTTGTCATTTGGTGCGTGACCATGAAGCGTGGACTCGGGCGCGTTGTGATCGTTTAAAATAATCACGAAAATATCTGTCGGATGCTCTTTAAATATCGGAGCCATAGCCGGATTTTGTTCATAAGCTCCATCCAAATAAACATATTGTGGAGAGCGTAGGCGTGGATTGTCCCAGATACGATGTGGCCCCATGATTTTGAGTGCAGCGGATGCTGCAACGCCATCTGGTGTCATATCTTCGCTCGTGAGAACCATATGTTGCCTGGATTTGGTTAGAATATGTTCTCGTACTGTATTGACTGCACATGTGACGCGCCCGTGTTGAACAGAGTGCCAATTCGGGACATGGCGTTTTACAAGTTTTGACAGTAATTGGGTGACGCCAGATGAAAATCCCGGATTGAAGGCTTGTAAGGTGTTGATCATCACTAGATAGGATTTTGGAATGTTGGGCCATCTGTCATCGGCAGATAACATGAAATCCATATTTCTTGGGGGAATTAAATGATTGACCCATGCTCCTTGGCCTTTTACATCATCCCAGACGTCTTTCAAGCGACGAACCGCTTCATGTGCGCCTTTGTCATTTAATCCCGAAGTGGCAATTGTGGCGTTGATTGCACCCGCGCTGGTTCCTGATATAACTTTAATATCTCCAACGCTTTCCAGAATGGGGAGAAGAACTTCAAGCGCCCCTGCGGTAAAAGCTCCCCACGATCCTCCACCCATTAAAGCAATTCCAAAAGTCGGGCGGGACGCGGCTGTGACAGGTTGTATAGCCTTGTCAGCCAAACCAACCCCCAAGCCGGGGAAATGGTCTGTCAGACATGGATGAGATTTTCTGCGCATACTCTGTTCTGTTCAACTCGCCGCGTAACCGGGCATGTTTATTTTTTTCTTATTTAGAATCAGAGTATGTCAGTTTTTTCTTATATTTGCATCTTGCGGTGCAAAAGTCCGGATTATCCGGTAATCCGTTCGCTTTTGAGGCGTTGATCGCGCTCTTTCAACCAGCGGCGAATAGCTGCGATACCGTGCTTGTCACGGTCGTAACGATCTGGAACCATATCAGGAATGAGTTTCAAATCGTGTTCCGGTACCGGATCACAGTCTTTGTCCAATTTTCTGATAAAGTGACGAATTCGCGGCATGATTTGTGTGCGCCACTTGCTGCCGTTGAAAATCCCGTAGTGACCGCATCCCAATTGGAAGTGGTGGAATTGCTTGCTTTGGGCTAGGGAGTAACACAAATCATGTGCTGCCGTTGTTTGTCCGCGCGCCGAGATGTCATCCAGTTCACCTTCGATTGTAAGAAGGGCTGTGTGTTTGATTTTGTTCGGTTGAACATCTATCAATTCATCGGTCAACGGGTCTCGCCATTTCATTTGGCCTTTTGGCAGAAGGTGACGTTGGAAAACAACATCTACAGTTTGCAGATAAAACTCTGCGGGCAGATCCATCACGGCGTTATATTCGTTGTAGAATTTGCGGTGGAATTCTGCGGATTCACCATCACCCGTCACCAGATGCTTGAAGAAGTTCATATGGCTGCCAACGTGACGGTCAAGATTCATCGACATAAATCCGCCGAGTTGCAGGAATCCCGGGTAAACGTTCCGGTATGCTCCCGGATAATAAAACGGTACCGAGGCAACGACAGAATTCTTGAACCAGGAGAGTGGGCGTTCTTCAGCTGTCTGGGTCACTTGGGTTTTTGAAACGCGGGTGTCAATCGGCCCACCCATCAAGATCATGCCGAGCGGTTGGTTCGGATCATTTTCTGCGGCCATCAGGGAAACGGCTGCCAATACAGGAACGGCAGGCTGGCACACCGCAATGACGCTGGTGTTCGGTCCCAAGAGTGACAGAAAATGACGAACATAGTTGATGTAGTCATCCAGATTAAAACGCCCCTCGGAGAGCGGGATCATCCTCACGTCAATCCAGTCTGTAATATAAACGTCATGATGCGGAAGAAGAGCTTCGACTGTGCCACGCAGCAAAGTTGCAAAGTGACCAGACATAGGGGCCACGATCAAAACTTTCGGGTCTTTGCGTTTGCTGGCGCGTTTGAAGTGCAACAGGTTACAAAACGGCATTTCGATAATGAATTCTTCTGTAACCGCAACATCCTTGCCATTTATATTTGTGAAGGGCAGGTCAAAAGACGGTTTTCCAAAACGTCGGGTGACCCGCTCGAACATTTCTGCTCCAGCCGATATTGTCCGTCCCGCAGGTGTGTAGGATAAGGGGTTCATAGGGCTTTGGAATGCCGTGCGAACCATTTCGGCACTCAGGCGTGCAGGGGTCAAAAGGGCGTGTTGCAAGTCATAAAGATGATAGAGCACGTGTGTTTCCTATTCTTCCGTGATAGACGATCGGTGATACCAAACTCAGAGTATTTATGATATCATAGAGTATATGTGTTTATTCTTTCTAAGAGTTTACCCTATTTTTTCCAAAAGGTCATCGGGTCATGTCAGATCTTTTTGTTTTGCATATTTTGTCGCCCGAGCGACTGAACTCCGTGCTTTTTGCTCTGATTATGGTGTCCCTGATCGGGATGATGACAGGGCCTAGCTGGGGCAACTCCAATCCGTTCTTGTGGGGCGTTCTTGATAAAATCTGCGGCCCATTGATTGAAAAGACGTATAATAAAGACAGGTCCGTTTCCAGTTTACAATTTCGCGGTGGATTGTTGCTGACGCTTTATTTGATTATTACCGGAATTATTGCTGCGATTGCCCTGATTATTGGGCGTAAATTTGCGTTGGCCGGATTTATGGACCCTATTTTGCTGGCTTTAACTTTGAGCGGTGGGGCAACATGGTCGTCTCTTGTCAAATTGCATCATGCGTTGCGCGGGACGAATAATAGCAAAGGAACTTTGGGAAAGGGCAGCTATTATCAGGTGGCTGTATCAACACGCACCAATCTCAACTCGACGGATAATCACGGTATTATTCGTGTCGGGATTGGTTTGGTTGCGACAACTTTTGATAAGGGCCTGGTTGCGCCGGTCTTTTGGTATCTACTTGGCGGTTTACCGGCTGCCTATTTGTATTGCGGTATTGCGGCTGCTCGTTGGTCTTTATCCAAGGACGGATTTGCAAAGGGGATTGGTACGCTTGCCTTGAAACTTGAGACTTTTTTCGGAATTTTGCCCCATATCATTTCGGCTTTTCTGTTGGGGCTTGCTGCACTTGCTACACCATATGCAGGTATGACGCGCACGTTCCGCGGATATTTCTCCAAAACAGGCCATGCCCCCTATGCTGAGGGAGGACTGGCTTTGACAGCCTTTGCTTATGCGCTGGGGATTTCTTTGGGAGGGCCTGTCGAAGATATTAGCGGGAGTGTCTTGAAACGGTCTTGGGTTGGGGCGTCTACAAGTTCGGCAAAAGTCGATCGCAAACATCTGCGTCAGGCTATTTACATGGGAATTATGGGCTTTGTCTGGGTCTTCTTGTTTGTTGTCCTCGCCCTCGGGGCATGGCGGATTTTCCCCTAGACATGCTCTTATAAAAAAAACGGGCCAATTATCAGCCCGTTTTGTATATCCGATTATTTTTTTCTACTTATTATTCTGCCGCTGGTGCTTCAGTGCTTGTTGCAGGGGCCGCGGCTTCGTCTGCGGCAACTGTCATCTTCACAATGGTGTCCGGATCGCGTGGTGGTTCGCCGCGTTTGATCTGGTCAACGAATTGCATTCCTTCCATTACCTGTCCCCAAACAGTGTATTGTTTGTTGAGGAAAGAGCAGTCATCAAAGCAGATGAAGAATTGTGAGTTTGCAGAGTCAGGGCTTTGAGCACGAGCCATGCCAACTGTTCCTCGTCCGAAATTGGTACTGTTGAATTCCGCTGGAAGGTTCGGATAGCTGGAACCACTCATACCAGTTCCTGTCGGGTCTCCGGTTTGGGCCATAAAACCGTCAATGACGCGGTGGAATTTCAATCCGTTATAAAACCCTTCACGGGTTAGTGTTTTGATACGTTCAAC
Organism: Pseudobdellovibrionaceae bacterium; assembly: GCA_034005165.1. Classification (GTDB taxonomy): domain Bacteria; phylum Pseudomonadota; class Alphaproteobacteria; order Micavibrionales; family Micavibrionaceae; genus UBA1573. The sequence goes on along the minus strand of JAVEVE010000001.1, from coordinate 451,003 downwards.
GTGCTTTGGTGCAACGTCAGGCATCAGTTTGATCACAACGCGTCCGTAGGACAGGTCCAGATAGAGTGTGTTCTCAGGATCGAGTTTGAGTTCATCTGCATTTGCAGTGGTTGGTGTAGAGGTCATAAGGCAAAAGCTCCCAAGTAGTAATAGCATTAAACGACGCATCATGTTTTCCTTTCATGGATACGGTGAGTGGGGGTACATTATGGGTAAGTCCTGCGAAACGCAACCTTATAAATCCGATCCGATTGCCATTTTTATAGTTTTGGTTGGATGGACAGGCGGCGTGCCTTTTTCTATTTTATCAACGATTTCCATACCTTCTGTCACTTGCCCCCACGCAGTGTAGTGACCTTTAAGGTCTTTGCACATCTTATCGGTCAGGCATATGAAAAATTGAGAGTTGGCTGAATTCGGGGCATCCGATTTTCCCATGCCGACTGTGCCGCGCTTGAAGCTGTAGTTCGAGAATTCGTCTTTGAGGTCGGGCAGGTAGGATTTTCCGCTTTTCCCTTTCTTCTTGTCGAGAGGGTAGCCTGTTTGTGCGATAAATCCCTCAATGACGCGAAACCAGTCCAGATTGTCATAGAATCCTTCGCGGACCAGTTTTTTGACTTGCGCAACGTGGTCGGGAGCTATGTCAGGCATCATACGGATAACAATCTGCCCTTCGGAGAGTTTGATATATAAGTCATTGTCATCCGCTGCTTGTGCGCTATTTGCATGGAGCGCCAGAAACAGGGTTGCGAGTACGCCGAGAGTTCGTATCATGGGATATCCTTTGTTGGGTGTAAGTATTTCGGGATAGCACGATTTAAGTTGAGGAGTCGATATGCGGATTTTCGCAAGGTTGGGTTTAGTAGTATGTTTGTTCGGAAGCGTTTCGGGAGGGCAGTCTGCATGGGCTGAAAAAGTTGTTCTGCAAGGCGTTGCGCCTGAATTGGAAGTGGTTGCCGAGCTGGATGAACGTCCTTCCAACATTGCTGTGACGATCAGCGGCGAAATTATTGTCTCTATGAATCCGTATGATAAGCCCAAGAACAAAATTGTTTTGATTAAAAAGGACGGTGCTGTTGAACCTTTTCCGAGCGCGGAGTGGAATGACAAGGAGGGGCCGGATGCTCATGCAATCGGTTTTACCCATGTGACAGGTATTCGTTCGACAACGCGTGGAACTATTCTTGTGTTGGATATGGGGAATGAGAAGCATGCCCCGCGATTTGTGGAATTTGATGTGCTTCGCCGTCAGGTCATGACAACACGGTATATCCCAAGAGATTTTACGACCGAGCAGTCTTACTTGCAGGACTTTGCCCTGAATTGGGATATCAATCATGCCTATGTGTCGGATATGGGGCAGCTTGATCCGACACAACCTGCCAAGCCGGGACTTATTGATGTGGATTTGAATGGGGGATGGATGTTCCGCTTGATGGATGGGATGCCTGCTATCCAGCCTCCGGAAAAGCCGATTATGATTGGTGGTAAGGATTTGAGTGTTACAAAAGACGGTAAAGATTATCCGGTGCGCGGTGCGCTGGGGCCTATTACACTCGATGTCTTGCGTGATACGATGTATTTCGGCCCTATGGGTGAAGGAAAACTTTATAAAGTACCGTTGTCGAAAATGTCTGATGTGACGGTGGATGCGGATACGCTTGCCAAACGCATCGAGGTTGTCGGTGATAAACCGGCGAGTGCCGGTATTACGGTGGATGCGGAAGAGAATGTTTATATCACAGCAATCGAGAAAAACGAGATTGGTGTGATTGATAAGGCAGGGCAGTATCGCAGTTATATCAAGGATGATCGTTTGCAATGGGCCAATGGTTTGGCTTATGCGCCGAACGGATATATCTATGTAACGATTTCCCGTCTTAATGAATTGCCGATGTATAATGGCGGCAAAGAACCTGCCGAGAAAAAACCATATCTGATTGCGCGTTTTAAACCAATTGCACCTGCTGCTGTCGGGCGGTAGATGCGTACCAAGCCGGTTTATTAGCTATTCAGCGCGCGGGAGATAATTTCTTCCGCGTGTTTTGTATAAACAGCGTAATCGAAGATTTTATCGAGGGCTGCCTTATTCAGTTTGGCTGTGACATCTGCATCTTGTTCCAGCATGTCGCGCAGTGTGATTTTACCGTCTGATTTCCAGACTTCCATGGCGTTGCGTTGAACGATGCGATAGGCGTCTTCCCGCGATATGCTGTTTTGCGTAAGCGCCAGCAGGGTGCGTTGTGAGAAAACCAGACCGCCCATGCGCTCCATGTTGGATAGCATGCGTTCAGGGTAGACCAGAAGATTTTCAACAACGTTCGCCAATCTGTTGAGCGAGAAATCAAGTGCAACTGTTGTATCCGGCGCAATAAAGCGTTCTACGGAAGAGTGAGAGATGTCGCGTTCATGCCACAGGGCAACGTTTTCCATGGCCGGGATAACGGCGGCACGGATAACGCGCGCTTGTCCTGTCAGGTTTTCTGTCAGGATCGGGTTGCGCTTGTGCGGCATCGCGCTTGAGCCTTTTTGTTTTTCCGAGAAAAATTCTTCTGCTTCACGGACTTCCGTTCTTTGCAGGTGGCGGATTTCAATTGCAAGGTTTTCAATGGAAGATGCAATAACGCCCATCACTGCAAAAAACATCGCATGGCGGTCACGAGGGATGACTTGGGTCGAGACTGTTTCCGGTTTTAATCCGAGTTTGTCTGCAACATAGGCTTCGACTTCCGGCGGGACTGTCGCGAATGTACCAACGGCTCCCGAAATGGCACAGACAGAGATTTCGTCTTTTGCAGCGAGGAGGCGTTTCTTGGCGCGGGCAAAGGCTGCATAGTGGCCTGCGAGTTTGACACCGAATGTTGTTGGTTCTGCGTGGATGCCGTGGCTTCTGCCGATGCAGATTGTTCCTTTATGCTCTTCAATACGTTTTTTAAGTGCTGACAAAACTTTATCAAGATCTGTCAGTAAAATTTCTGCGGCTTGTTTCATTTGGACGGCGAAGGTTGTGTCCAGCACATCCGAAGAGGTCATTCCCTGATGCATGAAGCGGGCTTCTTCACCTACATATTCGGCAACGTTAGTCAAAAAGGCTATCACATCATGCTTCACATCGCGTTCAATGGCGTCAATGCGCTCGGCATTAAAGTTCCCACGTTCGCGCAGGGCTTTCGAGACACCTTCAGGGATCATGCCGATTTTTTCCATGGATTCTGCCGCCAAAGTTTCAACTTCGAGCATAATGCGGAATTTATTGTCGACTTCCCAAATCTGGGCCATTTCGGGGCGGGTATAACGTGGGATCATTTTTTATAAGAGTCCTTTGCTGCGCATGGAGGTTGTGCCGTTCTTCGATACAATAAGATGGTCATGGATGACAATGCCTAATGGCTTGGCTGCGGCAATTATTTGCCCTGTCATGTCGATATCGGCTTTGCTCGGGGTCGGGTCGCCACTCGGATGGTTATGGACGAGGATCACTGCCGTTGCCGAGAGTTCTAATGCACGTTTGACAATTTCGCGCGGGTAGGCGGGGGTGTGATCGACTGTTCCTGATTGTTGGACTTCGTCAGCAATGAGTTCGTTCTTTTTATTCAGAAAGAGCAGACGGAAGTTTTCTTTCTTTTCGTGGGCCATTGTGGCTTGCAGATAATCAAGAAGTTTTGACCAGCTGTTCAGAACTTGCCCTTTGAGCATGTCTTGTTTCATGAATTTGAAGGAAGATGCTTTTATGACCTTGAGTGCGGTAATAGAGGTATCCGTTAGTCCGTGGGCGCGCAGGTCATTGTCGCTGGCGTGAAAAACAGCATTAAAGGAACCGAATTTTTGTAAGAGTTCTTTCGCAAGTGGTTTAACGTCGCGGCGCGGGATCGCCATAAACAAAATCAGTTCCAGAATTTCGTAATCGGCTAAGGCATCAATACCACCTTTTAAAAATCGTTCGCGCAATCTGTCTCTGTGCCCTGTGTAGTGCGGGGCCGGTTCGGGATCGGCATTTGCCGTGTTTTTCAAGGTTTCTTTCAAGAGTTGTTCCATAACATTATGTTTTATTTGTTTTTTTGTGCGCCACAAGAACTTTTTTTCTTTTTTTTGATGGGAACTTCTTTGTATAGTTTTCGTTATTAGTAGAATTTCATATTAAATTCTCGAGATGGGGAGAAATAAATGACCGTAAACGTTGAGCATGGACAGGACGTCCAGAATTCACACCATAACTGGTTTCATCTCTCATCCTCCGTTCTTGAGGATATGCATGTCCTTGAAGAGGCAGTGTCCTTCGTTGGCTACGATCACGGGATTGCGAATTGGCAACTTGTCTTTGTGACGGATCCTGAGCGCAAGAGGCGGATGTTGTCTGCCTATCCTGATATCCATGCGGATATGGTCGCTGTCCTGTGTGTTAACCCTGAGGCGTGGTTTGTGTCGAGGTCAGATTTATGGGAAAATGCAGGGTTTGATGCGCGCTCCCGCTTTATGGATGATATGCTGGCCATCGGGCGCGGAGATAAGAATTTGCAGCGTGATCGGGCTATGCGCTCTGTCGGAATGGCTGCCGGGGCGCTTGTGTCAAAAGCGAAAAGTCTCGGCTATATCATTGAAAATCTTCATGATACGGATTTGGGAATGATCGGGCGCGAGATCGGTTTGCCTGCATCCCATCACGTCGAATATGTGTTCAGTCTTGGTCATCACAGCAACCGTTCCGGCCATGGTGAGATTGCCCAGCGTGGCCGTAAATGCGTTGCGCGTGAACAGTTTTGCCACAAATCCGGCGATTAGATGTTATTGTCTTGGGGATTAGCTATTATAGGGTGGCTTATTCAGGTTTTTAGGGGAGAGAGTAAAAATCTCGTGCCCTGTTTCCGTAACGGCCAATGAGTGTTCAAATTGTGCCGACAATCCTTTGTCTCGCGTTACAGCGGTCCATCCGTCTTGCAAAATTTTAGTTTCGAATGTTCCGGTATTGATCATCGGTTCGATGGTGAAGAACATACCAGGTTCAAGAACCGTTTCATCCAGTGACGGGTGGTAATAATGCAGAATTTGCGGCTCAGCATGGAATGTTTTTCCCAGTCCGTGGCCACAGAAATCCTGAACGACTGAAAAGCGGTTCGGGAGGGCAACAGCTTCAATCGCCTTGGCGATATCGCCCAGCGTATTTCCCGGTTTGACGGCTTCAATTCCGGCCATCATGGCTTCATATGTGGTGTCGACAAGGCGCTTGGCTTTAATATTGGGGGTGCCTGCATAATACATGCGGCTGGTATCTCCGTGCCATCCGTCCAGAATAACAGTGACATCAATATTTACAATGTCGCCGTTCATCAGTTTCTTGGGGCCAGGAATGCCATGGCAGACAACATGATTGATCGAGGTGCAGATTGATTTCGGAAATCCACGATAGTTCAGTGGAGCAGGGATGGCACCGTTTTTGGTGATAAAGTCGTGGCACAGCTTGTCCAGTTCTTCGGTTGTGACACCAACCTGAACATGTTCGGCAATCATATCCAGCGTTTCAGCGGCCAGACGACCGGCTTTTCTCATGCCTTCGAAATCGGCCTCCGGATGTAATTCGATGCCTTGAGAAAATTTATTTTTACTTTGTGCTTGTGTCACTTGACCTTTCTCCTGTCGGTCCTTAATTTTCTGTCCTGACGGTACTTCTCTTGTGTCCGTCCCTGTAGACTTAACCCAATCAGATCGGTTTGGCAATAAATGGAAAAAATTTACACTGCGGCCCTTTTAATAATCGGTAATGAGATATTATCGGGCAGAACGCAAGATACCAATACCCAATGGATCGGGAAGAAGCTCTCGGATCGCGGGATCCGTTTGGTTGAGGTGAGGGTTGTCCCGGATATAGAGGGAGAAATTGTTGAGGCTGTTAATGCTTTACGAGCCAAGGTTGATTATGTGTTCACCACAGGCGGGATCGGGCCGACCCATGATGATATTACTTCCGAGTCAATTGCCAAGGCGTTCGGCGTTCCTGCGGTGTTGGACGAGAAGGCACGTGCGGCGTTATTAAGCCATTATAAAAAGGAAGAAGATTTGACACCGGCGCGTTTGAAAATGGCAACAGTTCCCGAAGGTGCGGTTCTTGTTGAAAATCCTGTTTCGGGGGCCCCCGGATACAGGATCGGGAATGTTTATGTGATGGCAGGCGTGCCAATGATTATGCAGGCCATGCTGGATAATATTTTGCCTGAACTGAAAGAAGGGCCTCCGATTCTTTCCAATACGGTGACTTGTAATCTACCCGAGAGCACGATTGCAATGCGGCTCGAAGAAATCCAGAAAGAATATCCGCAAATTGAAATAGGAAGTTATCCGCATTTCAGAGCAGGGGAGTTGGGGTTGTCTGTTGTTTTGAGATCTCCGGAAAATGTCCCTTTGCACGAGGCAACACAAAAAGTTATTCGTGCGCTCGAGGCGTTGGGTGGTGTTGCCCATGCTATGAGCATTCAGTCCAAGATATAGGGGGAGTTTACTTCCTTTATTTTTTAAGCGGTTTTTACACGGTCGAGGAATTTCTCGATTGATGTGCGGATGCGCATTGTCCATTCCAAAATTTCACCGGATGAGTCCAGAACATTCTGGGATGCATTCTTTGTACATTCCGCAGATTCTGCAACAACGTTAATGCTTTGATTGATTTCGTCTACGGCGTTTTCTGTTGTGGCGGTAATGTTCTGGATGACGTGGATTTGCTGGGTGATTTCTTCTGTGGCGTTGGCGGTCTGGTTTGCAAGAGTTTTGACTTCATTCGCAACTACGCTAAAGCCTTTTCCCGCATCTCCAGCACGTGCGGCCTCGATTGTCGCATTTAAAGCCAGAAGATTTGTTTTGGATGTTATCGAGTTAATCAACTTGGTAATTTCTCCGATTTTTTGTGCTGATGTTACAAGATCGGATACGGTGTTCATTGTCATGTCGACTTTTTGTGTCGCGTCATTGATCGCATGCTGCGTCGTCAGAACATGTTGGTTTACTTCATTGATAGAGGAATTCAAACCTGAAGAAGATATATCATCTTCCAGAGACCCGTTTGACGAGAACTCGTTGAGCAAACTGTGAATTTCAATATTGAATTGTTCAACTGTTTCATTGAGGCGCTTAGCTCTTTGTTGTTTTTCAATATCCAGTGTGCGTTCGCGCTCTGCCAATTCTTTCTGGCGGATGAGTGCTGTTCTGAATGTGTCCAGTGTTTTGGCCATCGTCCCGATTTCATCTTTGCGCTCGGTCCCTTCGATTGTAAGAGTGGTATTACCTTGTGCCAGATCTTCCATCGTTTGGGTGGTCTTCATAATCGGGATACGGATATCTTTGGTGATTTTGAGGCATAGAACGAGCATCAATGCAAATAAGACTGCAAGTTTCGGGGATAAGGTCAAGGCCGCATCCATGACACTTTCGTTGACATCCTGAATATAAATACCACTCCCAACAATCCATCCCCATGGCTTGAAAAGTTTGACGAAGGATATTTTTTGTATGGGTTCTGTTTCTTTGGGAGCGCCAGGTGCTGGCCACATATAAGAGACAAAGCCTTGCGCATCTTTTTCTTTCTGGACTGTTTTTACAAATTCGACAAACAAGAGCTTGCCTTTCGGATCCTTCATCTGGGAGAGGTCTTTTCCGTTGAGCTCCGGTTTGTACGGGTGCATGACCATGTAAGGTCTGGAGTCGTTGATCCAGAAATATTCTTTTTCATTATAGCGTAGCTTCGATACAGCTTGTTTGGCTTGTTCCCGGGCTTCAGAGTCAGGTAATTGTCCGCCGCCTTCTATGGAGAGAGTGTAATAATACTCGATCAGGGTATATGCTGTTTCAACGAGTTGTTTTGTCCGGACCTTTCTGTCTTCCAGCATTCTGGCTTTCATGTCCATTATTCCCAAAGAAGAGATGCCGATACATAAGCATAGTGCGAATGCCAGAATAGCATTCAGCTTAGTTGAAATAGTCATATCGGAGAGACGTTTCATTCCGGAACCCCTGTAAGTGCATTTACTTATATATAGTTACTCAGAATGCTCAGATATGTAGATTTTACTTATCCGCAGACAGATCGTCTATAGTTATTTGAAGGACCAAAGTCCTGCAGCATAAGTTATCCTAATATAAAATAGTTAAAAAAGCTAAATGACATTCGCGATCTGGGGTGCTTGAATTTGTCGTTTTATTTTTCGATAATCTTTCTCATAAAAATGGCCTGACATGATGCAGGCCATCTCCCTTGTCTAAAACTTGTGTGTCTACTATTTGACGGAGCAGGCAGGAATTGAATTCAGAACGCCACAGAATATGCCGTAGGCGTTGAGTTCCGGGCAGTCTGCGTTTTCTTTGGCGCGTTCAATCATATGTGGATACATAAAATTAGCTTCGTTGCGTGCGGAGCGTAGTAAGGGGATCGGGTCAGCATTAGGGGCCACATCATGTGCCTGAACGAAGTGTTGGCGCATCCTGTAGACACCGCTACGGCTGGTTAAAGAGTCTTCAATGTGTTGGGTTGCGTTAATGGCACGATGGACTGCGTCCATCAATGCGGATGTAGATATACTGCTCATAATAGTCTCCATAAACTATTCGGTTATGAAGCCTGCAGTATTCTTTCATACTCCACCACTGGCTTTAGTTGTTTCTATATTTAAACTAAAATCACTCTCGGGAATGTATATATGTGAATCGGTTCTTTTTCGTCAAGAAAAATCGAATTCCATAAAGAAATGGCCCTTATTGGGCCATTTTCTCATGCATAGGTTCCTGTTCTTCGGTCGAATAGAGGGGTGGTATATCCAAGGTTTCCTCCATGATTCCGGTGTAAGCAGGCTTTGCTTCCTTGATATCGCGTTTGATGTTGCTGTAGACGGTTTTGAGTGCAGAGGGAATAATACGCTCGATATCTTCAACATCAATCATAATCGGTACGCGCAATCCTCTGTGATCGACACCTTTTCCAATCTGGATTGCAGGAACATTGTGATGGTGAAGGTTTCTGAGCAGTCTGGGTTCTACGATGGCAAACAAATACCGGATCCCTTGTTGTTTGGCCATGGCTTGCACACCCAGATAAAGTGAGATTAGCGCAAAGGCGTTATAGTTCTTTTGGCGAGACAGGGATTTTCTTTCCTTCTTCTGCCCCATATTGCGAAAGCTCTTTTCAATCGCAAGCCGCGAGACTTCTGCATATCCATGACCGCTGTTCTTGATAGAATTCAGGATCTTATGATCGATTTGATTTTCGCAGTGATGTTCGAAGGGAAGCGCTTTTGCAACTCCGTTATGGCGCCCATGAACCAAACGGGCACATCCTATATATGATTTATGAGAGCGGCTATATAAGACCATATGAGATGAATGGGAGTCAAACTCGTCTTCCTCCATTCCTGTTTCGCGAGTATCCTCATATTTGAGTTCGGAACAATAGACTTTATGCCTGATTTTAAAGGCTTCTCGCTTCATCTGCTCGCTTTCGGCAGGAAGAACCCTGTAGGCGTGCGTCATGAGGTTGAAGGTTTCTTTGATATTGTCCCAATAATTTGCGCATAGGAAGAAGAACCCTTCCTTGAGGCTATGTCTTGCCATATTACACCAACCATTTCCGTATGATTTTTTTGCCTTCTTATATTAAAGGCTACGTTTATGAATGTATCATGACATATATGAAACTACTATGAAAAATATGCGCAATTCTTATAAAGGTTTATCAATTTAACTTTTTGAAAGGAATTTTTGTTATTTTCAGCTGACAGACAGTCTTTTTCGCCACTTCATCAGGAGATCTCCTAAATGCTAAAAACTCGATACAAAGTCGCAACAGGACTTTTGTCGCGGGGCGCTAATTTATTGGAGGGGGTGTGTTGAAGAGTTGTTCGACAAGGAAGGGGAGTCAGGGGCTAAAGTTGTCGAGTTGTCACGGGATATGGTTAAAACTGCATGATGTGGGGCTATTATTGTGACACATGATGGGCGGATATTACATTATGCTGATGCGATCCTTCATATTGAGGATGGCATTATCTATGGAGAAACACGAGAAAGAGTACATGATGTCAGAGTTTGATTACGCTATTGCGTTTTCGAGAAATCTTGGGTGGGTTACAGAAGACGAGCAGCTGATTCTTAAAGGCAAAAAGGTGGCAATTGCCGGATTGGGCGGCGTTGGCGGAAGCCATCTCATTACATTGGCCAGGCTGGGGGTCTCATATTTTTCTATTGCGGATATGGACGTATTTGATTGGCCAAACCTCAACAGGCAGGCAGGCGCGTTTGCATCAACAATGAATACGCCTAAGCTGGATGTTATGCGCAAAATGCTTAAAGACATCAATCCGGAAGCCTCAGCAACTTGTTTCTCCGAGGGGGTTACGGATGATAATATTGATGCGTTTCTTGAGGGCGTGGATTTATATGTGGATAGTCTGGATGTCTTTTGCATGGATATTCGTAGAAAAGTGTTTGCCAAGTGTCGTGAGAAAGGGATTCCCGCAATTTCTGCTGCCCCGACAGGCATGGGCACTGCTGTTGTTATTTTCTCAAAAAACGGCATGAGTTATGACTCGTATTTTGACTACAAAGAAGAAGATACTTTCGAAACGCAGGTTATCAAATTTATAGTAGGATTATCTCCTAGCATGTTACAGAAAAGGTATTTGGTCCGCGAAGGAACATTTGATGTTTCTTTACGGAAAGCCCCGTCTACTCCTATGGGCATTGATCTGGCAGCTGGCGTTGCCTGTACCAATGCTCTCAAAATATTATTGGGTCGCGGGCAAGTAATTTATGCTCCTTGCGGAATGCATTTTGATGCTTATCTTAATCGTATAGAGAAAACATGGATTCCCTTCGGAAATAAAAACCCACTGCAAAAATTGAAGATTTGTTTTGTGAAATTCATTCTCGCACGTCAGAAGAGGGCTCGTGGTTAATTCTGAAGTTCTCCTTGATACTCTTGAACGGGCGGAAGCGGGCAGCGAGATCGTTGAGGCGGTTTGAAGGGTTGTCGGGTAATGATGTCAGGCAGGTCAAGTTTATCGGCAGAGTGGGGCTCCCTCTTGAAATCGGAAAATCAACATCACAATCCATATGGCGGCCTATTAAAGAGCTGGTTCGTGTTTATCCGTAGCAGTCCTTATTTCTCAAGAATTTCCTTGACCAGTGGCTTCATGTTTTCGACCATGATCGCGACACCTTTTTGATTGGGGTGAATGCCGTCTGCCTGATTAAGATCGGGGTTGAGGGCTACGCCATCCAGAAAGAACGGATAGAGAGCAACATCATATTCTTTCGCCAGTTCAGGATAAATTGCATCGAATTTATTCTGGAAGAGGAGCGTGTATTGCGTCGGGGCTTTCATGCCTGCCAATAATGTTGTTATTTCTTTTTCTTTCAATCTTTCTAGTATTTTCGAGAGATTGTCTTTCGTTACTTTCACGTCAATACCACGTAGCATATCATTTGCGCCGAGGGCAACGATCACGAGATCGGGCTTGGGAGGATTATCAACGGCCCAGTCCAGTCTGGAGAGGCCGCCTGCGGTTGTGTCTCCGGATACGCCGGCATTGTCTATTGTGACTCCTAATCCGTCATTGCGGAGCGCCATCTGGAGTTGGTCCGGAAAAGATTGCCCATTTTCGAGGCCGTACCCCGCAGTCAGGCTATCTCCCAAAATCACTACTCTTTTTTCAGCGGCGGAGGCTTGTGAGGAGATCATCATAAAAAATGTGCAAAGTGTCAGAAGAAAAATCAGGGTAAGGTTATGAAATATAATTGATTTATACGGATTGCAGTCTATATCAGATTCTGGTCTGGTAAGGCTTGAATTCATAACGACAGCAACAGGTGCGAACTGTTTTCTCATGCAAAATCTCCTTCAATTAAAGTCTATATCGGTTTCCTTTGATAACAAGGGGAAAAGTCTCCCTATTCTTGATAAAATTGATCTGGATGTTCCGCGAGGTAAAATGGTGGCGATTGTTGGGCCTTCCGGGTCGGGAAAGACCACGTTGCTGATGGCTTGCGCAGGATTGCTTCCTGTATCCAGCGGGCAAATTGTTTTTGATGGCAAAAATTTGCCGCTTGGGCAGGAACGTCAGATGACGGATTGGCGGCAAAAGAACCTTGGAATTATCTTCCAGAATTTTCATCTTCTTCCCTCCCAGACAGCTCTGGAAAATGTGTCCGTCCCCTTAGAGCTTAAAGGCGAAAATATTGTGAATGCTCGTGAAAAATCAGCCACTATTCTTGAGCGTCTTGGGCTTGGACACCGATTGGACCATTTGCCGGGGGCTTTGTCTGGAGGGGAGCAGCAACGTGTGGCATTGGGACGTGCAATTGCTGTTGATCCACCGCTATTATTGGCGGATGAGCCAACCGGAAATCTTGATCAGGAAAATGGGCGGCGTGTTATGGAGTTACTTGAAAATCACGTCAGAGATCAGAACGCGACATTGTTGTTGATTACGCATGATCCTGTTCTGGCAGAGCGGTGCGCTATGCAGGTTCATATTCTGGATGGAAAAATCACAGATGTAACAGGTGGCGCGGCATGACGCTATCGGAGACTTTTCTTGGATTAAGATGGGCGCTGCGGGATATTCGAGGCGCGTGGTCATCGTTTATTCTGGTTTTGATTTGTCTGATTATCGGATTGGCCGCTATAACAACAGTCCAGATTATGGCGGGTAGCATATTGAGCAGCATCCAGCAAAACGGGAGAGTTATTCTCGGAGCTGATTGGATTGCACGCCAGATTTATTCCCCGATCGGCGAGGCAGAGCGGGAATGGCTTGTGTCCAAAGGTGCTTCCTTATCCGAGTCCGTCGAGCTGCGGCCCATGATTATCAACCCTGAGACAGAAGCATCTGCTCTGGTCGAACTAAAGGTCGTAGATCAGGCTTATCCTTTGTACGGAACGTTTGATCTGGAATCCGGAGGAGATTTTGAGGCAGCGATTAACCGTGGCGCGCTATTAGACCCGTCATTGCGGGATAAATTAAGCTTTTACGAAGACGGGACTGTCCAGATAGGGCAGGTCGTGTTGCCCGTTACCGGATGGATTAAAAATGAACCGGATCGGGCCGGCGGTGGGCGTTTTGCATTGGCTCCGCGCGTTCTTCTCTCTCGAGAGAACTTTTCCAAAACAGGTCTGGAAAATCCGGGGAGCCTGATTACATATCAGTTGCGTGTTAAATGGCCTGAAGGGACAGAGTTGAAGGAAGATGTTTTTAAGGATGCCTTTCCTGATGCAACATGGCGATTGACAACACATGAAAATGCGTCACCCAGCATTCAACGCTTTGTGAATAATATTTTGCAGTTTCTGACTTTGGTTGGTTTGTCTGCCTTGCTGATTGGCGGTATCGGAATTGCCAATGGTCTTCGTACATATTTTGAAGCGCGCTTGACATCAATTGCCATTTACAAAATGGTTGGCACCCCGCAGCGTTTGTTGCGGGCGGTGTATTTCTGGCAAATTTCGATTGTAACCTTGATTGGTGTGAGCATCGGATTGGCACTAGGAGCTATCCTGCCATGGATTGGTTTGAACTTCGTTCGTGACTTCTTGCCGTTCCCGATTGTTCTTCATTATAAGTTCCTTGGGTTTGCTATTCCTGCAGTTTTCTCCGTTCTGACGATGTGGCTTTTTGCTTTATGGCCTTTCGGTCAAGCGGAGAGGACATCACCGCTCATTCTTTTTCGTCAAGGCGTTGCAGAAGCTAATGAAAGGCCATCATTTGATCTGTTGATCGTCATGGCGCTTCTTGCAATTGAACTGGTGGTTTTCATTTTTATAACTGCGACAGATCAAAAAATTGCACTGAGTTTTATCGGCGGAGCATTTGTGTGTTTTATGATTTATATGACATTGGGGCATATGATTTCTATTTTTTCAGGTAAACGGGCAGGGCGATCTGCCCTGATGCCGCGTTTGGCTTTGATCAATCTGGGCGGAGCACGAAATGCAACCGTTCTGACACTTGTGTCTATCGGGATAGGGTTGACTGTTCTGTCGGGCATTACGTTGATTGACAGGAACCTTCGCGGAATTTTGACCGAAAATATGCCCAAGGATGCGCCGGCATTTTTCTTTGTCGATATCCAGCCAGAGCAGAAAGATGCATTTGTTTCCGGCATTTCTTCCTTTTCTTCGGCATCGAATTTGGTGATGACCCCGAACTTACGCGGGCGGATCAAGGCTGTGAACGGAATTCCGGCGGATAAGGCTTTGAAGGATGCGAGAGAGAGATGGTTGTTACAAAATGATCGAGGATTCACTTATCTGAGCGAGCAGCCTGCACATAGCGAGATTACTGCAGGTGAATGGTGGCCAACGGATTATAAAGGTCCGCCTCTTGTCTCTGTGGTTGATGATGTCGAGCGTGGGTTTGGTGTGAAGCCAGGAGATACAATCACCGTGACTATTCTTGGGCGTGACATTACTGCGACTATTGCGAATGTTCGCGAGGTAAACTGGACGAATTTTACCATCAATTTTGCGATTACTTTCTCTCCGGGTGTTTTGGAAGCCGCACCGCATAATTGGCTTGCGACAGTTGTTGCGCCGCCCGAGGCGGAAGCAGATTTGCAGAAAAAGATAAGTGCATCTTTCCCGAATATCTCACTGGTGCGTGTTTCCGATGCTGTTCAGTCTCTTCAATTATTATTGGATCAAATGGTGATGGCGGTCAGGATCATGGCAATTCTTGCCCTTGTTACAGGCGTGTTTGTTCTTTCAGGTGCGTTACTCGCAACGCGTATGCGCCGGAGTTACGATGCTGTTATTCTGAAAGTTCTGGGTGCGCCTCAATCCCTGTTACTGAAAAGTCTGTGTCTTGAATTTTTAATGCTGGGAGGCGTTGCAGCTCTTCTGGCGGGCGGGTTAGGGTTGGTGATTAGCTGGGGAGTCATGGTTCCCCTTATGGATTGGAGCTGGAATTTCTACCCAATGACAACTATTGTTATTGTTTCATCCGGGGCGTTGGTTATATTTTTGACCGGAATTGTGATGTTGAAGTCTGTTCTATCAAATTCTGTGCGGTCGTATCTTCAGGAATAAAGTCTATAGTTCCTCGTGGCCTCTTTCAGGTTAAAATCTGAAGGAGGTCCATTTGGCGTAAATGATTTTAAAGGTATTTAATGTTAACTTATTGATGTATATATAAAATACTATTTCTGTGGCGGAGAATCTCCCGCATGTATTTTTCAGGGCACAATTTTTTATTTTTTTCAGGTTTATTCTCCATTGAAATCTATAAGACCCGCATGCTAGTAATTTAACTTCCTGAAATTCTTTATATTTTGTCGTGATTTATGAAGAAATTTGTTTGGAAAATTCACATGTAAAAGAGAGTAATTAGATGTCAAACATACAAGAAGCTGCCCAAGAAAAAGTAGATGCCAATATCAGTGTTGTTTTGCCTGACGGTAAAACCATGGCGGTACCTACCGGGACTACAGGCGGCGAATTGGCCTCTAAAATTGCTAAATCCTTAGGAGCGGCAGCTATTGCCTTGAAAGTTGACGGAAAAGTCTGTGATTTGGCTACTGAACTGCAGGATGGCAATGTTGTCGAGATTTTGACGCGTGATCATGATCTGGCTTTGGAATTGATCCGCCATGATACGGCACACGTGATGGCCGAGGCCGTCCAGGTTTTGTTCCCGAATACGCAAGTTACAATCGGCCCGTCTATCGAGAACGGATTCTATTATGACTTCCATAAGTCAGAGCCGTTTACTCCTGAAGACCTGTCCAAGATCGAAGCCAAGATGCGTGATATTATCGCGAAGAATGAAAATTTTGTTCGTGAGGTCTGGTCCAAAGAAAAGGCAATTTCTTTCTTTAAGGAGAAGGGTGAGCTGTTCAAGGTCGAGTTGATCGAAGCGTTGCCTGAGGGTGAACCGATCAGCATTTATCGTCAGGGGGATTGGCTTGATTTATGCCGAGGCCCGCACTTGCCGAGTACCGGTAAAGTGGGAACATCCTTCAAATTGATGAGTGTTGCCGGTGCTTATTGGCGTGGTGATGCCAAAAATCCGATGCTGCAACGTATTTACGGGACAGCATGGAGAAACCAGAAAGAACTTGATGCTTATCTGCATATGCTCGAAGAAGCCGAGCGCAGGGATCATCGCCGCTTGGGTAAGGAAATGAAATTGTTCCACCAACAGGAAGAGTCTGCCGGGAATATTTTCTGGCATCCTCGCGGATGGACTCTTTTCAGAACTATTGAAAGTTTCCTGAGAGGACGCTTCCTCAATGACGGGTATCGCGAAGTTAAGACACCTATCCTGTATGATAGTTCTTTGTTCAAGGCTTCCGGGCACTGGGATTTGTATGGCGACAATATGTTCAAGGTTAATCTTGGTGACGAGAAATATCTTGGTGTAAAGCCGATGAATTGTCCTGCGCACGTACAGATATTCAAGCAAGGGATCAAGAGCTATCGTGATTTACCTCTGCGCCTTTCCGAGTTCGGGTGCTGCCATAGAAATGAAGCGTCCGGCGCGATGCATGGGATTATGCGTTTGCGTGGCTTTACGCAAGATGATGCGCACATCTTCTGCCGTGAAGACCAAATTACGCAGGAAGCTTTGCGCTACTTCAAGCTCCAGATCGGGATTTACGAAGATCTGGGATTTCCTCGTGATCGTTTGAAAGTCAAGTTGGCTCTGCGCCCTGACGAAAGCAAGCGCGTCGGGTCTGATGAGCTGTGGGATAGGGCCGAGAAGGGGCTGCGTGATGCTCTGGAAGCAGAAGGTCTTGAATATGAAGATCTGCCGGGTGAGGGTGCATTCTATGGTCCGAAAGTCGAGTTCCATTTGATGGACGCTATCGGGCGGAGCTGGCAGTGCGGTACAATCCAGTTGGACTTTAACTTACCTGAACGTCTTGATGCGGAATATGTAGGAGAAGACGGGGCGCGACACCGTCCTGTCATGTTGCACCGTGCGATCCTTGGTGCTATCGAGCGCTTTATCGGTATTCTGATCGAGCATTACTCGGGTAAGTTTCCTATGTGGTTGGCTCCTGTTCAGGCTGTGGTGACAACTATCACCAATGATGCGGATACGTATGCCAATTCTGTTCTGAAAATGCTGCTGGATAGCGGTATTCGCGCCGAGATTGACACGCGTAGTGAAAAGATAGGTTACAAAATCCGTGAACATTCTCTGGAAAAAATCCCATTGCTGATCGTTGTCGGCAAGAAGGAAGAGGAAAGCAATCAGGTTGTGTTGCGTTACCTTGGCGAAGAGCAGCAATTGACGCTTTCCTGTGCGGATGCTGTGAAGCACATTCTGGAGCAGTGTGCTATTCCGCAACGAAAAGATTAGGAATTTCTTTTTAAGATATGATTATGAAGGGATGCGGGTTTTTATCCGCATCTCTTTTTTTGCCTTATTTAAAGTTTTTGAAATAGAGATTCATGAGCTGAGGCACTTTATCCAGAATGGATGTATCTCTTTCATCCAGAAACTCCAGAACGATACCTTTCATATATATGCTGATGCCGCGCGTGAGAAGATCGCAGTCTGTATCTTTCGGCAATTGGCCCAGATCTTTTGCGCGAAGGAAAAATTTATGGAAGGCATCAAATTTTTCTTTCTTTTTGGCGATGTGTCTTTGACGAAAGACTTCCAGTTCTCCGGAGTAATCACATTTTTGTAGAAAAATAATGAGTGATAAGACCTTTTCTTCGTCAGTTTTCAGTTTAAGTAAGACATCAGTGCAGATGTTTTTGAGCTGTTCTAGCGGGTTGGGGTCGTTTTTATCGAATTCGTCCCAGATGGTCTCGATAAAGGATTTGTGTAGCCCGTCGAAAAGAGCGTCAAAGATTTCTGTTTTGTTTTTGAAGTGCCAGTAGACGGCACCTCTGGTGACGTCCGCTGCCTTTGCGATTTCATCAATAGACGTCTTCGCAACGCCTTTTGACGCAAAAAGGTAAATGGCCGAGCGAAGTATGGCTTTTTTGGTCTGTTCAGCTTCTTCTTTTGTGCGGCGCATCTTTTTTTATTCCCTCATCTTGACACATACATTCTCGGATGTATGTTAGTTCCCTAGATCATTTAGTATATTTTGTCCAGTTCTTGGTTGCGAGAGCGTCAACTTTCGGGGGACGAAACAGAAGGTGGAAGCTCGGAACATGAAAAAACTCATTATTTCAGGTGTGGTTGTAGCGTTGCTTGTGGCGGCATATTTTATATATGGCGCATTTGGCACCGAGGTTAATCCGGCAAATGCCGCCGGACCTTCTGCCGGGCCACCAAAGGCTGTGTCCGTTATTCAAATTGCTCCTCAGAAAATTATTCTCAAGAAAGAATTGCCGGGCCGTATTACGGCCTATCGCCAGTCACAAGTCCGCCCACAGGTTGACGGACTTATTGTTGCGCGGTTGTTTGAAGAAGGGTCCAATGTCACTAAAGGAGACCAGTTGTATCAGATTGATGATGCTCGTTACATCGCAGGTTTGAATAGTGCCAAGGCAGATTTGAAAGCCGCGGAAGCAAATATCCGTTCTGTGCGCGCGCAAGCCAATCGTTATAAGCAGTTGATCGAGATCGAGGCTGTATCCAAGCAGGAGTATGATAATATTCGGGCGGACGTGGACAAGGCAAGTGCCGCTATTTCTGTGGCTAAGGCTGCTGTCGATGTGGCGCAGGTCAATCTGGATTACACCAAGGTTTATGCGCCGATCTCCGGACGTATCGGACGGTCTTTTGTAACAGAAGGTGGTCTGGTGACCGCTAATCAGGCTCAGCAATTGGCAACCATTACTCAATTGGACCCAGTCTATGTGGATATGCAAGAGTCCGGTGATGAGGCATTGCATTTGCGTTCCCGTTTGACGGGTGTGGATGAAGCTCCCGTGACAATTATTTATGGCGATGCCTCTTCCAAAGACAGTGTGTACCCGTATGAAGGAACTCTGAAGTTTTCTGAAGTGACTGTGGATGAGACCACAGGGTCTGTCACGTTGCGCGCTGAAATCCCTAACAAAGATTATGTTCTGATGCCGGGATTATTCGTGCGGGCACAAATCAATATGGGCGAGAAGGAAGTTCTTCTTGTCCCGCAACGTGCGACTTTGCGCGGTGCTGACGGGAAGTTAAGTCTCTGGGTTGTCGATCAGGATAATAAGGCACAAAAACGTGTTATTGAAACCGAGCAGGCTTATGACGATCAGTGGGTTGTGACTTCGGGCGTTGAGACCGGAGATCAGGTGATTGTTGAGGGGTATCAGAAAATTGGTGTCGGTCAGGTTGTTGCGCCATCCCCTTGGGTAAGTGCTGATGCAGCCGAGCAGGCTGTAACTTCTACAAAATAGACTTAAAAATAGACTTAGAACATTCCTTTGCGTTGTGAGGGAATACAAACGGAGTGAATGTGTCATGTCCCACTTTTTTATTGAGCGCCCTGTCTTTGCGTGGGTGATTGCAATTGTTATTATGCTGACAGGGCTATTGGCTGTCAGGTCTTTGCCGATTGAGCAATATCCGAAAATTGCGCCCCCGACTGTTTCTATTCGTGCCAATTACCCTGGAGCATCTGCTGCAACAGTTGAAAATGCAGTAACTCAGGTTATCGAACAGAAGCTGACCGGGATTGATAATCTTCGTTATTTTTCTGCCAGTTCTTCAGACGGGTCGATGTCCATCACTCTGACTTTCGAGCCTGGGACTGATCCGGATATTGCGCAGGTTCAAACACAGAACAAAGTGTCCTCTGCCGTCTCGACATTGCCTCAAGAGGTGCAGCAGCAAGGGGTGAGCGTTACCAAGTCCAATGACAGTTTCTTGCTTGTGGTCGGGTTTTATTCCAAAGACGGGGCGATGAGTAACCAGAAAATCAGCGATTTGCTGGTATCAAAATTTCAGGACCCTATTTCACGGATCAACGGTGTCGGGAGTGTGCGCGTGTTTGGTGGACAGAACGCTATGCGTGTCTGGTTGGATCCTTCTAAACTCTACAGCTACAACCTGACTCCGATTGATGTGTATAGCGCAATTGATGTGCAAAACACCGATATTGCCGCGGGGCAGCTTGGCGGGATGCCTGCTATTGAAGGGCAGCAAGTGAATGCGACGATTAAAGCCCAATCGCGCCTCGAGACAGTTCAGGATTTCGAGAATATTGTCTTGCGGGTGAATACAGACGGGTCCCAATTGCGTGTCAAAGATGTTGCCAAAGTCGAGATTGGTACGGAAGATTATGATCGCATTGCTCGCTATAAACGCCAGCCTGCGGCCGGGATGGCAATTTCTTTGGCGACGGGTGCAAATGCTCTTGATACGGCGGATGCTGTTAAGGCGCGTGTTGAAGAGTTAGTCAAGTTCTTGCCTGAAGGCGTTGAATATATGTACCCGATAGACGCGACCCCGTTTATTGAAAAATCCATTACATCTGTTGAGCATACTTTGATCGAGGCGATTGTCCTTGTGTTTCTTGTTATGTTGTTATTCTTACAGAATCTCAGGGCAACGCTTATTCCAACGATTGCTGTTCCTGTCGTGTTGCTGGGAACGTTCGCAATTTTATTGGCTTTCGGGTACTCGATTAACGTGTTGACGATGTTTGCTATGGTTTTGGCCATCGGGTTGCTGGTGGATGATGCGATTGTCGTCGTTGAAAACGTCGAGCGTATTATGAAGGATGAAGGGTTGTCACCAAAGGAGGCAACCAAAAAATCCATGAAGCAAATTACGGGGGCATTGATTGGAATTGCTGTTGTTCTTTCAACTGTTTTTATTCCGATGGCGTTCTTTAGCGGGTCTGCGGGGGCAATTTACCGCCAATTCTCTATTACAATTGTCTCTGCCATGGGGCTGTCTGTTTTGGTGGCTTTGGTTCTTTCTCCTTGTTTATGTGCGACCCTGTTAAAGCCTCACCGCCATGATGATGATGCGAAGAAACTCGAAAATCTCGCTTTCTTGTCATGGTTTAATCGCCAATTTAACAAGTTGAGGGATTTTTACGAGCGGACTACAACCTACATGGCGCGCCGCATTATGCGCTTTACAGGTATTTATGTTTTGCTGGTTGGTGGGATGATTTGGATTTTCTCCGGACTCCCGACATCATTCTTGCCGAACGAAGATCAGGGGTACATGTATTTGATGGCCAATACGCCTGCCGGATCTACGGCCGAACGGACGCTTGAATCCATGAAGAAGGTCGAAGATTATTTCCTCGATCAGCAAGGCGAGAATGTCGAGCACTTATTTACAGTTGTCGGATTTTCGTTTGCTGGGTCTGCGCAGAATGCCGGTTTCGGATTTGTGGGGTTGAAGGATTGGGATGAACGGAAACGCCCTGACCAATCTGTGACAGCCATTCAAGGAGCTGCATTCGGGGGATTATCCCAGATCAAGGATGCGACCGTGTATCCGATTGCTCCACCGCCAATTCGCGAACTTGGGAATTCTTCCGGTTTTGAGTTCCAGTTGGTTGATCGCGCGGCGCACGGGCATGAGGCCTTGATGGCAGCACGTAATCAATTTTTGGGGATGGCGGCACAAGATCCGCGTATGACAGCTGTGCGCCCGAACGGACTGGATGATGTGCCTCAATATAAAATCAATATTGATAGCGAGAAGGCATCGGCTTTGGGCTTGTCTTTAAGTGACATCAACAGAACGCTTCAAATCGCGTGGGGGTCAAGCTATGTGAATGACTTCCTTGATGACGGACGTATCAAAAAAGTTTACCTGCAATCCGAGGCATCAGCGCGTATGATGCCGGAAGATTTGAAAAAATGGTATGTGCGTAACAGTTCAGGGGACATGGTTCCGTTTAGTGCGTTTTCAACATCCGAATGGACTTTCGGATCTCCTAAGCTTGAGCGATTCAGCGGTACATCTTCTGTGAATATTCAAGGTGGTGCGGCGCCGGGTGTGAGCACGGGGGAGGCGATGGAGGCTGCGCAAGAGATTGTAAACAAGCTGCCTGCGGGATACGGAATTGAATGGACGGGGATTTCATTTGAAGAACGTGCTGCCAGCAGTACATCTCTGATGCTGTACAGTATTTCTATCCTGGTTGTGTTCTTGTGTCTGGCGGCTTTGTATGAAAGCTGGGCTGTTCCGTTTGCTGTGCTGCTGACATTGCCTTTGGGGATTCTGGGGACTGTTGTGTCGGCTTCATTGATGAATTTCCTTGCTAATTATTTCGGATGGGCAGGATTTTCTCTGCATTTGTCGAATGACGTGTATTTCCAAGTGGCGTTATTGACGACTGTTGGATTGACGGCAAAGAATGCAATTTTGATTATCGAGTTCGCAAAGGAGTTGCGTGATTCGGGGCATGAGATGATGGAATCTATTTCCATGGCGGCACGTTTGCGTTTCCGTCCAATTATCATGACATCTATGGCGTTTATCCTTGGAGTTACACCATTGGCCTTATCATCGGGGGCAGGGGCTGCTGCGCAAAATGCCATCGGGATTTCTGTGATGGGCGGGATGATTGCTGCAACATTCATAGCGATTTTCTTTGTTCCGATGTTTTATGTGATGATTGAAAAAATCTTTCGCAAAAAAAACAGGGGGGCGTGAATGATGATCCTCAAGGACCTGCTATGGGTGGGCATTCATAAGGAACGCTATCCTTTTGGTGTATAATCCCCCATATTGGAAATAAATAAATTGATACGTAGCCGGTCTGTTATTAAATGGACCGGCTTTGTTTTTATTTACCGGAGGGTTCGTATGCGTGTGAGATATATCGTTTCTGGGGTCGTTTTTCTTGTTATTCTGGGAGTGAGCTATTTTTTCTTGAGCTCTGATGGTTCCGGCGATAATGGGAGGCGTGCATTAGATCATAGAGATGTTACGACAAGTTTGAAGGCCGGAGATATTTCTGCCGATCATGACGGGGAATGGGCTGTCGTTCCTGATGCGTGGGTTAAGCGATGTGAAAAAGAATCTCAGCGATGCGAGATTTTCCAAAATATTTCCTTAAAGGAGAATGGGAAAAGATTGGTTGAAATGGCTGTTGGATTTTCTGACAAATCCTCTGATAAGGCGCGTGCTGTTATTTTATCTCCATTAGGCGTGCTCCTTGATAAGGGGGTTGAAATTCAAGTTTCTGACCTGAAGCCAATTTCAGTGCCTTTTAGGACGTGTACTGATGCAGGGTGCGCAGCTATTTTTGAAATTTCAGATGAGATGTTGGACTCTATGATCAATGGTAGAAAAATGCTGGTTATTTTTCATAGCACATCTGGTCAGGCGTATAAAATAGAGATGTCATTAGGGGGATTTGGCAGTAAAGTTGCCGAATTGCTTTAAACTCAAGGCTTTGTTTTTACTGCTGTACAGGGAATATTACTGATTCTAATACAGTAAATGCAGGGACAGGGTCTGTCACAGTGTTTCTCGGGGCTGATAACTCTAACCTGAACGTGTATACAGGGGATGTTAATATCGGCGGCGATTTGACGTTTACCATTAATGATGGTGATAACCACTCCATCTACTCGATATCTGATGCTGTTATTATCGGTCGTGATCTAAATATCATCAATGGCGAGGATACCAACGGCAGAGGCATTACATACGTTGCTTATGAAAATCTTGCGGTGGGGCGTGACTTTACGCTTTCTTCTGGGGATGCAGCGGGTGCATATGCTGTTCTTGATGCTAATAGTAATGCCACATTTACCGGAGCAGCATCTATGTCTGCGGGTGTATTGGGGGATGCCACTTTTAACTTCTTTGGGTCAACCGTTCGCTTTAACAGCGGACTCACTATGTCTGACAATGCAGGCGGTGGGAAATCTACATTGGTAATGTACGGTACTGCCGACCAAAACGTATATGGCACTATTGATGGTGGTGCTGATGGTGAAGGTCATATCCTGATTTATACCGATGGTGGTCGTGCGATATTTAACGGTGCTATTGGTGGTGCTCATTCCATCAGCGACTTCATTCTTGATGATGGGGCTTCCGGTGTTGATATGTCTGCTGTTCTCAAAAAAGATATTTCGACTGCAGATGGTATTTTCCTTGGAACCGGTGGCGGGATGCTGAATACTCTGACATTTAATACCTCCGGTGGGGATATTGATGTTAATTTTACGATTGACGGGAATGCAGGTTCTGCCTCGAAGGTTGTTATTACCGGCGGAAATGCAGTAACAGCAACAGAGAATTGGGGTTCTTCTGACGCTATTACAAATATTACCCTAACAGGTTCCGGAACCGCTCTTAATCTTGATGGTATAGATCTTACAGCCACAGGTGTTACTTTGGGAAGCGGGACGACCGTAAATGTTCTGTCTACCGTTATCGGGAACTTTGATATTGATGGGGCATCAGATGGTGTGGGTACTCTTAACCTCTATGATGATCTAATTTTGGTTACGGGGAATATCGGTGATACCCATAAGTTGCAAAAAGTTTTAATTGATACAAATACCTTGAGTCTGGCCCAAGGGGATTTGAATGCAACGACAACTGTTCTGAAAGGAACAGGGACTGTCGAGTATTACGCAGGTGATTCGAACTTTCTTACTAATTTTGTTGCGTATGCTGACGGCGACGGGACTATCAGGTCTAATCCAAATGGTGGCGCAACATCGATTTTTACCGGGAATATTGGAACATCTTCTGCCTCTATCGGGACATTCGAGTTTCTGGATAATGTGGCTGTAGATCATGCGCAGTTTAACGGCAATGTTTATGTCAACCAAATCCTTATGGGGACCGATGATACTCTTGATTTCTTTGGTAGCGGTACACAAGTTGTATCCGGTACCATTGATGGTGTCGCCGGTGGTGGTGAGAGCATCAATGTTGGTGTCGGTAATGCTAACCATGTTGTGAAATTCCTAGGTGAAATCGGTGACAGTAATGCGATTGATTTAATCTATGTTGATCCAAACTCTACAGCGCAGTTTATGCAAGATGTGACCTTGACTGGCTCTATGGCCAGTGATGGTACTACAAGTCTTGCTGCCGGTAAGACAATTTCAGCCAACAGTATCAGTGGTAACGGAACTTATGTTATCGGTGTTAAAGATGCCGGCACTCTGGGTACTCTTGAGACTGCTGATATCGGTGTCTTGAATTCTGCGGGTAACATTAACCTTGGCTCTGCTGATGTTCAGTTTAATGTAACCGGTGGCGTTGCAGAAGGTACGTTGCTGAGCGCATTCACCGGCGGCGGTGTGGCAACTGATGCTGTTTCTGTTACAGATAACTCTTTGCTGTATAGCTTTGCTTTGACTGCAAACGGGTCTAACTTTGATCTGGACGTAACCAAAGCCGCTATTTCCTCTGTTGGGGTTGATTCCGGCAATACAGGAGTGGGTGAAGTTCTGGATAGTCTGTCTTCGACATCCGACACAAGCCTTGGACAGGTGATTTCCAACTTGGCAATAGCATCTACTGTTGGCGAGCTGAACGATATGTTAGATGCAACCAAGCCATCTGTTGACTCGGGTTCTGTCCAAACAAGTCTTGATGTCGCTGATCAACATAACCTTATGGCTCAGAACCGTGTTAAAGGTCTGCGTCATGGTGAAACTGGAGCTTCTTCAGGTGATGTTACGGATGGTCTGAAAGCCTGGTTCCAAGGGTTCGTCAGAGGTTCTGAACAGGATGCCAGAAAAGGTGCTGACGGATATTCTGCTGACTCTCATGGCTTCTCGATTGGTGTTGATAGTGATCGAATTGCTAAGGATGCAACAGTTGGTATCGCTCTTGGATATGCTGACTCTCATATCAAATCCGACAATGTTAATACGACCAAGTCTGATATGAATTCATATAACATTTCTGTTTACGGTGATTATTAGATTAACTCTCGTACCTATGTGAGCGGTAATGTTTCCTATTCACACAACACAATCGATCAGGTTCGTCACAATGTTGGTGGTGTTGCCGGATTGAATGCAGATGCGGACTTTGACGCGGATCAATATGGTCTGTATGTTGAAGCGGGGCATGACATTCCTCTGTTCAGCAAAACCATTTTCAGCCCGAAAGCTCTGATGAACTATCAGCATCTTTCAATTGATGACTACTCTGAAAAAGGGGCTGGTGGTGCTGGTCTTGATGTCGAAAGCGATGATCTTGATGTGTTTGAAATCGGTTTGGGTGCAGAAGTATCATGGGATTTTATTACCGATTCAGGGGCAAGACTCCGTCCGTCTTTGAATACAGGATATCGCTATGACCTGATTGGTGACAGCATTGATGCGACATCAACCTTTATTGCAGGCGGTAGCGCTTTCTCTACAGATGGCGTTGATCCGGCTCAAGGAACATTCAATGTCGGAGCTGCAATCAGCTATGCAATGGATGATAACTGGGAATTGTCTGCTGATTATGGTGTCGAAGTGAAAGATGAGTATAACTCTCACACAGGTCATATCAGAGCTGATTACAAGTTCTAAGACAGCATTCGCACTCAGAGAATTTTAAAAGAGCCCCGAAAGGGGCTCTTTTAGTCTGCGCAATTTGCAGGAATTTTTAAAAGTTCTGGCCAGACAGTTTCCCAGCCTTGTGTATGGGAGATGTCCGGAATAATCCGGACTTTTATACATTGTGTGTCAGGTGTTTTTTCGAGATAGCTACTGGCAATTTGTGGAGGGATGATGGTGTCCTTTTCTCCGACAAAATGGATTTGAGGTATATGATGTATGTCCTTTGTGTAGTTAGCCACATCCATGGATTCTGGCATGGAGGTGACGTGATGATATTTTGTGAAAGCCGTATTATCTATGTTTCCGGCGACTGTTCTCAGGCTCAAAATATCATTGCGGCGCGATGCCAGAAGTCCAGCGATATTTGCCCCTCCGGAAAAGCCGATCAGATTGAATTTTTGTCCGTCTTGTGCGGGAGATATTTGGTTCAGCAGCAGATTATAAGTGTTGATGATTTTCATCGAGAAACGAGCTGATGTCCAATCTTGTTGCTTACAAGACTGCATGTTTCCTGTCTCCAAGAATTGGCATGGACGCGCCAGATATATGACGTTGGGAGACGGGTCGATGGAGGCTAATTTCAGGCCGATCGGATTTTTAGGGGTCGGGTTTCGGGATGGAGTGTTTTTGTTGACCCATGCAAATCCGTCCCCCTCGATGTAAATGTTGACGGGATGCTCCTGATCTGTGATCCGTGACCAGCTTTTGATTGTGTAATCGGGTAGGGTGTAGGTTCTTTGATCGAGATTTGCTGATGCCGCAATTCTTGTTGCCAGTTCAAGCCTGTCCGATGGGGATGAGCAGGAGGCAAGCATTAAAGCTATTGTTGTCAGGGCAAGCGTTTGAATGGGGGCTCGGTACATCGGGCTAGTATATCCCGCCTTTTGACGAAGGGCAGAAAATTCTTGTCCTTCGTTTGGCGCTTTTTGATCGTGTGGCAGGGGATTTTGGTGTGACTGCCGTTCGAAAAACTCAAAACCTATGAAATGCATAAGATTTTTTTCAAATCTAAATTTCCATATCTCTGCACAATCTCCTTGTTAGTTTGTCTTATCCTCTGAGTGGCTGTGAAAGCAGCGGTCGAAGTGGAGATATGTGGACAAATTACTTGGAGTTATGACAGTATCTTTTCCCATATAGAACCATTGGTAGTGTTTGTGTTTGATTTAGCAAGCCAGTTCACAGACAAGTTAATTGGCAAGTTGATTGGCAAGTTGATTGGCAAGTGTGTCTTGTTGCGCAAAGTAAAGTCGAAGAGGGTTTTATACAGAATATCCCGATAAATTTCTATATTGAGTTAGTGTGTAATAAAATGAGTGATGGATCAAAAAGAAAGCCCCTTAGGTACGCCTCCGGCATGTTTACGGGGAGTGATAAAAAGACGTCGATTATTGATGGCATCAAGCAAGATCAGAACCCGTATAGGGAACTTGCTGCTTACCATCCGAAACGGTTAACGGTTCAGTGGTTGAATGCGTGTAATCTTGCTTGTCCGGGATGTTACGCCAAGCCGGATTTGGCCCATGGAAAAGCAATTGATACGTCTGCAAGACGGCCAACTAATCAGCGCACAAATTCTGCACGTATGTTTGAAGAACATGTCTTGGGACATGGTGATGCTATCCAACAGGTTTATATTCTGGGCCTGGAGCCAACTATAGTGCCTCAGCAGACCAAGGATTTGTTTGATCGGGCAAATGTTCTGGGGTTGTCTGCTATCACTGCAACTAACGGTGCAAGTTCTCGTGAAAATTACGAAATGTCATATAGGACAGCAATTGAAAGCGGGCAAATGCACCGCGTAAATATCAGTATTGATGATGCAGTTGATGCAGAGGTGAATGACAGGCTTAGAGGCAAATCAGGAGCACAAGCATCAACCCTGAATACAATTCGGCATGCTGTGGAGCAGGGAGATCCTATCCAGATTACGATTACGGTTTGGGCCGAAAATTATCGTAATGTTATCGGGACTATAAACAAGTTGAACAGTATGGGCGTGCGTGCATTCAAGCTGCATGAGGGATCTCTTGAGGGCGCGCCTGATTTTCAGGAAGTCGGTGCAAACCGCGTTGATCCACTTTCCTGGCGAGCCTTGATTTCCCAAGTTCACAAGCTGAAACAATCTCTGCAAAAAGTAGGAGCTCTGGATAATCTGGTTATTCCTACGATTTATTATTCACGAGAGGAATTGGTTGGCTCTTACATCGGTGATGAAGGGCTGACAGAAGCCTATATTCAGCAACAAAAAAATATCGAATTGGGTATAGATAGCCAAATGCCATTTGTCAGTTGTCCATCTGTGAATGTTGATCAGACATATATGTTCGGGAATGACGGGAAATATGGTGCGGGTGCTGTCGGGTTGTGCAGTATTCATACTGTCGGGCATAGCAGCTATTTAGCTGATTATGATCCGGAGAAGAAAGAATTTGTTACAGAGACTGATCCGGATAGGAATCAGATTGCGGTCTTGCAAAAATCGAAGAATATGTGTCCCGCTTTTACAGTTGCGTCAAGAGACGAAGTTCTTATCAGGGGAGAAAATATTTCTGACAGGCATGAAACTGAGGTTGGTGATTTGTATCACGGGTGCCGTCAGGTTTCCAGCAATCATCTGGCAACCAATATGGATTTTGGCGCGGACTATTATGTTGAGGCTGTTCAATATAGTGATTTCTTGCGTCATAGAGCAGATTGGAGCATGAGTGTTGATGTGCTGCGTGTCCATAAAGGAGGAATGCCTTATGTTCAGAAAATGGCTGCTATTAAAAATATTGATGAAAGAAGCTCGGGCAAAAGAATCT
The DNA here is from genome assembly GCA_034005165.1 of Pseudobdellovibrionaceae bacterium. Taxonomy (GTDB): domain Bacteria; phylum Pseudomonadota; class Alphaproteobacteria; order Micavibrionales; family Micavibrionaceae; genus UBA1573. Next base: position 421,765 of record JAVEVE010000001.1, on the reverse strand, counting down.
TCTGGATGGAGCTTAAGGCGTAACGTGCATTTGATATGCGGTAAATGATTTTCCGTCGTATTCTAGAACGATAAAATCAGCGTTACCGATATGTGCCATTTTTTTAAAATAGTGGCTCATCAGCGATAAAATGACTCCGCCATGTGTTGATATGCCGATTGTTGCTTGCGGGGTACGCATAGCAGCATCTTCTAAAACTTGCGATGCGCGGACGAAGACATCCGATCTGGACTCTGCTTTTGGGAAGGATAGGGTGTTCGTTTGCGGGTGGGATATATCGTCCAGTATTCTACAGGTGTCCGGAAATCTTGTCCTTACTTCGGCTGTGGTGGCCGCTTCTATTTCACCATAGTTCTGCTCTCTCAGGTCTTGAGAAGTTGTAACTCCGCACCCTATCTTTTCGGCTATGATATTGGCCGTCTGGAATGCTCTTTTGAGGTCGCTGGAGATGATTTCTGATATTCCTTTGCGTTGTAATCTATTCGCCAAATTATTGGCTTGGCAAATTCCTTCATCATTTAGGGGAAGGTCCGTAATTCCCTGAACAAGATGCTTCCTGTTCATATCTGTTTGTCCGTGTCTGAAAACAATAAATCTTGTCATATATGGCTGCTTTTTGCTTACTTACTCATGCCTTTGTCTGGTGCCTCCTGTTTGAAGAGTCCAGAGATGCGCGTAGTGGCTATCGCTATTTCTGATCAGGGTATCATGCGTTCCTGACTCAATGATAGCTCCATTCTCTATAACAATGATCCTGTCCATTTTTTTCAGGGTCGAGAGACGGTGTGCTACAGCAATAACAGTTTTGCCATCCATAACACTTTCCAGAGCCGTTTGTATAGTATCTTCACTTTCGCTATCCATGGAAGCTGTCGCTTCGTCAAGTATCAGAATTGGAGAGTTCTTTAATATTGCACGGGCGATGTCTATGCGTTGTCTTTGACCACCGGATAGTTTTACGCCATGTTCTCCGATTAGCGCCTCATAGCCTTTATTTCCATGGTCATCAACAAAAGCCTCAATAAATTCATGTGCGCAAGCCAGTTTGGCGGCGTGGATGATATCTTCAGTTGTTGCGTCTGTTCGCCCATATCGAATGTTTTCCAATACAGAGCGATGAAAGAGATAGTTGTCTTGTGTTACGACAGAAATGTTCCGCCTGAGGCTGTCTTGTGTTACATCCTTGATGTTGCGACCTCCTACTAGAATTTCTCCTGTATCAATGTCAAATGCTCTCATTAGAAGGCTAATGATTGTTGATTTTCCTTCACCACTTCTTCCTGTGATGCCAACTTTTTCTCCCGGTTGAATTTCCAGGCTGAATTTATTCAAAACAAAATAGTTCGTCTTTTCGTAACGAAAGCTGACATTCTTGAAGATAATTCCTGATTGATCTTTGCTAATTATCAGGTCTTTAGCATGCGGGTTGTCAATAATTGTATGTGGTTTGGAAAGAAGTTCTATACTGTTCTGGATGGTTCCGACATTCTCGAAAAGGGATGACATTTCATTCATGATGCGGCTTGACAAGAAGGTCGTTTGTAGGACCATAGGCAACGCCATGACTAGTGCGGAAACTCCTTGCAGACTGTCGTCTCTGGAAATCGTATAGCCTATTAAAATTACGGAAGTAACAAGAAGAAAATTTATGCAGCCCAATGCAATACTTTGCTGGGTTGTCTTTTGCAAGGCATAGGACATGCCGTGCCCATATGCTTCCAGAAAGCCTAATGTGCGCAAATCTTCGTCTTTTGTTCTGGCAAAATATTTGGCCAGCAAAATGTTGGAAATACTATCAACAATTTGTCCCGTCAGAGTGCTCATACATTCTGCTGCAAGTGATGTCCGGTGCTTAATTTTTGGAAGGAAATATCCTAGGATTATTATGAATGATGCTGTCCAGACTATTAGGGGAAGCGCTAACAAAAAATTGACGTGAGACAGAAGTATGGCGTTACTAATAATTAGAGTGCAAACGGAAACCAAAGATCCTATGACGGAGAGAGCCGCATCTCTTAGGGCCGAGCTACATTGCAGGATTTTATTAGCTATTCGCCCCGAAAAATCATTCTGGAAGTATGAAATGCTTTGCCGTGATGTATGATAGAAGCATTGTCTTCGGATCATGTTGCCGAAATGCGGGATATAAAGGGTGTTCTTCAAATAATTCAGCAAATTTGATGCGATAGGACTTATGGCGACTATGGCGATACCAGTTAGGATGAACGGGAGGGCCAGCCTTTCGATTTGTGTGATTTGCCCGACAAACCAGTATGTATAGCTTATAGAAACCGCTTCTATCGCTGAGAGACAGGCAATCAGAAAAAGCAGTCCTTTGATCTGTTTCAGGAAAAACAAAATGAAAGGGTAAAGTTTGTCGGGTAAAGAAAAATTCCCTCCATTCGGGAGGCTATCAATAGGGACATGGAATGTCTTGCGAAAGGAGGTTTTTTCTGTGTATGGCAAATTTCTTTGGCCCTTTGATTTTGCTTTTTTTATCTTATCTCACGCCAGAGTGATTTGATCGGCTAGGATAAAATGTGAGCCGTAGGTGATTTCTCGTAGCGAACTTGTGACATAATGTTAGGCTTCATTAGAGAAGGTGTGCAACAGTTTTTTTGTGATATGCATGGAGGTGTTTAAGTGTATGCTATAAAAAACATGCAGGCTTATTATTTCAAAATAACTCTTTAGTTATATATTTTTATTCCAATGCGTGGCATGGTATTCTCATAATTTCTGTCTCCGACCGGAGCCGAACCGGTACACTCGTTTCTGACATGCAAATTTAAAGTGTTTTGAGCCTAGCTATAAAATATTGATATAAAAAGATAAAATAAGATCATCTTAAAAAAATGTGTAAGTTTTTGTTTTCTTTAAAGGTTTCGACGTTTATTTAGGGTTGTTAGATAGCTTTAAGACGAGATATTAAGGGGCGATATATGTATATTCTAGCTGTCAGATATTTGTCAGGAATATTTGAGATAATCAATCACTGAGTAAATCCATCTGAACGAAAAAAGGTATGAATTATGAATGTTTCTTCGGTCGGCAATAGTTATTTGGCTCAAATTTCTCAAGCAAAACCCAATCAGCAAGTACCGCTGCAAAGTGCAATGATGTCCGGAGCAGGCAAGGATTCTGATGGGGATATGGATGGAAGCTCCTCGGCATCATCCGGAAGGCTTCTGGATATTTCTGCTTAAATCTTTCATATAGAAAACTGCGTACAGGGGGATAGAATATCCCCCTGAATTTATAGGAATCAATGATATGTCCAGCCAAAAAGAAAAAGTTGCTTTGAACTCTGTATTGGCCAGTGCGGTTATGAGTGTTTCAAAATTTACAGTGGGCTTTATGACAGGAAGCTTGGGTTTGATTTCCGAAGGGCTTCATAGTCTGCTTGATCTCGGGGCGACTCTTTTGACATTCTTTGCTGTCAGAATTAGTGATAAGCCTGCCGATGATAAGCATCATTATGGTCACGGAAAAGTCGAAAGTGTTGCCGCTTTAGCGGAAACCGTTCTATTGATGCTGACCAGTGTGTGGATCATGTATGAGGCTATACGCAGGCTTATAGAAGGGGGGAACCATGTGCAGGTCACATGGTGGGCTGTTGCTGTAATTCTAATCTCTATTGCTATAGATTTTCATAGAGCTAGAGCTTTGTCTAAAGTGGCAAAGGAAACAAAAAGTCAGGCATTGGAGGCAGACGCTCTACATTTTTCGTCAGATATTCTGAGTTCATCGGTTGTTTTGCTGGGCTTGTTATTTGTCCATCTTGGGTGGCCGAATGGAGATTCTTATGCATCAATCGGTGTTGCTCTGTTTGTCTTTAAAGCAGGGTGGGATATGGGGCGTCGAACGATTGATACTTTGATTGATGCCGCCCCTGAAGGGATTTCAGGCCATGTATCACGTATTGTTTCTACTGTTCCTGCTGTTCTCGAGATAGAACAGATCAGGGCGCGGCCTGTCGGGAGTATTCTCTATATTGATTTGTCCGTTAAAATCAACCGTACTTTGCCTATTACTCAGGTTCATAAAATCAAGGAGGTTATCTGTGATCGGATTATTGAGGAGATTCCGGAGGCAGAGCTATCTATTACAACTGTTCCGGTTGCTTTGGATACTGAGACAACACAGCAAAAAGTTCTCCTGATTGCTTCGAATATGCATCTGCATATTCATCATTTATTCGTTCACAAGATCGGGGGCAAGCTATCTGTGACCATGGATATTGAAATTGATGGTCGAAAAACAATGAGGGAAGCTCACGACATCGCGTCTGAATTTGAGCAGGAAATTATCAAAGACCTGGGGGCGGATATTGAAGTTGATACCCATATCGAGCCTTTGGTAACCGAGCAGTTGGAAGGGCAAGATTTGCCTGATAGCGATTATCGGGAGATTTTGGGCAGAATACATGAATTTGCTAAAAGCCATGGGAAGATCAAGGGTTTGCATGATGTTAGGATCAGGCAAACGGAGCATGGATTGATTATAGTTTACCATTGTCTGGTTGATGAGGATATGTCAGTTTCCATGGCCCATGATTATATGGATGCGTTTGAGCGGGTCTTAAGAGTGGAGTTATCAAATGTAGCGCGTGTGATCGGTCATGCCGAGACTGCTCTGCATTAGCACTCAATCGTTAGGTTGTGGCTTGGCTATGCAGAATAATTGAAATTTTTGCCCCTTTATCAGGTCCATTTTCAATCTTTATATATCCGTTATGTGCCAGAGCTATTTGGGAAGCAATTGCCAACCCGAGGCCTGCGCCATTATGTGACGATTTTAATAATCCTTTTTTGAATCGGGATAAGATTTCTTTTGTTTCTATGTTTGAGAATCCCTGGCCTTGGTCAGAAATGCTGATGATATAATCACTTTCTACTACAACATTAACGGCAGATTGTTCCGGAGTGTAGTGTAGAGCATTTTCTATGATATTGCGGATTGCCCGACCAATGGCTTCGCTATGGCCTTTTATTTCCTGCTGTGTAGATAGGTCTGTCAGCGTGATTGACTTTCCTGAGCGAATGGCGAGAGGCGTTAGTTGTGAAATTACGTCTTTTGCTGTGGCACTTAGAATGGCTTTGTCTGTGTCTTGTATGATTAGTGCATTGGCATAAGCTACATCCAGCATTTGCCCTACCAAGCGGGACATGGATTCCACGTCTTTTGTTAGGGCAATCTTATTCTCCGAGTCCGGTAGTTTATTTACCTCAAGCCTCATGATCGCCAGTGGCGTTCTAAGTTCATGCGCCGTATCGGCTGTAAAATTCCGTAAAGATAGAATGGCGCTTTCAATGCGGGAGAGGGCGTCGTTAACAGCCAAGGCCAGTTTCCTGACCTCTGCCGGGTGTTCAGGTGTTTGTAGGCGATAGGAAATATCATCCGGTTTTATTTTCTCGATTTGTTCGATTGTTTTAGTAACAGGTAACAGGGTGTTTCTGACGGCAATGACACTGAAGACCAACAGGAAAACAGAAAGAGGGATAATCGGCAAGGCAACGTGTTCGATGATTTCTGATTTTAGAACAGGGATATAGGGTTCTATTCCTTTTCCTTCGATAATGATGCTGATCCAGACAGGTTGGTTTTTAATATCTATTCTACGAATGCCTTTTAATCTAAAGCTCTCGGTATATTCATCACGGCGTGTTTCTGATGCTACCGAATTTACAGGCGGCATAAGGGCGGGTCTTAAGTCGTATGGGCCGTTAATCAGGATTTCCTGTCCCGACTTTGTATAAGCAGCAAAGGCCATTCGCGCATTGTGGATGTGTTCGTGGATGGTATGTTTGCGGTTATGTGTGATCTCATCATTTTTGACGTATATTGATTCTGAGATTTCCTTTGCCTGACGTGTCAGTAGGCGCTGGCTGAGATCATTAATGTCATTCAGATATGTGTATAGAACAAAAAATATTTGAAGAATGGAAAATATAGCCACTCCAATGAATAGGCGGATAAAAATCCGGACAAAGAGGTTATCCTTTTGAAGGAAAGAGATTTTCATTTTTCGTTATATTCTTCATTTGAGGCTAAAAGATATCCTATGCCATGGGATGTATGAAGAGACACCGAGCAATGGTTGTTTTTGATCCATTTTCTTAATCTTGAAATGGTGGCTTCCAGTGCATTTGGTGAAACTTCTTTATCGGATGAATAGAGACGGGTTTCGAGTTGTTCGCGGCCGACTATCTGGTTCTGGTGACGGATCAGATGTTCAAGAAGCGCTAATTCTTTTGGTGTTATACTGACACGCTTTCCCGATACCAGGACTTCACGAGTGGCAAGATTAAATTCTATATTGCCAATAGATATTGATGTTCCTAGTGTGTGGCCGGGGCGCCGTAGCAGGGCGCGGCAACGGGCAATAAGCTCTTCGGGGGCAAATGGTTTGACCAGATAGTCATCTGCTCCGAGATTTAGTCCTGTGATGCGGTCATCCAGACCTGATCGTGCAGTTATTACCAATATCGGCGGAGGATTTTTCTTTGAAGTTACAATTTTAAGAAGATCCAGTCCATCACCATCGGGTAAGGACAGGTCTAAAAGAATAAGATCATATTGAAAAGTAGCAAACATATCTTTTGCATCTGCAAGAGATGACGTTCCATCAATCACAAAGCCATGCTTGACCAATTCCTCGGAAACGAGGTCCTTTAATCTTACATTATCTTCAACAAGAAGAACTTTCATGACTACCTTTGGTCGCTTTTATTTGTGGGTCTTTTATATCCTGTAATCATAGACCATATCAGATTTTCATGGTGACGGAAACTCTCGACGATGGCTCCAAATACATGAAGAATGGCCATAATTAGTATGCTATTCGCCAGAATTTCATGAGTTTCCTGAAGCCATTCTTCTCCCCAGAACATGTCCAAACCTTGCATCCATCCGGTAATGCAGCATCCTGTCATGGCAAGTATCAGGGCAAGCATCATGAGAGCGCCCGCTGGATTGTGCCCGATATAGCGAGGTTCTTTTCCTTTTATCAATTGTTTCGTATAGGCCATGAGACGTGACGGTGTGGGAAAGAAGTCTTTGAATCGTGCGTGCGGGCTTCCTGTAAATCCCCAGATAATTCTGAGTACAATAAGAGCAAGAATGACATATCCGGTCCAGCGATGAATGGATTTTCCTTCATCTGTCAGAAACATTTCAAGGATAAATCCTGTGACGATTGACCAATGGAAAATTCGTACAAAAATATCCCAGACTTTTATTTTTTCCTGTGCCTCTGTCGGACCGGTTATGTTGTTATTCATGATTAGTCGTCTTCTCTTTCTTCGCCTTCTTCTTGATTTTTCTCAGATGGCGTTACACTCGTGCTGTATTCTCCGTCTATATTTTTTTCGACAACGGACCCATCGATCGGATTGAAATAGACTTCGGCTTTTTTACCTTCTTTGGTGTAGCCGTAGATTTCATAGCAGCCACTCATGGTTTTTTTGAAGACCTTAATCTTTTCGTAACCCATTTCCGCAATTTTTTGCTTCATGGCATCTTCGGATATCCATTTTTCTTGTGGTTCATCGGTACATTTTGGACTGGCCTGCGCAAGACTTGCCGCGGATGTTAGAGCCGCGAAAGCAAGAAAAGATAACATAATTTTTTTCATATTTTTCTCCAAGATTGAAAAGGGATTGTTTCTATATTTTCGGTCATTGATCTGACAAAAACCTGACCAAAATTTTATTTTTGAGGTCAGGTTTTCGTCAGGAGACTCTTGCATATTCTGTGGGCCTTCATAGAGGGTATTGATTTTTAACAGAACTGAGGATTTCAACATGAAACAATTTAAATTTGCCGGATTGGCAACTGTGGCGTTAGCTGCATTGCTTTCTTTCTCTCACACTGGGTTTGCGAAAGATCTGAGTGAGCAGACTAAAAAGAACCTTGAAGCCGCAATGCATGGTGAGGCTTATGCTAATCTGAAATATATGACATATGCAGAAAAGGCCCGTGAGGCCGGTCATGAAGAATTGGCCAAGTTGTTTGAAGAAAGTGCAAATGTTGAAGCGAATGAACATTTCGCGCGTGAAGCGGATGCTTTGAGATTGTCCAAGGGCAGCATGAAAGATTTGGAAGATTCTATGGAAGGCGAGCATTACGAAAACGTCAAGATGTACAAGGAATTTGCAGAGCAGGCCGCTAAGGATGGGGATGTCGAAGCAGCAAAGTTGTTCGAGCAAATTCGCGAAGACGAAGGCGATCATTATGAAGCCTATAAGGCTGCTTTGAATAAATTGAATAAATAATTTATGGGCGAGACTATCGTTTTTCTTGATGGTCTCGCTTTTTCTTTCGAGAGAATATTATGAAGACAATCCAACTTATCAGAGGGTATCATGCGGCTTTGGCTGTTTCTTCTGTTCTGGCATATTTGACAGGGGAACTGGATCTGATACATGCTTGGTTGGGGTATGGAGTTGCTGCGATTATAGCATTACGCTTGCTTTCGGCTTTGACAGGCGTGCGGCAGTTGGGTCTTGAAAAATTTTATCCTAGTTTTGAGGGGTTGGAGATTGGGAACGCGCTGACGCATCCCGTGATTAGTCGTGCTTTGCTTCTGGGTATTGCCGCGTCATTGATTTTAACTGTGCTTACCGGAATTTTTATGGATGAGGGAAAAGCAATCGGCTTAGCGGATGCAAATCTTGTAGTGGGTTCTGCATATGCTGATGACGGGTATGAGCATGAGCGCGAAGGTGACCATGATGAAAATGAGTTTCTTGAGGAAGGTCATGAATTTTTTGCAAATTTGATGCTTTTGTTTGTCGGAGCGCATATCGCGTATCTTTTTCTGTTCAAGCGACCTTTGGCAAAATTCATGCTATTTATAAAGAAATAAGCGCAATCCTTTATGTGATCCGTCGAGATACAAGAAAAATGGTCGCCTTTACCATCAATGACGGGTCTTGTATCTGGCTGCGCCAGTGCTTGCCAAACCATGTGTGGGCTTATGACCTTATGGAGGATTAGCTCAAAGCCGATGATGTGATGAATGTTCTGACCGGTTTATCAATGATAGTGGTGCGGGCGGGGGGACTTGAACCCCCACAGACCTTGCGGTCCTACGGATTTTCTTACCATCTACGGCTTTCGCCGCGCTCGTGAGTCACGAGTTTGTGGTCTGGACTATCCCTTCACCGTTGCAAAGTTCCTTGCTTTAGGTGCTGCCCGTCTAGTCTCTACACCTTCCTTTGGCCTGTTAGGGCTTTAGGCTTGGCTCGGGATTGCCATGGGCTGTTCGCCAGCCTTTAAGGTTTCCCCGAATTTGAGCAGTTCTGCATCATAGGTTTCCCGATGAGCACTCAATTTTTCGTCTAAGTCCGTTGCGTCTACCGATTTCGCCACGCCCGCTTATTATTTTGAGGTCTCATCTATAACCTCTAATTGACTTTGAGCCAAGAGTAAATTTCAGGTATCTGATTGTTTTTGCGCGTCATTTTTGGCGGCGGTGGATTTTGTATTTCTGCATAAGACTCGCCGTGATTTCGGTTAGTCCTTTCTTCTCGAAGAAGAAGGAGATTTGGAGATTCTTTTGTTTAACAATATCTCTCGCAACAGTTTCCACAAAGAGTTGTAATGAGGACTAAGGCCTACTCATTGAGTTCATCGGTTTATTTTTCAGGAAGTAACCAGGGAAAACAGCCGGATACGCGGGGAATTAAATGCTTAGAACTTAAGTACGAAAATTATCCGGAGATTTTAAATTCCCCTGCGTCTATTAATTTTGCCACGGGGGCAATGGAAAGGTTTTATGCTTTTCACTGTAAAGGCTATTTGTCTCAAGTTAGAATGATGTGAGTAAGTCTTTTATCGTTTGGCGGCCCTTATCGGTCAGATAGAGCTCTTTTTTGCGGCGTTCTATTTCAGAGATGCGCATCTCGATTAGTCCGTACGGGGTTCCTTTTTGTCTGAATTTGGACAGGGCGCCGGTTATTCTGGAGATTGTCGAAAGGGCTAGCCCTGTTTTTGTGGACAGGTCGGTGAGGGAGCAGCCTTCGTGCTTCGAGATTTCTAAGAGGCAGATAGCATATTGAAGAGGGAACTCAGAGTCTATTTCCTTGAGTTTATATAGGATTGTCAGGAGCAGTTTTGCTGCCGAGGTGTTTTGGTCGTTCATTGTTGTCCGGTATCCGGTTTTCCGCTGTCAGTGTTTTATATGGGGTCAGGATGATTCTAACCCACGGGATGTCGATCAGTATCTCATCATTCCATTGCTTGATAGTTAACAATGGTTTTAATCCGTTGACAATTGATACTTCGGTATATATCGCTCCGAATGGTCTTATTTTTATGTATAAACCCAAGATTTGACCCCAATAAGGCGCATCTGCGCCCTAGATTTTCCCCATAGTTTATATCTTCTCATGAGGGTGTTAAGAAATTTCTAAATTAGACTAAAGTATATACTATCTAAAGGTGCGCGCTATCAAATCTTAGCAGGTTTTTATATTCTTGTCTGATTTGCGAGGAGGCTTTGTATTCTTTTGGGGTTTTATGTTTCTTGTGCGTGCAATTATCTTATGTATATCTCTGACTTTAAACAAGATTCTGTTGCTTATAGATTTAATAATATCAATTATAGGGTGTGTTGTTGCATGTCTTCGGGGGATTTGTCTCGGTGCGTGAAGTTTGTGGAGCGTAGCAAGATTTGCTGTTTCTATTGTTTTGGCCGAGAAAGTTGGTGCTATTACAACAGCTTGAGAGAGGTCGGTTAACTCAAGATTTGTGTCCAGAAATTTGCATCGGATGAGATCGGAATAGCATAGGCACGCGTCTGTCAGGTCGGCGCCGGAAAAGTCGCAATCTGTCAAAGTGGCTTCAGAAAGGTTGGCGTGGCGTAAATTACAGTTTTTGAAACTTGCAGAACTGATAGCCCAGCCATCAAGATTGGCGGCCACAAGATTTATCTCGTCAAGGGCGAGACCATCCAGTGGAATCTCTTTCTCTATACAATATTCTATAGCCTCGCGTACTGAAGAGTGTGGGGCTTGATACAATATGGTATCGGCCTGATTTCTCAGGGTAACGGTATTTTTCATGTTCTTTCTCCCAAAAATTTTCGTATGATGCGTCCATGGTGGCGCATTGCATCCGTCCGATATGCCGCGGTTGACTAATGCAATCCCCAGAAGATGCGCATTATCAATAGTTGATACATATCAATTGTGTGTTTTAAGGGAATAGGAGTCCTGTGTCAAGGTTTTTTGTCATATACAGTTTAATCGTGATGGGGAGGGGCTGTCCTGAAGAGGTCGGCGGAAGGCGTCATGTCTAGAAATCATGAAGATAAAGACTTCGGACTTTTGTTACGTGATAATGGTGGATTGCCGCCACAACTTGCAGAAGGAGTCGGTGTTATCAAGGCGTCTATTCGCGATATCGGTGACAGTGCCGGTGTCTATCGGATGTTGAACGAGACGGGGGATGTTCTCTACGTTGGTAAGGCCAAGCGGCTATCCAGACGTGTTGTCAGTTATACGCGGCCGTTGCTGTTGCCTGTACGGTTGCAGCGTATGATTGCGCAAACGCGCCACATGGAGTTTATCAAGACCAAAACGGAGGCAGAGGCTCTGCTCCTTGAGTCTAATTTAATCAAAACGTTAAAGCCTAAATATAATGTATTACTTAAGGATGATAAGTCCTATCCTTATATTTTGATGACTGATCGCGCTGAATATCCGCAGTTAATCAAGTTTCGGGGGAGGCCCGAAAAGGACGGGACATATTTCGGGCCGTTTGCCAGTGCGTGGGCTGTGAATGAGACTTTATCCTTGTTGCAGCGTGTCTTTATGTTACGTAATTGTACAGATAGTTACTTTGCAGCGCGGAAGACGCCGTGCCTTCAATATCATATTAAAAGATGTACTGCGCCTTGTGTTGGAAAGGTGTCTGATGATGGGTATTGTGCGCAGGTTAGGGATGCAAAGGACTTTCTTTCGGGAAAAACGCGCGATGTTCAGGAGCGTTTGATGTCTGCTATGATGGACGCCAGTGCCAGCCAGGATTATGAGGTTGCGGCGCAGCTTCGAGACCGTATCAAGGTGTTAACTCAGGTCCAGTCCCGTCAAGGATTGAATGCGATGTCGGTTGGCGATGCGGATGTCGTCGCGATGGTTGTGAGGGAGCAGAATGTCTGTGTGCAGGTCTTCTTTTACCGAGGTGGTCAAAGTTACGGTAATAAGAGCTATTTTTGGGATTTGGAAGGTCGTGTTTCGGAGTCTGAGGTTATTGGTGGGTTTTTGGCGCAGTTCTATCAATCGCGGCCTGTGCCAAAGAAGATATATGTCAATATTTTACCCAGGGAAACGGATGTCATTGAGGCTGCATATAATGTGCAAATTCGCCATGTGACGCGAGGTGAGGTGAGCGGGTTGGTCGAATTGGCTGAGCGGAATGCGCAGGATTCTTTGCTACGTCATTTGGCTGAAAAAGGGAGTGACCAGAAAATTTTACGCGATATGGTGGAGTTGTTCGGGCTAGATGACATTCCTCAGCGGATCGAGATCTATGATAACTCGCATATTTCGGGAACTAATATGATTGGTGCTATGGTGGTGGCGTCTCCTGAGGGGTTCGAGAAAAAAGCCTATAGAACCTATAACATTAAAATGGCAGGCGCGTCTGATGACTATGCAATGATGCGCGAGGTGATGTTAAGGCGTTTTGGTAAGGTATCATTGGATAGTATTGATATATCTTCAAAAGATTGGCCTGCACTTTTGTTAATTGATGGGGGTGCGGGGCAGTTAAGTGCTGTCCATGAAGTATTGGACGAGTTGGGCATTTCAGATTTCTTGACGGTTGTCGGAATTGCCAAAGGTGAAAAACGGAATGCCGGGCGCGAGAAGTTTTTCATTAAGGGGCGGGAGATGTTTCAGCTTCCAATCCATGATCCTGTTCTTCATTATTTGCAGCGTCTGCGGGATGAGGCTCACCGTTTTGCAATAGGAACGCACCGCAATAAACGCGCGAAAGCCGCGTTGGGTAGCCAACTGGATCACGTTCCCGGGATCGGAGCGAAGCGCAAAAAAGCTTTGCTTCTCCATTTTGGTTCGGCTAAGGCGGTTGAAGATGCTTCGGTTGAGGATCTTGCAAAGGTCGAAGGTATTTCCTGGGTCATGGCCGAGCAGATTTACAACTTTTTTCATTCAGTCTAGTGGTGGTTGTGTACTGTTTTGCGAATGGGTTTATTATTGCTGAGTGTTGATGTGTTGCCTAAAATATCCCGGTGAAAAACCCGGTGAAAAACCCGGTGAAAAACTTTGTGTAAAGCACGATAAATCGCTTGCGCGCTTTTGTTTTCCCGTGCTAGGGTCTTGGCTGTCAGCAAGGCATTCCGAGAGTTTTTAAATTCGCTTTTGCGAGTGATTGCAATCGTTTGTCAGGTAAATTTAGAAAGGTAGTTGAACCAATGTTTCATCGTCCTGCAACCCCTAACAGTCCATTATCCGAGCAAGAGGAAAACCAAAATATGAGTCAGGCTCCACAAAATAATGAGTCCAACGAGTCAGCTGCTGCTGATCGCGTGGATATTCCATCCAGCCCATTCCAGCGCCCTGGTCAGCCTGCGGCTACGGCAGCTGCACCAGCAGCTCCTGCGATGGCTCCAAACGCTCCACGTGCTTCTGCTCCTGCATATAGCGCATATCCTGGTGCTTACGGTTCTTCTATGGTGTCTTCTTCTGCGGCAACCGCAGCGTCTTCCAATCCAAATGCACGCCGTCTGGTTATCGGTCAGGGTATCACCATGTCAGGTGAAATCGAGTCTTGTGATTTGTTGATCGTTGAAGGAACAGTCGAAGCTGCTTTGAAAGGTGCTAGCGGTCTTGAAATCGCTGAAACTGGGATGTTCTATGGAACCGTTGAAATTGATGAAGCAACTATTGCAGGGAAATTCGAGGGCGATCTGACCGTTAACGGACGTTTGACCGTTCGTGCGACCGGTTCTATTACCGGAGCAATCGCTTATAAAGAGCTGGCTGTGGAAGCCGGTGCGACTATTGACGGTAAATTGTCCCCTGTAGGAGGCAAAGGAGCCTCCTCTGAAAAAAAGTCGCCTAGGGGAGCTACCGTTGGCGTAGGCTCCCCCGCAAATAAAGCGGAAACTCAATCTTCTTCTGTAGAAGATGATCTTCCGATTTTGCAGCGTGCGGCTGGGAAATAGAAATACAAAAAACCGGATCAGATGATCCGGTTTTTCTTTATTCAGTTAGGCCTTTATATTTTTGCAGGGCCGTATTTGTTCTCGGCTTCATCGCCTTTTTTAACGTACCAGTACAGCAGAACAAAGATCCCGATTATTGTTAGAACAAGCAATTGCCACCATCCGCTGCGGCCTATATCGTGCAGGCGGCGACAGGTTACTGAGATGCTTGGTCCGAGAAGAGCTAAGGAAGCCAGCATTCCAACAAAGCCAAGGCCGAGTACTATATCAATTCCGATGGCTGCGAAGTAGACGATATAATAGAATAATACCCACCACCAGTATTCGGAACGAGTTGCGCGGCCTTCGAAGTTAACATAGTTTTCGAAACCGGATTTTACTGCATCTGGAAAATTCATGGGACCCCCATAAGAAATTATGAAATTAGAGCGAATCAAACTTCCATAAAAATACCATAGGATGGTGGGGGCGACAATTCGTCAATCAGGAGTGGTGTTATGATAAAGCGGCGGCTGAAATACTGTCAGAATCCAGACCGGCATCACGATACTGGTTTTCCTGCGTATCGTGGGTTTGGTAGGTGTCCGGTAGGGACAGGGTGCGGATTTTGAGGCCTTTGTCAAGAAGACCGGCATTGGCAAGTGCTGTTACGACTAAGGATCCGAAACCTCCGATTGATCCTTCTTCGATCGTCACGAGCGTTTTATGGGTTCGGGCCAGTTCTGAAATCATCTCTATATCGAGCGGCTTGGCAAAGCGGGCGTCGGCGATTGTAACAGAATGGCCTTTGTTTTCGAGAGAGCGGGCTGCTTTTTTGCATTCTTCCAAACGTGTTCCGTAGGACAGAAGGGCAATCTCTTGTCCTTTTTGGATGATGCGGCCTTTTCCGATCTCAAGCGGGGAGATTTTTGACGGTATGTCCAGCCCCAGCCCTTCGCCACGCGGATAGCGGAAGGCAATTGGGCCGTCATTATAAGCGGCAGCCGTTGCGACCATTTTCTTGAGTTCGAGCTCATCACTCGGGGCCATCAGGACCATATTCGGTAGACAGCCGAGATAAGCAATGTCAAATGCGCCTGCATGGGTTGCCCCGTCTGCACCGACAAGACCAGCACGGTCAATGGCAAAGCGCACGGGCAAATTCTGGATGCAGACATCATGAACGATTTGATCATAGGCGCGTTGCAGGAATGTCGAGTAAATAGCTACGAAAGGTTTCAATCCTTCGGTCGCCATACCTGCCGCGAAGGTGACGGCGTGTTGTTCGGCGATGCCGACGTCAAAGCAGCGGTCAGGGAATTCTTTTTCAAATGCGTCCAAACCCGTGCCGGAGGGCATGGCCGCATTGATTGCGACAATCTTTTCGTCTTTTCTGGCTACTTCTATCAGGCTCTCGGCAAAGACTTTTGTATAAGACGGTGCAGCAGGCTTTGATTTCTTCTGTGTGCCTGAGACGACGTCAAATTTGACAACACCGTGCATTTTATCAGGCGCGTTTTCGGCAGGGGCATAGCCTTTGCCTTTTTGGGTGATGACATGCAACAGGATCGGACCATCATGCGGTGTGTCCCGCAGATTTTTGAGGATCGGGACAAGCTGGTCCAGATTGTGACCATCGACCGGGCCGATGTAATAGAATCCAAGTTCTTCAAAGAGCGAGCCACCGCCCATTGCGGCACGAGCTGTTTCTTCGGCGCGTTTTGCGGCTTCGCGTAATGGTGCTGGCAGGCGCTCTGTGATCTGTTTTGCGATTTCGCGTGCGCCCAGATATTGTTTACTGGAGACGAGACGCCCCAGATGTTTGCTCATGGCGCCGACAGGTGGGGCAATGGACATTTCATTGTCATTCAAAATGACGATCAAATTACTTTTTAAAACGCCCGCATTATTCATGGCTTCATAAGCCATACCGGCGGAGATTGATCCGTCTCCGATGACAGCAATTACGCGGTTTGAATCTTGATTAATGTCACGGGCAACGGCTATGCCGAGACCTGCTGAAATCGAGGTCGAGCTGTGTCCTGCGCCAAACGGATCATATTCACTTTCAGAGCGTTTGGTGAACCCTGATAGTCCATCTGTTTGTCTGATGGTGTGGATCAAGTGACGGCGACCTGTCAGCATTTTATGGGGGTAGGCTTGATGTCCGACATCCCAGATTAACTTATCTTTCGGAGCGTTAAATGTCGCATGAATGGCAACGGTGAGTTCGATGACGCCCAGACTTGCGCCCAAATGTCCGCCTGTTTTTGAGACGGCTTCGATCAAGTCGGTGCGGAGTTCATCGGCAACTTGTTTCAATTGGTCTACGGACAGGTCTTTCAAATCGGCGGGGTCGTCGATTTTAGAATTACGCCGTGGGTCGGCATTATCCGGAGTTGGTACAAGTTTCAAGGCCATGGGGTTGATATGTAATGGCTTTTGACTGATTTGTCACGAAGAAGTTGTCAAGTGCAGTATGGTTCTTTTTTTGACAGTTATGTTTGCATCCGCAAATTATACATTATGCAGATTGAACGTTTGTTCTATCGGCGTTAGGAGAAATCAAGCGCGGCGGTTCAGAACGTAGTAGGCCAATTGCTCGAGCATTTCTGCGCGGCCTTGGAAGACGTGCAAGTGACGGATGGCTTGTTCAACCAGCATTTCAGCACGTTGGCGAGCTTGTTCTTTCCCCATGGTCGAGACGAAGGTTGATTTGCCTGCTTTCTCGTCTTGGTTGGCAGGTTTGCCGCTTTCGTTCGGGTCGGCTTCAACGTCCAAGATGTCGTCTGTGACTTGGAATGCAAGACCAAGATCATATGCATAAGACGTCAATGCGCGGCGATACATATCTCCGGCTTTGCCGAGAATTGCGCCCGCTTCACAGGAGAACGCCATGAGCTTGCCTGTTTTCATGCGTTGCATACGGGAGATTGTTCCCAAATCGAATTCTGAGTTCTCACCGATCAGGTCAAGCATTTGACCGCCCACCATTCCGTGTGGTCCAGCAGCATCTGCCAAAGCGGCGATCAGGGCACAGCGGACATACGGGTCTTCGTGGGTTTCAGGTGCTGTCAGAACCTGAAAGGCCATCGTCAGTAGACCATCGCCGGCGAGGATAGCTGTTGCTTCATCGTAAGCGCGGTGCACGGTTAGTTTTCCGCGGCGCATATCCGAGTTATCCATGGCAGGTAAGTCGTCATGGATCAAAGAGTAAGAGTGTACAATCTCTATTGCCGCAGCAACACGCTTGGCGCGGGCCGGATCTACGTTAAACAATTTTGCAGATTGCATGACCATGAACGGGCGCAAACGTTTACCGCCTGCAAGGGTTCCGTAGCGCATGGCATCATGAAGTTGGGCTTCGGCCAAATCTGTTTCAGGGAGCAGGCGTTCGATAGCCTTTTCAACCATCTGGACTGTGTCTTCCAGAGCTTCTTTAAGTTCGGGGCTGGTCTCGCGTGGGGACGGGGCCATGTGCTTCTCCTGTTAGTTAGGCATCCAGTGGTTCAGTTGATAGAGTTCCGTTCGGGCCGACAACAATCTTGTCGATTTTCATACGTGCCTCACGGAGTTTTGTTTCGCAGTGGGTTTTCAGCGCTATGCCGCGCTCATAAGAGGAAATAGACTCTTCCAGTGATGTCTTTCCCGTCTCGAGATTACGGATAATCTGTTCGAGCTCTTCCAGGGCAGCTTCAAAGCTGAGTTTTTCTACGGCAGAAGTGGACTTCGTCATACTGATCTATTTACTTTTTAAAATTTAGTGCGGGGCAGAGTGTAGGTCAGGACGCCCCGTTTCTCAACTTAATTTTTTCTTATATATCAAGTCATTCAGATGATTTGTGCTTTGGTTAGGCAATTTTACCCCTTGATTTGCATAATTCAGAGATAATGCAGACGGCACAATCAGGTTTGCGCGCTTTGCAGACATAACGTCCATGAAGAATCAGCCAGTGGTGGGCATGGCGTTTATATTCTGCGGGAATGACTTTCTCGAGCTTCTTTTCAACTATCTCTACGTTCGAGCCTTCTGCCAGTCCTGTGCGGTTGGAGACCCGAAAGACATGGGTGTCTACAGCAATGGTCGGGTGGCCGAAGGCTATATTCAGGACAACATTCGCTGTTTTGCGCCCGACACCCGGAAGGGCCGTTAAATCTTCTAAGGTTTCTGGGACTTGCCCGCCATGCTTTTCAATGAGTTGTTTGGACATTTCAATAACATTGCTGGCTTTGGAATTATAAAGGCCAATTGTCTTTATATGATTTTTGAGATTATCAAGGCCAAGTTTGATCATTTTTTCAGGTGTGTCTACAATTTTGAACAGCTGCTCAGTCGCTTTGTTGACGCCCGCATCTGTGGCTTGGGCTGAGAGTATAACTGCAACCAGTAAAGTGTAGATGTTGACTGAATTGAGTTCACCTTTCGGTTCGGGATTTTGTTCGCACAGCAGGCGAAACATTTCTTGGATATTTTCTTTTTTCATGTCTAAGTTATATCTGTTTAATGGGGAGAAAACAGTATGAAATTTGACCAGATTGGCTTGGCGTTTGATGCGCAATTGGCGGGACAATCCTATATGGATGTCCGCATTGATGATACTGTTTTTCCAGGGGCGGGTGAATATGGTTCAGTTGATACGCTATTCGGTAAGATGACGTTGGTGTGGTGTGCAGCGGGCCTAATGTATCTTGGGTTTCGTGAGGAGCGTTCTTTAGAGAAAATACGTCACTTCTTTCCTGATTTGGTTTTGAGAGAAAATCCGAAAGAGGCTGCGCGGTTGGCAAAGCGTGTTGATGATATATGGCGCGGACGATCAAAAGATAAATTGACGCTGGTGGTTACGGGCACAGAGTTTCAAAAAGACGTGTGGCACGCTTTGCTTAAAATTCCGTGTGGGCATGTTGTGAGTTATGGCGCGATCGCGTCTGCGTTGGGGCGGGATCGGGCCGTTCGCGCGGTCGGGTCGGCTGTTGGTGCGAATCCTATATCGCTTCTTATTCCGTGTCACCGCGTTATCCAAAAGAACGGATCTGTGTGTAATTACGGATGGGGTGACGCCGTAAAACAAAAACTCTTGAAGATGGAAGTTGACGTAGCGTTAGCTGGAGTGGCTTAATCCAGTTTCAGGAAATCATTCATGTTGTAAAAACCTGCCGGTTGATTGATTAACCAGCGAGCCGCTTGCAGGGCGCCGCGTGCGAAGAGGGCGCGGTCAGTTGACTTGTGTGTCAATTCAATCCGTTCTCCAGCTCCCAGAAACATAACTGTGTGTTCTCCGACAATATCTCCGCCACGAATGACGGAAAAACCGATTTCGTCTTTAGTGCGCGCGCCCGTGTGCCCGTGGCGATCGTAGACAGCTTTTGATGAAAGTGTAACACCACGACCTTCGGCTGCAGCTTTACCAAGAGCAAGAGCTGTACCGCTTGGGGCATCGACTTTCTTTCCGTGGTGGGCTTCAAGAATTTCGATTGCGTAGTCTGTTCCCAGAATCTTTGCAGCTTTTTTGACGAACTGCATCATAATATTGACGCCTAGGCTTGAGTTCGGGGTGTAGAGAATTGGTGCAAATTTTGCAGCATCCTTGATCTCTTCCATTTGGGATTCGGAGATTCCTGTTGTTCCGATAATCAAAGGCTTTTTTGCGCTTGCAGCGATGCGGGCATGGCGCACACTGGCGTCGGGAGCGGTGAAGTCAATCACCAGATCTGAAACGGCGAAGAGGTCTTCACCGTCTTTCAGGATTGGGACATTTTCAGGAAGAGTATCTTTGTCGCGTGTTACGCCTCCTGCCAGATACAGGTCACTTGCATTCTGGACTTCTTTGACCAGTAATTGCCCCATACGTCCTGTGCAGCCTGCGATTCCGATTTTCATCTTATGTCCTAATCTCTAATATCATCCCACAGCTCTTTCATCTTTTTGAAAAAGCCTTCACTTTCCGGCGTGTTTTTACTGCCGCTTTTTTGAAGCGTTTCGTCAAGCTGCTTCATCAGATCTGTTTGTTTCTTGTCCAGATTAACAGGGGTTTCAACGAATACCTCGATAAACAAATCACCACGAGATTCAGAGCGCATGATGCTCATGCCTTTTCCTTTGACGCGGATTTGTTGACCTGTCTGAGTGCCAGCCGGAATCTTGATGCTATTTTTTTCGCCTTCGATTGTCGGGACTTCCATGTTGCCGCCGAGGGCCGCTGTGGTCATCGGGACAGGGACGCGGCAGAAGAGGGTTGCTGCATCTCGTTTGAAGAATTTGTGAGGTTTGATGTTAATCAAAACATACAAATCGCCACTTTCTCCGCCGCGAATACCTGCTTCGCCTTCACCGCCCAAGCGGATGCGCTGGCCTTCGGAAATACCAGCTGGGATCGAAATTTTGACGGTTTTTTCACCGCGCATCCGTCCGGCACCACCACATTTTTTACATGGAGATTTAATGACGTTTCCAGCACCATTACAGGTGTGGCAGGTGCGTTCAATTGTAAAGAACCCTTGTTGAGCACGGACACGGCCAGAGCCGCCGCATGTTCCGCATGCTTCAGGTGCTCCGCCATCGGCAGAGCCTGTGCCGCTACATTGGTCGCAAGACTCAACTGTCGGAATTTTAAGTTTGGCGTCTTTCCCTTTGAATGCATCTTCAAGAGAAATGTCGAGCGAGAATTGCATATCTGAACCGCGCATCGGGCCGCTTCGTCCACGTCCACCGCGTCCACCGCTCATGATGTCGCCAAACATATCCTCGAAAATATCAGAGAATGCAGAGCCGAAACCTGCTCCACCAAATCCGGCACCGCCTGCCCCCATACCGGCAGGGCCATCAGCGCCAAAGCGATCATAGGCAGCACGTTTTTGAGGGTCTTTCAGGACATCATAGGCCTGATTGATCTCTTTGAACTTTTCTTCGGCTGTTTTGGGATCTTCTTTGTTTCGGTCAGGGTGAAATTTTGCCGCCATTTTGCGATAGGCTTTTTTGATGTCCTCATCGCTTGCAGTTTTTTCAACTTCCAGAAGTTTGTAGTAATCTTTTTCACTCATATTTGAAGAGTTCCATGAGTTTATAAATTGCTTTGATGACAGAACAGGGGCCACCGAAGTGGCCACCTGTCATGTTATTTGTTATTTATCACCTTCGGCTTTTTTCTTGCCGTCTTCATCATCTTCGAACCTCATGTTTGTGAAGTCCGCATCGATGATATCAGCATCATTAGAGCCAGAGCTGGATGTCGGGGCTTCTGTATCCGCCTCCCCAGATTCTTTTTCTTGGGCTTTGCGATATGCCATTTCGCCTATTTTCATGGAGGCTTGTTGCAAGTCATTCATTTTGCTTTGAATGGCTTCAGGGCTCTCGCCGTCCATGGCTGTTTTCAAGGCTTCGATTGCCGATCTGGTTGTCGCCACATCTTCCGCAGGAATATCACCTCCCATTTCAGAGAGTGATTTTTCGGTTTGATGGATCATGGCTTCCGCATGGTTGCGGACTTCTACCAGTTCACGGCGTTTTTTGTCCTGTGCCGAGTTGACTTCTGCTTCCTTGACCATTTTGTCAATATCGGCATCCGACAATCCACCCGAGGCTTGTATACGGATATTTTGCTCTTTACCGGTGGCCTTGTCTTTTGCCGTTACGTGGACAATCCCGTTGGCATCAATGTCGAAAATGACTTCGATTTGTGGAACACCGCGCGGTGCAGGAGGTATCCCGACCAAATCAAATTGACCCAGCATTTTGTTGTCAGCAGCCATCTCACGCTCTCCTTGGAAGACGCGAATTGTCACTGCATTCTGGTTGTCCTCGGCAGTCGAAAACGTCTGGGACTGCTTTGTAGGAATGGTTGTGTTGCGGTTGATGAGACGTGTAAACACACCACCCAATGTTTCAATCCCCAAAGACAGAGGTGTAACATCAAGCAGGAGAACGTCTTTTACATCACCTTGCAAAACACCACCCTGAACAGCTGCGCCGTCAGCCACAACCTCATCAGGGTTTACACCTTTATGAGGCTCTTTTCCGAAAAGTTCTTTTACGGTTTCGATGATTTTCGGCATACGGGTCATACCACCCACGAGCACAACTTCGTCAATTTCTGATGGTTTCAAACCAGCATCTTTCAATGCAGCTTTACATGGTTCGATGGTACGACGAACCAGGTCATCTACCAAAGATTCAAACTTCGCGCGGGAGAGTTTGACATTCAAATGTTTCGGACCGTTGGCATCTGCGGTGATAAAGGGCAGGTTGACTTCGGTTTGTGTGGTTGAAGAGAGTTCAATTTTTGCTTTCTCGGCAGCTTCTTTCAGGCGTTGTAGAGCCAGTTTGTCTTGGCGCAGATCAATGCCTTGCTCTTTTTTGAATTCGTCTGCCAGATAGTCGATAATGCGCGCGTCAAAATCTTCCCCTCCGAGGAATGTGTCCCCGTTGGTGGATTTAACCATAAATAGCTCATCACTGATTTCCAGGATGGATACGTCAAACGTTCCTCCACCCAAGTCGTAAACGGCAATGGTGCCTTGGTTCTTTTTATCAAGGCCGTAGGCGAGCGCTGCTGCTGTAGGTTCGTTAATGATCCGCAAGACTTCAAGACCAGCAATTTTACCTGCGTCTTTGGTCGCCTGACGTTGCGCATCGTTGAAGTATGCTGGAACTGTAATAACAGCTTGGTCAACAGTTGTGCCAAGGAAGTTCTCTGCTGTTTCTTTCATTTTTTTCAGAACCATTGCAGAGATTTGGGAAGGGGCGTATTTTTCGCCGTCAATTTCGACCCAAGCATCTCCATTTTCGCCCTCAATAATTTTGAATGGGGCGTGTTCTCTCATTTTTTGGACTTGAGGGTCATTAAATCTGCGACCGATCAAGCGTTTAATTCCGAATAGTGTGTTATCAGGATTCGTGACTGCCTGACGTTTTGCAGGCTGTCCGACCAGACGTTCCCCATCTTTGGTGAATGCTACCATTGACGGGGTGGTGCGGGTTCCTTCCGAGTTTTCGACAACGCGTGGCTCTTTGCCGTCCATGATGGCGACACAGGAGTTGGTTGTACCCAAATCAATACCGATTACTTTAGACATTTTTATACCTCTTTTTATTTGGCAAATTACGCGCGGCCTCACCATGAGCACCGTCACAAATTCCCACAAAGAACTGAAACAACTCTTTGCATGGCATTACATATAGCGCATTGGATTCCAAATGGACACCCCGTTATATGCTGTAAACTGCAACAATCTACAAGTTAATTATTAGGATTTATATCCTATTTGTCAAGGGTTATTGGGTCAAAAGTTGGAGTTGGGTGTTTGACATGCTGGCAGGATAATACTTCCAGTTAGCAATCCAGCCGTTGTAACGGCTGTTTGCAAGCCAGGCAAATCCCTGATTTCCCCATGATCCATCAAAATTTGAGGTGACCAGCGAGCCATTAGCAGAGATTGCCATGTTACTTCCTCCATATTTTGTAGCAACCTTCACCACGGAGTTGAGAGTTTGGTCCGGGGAGGTTAAAATATTTGTACCATCATACACTCTATATGCGGAGCTGCCGCTAGTGCGGTAAATGAACCGTCCATCTAATGCAGTGCCCATTATTAAAGATCCGCTGCCGCTAATGTTCAATGCAGCGTTTTCTTGGAATTGAGCATAAAATGACGCTGAATTGGGATTAAACCATCCTGATGTCGGAAATGTCTGCACATCTGCTGCGCGTGTCACATTCATAGTTGCGGTGGGGATGTAGGAGGTGGGGAATTCTCCTTGTTCGAGTTGAGCGCCCCAAATGTATACATTAGACCCTACGCTGTCTCCCGCAAAATATGGATATATCCATGTTTTAAGCGGGGCATCGAATGTTGTGCCTGTTATCTTGAATGAAGAGGAGCATTTGTACCAGCCATTCCCTACAGATGAAATTGATGCTGATGTATTTATAAAATGTCCCCCATAAAAATTTCCTGTAGTGGCAACTTGGTTTGATAAGTCAAAGGTTGCCAAGAATCCCGTGATTGCGCCATCTATTTGTGCGTTGGGTTGAATCTTGAAATGGCTGACATTTCCAGCTTTGGCAAACACCGAGACTGTATAGCTTGTAAAATTTCCTGTTACGTTTCTATATACAAAGCCATTATTCAAGCTCGTGTCATTTGCGCTGATAAGATCGGCTGTCATGGTTCCATCCGGCGCTGTTGCGGCATTTGATGTGACGGTCGCTGTGAATTTACTCCATTGGCTAAAGTCTTCACTATATGGGAGCAAATTAGTTCTGCTTTCCTCAATGAGGATTCCTTTTGGTGCGTGAGTGATGGGGTCGTGATCGAAACGGGGTTGACCAGGAGCCGCAGTTTGGAGTGTTCCTGTTGAATCGAAGTATGTTCCTACGCTGGCGCGTGTGAATGTTCCGCCTGCAGCTGTCAGGAAAGAAGAGAGATCGTTGTAGGCTGTGCCGTTGAGTGTGTATCGTCCGCTTGTGCCATTGGTAAAATCCATCGACAGGGACGGGTAATCCACTTTTACGCCTGATGTATTGGGGACTGTAAAGGTCAGGTTTGTTTCAGGATTGCCGTTGAGGTCGGTGATAGTTCCGCCATTCAAATCAATTGGTGAGGTTAACGCGACCCCATCGAGATCAAGATCGCCGATTGTCGGTGCATAAGAAAAAGTGAGCGAGGAAGTTCCCGTCCCTGCGGAATAGGTTGCGTATCTGGTCTGTCCGTCAACATTTACGGCAATGCGCGGCGTGCCGCTGCCTGTGTTGACGGTTACAGCTTCTGACATGGTCACTGCGAAGTTTACATCCGGCGGGGCAGCATATGCAGATAGGCTAGCAAGAAGACTCACAGATACAAGATATTGGATATGTCTCTTTATTCTCATGGGGCATATGTCGCGCTAGCTGGTGGTGTTACGGAAGTAATTGTTGGGGCAACAACGTCTTTTGTAGCTGTTCCTGTTGTCGCGGCCCCTGTGTTTAATGCGGCATCTGTCAAGGTCATACTGACTGTCAATGTTCCGTCATTCAATCCGCTGAGGTTCAATGCAGTGAAGTTTTGGGTTGCCGTTGCAATTGTTCCGCTGCCTGTTACCGGTGTTCCACCACCCGAGCTGGAAATTGTATAGCTATATGTTGTTCCGACTTCTGCAGAAGTGATCTGGAATGCCGTAGCTGTGACGTTGGAGATATTAACAGGACTTGTAGTGAAGGCAACTGCATAGCTCGCAGGTGCAACAGTGTCTGATACTGATCCGGAAAGAGGTAATGTTGTATCGGCAATTGTAGTTACGGCATCTTTTCCGTCTCCGCTTACTGTTGCTCCATTATTATCTACACCTTGTACAGTTAAGCTTGTTGCTCCTCCATCTGCTGCTTGAACAGTATAAGCAAAACGCAGCTCTTTTGTTCCTGATCCGCTGATATATGTTGCTGTTCCCGGGGTGCCGTTAATCGTCAGATTCATGAAGGGGACTCCTCCGGAGACGGTCACTGCCGAGTTGAACGGCAGACCAATGACAATTTGCTGACCAGGGGTAAGATTTTCTGAGACAATAAATGGTGCATCTGTCGGATAAGGCGCGACTTTCATGCCTGTAATCGGGTTGGCGACACGGTCGATCTGGGTAGATATTTGGTCTGTGTGGGTGATGTAGTTCGCAGATCCGACGGCGACGGGGCCAACAACACCGGTAATGGACTCACCCATTTCTTCCGGCCCGAGGTTGACAGTTCCTGAAACAGAACCCGTAAATGTGATGTTACCACCACGAACCCGAACGGATGAATTGGTTCCGTTCGATACGGTGTCAATGTCTGTGCCGTGAAGAACAATTGTGCCACCCGGTACTGCGATATTGGTGATTTGTCCGTCAGAGATAAATTGCATGCTCCCTGTGACCAAGGTGATGAGGTCAGGGACTACGCGAACCTGTGTGTTTTGCCCCAGTGTCAGTATTGCACCTTTCGCAAATTTCAAACGGCTATATGCGCCAACTGTGTTGGCGGTGGTGACCGTTACGGGCATCAGGAGGGTTTTCCCGACACTCAAAGAAGATGATCCGGTGTTTTCCAATGCAATGTTTGCACCGTTTGTTTCAATAACGGTTAGTTTGGACGAGTGAGTACGACGGACCTGTGTACGAATGATATTTTCACGCTGCACTTTTTCATAGACGTAGTCTGCAACCGGCGCGAGTTCGGTTTTTTGACGCCATTGTAATTCTTCAGGTTGATCGAAGCGGTGCGTAAATCTTAGGGCAGCTTGTAGCTGAGGAGAGTTTTGAGAATCTTTATCTACGCCAAATCGTAATGCCAGAGCCGGTACGGGGGAGTATTCCAAAGAGGCTGTGGTTCCATAAAGATCTTTCCCGTTTTCCTGACGATCCCACTGGTAACCTTTCAGGGATGCTGTCCAGCTCGGTAGCTCGGGAACCTGTCCGCGGAGCTCTAGGTCCCAGCCTGCTGCGGCGCGGTCTTCGTAGTATTGATCTAATGATTTCCATGATGAGAGTGGCATGTAGCGATTTGCTGATACGGCCAATTGGCTGGTTCTGGCATCTACGCCGAGACTTACACGGTTGTGATTGCGTTTGGGAGCATGGTCGAAAAAGATATTCGCACCATATAGGGTTTTTTGGTCTACGGACAGGCGGCGATACGCTAATCCTGCATTGATTGTGTCATGTTTTACACGAAAGCCGTTATTATCAGTTTCATCCGGTGCTTTATAATAGGAAAGTTGGGTAAAGAGGTGATGTGTTTTTGTTTCGTCTTGCCAGAGGGGCTGAATGGTTGTGATCGAGCTGATGAAGTCTTTATCAGATGTGCCAAGTTCAATTTCGAGTCGAGTTAGGAACGGTAGTTGAGACATACGTGCCATATCAACCCCGCTCATCATAAGGGCAGGAATAATGTCGCTGCGAACTGTTTGATCCAGAGTTTGACGCAGATTTACAGTTTCAACTTTTTCACCTTTGATCATAGAACAAAAAGCATTTTTTGCGCGCGCACTCAGGCCATCTGCTTGTTGAGATACCCACTGACCTGCTTGTCCGGGGATTGCAAATCCCGGATAGACACCTTGTTTCAGATCATTTACGAGATTTGTTTTCAAAAATCTGTCTACAGAGATTTGGCATCCTTGATCCAAAGCTGCGACCGCTGCGGCGTTCGATCCGCCTCCATTATAGGCGTTACCAATGGTTTCGAGGTTGTTAAATAGTGCCTGAATTTTATCTTGGGTAGAGGTAGAAAAATCTTCTGCGGGCTCTGCCAATACAGTCCCACAGGTCATGCACAAGCACAGAAAAGTTACAAGTATGGTGGCTAATGATCTTACTTTACGTGTAATTGTACTCGACTTTGACACAAAAGATCACCATGAAGTGGGTAAGGGAGTGGTACGACTTATTGGGGGGCAATATATTTAAATAATATAAGCTCGGTCAATAAGTCCTTCGTATACGTGCGAAAAAGCTGTGGCTAAAGTGCCATTTTAGCAGCTATCAGGAGTTTTTTTACGAAACACAAGCCCAATCTAGGCTTGTGTGTCTATTTCGTGTTGACCTGATGTTTGATCTGCCTTGGATATACCGACTCGCGCGGGACGCAGAAGTCTGTCATGGAGTAAGTATCCCGGTTCGATGATCTGGATTATTGTACCACTTGGTTTTCCAGGAACAGGGGCCTCGAACATGACCTCATGGAAGTTCGGATCAAAGGATTCTTCGATAGGTTCTATTTTGCGAATACCATTCTTTTCAAAGCAGGCCAGTAAAGCACGCTCCATAGCCTCGATGCCTGAAACAAGTGGTGTAATTCTTTCATCGGATTTCAGATCTCCAGGAATGGAGTCTAATGCGCGGCGGAAAGTATCGGATACGTCCAGCAAATCCCGAGCAAATCCAGAGATAGCATATTTCATGGCGTCTTCACGTTCACGTACGGACCGTTTTCTAAGGTTTTCCATGTCAGCAACAGTGCGTATCAGCTGGTCTTTGGTTTCTGCCAGAGACTGCTCCAGTTTTATAACGGTTTCAGCATGTTGAGATGACCCGGAGAATGCGCCCATGTTTTCCATAGCACTCTCCATGTCCGACTCGCTTGTATATGCCTCAGATGCTTTCTTGGTTTGGGCTTTGAATGCTGCTGGCCCAGTCAGATCTGTAAAGCCTGCAGGTTTTTCTGTTTCCTGAGGTTTGTTTTCCGGAATATGGTCGTGTTCTGTGCTCATGGTCTCGGTATTATCAATTTCTGTGTTATATAAAATGGAACTTAGAGACTGAGAATAAGCAAGAGTTTGATGAAAATCAAGGTGCGGGTTGTGTTCATTCACATATGAAGGGCGTGCGCTTTTTATGTTTGAGGGGCGTTGCACAATTCCGGTCAAATTAGAAATAAATATCTTATAAATATGGGGGGATTTTATAAGAAACTTAAGCGTTCCATATGTAGAATGCATTATGTGACAGGTGGATTTATGGGAGATTTGTTTGATTATTCACCTATAGATATGTCTTCAGAAGATTTCTGGACGTTTATAGGGGTGGTAGCTTTCCTGTGCGGTATTAAAATGGCCGCTGAGGATCGTCCTGAGCTTCCTTCTTATTATGGTTTGGTATTCTCGTTAACTTCCAGCCTGTTCGTTATGTGGATACGCTTTTATAGATAGTTTCTTTCTCTTTCCCTACATTTCTGATTTGACTTTTAAGGCTAGTGCCGTTTTTATGCTGCCTATCAACCCCTTAATAAGAAAAGCAGAAAAGCCAGTATGTCTTCATCTCCTCAACGCCCGTCCGGACGGGAATCCAATTCTTTACGTCGCGTCGAAATTATTTGTGATGTGTCCAAGCACGCCGAAGGTTCGTGTCTGATTAAATTCGGTGACACACATGTTCTGTGTACCGCGACAGTTGAAGAAAGTGTTCCCGGTTGGATGAAAAATACAGGTAAGGGATGGGTAACTGCCGAATATGGTATGCTGCCTCGTGCGACCGACAAGCGGACTGATCGTGAGGCTGCACGTGGAAAACAAACAGGACGCACGCAGGAGATCCAACGTTTGATCGGACGAGCTTTGCGTGCCGTGGTCGATATGGAGAAAATGGGCGAGCGGCAGGTCCGTCTGGATTGTGATGTTATCCAGGCAGACGGCGGAACACGCACTGCATCCATTACGGGCGCTTATATTGCCCTTTATAAAGCTTTTGAGCATTTGATGACAGTTGGGCTTTTGAAAGACATGCCGTTTAAAGATTCAGTCGCTGCCATTTCTGTTGGCATTCATAACGGGCAACCGGTTCTGGATCTTGACTATGCAGAAGACTCGGAAGCTGAAACCGATGCCAATTTTGTGATGACTGGGCGTGGCGGAATTGTCGAAATTCAAGGGACAGCCGAAAAAGAACCCTTTAGCGAGAAAGAATTTATGGCTCTTTTGTCCTTAGCAAAAAAAGGATGTGGCGAATTGGCGGCTAAACAATCCGAAATTTTATCTGCGTAAATTACAAGGATCATTGATGCATATCGAGAAACTGGTTTTGGCAACCCATAATGCAGGTAAAGTTGCGGAGATGTCTGATTTGCTTGCGCCGTACGGTATAGAGGTTCTTTCTGCGAAAGATTTCGGACTTGAGTCTCCGGATGAGACTGAGGGTACGTTTCAGGGAAATGCATTCATTAAGGCTCGTTATGTTGCGGACAAGACAGGACTTCCTGCGCTAGCAGATGACAGCGGTTTATGCGTGGCTGCTTTGGGTGGCGAGCCTGGTGTTTACTCGGCAGACTGGGCAGGACCTGAAAAAGATTTCGGGAAGGCGATGGTTCTTGTAAATGACAAGATAGCACAAAGCCCTGATCGATCTGCCTATTTTGTTTCTGTCTTCGCATTTGTGACACCTGGCGGACAGGAAATGGTTTTTGAAGGACGTTGTAATGGTTCTTTGATCTGGCCTCCGCGTGGGAGCGGTGGCTTCGGATATGATCCGATGTTTGTTCCTAATGGAGAGGGCCGCAGTTTCGGCGAAATGGATATCAGCGAGAAGAAGAAATTTTCTCATCGTGCAAAAGCGTTCGCAGAATTTAGAAAAATATTCGAGTGATGTCATTCGCCATTTATATTCACTGGCCTTTTTGTAAATCAAAATGTCCGTATTGCGATTTCAATTCCCACGTATCCGAGATCATTGATTATAAAAGATGGCGGGATTCTTATCTGATCTCGATAGAGAATTGGGCAAAGCAAACCAATGGACGTATTGTTGATACTGTCTTTTTTGGTGGGGGGACGCCGTCTTTGATGCCCGCTGATCTAGTTGGTGACATTCTGTCCTCTATTCAAAACCACTGGCGTGTTTCCAATGATTGGGAAGTGACGCTTGAAGCCAATCCGACATCTTTTGAAATCGAGAAATTTGAAGCTTTTCATGCGGCAGGCGTAAATCGGGTTTCTCTTGGCGTTCAATCTTTATATGAGGAAGATTTGAAATTTTTAGGGCGGGGGCATTCTCCTGACCAAGCGCGGTTTGCATTGTCGGAAGCGCAGAAAATTTTTGATCGCACCAGCTTTGATTTAATCTATGCGCGTCCTAAACAGACTGTCGAGATGTGGACTAGAGAATTGGAAGAGGCCTTGTCTTTATCTCGCGGACATTTGTCTTTGTATCAGTTAACTATTGAAAAAGGGACACCGTTTTTTACACGGCACGCTCGCAAAGAGTTTGTTATTCCTGAACAGGATTTGGCGGCTGACTTATATGATGTAACTCAGGATATTCTCGAGAAGGCAGGTATGCCAGCCTACGAAGTTTCCAACCATGCTGTGGCAGGCCAAGAGTCTTGTCATAACCTTATTTATTGGCGTTATGGCGAATATCTCGGGATAGGTCCCGGTGCCCATGGGCGTGTTATCTTGAATGGCCAGCGTTTCTCAACGCGTGATCATCGTGCGCCCGAAATTTGGCTGGATCGTGTTGAGCAGACAGGAAACGGGCTGCAAGCGCAAGAGCTGCTTGCATTAGATGCTCAATTCCAAGAATGCCTTATGATGGGAATGCGGTTGAAGGAAGGTGTTCCATTTTCTCGATTAGAGCCGTTCTGCAATGAGGGTGTTTTTTCTATGTTGGACAGCAAGGCTTTTGATCACCTGGTTTCCGGCGGAATTATGGAGGATGTATCTTCCATGCAAGAAAAAACCCTGCGAACAACTCCGCAGGGCTTTAAATGTCTGAATGCTGTTTTAGGATATTTGTTGGCGCGCCCCTGATTTTATTGTGCGGGTGGCGGTGTTGTCGCGACAGCCCCCATCAAAGTAGAGATATCCGCACCGTTTACTGTTATGCCCTGGTCGTTGGCAATAATACGGTATGTCCTTTTGTCAGGATTTTCCGGGGAAATTTGTCCCATCATTTGAAGAATAGCGAGAGGTCCCATAATTTGCTGAGGCATTTTATGTTCGGCGCTTGGGCTACCCATTTCTGTCATAAGCGTATTTAGGCCTGTAATTTCCCATTGTTGGTCGGCGTTTGCACCGAACGGGCTGGTGGAAGTGGATCGAAGTGTTCCTTTTCCTGATATTTTTACACTCTCACTGTCCAGAAGGAATGTATTCTCGATATTTGTTCCTGCTTTCGAGAGTAGCATGATGAGCGGCGTTGAAGGGGCTGCTGAGTTTTTGTCCAATTCATTCGATGTGTTTTTCATGACTGATTTCATCGGGAAATTTTTGACTTTAATATCCAGATCAATCTGCTGAGGGGAGAATTTTTGTTGGGAAGCATCAAAATTCTGTTTGATGTCATTCGCAGAAAGGCGTAGGCCAAATCCGGTGGAATCAGGGTTTGAGAGATCCAAATCCAATCCGAACTTTGCGCGCCCTAACGACAGGAGTTCTCCGGTTTGCTCGGCTGCTTCATTTATTTGAGTAAATTTGACATTCTCGAGCATAAACTCGGAAGACATAGATCCCATCGGGTTTTCAAAAAGCGATAGAGCTGTTTGTGCTGTATCTGCTATTTTGTCGGTATTCATGGCGAGGTTTGTCGGTGAAATGCCCTGTTCTCCAAGTGCAGAGAATTTTTTACGAAGCTCTTGATATCCTTTCGGATTCATGTCCGCGAGTGTGTATGAGGCTGTTACTTTTTCGATTGTCAGTTTTTCTCTGGAAGGCTGCTGAATTGCAATATCCTTGGCCGTTACTGTCATTGGACCGCTCCAAAGATTTTGTCCTGAATCTTTAAGGTCTTGGGAAATGTCTATCGCCTTTATTGTGCCTGTTACAGGTCTGGTTCCTGTATCGGCAGGATTGGAAATGCTTATATCTTTATATTGTGCTTTCAGAACCGGAATGTAATTCAGATTTGTGTTCCATATCCCTGATGCTGATTGGCTTCCTATGTCGATATGCGTTACTTCCCCATCAGAGTCTGTTATCGAGATGTCTTTTGGAAGGGAGTAGGATATTTTCCAGTCTTCCTGCTTTTCGCCAGGTGCCGCATTGATAACAATCTTTCCGAAGTTCATGATTGTATCGCCCGGATATGTGGTTTTGATATGGGGTAGTACGATGTTGTAGTATCCCCCTTTGGGGGTTATCTCTATATCCCCGATCATTTCCATCATCGCGCCTGATGCTGCATAGACATTTTTTTGCTCATCAAGGTAGGCCTTGATAAGTGTTTTTAGTTCGCCAGCGCCTTGCTCATTGATGGCAGCATGGGAGGCTGTTGCGCCTGCCAGAAGCATAAAAAGCGTGGGAGATGTCAGAAGAAATTTCCGGAAAGAATAAGCCATTGCGTTCCTCGAATTGGGCTAATGTTGTCTCGAGACTCTAACAATATATGTTCAGGAATCCAGTTCAAAATCTATTTTAACGATATTTTTGCGGATAGATGGACTGTTTTTATTGGAAAAATCAGATTTGTTGGAATTTTAAGGCCTTTTTTTGTGCCTTTTCTCTTGGATATATGGTGTTTTGGATATATAAATTCCGCTTCTAAAAAATTAAAAGGAATGAAGTCAGACACCATGATTTTGTCAGCTATCTCAAAACAATTTACCCTTAATGATGAAGGGCAAATTTTCTTTCAAAAAGATTCCACCAATCCGTTACCGGGCGTTCCGCTCGCTAAAGTCAAAAAAGGCGAGAGCTTGTTGGCTCCGCAGGTCGAGTTGTTGGCTGAATTTGATACGGGTAGCGAAGACCGTGCGGCAGTGACAGAGCATGTGTCCACTTGGATGAAGGCTCATGTCTATACTGTGCTTGAGCCGTTGTTCGGGTTGGTTAGTGATGAAGCTATGGCTGAGACAGTTCCTGAGCCTGTGCGGACCATCTCCTTGAAACTTTTTGCCGGTACCGGAATTTTGCCGCGCGGTGATGTTGAGGATGCATTGTCTCAACTGGATGCCGATATGCGCAAAGCTTTGCGTGACCGTAAAGTTCGTCTCGGACCTTTGTTGATTTTTATTCCTGATCTGAATAAGCCTGCTGCTGTTCGTTTGCGCGGTTTGTTGTGGTCATTGGCAAATGATGCTCCACTACCTGCGCCTGTCCCTAAAGACGGATCTATGTCGGTTGTCGTTGATGTGACTGCTGCTAATCCTGATTTCTACCGTGCTATCGGTTATCCTTTATATGGGCCGCGCGTTATTCGTATTGATATGCTCGACCGTGTGATTAATGCAGTTTATGACGGCGCGCAGGGCGGCAAGTTCCAAGCACAGCATAATATGGCTGAGTGGATGGGATGTCCGATTGCTGACCTTTATGCCATTCTTGAGGCGATGGGTCATAAGCGTATTGAAACTCCTGTTGTTGAAAAGGCTGCTGAAGAAGTGGCTCCTGTTGCTGAGGCTGAAGCTCCTGCAGAAGTTTCTGAAGTTAAAGCTGAAGAAGTGGCCGTTACAACCGAAGTTGTAGCCGAGAAAAAAGAACCACAGAAAAAGCCTGACCTTGATTTCTTCTTCCTGCGTCGCGGGAAAGCTCATAAAGATGCAGCAGAGCGTCGTCCGCACCGTGAGAAATCAGATAAGCCGCAATTCCCGAAAGAGCGTTATGCGCCGAAGAATGCCAAAAAATCTGACGGTGAAGGTGAGCACAAGAAATTCAAGAAAAAGAAATTCGATGATCGTAAGAAAGACAAACGCGAGTTTCGTGATGAGCCGCGTGTGTTCAAGGCCGAAGCGAACGATCACGATAACCCGTTCGCAGTTTTGCAGAATTTGAAATTAAAATAGAATAATCAATCCCCAGACAAGGGCGGCATTGATGAGAGCTAAAAGGACCGCGGCAGAGCCAAGGTCCTTTACTTTTTTGGAGGCTTCGTGCCAGTCGTTCGAGATGCGTTCAATCACGCATTCAAAGGCGGTATTGATAATCTCGGCGATCAGGATAATGAACAGAGAGCCAATCATCAGGATGCGTTCGGTTGTTGTTACATCGAGCCAGAAAGCCAAGGGAAGGGCAAGTGCACAAAGCAAGAGTTCCTGACGGAATGCGGCTTCGGATTTAAAGGCTGTTGTTAAGCCTTCTACGGAATAGCCGAAAGCTTTGATGATGCGTTTTAGGCCAGTGTTTTTCTGAGGGGCGGTCATATTACGGCCTTTCTGGTCTCCTCGTCGAGGGCGATAATATCTTCCAGTGTTGAAACTTTTTTTCCCTGTGCAAAGGTTAGGCCCTTTTCAACAATCGGGATAATTTGTCCGAAAGAGATTTCTTTTTTAAGAAATTTTTCAACGGCGATTTCGTTCGCTGCGTTAAATCCGATGCAGGCCGGTTGACCTGCGCTTAATGCGTCGTAGGCCATTTGAGTTGACGGGAAGCGGGTTGTGTCAGGTTGTTCAAATTCGAGTTTTGAGATGCTTGCCCAATCAAGCGTCTTGCCTGTTGTTGTCATGCGCTCAGGATAGGCCAGAGCATAGGCGATAGGCGTGCGCATATCCGGTGCGCCGAGTTGAGCTAGAACCGAGCCGTCTTTATATTCCACCATCGAATGGATGATGGATTGCGGGTGAATGAGGACATCTATTTGTTCGGGCGGCATATCAAACAGATAATGAGCCTCGATAATCTCCAGAGCTTTATTCATCATGCTGGCACTATCGACCGAAATTTTAGCACCCATGGTCCAGTTGGGGTGTGCAATGGCTT
Organism: Pseudobdellovibrionaceae bacterium; assembly: GCA_034005165.1. Taxonomy (GTDB): domain Bacteria; phylum Pseudomonadota; class Alphaproteobacteria; order Micavibrionales; family Micavibrionaceae; genus UBA1573. The sequence continues at coordinate 386,463 of JAVEVE010000001.1, read as the reverse complement.
CTTCGGGTGTTGCACAATCCATTTGATCTTTTGACCAAGTGCGGAACGGACCTCCTGATGCGGTCAGGATGATTTTTTTAATTTGCTGGCGGTTGTGATTTTCAAACACCTGAAAAATGGCGTTGTGTTCACTATCGACGGGCAGAATTTTTGTGTTGTGTTTTTGGGCCTCTTTCAAGACCAGTTCACCCGCCGCGACCAGTGGTTCTTTGTTGGCGATCGTAAGAGCTTTGGTGTTTGGGATAGCTTTTAAAACGGGTTCCAAACCTGCAACACCGACAATAGCGGCCATTAAAAGGTCGGTTTCCATAGCGGATGCTTCCAGAACGGCATTGCGACCTGCGCCGACTTTGATGTTTGTTGTGCTGAGGGCGGATTTTACTGTTTCATATTGGCTGTCATCGGCAATGACTACAAATTCCGGATTAAGGGCTTTGGCTTGTTCGATCAAAAGCTCTGCATTCTTTCCTGCGGTTAAAGCGCGGATTTTGAATGTCTCCGGATTGGCCTTGATTAAATCAATCGTGCTGGTGCCGATTGATCCAGTTGATCCGAGAATGGAGATGGTTTTTTGAGACATATTTTACTTGACTTTTAGGAAAAAATTCATATTATGGTGCGCATTGCAGTAAAATTGTAAATTTTTAAAAGCTCTCCGTTTGGGGAGCTTTTTATTATGGAGAAGACTAAATGAAATTAATTAAGTTGTCGAACTCAATTCGTAGAAATAATGCAGATATGAATTTTCAGGATATTCTGAATATGAAGAATGCATTACATCATATTGGATATTACGATGTTCCAGACTATGGGATAACGGAGTATCCAGATAACAAACTATATTCCTCATTGGAAAAATTTCAGAAAGACAGGAAATTGACAGTTGATGGTGTTGCCAATCCAGGAGGAGAGACTGAAAAGGCTATAAATGAAGAACTTAAAATTACTGCTAAAAGCCCGATTATCAGGTGCACCGTTTGTGGAGGTCCACATGGTGGTTCAAAGGGAGACGTTTGTCCTGATTGTGATGCAAAAATGTAATTATTTTTGTATTTTTGCAATGTAATCATTTATATCCAGATCATCATATCCTAATAAACGCCCGAAAATAATTTCGTCAGCGTTATTAGGGAGTTTCTTTCCTAAGAATAACGCTTCCTTAAGCCAGAAAAATGTGTTGATGCGCCATGACTGATCGGGAAGGGCAAAGCAGACATATTTGATATATTCGCCTTGATGTTTATTGGATTTAAAGGTTCTTTCATCACGTATAATTTGTCCCGATGCAATAAAGGGGGCGAAGGCTTGTTCTGGAATGATTTCCTCAGGAGAAGTGTATCCTGATTTCGTAATGTCATGGAACATAGCGAAAGGTTTTTCTCCTTTCAGCATTAAATCCAGTTCTTGTCCTTCATGCGGTCCTATCACATCAGAAACCCTGATAGATGAGCATTAAATAGGCCACGTACACGGGGATGACGAGAAGAAGAGCGTCGATGCGGTCCAAGAGTCCGCCGTGTCCGGGGATGAGGGTGCCTGAGTCTTTGACGCCTGCTTTGCGTTTGGCAAGAGATTCCAGAAGGTCGCCCGATTGTCCTGTGATGCCGATGATTGTTCCTGCGATGAGTGTTGAAATCCACGAAGGCATCAGGCTTTCCATGGATGCGGGTGTAAAGAATTGCAGGCAGATTGAAAGCGTCAGGGCGGGGCCGATTAGTGCACCTGCGTAGCCTGCCCATGTTTTGTTGGGGCTGATGTTTGGGGCCATTTTGGGGCCGCCGAAGTTTTTGCCGAAGATATAGGCAACGGTGTCACTCGACCAGACTGTCAGGAATAAATAGAGGATTAGGATCTTTCCATCGAAGCCGATTTGTGTGCTGCTTGTTTCCAGTTCCGACAGCAGAGCAAATGGTATAGCCATATAAAGGGTTCCAAGCGCAAAGAGGAGAATGCGTTTAGGCCATGATGGGGTGAGTTTTAGGGCAATATTGTTCCATTCAAAAATCGAAATCAGGAATGTCGCACCCAAGAACAGGATGAAGGGTAATCCTCCCCACCAGATGATCCCGACGAGCAGCGGAATCAGAACAAGGGATGAAAGAAGGCGGATCATGTATGAGGGCATGCGGCTCTGCCTTGCTGTATTCGCTATTGCGAGGAGTTGTTATTGTTCGTGGAGGAATTTCTAACGCCGCCATATCTTCTTTCGCGGCTGTTGAATTCGGTGATGGCCTTGTCCAGGTCGGACTTGTCGAAGTCAGGCCATAATGTATCTGTGAATACAAACTCGGTATATGCGCAAGGCCAGAGCAGGAAATTTGAAATCCGTTGTTCACCACTTGTGCGGATCATCAAGTCAGGATCAGGAATGCCTGCGGTCATAAGAAATTGCGGGAAGAGGGCTTCTACTTCTTCTTGAGAGAGTTTACGTTTTTCGCGTGCTGCGTAGTCTGCCAGAGCGGTGGCTGCGTGCAAAATGTCGTTGCGTCCACCGTAATTGAGCGCCATGACTAAGGTGATTTTGCGGTTATCAGCAGTCAGGCGTTCAGCGTTATCAATCAGGTTGATAATGTCCTGATCAAAAGCTGTTCGGTCTCCGATTACGCGCAAGCGAATGCCGCTTTTGTGCAGTTCGGCAGTTTCCGAACGCAGATATGTGCGGAGCAGGCGCATCAGCTCTTTGATTTCACTTTCGGGGCGGGACCAGTTCTCTGAAGAGAATCCGAACAGGGTCAGGTATTTGACGCCCGTCTTTGCCGCAGCCTCAACAACACGCTTGACTGCTTCTGTTCCACGGTGATGCCCCACGGTACGTGGTAGACCGCGTGAGTTAGCCCAGCGTCCGTTGCCATCCATGATGATGGCAACATGGGTTGGTATATTCAGGTTTGTGTCTTTATTATCCGTCAAACCTTGCACCTATACTTTCATCACATCAGCTTCTTTTTTGGAGAGATGGTCATCTACGTTCTTGATGAACTGATCTGTAATTTTCTGGACTTCATCAGACATTCTTTTGTGTTCATCTTCAGATATTTCGTTGTCTTTTTCGGCTTTTTTCAAGCTGTCCATTCCATCACGACGGATGTTACGAATGGCAACACGCGCTTGTTCGGCATATTTACCGGCAACTTTTTGAAGCTCTGTGCGGCGCTCAGTTGAAAGTTCAGGAACAGGGACACGGATCAAAGTTCCTTCGGCTTGAGGATTGAGCCCCAGACCGGATTCACGAATAGCTTTTTCAACAGCCTTGGTGTTGTTTGCGTCCCAGACTTGCACCGCTAGCATACGGCTTTCAGGGACCGAGACGTTGGCAATTTGATTGAGGGGCATTTTTGCGCCGTATACGTCAACGGTAACAGGTTCCAGCATGTTGACTGAAGCACGGCCTGTACGTAAACCGGTATACTCCTTTTCCAGCATGTCGACAGCGCCTTGCATGCGGGATTTCAGATCATTCATATCTATAGACATCTTTTGTTCCTCTTAATTTCTTATTTTATGATTATTTGTCACTGACGATGGTGTATTCGCCTTCGCCCTTCATAACTTTGGCAAAATTCCCGTTCTCGCGGATTGAAAAGACCATCACCGGAATTTTGTTTTCTCGCGCTAGAGAGACTGCGGTAGCATCCATGACTTTCAGATCTTTTGTCAGGATGTCCATATAAGTCAGGTGGTCGTATTTCTTGGCTTCAGGATCTTTGAACGGATCGGCAGTGTAGATGCCGTTAACTTTTGTTCCTTTGGCGATCAGGTCACAGTTCATTTCGGATGCACGCAATGATGCGCCTGTGTCCGAGGTGAAGTAGGGGTTGCCTGTTCCGGCTGCAAAAATAACTACACGGCCTTTTTCCATGTGGCGAATTGCTTTGCGGCGGATGTATGGCTCGCAGACTTGATCCATCTGTATGGCAGATTGGACACGCGTTTTTACACCGATATTCTCTAGGGCATTTTGCATGCATAAGGCGTTGATAACAATTCCGAGCATTCCCATATGGTCTGCTGTGGTGCGATCCATACCGTTTGACGCACCTGATACGCCGCGGAAAATGTTTCCTGCACCGACTACGATACAAACTTCTACGCCCATATCCACGACTTCTTTAACGTCTTGAGCAATACGGGCAACCGTATCAGGATCCAGACCAAATTCTTTCGGGCCCATCAGGGCTTCGCCTGACATTTTGAGCAATACACGCTTATATTTCAGCTGAGGGGATGTCTTAGGGCTTTCGGCTTGATCAGGCTCTTTAATTGCGGGCATGGCGGTCATGTCTCTACTCTTTTTTTCAGGCTTTGATAAAATTCTCGATAGTCATACCATCGGCGGGGAAAAATGCAAGAATTTCAGGCTTGTTTTTGCAGAAATATCTTTACATAATTTTTTCCTTGGGGTATGGAGCATCATCTAATAATCTTGATATCAAAAAAGAGGAGAGGCTATGCCAAAAGGAAATATTGACGAGATGTATGCTCTGCCTATCTGGCATAAGCGCGAGAAGGCCGCTCTCAATACACGTCCAGTCTACTATACCGAAAGTGCGGACGGCAAGTCAGCGCGAATTGACCTAATCGAATTTTCCAAGGGTTTTCAAGAGTACTGTGAATATCTACAGAGCGGCATGACACATTTTGATATCGTTCATGAAGGGTGCATCATAGGGACCTTTCGGCAGGCCTCTCATAGATCTCAGGATACCTGTACTGCCCATGTATCAGGGGTAGGAAAAGCCAGCCTGCGTGATCGTTTTATTACTTTGTCAAAGGCAGGACAAGAAGTCGTTCTTTCATATAAGAATCAGGCTGTTGGCGTTTTTGCTCCAGCAGTCAGATAGGTGCTTTAATTACAATTGTTATTAAGCCAATAAAAAAACCAGCCGTTAGGGGCTGGTTTTTTATATCTCATATGATCTGAAGGTTTAGCCGTTAACTGCAGCGGCAACTTCAGCAGCGAAGTCGGTTTCTTCTTTTTCGATACCTTCTCCCAAAACGAAGCGGGAGAATGCTGCCAATTTGATTGGAGCGCCAGCTTCTTTACCTGCTTTGTCAAGCAATGCGGAGATTTTGGTGTCCGGATCCATAATGAAAGCTTGTTCCAGAAGGCAAACTTCTTCGTAATATTTGCGCATACGGCCTTCGAGCATTTTTTCAACAATGTCAGCAGGTTTTCCGGAAGCCAAAGCGGTTTCGCGTTGAACGTTTTTCTCACGCTCGATAGCAGCTGGTTCAACGCTTGCAACGTCCAAGAATTCAGGAGCCGCAGCAGCAACATGCATTGCCAATTGTTTGCCGAGTTCTTGCAGTTTTTCAGCAGGAGCAGCGGATTCAAGAGCAACCAATACACCGATTTTGCCCAAGTTCGGAGCAATCGCGTTGTGAACGTAAGATGCTACATAACCTTCACCAACGCTCAGCTTGGTAGAGCGGCGCAAAGACATGTTTTCGCCGATTGTTGCGATCAAAGCTGTCAGTGCCTCAGACGTGGTTTTTCCAGCTTCGAAAGCTGCGTTTGCCAAAGATTCTGTCGCACCGTCAGTGGTGATAGCCAAAGCAGCGGCTTTCTTCACGAATCCTTGGAATTGTTCGTTACGACCAACGAAGTCTGTCTCTGCGTTGATTTCAACGAGAGCGGCTTGTTTTCCGCATTCGGAAGAGGCAACGGCAACCAAACCTTCGGCAGCGGTGCGTCCGGATTTTTTGGCGGCTTTTGCCAAACCTTTTTTACGCAACCAGTCGATTGCTGCTTCGATGTCTCCGTTGTTTTCAACGAGCGCGTTCTTCGCGTCCATCATGCCTGCGCCGGTTTTCTCACGAAGGTCTTTGACCATGGATGCTGTAATGTCAGCCATCTTATTCTTCCTCTTGTCGTTGTATGTTTAGTGTTGAGCTGTTTATAAGAAAGAGGGACTGGGACAGTCCCTCTTATCTAATTTAATTAGGCGTTCGCAGCTGCTTTTTTCTCTTCAGCTTCAACTGCGTTTGCGGCAGCCGGCAGAGAAACTTCTACGTTTTCAGCTTCACCTATATCTTTGCCACTGGAAGACATTTCTGCCTGAATTCCGTCAAGAATTGCAGAAGATACCAAGTCACAGTACAGTTCGATTGCGCGCAATGCGTCATCGTTACCAGGAATAGGGAAGTCGATGCCTTCAGGAGAAGAGTTGGAGTCAATCACAGCAATAACAGGGATACCCAGTTTGTTTGCTTCTTTAACTGCGATGTCTTCTTTGTTGGTGTCGATGATGAAAATTGCATCAGGTTGACCAGCCATATCTTTGATCCCGCCGATGGACAGCTCGAGCTTTTCCATTTCACGGCGCAGCATCAGGATTTCTTTTTTCGTGTACGGGATTTTGTCCATAGCGAAAATGTTTTCCAATTCTTTCAAACGGTTGATTGAATTGGTTACTGTTTTCCAGTTGGTCATCATACCACCCAACCAGCGGTGGTTCACGTAGTACTGACCACAACGCTTTGCAGCATCAGCAACAGTGGATTGTGCTTGACGTTTTGTTCCTACGAACAGAACGCGTCCGCCGTTTGCTACGATTTCACGTACTGTGCGCAAAGCCTGATCCAGCATAGGAACAGTTTGTTGCAAGTCGAGAATGTGAACGCCGTTACGCACACCAAAAATAAATGGGCGCATTTCAGGATTCCAGCGACGGGTGTTGTGACCAAAGTGAACGCCTGCTTCGAGTAGTTGGCGCATTGAAAATTCGGGCATTGCCATGAGTATTTCTCCTTTTCCGGTTTTTGCCTCTACAGGGGTTGTGACGACGAACCATTCGCCGCACCGGGACGGAAACCAAGATTTGTCTGCCTTGATTGCCTCACCCTGTATGTGAATTAGGGCTGTTTATATGGATTTTATGCCCGCATTGCAAGCAAAAATCGCGGAATTTTCCGCGATTCTTCTTGAATCTTCAGTCTCGGTACTTTTCCGGTTTTCTACACAGTCATGTCAACCAGTGATCCGCGGCCGGTTTTTGCTTGCGGTTTGCTGTTTTCTGTACCTTGTGTTGCCAGTTGTACTTGGTTCTTTGGCTCTTGATTGGCCTGCACAACGCGCTGGCTAACCTGCTGAGCCCCCTGAATTCTCTCTTTAGACGTGTCGCGATTAGCCAAGCCAACGTCAGGTGTGCTTTCATTTCTGAGCTGTTTGGTTAGGGGGGCAATGCTTTGCTGCCCAACGCCTGCTGTTGCTGCTACCATTCTGACTTACCTCGTTTCCGGCATCCCGTGTCCGGTTCTTCTTATTTAATATCCATTCATATTAAAGGAAAAGCCTTAATTTTTGTTAAAAAATCTAAAAAGCTAAAATTTTATAGATTCTTTCCGGTTCATTTACTTTCTGTAAATCAATGATGGCATATTATATGAGAATAACAGGGTGTATATATGTTTATATGAAAATATGTCTTTTCGGTGGCGGTACCGGGATAGGAGCTTTTTGCGTTTGGAGTGATGGTCTATGGGGTTTAGTGAGGTAGGGGATATAGATTTCGGATTTTCCGAGCCTATCGCTGATCGTTTCGGCGGGAGCGGGCATAAGGATTCTTCTGATATTTCTCCGTTGCTTGTCGGGCTGTATGACTCCCATAAGGAGTATGCCCGTACAGAGGGAAGTCAGCAGCAATTCAAAGAAGTAATTTGCCAGCAGATGGCAGATATTCTGTCCGTGTCTTCCCGTGTTGTTGACCGCGAAATGGTTACAGATGTTTTGGTTACCTTACTGAGGCAATCCGAAACTGATCTTAAAGCAGCAATGGCCGAGCGTTTGGCTTTAATCGAGAATGCTCCGTTGCGGTTGCTGCTTCAGCTTTTGAATGATGATATTTCAGTCGCCAAGCCTGTTATTCTTAAGAGTCAGGTTCTGAATGATTTGGACCTTCTTTATATCATTCAATCCCGTGATACGACTTTTTGGCAAGTGATCGCAGAGCGTAAGAACCTGAACGAGAATGTGGTTGATGCATTGGCAGATACGCATGATGTGCCAACGGCAAAAAATTTGGTTGCGAATGATACAATCCAGTTTTCAAAATTCGCAATGGATATTCTGGAGGGACTGGCAAAAGATCACGAAGATCTTGCCCGTCCGCTGTTACGACGTCCTGATGTGCCAGAGCATCTTGCTCGCACTCTGTACCAACTCGTCGGTCGGGAGTTAAAAACTGCTCTGGAAGATAAATCTATTGAAGTTTTAGGTGCGGAAAAGGCTGCTGTTGTTTCTGATATTGTCCATGATGTTGTTAGTGAATTTGCTCAGGACAGCAAGGCATACGGATATATGCCAACCGAGGCGATGATGCGTGCGGCGGATTTATTTCTGCGTCAGGGAAAGCTGGACGTTCAATTGATGTTGCGGACCTTGAAACGTGGTCAGGTTTCGTCTTATGTGGCCCAGTTGAGCACATATTCAGGATTGTCATCCGATATTGTGATTTCTTTGTTACAACAAAAGAATGGTCAAGGACTCGCTGTTATTGCAAGAGCTTGCGGTATTAAGCGTCAGGAATTTGCGATGCTGTTTGTTTTGACACGTCAGGTGTTTGATAAGTCGGAAGATGTTTCTGCGTCGATGACTATTCGTGCGCATGAGTATTTTGACAAGATTTCGGTCGATCTGGCCAGAACCATATTAAAACGCAGCCAACATTAGGCCGCGTTTCTAAAGGGTTTTAAGTAGGGGGAGAAGCGGTAGGTAATAGGGGTGTGGCCTTTAAGGTGACCTGTTACGCTGCCTTTTTCTGGGAAGAAAGTGCTTCGACGCCCGGCAGGGGTTTTCCCTCCATCCATTCAAGGAAGGCCCCGCCGGCGCTCGAAACGTACGTAAAGTCTTCAATGCATCCTGCTTGTTCAAGGGCTGACACTGTATCACCTCCACCGGCAACACTGACAATTTTTCCTGCCTTTGTGAATTCCGCGACTGCTTGAGCCGCGCCGTTTGTGCCATTGTCAAAAGGTTTGACTTCGAAGACACCAAGCGGGCCGTTCCACAAAACTGTTTTGCACTCAGCCAAGACTTCGCGGATTTTTGCGACTGTTGCGGGGCCTGCGTCCACTGCTTCACGTTCGGCAGGCATGTCTGCGGCTGCGTAGATTTCGAAAGGTGCGTTTTCACGAAACTCGGTAATTGTTACGCGGTCTATAGGCAAAATGATTTCGCAATTTGACGCTTTGGCGGTCGCCATGATGGTTTTTGCTTCTTCTGCCATATCTTTTTCGCACAAAGATTTTCCAACTTCCATGTCCAGCGCATACATGAAGGTATTCGCCATGCCACCGCCGAGCAGAAGGTAATCTACTTTTTTGACGAGGTTGTGGAGGACAGACAGTTTGGTGGAGACTTTTGCGCCGCCGACAATTGCCAAGACAGGACGCGCAGGGTTTTCTAGGGCTGCATTCAGAGCATTGAGTTCTGCTTCCATCAGCATACCAGCGCAAGCGGGCAAGTGATGTGCCAAGCCTTCGGTTGAGGCGTGGGCGCGGTGGGCTGCAGAAAACGCATCGTTACAATAGATGTCGCCGAGTGCCGCAAGTTGTTTGGTAAAGGCTGGGTCGTTTTTTTCTTCTTCCGGATGAAAGCGGACATTTTCAAGAAGAGTGACTTGTCCGTTCTGGAGCGCGGCTTTGGCGGCTTCTGCTGATGCGCCGATGCAGTCTTTTGCAAAACCGACTTTTGTGCCCCAGCTTTTTTCTAAGGCGGGGATCATAAATTCAAGAGAGAATTCAGGGGTCACGCCTTTTGGTCTGCCGAAGTGGGAGATAACGAGTGTTTTGGCGCCGTTCTTTGTCAGGAAATCAATGGTCGGCTTCAGGCGATCAATACGGGTTGTGTCTGTGATGACACCGTCTTTTGCAGGCACGTTCAAGTCTGCACGCAAGAGAACTGTTTTGCCGGTTACGTCCATATTTTTTAAAGATTGAAAGTCCATTTGATTTCCTATGCTCTATCTTTCTATTTCAAATTCTTCAGGTTTTCTGTTGTCTCGATCAGGCGCGTTCTGAGCGTCGGATCAAGGAAGGAGTGGCCTGCGTCGGGGACGATAATATAGTCTGCTTCGGGCCATGCCAAGTGTAATCGGTTGGCGGATGCCATGGGGCAAATCATATCGTAGCGGCCTTGGATAATGGTGGCGGGTATTGATCTGATTTTCCTGATATTTTTGAGGAGGCTGTCTTCAGGCTCAATGACTTGCGTATAGAAATAATGTGCTTCTATTTTTGCCATGGCGAGCGCGTAAAAACGCTGATCGTCCGAAACTAGCGTTTCCTTTTGCGGATAAAAGGATGCGCATGTTGACTCATAGGCGTTCCATCTGAGGGCGGCCTCAATGGCTGCGCGGTCGTCATGTCCGATTAAGTCTTCGTAATAAGATTTCAATAGGTCGGTCTGGTCGCGGTCTTCAATAAAATTGTCCCATGCTTCAGGGAAGATCGTGGACATGCCTGTCATGAACCAATCAATTTCGTACTGTTCCATCAGAAAGATCGAGCGTAGGCAGAGGCTGATACATCTTTCGGGATATTTTTGGGCGTAGGAGAGAGCAAGCGTACTGCCCCATGAGCCGCCGAAGAGATGCCAACGCTCGATTTTCAGATGGATACGGAGTTTTTCCGTGTCATCTAAAATATCGTTAAGTGTATTATTTGTCAGGCTTCCCAGCGGGTGGGAACGACCTGCGCCGCGTTGGTCAAATATGATGATGCGGTAAAAATCGGGGTCAAAAAAACGACGGTGAACTGAGGTTGCTCCAGCACCCGGGCCACCGTGAAGAACGATGACGGGGACGCCATCCGGATTGCCGCTTTGTTCCCAGTAAATTGTATGGGTGTCATCGACCGATAGAAAGCCTTGAGAGTAGGGTGTGAGCGGAGGAAATAGATCGCGCATCGGGCGCGGGTGAAGCGCCGAGGCATAGCTCAGAGATTTCGGTGATGCTTTCTGTAATGGAGGGGTATTTGTCATTTATTACCCCCCAAGATTTTTCTGATGCCTTCGATGTCTGTTTTTTCGGGTTCCGATGTTTCAAGAGTTGGGGCGGCCGGCTTATCAACAGTTGGTTTTTCAGGTTCGTTGATTGCCGTGTTATTCGAGATGGTTTTCATACCTGATGTACTTGGCTGGAGTGTTGGGGATGAGCTGGATTTATCCACAAGCTCTAATTGCCCTATTTGTTCCAGCTCGATATAGGGGCCATTATAATTCCTGACCCAGCCGCGTATACGGATATATTTTCCTTTGAGAGATTGTAGGGGAATATTTTGTTTCGAGAATTCTTTTTGTAAAGCTTTCGAAATGCCGACTGTAAAATCCTCTTTCCAATTCTGTTCAAAATTCAGATAGAGGTTATTTTTTGTTAAGGACGCATTCTCAACTCGACCTTCGATGATTTGAATTGAATTGAGATGCGTTTTTATGGTTTCCGGCGTTTGAATAGAGATACCGTTGTCAGACCAGATGCCCAGTTTGTCGTTTCTGGCTTTTTGTTCTTCTTTATAGAGGTCGTTCAGTAGGTCTTGATTGGAGGGGGATGGCCAGACCATAGCCAGACCTTCACGCACTAATTGCCCCTCAATCCATGTGTGGTCGGTGCCACATTCTAATTGGGCAATTTTATTACCCATACGATCTGTACGCCCAAGGTCGGGGGCCTTGGTTTGATACAATGTACAGCGTTGCCCTTTTAATAGCTCTTCCAGTCGATCTTTAGATTTTTTATCCAGATCAGGGGTGTTTTCAGGAGTACGCAAGTTCGGGAGCACATAGATAGTTTTATCGCTTGCCAGAAAATGCAGACCGTCTATAACTTTATCTACTGTCAATGGTGTGGGATTTCGGACGAGTTTCGGGAAGTTTGACCGAACAGCTTCTGTTTTTTTTCTCAAAGTTTCGTCAGAATTTTCTGTCGGGATTCCTGTCGCCAAGGCAGGATGGATTAAAACGGCAAGGGCCGCCATCAGGCAAGCTGTTGAAGCTAAAATCATTCGGTTTATGCGCATGGAGCAAGATTTATGGATTATCAGTCTTTTTGCAAGTCTTTCGTTGCTGTGTTGTCGATTTGTACTCTGGTTTTGAGTGTTGCGGCTTGTACGACTAATCCGGCAACAGGGGAGCAGCAGTTTACCGGCTTGATGTCCCCATCTCAGGAAAAGGCTTTGGGTGCGGAAGCCCATCAGGAAATTATCAAGGAATATGGCGGCGTTTATAATCACCCCGGTTTGCAGGCTTATGTGAACCAGGTTGGTCAGCGCGTTGCCCAAAACACCGAGCGGGGAGATGTTACATACAGGTTTACGCTCCTTGACTCGCCTGTTGTCAATGCGTTTGCTTTGCCGGGAGGGTATATTTATGTGACGCGCGGAATTCTCTCTATTGCCAACACAGAGGATGAATTGGCATCAGTTCTGGCGCACGAAATCGGGCATGTCACGGCCCGTCATCAATCTGAGCGATATTCGACCGGGGTTCTGACGTCTTTAGGGGCTTCTATCGCGGGAGCTGTGATCGGTAGTGCCGGTGTATCTCAAGCTTTGAGTATGGGGACCAATCTTTATATGAGCTCTTATTCGCGTGATCAGGAGTCTCAGGCTGATGAGTTGGGGATTAGATATTTATCCCGCGCGGGCTATGATCCTTTTGCCATGTCTGGTTTTCTGAACCAACTGGATAGGTATGATCATTTGAAAGGTAAGGCAGGAAGTAAGAACGGGGCGACAAGCATTTTCTCGACGCACCCTGTGACTTCAGAACGTGTTGCGACATCTTCGTCATTGGCAATGAAGTATCCTGCACAGAAAAAAGCGAGTGCACAGTCTCATGAGGTTTATCTGGCAAAAATCCGTGGCATGATTTTTGGGGACAATATGGCGCAAGGCTTTGTCCGGCGCGGGATGTTTTATCATCCTGATTTAGGGCTGGCGTTTTCTATTCCCAAAGGATTTGATACGGTCAACCAACCGGATCAGGTCGTTGCCAAAGGCTCTGATGGGTCACTTTTGGTCATGGATATGGCGCGCTCCAACGTGACCAATGATCCTGTCGAATTTATGTCGCGTGAGTGGCTAAAGGGCAAAGCCGTTACGTCCAATCCAGAGAGAATGACGGTTAATGGGATGCAAGGGGCAACTTTGTCAGTTAAGGGGACTGTAAATAATGCGCCAGCTGACTTGCGTGTCGTTGCGATTAGTTGGACACCACGTGATTTCGTTAGGTTCCAGATTGTGTTGCCGCAGAGTGCATCCCGTCAAAGTGTCGAGGATTTGAAACGGACTACTTATAGCTTGCGTCGTATGAATGCAGAGGAGAAGCGTTCCGTGAAGCCTACGACTATACAGGTTATTACCGCTACCTCTGGCGATACCGTACAAACTTTGGCACGCCAGATGGATGTTGATGGAGATCAGGTGTCATGGTTCCGTGTGGTGAATGGGCTTGGCGCTCAGGATAAAGTTTATTCCGGTGTCTCTTATAAGATCATTAGATAAACGCAAGAAAAAAACCGGCAGATTGTGTCGCCGGTTTAGTTTCTTTCAGGGGAGATGAAAGATCTTGAGCTAGCGCCTTGCGGCGAAGCAATTCTGTTATGCGGCATCAGTTAACATGTCTTGCAAATGTTTTCCGATACGAGGTTCCAAATTCTGTTTCAGTTTCTGCATGGCTCGTGCTTCCAATTGGCGGACACGCTCCTTGCTGACGCCGAGCTTTTTACCCAACTCTTCCAATGTGACGGTGTCATATTGCAAATGACGTTCCTTGATGATGCGCTGTTCGCGGTCGCTCAAGGTGCGCAGGGCAGAATTTAACCATTCGGAACGTGTTTTAGAGTCCTTCGTTCCGATGACGATCTCTTCAGGGTTAGGGCGTGTGTCCGGCAAGAATGACTGGAATTCGTCTTCACCGTCTTCCGAAAGCATTGCGTTCAGAGATTGATCTCCGCCGCTCATGCGGGCTTCCATTGTTTCCACATCTTTGATGCGGACGCCCAGAATTTTTGAAATTTTCTCGCGACCGTCAGAGGTCAGTCCATGCTCTGTTGCAGCTCCGTCTATTTTCGAGCGCAGGCGGCGCAAATTAAAGAATAAGGATTTTTGCGCTGCTGTTGTCCCTGTGCGCACAATCGACCAGTTGCGTAGAATATAATCCTGAATAGAGGCTCTAATCCACCAAGCGGCATAAGTCGAGAAGCGCACTTCACGTTCCGGCTCAAAGCGATTAACAGCTTGCATCAGGCCAATATTGCCTTCTTGAATAAGATCTCCCAACGGCAGGCCGTAATTCTTATATTTGGCAGCTGCGGCAATAACCAGACGTGTGTAAGAGCGCACCAGTTCGTGCATCGCTCTTTCATCGCCCTGATATTTCCAGCGACGCGCAAGATCTGCCTCATGTTCTCTTTCCAGAAGAGGCTCGTTCATGGACGAGCGGATATATTCCAAATTCGCTTTTTGCGTCCCTTGATCGTCAATATAAGCCATATTTTACCCTTTCCGTTTCAGACAATTTTCCGTATATAGGACTGGAATGGTTCTATATTCTTCCGTATAAACCCTTGTCCTTGTTACTTACACATATATATTCGAAAAGGTTCCAAAAAAGTTACACCAGTCAGTTTAATTTTTTTAAATTATGGTTGGATTTTATATGTAATATGCAAAACTTCTTGCTCTTTCTGTATAGTTTAGAATAGGGTGCGGCCATGAGCATATCTTCCCATTCTGATAAATTTGCAGCGCCACGCAGAGATTCTGCTGGGCGGGTTGAACTTGTGGGGATGGATTTGCCCCAGATGCAAGCTTTGATGGTTGAAGAAGGGCTTCCTGCCTTTCGTGCCAAGCAAATCTGGAACTGGATTTACCAACGCGGCAAAACCAAGTTTGATGATATGGCGAATTTGCCCAAGGATTTGCGTGCAAAGCTCAATGAAAAATACGTAATTGATCGCCCGAAAGTGATTACGGAGCAAAAGTCCGAAGACGGGACAATCAAATGGCTTTTGGGAATGTCTGATGGGCAACAAGTCGAGATGGTGTTTATTCCGACACCGACGCGCGGGACTTTGTGCGTATCTTCTCAAGTCGGATGCACACTGACCTGTAAGTTCTGTCACACAGGAACCCAGCCTTTGGTCCGTAACCTTGGTCCGCATGAGATTTTGCAGCAAGTCATGTATGCCAAAGATGTTTTAAAAGAATGGCCTTCTGATGGTGAGAAGGAAGGACGTGATTTGACTAATATCGTCATGATGGGAATGGGTGAGCCGCTATATAATTACGAGAATGTAGCTGCAGCTTTGCGTATTTGTATGAATCAGGATGGACTGGGAATATCCAAACGGCACATTACCTTGTCGACATCGGGCGTTGTTCCGCAGATCGTTCAATGTGGGGAAGAGCTGGGCGTTAATCTGGCGATTTCTCTTCATGCGCCGAATGATGAACTCCGTTCCCAGATTATGCCGATCAATAATAAATATCCGCTCAAGGACTTGTTGGCGGCGTGTCGTCAATATCCAGGTGTGTCGCCGATGCGCCGGATTACTTTTGAATACGTGATGCTGGCCGGTGTCAACGATCAGGATGACCATGCGCGTCAAATGGCGCAGTTGCTTAGAGGTCTTGATTGTAAAATCAATCTTATCCCATTTAATGCATGGGAGGGGAGCGGATATCAATGTTCTCCGATGGAGCGGATTGAATCTTTCGCCCGTGTTTTGGAAAAAGCTGGTTATGATGCACCGATCCGTCGACCTAGGGGGCGTGATATTCTCGCGGCTTGCGGGCAATTGAAATCGGAAAGCCAGAGACAAAGGAAAACTACTTAAATCAGAATTTAACTGCGTACAGGGAGTATAAAATGAGCAAAACTAAAGTTATAAAAACACAGAAATCAACAATTACACTTAAACAAGTTTGGGATGCTTTGGTTGCGCATGGCTTTAGCTGTGAAAAACCTGAGGATCAAACTGATCGGGAATTTAGGAGTTCTCGCCGCCGCGATGGGCGCAGTGCGATGTCCAAATTTGGCAGTAATGCAGATATCAGCCGTTTGGGACGTGCCGTAACTTTTTATGGTGAGCATGTCCAGACAGGTCGTGCTGCGTCATTTGAATTGCGTCTTGTTTATGGAACTCTCGGGCATGGCGAAGTCGCAGCCTTAAAACAAAAAACAGGTATTGATTTGTTTCGTGAGGTCGCTGATCCTTTAGGGGAACAAGTTCGTAAAGAACCGGAGCTTGTTCGGCAGCGTGGAGTGCGAAGAGATCGTGATCAATCGCGTGATTTTGTGTAGGTCTTTTTTTGAAAGGCTGGGGATATGAAAGGTAATGATTACAAGAAGCAAACGTCTTCAATTTCTGCGGCGCGAGCCATGGAGATTTTGAAAGAAGGCGGGTTTGTTGTTGCTGTTTATCGTGAACTTCCCGAAATCAAGAAAGCTTATCGTAAGGATGTTTTGGCTGCGCGCCGTAAATACGGCGAGTACGCAGCGATTTCCGCCAGTGGACGGAGTATCACTATGGTAGGTCGCCATGCTGAAAGCGGAGAAGTTGTAACTGTGCTTGTGCCGTTAGAAGATATGTTAGGGCATGGGGCTGTTACGGCACTCGCTCAGAAAACCGGATTGGTTTTTTCCAATTAAGGGCGGGGTGCTGCCAAAGATATAGGTATGATTGCTTTCGGGGCAGGTGCTTTGGATGAGCACACGATCGCATCTTTTATTGTCGTGCTACAGGATCCGCATTGGGCTTTGCAGCCGTGATGTTTGAAAACTTCGCTCACACGCTTTGCTCCTGATTTGATTGCAGATTCTATGGCGGCATCGTTCAAGCCTGTGCAGAGGCATACATACATTTTTATTATCCCTCGGTTATATTTCCGTCATTTGTCCGTTCTTATTTCTATAGGTTTTACCACAGCTTAATGAAAATGCAAGTCATTCTCAATTAGGGGGCGGCTTTATTCACATCGATTGAAAAAAGGCCGCTAGACGCGGCCTTCGTCGGGAATATTCAGGATGTGCCCGCAGGCTTTACAGTGAACCGCATCTTGATCGTGCAGATAAAGGCCACATTGTGGGCAGGAGTGTCTGACTTTATTCGGGCGGAATATCGTCTGGATCAGGCGGATGAAGAGGGATACTCCGAAAATCATAATCAGAATTGAAATTGCTTTTCCAGAGCTGCCGTTGAGAGTGATGTCTCCAAATCCTGTTGTGGTCAGGGTCGTGACGGTGAAGTACATGGCATCGACAAAATTGGTGATTTTGTCGTTAAAATCGACTTGGGTGACATAAACCATCTGGGTCATGACAAAAATGAAAAGGAACAGGTTTGTAACGCTCAGAATAATATCTTCGTTCTTGCGGAAAAATTCGAAATCGCCGCGGAGTTTTTTGATGAGAATATAAGAGCGCAGCAGGCGTACAACGCGTGCCGCACGCAAGAACGCTAGATTTTCCCCGATGAGAGGGGCAAGGAATGAGAGAATAACGGCGAGGTCAAATATATTGAGGGGGGCTAGTGTAAATGCGGCTTTGTTTCTGGCAATAGAGAGACGGGCGGCATAGTCGAGAGCTATATAAATCCCGAAGACAATATCCAAGGCTTCAACGATAAGGTTACCATGGAAGAATGTCGAGACGATCAGAAAGAGTAAGGTAATGACATCCATTGTCAGGAGGAAATAATGAAAACGACGCGCGTTAGGCGTGTCGTTTTCATAAAGATTAGATATTTGACCAAGAATCTTTTTCATGGCCGAAGTCTAGCAGAGTTACATGAAGTAGACCAGCAGCAGGTAGATATTCGCAATGACGATTGTCAGCAATGTCAATGGAAGACCTAACGCCAGATATCTCATGAAGTTGATCGGGTGGCCAGCGCGGTCTGCAAAAGAGGCCACCATGACGTTGGCAGAAGCCCCAATCAAGGTTCCGTTACCACCAAGGCAAGCGCCGAGTACTAAGCTCCACCATAGCGGATTCAAGGCTTCACCATGACCGAATGTATCACCCATGCTTTCGATCACAGGGATCAGTGTTGCCACAAACGGGATGTTATTGACAAAGGCCGAGAAGAAGGTTGAAACCCAAAGGATCGCCATACCTGTTTTTGTGAAGTCTCCGTCTGTAAAATCGGTGATTTTACCGGCAGCCAAAGCCAGAAGTCCTGTGTGCTCGAGAGAGGCAACAACCACAAAAAGACCAAGGAAGAAGAAAATGGTATCCCATTCGACTTCATGGAAGGCTTCATGCACTTTTTTGTTCTTTTCGGAGAGGTTGTGACCAAATCCGTCCAAGAACATCAACAATGCAGCGCCAGCCAAGGCGGTTGTCCCTGTTTCAATGTGCAGGAAGTTGTGACCAACGGTAAAGCCCGCCATTACTAGTCCAAGTACAATAAAGGACTTAATAAGGAGGCTGTGATTCTTCAGGGCTTTATTCGGTTCGTATCGCAGCAAGTGGGCACGTGCGCGCATGGAGGTTGTCAGGTGACGCCCCCAGAAAAAGTCGAACACTGCGAGCATCACGATAATTTCTACGATAATGACAGGTCCCATATTGACCATAAAGTCCATGAAACTTAGACCCACGGCAGACCCGATCAGAATGTTTGGGGGATCACCGATCAGAGTTGCTGTTCCACCCACGTTCGAGAAAATGATTTGTGCCAAAAGAAACGGGAAAGGTTTGAGTTTCAATTGTTCGGTTAAAAGAATGACGATCGGGACGATCAGCATAACAGTCGTTACGTTATCCAGAAACGCCGAGAAAACGGCAGTAATCAGGGATAATACAGCCAAAAGACCGCGCGGCGAAGCGCGTACTGACTTTGCTGCAACAATCGCAACATATTGGAAGATGCCGGTTTCTTTCATGATTCCTACAATGACCATCATACCGATCAACAGGAACAATGTGTTGAAATCAATTGCTTCGATAGCTTGTTCTTGGTTGAGCAGTCCGAGGATAACTGCCAAAGATGATGCTACCAATGCAATGACGGCTTGGTTCATTTTTTCCGCTATGATGACCGCGTAGACCATCCCCATGATGGCAAGCGCGATATACTGGGCGGGAATGCCAAAAATAAGTTCACTCATAATATACACCCACTGTTAGTTATTTATTTTGATCTCTTTGGAGTTGTTCTTCTTTCTCGACTTCTTCGAGAATCTCGTGCAGGCGGTGCAAGCAGGATTGTTCGGATACAATGCCGACATATTTCATGCTGTCTTCTTCAACAACCGGAAGAGGACTGCCGTGGCGTGTCAGCATCCGGATAACTTCCAGAATAGGCGTTTCAGGATTGAGAACTTCTTTTCCGAGAAGACGGTCCATGTGGTTCTTGACTTGCTTTGGTCCGATTTTACGGATTTTCTTGGCCGCGCCGGGCGCCCCTCCCACAATAAAGTCCAGATCCGTCAGGCCATCCTCAATCTGGGCTGCCATCGGCAGAAGGTCTTCCATGAGAGAGTGGAGGCCAAACATGCCGACCAGATTTCCTTTTTCATCGACAACAGGTGCCAGACGGATATGATGTTCTTCAAGGATGGCTAGAGCTTCTTTTACAGATTGCTCGGGAGAAAAATGAATTGAATTGGGAATAAGGGCTTCTTTGCACGACATGTCTATCACCTGTGTATTTCTTTTTGAAATTACCGTTTGTCCAATTGTGTCCTTTATGTCGAAAATCATTTCGCTTCATAAAGGCTAATCGCGGGAAAGGGGGCGGATTTGCCCGATTGGCCGTGTTAGCGGGCGCAACATATTCCCATTTTAATAAGGGTGTCCAGTAAAAAAACCAATTTAGAAGGTATATTTCTGTGGTTATTTCGCCGCATATTCGTCAAGTCTTATATATTACGGTGTGTTATATAAAGCATGTGGTGGCTTTTTTTATTTGACATTTATCGAAGAATCCCTATATTCCCGCCATTCCTGAGAAGTTCGAAGGGTTCGAATGTTGGAAATGCTTGTTTACAGGCGCTTCTCAATCCCGTTTGCGGGGGATCAGGACAACAACAAAAATAAAATAGGAGAACTGCTATGGCAGGTAAGCGTTTGAACGCTAAACACAAGATTGACCGTCGTTTGGGTTGTAACCTCTGGGGTCGTGCAAAATCACCTTATAATCTTCGTCAGACAGGTCCTGGCCAGCATGGTGCAAACCGTGGCAAGCCTACCGACTATGGTATACAGTTGCGCGCAAAGCAAAAGCTGAAGGGGTACTATGGCTCAATCGGTGAAAAGAAATTCCGTGCATATTATTTTGAAGCTATCCGTTTGCGCGGTGACTCTTCGCAAAACTTGATCGGCTTGCTCGAGCGTCGTCTGGATGCCGTTTGCTACCGTGCAAAATTTGTTCCGACCGTATTTGCAAGCCGTCAATTGGTTAGCCATGGTCACGTTAAAGTTAATGGCAAGCGTGTTAACGTTCCTTCTTATCAAGTTAAAGAAGGCGATGTTGTCGAGGTTCGTGAGAAATCCCGCCAAATGCCTATGGTTATGGCGGCTCGTGAGTCCGGTGAGCGTGATATTCCTGAATATCTGGCTGAAGATGCGGCTGGTTTCAAGATTACCTTCGTTCGTGTTCCAAAGCTGGAAGATGTTCCGTATCCTGTACAAATGGAACCAAATCTGGTTATCGAATATTACTCACGTTAATCGTGACCTTGATATCAGAGAATTTAAAACCGCCCATTGGGGCGGTTTTTTATGCTGAATTATTTTGGTATAAAAGAGCCGAACGGGTGTTGGAGCCACCAGAACATAGGGTGAATTGTTTGAGAGGTTGTTTCTCCATCTGTTTCAAGGGGGGCTGCTGTTGTATCAGAGTGGGGGGGAGACGCTTCCTTGGCTCCTGAAGGTGAGGGGCTATATTCTTGTTGAGGCCACAGGGAGTTTCCGAAGGAAAATGGAATGGACATGGCCTTCATTCCTGCTTGTACAAAGTTTTGCGTCATGTCCGGATAATGTTTCATCATAGCTGCGCTTGCGTCCGGAGCGTGTTGCATAAACGTCGCGACCAGAGAGGGCGTGATTTGGGCGCTATGATCCAGAAGTTGTTGGCGAACTTCGGCAGGGAGGCTTGCCCAGATTTTTGGCATCATGCCGCAAATTTGTTCGATTTCTTTGGGTTCTATCTCAACTGTGAATTTCATAGGGCGCTCCTTCATCAACCAGTTTATTATTTTTTATAATTCCGGCGATATTAAACTATTTTACGTATTGCGCAATGTTTATTTTTTGCCAACTAAGGCTGTCAGGATGCCATGGAGGGTGTTTATTTCTTGATTTGTTGGTTTAGCCCTTTGAAATAACGATTTAATATTTCTTGATATTATATCTTTCATTTCTTCAACGCGGTAGAAGCGTGCATTGATGAGTTCTTGGTCAAGACGGGTGAAGAAATTTTCAAATTCCCCTCCTGTAGCGATGTCGCTTTTGCCGGTAGGCAAGGTTTCTCTATTGGTCGAAAAGATAATTTGTGACCATTCATAGGTGACCAAAAGGACTGATTGTCCAAGATTTAGGCTCGAAAATCCAGGATTGAGGGGAATTGTAATAATCTTATGTGCAAAGGCGACTTCATCGTTTGAAAGGCCTGCGCGTTCGGCACCGAACAAAATAGCTGTTTTTTCTCCGTTTTCGATGGCAGAAGCCATATCTTCCGCAGCATAGCGCGGGGTTAGGACAGGTTTGACCAGGTCGCGGGGGCGGGCTGTCGTGGCATAAACGGTTTGGCAGTCAGCCAGAGCTTCTGCGAGTGTGGGGAAAACTTCTGTAGGAGGCATCAGTTCCAGTGCGCCTGAAGACATGGCATCAGCCCGTTCATTGGGCCAGCCATCTCTCGGGTTTACGATGCGCAAATGGCATAGTCCGCAATTGAGCATAGCGCGCGCAGCTGCCCCGATATTTTCTCCCATTTGAGGGTTGACCAGCACGATAACAGGTTGAGGCGCTGTTACCAGTTTCGGATCTAGGGACTTTCTGTTGGTTCCTGTCATAATTTTTCCTGTGGGGTGGAAAATAACTAACTTATTGAAAAAAACAATGTTTTTTTCCCAACCTTTGTGGTTCGTATGAAATGTTTGACAAATACAAAGGTTAACGATATATTAACGTCATAGCCACTTTGTGAAATTTTCTTATCTCGGTTTCTTGCGACAGAAATATTGGGGTGATATATGGATGCGATTTCTATGGATCAAATAAGAGAGATACCACATGCAGAGGTCCCTGAAGATCCTGCGGATTGTTTTGATGTTTATGCGGCGTTTTCCCAGCTGGATACTGCGCGTAAGATGACTTTGTTTGACCAATTGTTCGGACACAGAACAAATGCCTATAAAAATTCGATGAAAACTTTCTGGCCGCGATCAACCGAAGAGGATGCTCGCAAGTTGGCGATGATGCTTAAATCCCGTATGGACCGCCTGCGTTTAATGGATTGATTTAAAGGAATTCCTATGGTGTTGGATATTTCCCCCGATGAATAATCGGGGGATTTTTTATCTGTTCGTTTAGGCAGCTTGTTTTGACAGGCGCGCTTTTGCTTTTTCAGGCCCAATAAGTGGAAGCAAGTCGCCGAGCTCAGGGCCATGATCCATTCCTGTCAGGGCCTGACGAAGTGGCATAAAGAGATCTTTCCCCTTGCGGCCTGTTGCGGTTTTAATGGCTCCGGTCCATTCTTTCCAAGTATCCGGAGTCCATGGCGCAGGTGGCATCAATTCAATTGCTTTGGCTGCGAATTCATTGTCATTCACTACAGGGGTTACGGGGCCGTTTGCAACTGTCCACCAGTCCTTAATGTCGGTGATTTTTTCCAGGTTCGGGCGGACAACGTTCCAGAAGTCTTCTGAGACTTCTTCAAGCCCAATTTGTGCCAGACGGATTTTTGCGGCCGAGTAATCCAGCTCATGAATGAGTTTCGAATTGAGGCGCAAGAGTTCTTCTTGGTCAAATTTTGGGGTGCCGCGTCCGAATTTTGAAATATCAAACGATTCAATTAACGGCGCGTGTGAGTCAAAGGATTCAATCGGGTCTGATGTTCCGAGGCGTGCGAGCAGTGAGCAAATCGAAAGCGGTTCAAGACCAACTTCATCACGCAATTGAATGATGCTGAGTGCGCCCAAGCGTTTCGAGAGTTTTCCGCCCTCCGGGTCAGAGAGTAATGGCAAGTGCGCAAGTTGTGGGCGGTTGAAGCCGATGGCATCAAACATTTGCAGGTGTGCTGCGGTATTTGAGACGTGGTCTTCGCCGCGGATGATGTGTGTCATTCCAAAATCTGCATCGTCAATGACTGAGCATAAGTGGTAGAGCGGTGAGCCGTCTTCACGGATCAGCACAGGGTCGGAAATATCTTTTCCTTCAAAGTGAACTTCGCCACGGATTAGGTCTTGCCAGATGATCGGTTCATCTTTCATCAGGAAGCGCCAGTGCGGCTTGCGGCCTTCGGCTTCGTATTTTGCGATTTGTTCTGCGGTTAGTTTCAGTGCGCCTCGGTCATAAATCGGCGGCATGCCTTGAGAGAGTTGAGACTTTCTTTTGAGTGACAATTCTTCAGGAGTTTCATAACAGGCGTAGAGACGGTTATCGGCTTTCAGTTTTTCGATGACTTCTGCATAACGGTCAAGGCGTTTGCTCTGGTGGGCCAGTTCGTCCCAAGACATACCCAACCATGTCAGGCTTTCATAAATTGCAGCTTCATATTCCGGCTTGGAGCGTTCCAAATCGGTGTCGTCAATCCTCAGCAGGAAATATCCTTTATTGGCCTGAGCAAACAGCCAAGTGATGAATGCGGTGCGGACGTTACCAATATGTAACATTCCGGTTGGGGAGGGGGCGAAGCGGACGCGGATTTGTTCTGTCATAATAGTCTTGTTTTAGCGGGTTTTGGGTTGGGATTCAATGGGAAAGAAACGGTTCTTGTTAGCCTTTATAGCCGTTTGAGATCGGGTAGCGGCGTTCTCTGGCAAAGGCGCGTTGGGTAAGTTTTGGCCCCGGGGCCGATTGGTTGCGTTTATATTGGGCGATTTTAAGAAGACGCGCGACTTTCTCAACGGTGTCTTTATCGAAGCCTTTTTCTATTGTCCCAGATACAGACAAGTCTTTTTCAATCAGACATTCGAGGATGGCATCCAGAATATTATAAGGGGGTAGGCTGTCCTGATCTTTTTGATCGGGACGTAATTCTGCGCTCGGGGCTTTGGTGATGATGTTTTGTGGAATTTTTTTGTCGTGCGTTTGATTGTACCAGTCGCAGATTTTATAGACTTCGACTTTGTACATATCCTTGAGCGGATTGTATCCGCCGCACATATCTCCGTAAAGTGTGGCGTAGCCCATTGCCATTTCGGATTTGTTTCCTGTTGTTACGACCATGGCGCCTGTCATGTTGGATTTGGTCATTAGGATGACACCGCGCAGACGAGATTGCAAATTCTCATGGGCGAGGCCGGTTGTGTCCGGTTGGTCTTTGATGAAAGTTTCAACCATGTTTTTGATGGGGGCTATTTCGTAGGTGATGCCAAGATTTTTTGCGCATAGGGATGCGTCATCGAGGCTTTCCTGTGATGTAAATTCGGAAGGCATCATGACGGCGTTGATATTTTCTGCGCCGATGGCGTCTACGGCAATAGCGGCTGCCAATGCGCTATCTACGCCGCCTGAAAGACCGATCAGGATTTTCTTTTGTCCTGTCTTTCTCATGTAGTCTTTGAGGCCTAAAGATGCAGCGCGGAAGAGAAGCTCCTCATTTAAGGGAGATTCTTCACTGTGTTCGGGATGACATGAGAGTTGGCATATGTCTTCTTCAAATGAATTGCAGGTTAGAATTTTTGTTCCTTTTGCGTCGAGGGCAAAGGATGTGCCGTCAAAAACCAGATCGTCTTGCCCGCCGATTTGGTTGACGTAAATGAGAGGCAAATCCGTTTCGTTGACGCGGGCATGAGCTTGCAGTTCTCGGGCGGTTAGCTTGCCGATTTCAAATGGAGAGCCATTGAGCGAGATCAGGATTTCAGCGCCTTGTTTTTTGAGGTCGTTTGCAATGTTTTCAAACCACATATCTTCGCAAATCATCACGCCAAGTTTTGTACCGCGAAATTCTGCAACCTTGGTTTCTGATGATGGAGTGAAGTAGCGTTTTTCGTCAAAGACGCCATAGTTCGGCAAATGGTGTTTTGCCGTGACAGATTTGAGTTTTCCGTTATCAATCAGTAGGGCTGCGTTATAGAGTTTATGGTCGATACGGTAAGGCGCGCCTATTAGAATGGCTGACGTCATGGAAAGCGATTTTTCGATGAGGCCTTCTATTCTATTTTCGCAAGCGTCGATAAAAGAGGATTTATGTAGAAGGTCTTCAGGCGGGTAGCCTGTTAGAACCATTTCAGGAAAAATAACCAAGTCGGCATGGGGGGCTTGCGCCGTCCAGACGGAAATTATCCGTTCCAGATTTCCGTCCAAATCTCCCACGCTTGGGTTGATTTGGGCCAGTGTGAAGCGCAGCTTTTCCAGTGCCGACATTGTGACTATTCTTCTGCCGCCAAGTTCAGGATGTTTTGCTTTTTATCTTTGCTCATTGAGCGCAATTCATCCGAAATCAGGAAGGCCAGTTCCAGAGATTGTGATGCGTTGAGGCGCGGATCGCAATGTGTATGGTAACGGTCGGAGAGGTTCTCGTCCCGAATGTCTTGTAATCCACCAACACATTCTGTCACGTTCTGGCCGGTCATCTCGATATGGATACCGCCCGGAATTGTGCCTTCGGCTTTATGAACGGCGAAAAAGTCTTTGACCTCACTCAGAATCGAGTTGAACTGGCGGGTTTTGTATCCGCTTGTTGATTTTGTGGTATTCCCATGCATAGGATCGCATACCCATGTGACGACGCGGCCTTCTTCTTTGACTTTTTTCACAAGAGCAGGGAGATGGTCGAAGACTTTTCCTGCACCCATCCGAGAAATCAAAGTTAGGCGCCCAGCTTCGTTGTCCGGATTGATTTTATCGATCAGTCGGATCAGTTCGTCAGGTTGCAGGTTTGGAGGGCATTTCATTCCAATCGGATTTTTAATGCCGCGAACAAATTCTATTTGTGCGTGGTCCTCTTGATTGGTGCGCGCACCGATCCAGACCAAGTGGCCTGAGCAATCGTACCAGTCGCCTGTGACGCTATCTACACGGGTTAGAGCTTCTTCATACGGAAGAAGAAGGGCCTCGTGGCAGGTATAGAAGTCTGTTTGTTTCATGATGTGCGGGATACGCTCTCCTGTCATGCCGCACGCCGTCATAAAGTCGAGAGCTTGTTCAATACGTTCGGAGAGTTTTTTGTATTTATCAACCTGTTCACTGTCGGTTACGAAATCCAAATTCCATTTATTGACCATGTGCAGGTCAGCATATCCACCATACGCGAAAGCGCGCAGCAAGTTGAGTGTTGCGGCGGATTGGTTATACGCGCGGAGCATACGGTTCGGATCAGGTCTGCGTGCCTCTTCGGAAAATTCTATACCGTTAATGATGTCACCACGATAGGTGGGTAGTGTAATACCGTCTTTTGTTTCGGTGTCTTCCGAGCGTGGTTTTGCAAATTGGCCAGCCATACGCCCCATTTTGATGACAGGGATTGACCCCGAAAATGTCATGACGACGGCCATTTGCAGGAGGACACGGAAAGTATCGCGAATTTTGTTGGCTCCGAATTCGGCAAAACTCTCTGCGCAGTCTCCACCCATTAAAGCAAAGGCTTCCCCACGGGATGCCTTTGCAAGGTGGGTTTTAAGCGCGCGAGCTTCCCCTGCAAAAACCAGTGGTGGCATGCGTCTGAGTTCTGTTTCAGCAGATTCCAGTTCTTTTTTGCAATCGCCATAGGTCGGCAATTGTTTGGCAGGTTTTGCTCTCCAGCTTTCGGGGGTCCAGTCAGTCATTCTTTTTCGGTCTTTTTATCTTCTGTTGCTTTGCAATAAATCTTTAATTTCCTAGATTTAGGGGATTTTGCAGCGTAAGACAAGAATTAACCGTAATTGATAGCCGCCCCAAGGGGCATATTTGCATGAATAGGCTGGTTTTCATTTGTTTGCTGCTGTTTCAGGTTATGTGCTCTGGCAGAGAGAGACAGAGTAATAATATTCCTGTAAATCAGGTGGCTTAGAGATTGTAGCTTGTCGAATGTTGCGGCGTGACTGCCAATATTTCCGATGTTGTAGTTTTGGGGAAGTTCGAAGTCTGGACCTTCACTTTTGACACCGTTGGCATATTCCCGTTGGAGTGTTTCAATGCTGTATTCGGGATGATTGATAATACAGGAGATGCGGTTGTCTTCCAGTGTCCACAGGGCTGGGCCATCCGGGCCGTTAAAGGCGACTGTTCCGTCATGTGCACGAATGGCCGCGTTTAATTCCTCTTCATCCATGAAAGAATAGCGGGATTGTGGAATAAGAATTTCACGGTCTTCAATGCCTGCCAATAGCGGATGCGGCTCTTCCGGCAGCGCGTGATTAAAGAGGCCGTAAAATTTTTGAGGATGGATTTGTTTGTCAACGCCGTACAGGTCTTTCATGGCGGCAAAGGCAGTCCAGCAGACGAGAGTTGCGTGGCCGACATGTTTGTTCTGGGTTGCGTATTGCAATTTGCGGAATAAGGCGCAGCTTTCATCCCAAAAGCCTTTATATTTTGCTGCCATGTCGTCGTAGGTAAGTTTGCCGCGGTTGATACCTGTAACGATTACGAGATCTGCATATCCGTGACCAATTACATCCTGCCAGTCCTGATATTTATCTGAGCAAAGGTACTCTTGTTCGCGGAAATATTTTGCGTCTTTCTTGGCACAGGCCATTCTACACAGAACAATTTCTGCTTCGGGATTTGCGTTTTGCAGGGTTTTGACGAAGTGTTTTTCTGTGCCTTCAGCGTTGTCCATGATGTTGATCAAAACAATGCGAGGTTTTCTGTTCGGATCAAAATTTAAAGGAGATGATGCCGCTGCACCAAAAGCGTTTATGCTCATGTTACCCTCAATAAAAAATTTTCGTTTTTAATGGGGTGTATGGAAATGAGCCATAGTGCTTTAGCAATTTATTATAAAGCGGTGCAAGCTACCCCTCAAATCCCGCTTCGGATTTTTACTTTGGCGCAAAGCGGGTTTTCGAGTCAAGAAAATATTGAAAATGAGGTCTTATTTGATTTTACGGGTACAGACGAAAAATCGTCCACAAGTCCCCATTTTTCAGATATTTTCGGCGGTTGTGTAATCTGAATTCACCTTCTTCCCAAAATTCAATTTCTTGTGGGGTGAGGCGGAATCCACCCCAATGTTCGGGGCGAGGGGGGGTGTCTCCGAACTTATCTTCGAATTCTTTGACACGGTTGATGAGAAGGTCTCTATTTTCCAGAGGCTGGGATTGTTTGGATGCCCATGCGCCTATGCGATTGCCTAACGGACGTGATGCGTAATAATCGTCTGATTGCATGGGAGTGACCTTGGTAATTATTCCGCGCACACGGACTTGGCGTTTCTTACTTTTCCAGTGAAAGTTTAACGCTGCTTTTCCTTGTCCGATCAATTCTGTTCCCTTTGTGCTCGTATAATTGGTGAAGAAACAAAATCCTTCGTCATCAAAATGGCGGACCAATATGACGCGGGCGTTAGGCAGTCCGTTTTCGTCAACGGTTGCGAGGCAGGCCGCATCCGGGTCTGATGGTTCTGTCTGGCGGGCCGCATCAAACCACTCGGAAAAGAGGGCCATCGGGTTTTGAGGTGGATTTTCCGGGAAATTAGGCATTGGCCCTATTGACATATTATTGCACCTTATTTGTTTGAAAAAAAAATTTATTATCTCTGTTCTCTCGCGGGGGAACTATCTGTATAGTTCCGTTGTTTGAGTAACCGCTGTTCGTAAATCGTTCATGGTTGGCTCAAGGCGGATACGTATATTTACCGAAAGGAAACGGAAGATGAAAATGAAATTTTTGGCATTGCTGGCTATCATGTCGTTCACGATGACAGCATGTATGGAAAACACAGGAAACAAACAGATGGTCGGCTCCGCTACAGGTGCGATCCTCGGTGGTGTTGCCGGTGCGCAATTCGGTAAAGGGACGGGGCAACTGGTCGGCGTTGGTGTCGGTGCGTTGCTTGGGTCTTTGATCGGTAGCGAGTTGGGTAAATCCCTTGATCAAGCTGATATGATGTATGCTAATCAGGCTCAGCACAAAGCTTATGCTGCTCCTGTTGGCGAAACCATCAGCTGGAATAACCCGGATAGCGGTCACTCAGGTACTGTTACGCCTACCAAAGAAGGATATAGCAATACCTCCGGTCGGTACTGCCGTGAATATAGCCAAACCATTTATGTTGATGGTCGCCAGCAAACAGGTTACGGCACAGCTTGCCAAAACCCAGATGGTACTTGGGCTATCGTGAACTAATTCGTTTATGAACTGGATTTTGAAGAAGGCCGCTAATGCGGCCTTTTTTGTTTTTAATGTTAATGGTTTTCTTCGCCGTCTTCGTTGAAGCCGAGATGATCTGGAAGATGGGGTCTTTGGGGGGCTTTGTTTGAGCTTCCCATGCTATTTCCCATACCTCCGCCTATAACTCCCCCCATGCCGCCACCCATGCCGCCACCAAGTCCTAAAGACGGTGCGGTGCTTGGCGCCATGTGTGGTACAAAATCTGGTGTGCGAGGCTGCATTCTCGGCTGGATTCTTTGACCTGCTGCCGGACCCGGGCTTGGCATTTCTGCTGTTGCTTCCAATTTTCTCATGAAGGCAGGATCTGCCAATGTCATGTCAATTGATTGCATAATGGTTTTGAATTGCGGATTGTTTTCGCACCATTTCGATATGCTGCTGAGTGTTACAACATCGCCGCTTCTGTGGCGGTCGGCAATTTGGCTGCCGAGTATATTGAGTTCACGCCAGCCGGTTTGCTGCTTGGCACTTTCGAACTCCAGACGTGCTGCTTGCTCGCTCGGCATGCCGCGTACAGATGCATTTGTATATGCGCTGGCTGCGGATTGAAGTGCATGCGCGCACCAGCCGGAGAAGCGACCCTTGAGAAGACCTTCGTTTTGGTTGTTAGCAACATGAATGAGAGGTAAATGACTGTCTGCTTCCATAGCGTGGATAAGCACCATCTCGAATGTTTCTTCAATCGACCGCTCATGCTCGATGTAATTAACCTCTGGCAGGGCAAAAGGGTTGTAGCCACTTTGAATAGATTCAACGGGGGCCGGTTCTATGTCTAAAATCTCCGAGAGCATGTGCGCAGTTGATTTTAGAAATGGATTTGGTGAGCTGTTTATGACCGCGGAGATAATCTGGCTTGGTCGATATCCGCTCCATGCCATTGTTTGTGCGGGATTGATCAGATTGATCCATGTTTCTATGTTTTCGGCATCAAAGCTTCCCGATACTTGTCTGGCAAGAGAATAGGCTGCATTGATGGTAGAACGTTTTTGGGCTGATTTGAATTTTTCCAGTGCAAACTCGGTTACGTCCAGAGAAATCGGGTAGGGGTATTCTTCCGGGTGTGTTGTTTGCGGTGTCAATGCTTCCATTGCTCTTTTTTGAGCGAGCTTGAGGGCTGCTGTTTCGTAGCCCTGATGGGACATTTGTAAAACGCTATAAACATCAGCCTTCAAATTCATACGGCACATTGCAATGTTGTTTCGTTTTGGTTGCAGAATTTGGCTGCTTTGTGTCCCCGCGTGCTTTCTGGTGTAAAAATCTACGGTCTCCAGAAAGTGGGCTGTTAAGCTGTGAACTGCAAAATACAGCTCCTCTTCATTGCTATGCTGATTTAAATTGATGGAAATGAAGGCTAGACATTCCGGTGTCTTTTTCATCCCAAGCATGGATTTCCTAAAGCCGATGACCATTCCGAGAAAGGCTGAATTGTCATGCCCTGGGCTTCTGAATTTCAGCAGGGAGCAGGCCTCGTCATAAGCTGGATGATCTTGAAGTTTAGGAAGAAGTTTGCTGATTTGTTCGGATTTTTGTCCGCGGTAATGCAGGATAAAATGCAATTTTGTGTTCGGGAAAATCGTATGGAGATCTTCCGAGTATCGGTCACAGAATTTCTGTGCTTTTTCGAGTGTTAAGTCCATTTTTTCGTAATCCCGGAATACCCTTGTGCCTTGCCGTATCTCGGCAAGCTTGGCTCATCCTAGCAATATAAGGTTAACGAAATATGTAATTATGCGTCTTCGTTCTGGACGTTTTGTTAGAAATGTGTACGATGGCAACGGTTTCGACAGGATTAGACAAGTTTCATAAATATAAAGGGTAGTAAATGACTTTTTCTTCACTTATGTCCGGTAAAAAAGGCTTGATTATGGGCGTAGCCAACGATCGCTCGATTGCTTGGGGGATTGCTAAAGCTTTGCATGCTCAAGGCGCAGAACTGGCTTTCACATATCAAGGTGAGGCATTGGAAAAACGCGTTCGTCCACTCGCTGAAGAAGTCGGATCTGATATTCTGGTTCCTTGTGATGTAACAGACGAGGCATCTATTGATGCAACGTTTAAAGCCATTGAGAGTAAATGGGGCAAGCTTGATTTTGTTGTCCATGCGATTGCTTTTTCTGATAAAGCGGAGCTGGATGGATTGTATCTGGATACAACACGTGCCAACTTCCTCAAGACAATGGATATCTCTGTTTATTCCTTTACGGCCGTTTGCCAACGCGCTGTGCCTTTGATGAAAGATGGTGGCTCCTTGCTGACATTGACCTATTATGGTGCTGAACGCGTGATGCCACACTACAATGTGATGGGGGTTGCCAAAGCCGCTTTGGAAGCCTCAGTCCGATATTTGGCTACAGATTTGGGTAAAGACAATATTCGCGTTAATGCAATTTCTGCCGGCCCTATTAAAACTCTGGCGGCTTCCGGTATCGGTGATTTCCGTTATATTCTGAAATGGAACGAGCTGAACTCACCTCTTAAACGTAACGTCACAATCGAAGATGTCGGGAATTCCGGTTTGTACTTGTTGTCCGATTTGGGCGCTGGTGTTACAGGGGAAGTTCTGCATGTTGATGCCGGATATCACACTGTGGGTATGGTTGCGATTGACTCTGCTGCCGAGACAGCACAGCTTCTTGAAAGCATTGCTCCAAAATCTTCCGAAGAAGCTGCTTAGACGGATTGTATAAGGGGTAGAAGAATGAGCAGTCTTGATGGAGTGGGTCGTAAAAGTGAGATCGGTTCACGAGAATGGGATTTCTTCGCAGGAAATTATCAGCTGATTTTTAGCCCGTTTGCGCAGGAGATGACGGTCGATGATGGTACTGGAGTTCGCCGCAATATCCTGATCGACTTTCTCAGAAGTTTATTAGCTGGGCATGACGCACAAAGTTGCCTTGCAGATTTTGGTTGTGGCCCTGGAAATTTGATCCCTTTTTTATCCGGATATAAGGGGGTTGTTTTCGGCGTTGATCTTAGTCATCAGGCTTTGAACATAGCTGCCCAAAAAGCGCAGGATGTCGGTGTTCGCTTCTTGGCGGTCCATAATAAAATGGAAGAGTACTCTGCGCAGAAGCCTTTTGATGTAATCGTTTCTGTCAATTCTGTTTTACCGCATGATCGATCATCTGTCCGTGAAATTTTTCAATCTATTTCGAGAAATTTGAAACCAGATGGCGTGTTTGTTTCAATTTTGCCTTCTTATGATACGATGATTGCTATGCTGTCGTATCATGAGGAAATTATGACTCCTGAAGCATTTAGAGATTTTTCTGAAAGATGGGAGTTGTGCAATCACGAACTAGCCGTTTTTGACGAGAATCATATTCGCCAGTGTTACCATACGCCTGACAGCATCAGGCATGATCTTTCCTGTTCCGGTCTGGAGCTATCTCAAGATCCTCAAAAAATATATTACCCTTGGAGTTTGTCAGAGAAATTCGGGTACGGATTTTTTCCTGAAAAAGAGGAAATTTGGGACTGGTTTGTTGTGGCAAAACCTGCATGTGTTCGAGACATTGCGCTTGAGTAATCAGGCGGTATTGAAGGAGTCTATATAAAAATGTGGTTTAAACCCTATACAATTGAAATGTTGGACGGGATGCGCAATGCCAATATGGGGCAGCATCTGGGGTTTGAGTTTGTAGAGGTCGGGACAGATTTTTTGTCCGGACGACTCCCTGTGGATTATAGAACGACACAACCTTTCGGGATTCTTCATGGCGGCGCATCGTGTGTTTTATCCGAGACCTTGGGAAGTGTTGCTGCATGGATGACGATTGACCCTGACCAGTTTCGGGCAGTGGGCCTTGAAATTAATTGCAATCATATTCGTGCTGTGACCGAAGGATTTGTTCTCGGAGTTTGTATGCCGCTCCATCTGGGGCGAAGGACACAAGTCTGGCAAACGGATATTACCGAGGAAGCCACAGGTAAACGTGTGGCTATTTCACGTTTAACTGTTGCGGTGATTGATCATGGCACTTTGAGCACACAAAAGGAAGTTGTTCATGTCGGGAAATAGATTTGGTACTTTGTTTCAATATCAGACTTGGGGCGAAAGCCATGGCCCTGCAATCGGTGTTGTTGTTGATGGCGTTCCGCCGGGTATTCCCTTGGATGAAGAGTACATCCAAGTGTTTTTGGATAAACGTAAGCCGGGGCAGTCCAAGTTTACAACCCAACGTCAGGAAGCTGATCTTGTTAAAATTCTGTCCGGTGTTTTCGAGGGTGTTACAACGGGGACACCTATTTCGTTGCTGATTGAAAATACAGACCAGAAGTCAAAAGATTATTCCGATATCAAGGACAAATTCCGGCCAGGGCATGGGGATTATACGTATCAAGCCAAATACGGCGTGCGTGATTATCGTGGTGGAGGGCGCACTTCTGCACGCGAAACTGCTTGCCGTGTTGCTGCCGGTGCGATTGCGCGGCGCGTTCTGGTTGATCAATTGGGTGAAGATGTTGCCATTCGTGCGGCGGTCACCCAAATGGGGGGGCGGTATATCAATCGTGACCATTGGGATTGGGCAGAGGTCAACCGGAATCCTTTCTTTTGTCCGGATGCTGGCGTGCTTAGTGACTGGGAAGATTACTTGTCTGAGATCCGTAAGAGAGGATCAAGTATAGGCGCAGCGGTTGAGTGTGTTGCAACCGGTATTCCTGCGGGGTTGGGCGCCCCAGTTTATGATAAGCTTGATGCTGATCTTGCCAAGGCCATGATGTCTATCAATGCTGTTAAAGGTGTCGAGATCGGTGATGGCTTTTCCGCGGTTGAGTGGGGCGGTGAGCAAAATGCCGATCAGATACGTCTTGATGATGAAGGAAATCCTGTTTTTCTGAGTAACCATGCAGGAGGGATTCTGGCAGGTATTTCAACGGGGCAGGATATTCGTGTGCGTGTCGGATTCAAGCCGACCAGTTCTATTTTGATTTCGACCCAGACAATTGACATCCATGGTCAGGAAGCCGATATCATAACCAAGGGGCGTCATGATCCATGCGTTGGTATTCGCGGCGTCCCTGTTGTCGAGGCGATGATGGCATGTGTTCTGGCAGATCATTGGTTACTGCATAAGGCTCAGTGCCTTTAATTCTTTTCTTGAAGGAGATCTCATATGACTGATCATCGTTGGCTGAGAGGGCGTACGATTGTTTATAATCCTGCGGCGAGTACTCCTCTTGTTCCTAGGCCAAAGCGATTTCACTTCGGAAAAATAATTTTATCCGCTTTGAAAAAAACCTGCATGGTGATTGGGGCGATCGTACTTTTTTCGGCAGTGTTGGGCGTGATTTCGGCGTCGAGGGCGTCACGGGATGCTATTCCTGTTATGCCAGAAAGTGTTGTTCTCGGTCTTGATATAAGCGGATCTATTCCTGAGGAGAGCGGGACTTCCCAGTATCTGGAATTGCTCAATCTTGGTGATAAAGCCCTGACATTTTACAAGCTTCTTGATGCTTTGGAGGCCGGTGCAAAAGATGATCGCGTTAAGGCTCTTGTATTTCGTGTCAGTGATGCTGGGTACAATATTACGCAATTACAAGAGTTACGTAGAGCTGTCCTTGACTTCAAAAAATCCGGCAAGAAAACCTATATCTATTCAGAGTCCTATGGTGGGTCGGGGTATGGGCTAGGGCTGTATTATCTCGCGTCTGCGTTTGATGAGATATGGATGCAGCCTGTTGGCGTTGTTGCTATTGGCGGGATCAATGCAGAAATGCCATTCTTCAAGAATGTCATGGCGAAGTATGGTGTCGAGGCTCAATTTTTCCAGCGCAAAGAATACAAAAATGCGATGGAACATTTGACTGCTAATAAGATGAGTTCTGCCTCCCGTGAGGAAACTCAAAGTTTGATTGATACACTGGCAAAACAGCTTGTTGTTCCTATCAAGGCGGATCGCCAGAAAATATCGAAGACTTTTGACGAGCTTTTGAATCTTGGTCTGATTACGGATGACTCTGCGTTAAAGAGCGGATTGATCGACCATATCGGTTATGAAGATGAGTTGTTTGCTTTATTGCGGGAAACATATCGATCATCGAAAGCCATTTCAGCTGATTATTACGCCAGTGCATTGGCTCATGAAATGTCCCGCGCCGATTTTCTAGGCGGGGCCAGCAAGTCGTTTGTTGCGGTTATCCATGTGGATGGCATGATTGTCAGTGGTTCGGGTGGAAAGAGCTCTCCTTATAGCCTGGAAGAAGATATGGCCGCCGCAGATGATATTGCCGATGCAATTATTGATGCTGCTAAAGATAAAAAATATGCGGCGATTGTTTTGCGTGTTAATTCTCCGGGAGGAAGTCCGTCTGCTTCGGAAACTATTGCACGAGCGGTTGCTTGGGCGATGACCGAGAAGAAAAAACCGGTCTATGTATCTATGGGTGGGCTTGCCGCATCGGGTGGCTATTGGGTTTCGGCAGGAGCAAGTAAAATTTATGCTTTGGATGCGACGCTTACGGGATCAATTGGGGTGGTTGGTGGAAAGATCAACCTGCAAGGTCTCTGGGATAAATATGATGTGCATTGGGATCGTGTCAGTTACGGACAAAATTCCGGTATGATGTCGATGAATAGTCCGTTCTCCGCATCCGAGCAAAAACAGTTCGAGCTGACATTGGATAATGTTTATGACCATTTTATCAGGCGCGTTGCTAAGGGGCGTCAGATGACCACAGCACAGGTTGAGGCAGTCGCCAAGGGCCATGTCTGGACGGGTCAGGAAGCCAAGGTAAAAGGGTTAGTTGATGAAATTGGAGGCTTGAATGATGTGCTTGATCAGATAGCGCGTGACAATAAGCTCGATTCCCGTTCTCAATTGAATGTGGTGCATTTGCCGAGTGAGGATGATCCGTTTGCTGTATTATTCAGCTTACTGGGGGTCAGTTCTGATTTGTCACTTCTTCAAAAGGTTGGGACAGTAATTTCAACAGTCCAGATCATGGGCAGATCGCCTCGATTGGTTCTTGACCCGTTATTGCCGGATATTCGCTGATAGGATTCTTACTCGGAAAATTCCTCTATATCTGGAATGCGGTTGAAAGCGATTTTTGTGCCGACATAGCCTGCAGCCGTTTTGGGACTTTGCCCGAGACGGATTGTTTCTGCACCGAATTTGCGGTTGATGCTGTCCATCACGTCAGAGAGTTTATTGTCTCGTTTCTGAATTTTTTGAAAGTGACTGGATGTCGCGTCAAACAAATCAGGCGTGATTTCCTCTCTTAAACACAGGCCATGGATAGTCACTGAGATTTT
This sequence comes from Pseudobdellovibrionaceae bacterium, assembly GCA_034005165.1. Classification (GTDB taxonomy): domain Bacteria; phylum Pseudomonadota; class Alphaproteobacteria; order Micavibrionales; family Micavibrionaceae; genus UBA1573. Next base: position 349,723 of record JAVEVE010000001.1, on the reverse strand, counting down.
TTTTAGTTGCCATGGGCGGGCCTTGTACATCAGGGAAGACCAGAGATTATCTAGTGCCGAGAGGAATGTAAAATTATCTTGTGATGGCGAGAATTTTATTGATGTCGCGTAGCGTTCATTGTCACTGGTACGAAATGATAGATCAAAACTGGTTGCGTAATATTCCATGCGGCGTAGGCGTGTTGCTGCCTTAATGGTTAGGCGGCGCGCAACTTGTTTTGCGGCATCTGGTGCACGGAGTTCAGGATCAAGCACGCGCGAATGGCCGATGACCGAGTGATGGGTTTGTTGTTCCGGGAAGTCGTAGCCGTGGAGTTTATACCAGAATCGTTCTCCTTCTACGCTGCCCCAGACAGCGCGCGCGTGTTTGGGGGCCAAATTATATAATTGTTCGATGGAGTATATTCCTCCTTTATTGAGGCGATGCTCCATTCGAACATTGATTCCCGGTAGGTCGGTGAGCTTGAGATCAAAGAGACGGTCGGGCAGATTTGCTTCATCCAGAATGACCAGTCCATCCGGTTTTTGCATATCTGTTGCTATTTTTGCCAGAAATGCGTTAGGTGCCACGCCAATCGAGCAGGTGATGGTTGGGCCTATATGCTCTTTTATTCCGGCTTTGATCCTGTAAGCCAAGTGGGTGGCGGCTTCTTTTGAGCGTTTGTTCGGGGGAAGACGGCTTGAGAGTTCATCAATCGAACAAATCTTATCAATTGGCGTGTGCCTGATAATCTCATCCAGAATTTTGTGATGGTAGGTTACATAATTGTCATGCTTGGCAAGAACACATATCAGATCGGGGCAGAGTTTTTTTGCATCATAGATTTTTGTTCCCGTTTTGATTCCAAGTCGTTTTGCTTCATAGGATGCCGCAATCGCACATGTACTGTCGGAAAGTAAAGGGACAACTGCGACGGGTTTATTGCGGATGGCTGGGTTGAGATGCTGTTCAATACTGGAAAAGTAACTGTTTAGGTCCAGAAATAGCCATTTATATGCGTTTTGAGCAGGGAGTGAAAAAGCCTCTTGCATTCGTTCCTCTTTTGTTCTACAAGAACAAATGTAGAACATTTCTTGTTCCAAAGTCAAAAAGAAAGAGAGAGACATTATGTTTGGATATCGTTTGCGCTATTCGTTGCCCATGTCACTGATTAGTTTGACAGTTGTTTTTTATACATATTACCAAGCCTGGAATTAGGCGGGATATTCGGGATATTGTTCGGTGTTAGATCGATAACAGAACGTCCCAAATCATTTTTATATTCAGCGTAATCAGAATGGCGGCAATGCACGATGACGATATTGTCATCCATTTTGGAGCTATGAAGTTCCCCATTTTTATTTTATCACGCGTAAAGAGAACCAGTGGTACAATAGCAAATGGAAGCTGAAGGCTCAGGATGACTTGAGAGAGAATTAGGAGTTTGGCTGTGCCGCTTTCTCCATAGAGAATGGTTACAATCATGGCAGGCACTATGGCTATACCACGAGTAATAACTCGTCGAAGCCAGGGAGCAACGCGGATATTGATAAAACCTTCCATGACAATTTGCCCTGAAAGCGTGGCTGTGACTGTTGAATTCAGGCCACAACAAATCAGAGCAACAGCAAAGAGTGTAGCGGCGAGAGAGGTTCCCAAAAGGGGAATCAGCATGTTATGTGCTTCCTGAAGCTCGGCAATGCCCTGATGGCCAGAGGCGTGAAAGGTTGCGGCAGCCAATATCAGAATCGAGGCATTGATTGTGAGCGCCAGCATCAAAGCGATTGTTGAGTCGAGTGATGCAAATCGGATAGCTAACTTCTTTTCATGATCTTCACGACCAACTGCTCGGGTTTGTACAATAGAGGAATGTAGGTACAGGTTGTGCGGCATGACAGTTGCACCGATAATCCCTAAGGCAATATAGAGCATGGCAGGGTTCGTAATGATTTCTGTCGATGGAATAAATCCTGCGGCGACGCCCATCATATCAGGTTTGGCCAACCAGATCTGAACAGCGAAGCACCCGAAAATGACAATCAGGAGTGTGATAATAAATGCTTCAACCCAGCGAAAACCAGCCCGTTGCAGAGCAAGTACCAGAAAAACATCCAATCCTGTAATCAGAACACCCCATTCCAGTGGGATGTGGAAAAGAAGGTAGAGACCTATTGCTGTTCCAATTACTTCTGCAAGGTCGGTTGCGCAGATGGCTAATTCTGCGAATATCCAGAGCATAAAGGATACCGGTTTTGAATAGCTGTCTCGACAGGCTTGTGCCAGATCTCGGCCGGTGACTATCCCGAGACGAGCACATAGAGACTGCAGCAGAATGGCCATGATATTCGAGATGAGACAAACAGAGAGCAGGGTATATCCGAATTGAGAGCCGCCAGCGAGAGCTGTGGCCCAGTTTCCCGGGTCCATATATCCAACAGCGACCAGATAACCCGGCCCCAGAAAAGACAAAAATTTACGCCAGAATGAACCGTGTTTACGCACTGATATGCTTCCGTTGGATTCCGGAAGGCTCAGATCTTGTAAATGCTGGTGCATGCTGGAAGGGGTCATTTTTGCATATCCTTACATTTTTATACTATACTATAAAATGTAGCCTAGGCAACAAAATTGACAAGATGTAAGAAAATGAGCATAGTCATGACCATGGTTGAAAGAAAATCTACACGTCAAACCCCCCTTCCTATTCCCCCTGACTTGAGTATCTCAAGGGCGCAGGCTTTCGAATATGTCCGTCAAGCCCACCAAAGCGAGACGGCAGAGGATTATGTCGAGATGATTGCCGACCTGATTGCCGAGCGCGGAGAAGCCCGTGTCGTGGATTTGGCGGCCAATTTTGGGGTATCTCACGCAACCGTAAACAAGATTATTGTCCGTCTTAATAAAGAAGGGTTGGTTACCAACAGACCCTACAGGTCATTATTTCTTACTGTAGAGGGGGAACGTCTGGCTGCCGAATGCAAGGAGCGTCACGATGTTGTGTATCGCTTCTTGCTAGCGTTAGGCCTTGATGAACACACGGCGTCTCTCGATGCCGAAGGCGTAGAGCATCATGTTAGTCCGAAGACTTTACAGGCGTTTCGGAAGTTTTTGAAAAAAAACGCGCCTTAATCATTGAGATGATTGCCGGAGAAGCCACGATTAAAATCAGAATGCCGATAAACGGTAGAAGGTAACGGTCGATGCTGCCTTCCGGTATCAGGCCGCCAATGAAATATCCCAAAAGCGGAACGCCAGTTGCCCAGAGCAATGCACCAAGTGCAGAGTAGGCAACAAAGAGTTTGTAATCCATCCGAGACATCCCAGCGGCGAAGGGGACAAATGTTCGCGCAAAATGGATGAAGCGGGAAATTACAACAGTGAACGCACCATATTTCTGGAAGAAATGATCACATTTTTCAACATGATGATCTTTAATGAATTTTGCTCCGTAGCGGGATTGGAGGACTTTTGGTCCCCAACGCTTCCCGATCTCGTATCCGACCAAATTTCCTAAGAAAGCGGCTATAAAGCAGCCTGGAAGCATGATCCAGAGATTAAAGACATTCTGTCCGGCAAGAATGCCAATCGGGAACAGCAGGCTGTCTCCGGGAAGAAAAATGCCAAAGAAAAACGCGCCTTCGGTAAACAGGGCTGCCCATGTTCCGATATAGCCAATAGTCTTCAAAAACGTGATCATATCCATGGGCAAAGACATAGCCGCAGTGCCATAAAAAATCAATATCAAGTTTCCAGGCTAATAAAAAAACCCCTGAATCTGCTCGGATTCAGGGGGGCTTTTATTTAATCGGTTACAGATGTTACTGGCACTTACAGAAGTATAGTGTCTTACTCGCATCTGCTGGGCGGTAACATGGTACCGTGCTTGACATTGTGGATACGTGGTTCGCACAGGTACATTCTTTTCCAACTTCGTTCGGAGGTTGAATGGTGTAGGCATCCCCGTTTGTATGACTCTCAATCCAGCTAAAGCCCTTTGCCTGACAGTTGCCTGTCTGGATCTGGTTGCTTGTTGCTGTACAGCCTAACATAGGGTCACGTGTGTTTTCAAAGACATCCCATCCTTCTTGAACATTTCCTGCTCCCGGATAACCAGAGATCGTGATCAGGTTGGTTTTGGGTTCCTGACAGACTGGATCGGCACAGGTTGTATTGCTATGCGAGTATGAAATTGATGTATCACACTCACATTGGTCGTTGATCGGATCAGCTGTCTCTGTACAGTCGCTAGCAACATTGACCTGATAAGACCGTCCTCTTGTCGGGTATGCTACTGGCCAACTATAGGGTGTCAAGGTAAATGACGCTGGTGTGGGCGGGCTTTTCCGCTTAAATCCTGATGGGCAGTCGAGGAATTCAATACGGTTTACATTCGAACATGCACACAAGCTGTCATCCGGTACGCCTGTATTTAATCCGAAGTGTTTTCTAGGGGTTGCTGGGGTGACTGCTGATCCCAGATCCGGTCTTGGTACCAGATCCGCTGCATTTACAATGTTACCTGAATATTCACATTGTGCTGTATAGGTTATTTTCCGCTTGTTTACCCCTGTATATGGGGCAGGGCACGCTGCGTTTGTGACTGTGCGTGTATCATCATCTTTGCAGCTACAGGCTGAAACATCATATTGAGATGTTACTCCAGTTCCTAAGCATGTGGAAATTGTTTGAACTGTTACGTTATTGTCCCAGCCAAACCCTTGCACTCCTGAGTAATTTGCATTTCCAGAGTGTCCCAAGAAGTTCCTGCATGCCGCGTAGGTAGTTGGAGTGCCTGATAGAACACCTGATTTGCATGTTCCTAGGCCATCTCTTAATACCCAGCTTGTTCCATTGCATCTATATCTCTCACGGCGGCAGTTATCATCTCCCGCAGGTCCTTCATAAGACGATCCGTTTGATGGCCAAAACGCGTTGGTTGAACCTCCCGGAATATTGACTGTAACAGGGTTGGAATAGCCATTACAAATCGTGACTGTTGTTGGTGGGCAGTTTGTGACAGGCGCCGTAACACAAACCGGGTTAGTTCCGCTGAAGCTCTTCAGGACAAGTCCGGGGCCGCACAGAACTTCGATAGCTTCCGAGCATTTTGGTTCACCGTTTTCAATACCAACCATGTAGATTGCTCCCACAGGGTCTGATGCTTTCGGACATTTCATACCTTCTCCAGCGACACTATTATCTCCCGCAATCGCAAGTGGGCTGAAACAGTTCCCTCCGGTTTCGTCGCAGATCTGATCCGTATAAAGAGTCCCATCTGTTCCAGTTGTCCCATAAACACGGATAGAGTCTGTTGATCCTGAAGAGTTAACTGCCAAATCAACGGAGGGCGTTGTTGTTCCTACTCCAACAAAATTTGAAGATAGGTCTTCAATGTCCTCAGGTTCAGCACTTGTCCGTTTCCATGTTGGATCGGAATTATTTGTAAAGTAGGAGACATAGTCATCAAAAAAGGCAGATGAGGTGCCTAAAGATTCTTGTGCAGAAATATAAATGGATTGGCTATCCACAGATGTTCCTGTATCGAAACCAACGTTACAGTTTTCTGAGTCCAGAGGGCTACCTGCTCCTGTTGGGCATGCGGAATTTAAGCCTCCTTCTTTTCCGTAGGAACCAATTTTTGTTTTGCCATGGCTAAGGACAAGGTAAAGAATAGATCCATCCGTATCAGTTAATGAATCTCCGTTGGCGTCTCTGACTGAAATGGCACCTTTCAGATTGCTGTAAGTTGTTTCATCTGTTGCTGACATTGTTACTGCATAAACATATCTGGAACCGTAACCATCGAATGATCTGTCTTCGGAAATTTGTAGTTCTCTGAATGGGATTGTCCCTACGATCACGCGGCGATCTGTTCCTGTCAGAGATGCTCTGACGGTTTCTTCAACGCAGATGCCTCCACTACATTCACCCGGGAGAAGGGCAGCAATCGCTCCTGATCTACAGGCTGACTCTGTCCCGTATCCTGTAGCATTACGCGCTGTTGTCATAGGAGCCGGGCAGGGGATACGACCTTGGTTTGCATAGTAAGTCGCAATAGAGTTAATCGCAGTTTCGATATTCGAGTACGAGTCTTTTACACCCTGTTGATTTTTGTACTGGGAGTAAAAGTTTGCCATGACGGAAAAGAGGAGGCCAACCACAATAAGGGCAATGGCCATCTGAATCAGTGTATATCCAGATTGTCTGGTATCTTTATTTATATCCATGGTCATTCCTTTATTTGTCACTTTATCAGTTAATCTTTTAGCAATGTACTGTTCCGTTACTACAAATAACACATCCGTCAGAACGAACACCCTGTATCCAGTTTGGTGAGCAATCTGCATCAACCGGTGTAGAATATGAGGGGGTAATGCAGTCTGTCCCTGCGTTTGTAATGCCTTGCATGACAGTAACGCCTCCGCAACTCATACCCGAGCTGCTAACTTTCTTTACATCAAAGCAATCTGAACCACTTGTTGTGCAGATTTTTTCAACCTTAATATTGTTCGTTGCTTGAATAGTTCCTGATACATCCAGTTTTTCTGTAGGTGTCGATGTATTTATCCCAACGTTTTTTGTGTTCAGGTTAATGATGTGGTTCGGTGCCAGGTTGTTCCATAGCGCTGCCCCGCTACTTTTTGCGAAGTAGGCATAGTCGTCAAAATAGTCAACACCCGTGCCTTCGTATACACCCAATGCTGATCTGAAAGTGGCATCCCCATCACAATTTTCATTTTCTTTATTTGTTGCCGCAGGGCAGGCGGACACAACTGTACCAGATGAGGAATATGCCCCGCCTCCATTCTTTCCATGAGAAATGACTGCGTAGTGCGCATCGTCATTTATTCCTGCTGTATTATTTCCGTACTCATCTATTGCCCCGATTTGGCCATCGTAGAATTTATATGTCGAAGAGTTGGTTAAGGATGATGTCACGGCGTAGGTTAGCCTGTTGTTCCAGCCGTCTTGTGTCGACTGATCAGGGAAGAAGCCTTCAACTCCGCCTGCCGTGAGTGTATTTCGAATAGTTGTGATGGGTATTGCCCCGATATAGACAAGGTTTGTTGCTGTTCTTATCCCGGCCGCGCTTACAATGGCCCCACTTGCTGTGCAGTCTTCAATTCCGTAATTTGGGTCTGTTACTGGTAAAGCCGGATCTGCCGGACAGGGGTATCGTCCTGTCGCTGAGAAGAATGTAGAAACGTAGCTTGATGATTCTGTGAGGTTTTCCTCAGTGTCGGTTATTTTCTTGCCGATATAATAGTTCGAGTACATCGCAATAAGCGGCGTCAGGAGGACAGCAACAATAATTATCACCATGGATATTTCAATCAATGTGAAACCAGCTTCGTGTTCTCGGGTGTGGTGTGTTCTGTCCATTTTGTTATTATAATCCGGTTTACTTTCCATCTTAATTAAGAAGCAGGTTCGCATATTATAACGCCGCTTACTACTTTTCTTGCAGCCCAACCGCTGTTGGCGCAAGTTCCGTCTACGGGAATTGAGCCTGTCGGGATTGCGTTTCTGCATAGTTCGTCAGCTTGGTAAATGCCGTATAGACCTTTTGCCCCACAGAAAATTCCGTTTCCAGATGTTTCGGGTAACCCGTCAGCAGGATCTGCATCTCCGCCAATAATGATAGGGGCAAAATTTCCTTTTTTGGGAAGTCCCGATCCAGACATGGAGATACAACCTGTGTAAGAACCTGTATCGGAAAACGCACAAAGCCTATTTACATTGACCTGATCCGCTTTCAAGTTTCCAGGGCTACCAGATTTTCCTGCGATATCCAATCTTGCTACCGGAAGTATTTGATCATGGAGCGGCAAAGATCCCCCTGTCGGCCATGAGCCAATTCTGATATTTCCTGCGTTCCTGTTATATAGGTCAGGAGTTCCTGCGTTGGGGTTAGGCGTCCATATATCTGATGAAGTTGTGGTTGAAAGATAGATATAGTCGTCAAAATAATCTGCGCCGGGAACATCCGATGTGTATCTGGCATAAATCTGGGCAGCTCCTGTGTTGATTGTCGCGAAATTACTGTTAAAAACGCCATCATTATCGCAGTTTTCCAGATCTTTACCTGCGCCAGCACAGTTTGCAAAAAGTACCCCAGCGTTGGTCGTCGTTCCTTTTCCATTTTTGCCGTGACTTACAAGAACGTAATGTACGTTTGAGGAGGTTCCTTGTTTATTACCACCAGCTTGGTCGATAACCTGAATTTTTCCACCGGAGTCAGAGAAACTTCCGGATACGGTTAGATCTTTTGTGACGGCGTAGGTAAATCTGTTGCCGTACCCGTCAATCGTATATTGTTTTGGGAGCCCCAGAGCTGCGAATGGAATGGTTCCGATATAAGCTCTGTTTGCAGGTGTTCCGGTCGTTTCACAGACTGTTGTCATGTTTGTAGAACAGGGGAAGGTGATAGATCCCACTGCAATTTCAGCCCCTTCACCTGTCGCTCCTCCCGCGATACTGCTTTCGGCAGGGCGCGGATATCTTCCGTTTTTAACAACAAATTTTTTCAAAGCGTTTGCCACAACCCCAAGGTTTTCTTCGGAACGTGTGCGTATTTCTTTATATCTGTATTCTTTGTACATCTGAAGGGCTGGAACCATTAGAATTCCAATAATCATCAGGCCAATTGCAACCTCAATTAGAGAGAAGCCGGCAGCATTGCTATTGTGCTGATTATTGGTTTGTACTTTGAGCATGACCATAACACCTTAAACCCCACGATATATTATAGCAGATTTTGTTAAAATTGAGATAATTTGTCCTTTATTTCCACAGTTTATCTCTAAATTGTCTTTATATTTCATATTATTGTGTTGCGATAGGGAGTCTGGGAAAGGCGGCCTCGCATAGCCATCCGGCAATCGTTCTCGAGGGGATTAGTTTTTTCTGTTGAGCGTATAGTCTGCTAGGGACAAAAACAGGGACTTTATGGTTGAGTCAGGTATGTTTTGTAGTGCAGACCTTGCCATTTGGACGTGGCTTTGGGCCAGCTCGATGGTTTTTTTATCAGCGCCTGTTGAGCGGATCAAGGATTGAGCGTATTTGAGGTCTTCGTCAGAGATGTCCTGATTCCCCAGTGTTCGTTTCCAGAATGCTTTTTCCTCTGTGTTTTCTTTTGTATTCGCAGATTCTAGGGCAAAAATCACCGGCGCAGTCATTTTGCCCTCTTTAAAATCGTCTCCAACGGATTTCCCGAGTTCTTCGGTGCTGGATTGGTAGTCCAGAATATCATCGGCGATCTGGAAGGCCATTCCGACATGATGACCGTAATCGTGCAAGGCTTGACGGATGGATTGAGATTGGTTGGTTATAACAGCTCCGACTTCGCAGGCTGCGGCAAAAAGGGCTGCGGTTTTTGCCGAGATAACCCGTTCATATTGAGCTAAAGTGGTCTCTAAGGAATTTTGTATAGACAATTGTAACACTTCACCTTCTGCGATCACAGCAGAGGCTTTTGACAGAATTCCCAGTACGTCGATGGAGCCGTCTTCCACCATCAGTTCAAAAGATTTTGAGAACAGAAAATCCCCGACCAGTACGCTTGACTGGTTCCCAAAAACAGCATTAGCTGAGGATTGTCCGCGGCGCTGGTCGCTTTCATCCACGACATCGTCATGAAGCAGGGTGGCTGTATGGATAAATTCAACTGCTGCTGCCAAGCGATAGGCCCGAGGGGTTGATGTGTCAAATAAGCGGGTTGCCGCTAGTGTCATCAGGGGGCGGATGCGCTTTCCGCCCGCGGCGATCAAATAACCAGCTAGTTGCGGGATTAAAGGGATTTCGGATTGCATCCGCTCTATAATCAGACTGTTGGTCTCGGCCATGTCTTTTGACAGCAATCGTGAAATCTCCTCAAGCGGGGTGGCTTCAGGGGCGGGTTGAATCATTGTATTTGCTGTCTTGTGACTCATGGGGTAAGGATATAGCCGAAATATGTTGAATGGACAATAGATTGTCGTAACGTACAAGAAATGCACATATATAAGGTTTATGGCCCAACAATTCCCACATGCTCTCCGTGCCCGTATTGAAGAGGCCGTCCAAAATTCCCAATTCAGGGATTTGATTTCCCGTTCGGCCAGTGATGTGTCAGAGAGGTATCGTCGTGTCAGCCATACTTTGGGAGGGTCTTTGCAGATGAAAAACCTGTCAGAGGCGATGGCGTATCTGGTGTCACGGCTTCCTGCAACTTTTGCAGCAAATGCACGAGTCATGGAGGAAGTTGCACGATTGCTCCCAGACTTTTTTCCAAAAAAAATATTGGATGTCGGGGCAGGCCCCGCGACGGCGTCTTTGGCAGCGTACATGCAATGGAACGCTGAGCAGTTTACATTGCTTGAGCCGAACAAGTTTTTACGCTTGGTCGGGCAGGATTTTATTGTTCCTGAAATTTCTGGTGAGGTGAGTTGGATTGACAAAGATTTATCCGGTGTGTCCTTGTTTAAAGATGATGCAGCGGACCTGGTTCTGGCGTCCTATGTCCTTAATGAAGTTGGGCAGAAAGACTGGGGTAAAGTTATCGCAGATCTGTGGTCCAAATGTCGGGGTGCTTTGATTGTTGTCGAGACGGGCACACCGCATGGATTTTCTGTTGTTCATGCCGCACGTGAGAGTGCTGCCAAATTAGACGGATGCCATGTGATCGGACCTTGTCCCCAAACAGGCGTCTGCCCGTTGGCGGGTGATGAAAATAGATGGTGTCATTTCTCGGTACGGGTCGAGCGCTCAAAGTATCACAAGAAAATGAAAGATGGCGCGCAGCTTGGCTATGAAGATGAAAAATTTTCATGGGTGGCGTTAAGCCGTTTTCCAGCGACATTGCCTGCTTATCGTGTGATTGGTCATCCGTCACTTGGTAAGGTTATTCAATTGCAGGTCTGTGGGGGGGATGGAGTGGCTAAAACTTTAGAAGTTGCCAAATCATCGTCTCATTATAAGCAGGCCAGAAAATGTAGTTGGGGAGATGCGCTCTATGACTAAATCATCAGTCGAGATTCATGTTCTGGATAAACAGGTGCGCTTGCTGCAACCTGCGGACGGGGCATTTCGGACATCGCTTGATAGTGTGATGCTCGCTGCGGCTTGTCCTGCGCAAAAGGGGGATCATGTGCTTGATCTCGGGTGCGGGGTTGGGGGAGCGTCTTTTTGTCTGACGTTTCGCTGTCCTGAAATCAGGCTGAGCGGGATTGAACGTGAGCAGGTTTATTATGATCTGGCTCAGCAAAATTCGGCCCTAAATAATGTATCTGATCGCACTGAGTTTTATTGCTGTGATATTCGGGATTTTGAAGTGCCGCAAAAGCCTATTTACGATCAGGTGATGTTGAATCCTCCCTTCAGAGAAGCTGGAGATCATACGCCGTCACCGCATGAGCTGCGCGCAGTGGCCCACGGACACCAAGAAGACGAGTTGTCGTTGGAGGATTGGATTAAGGTTGCGCATGAGTTGGTCAAAAATGGCGGAGGAGTCACGATCATTTATCCTGCAGGCGGAACAGACAGAATTATTCGGGCGCTGGGGAAGAGGTTCGGTGCGGTCGAGATCATTCCGTTGTGGCCGCGTGTGGGCGTTGAAGCCAAGCGTGTGATTATTCGTGCAATCAAAGACCGTAAAACGCCCGCGCGTATTCATGCGGGGCTTATCCTTCACAAAGGGGATGGTAGTTATACGGATGAGGCAGAGCACGTGTTACGCGGCGCAAGTGCTTTATAAGGGCAATGGTGTTCCCGGCAGGAATTGAACCTGCGGCCCCAAGTTTAGGAAACTTGTGCTCTATCCAACTGAGCTACGAGAACATTTATCTGACGTAGATATGAACTTCACTACCAGATACGTCTGCGCTTGACGCGTAGGAGATATCCACTTTATCCATCGGCAATCCCATTTGCGTCATGGAGCGCAAAACACGTTCCGCATTGCGGCGGGACTTGGTACTTTCGATGGCTGCTTGTGCTGCGTTGCCTTCGGACGGATAAACTGCGACCAATTCAAAACGTGAGTCCGGGAACTTTTCCATGGCTTCATTGAGTGCTACATAAACAGGTTGTTCGTAATCTACGTTTTCACGGTCAAAACGAATTTTAACCAATGGGCGAGGGTTGCTCGGTGCAGGGGCTTGTTCCGGTGTTGCGACCTTGGCCATTTCAACTGTTTCGGTTTTCTTGGCAGCAGATGTGAACGGGCGGGAAGACAAAGACTTGCCGAGCAAGTTTCCGTCAGCCACAGCCAATGACATGGTGCGCAGGTTATTGCGTTCTGTTGCCAGATACGCGCTGGTGCGGGTGATGTCATCGTTGATGTTGTTCTGGAGGCGATCAATTACGATGATGGTGTTGTTGATGCTGTCTTCGAGTTGAGCCAATTGTACGTGATCTTCCTCAACTGCTCCTGTAAGTCCGTAAGCGGAGCGTGCACCTTCCAGCAGATAGGATGCAACAGAGCCTGATTTTGTGATTTCGATTGCAAGCTCGTTCATGTCGTTGACGTTACGTGCGAGTTTATCGAGGCTGTCTTGTGCATTCGCCAATTTTTGCAATAGGCGTGGGTTGCCTGGTGTCGTTCCGGACTGTAATTGTGTACTGATGGTTGCTGTGCTCGCGTAATATTCTGCGGCTTCGTTCTGGTTTGTTTTTTCCAGACCAAGTATACGTTCGGACAGTTTTGCCATGTCGTTTTGAAGGCTGCCGAGATCGCGGTGAATGTCACCGATCTTGCGTGATACCATCGTATCTGATGTTCCGTAGTAGGATTCCAGAAGATTTTGTGGTGTGATGGTCGTTGTTTGAACAGGTTTAGTATAAACCTGACCAGCTAATGCCGCCGGGAGAGGCTGGTTTGTGATGACAAGCGCAGGAGTCTTGTTGCCGGACTGTGCCATTGCAGCAGAAGCGCAGACAACAAGTGCTGTAGAAGCCAGAAAGCTGCCAAACAGGCGGGAAGCGGTCATTTTAATCATGAGAAAGGGGTGTCCCTATATTTTTAATTACGTGATTCCAGAATTCTATACGCATATACGGCGCATGGCACGCGAATCTTCCATGCATTTACGCTTTGTAACTTATGGAATTGTATGGGAAAAATGTCAAGATTGAAGGAGAAATTGTTACCTTCTTTTTCTGATGTTTTTCTTATATTTTTTGGCTTGCATTTATAAATCTCCTCAAGTATGTTCCACAAACTTTGATGCGCCCGTAGCTCAACTGGATAGAGCACCTGACTACGGATCAGGAGGCTAGGAGTTCGAACCTCTTCGGGCGCACCATTTTAAAACAGTCCCATGCTTTTCTGTAAAATTTAATATCTATTAAAATCAATCGGTTATTTGTTGATTTTAAAGTTTCTTCTCAGGCGTTGCTGCTATTCCGGTGAGGTGTGGGCCATTTGCTGTGAGGCTGCTAACGCGGACTTTTCCGATTTCTCTGGGCGCTTCGCCATTCCCCCATTCTGAAAGTTGCATCAGGGTTCCGATGGTTCCTTCTTCAATATGGTAGGCCATCAATTGCCCGTTTCCTGCCATGACCTGATATGTCTTATGTCCGTTATCGGATGCGGGCTCTTCTGTAACCTTGAAGGAGACTTGTGGACCGGTGGTGGCGTTTCCAAAGCGAATGACAAGGCTTTTGCTGTTTTCACGTTGTGCTTGTTCGGTTAGTTTCATAATTAATTTCCTCTATTATCTCTCGCTTATGATGCGAAATTATGAAGAAATAATATGTTATGTTAATGCGCTGCGTCAATAAAAAAGCCACCCGATAGGGTGGCTCTATAATTCTATGTTTTTTAAGTGTTATGCGTTTGCGGCACGAACTTTGTCTGCGTCTGCAGGCTCGCGCAAGACGTAACCGCGGCCCCAGACTGTTTCGATGTAGTTTTCTCCGCCAGTTGCCACTTCAATTTTCTTGCGAAGTTTGCAGATAAAGACGTCGATAATTTTAACTTCCGGTTCGTCCATACCCCCGTAAAGGTGGTTGAGGAACATTTCCTTGGTCAGGGTTGTTCCTTTTCTGAGCGCAAGAAGCTCGAGAATTCCGTATTCCTTACCTGTCAGGTGGATTGGCTTGTTGTCCACTTCAACAGTACGGGAATCGAGGTTCACCACAACACGGCCTATTTCGATTTTGCTTTGGGCGTGACCTTGGGAGCGGCGGACGATAGCCTTGATGCGGGCGATCAGCTCTGCTTTTTCAAACGGTTTGGTCAGGTAGTCATCCGCCCCGAAGCCGAGACCTTTAATTTTGCTGTCGAGTTCCGCAAGGCCGGAGAGGATCAAAATAGGGATATTAACCTTTTCTGCACGCAGTTTCTTTAAAACTTCATAACCGTGCATATCAGGGAGCATCAAATCCAGCACGATGATGTCGTACTCGTAAAACTTTCCCAACTCGTAGGCATCTTCTCCGAGGTCTGTGGTTTCTACCATGTATCCTTCGGATTTCAGTATCATCTCGATACTTTTTGCTGTGGAGCTATCGTCTTCTACTAACAGGACTCTCATTGATTTATTCCTTGCTTCAGGGTGAGATAAATGTTCTCTGGTTGGTTGCAAAAATGCTTTGTTAAGCTTTATTAACAACCATATTAACAAATATTAAAAAGGTTAACAAATGTTTTAGGTGGCTTTTGGTGAATTTCTGTTATTCTGGTAATATATCAATTCGTTAGGGATTCCTCCCGTATTAAGCCACATGTCGTTATGGACCGTTTAGCCGATAAAATTACAGCTCGTATCTCCACGATTCCTGACCATGAAGTGTATGGTCAGGTTACAAAGGTTTTGGGGCTTTTGGTAGAAATTGCGGGGTTCGGGCGTGATTTGACGGTAGGGTCTATGGTTTATTTGCGTCCCGGAGGGGATAAGGAAGTTCCCTGTGAAGTTGTCGGTTTCAGGGATAACCGCGCTTTGTTGATGCCTTTTGGTACGCTTGAGGGGATTGGTCTGGGATGTAAGGCTTTTATCAAGAATAATCAGCCCGTGGTGTTTCCTAACGAGAAATGGTTGGGGCGCGTTATCAATGCACTGGGGAAGCCGATTGACGGATTAGGACCGTTGATGCAAGGAGCTGTCGCAATTCCTTTGAAGAATGCCGCCCCTTTAGCTCACGCCCGCCAGAGAGTCGGTGAAAAACTCGATTTGGGGGTTAGGGCCGTCAACAGCTTTACGACTTTGTGTAAAGGTCAGCGTATGGGCATTTTTGCCGGGTCAGGTGTCGGTAAATCGGTTCTGCTGTCAATGATGGCAAAATATACAGAAGCTGAAGTAACAGTAATTGGTCTGGTCGGGGAACGTGGTCGAGAAGTTCAGGAATTTCTGGAAGATGATTTGGGAGAGGATGGCCTTTCCCGTTCTGTTGTGATCGTGGCGACAGGAGATGAGCCTGCTTTGATGCGCAGGCAAGCCGCCTATCTTACATTATCGGTGGCCGAATATTTTCGAGGGCAAGGGAAACAGGTTTTGTGCCTGATGGATTCAGTAACGCGATTTGCCATGGCGCAACGCGAAATAGGACTGTCTGCCGGCGAGCCTCCTACCACAAAAGGGTATCCTCCCACAACATTTGGCGAGTTGGCTCGTCTTCTGGAACGAGCTGGTCCCGGTATACAGGGGGATGGAGCGATTACGGGGATGTTTACCGTTCTCGTTGAGGGAGATGATCATAATGAACCTATCTCGGATGCTGTGCGCGGGATTGTTGACGGCCATATTGTCATGGAGCGTGCTATTGCTGATCGTGGGCGCTATCCTGCTATCAATGTTTTGAAATCTGTTTCCCGTTCCTTGCCTAAAGCTTTTACACCCCATCAGCAGGCGATCTTCCGTAAGGCCAAGCAAGTTATCTCTGCCTACGAAAATATGGCAGAGCTGATCCAGCTGGGCGCATATCGACGAGGGAGTGATCCAAACGTGGATGAAGCTATTCAGGTTTACCCTGCTATGGAGGAGTTTCTGACCCAGAATAAGGGTGACCATTCAACAATAGATCAAGGGTTCGAGCGTTTGGCAGAAATTTTGAATATGGACTATATGCCTGAAGGAAAATAGATGCAGTTATCTTTACCTTATATTGCCAGTCAGGGATTCAGGCGTTTCGGGATAGGGCTATTCTTTATCAGTATTCTTGGGCTAGGAGGGCTGGTGATTGGCGGGCAGGGAGATGGGCGTATACTTAATGAGGTCAAGCCAACAAATCCTATTAAAGCTCCTGATATGCTTTCTCCAGATGATTTGTCTTCAAGGCTTACTAAAGACGAGAACGGACGTGATGTTTTTCGGGACGATGTTGAGTTTCTTGACCTGTCTTTTGATCCCGTTCATTTGTCTCCAGATATGGGAAAAGTTCTCTTCTCTCTGGTTATTCATGAAGGGCACTCTGCCGTTCCCGAGGAGTTTAGCTCACCTTCACTCCGTTATATCGGAAAAGGAACCTTCGGGCTGATAAAGACAGAGACGCAGGAAGAGGCGGCTCATTCAAAAATTGACTCTCGTCTCTTTGACGGCCGTGTTCAAAATGGACAATTTTTCGTTCCAAAAGTCAATGATGTGGGAGATGCTCAGGCTCAAAATCTGGCTCAGAATCAGGCTATTCTTGTGATGTCGGCCATGGCAAGGGAGGCCGGAGACTTCTATCTAAAGGCCAGTCTGGAAAAACTTAAATATTCCTACAAGATTGAGGATGTGACGCTGGTGTTGACGTCAGACAGAAGAGGTTTTGATTTTAATATTATAATGGGATTTATTCTGGGTATTTTTATTTCAGCTTTGGTTCTTCAAGTAACAACACCTCCGGAAAGGCGCGTAAAAAACCGCTGGACCTGATAGAAAAATGGTTTTCGATAGTCAACGATAGATATTCTTATTGACGGTGTGACGTATCGGTTATGCTTGAGGCTGTTCCGGAATAGATTTCAGGTTTTATGTTATGATGTTGGGGAAGAGATTATCAGATGGTTTGTCCCGTGTGAGGTGGAAACCCCAATCCCGTCAAAAAGTCTTTTGAGTTCCGCCATGGAGCTGTTTGTCCGGACTTTGAACTCCTGTCTTGTAGGGAGGGTGGGGAGAAGGGCTTCTGTGTTATTTTCTCCGGATTAGTCAAAATCCTATTAGAGCCTGATGGATGTGGATATGAAACGTAGCGGAGCAATAAACTCTTGCCTTTTCCATACTGTCTTGCAATATAAGCAAACTGAGTTGCATAGGGAGGCGCATAATTATGGAAAAAGAAGATGCATATCTTACTGAATGGAAGAATCTATTAGGACAATTTAATTCACCTGCTTTTGATACTGTAGCAGATCTCGTTGAGCAATTAGAGGCTTTCTCGTCCCTTACAAAAGATAAAGATCTCTTTAAAGAGCATGATTTGCTCGTTGGTAAAAATTTTAAGTCACAGGTTACGGGGCGGTGGTTAAATAACGGCTTGGCGTATCTGATTGATGTCCATGGGGGCAGTAATCCGGAGCATGTTTTGTCCTCCGTTATGGTAATGCCCTTGGATAATAACAAGATCCAGATTGTGGCAGTCAGGAATTATGACCATGACGAGGTGGATGGTCGCAGATTTTCGGAGTTCGATTTTACTGGTGTCAAACTGGCAGATGAAGATCAGTTGCGTCAGGATGTTTATCGCGCATTTCATGAAATTCTGGTTTGGGCGTTGCCGCCTGTTGATCGTCCTTTGTTTGCGCATACGCTAAATTCGGCAAGCAGGTATGATCTCTCTCCGGAGGTTATTAATGGCAAGTTTGTAGCAGATACTCCTGAAGGAAGTATTCGTGCATATTTTCACAGCATGACTACGGCGCGGGATAAGGCTGATAAATCTCCATCCGCGCTGGGGGAAATGCGAGAGAAATGGCAAGATCACCTGATCGCTATGAATATCAGGATGGCGGCGGTTTAGTGTTGCCTTTCCTGTGTCTCGAGATTTCACAGTGAAACACAGCCATGGTTTGTGATAGACTCTTTTTATGGCTGATCTGGAACCCCTTATTCGTTTGAGAAAATTCCGCGTCGAAGAAAAACAAAAGGCGCTGGCGGAGCTGTTCCGTCAGGCCGAGCTTCTCGACGGGCGCAAGCGGGTTATTCTGGATGAATTGGATTATGAGCGCAATCTGGCAGAAACGGGAGGTAATATTGATGCGCTGGTGGCTTATGCATCCTATTCATCCCGCATGGCTACGGAGATAGACCGACTGGATGGGCTGTTATCAAAACTGGATAAACGGATTGAACGAGCGCAAGAAGAAATGCGTGAGGCTTTCTCCGAGCAAAAAAAAGCACAAATTATTCAGGAACGCCGCGAGGCTGAAGCACGAGCCGAGCAAGAGGTCAAAGAAAATAAAAACCTCGATGAAATTGGCATCGAGGTTTTTAGACGGTCCGATAAATAAATTTACCGATTTATTTTATTTCTTTCCCAACAAGTCGCCGACACCTTGAAGCAGATTCATCGGCAAGGGCAAAACAATTGTGCTGCCACCTTTGTTGTTGGCAAATTCGCCAAGTGTTCCGAGATAGCGAAGCTGCATTGTTTCCGGGCGTTGTGCCAGAATGGCAGCTGCTTCATCAAGTTGTTTTGCCGCTTGCAATTCACCTTCTGCATTGATGATTTTTGCGCGACGTTCCCGCTCTGCTTCGGCTTGACGTGCAATCGCACGAACCATACTCGGGTCGATATCGACATGTTTTATTTCAACAGAAATGACCTTGATCCCTGACCCCTCGGTTTGGGAATCAAGTTCTTCCTGAATGGCTTTGTTCAGCTCGGCACGTTTAGAGAGCATGTCATCGAGATCATGTTGCCCAAGAACGGAGCGCAAGGTTGTCTGCGCCATCTGGTTGGTTCTGAACAGGAAGTCTTCGTTGCGGTTAATCGCCATAGCAGGGTCTATCACGCGGTAGTTCAGAACACCGCTGACGCGCACGGAGACGTTATCTTTGGAAATTAGATCTTGCGCAGGAATATCGTCCGTACGGACACGTACGTCAACAATTGTCATGCTTTGCAGAACTGGAACAACAACACGAAATCCAGCTCCCTTTGTTCCTGAATATTTTCCGAGCGTATAGACAACGCCACGTTCATATTCCTTGATGATGCGAATACTGGATAGCCATGCAACAACAACCACAATTGCCGCTATAAAAAAACCGCTCATATTTCTCTCCTTGGGTTTTAAGTCGAAGTATTAGTCTTTTAATCTGATTTTGAGTTTGAGCTCATGCGTTTCGGATACGATTACATTGTCTCCTTTTGTGAAGCTGTGCTCTCTTTCGGAGAAGGCTTGCCACAATTCTCCGTGAACCATCACGCGTCCGGTTTTGATATCCCAGTCTTCTATAACTGCGGTTGCACCAAGCATGCCTTCCGATCCGGCGGTGTCTTTCCCCTTTAATCCTTTGGCGGCGATACGTCCGACATAGATCATAATCAAAATCATACCGATGGCTATGCCGATGAAGATATTCCAGCTCATCGGAATTCCAAACAATTCTCCCTGTTCGACCAGCATATTGCCGCCGGCGAAAAGCGAGATCAAAGCAAGTACGCCAAAAATTCCAAAAGAGGGGATATGCGTTTCTATAATAATCAGAGCAAACGCCAAGAGCACCAGCAGTAATCCAGCCATTTTACTTCCCTTCTACTGTTTCTATATATATATTTATAAAAATATATAGTACCATATAATATTCTAAAATATTGTAAAGAAATTTCTTTTATTTGACTAGGCGTGAATGGTCATTTTTCTTCTCCACAGGGAGTAGACGACGAAGAGCATATTGCTGAGAGCTGCTGTTATCGTATAGAGGGAGGTTGATATTGTGATTTCATTGAGCGCAAACAGGGATAATGTCATCGCCAGAGAGGAAAGGCTGTAGGGGATCAAATGTTCCTGATGTGGTTGTCTCCAGCTTTTTCGAAAGGTTGGATAGAATCCGATTGCGTTGATAATAGAAATAAGCACGACAGATAAAATAGGATCCTTCAAGATGATCCATGGGATAAGCGCACCCAGAGCACAGGCAAGGGCTATCATATCTCTTCTGGAGAAATCTTTGCTGCCATATTTCAGAGAGAGAAGTGTAATGGCTGCGCAGAGTGCAGCGACAAGGCCTAATGTCCATGAGCCGGATCCCGCATTCTGGGAGAGCTGGGCTGCAAATCCTATGGCTGAGAGAATAGACCAGATTAGCCATGTGAAAATATGCGGGCGCGATTGTCCTTTTATCATTGTATATATGTAGATGATAAGAGTTGATGAACCGAGTAGGGCTGACGACAGGCCTATATACTGAATAAAATCTTCAGGCATGATATCCTGTCCTAATGGGCTTTGAAGAGATTTTCCGTCACTGTGTCAGGATCATCGGTGAAGAGTGCATCAACTCCCCATTGGCGCAGTGTGCGGGCCAGTTGTGGGTCATTGATTGTGTAGGCCAGAATCTGACGCTCTGTGTCCATAATTTCATCAATCAGTTCCCGGTTGGCTGTGCGTCCGTCAATATTGACTGTTGATGCTTCCAGATAGTCTGCCAGTTCTTTCCAGTTTTCCATCGGTTCACTTTCGAGGAGAAGGCCGCGGTACCAGTCATTGGCCATGTCGAGAGACGTTTCCAGAGAGACATGCGAAAAACTTGAGATCAGCAAGCGGTCGCGGTCATCCCAGATTTGAGAGAGGACATCAAGCATAGCTTCTGCTGTTTCAACTTCACGTCCGGGGCAGGGTTTGATCTCAAGATTAACGCCCAAGTCGCGTTGCAGAATAACTTCGATTGCTTCCTCTAATGTCGGGATTTTTATCCCGGAAAATCCTTCCGAGAACCAATGGCCGCATTCGAGGTCACGCAGGTCTTCGAATTTCATGTCTGCAAACGGGCCGTGCCCGTTGGTCGTACGGTCGAGGTCATCATCGTGAAAGATCATCGGAACAGAGTCCTTCGAGAGTTTTACATCCAGTTCAACCCATTTGCAGCCCATATCGGCAGCGGTTTGGATACTTTCTAATGTATTTTCAGGGGCGTAGGCGGCTGCGCCGCGATGGCCGATGATATTCGGGAGCTTTAGAGGCATTGTATAGTCCGTTTTTAAAGTGGTTAAAAAACCTCCCCGAAGGGAGGTTTTTATATTCGGTTGATTATGCGCTTTCTTTTTCTTCGGTCTTAGGCTCTTTCGGTTTTGGCGCGATTGCCTCACCGGTTTCCTGATCAACGCGTTTCATCGACAATTTGATTTTGCCGCGTTCATCGAAGCCTGTGACCATAACTTTTACTTCCTGACCTTCGGAGACGATGTCGGTGGTTTTTGCCACGCGGTGGTCTGCAAGTTCAGAAATATGGACCAGTCCGTCACGGGAGCCCATGAAGTTGACGAAGGCACCGAAGTCAACGATCTTCACAACTTTACCGTTGTAGATGTGGTTGAGTTCAGGTTCATCGGTGATGCCTTTAATGATCTCGATTGCCATGTCGATGGCGTTGCCGTCAACAGCTGCAATTTTGATGGTACCGTCATCATCAATGTCGATCTTGGTTCCGGTTTTTTCGATGATCTCACGGATCACTTTACCACCGGTTCCGATGACTTCACGGATTTTGTCGGTCGGGATATTCAGTACTGCCATTTGCGGGGCGTGTTGGCTGATTTCTCCACGAGACTGGCTCAGGGCTTTTGCCATTTCACCGAGGATGTGGAGCCGTCCGTCTTGAGCTTGTTTCAGGGCGATCTTCATGATCTCTTCTGTGATGGATGTGATTTTGATATCCATTTGAAGAGCTGTAATACCGTCTTTGGTACCTGCCACTTTGAAATCCATGTCACCTAGGTGATCTTCATCACCAAGGATATCAGACAGAACTGCAAATTTGGCACCATCTTTAATCAGGCCCATTGCAATACCTGCAACAGGTTTTGTCAAAGGTACGCCCGCATCCATCAGAGACAAGGATGTTCCGCATACGGTTGCCATGGAGGACGATCCGTTGGATTCAGTGATCTCGGAGACAACACGTAATGTGTAAGGGAAGTCTTCGCCAGTTGGCAGCATCGGGTGGATTGCTCGCCATGCGAGTTTTCCATGACCGACTTCTCGACGTCCCGGTGCACCCATGCGTCCGCATTCACCGACAGAGTATGGCGGGAAGTTATAATGGAGCATGAAGCTTTCGCGGTATTCACCGGTGATCGCGTCAATGATTTGTTCATCTTGGCCTGTTCCGAGGGTCGTCACAACAACTGCCTGGGTTTCACCGCGGGTGAACAGCGCAGAGCCGTGAACGCGTGGAAGGACGCCAACTTCACAAACAATCGGGCGGATGTCTGCAGTTGTACGTCCGTCAATGCGGGATCCGGTGTTCAGGATGTCTCCGCGGACAACTGCGGATTCCAGTTTGAAGCAAGCATTCGCAACATCTTCTTTGCTGATGCCAGCGTCTTCGTTGGTGAATTCTGCTACAGCTTCGTCTTTTATAGCTCCAACAGCTGCGTAGCGGTCTTGCTTGACTTTAATTGCATAGGCATCACGGAATTTGCTTTCGTATTTGGTTTTTAGCGCATTTTCCATTGTGGTGATGTGGGCAGGAACTTTAGGTACAGACCAAGGCTCTTTTGCTGCTTGTTCTGCCAGTTCGATAATACCTTTGAGAACAGGTTGAAACGCGTTCCAACCGGCCATAACTGCACCGAGCATAACATCTTCAGCCAGTTCTTTGGCTTCGGATTCAACCATCAATACGCCTTCGGATGTCCCGGCAACCACCAGATCAAGATCGGATCCTTCCATTTCGGAGATGGTTGGGTTGATAAGGTACTGGTTGTTTTTGTATCCGATACGGCATCCGCCGATAGGACCCATAAATGGGATACCGGAAATGCACAACGCGGCTGATGCTCCAATCATGGCAACGATGTCAGGAGAGTGTTCGCCGTCATGGGACATACATGTACACACGATTTGGACTTCGTTGAGGAATTCTTCAGGGAATAATGGGCGGATCGGACGGTCGATCAGACGGGATGTCAGTGTTTCGTTGTCGGATGGTTTTGCTTCACGTTTGAAGAACCCGCCAGGAATACGTCCTGCTGCGTAGAATTTTTCTTGATAGTGAACTGAAAGAGGGAAGAAGTCTTGACCGTCTTTGATGTTTTTTGCAGCAACAACGGTACATAGAACGGATGTGTCACCCATTGATGCTACGACAGAGCCTGTGGCTTGACGTGCTATTTTACCTGTTTCGAGAACTATTTTTTTACCTGCAAAATCAATTTCTTTGCGGAAAGTATTGAACATTTATATTACCTTTCATGTGTGTAACAAATTCCAGCAAATCTCCCCTATGGAGGTTTGCTGTAGAACGGAAAAAGTTGTTTTGGGGATTTCGGTGGACACTTAATGACAGCGTTTTTCTGTTATTAACCGTCAACCGATCTTGCCAAATGCGGCTTTTTCCCAATTCTTGGCGACTCTTGTCGCATGGGTGGCGAGGTATGTCAAGGAATAGAGAGATTTTTGACATAATTTCTATGTTTTGTTATTGTCCCTCTGTAAATTCATAAAGAAATTTTAGAAAATGACTATGCTATCGGTTTAGTAGGAAGTTTGTGCACATGAGAGACATAAGACGTTTTGTGGCAGTTGGTTCTTTAGCGTTTATGGCGGCATGCAATGCAAATCCGCTAAAAAAAGCCGATACACAGAAGGCGGATACAGATTCTGATATCGTGTTAAGTCCTGATGTCAAAGAGCTTGCCGACAAGCTTTCTGCCAATATGACAGCGTATGGCAAGGTAGTTGATGCAAATGCTGCATTAGGCGACGCTGTTAAGAGGGATGGCTCTGCTGTTATTATTTTGGGGAAAATACAAGCTGATAAGCCGTCATTTTGTACAAATTATGAGAGCGGCAAGGTGCAAGAGACGCTACGTGGCGGGCGTGAGCGTTCTGAAAGTTTTTATATTACTTTGTTTTCATTAAAAAAAGAGTTGGCTATGGCGATCGAGAAAGACTTTCCTAGGTATAAAGTTGAATTAAAGGAACTGACCTCTCTTTTGTCTTTAGGAGTCATTGCAAATGAGGCTGTCTTGTCCGAGGCAGAGGATATATCTGATAATATAACTACCGTCTGTAAAGGGTGGGAGTTGTTAAAAGATCCTGCTGTTGTTCGTCCATTACCCAAATGGGATATTTAGAGTAGCTTTTATAAGTACTGGATATTCGAAGCCATTCTTTCTATACTCCTGACACTATTTATCAGGAGTGTTTATATGTCGAAATCTTATCTTGTTTTGATGCGCCATGGTCAGAGCCAATGGAATTTGGAAAACCGCTTTACAGGATTCCAGAATGTCGAGTTGTCCGAGCAGGGCATTAACGAAGCGAAGTTATCCGGGGAAAACCTGTCGAAGGCAAATATCCATTTTGATTTGGTTTACACTTCGACCTTAAAACGTGCGTATATGACAGCCGAAATTGCACTGAAAGAAGCAGGGCAGGATGCATTGGTTCCTTCCATGATCAAGCATGATGATTTGCGCGAACGTGATTATGGCGATTTGACAGGTTTGAATAAGGATGAAACTCGTGAAAAATATGGTGCGGAACAGGTTCATATCTGGAGACGGTCTTACGATGTACAGCCTCCGGGTGGAGAGAGTCTTCAAGATGTTGTTGAAAAGCGTGTGCGTCCTTACTTTAATGCGGAGATCAAACCTCAGATGGATGCGGGGAAAAATATTCTGGTGGCCGCTCACGGGAACTCGTTGCGGGCATTGTTGATTATTCTTGGTGAAAATACACCAGAGAATATCAATGAAACAGAAATACCGACAGGATCTCCGCTTGTGTTGGAATACGAGAATGGTCAGCGCGTGGATAAATATTACCTCGCGGATAAGCTGGCAGCATAATGTCTGATCACGGTCATCACCATCATTCAGGGTCTTGCGATCATAACCATTCCCACAAGTCCGGGGATGTCAAGCTTTCGTATGCTCTGGGGGTGAATGTCCTGCTATCTGTTGTCCAGGTTCTTGCAGGGATTTTCTCCGGATCCTTGGCTCTGGTTGCTGATGCCCTTCACAATCTCTCCGATGCGTTTTCGCTGTTTCTGGCTTTGGTGGCCAGAAAAATTGCACGACGTGAACCGGATAGTCGACGAACATATGGTTACAAGAAAGTTGAAACACTCTCCGCTTATACAAATTACGTTATTCTGTTGACGATTTCTGTATGGCTGATTTTTGAAGCATGTATGCGGTTTCTATCCCCTGAGCCTGTTGTCGGATGGACTGTCGTCTGGGTGTCGATTATTGCTGTTGTTATCAATCTGGGGACTGTGGCTCTGACATATCATGACGCCCAACATTCACAGAATGTTCGCGCGGCCTATCTTCATAATCTGGGCGATGCCTTATCTTCTGTCGGAGTTCTGAGTGCAGGCGTTTTGATTATCGCCTTTGGGTGGTGGTGGGTTGATCCGCTGATTACGCTGGTTATTTCTGTTTTTATTATCCGTCATGTTTGGGGGCATGTTTTTGAAGTCGCGAATATTCTGATTGACGGAAATCAGGATAGCGAGCAGGCTTCTGCTATTCAGGACCATATTCTGGCTGTAGAGGGGGTTGTCTCTGTGCACCATTTCCATTTACGTGCTTTGGACGAACATAACTCGGCTGTCGAAGCTCATGTCGTGATGGAGCAAGGGCAAATTGCTGATGAATTGCGTGGACGGCTTAAATCAGGTTTGGCAACATCATTCGGTATCTATCATGCCTTTCTGGAAGTGGAAGCACAGGATTGTGGTGAGAGGGGATGCCAATCTGAATGATGGGCGTATTCTTTACATTTTTATGCAGCGTGATCGCTGCATTTTATTTTATCTGTAATGATATTTTCAAGTTGCGTGGTGATGTCTTCATATTCTGGAGGTCTTTGTTTGCAACTTTAATTTTAACGCCGGTACTATTTCTTTTCTCGTGGGATGAAAGTATGCTGTTTTATGGTGGTGTGGCGGCAGCAGGAATTGCGGCGGCTATCGGGGATATGGCATCATTTAATGCATCACGTCATTATTCTGCTTCCGCCATTTCCCGTGTTTCGCAATTCAGAAATATTCTATTGTTTTTTATCTGGCCTCTTATTGTTGTCGGATACTGGGACCGTTTAATTGCTAATCCTTATGTGTTCTGGTCGAGCTTGGCTCTGATTTTTATAAGCTCTGTGGCGATGTTCAGGATGCGACACAATACGGTTAGTGTTCAAGTCATCCTTGCAAGTGTTCCTGTTATAATTTTTATCAGTATATCCGATGTTCTGTTTTCCCTGAGTATGAATGGAGTCCCTTCTTTCGAGATGGTTCTCAAAATTGCGTTTATCTTCTCTAGTGTGATGTTTATGACAGCGGGAGTGTGGTTGTTTGGACATCGTCTTTCGGGACGATTCACAGGATTGATGACCGGACGTTGGAAAATGGCAGGCGTTATGAACGGCGTTTTGTTTGTAGCTGTCGTTGTAACCAAAGGATTGGCGTTATCGTATCTTGAAAATCCAGGTTTATTCGGAGCTATTCTATCTGTTTATACGTTGTGGCTTTATTTATTGCACAAATACTGGATGAATCGAGATGATCATTCTGATCCCAAGCTCGGCTTTATTGTTGTTGCTTGCGGAATAGGTTTGGGGATTGTGTCTGCCTATATCCCTAAATAAAAAAAGGAGCCGACTGGCTCCTTAATTTTTTAATATTGCCTTCCGAATTATTTACGGATGCCGAGTTTTGCAATAAGGGCTTGGTAGCTTGCGTTATTGGTTTTGATAAGATAGTCGAGCAGCTTACGACGGCGGGCAACCATTGCCAACAGACCACGACGGCTGGAGAAATCTTTTTTGTTGGTTTCCATGTGTTTGGAGAGGTTGTTGATGCGTTCGGTTAGGATCGCAACTTGAACTTCCGGAGACCCGGTATCATTGTCCGCTGTGCGGTTGTCTTTAATAACTTCGGTTTTGCGTTCAGCAGTAATCGACATCGTTTTTTCCTTTCATTTTCCCCATCAATTAGGGGTTATAAATTAAATACGCGCACCGGCTGGATTTCCACTCCTTCAACATCTGCGATAGCCAGAGGCATATCTTTATGTTTCAGAAGAGCAAGCTCCAACATGCGGGCTTTTGGATTTAGGCCGGCTTTCACCAGTCGTTCCATGTCAGGGCGGGAAATAAAAGTAATCTTGTTTCCGTTTCTAACCCGCATGGCTTCCTGTTCAGTGAGGGACACGACCGGGACGTCGTCCAGTACGGCCTCGACAGGGAGCACGTTGCTTTCAAGGTCGGCTTTATCGGACATTTCACGGAAAATGTCCAGAGAAATTGCAGTTTCCAGCGAAAAAGGGCCGACTGTTTCGCGGATGAGGGTGGAAATATAGGCTTTTGTGCCTAATTTTTCGGCCAAATCACGGGCTAAAGCTCTGACATAGGTGCCTTTTCCGCAAACGCAGCGGAAGGTCGCCGTGTCTGTTGTTGCTTCTACGAGAGTTAGTTCATAAATTTCAATTGGGCGGGCTTTAAGTTCAGGTATCTCGCCTGCGCGTGCCAGATCATAAGATCTTTGCCCATCGACCTTGATAGCTGAATAAATAGGGGGGATTTGATCGATTGTGCCGATGAATTCCGGCAAAATGGCCTTAACCTGTTCTTCTGTGGGGCGGATATCGGATGTTGCGATGACATCGCCTTCGGCATCGTCTGTTGCCCGTTGTTCTCCCCAAGTTGCGGTGAAGAGGTAGGTCTTATCATCATCCATCATATAGGGAACGAGTTTTGTGCCTTCTCCCAGCGCAATCGGCAATATGCCTGAGGCCAACGGGTCAAGTGTGCCTGCATGACCGATTTTTGGGTAATTCATGGCTTTTTTGACAATAGAGACGGCATCGTTGGAGGTAACGCCAACGGGCTTATGGAGGTTAATCCATCCGGAAATGTTGTTTTTTGGTTTTCTGGGCATTTTATACTTTTTTTGTTTCGGGGTTGTTCATACTTGGAGGCGCAAGTCTTGTCATTATAAAATTCGTTGACATAATCTCTTTTGGTGTGATTATCTTCTTTCCATGAACAAATATGTGAAAAAAGTTATTCGCAACACCGCTTGCCTAGGCGCGCGCGCTTTGAATTTTGCTTTCTCGAAAGCTGTTACGATTCATGGCGATGCATATGTAACTCCTCCTGACATGAATCCTATTGATTATATTTCCCTTGTTTTGGGACGTTATGAACGTGCAGAGCTCGGGATGCTAAAAAGCCATTTCCAAAATGCTTCCAATATTATCGAGGTCGGCGCCAATATCGGTGTTTTGACACGAGCTGCATTCGACACAAAACTTTTGGATGGCGGTCGTATGATATGTTTGGAGCCAAATCCGGATTCTCAGTCTTCCTTAATTGGAAATGTATTGACGCGCACGCGCAATAGTCTTCGTGATCGGCGAATTGAATTTCTTCAGTATGCTTTGTGCGCTCCTTCAAACGAGGGGGAGGCAATTTTTATTCAAAGAAATGATTTATCTTCAGGTTTGGTCGGGCAAGTTGAAAGAAATCCTACTGATAGGTCTCATATCCCTGTTACGACCATTTCTCTTAGCTCGTTATTGAAGCAGAAAAATGTTTCAGGAACATACTCCCTGATATGTGATGCAGAAGGAGCTGAAATTCCTATGATGTATGAAGACGGGGATGCTTTGAGAAATTGTGACCAGATTCTGATTGAATTACATCACCCTGATTTAACAGGTCAGCCCATCACCCCGGATGATATGGTCGGGCGTTTAAAAACTCTCGGATTCCATCTGAAAGATAGAGACACGAATACATATTACCTTGATCGTGTTCCAGCCTAATCTTTTTACTCTTGTTCCGTATCAGGGGTATCGGCCGCTTTTGGAAGATTATGGAGTAAGGCATCGATTTTTGCTGCGCTGTCATACAATGTATCTTCCACAAATTTTAAACGCGGTGTGAATTTCATACGCACTTGGCGGCCAATTTCTTTTTGAAATATGTCGGCATTTGTATTCAAAGATGCCAGAGCAGTTTCAATATCCTGCCCACCAATCATTGTGGCGTATGCAGTCGCGTGCTTCATATCGGGAGAGACACGAACCTCTGAAATCGACACCATGCCTGCATGTGATAAAAGGAATCCGTCATGGAAGTGACCACGGGCGAGTGTATCCGTAATCACGTGGCGGAGTTGTTCGCCCACACGCAATTGACGCTGTGTTGGGCCGAGTGTTTTCGGTTGATCTTTCATATGTTTGTCTATCGTTACGAGATCGTTCTTGTTTCTTCCTTGATGTCATAGCACTCAATGATGTCGCCGTCTTTCAGGTCATCATAGTTCTCGAATGCCATACCGCATTCCATTCCTTCGCGCACTTCCTTGACTTCGTCTTTGAAGCGCTTGAGGGTTTTGAGCATGCCTTCGTGGATAACCACATCATCGCGGAGCAAACGGACTTTTGAGCCACGTTTGACCATACCAGCCTGAACCATACATCCGGCGATCTTTCCAACTTTTGTAATGTTGAAGACCTGACGGACTTCTGCTTGGCCCAGATACTCTTCGCGTACGAGAGGCGAGAGCATTCCGCCGAGAACTGCTTTCACATCGTCAATGATGTTATAGATGATGTTGTAGTAGCGAATTTCGATTTTATCGCGTTTTGCCAGTTCGCGTGCCTGGGCATTCGCACGGACGTTAAAGCCCACCACAAATGCGTTGGACGCTTTCGCCAATGTAATATCGGATTCGGAAATCGGCCCGACACCAGAGAAGAGGATTTTGACTCCAACTTCTGCGTTGTCCTCTGTGATCTTCGCCAAAGAGCCTGCGATAGCTTCGACAGAGCCATGGACATCGGCTTTGAGGATAATAGGCAGTTCTTTTTTGTTGTCTTTGCTTTGGGCAAGTAATTGTTCGAAGGATGTTCCTGTAACAATTGCAGCTTCTTTTTCTTTTTTCTTGCGCATACGGTAGTCAACGACTTCGCGTGCTTTTGCTTCGGTGTCAACCACGATGAATTGATCGCCTGATTCAGGTGTACCGCTCAGACCCAAAACCTCAACCGGGCGACCTGGTTCTGCTTTTGCAAGGTTCTGGCCTTTGTCATCCAGCAATGCTCGGACACGACCCCATTCGGAACCAACCACGAAGATGTCTCCGATGCTCAATGTTCCTTTCTGGATCAGAACTGTTGCAACAGATCCGCGACCGCGCTCCATTTTTGCCTCGACCACAGCACCTTGCGCTTCTCGCGCAGGGTTGGCTTTCAGGTCAAGGATCTCAGCTTGTAAAAGAATGGCTTCCTCGAGTTTGTCAAGATTCAGTTTCTTCTTGGCCGAAACTTCCACGCACAGGACGTCTCCGCCCATGTCTTCAACCTGAACATCATGCATCAACAAGTCTTGTTTGACTTTCATCGGGTTTGCATCAGGCAAATCGACTTTGTTTACGGCGACAATCATCGGAACACCTGCCGCTTTTGCGTGGGAAATCGCTTCTACGGTTTGAGGCATGATTGAGTCGTTTGCTGCAACTACGAGCACCACGATATCTGTGACGTTTGCACCGCGTGCACGCATTTCGGTAAAGGCGGCGTGACCAGGTGTATCAAGGAATGTGATCTTTTCGCCACTCTCCATGGTGATCTGGTATGCGCCAATATGCTGGGTAATTCCACCGGCTTCGCCAGCAACAACATCCGTTTGGCGCAAGGCATCAAGCAGGGAGGTTTTTCCATGGTCAACGTGTCCCATAATAGTGACAACAGGAGGGCGTGGTTGGAGGACATCATCTGCATCCTCGATTCCTTCGATTCCGATTTCAACATCAGCATCCGTCACACGTTTGATCTTGTGTCCGAATTCCATGATGATGAGTTCGGCAGTGTCGGCATCAATCGCCTGGTTAATGGTCGCCATAACGCCCATTTTCATCAGAGATTTAATGACGTCTCCGCCGCGTTCTGCCATACGGTTTGCAAGTTCTTGAACTGTAATTGTTTCCGGAACAACAACCTCACGGGATTGTTTCGGTTGATCCAGTTTAGGGCCTGCCAGTGCTTTGGCTTTTTGGCGGGCGCGTCGTACGGAGGCTAGAGAACGGCCGCTTTCATCTCGTGCGTATTGTTCATTCAGAACCTGATTAACTGTCAGTCGCCCCATACGGCCGCTTGTACTGCGATCGGTTGTGGCGCTGTCATCGGCTGTTGAGCGCGTGCCTTTTGATGCGCGTTTTACGCGATCGCGATAGCTTCCGGCTTCTTCTTCATGTGTTGTCGCGCCTGCTACAGGGGCAGGGCGCCCGAAGTTTTGCGGAGCTGCCGCACGGCTTTCAGCGAAGGCTTTTTCTTGAGCTTTACGCTGTTTGTCGGCTTCCTCAGCTTTTTTGCGGTCTTCTTCCTTGATGCGTTCCAGCTCTTCCAGTTCGCGGCGGCGCAGGTCTTCTGCGTCTATTTTTCTAGGACGTTTACCGGTTTTTTCTGCTTCTTCACGCAGTTTTTCTTCCTCGGCTTCCAGAGCTCGGCGTTTTGCTTCTTCTTCGCGGCGACGCTCATCGTCTTCTTTTGCTTTTTGTAAAGCGCGCAGACGTGCCTCTTTTTCATCATTGGTCAGTGTGGTGTCCTGATTCTCTTCTTCGGCTTTGGCATTTTCCGAAGCAGCGGCTGCCCCACGTTTTTTACGGACTTCAATTGTTACGCCACGGCTTTGGCCACGGGCCAATGTTTGCGTAATATGCTGCTGTCCCGGGGCTCCGCCTTTTAAGCTGAGAGTTCCTTTGCTTCCGCCTAGGGAAAGTGTTTTCTTTTCTTTTTCGGTCATAGTCCTATTTTTCCGATCTTACGTAGTTTAATTTTGTTATCAGCTCTAGAAAGTTCCGAGCCATTGCTCCGTTTGACAGAGCCATGTGATTGGTATTCTCTTCCCCGATTGCGGTTGAAAGTTCTGCACAAGTCCAGCAATCAATGACAGGGATATTCTGGTGTATAGCTAGCCGCTCCAGCTTTTCTCGCCCGTTTTCACTCGAATCACTGGCAACAACATACACGCCAGCATTATGAGAACGCAAGGCTTCGTCTGTCCTCGAGAAGCCAAAAGTCAATTCTCCCGCTCGTTTGCTCATGCTCAGTGTCTGGATCGCGAGCTTTTTAAGGCCTGTTTCGATATTTTCAAGCAGATTTTCAGGTATTTCAACGGCTTGACGAGCGTGTGATGTGAAACAGTTGCGCCAAATGGCCTTTTTCAGAGTGGATCTTTCGGCAGAGACCCACAGGAATGTTCCCGGGAGCTTGCCTGTTAGATCCGCTACAACTTTGTGTTCCGGGGAAATAACAAAACGGATCATCTCATTTTGATGCAGAGTTTGTCCTGTAATTGCGCAGGTTGCTGTTCTGGTCAAAGTCATAGCCTTTCTTTCCGCATATGGTGCTAAAGGTGCAGCTTGGGATATAACCGCACTGGATTGCAATTGCGTTTCAAGCACCGGAAGAGGGGCTATGGACGATGTCGTAATAGCGTCAGGGGCAGAAGAGTGTGATGGCGATTGCTTTTTTTGTCGAGAAGGAGGCTGAAATGCGTTCAGATTGAACAGCATCATCGACGCGGGGGACATTGCCCCCACGACAGGATGATAAAACAATTCAGGCTCTTTTCTTGCCATGCGCTCTCTTATGCGTCCTTTCCATTTTTCTATGCGTCAGCGTCTGAAGACGCTGCGTTGTCGTCGGCAAACCAGTGTTCACGGGCTTTCATGATTAAATCATTGGCAGCAGATTCTGTGATGTCTTTTTCACCTAGAATTTCTACTAATTCGTCACCGGCCAGATCAGCCAGATCATCAAGTGTTTTGACGTTGTTTTCGCCAAGTTTGATGATTTGATCGATGGTCAGGCCTTCAAAGGCAACGAGGTTATCAGCCAGACCTAATTCGGATTGGCGATTTTTGAGCTCTTCAGCTTTTGCGGCCAACCAGTTTTCTGCACGGCTCTTAAGCTCTTCTGCGATCTCTTCATTAAATCCTTCGATCGAAGAGAGTTCTTCTATTGGTGTTTCAGAGATTTCTTCAACTTTAGTAAAGCCTTCTGCAATCAGCAGGCGGGCAATAACGTCATCAACATCCAGTGCTTCGATAAACAATGCTGAACGTGAGTTGTACTCTTCCTGACGGCGTTTTGTCTCTTCTTCTTCGGTCAGAATATCAATGTACCAACCGGTCAGAATAGATGCCAGACGAACGTTTTGTCCCCGGCGACCAATCGCCAAGGACAATTGTTCGTCAGGAACGACAACATCCAGGCGACGTTTTTCTTCATCCATAACAACTTTTGTAACTTCTGCAGGAGCCAAAGCGTTCACGATGAATGTCGCGATATTAGGAGACCAAGGGATGATATCAATTTTTTCTCCACCCAGTTCTGTCACAACAGCTTGAACACGGCTACCGCGCATACCAACGCAAGCGCCAACCGGATCCATACCGTTATCATGAGAGTAGACAGCGATTTTTGCGCGGCTTCCCGGGTCACGCGCCACGGATTTTATCTCGATCACGCCGTCATAGATTTCAGGAACTTCCTGAGCAAACAGTTGAGCCAGAAACTCTCCGCGGGTGCGGGAGAGGAAAATCTGCGGACCACGAACTTCGCGGCGCACATCATAGATGTACGCACGGATACGTTCACCGACTTTGAGATGTTCACGAGGGATTGTATCATCACGACGTAGAACCGCTTCGGCGCGACCGAGGTCGATTGTCGCATTGCCGTATTCAACACGTTTGATGACACCGTTCACGATTTCGCCCATACGATCTTTGAAGTCGTCATATTGTTGTTCGCGTTCCGCTTCGCGTATGTTTTGCATGATAACCTGTTTTGCAGTTTGGGCAGCAACTCGGCCATAGTCAAAAGCAGGAAGAGTATCAATCAGAATGTCGCCGACTTGAGCATCAGATTTTTCACGACGTGCTTGTTGAACAGTAATTTGAGCAGCTTCGTTTTCAATCAGTTCTTCTTCGGTTACTGTTCTGTATCTCTTCAGTTGCGTTTCACCGGTTTTGCGATCAATGTGACAACGAATGTCATGCTCATGACCATATTTTGAACGGCCGGCTTTTTGAATAGCTTGCTCAATCGCGGTGATAATGATTTCGCGGTCCATGTTCTTTTCACGGGCTACGGCATCAGCAACCTGAAGAATTTCGATACGACTCATTTTTTCTAGCTCCTTAGTTAAAAAATTCTATTCCGATTCAGTTTCAGATACAGTTTGTTGTTCTTTACGTTTCTTTGCAGTGGCTTTAATCAGCTCATCCGTTAAGACCAGTTTGGCTTTATAGATGTCCTCGAGTTCTATTTGAACGTCTCCCTGATCTTCAGTGTTTAATGTAGCAAACCCATTTTCAACAGCGATAATTCTGCCGCGAAATTTCTTTTGTCCCGTTTCTGACGGAGTCAATTTTTCAACGGTGGCTTCGAACCCGATGTGGGCCAGAAAATCACGCTCGCGTACAAGAGGGCGGTCAATTCCCGGGGAGCTGACTTCCAGTTGGTAAGCGCCAGGAAATGGGTCTTCAACATCGAGAACAGCGGAAACAGCACGTGATATTTTTGTGCAGCCTTCCAAGTCCAGAGTTTGGGTTTGCGGATCTTCTGCCAGAATTTGCAAGGTTTGTAATTTGTGGCTTCCCAATATTCTCAAAGCGACAAGTTCGTAACCCAGCTCACCTATGACGGGTTCCAAAAACTTCGATATCTTTTTTTCCTGTATTGTGCTCATTTATCTTTCAGGTAACAAAAAAGGCGGGCTTCTTTTTGAGCCCACCCTGTTATAAATTCAGGTTGTTGGTGCATGTCTATACTTTTGTGCCCGTTGACGCAAGTTTTTTTTGTCTTACATGTATCTTTAAGGCGTCATTTTTTTAAATGTAGAGAAATAGGAAAGGTTTAATGTTATGAAAATTATGATTTTAACATCTTTTTTTCGTAACCTTAAATTTAAATCTATCCAAGATTAAATAAGTTTTTTCGGATTTATACCTAAGATTTGTTGTTATGTTTTGGTTTCTCATGCATTTAGAGAGAGATTTGATTCCTTGAAAAGAAAAAAACAGATATTACAGATAAAAACACAAAAAGAACTGAGTCAAAAAGCATGAAGGAAGAATTACTTAAAAAACCTAGAAATCCGCGCAGGAGTTCTGTTGAAGGAGAGCTCCCCAATCCTGTTGATGTTTTTGTGGGGCAAAAGTTGCGTTCGAGGCGTAATTTGATCGGAATTACGCAGGAAAGTCTTGCTGAAGCTGCGGGGATTACCTTCCAGCAAGTTCAAAAGTATGAAAAAGGCCGTAACCGCTTGAGTGCTAGTCGGTTGTTCCAGTTCTCTCGTGTTTTGGATGTGCCTGTTTCGTACTTTTTCGAAGGTTTTGCTGCTTCCGATAGCCAAATTGGTATTCAGGGTGGTTTTGCCGATAATGATCAGGATTCCTTTGTTGGTGAGGCTGACGAGCAGGAGGATATTCTTCATAGAAAAGAAACTGTCGAGTTGATTCGAACTTATTACACCATCAATGATGAAAAGCTGCGTCGTGATTTTCTCAAGATGCTCAAGCAGATGGCTAAGAATTTTAAAGGCGGGGAATAAAGTCATTCGTTTGACTGGCCTGTTACTCTAGCATTAGCCCCGAATGGGGCTTTTGTTTTTTCACGTCTCGAGGTAATCTGGTTACCGCATTCTAATTCGGGTGCTTTATCTCTTACTTATTATATTTCTTTCCCTTTTCTATTTTTTCGAGGTGACCTATGGCAGGTACATTGTTGCAGGATTATATATTTACTAGCGAGTCGGTCTCCGAAGGGCATCCGGACAAGGTCTGCGATTGTATTTCAGATACGATTGTTGATGCTTTCTTATCTTTAGATCCGTACTCCAGAACAGCTGTTGAAACGGTTGCAACAACCGATTTTGTCGGAGTTATCGGTGAAACCAGATGCAACGGGGAATTAGACAAAAGTGATGTCGAGCAACTGGTTCGAGATGCTATTAAAAAAATAGGGTACGATCAGGACGGATTTAGCTGGCGTAACGTTCAAATTGATTGTCGGTTGCATGCGCAATCTGCTGATATTGCTGTTGGCGTTGATGCTGCAGGTGACAAAGATGAAGGCGCCGGAGATCAGGGGATTATGTTTGGTTATGCATGCCGCGAGACTCCTGTTTTGATGCCTGCACCTATTTATTATGCACATAATATTTTGCGGGTCCTTGCCGAAGAACGTCATAAGGGTGTTTTATCCATGCTCGAACCGGATGCAAAATCCCAAGTAACGCTGGAATACAAGAATGGGAAACCGATCGGAGCTAAATCAATTGTTCTCTCGACGCAGCATGCCGAGGGTTTGTCTCAGGCAGATGTTCGTGAAATCGTTCGTCCTTATATTGAAAAAGTTTTACCGGAAGGATGGATGTGTGCGGATGACGAGCTGTATGTTAATCCGACAGGACGTTTTGTAATAGGTGGGCCTGTCGGGGATGCCGGTCTCACGGGGCGCAAGATTATTGTCGATACATATGGTGGAGCTGCGCCTCATGGTGGGGGGGCTTTCTCAGGTAAAGACCCTACAAAGGTCGACCGTTCTGCGGCTTATGCGTCTAGATATGTTGCCAAAAATATTGTGGCCGCCGGATATGCCGACAAATGTCTTATCCAATTGTCTTATGCGATAGGAATCTCCAAACCGATTTCTATTTATGTCGATACATTTGGAACCGGTTCCGTCCCTGAAACAGAACTTGTCAAAGCTGTTGCAAAAGTGATAGATCTCTCACCCCGAGGGATACGCACACATTTGAAGTTGAATAGACCAATTTATGGGCGTACTGCCGCATATGGTCACTTTGGTCGTGATGTTGAAGAAGACGGCGGTTTCTCGTGGGAGAAGCTGGACCTTGTTGACGCATTGAGGAAAGAACTTGGCTGATAACGTAGATCAAATCAAAGTAAAGCGCGTTTACGGGCGGCGGATGGGCCGCCCGATGCACAAGGCGCGTCTGGATGTTCTGGATACAATTTTACCTGTTCGTCAAATTGATCGTGCGCTTCTGAACGAAAAAGCGGGCCTGAAGCCCTCTGAAATTTTCGGAAGGGATATTCGTAAAGTTCATTTTGAGATAGGTTTCGGAAGTGGGGAGCATCTTCATTATATTATGAGCCAATTCCCCGATGATGTGTTTATTGGAGCTGAGCCTTATATCAACGGGATGACGACTTTTCTCAAAGGATTTTCTGATCCTGTGCAGGACAATTTTCGTGTGCACATGGATGATGCCTTGATGGTGTTGAACTCTCTTGAAGATGCCTCTGTTGATTTTCTTTATATCCTGAATCCTGATCCTTGGCCTAAATCCCGCCACCATAAGCGGCGTATTGTGAATGAGGCAAATCTGGAAGTTTATGCACGCGTCCTGAAGGATGAGGGCATTATGCTTCAGACGACCGATGTTGATGAATTGGCTGACTGGATGTTGATGCAGACATTAAAATGTAAAGAGTTCGAATGGACTGCTGAAACTTTTGATGATTGTAAAACAGCCCCGAACGGATGGATGTCTACAAGATATGAAAATAAAGGTAAAGATGCAGGGCGGTCGCAGACCTATTTGTCTTATCGTCGCGTTCCCAGAATAAGTGCTACCGATTAGGTCTCAGGGTTTTTGTTAGATTTCTCTTTCATGAAATGGATGTCCTGATACTATGTCAGGGACAATTTTACGGAGAGTTTGCTATGTCGCCTTTCAAAAGTTTCTTATGCCTTCTTTTTGCCATTTCCTGCTTAGTCTCTTCCGAAAGTTATGCGCAAGATGCACAGAAAACTCTTTCTGCGGAATTGGTCATGGAATGGCAAAATGAATATCGGGCGCATTCTGATGATTCAGCAATTGATGAGACAAATAACTCATTTCTTCGGGCGGAACTGGCTCCGACATTTATGTTGAGCGATACGTTCTTTATTGATGGCGTCATCGTTTTTGAACCATTTGAGCAAGTCGCAGAAGTAAATGAATTTGATGATATCTGGTTTGATCGTGAAGGTATCTTGATCGAAGAGCTAAAATTCAATTTCGAGAGTGGACCATTTGCGTTCTGGGCCGGGAAGTTTAATCCGGCATTCGGGTCAGGGGCTGAAGCTGGGCGCGGTATCTGGGGTGAGGATTTTGCCGAAGATTACGAAATTACCGAAAAGCTGGGAGTAGGGGCTGCTTATATTTTTAATGCTGGTCGTGCAGGGGATCACACATTATCAATTAACACATTTATGGCAGACCGATCTTTTCTTAGCGGGGGTGTTATAACCGCGCGCGACCGTGTCTCGTTAAGTGATGGTGGAGCTTCGAATACAACGGGGCTTCAATCCTATTCAGTATCATTGTCGGGCGAGAATATAGGAAAAATAGAGAATTTGGTGTATCAGCTTGGATATCGGTCTTTGGCAGAACAGTCCAAGGGGCAGGATACTACCACAGATCGAGAATACGGGTGGGAGGCAACATTGTCTTATAAATATCCGGTTACTGATGCTTTGAACTTTGACATGTTCGGAGAATATGCTGCCTTGAGAAATTTTGAAGGGCTTAAGAATTCTGATCGTGATTATTATAGTCTGAGTGCTAAAGCCAATATTTATACAAACTGGAATGTAGCCGCAGCTTATACGTTGAGGGATGTTCGTGATGACGGAACGGGACGTGATTTTCATGATTTTCTGTTCCAGCTTTCAGGCGGGTATGATTTCGAGAATGGCCTGACTGCCGAATTGGGCTGGCGAGATAGTCGCGAAGATAGCGTAGATACTGGAATTCTAGGTGGATTGCTGCGTTATTCCATTGATTTTTAGAGATATTCCTTTTTGTAATCATTTATTAAGATCCTCCATGTATCCTTGGTTTGTAATCAGAAAGCAGACTCGGGAGAGTAGAGATGGGCGGACGAGCTTTTATTATCGGTAAAGATAGAGATGGAGCACTCAATATGAATGTCGTTCCACGCGATCTTTACGACAACAAGATGTCCATTACCAATGCAGCATCTACTCCTGCCGAGCCGCGTCATGATTTCGGGTTGAATATTTCAGGTCCGGCAGCTCCACAGCCGTAGATAATACAAATTTCCTTTAGTGTTGAAGATGACGCGCCGCATATAGTTTATGCGGCGTGTTTTATGGTATAATCTTTCGGACGAGTTGTCATTTGGGCGAGGATATTATGCGCGTTGGTGTACCAAAAGAAATCAAGAAACAAGAACATCGAGTAGGATTGATTCCTGAATCTGTTCGGGAGTTTGTTTTGCATGGGCATGAGGTCGCTGTCGAGAGCGGTGCCGGAAATGCTATTGGCTTCGATGATGATATGTACCGAAGGGCGGGGGCTGCTATTCTTGGAACGGCTGCCGAGATTTTTGAATGGGCCGAGATGATTATCAAGGTTAAGGAGCCTCAACCCCAAGAATGTATGATGCTGCGTGAAGAGCAGATTTTATTTACCTATCTTCATCTGGCAGCAGATAGAGCTCAAGCGGAAGGGTTGATTAACTCCAAATGTGTTGCAATTGCCTATGAAACAGTGACAGGAAAAGATGGGCGCGGCCTTCCGCTTTTGGCTCCTATGAGTGAAGTTGCCGGGAGGTTATCTGTTCAGGAAGGTGCTCATTATCTGATGAAGCATCTGGGTGGAGAAGGGAAGCTGATTGGCGGTGTCGCCGGCGTTTCTTCTGCAAATGTTTTGATTCTGGGGGGTGGTGTTGCCGGATTTAATGCGGCGCGTATGGCTGTCGGGATGGAGGCCCGTGTTACGATTCTTGAGAGATCTCCTGATCGTCTTCGCCAACTGGATGATTATTTTGCTGGGCGCTGTGATGTTTTATATTCAACCAGCGAGGCTGTAGAGAGTCTGATTCGAGAAGCTGATTTGGTTATCGGGTCTGTTCTTATCCCGGGAGAATCGGCTCCGAAGCTTGTTACCCGTGAGATGCTCTCTACTATGAAGCGCGGCTCGGTTATGGTCGATATTGCTATAGATCAGGGCGGGTGTTTCGAGACATCCCATCCGACAACACATGCTGATCCTGTTTTTGTCGAGGATGGGGTTACACATTATTGTGTGGCCAATATGCCGGGAGCGGTGCCTTTAACGTCTACGATGGCACTTAATCATGCGGTTTTGCCATATGCTTTGAAAATTGCAGATAGGGGGTGGGTGGATGCTCTCGAATCAGATGCAGGTTTTATGCAGGGATTAAATATTTGTCGCGGGCAAGTCACCCATCAAGGAGTCGCGCAGTCTCTGGGTTTGCCCTATGTTTCGATGGTTTTCGTCAATTGACCTGTTTCAAAGGAGGGAAAAGTTCGGCGAGGCTTTCGCCGCAACCGCTTGTTTTCTATGGATTTTAGAAAAAATTGCATTTTTCGAATATATCCAGTTGACAATATTCGGGTAAACGATTATTAACATCCCACCTTAACAACACCCAAGCGCGGGCGTAGTTCAGTCGGTTAGAATGCCTGCCTGTCACGCAGGAGGTCGCGGGTTCGAGTCCCGTCGCTCGCGCCACTTTTTCCTAAATGTAAATTAAGATAAAAGTGGGACTTTCAAATCTGTTGTTATGTGTTTCCTGCTTTTTTTCCTAACAAATCTGTTTGCGTACGACGTGTCTAAAAATATTGGGTCTTTCCGCCCACAGCCCCTTGAAGCAAAAGGCGTTTTATGGTCTGTTGGGGCATTAACACTGACCGGATTCTGGTGACATGGCCTCTACGGATTTTCTTTTGAACTATTTGCCTATTTTGGTTTTTCTCGGGATTGCACTTGTCGTTGCAAGTGCCATGACATTACTGCCATTCGTGATCGGCAAGCAAAAGCCTGATGCAGAAAAACTTTCTGCATATGAATGTGGATTTGATGCGTTCGATGATGCTCGCCGCAAGTTTGATGTCCGTTTTTATCTGGTGGCGATTCTTTTTATTATCTTTGATCTGGAAGTCGCATTCTTGTTTCCTTGGGCAGTTTCTTTGGGAGAGATAGGGTTGTTCGGGTTCTGGTCGATGGTTGTCTTTTTGGCTGTCCTGACTGTCGGCCTTGTTTATGAATGGAATAAAGGTGCTCTCGATTGGGAGTAGGAGTTTGATATATGTCTCATCGCGAAATTTTTCAGGCCCCAAAAGCGCCATTAGTTACAGATGTTCCAATGCTTCCGGCAGAGAGACAGGATGAGGCTGTTGCCCGTTTGGCTCAGGAAGTTTCGGATAAAGGGTTTGTATTGACCCAGACAGACAAGATTTTTGATTGGGCACGTCAGGGGTCTATGTGGCCTATGACGTTTGGTCTTGCTTGTTGTGCTGTGGAAATG
Organism: Pseudobdellovibrionaceae bacterium; assembly: GCA_034005165.1. Classification (GTDB taxonomy): domain Bacteria; phylum Pseudomonadota; class Alphaproteobacteria; order Micavibrionales; family Micavibrionaceae; genus UBA1573. The sequence continues at coordinate 308,281 of JAVEVE010000001.1, read as the reverse complement.
ATCCACTCTTACATGTCCCGCTACGATCTTGACCGTTTCGGGATTATTCCGCGCCCATCTCCTCGTCAGTCCGATGTGATGATTGTGGCCGGCACTCTTACCAATAAAATGGCGCCAGCTTTGCGCCGTGTGTATGACCAGATGGCAGAGCCGCGTTGGGTGATATCTATGGGGTCATGCGCAAACGGTGGTGGATATTACCATTATAGCTATTCTGTTGTGCGCGGTTGCGACAAGATTGTTCCGGTTGATATTTATGTTCCGGGATGCCCTCCAACTGCCGAAGCTCTGGTTTATGGGTTGTTGCAGCTCCAGAAAAAAATTCGTCGTGAAGATACACGTATTGCAAGATAGTCAGGTAAATAAATATGACCGAAGATCCTAATTTGTTGAATGATGAACTGGAACCTGAACCTTACCACTTAGTTGAGGCTGGGCAAGCGTTGCAGGATAAATTCTCGGAAGTGATCACGTCGTTTGATGTGATTTGTGATGAGTTGATTTTGAATGTTTCCCGTCAGGGTTTGTTGGCTGTTCTGGCCTACCTGCGGGATGACGAAGGATGTCGTTTTGCGCAGTTGATTGATGTTTGCGGCGTTGATTATCCTGATCGTGATGAGCGTTTTGAAGTTGTTTACCAGCTTTTGTCATTGAAATTTAATGCGCGCGTGCGCGTCAAGGTTTCTACGGATGAAAATACACCTGTTCCTAGCGTGTCTGCGCTGTTTAGTTCTGCCCCTTGGTTCGAACGTGAGGTTTGGGACATGTACGGGATTATGTTTGACGGACTTGTTGACCACCGCCGTATTCTGACAGATTACGGATTTGATGGACATCCGCTTCGTAAGGATTTCCCTCTGACTGGGCACGTTGAAGTGCGGTATGATGATGAGCAAAAGCGTGTGGTTTATGGCCCTGTGTCTTTACCGCAAGACTTCCGCGTATTTGATAATTTAAGTCCTTGGGAGGCTATGACGGATGTCCAGCTTCCGGGAGACGAAAAGGCGGGTGAAAATCCGCATATGCCGAAAGTCGGCTGGAATCCTTTAAGTAAAGCCGTAGAATAAGAGATCGGGATTTAAAATGAGCGAAGCTGTTGCGCAAAAAGCAGATATTCAGGCGGACGTATCAGAAGAGGTCCACATTAAGCCTTATACAATGAATTTCGGGCCGCAGCACCCTGCGGCGCACGGTGTTTTGCGTCTGGTTCTGGAGATGGACGGAGAAGTGGTCGAGCGAGCTGACCCCCATATCGGGTTGCTTCACCGTGGGACGGAGAAGCTGATTGAATATAAGACCTATATGCAGGCTTTGCCGTATTTTGATCGCTTGGATTATGTGTCCCCGATGAATCAGGAACATGCTTTTGCATTGGCTGTTGAGCGACTTCTCGGTTTGGAAGTCCCGGAGCGCGCCCAATATATCCGTGTTCTATTTTGTGAATTGACGCGTATTCTGAATCACGTCCTGAATATTACTACTTTTGCACTTGATGTTGGCGCGATTACGCCTGCTTTGTGGGGATTCGAAGAGCGTGAGAAGGGGATGGAGTTTTATGACCGCGTGAGTGGTGCCCGTCTTCATGCGAACTATGTTCGCCCGGGTGGGGTGGCTATGGATTTGCCGGCAGGCCTTTTAGAGGATATGTCGACGTGGGTCGATCATTTTCCGAGCGTTTTAAAAGACCTTGATAGTCTTTTGACTGAAAACAGGATTTTTAAACAACGTACCGTTGATATTGGGGTGGTTTCTCAGGCTCAGGCTTTGGACTGGGGCTTTACGGGGCCAAATATCCGGGCCTCAGGCTTGGCTTGGGATTTGCGGAAATCGCAGCCTTATGATGTGTATGATCGCATGGAATTTGATGTTCCCGTTGGGACTACAGGTGATTGTTATGCCCGTTATCTGGTTCGTATGGAAGAGATGCGTCAGTCGCTGCGCATCATGAGGCAATGCATTAAAAATATGCCGCAAGGCATTGTTAAGACTGATGATTATAAGGTTACGCCACCTCCTCGGGCTGAGATGAAAAACTCTATGGAGGCTCTTATCCACCATTTCAAGCTCTTTACAGAAGGGGTGCATGTTCCTGCTGGTGAGACCTATACGGCCGTTGAGGCGCCGAAGGGGGAATTTGGCGTTTATCTGGTCTCTGACGGAACAAATCGCCCATATCGGTGCCATATTCGTGCTCCGGGATTTGCACATTTGCAGGGGCTGGATTTCATGTCAAAGGGGCATATGCTTGCTGACGTGGTAGCCAATATCGGGTCTTTGGATATTGTATTCGGGGAAATTGATCGCTAACTCCTGTATTTGACATATTTTCGTTAAGGGGGTAGAATAGTTTGCATTATGGGTTCATCCGATCAAAAAGAATTGAGAAAATCTTTTCCTGCCATTGCTTCCGGTAATGAGGAAGGGCAGAGCGTTTCGTCAGGGCATCAAGATGTTAAAATCAAGGTCGCTGGGTTGGTTCACGATTATTTTGGCAATATGATCTTTGTTCTGCGGCAACACGCTGGAGATGGTAAAGTTTCCATCGAGCCTCCAGGCGGTAAGCTTGAGGATGGAGAGACGCTTATAAGCGGGACGCGCCGTGAGTTGGGGGAAGAATTAGGCGGGTTTCATCTGACGCGCGTGGATGAAAAAGTGCTTGTTTCTATTGAAGATGTCTTCCGTAAAGCCAAGGGCGAACAACCCCAAAAAAGATGTACCTATTACATGGATTGTAAAACCGTACTTGGGTTCCACTTTAATGCGCTTCCTAACGAACATTTGGCTATTCTACACGTTCCAGTATTTAAGCCGCAATCCGTGGATGCTATTTCGGCTTCATACCATGAAATGAAGAGTTATGCTTTGGCTTCGGCCCAAAAGAAACTTGATCAGCTGGGAATTGTTCCTAACGGTAAAATAGAATTCCGTTTACCCGAGAAGGCTTTTTCTGCGTATTATCAGGCGAGCCTTTCCGGAATGCGTTCCGAACTGTTATAGATAGTCCCCTTCGTTTTCATTCTGTTTTTTGCTGTTTTGGAGGTATGAAACGTCCAAAGGCGCTTGATTTGATTGGGCGATAGCGGTAAACAGGGATGTAACGTTTAAAGGGTTATACCAATGAAAAAATCAGTTGATTTGAACGCTAGTTATCAGCCTTCCAGTTTCGAGTTTCGCGACATGGATAAAGTGGCAGAAATTATTTCCCGTTATCCTCAAGGCAAGCAAAGATCTGCAATCATGCCGCTGTTGGATTTGGCGCAGCGTCAAGTTGGTGAGGACGGTCTACAAGCTAAAAGACCATATGGTGGATGGATTCCACGTGCTGCAATGGATAAAGTGGCAGAGATTGTGGATGTCCCTCCTATCAAGGTTTATGAAGTTGCAACATTCTATTCGATGTATAACCTCGAGCCTGTAGGGAAATATCTTGTGCAGATGTGTACGACAACGCCGTGCATGTTGTGTGGGTCTGGTGATATCGTAAAAACCTGTGAGAGCCAGTTAGGAATTCATACAGGAGAGACTACTGGGGACGGGATGTTCACCTTGATGGAAGTCGAATGCCTCGGTGCTTGTGTCAATGCGCCAATGGTTCAGATTAATGATGATTATTATGAGGATTTAACTCCTGAGAGTATGAAGAAGCTGTTGATTGAGCTGAAGTCAGGACGCCCTGTAACTATCGGTCCCCAGAACGGACGTGTTGCATCTATGTCTGACGCCGGGACAACAACTCTTGTCGAGCAAGCTGATAAGCTTGGCGTCAAGAAAGCCGTTTAGATGTAATGATCTTTATCGCGCTAGGGGCAAATTTACCCTCTCAACACGGAACTCCAAAGCAGACTATTTTAAAAGCTTTGGACGCTTTACGTGGGCGCGGTGTTAAAGTTCTTGCTGTTTCTCCGATTTACCTGACGGCCCCTGTTCCTATTTCTGACCAGCCTTGGTATCACAATGCTGTGGCATTAGTGAAAACACATTTGTTGCCTAAAGATTTGCTCAAACTGATGCAGGATATCGAGATTGATTTCGGGCGTATACGCACTGTTAAAAATGCGCCCCGTGTTCTTGATTTGGATGTGCTGGATTATCAAGGGAAGATTATTCAGGAGCCTGAGTTAGAATTGCCGCATCCGAGAATGCATGAGCGTGCTTTTGTGCTTTATCCGTTACGCGATGTTGCGCCTGATTGGCGACATCCAGTAATGCGCGAAGCTATAGGGTCTATGATTCTCAATCTTCCTGAAGGGCAAGAAATTAAAAACGACTCTTTGCCTTTGATAATGGGAATTGTGAATGTAACACCTGACAGTTTTTCTGATGGTGGGCAATATGCGAATACTAACTCAGCTATTCGGCATGGTAAGCAATTGATCGCGGATGGGGCGTATATATTGGATATTGGGGGGGAATCAACCCGTCCCGGGGCAGCCCCCGTTTCTATTGATGAAGAAATAGAGCGTGTTGTTCCTGTCTTAGAAGGTTTGAAAAATTGCGGGGCGTGGCTGTCTGTTGATACGCGTCATGCCGATGTGATGCGAGCTGCAATCGAGGCAGGAGCTCATATCGTCAATGATGTTTCTGCGTTGGAGGGGGATGTCCTGTCTTTGCCGGTGGTTGCAAACTCCCGTACACATATTTGTCTGATGCACATGAAGGGCGATCCGCGTACGATGCAGGATGCTCCAGTCTATCAGGATGTTGTATCGGAAGTTTATGCGTATCTGGAGGAGCGTGTCCAGGCCTGTGTTATAGCAGGCATCCCGAAGGACAGGATTATTGTTGATGTCGGGATAGGATTTGGAAAATTGACGCTTCACAATACCGAGCTGTTTAAAAATCTGTCTAGATTCAAATCATTAGGCGTGCGTATTCTTCTTGGAGCATCCCGCAAAAGATTTATCCCTGACCTATGTGGGATTGATATTGCTCCACTTGATCGTGTCGGTGGCTCGCTTGCCTCAGTCATGTCTGCAATCGAGCATGGGTGTGATATCGTGCGCGTTCACGATGTAAAGCAGACCAAGCAGTTTATTGACGTTTATCAGGCTATCAAAAATAATATTTAAAAAACCGCCCAGTGGGCGGCTTTTTTATTAGTGAACTGTTTTTGCGGCAACTGCGGCTTCTTCTTTTTCTTCCATTCGCTGATACCGGTGGTGTTGCTCTGTTCCAGCGGGTTTCCCGAAGTATCCGCCGATAATCATGCCTATTATAGCTGCTAAAAGTCCCGCTAGTTGTGGCGGGCATATCCCATCACCTTCTGGAGAAAATTTTTCCATCAATAGCCATGTTGATACACCGAATATAATCGATAGAGTTGCTCCTGCTGTATTTGCGCGTTTCCAGTATACCCCTGCGGCGAGAGGAACAAATGCCCCGGCTAGTGTTACTTTGTATGCATCCTCAACCATTGAGAAAATATCCCGTTCGGAGTTGAAGGCATAGAGAAGAACCAGGCCTGAAAATCCGACAACAGTTCCGCGGATTAGATGCAAAAGTTTCTTGTCGGTCATGTGCGGGAGTAGGGATTTGACGATGTTTTCGGCAAAAACCACTGACGGGGCCAGTAATGTCCCGGATGCTGTCGACATGATTGCCGAAAGAAGCGCTCCAAAGAACATGACCTGAACCCAGATTGGTGTATGTGTTAGAATCATGGTTGGAAGGATTTGTTGGGAATCTTCTTCCATCAAGCGTGATGACGTTTCAGGATCTAGCATTGTTGCGGCGTAGCCCAAGAATATTGGAACAAAGGCGAAGATGATGTAAAAAGATCCGCCGAGAACAGAGCCGCGCACCGCAGTTTTTTCGTCTTTTGCTGACATCACGCGTTGGAACACATCTTGCTGCGGGATAGAACCAAAGCCCATTGTGACCCATGCCGCAACAAAAGCCAGAACCCCAGCTAGCGAAAGCTCAGGGAAAAAGTTCGAGAATTTTTCGGCAGCAATCGCGTGATCGATGACTGCGGTTGCGCCGCCGTCAATTTTTCCGGAAATAAAGAATGCGACAATGGCCATGCCTATCAGAATAATTGTCATCTGCATAAAGTCGGTCATGGCGACCGAGAACATACCACCGAAGAAGGTGTAGAATAAAACGATAGCCAATCCTAAGACCATGCCCCATTCCTGTGTAACGTCACCATTTGTAATAATGCTGAACACAAGGCCTAGCGCTACGATTTGTGCCGATACCCATCCCAGATAGGATACGCATATAAAAATAGAAACCGCCAGCTCAACAGGGCGTCCGTACTTTCTTTTGTAGAAATCCGAAATGGTCAGGAGTTTCATGCGATAGAGAGGCTTTGCAAACAGAAGGCCTACCAGAATGAGACACATACCGGCGCCAAACGGATCAGCAATAATTCCGCCCAAACCTTCGTCAATAAATGTTGATGAAATGCCAAGAACCGTTTCTGACCCGAACCATGTCGCAAACACCGTTGCCATGGTGATATACAGGGGGAGCGAACGCCCTGCAACGACGTAGTCTGCGGATGAGTGGACTTTGCGCGCAGCGTAAAGTCCCACGGCAACTGATACTATCATATAGAGTGCAACAAAGGTAATGAGCATAGCGGCGAATCTCCCTGAAAAGCCCAATAAGGCTCAAGTGTTCCACATTTGTGCAGGGTGTCAATTCCAGAATTATCCAGAGTTGTTGCTTATAAGCTGTTTTTTGTTCGGGAATTATTCTTTATGGATTGCAGGGCTTCCGGTGATGTTTTATATCTTGAGGGCTTGTATTACAGGCTCATTTCTGGAGATAATTTATCATGCTTGCCGATCAGGATCGTATCTTTACCAATGTTTATGGCTGGGAGCCTTTTTCTCTTGATGCCGCAAAAAAGCGCGGAGATTGGGATAATACCAAGGATATTCTGGCCAAAGGTCGTGATTGGATTATCAACGAGATGAAGTCTTCCGGGTTGCGTGGTCGCGGTGGAGCGGGATTCCCTACGGGAATGAAATGGTCGTTTATGCCCAAAGAATCGGATGGGCGCCCGCATTATCTTGTTATCAATGCCGACGAATCAGAGCCGGGAACCTGTAAAGACCGTGATATTTTGCGTCATGAGCCTCATAAATTGCTGGAAGGTGCTTTGATTGCAGGTTTTGCAATGGGGGCACATCGTGCCTACATCTATATGCGAGGTGAATTCTTTAATGAAGGATCGACGATTAACCGCGCGATCAAGGAAGCCTATGATGCTGGTCTTTTGGGCAAAAATGCCGCTGGTTCGGGGTGGGACTTTGATGTTGTCCTCCATCGTGGGGGGGGAGCCTATATTTGTGGTGAGGAAACCGCCCTGATCGAGAGTATCGAGGGGAAGAAGGGGCAGCCACGGAATAAACCGCCGTTTCCAGCGGGGGCGGGGCTGTATTCTTGCCCGACAACCGTTAATAATGTTGAAACAATTGCGGTTGCTCCGACCATTATGCGCCGTGGAGGGGCTTGGTTTGCCGGGCTTGGGAAAGACGAAAAAAACACAGGAACCAAGCTGTTTTGTATCTCCGGACATGTCAATCATCGGTGTAATGTGGAAGAAGAGATGGGCATTCCATTGAAAGAATTGATCGAAAAGCATGCCGGAGGTGTTCGTGGTGGTTGGGATAATCTCTTGGCGATTATTCCAGGAGGATCATCTACACCGCTCTTGCCGAAGCATATTTGCGATACAGTTACGATGGATTTTGATTCTTTGCGTTCTGTGCAATCCGGCTTGGGGACTGCTGGCGTGATTGTTATGGATAAAAGCACTGATATTGTTGCGGCTATTGCACGTCTGACACACTTCTATATGCATGAAAGTTGTGGTCAGTGCACTCCTTGCCGTGAAGGAACCGGTTGGCTCTACAGAATTATGCAACGTATGGCTATCGGAAATGCCTCTTTGGAGGAGATTGATATGTTGCTTGATCTGACTAAGGAAATTGAAGGCCATACAATTTGTGCGCATGGTGATGCGTCTGCATGGCCAATTCAGGGCTTGTTCAGACATTTCCGTCCTGAGGTGGAAAAGCGTATAATGGAATACAGAAAAGGAGCGCAGGACGCCGCTTAGGTCGCCTGCATGTTAATTTTATAGCGCAACAGGTTGATAAATGACATTAAGATATATCTGCAACTCATTGTTTATATTTGTTCTTTTGTTATTTTCACCCTTTGACTCCCCATCATATGCCCAGCAGGTTTCTCAACAAAAGCCTCAGCAGCAGCGCGCGATGACCGAGAAAGAACGTGCGCAGTACGACCAGATGAATGCGATCTATGCGGAAAATATTTTTATGTCCGTTTGTTTGCAAAATGATCAAAGGTTGATGGTTGAAAGCGGTCAGCTTTTTCCTTTAAATCCTTCGAAGGAGCTATATGGCAAGTTTCAGAGCGCTTGTCAGTGTTATGTCAAGGGGGCTTTGAAAGTGGCCACGCCTTCCGATGTTATGTCTTATATTTCTGTCGTATACGCCTATCGCCCAAAAGCCATGCAGCCGACCGCAGAAATGCAGCGTTATTTTGCTGGAGACAGTTTCCGTCGTATCGCGTCTTATACAGCTGATGTCAACAATCGAAAAAAATGTGGGTTTGTCCGCTAATTGGGCATTTTCTCTTAATGTTCAATATGCTAGGACTTCTAAACTAATTTAATCGGAAATCCGAGTCTGCCGTCATGCCAAAATTAAAGATCAATAACACCGAAATCGAAGTCCCAGCCGGTACATCTATTCTTCAAGCTGCCGAAATGTTGGGGTATGAAATTCCGCGCTTCTGTTATCACGACAAGCTAAGCGTGCCCGCGAACTGCCGTATGTGTCTCGTTGAAGTGAAGGGCGCGCCTAAGCCGGTTGCATCCTGTGCTATGGCGTGTGGTGAAAACATGGAAGTCGTGACTGATTCGCCGATGATTACCAAAGCTCGACATGGCGTCATGGAAATGATGCTGATTAACCACCCTCTTGATTGCCCAATTTGTGATCAGGGTGGCGAGTGTGATTTGCAGGATCAGGCGTACGGTTACGGATTTGATCGTTCCCGTTATGCAGAAGATAAGCGTGCAAAAAAAGATCCTGATATGGGGCCTTTGATAAAAACAGTTATGACCCGTTGTATTCAATGTACCCGTTGTGTGCGGTTTTCCGAGGAGATCGCGGGTGTATCTTGTCTGGGAATGCTTAATCGCGGTGAAGATGCAGAGATCACAACATTCGTTGAAAAAGCAATCGCTTCAGAACTTTCTGGCAATCTTGTCGATGTTTGTCCAGTTGGTGCTTTGACCAACAAGCCTTATGCCTTTACTGCACGCCCTTGGGAGCTGCGCAAGACCGAGTCGATTGATGTCCATGACGCTGTCGGATCAAATATTCGCATTGATGCGCGGGGAAATGAAGTGATGCGTGTTCTTCCGCGCTTGAATGAAGATGTTAACGAGGAGTGGTTGGCTGATAAATCTCGCTACGCAATCGATGGCTTAAAAAAATCACGTTTGGATCGTCCGTATGTTCGTGATGCGGAAAGTGGAGCTTTGCGCCCTGCAACTTGGGATGAAGCACTGACAAAAGTAGCTGAGAAGCTAATGGCAACTCAATCTTCTAAGATTGCTGCTATGGTTGGCGCTTTGTGTGAGTCAGAGTCCATTCTGGCTTTGAAAGACCTAATGTTGTCTCTGGGTGTTAAGAATATTGATTGCCGAACGGACGGAACGTTGTTTGATGTCTCTAAGCGTTGCGGTTATGTGATGAATAGCGGGATTGCCGGTATTGATGAAGCGGATGCTGTTCTGCTGGTCGGGACAAATCCACGTCATGAAGCTCCTCTGGTTAATGCGCGCATCAGAAAGAGCTGGTTGGCAAAACGCACCAAGGTTGGTGTGATCGGTGAACAAAAAGATCTGACTTACCCTTGTGTTTATATTGGTGTCGGTCCTGATGCATTGGCTCAGCCCCATTCATTTTTTGATGTTTTGAAATCCGCCAAAAAACCAATGATTATTGTCGGGCAGGGTGCTTTCCTGCGCCCTGACGGTGAGGCAGTGCATGCAGCTCTTTATGATTTTGCAACCAAGATGGGGGTTGTGAAAGAAGGTTGGAACGGATTTAACGTGCTTCAGATTCATGCCTCCCGCGTTGGTGCTTTGGATCTTGGATTTATTCCTCAAGGGGACGGGTTGAATGCATACGGCATTCTGACGGCTTCCCAAAATAAAGAATTGGACGTCGTATATCTGATGGGCGTTGATGAGTTTAATGTCGAGGCATCACTCGGGAATGATACGTTTGTGATCTATCAGGGGCATCATGGTGATCAGGGTGCTGTTCGTGCGGACATCGTTTTGCCGGGAGCTGCCTATACTGAAAAAGATGGTTTGTATGTGAATACTGACGGACGGGTTCAAATGGCGAAGAAGGCTGTTTCTGCTCCGGGCGATGCACGTGAAGATTGGAAAATTATACGAGCGCTTTCCGAGAAAGTCGGTAAACCTCTTCCTTATGATAGCCTTCACCAGTTGCGCGCACGTATGGTCAAGGAATTTTCCCAGTTCGGAAAAATCGGCGAAGTTGTTACCGCTGATTGGAAGTCTTTCGGCAAGGTGGGAGATGTGCGCAAGCATCCATTCCATTCTCCAATCGATAATTACTACATGACGAATTCTATTTCCCGCCTGTCCCCTACAATGTCCAAATGTACAGCCGAGTTTGTTACAAAACCTCAACTGGCCGAAGCCGCGGAATAATTTAAAGGTATAAAAAGATGTTACTTGAAGACATATTGAACTTTTTTATGACGCCAGCCGGACAAATCCTCCTTATGGTCGTGTTTCTGGTCTGTATCATGGTTTTTGTGGCCTTCGTGACATACGCCGAAAGAAAAGTTCTTGGCGCTATGCAACGGCGTCAGGGACCGATGACTGTCGGGCCTTTCGGGTTGTTGCAGCCTTTTGCGGATGCCTTTAAGCTTTTATCCAAAGAAACAATTATTCCAACACAGGCCAATAGACCGGTGTTCTTCATGGCCCCGATTTTGATTTTGACTCTGGCTATGGTGGCGTGGTCGGTTATTCCTGTGAGTTCACAAATTGTTTTTGCCAATATCAATGTCGGTGTTCTGTTCTTGTTTGCTGTGTCTTCCCTCGGAGTTTACGGGGTCATTATGGCGGGATGGGCCTCTAACTCCAAATATGCATTTTTGGGTGGTCTGCGTTCCGCATCGCAAATGGTATCTTATGAAGTGTCCATGGGGCTTGTGATTGTCTGTGTGATTTTATGTACGGGAACGATGAACCTTTCAGAGATCGTTTTGGCAGAGCGGACATGGTGGATGCAGCTGTTATTGTTGCCGATGCTTGTTATTTTCCTGATTTCGATTTTGGCGGAAACAAACCGTGCGCCGTTCGACTTGCCGGAAGGTGAATCAGAATTATCCGGCGGGTTTATGGTGGAATATTCGGCAGGGACGTTCGTTTTGTTCTTCCTTGGTGAATACATGAATATGGTTTTGATGAGCGGGATGACAACGGTTTTGTTCTTGGGTGGTTGGTTGCCTCCATTTGGAATCGAGGCTTTGGCTTTCATTCCGGGACCTATCTGGTTTGTTCTCAAAGTGTGTGCTGTTCTATTCTTCTTTTTCTGGACGCGCGCTACATTCCCACGTTACCGCTATGATCAGTTGATGCGTTTGGGTTGGAAAGTTTTCTTGCCGTTTTCTATGGCTTGGGTCATTGTTGTGGCTGGAGCTCTGGTATTTTTCGATGCATTGCCTCAGTAGGCTTTAAGGATAATGAGAGTTTAAAATGTCTGCAGTTCGTATTGCCCAGTCTTTCATGTTGGTCGAAATCCTCAAAGGGATGCTTTTGACTCTTAAGTATATGTTTTTTGTACCGCGTGTGACGATCAACTATCCTTACGAGAAGGGGCCTTTGTCTCCACGTTTTCGCGGAGAGCATGCTTTGCGCCGTTATCCGAATGGCGAAGAGCGTTGTATTGCCTGTAAATTGTGTGAAGCGATTTGTCCTGCATTGGCAATTACGATTGAAGCTGAGCCTCGTGAAGATGGCTCCAGACGAACAACACGTTATGATATTGATATGACCAAATGTATATATTGTGGGTTGTGTCAGGAGGCATGTCCTGTTGATGCAATTGTTGAGGGACCTAATTTTGAGTTTGCTACAGAAACCAGAGATGAACTTTTTTATAATAAGGCGAAGCTTCTGGAAAACGGCGATCGTTGGGAAGCCCAGATAGCTAGAAACTTGGCAGTAACGGCTCCCTACAGGTAGAGTCCCTGACTGCTTGCCGCTTGCGTACGCTATTTTTTAGAGATATTATTTTACACTTATTAACCACTGCGTACTATACTACGTTAGTAGCTCAATTTTTCCGCTCTAATTTGCAGGGGTTATGATCAGATGGATCAATCCAAAGCTGTTTTAAAAGATATTCACCAAGTTAGTGATGAACGTACTATCGAGGGCGTTATGCTCTTGGTCGGGACTATGAAGGAGCAGCTTGATTCTCTTGAGCGTTTTGTACGGCGTCGCTTCGATGAGATTTCTATGGAAATTAACGCCACGTCTCAGCAACTTGATATGGCAGAGGAGGGCCTTACGGGGCGTTTCGGGGAAATCCTGAATGCGTTGGCCGCAATCAATTTCCGTGGGGATGGACATACTGCTGCCAATACGGGGGTCGAGCTGGAGGCCGTTATTCGCACAACAGAAGATGCCGCCACCCAAATTATGGATGCAGCAGAACGTATTTCTTCTCGAATCAAAGAGGACGCCTCGTTAACAGGTGAGCAAGCAAGGCAGCGTTTCTTTGAGGAAACACGCGGGGATGTTGAATCTATCCTTTTGGCATGTAGTTTTCAGGATTTGACCGGCCAGAGAATACGTAAAATTCTAGAGTCAATCGAGACGATTGAAGAGCATATCAGCACAACACTGGGAAGTCTGGGCATTGATATCAAACCTGATGCACAACAAGGCGGGATACGCGACTCTACGGAAAATCATGCATCCTCCCAAGCAGATATTGACGCTTTGTTTGATTAGATTTTTTTCGGTCGATCTCGATTATCTCTTTGATCTCGTTTTTCCTTTTAATTGTTAATAGTCACGAAAAAATACGGTTTTTTTCGTCTATGCGCTTGCGGAATCAGGTGTAAGGCATTAGAAATGTGATGCTTTTTGCAACCATAAACGCGAGAGTCTCCCATGATCGGGGTATTTGCCTTTTATCTATTTTCTTTTGTTCTCCTGACGAGTGCGATCTTTGTGATCTCGGCACGAAATCCGGTTTATTCGGTTCTGTTCCTTATCCTTGCCTTTTTCAATGCTGCGGGCTTGTTTGTTTTGCTCGGAGCTGAGTTTGTGGCGATGATACTGGTCATTGTCTATGTCGGTGCTGTCGCAGTATTGTTCTTGTTCGTTGTGATGATGCTCGACATCAATTTCTCGGAACTTCGAAAAGGGTGCATGGAATATGTTCCGCTTGGTCTTATTCTCGGAGGTGTGCTTCTTGCTGAATTGATTACCCTCTATCGTGCATGGCCTCCGGCTGCGATTGATGAAGGTGCTTCAATTGATCCTGTTGCCAGTGTTGATAATACGCGTGCTTTGGGTTCTATCCTTTATACAGACTATGTGTTTCCGTTTCAGGTTTCCGGTTTGATTTTGTTGGTTGCGATGATTGGTGCGATTGTCTTGACCTTGCGTGTTCGTCCGGGTGTTCTGCGCCAGAAAGTTGGAGCTCAGGTCTCTCGTAAAACTTCGGACATTCTTAAAGTCGAGCATGTTTCCAGCGGTAAAGGAGTCGATCATGTTTGAGATCGGTTTGTTTCATTATCTGACATTGGCGGCAATTTTGTTTACCGTTGGTGTGTTCGGAATTTTCCTGAATAGAAAAAACGTCATTGTTATTTTGATGTCGATTGAATTGATGCTTTTGGCCGTGAATATAAATTTCGTGGCGTTCTCTAGTTTTCTGCATGACCTTGGCGGTCAGGTTTTTACCATGTTTATTCTAACGGTTGCTGCTGCTGAGGCTGCAATCGGTCTGGCTATTCTGGTTACCTTCTTCCGCAATAAAGGCTCGATTGCTGTTGAAGATATTTCAAGTTTGAAAGGCTGATCCGTAACCGGCTCAGGAGACTTAGATGATCGATTATTTTGCCGTATTTGCTCCCCTCATCGGTTTTTTGCTGGCAGGCTTGCTGGGTAAAAAGCTCGGAGATACTTTTTCCCAGATTGTTACCGTTGCTGGTGTTTTGTTGGCTGCGATGATTTCCGTGAAATTGTTTTTCACTGTTGTTATGGGCATGTCTCCCCAAACACTTCCGGTTATGACATGGATATCGTCAGGTGATTTTGAAGTTGCGTGGACTCTGCGCATGGATCAGCTCGCCGTTATCATGATGTGTGTTGTGAACATTGTTTCAGCGTGCGTTCATGTCTACTCACTCGGATATATGCATCATGATGAAGCTAAATCCCGTTTTATGGCGTATTTGTCGCTCTTTACTTTCGCGATGCTTATGCTTGTGACCTCTGACAACCTTCTGCAATTGTTCTTCGGGTGGGAAGGTGTTGGTCTGGCATCTTACCTTTTGATCGGGTTCTGGTACCACAAATCATCTGCTAATGCTGCGTCAATGAAAGCGTTCATTGTCAATCGTGTTGGTGATTTGGGCCTGACACTGGGTATTATGGCTGCATTCGTTATTTTCGGCTCGGTTCAGTTTGATGTGATATTTGACGCAGCAGCTGGTAAGTCAAACGATATGTTTACATTCTTCGGGTATGAGTTTCATGCCTTGACTTGTTTGTGTCTATTGCTGTTTGTCGGTGCTGTCGGCAAGTCTGCACAGTTGGGATTGCACACATGGTTGCCTGATGCGATGGAAGGTCCTACACCTGTGTCGGCTCTTATTCACGCGGCGACAATGGTTACGGCAGGGGTCTTTCTGGTCGCGCGGTTCTCTCCTGTGTTTGAATATGCTCCTGACGCGTTAATGGTCGTTTGCTTATTTGGTGCATTTACAGCATTTGTAGCGGCAACCATAGGTATGACCCAGTTCGATATCAAGCGGGTGATTGCATATTCGACAATGTCACAACTCGGTTACATGTTTTTTGCACTGGGTGTCTCTGCGTACTCTGCTGCTATGTTCCACCTTGTGACGCACGCATTCTTTAAAGCCTTGTTGTTCCTAGGGGCGGGATCTGTCATCCATGCCATGTCTGATGAGCAGGATATGCGGAGGATGGGCGGTATCTGGAAGATGATTCCATTCACTTATGTTGTCATGTTTATAGGATCTCTGGCTTTGGCAGGTATTCCTTTCTTTGCTGGATATTATTCCAAAGATCTGATTCTGGAAGCTGCCTGGGCGTCTAATAGCTGGTATGGACAGTTTGCCTATTGGATGGGTATCGCAGCTGCGGTTATGACGGCATTCTATTCGTGGCGTCTGATTGTTATGACGTTCCATGGTAAACCTCGTGCAGACCATCATGTTATGGACCATATTCATGAGTCCCCTCCGGTTATGACTGCACCTTTGGCGGTTTTGGCTGTCGGGGCACTTTTCTCGGGGGCTATTCTTTATGGTGGTTTCTCTGGTGTTCCTCACGAATTGGGCAAACCTCACCAATCCATTTCCGTTGAAGGAGAAATGACCGAAGAGATGGAAGTTGCTACAGAAGATCAGCTCGAGCATCAGGTGCGTGAAGAAGTTCTGGCTACGGTTGAAGGGTTACCGTTGCTTGATAAGGCCGCGTTCTTTGGAAAAAGTATTTTTGTTAAACACGAGAACGATACTGTGGCAGCAGCCCACCATGTTGAAACATGGGTTAAGCTTTTGCCGACAGTGATGGGTGTCGTCGGGATATTCTTTGGCTATCTGGCTTATATGTTTGTACCGTCCATTCCTGCATTTTTTGTGCGTATATTTAAACCGATACATATCCTTTTTTACCGTAAATGGTTCTTTGACGAGATCTATGACGTTTTGTTTGTCAAAACGACTTTGGCTTTGGGCAAAGGATTGTGGGTAGGCGGTGATAAGGCTTTGATTGACGGATTGGGGCCTGATGGTATGTCGGCTCTGAGCCGCAGGATCGGGCAGATTTTCTCCAAATTCCAAAGCGGATTTGTTTATCACTATGCGTTTGTCATGATGATCGGGCTTCTCGCTTTGGTTACATGGATTGCGTATGCCACCGGAATGCTGAATTTTAGCTAAGAGACTTATATATTATGACCGAGTTTCCGATTTTATCCTTAATGACATTTCTTCCCCTGATTGGGGCAGCCTTGATGCTGCTGATGAAGGGGCAGGGTGAGTCTGTTCTCTTTCGTTCCAAGATGGTGGCTTTGCTGGTTAGTGGGCTGACCTTTATTCTCTCTCTTGTCATGCTTCTGAATTTTGATCCAGCTAGTACTGACTATCAGTTTGAAGAAAAGAAAATCTGGTTTGAGTCGATCGGCATTTCCTATCATATGGGGGTGGACGGGATTTCCCTGTTTTTTGTTGTTCTCTCTGCTTTCCTGACACCAATCTGTGTTCTCGCAAGCTGGAATTCTGTTAGTTTGCGCGTTAAAGAATATCTGGCGGCCTTCTTGTTGCTTGAAACCTTTATGATTGGAACATTCTGTGCGCTCGATGCCATTTTGTTCTACCTGTTCTTTGAAGGCGTTTTGATCCCGATGTTTATTATTATCGGTGTTTGGGGCGGCCCACGTCGTGTATATTCGGCTTTCAAATTTTTCCTTTATACATTGCTCGGATCTGTTTTGATGCTTGTGGCGCTTCTGACCATGATTGTTCAGGCCGGTACTGCGGATATTCCGACATTGATGGGGACTGATTTCGCTCCGGAGCTTCAGACGTGGTTGTGGTTGGCATTTTTTGCCAGTTTTGCAGTCAAAATGCCGATGTGGCCTGTTCACACATGGTTGCCGGATGCGCACGTTGAAGCTCCGACAGCAGGTTCAGTTATTCTGGCTGGTGTGTTGCTGAAAATGGGTGGGTACGGGTTCTTGCGGTTCTCTTTACCTATGCTGCCAGATGCAACTGAGTTCTTTGCACCGATGGTCTTTGGTCTGAGTGTGATTGCTATTATCTACACGTCTCTGATTGCCTTGATTCAAACCGACATGAAGAAGATGATTGCTTATTCATCCGTGGCTCATATGGGATTTGTGACGCTCGGTATTTTCACGTTGAATATGCAAGGTATCCAAGGCGCTGTGTTCCAGATGATTTCTCACGGTGTTGTCTCGGCGGCATTGTTCTTGGCAATCGGTGTTGTTTATGACCGTCTGCATACGCGCGATATAGGTCGTTACGGCAACTTGTCCAAAAACATGCCAATTTATGCGACTGTGTTTGTTATCCTGATGCTGGGTGCGGTTGGGCTTCCCGGAACATCTGGTTTCGTTGGTGAATTCTTGGCTTTGTTGGGCGTGTTTAAAGTTGATACAACTGTTGCCACATTGGCTGCTAGCGGAGTTGTTCTTGGCGCTGCCTATATGTTGCATTTAACCCGAAAACTAGTTTTCGGACCAAAAGTAAACGAGGATGCTGCTGAAATGTCTGATTTGACAACAGTAGAGAAGGCCTATTTCTTGCCACTGGTTGTTTTGGTTTTATGGCTCGGTATCGCGCCAGGCTACGTGCTTGAGCGGACTGTTCCTGCTATTGAGTCTGTTTTATCCCGTTATGAAGTTCAGGTTGAGACAATTCCTGCCGCTGTGCCTGATGAAGGTCAGGCTGAAGGCCAGATAATTGTCGAAGATCCTGCTCCGCAATCTCATGATTCCGAAGGTGAAGAATAATGTCCGGTATGAATTGGTTAATGCTTAGTCCTGTGAAACCCGAACTTTTTCTGGTCGTGGTGGGATTGGTTCTTTTGATGCTCGGTGCGTTGCGCGGCCAATCCAGTGTAGGGTTTATCCTGTCAGCTGTATTGGCATCTTTTGTTGTCGGGGCAGGATTTTTGTTGTTGAGTGATGCAGGGATACCGCTGGATACTCTGGGCGGAATGATTGCTGCTGATGGTTTCTCTGTCTGGATGAGGCTGTTGATCCTTGGAGGTTTGTTTATTTCGACATTATTACTTGTTGGTTGGTTGAAGGAAAATCAGGTTTTCAAATTCGAGATTCCGCTGCTTTATTTGCTTTCAGGTGTCGGGATGCTGTTTATGGTGTCTGCGACAAACCTACTCTCTCTCTATGTTTCTTTGGAATTGTCGTCTTTGTGCCTTTATGTCTTGGCCGCAATTAACCGCGATAATCTCAAATCAACCGAGTCCGGTTTGAAATATTTTATCCTCGGGGCTTTATCTTCTGGTTTGCTGTTGTTCGGGATTTCTCTGGTTTACGGATTTACCGCGACATTGTCTTATGCCGAAATCGGCGCTATTCTCTCCCAAATGACGTTGCCAGCAGGGGCTATGGTCGGGATGGTGTTTATTCTGGCTGGCCTTGTTTTCAAAATTTCTGCTGTACCATTCCATATGTGGACGCCTGATGTTTATGAAGGAGCTCCGACACCAGTTACGGCTTTGTTTGCGATTGTTCCGAAGGTCGCCGCATTCGGTTTGATTATCCGCCTTCTAACAGGACCATTTGCTTCTCTTCATGAACAAGCTAGCCAGATTATTGTTTTTGTGGCTTTGGCGTCTTCCGTTCTTGGTGCATTTGCAGGCCTTGTGCAGAATAACTTCAAACGTCTGATTGCATATTCTTCTATAGCCAATATGGGGTATGCGTTACTTGGGTTGTTGTCCGGAACGCCTGAAGGTGTTGCGTCTGTTGTTCTATACCTGACCATTTATATGATTATGACCGCAGGATTGTTTGCTGTTTTGATGGGTGTGAAACGTGAAGGGCATAACATTGAGTCTATTAGTGACTTCGCGGGACTGGTTAAAAAATGTCCTGTGAAGGCCTATTGCATGACAGGTTTATTATTTTCAATGTCAGGCCTTCCGCCGTTGGCAGGCTTTTTTGCAAAGTTGTTTGTTTTCCAGAGTGCTGTTGCAGGCGGATATTTTGTTGTGGCTGTTATTGGAGTTTTAGCTTCCGTTGTTGCCTCCTATTACTATTTACGGGTGATTAAAGTCATGTTGTTTGACGCTCCTCTAGGCGATTTTGATAAGGATTGCTGTGCCTCTCGTAAGGCAGTCATGATCGGGGCGGTCGCTTTTATCCTGATTTTCACACTGGTTCCTAATTATTTGCTGGATCAGGCTCAAGTTGCGGCAGGGACATTGTTCCCATAGATTCTCATGAATACGGACTGGACAATTCATTTTTATCCGGAAGTTTCCAGCACTCAGGATGTTGCCAAGAAAATGATCGAGGATGGGACTACTGACTATTTTGTAGTTCAGGCAGCTCATCAGACGAAAGGGCGCGGGCGTTCGGGACGTCAATGGTCTTCGCTCGAGGGGAATCTTCAGGCAACAATTTGCATTCCTATGAATTTTGATGTCGCTCATGCGGCGAATTACTCTTTTCTGATGAGTGTTGCCGTTTCATCCGCTCTTGAGGAGTTTTTAGGCAATCAGGTTGCTTCCTCCCATAAAATTCAACACAAATGGCCAAATGATGTATGGGTAGATGGGCGAAAGATTTGCGGGATACTGCTTGAAATTCATGAGCCATATCTGGTGATCGGATGTGGGATCAACTTGCAATCATGTTTGGATGAGAATATCTGTCTGGCGCAACTCACATCTGGTGAGCTAGATGTCAGATCTTTTTTGGAGCTGGTTTTATCAAAAATTGATTTGTATCGGGGGGTCTTATCCGGGAAAGGGTTTGCTGCCATTCTTGATCTATGGCTTGCCAAGGCTCGTGGGATCGGTGAGGAAATTACTGTCCGTACAGAGACCGATAGTTTTGTCGGTATTTTTGAGGGGCTTGAACCAACCGGAGCTTTGCGCGTTTGGGTCAGGGATGAAGGGCGTGAATCTCCAAGAATTATTCACTCTGCGGATGTGTTTTTTTCACAAAATGTAAATTGATAGGATTTGTATATGCTATTGGCGATTGATTGCGGAAATACCAATATTGTCTTTGCTTTGTATGATGACAGGCAGAACCTGAAGGGGATGTGGCGGTGTAAAACAGATGCAGCGCGCACGAGCGATGAATATCTTGCATTCTTAAGTCAGCATTTCGAATTGAAATCGGTCACGGTTCAGAATGTCACGGATATTATTGTCTCTTCGGTTGTTCCTGATGCCAATTTTTCATTGGAGAAATTGGGGAAAGAAGGTTTTGGGGTTCGCCCGAGATTCATTGGAAAAGATATCACAACAGAGCAGATCGGTATCAAGGTTGAAATTGATCGGCCTCAGGAATTAGGGGCAGACCGTATCGTTAATGCCGTTGCTATCAAGGAATATTATAAAACGGATGTGATTGTTGTCGATTTCGGGACAGCAACAACATTGGACGTTATTCTGGCAGATGGCACATTCAAGGGTGGGATTATTGCGCCGGGTGCAAATTTGTCGATGGCGGCCCTTCATGCAGCGGCGGCTAAATTGCCTAAAATCGGTGTGGCAAAGCCTCCAAAAGTCATCGGAACAAATACAGTTGATGCCATGCAATCCGGCATTTTTTATGGATATGCAGGATTGGTCGAAGGATTGGTTACGCGCATGAAATCCGAAATGGGTCTTGATCCTATGGTGATTGCGACAGGGGGCTTGGCTGTTCTGTTCCGTGAGGAGATGGATATTATTTCCGCGATTGATGAAGAGTTGACACTCAAAGGGCTTTTGAGCATTTACCAGCGCATAAAAAGCTAGTATTGTCGCGCGCATGAGCGATAAAATAGGCCCTTCCGATTTTGCAAAAGGTTTTTATTTCATTCCCCTCGGAGGGAGTGAACAGTTTGGCGTTAATTTCAATTTATATTGTTGTGACGGCCAGTGGTTAATTATGGATTGTGGGATAGGTTTTGCTGATGAACGCTTCCCGAATGTTGATATTCTTCTTCCAGATCCTGAATTCATAGAACCGTATAAGAATAATATTGCGGGTATGGTTATTACGCACGCACATGAAGATCATGTGGGGGCTGTTCCGTATTTGTGGCCACGATTAAAATGTCCGATTTATGCAACGAAATTTACTGCGGCGGTTCTGCGGTCAAAATTTCATGATTTCCCGAATTGCAAAGATGCAAAAATTATCGAGATTGATTGCGATGACGCGTTGGACCTTGATCCGTTTACGCTCAATTTTATTCATGTGGCACACTCTATTCCGCAAGCTGTAGCAACGGTCATTGACACATCTTACGGGCGTGTTGTTCACTCGGGTGATTGGAACCTTGATCCTAAACCTGTTTTGAACACACAGACAGATGAAGCCAAGTTAAGAGCTTTTGGCGAGAAGGGGGTTCTTGCCTATATCGGAGATTCAACAAATGCGCCTATTCCGGGGCGTGCAGGGTCAGAGAGTGATGTTGAAGAAGGCTTGCATAAAGTTTTCGAAGGGCATCAGGGGCGCGTATTGGTGACTATTTTTGCATCCAATGTTGGTCGCATTCAAAGCATTTGCCGCGCCGCCGAGAAGGTCGGGCGCAGTGTTTGTTTGTTGGGACGGTCTTTGCACCGAATGGTATCCAATGCGCGTGAGTGCGGTTATTTAGGTGATATTCAGGATTTTGTTTCCGAGTCTGATTTGCCAAGCTTACCAGCTGATAAGACTTTGATTATTGCTACCGGTTCGCAAGGTGAAGCGCGTGCGGCACTTGGACGTATAGCGCGCGGTGACTGGAAAGGTCTGAAGCTGGGGCGCGGTGATGTTGCTATCTTTTCTTCAAAAGCTATTCCGGGGAACGAAAAGGATATTAACAATGTTAAAAATAATCTGAGTGCATCCGGTGTGCGCGTGATTGATCCAAGCAACGCCGGATGTCGTGTGCATATTTCGGGGCATCCTTATCGTGATGAAATTCGAGATATGCTTTCTTGGCTTAAGCCGCAGTTGGTTGTGCCTGTTCATGGGGAATATCTGATGCTAGAATCTCAGGCTGAATTGGCTCATGAATGTGGTGTAGGGCAAACAATTATTCCGCATAACGGGTCTGTTATTCGTTTGGGGCCGGGAATGCCTGAATTGGTCGATCATGTCCAGACAGGCGTTTTGGCAGTTGAACCGCAGCGTATTATTCGAGCTGATCATACGGCAATCAGTGAGCGCCGGAAGCTACAGTTTAGCGGCGCTGTTCACATAACACTTGTTTTGGATGAGAAGGGCGAGCTTGTTTTTGATCCGCAGGTAACTCTTATCGGGCTGATCGATCAAACAGATCAAGCAGAAGCAGAGCTTTTGGAAGATTTGCATCAGGAAATCGAGGATACCCTTGTTGATCTTGCGGAGGATGGAATTAGTGATCCTATCAGGATTGAGGAAGATATTCGCGTGGCCTGCCGCAGATTCCTGACAAGTGTTTTTGGCTTTAAACCAAAAGTTTCTGTCCATTTGCTGAGAATTTGATTTAGGTTGGTGTTATGGGTTGGGTTAGTGGAATCGTTGTTTTTCTGATGATTTGGTGGGTGGTTTTATTTACCGTATTACCATGGGGGAACCGTCCTTCCGAAGATCCGGTTGCGGGACAAGTTCATAGCGCGCCTGCGATGCCTAGATTAGGGAAAAAATTTCTGATTACGACCGCAATTTCCTGTCTATTATGGTTGGTTGTTTATGGACTGATTGCCTCAAATGTCATAAGTTTCCATGATATGGCCGCCGAAATGGCTGAACAAGATAAATTGATGGAGTCCTCTAAATGATGAAAAGCTTGCTCTTAATTCCTGTATTGTCTGCGTTTACAGCAGGGATAATCCCGGTGGTTCCGGCTGTGGCTGCTGATCAGACCGATGGAGCGAGTGAGTCGATTGCGGTTGCCAAGATGATGTGCGAAAAGCGTTATGTGACTGATGATGCCGCGTATCAATCGGGGGTAGACGTTGATGGAAATGCCGTTGTTGCTGCTGATATCAATTCCAGTCCGATTGATGTCCCTGATTATATGGAAGTTCCGTTGACGTATGATCTAAGCAAAGCTCTGCAAATTTCTCTGAATGATGGTGGAGAGCTGAAAGCAGTTGTTGGAAGTTTAAAACTTTTCAAAGATGGACACGTTGAATTCAATGGAATTGATGTAACTGAAAATGCTTCCAAGTTCTGTGGAACCCAATTGGTCGTACCTACGACGGAAGACGAAGTTTATCGTGCTCCGGCGCCTGTTCAAAAGCCAGTTGCAGGGTCTGTAGCAGCTTCTACGACCGAGCCAGAGCCGGCCCCGCAACCGGCGTTCAAGATCCCGCGTGAGACGGTGAATATGACCCGATAGTTTTTGGCCTGTTTTTAATTTTAGCATCGAATTTATTTATATTGAGGTAAATTATGTCCCAAACACAACAGGCCGCAAAAGCGGCCCAGACTCGTACGGCTATTACTCCTACACGTGAGGAGAATTTCCCTGAGTGGTATCAATCTGTCGTTCGTGCGGCAGATATGGCAGAGAACTCTCCTGTTCGCGGCTCTATGGTTATCAAGCCATATGGCTACGGATTGTGGGAGCAGATTCAGCGCGCGCTCGATGACAAGATCAAGGAAGAGGGAGTGCAGAATGCCTATTTTCCTTTGCTCATTCCTTTGAGCTTTATTTCTCGTGAGGCCGAGCATGTCGAAGGCTTTGCCAAGGAATGTGCCGTTGTGACCCACCACCGTTTGGAAAAGGGGCCTGATGGAGGACTTATTCCCGCACCTGATGCTCAATTGGAAGAGCCATTTGTAATTCGCCCGACTTCTGAAACCATCATTGGAGATTCAATGGCGAAATGGGTTCAGTCTTATCGCGACCTTCCATTGTTGCTTAATCAATGGTGTAACGTCATGCGTTGGGAAATGCGGACGAGGTTGTTCTTGAGGACGTCCGAATTTTTGTGGCAAGAAGGGCATAATGCTTTTGAAACATCTGAACAGGCCGAAGCAGATGCACGCAAAATGCTGGAAGTTTATCGCTCTCTTTATACGGATTTCTTTGCGATGTCTCCGTTTACAGGTGAGAAGACTGCGGATGAGCGTTTCCCCGGTGCTGTTCACACCTATACAATTGAATCCATGATGCAGGACGGTAAGTCTTTGCAGGCTGCAACATCGCACAACCTTGGTCAGAATTTTGCCAAGTCTTGTGGTATTAAATTCCAAGGCCGTGATGGGAATGAGCATTTCGCACATACCACGTCATGGGGGCTTTCAACCCGCTCTATCGGCGGTTTGATTATGACCCATGGGGATGATGACGGATTGAAAATGCCTCCGCGTATTGCTCCAATTCAAGTTATGATCCTGCCGATTACCAAGAATGATGACGGGGCTGCTGTTGTGATTGAATACGCGCAGAAGATTGCAGCTGAACTCAAGGCAATTGGTGTTCGTGTGTCGATTGATCTGTCTGAAAATCGTGCGCCTGACAAAATGTGGTCTGCGATTAAGAAAGGTATTCCTTTGCGTGTTGAAGTCGGTGGTCGTGAAGTTGAAGAAGGCAAGCTGACCCATACGCGTCGTGATTTGGGCCGCGATTCCAAAACGTCTTGTACGGTTGCCGAATTTATCGGGTCTGTGAAATCTATTCTTGATGATATTCACAATGCAATGTTTCAATCAAACCATAATTTCTCACGTTCTCGTATTGTTGAATGCCAAACGGCGGCGCAGATGAAAGAGTATTTTGAAACCACAAAAGAATTGGGATTTGCGAAAGTTCCTGTGACTTTGCTGGATGACGAAGCTCTGACTTCTTACCGTAAGGAAAATGCCCTGACAACACGCTGTATGCCGTTTGAAGATGAGGGCCGTATGGTCTTTATCGGGAAGGCGTATTAAGGCTTATGTTCTCCGAATTTGAAATCATGATGGCGATGCGGTATTTGCGGGCGCGTAAAGCCGAAGGCTTTGTGTCTGTTATCGCCGCATTCTCCTTTATCGGTATTATGATCGGCGTGGCAACTCTGATTATTGTGATGTCCGTAATGAACGGGTTTCATATTCAGCTTGTTGATCGAATTGTCGGGTTGAATGGGCATTTGAATGTCTATGTCTCCGGTGGCCCTGTTCAGGATTATCCTGCAATCCTTAAGGATATTGACGGTGTGGAAGGGATTGTGACCGCAGCTCCAGTTGTTGAGGGGCAGGTTCTGGTTACATCGCGCGGACAGGCAACGGGTGCTATGGCTCGCGGATTTACGGCAGATTATTTTGCCAAGAAGCCGCTGTTGTCATCGTCTATTGTTGATGGGTCTATGTCCGATTTTTCGGGGAATGTTGTTGCTATTGGTATTAAAATGGCTGAACGGTTCGGATTGAATGTCGGAGATAATTTGACTTTGATGTCTCCGAACGGGAAGGCGTCTCCGTTTGGGACAATTCCACGGACAGCACAATATACAATCGTGATGATTTTTGATGTCGGGATGTATGAATATAATTCAGGATATGTGTTTATGCCGCTTGATAGCGCGCAGCACTTTTTCCAGTTACCTGAAACGAGTGCCAGTTTACTCGAGATCATGTCGGATCATCCCGAGAAAATTGACCGTATCAAGGATGCTTTGGGAATTGCTGTTCATGGGCGTGCTGGGGTTTATGATTGGCGCGAGTCCAATGCTAATTTCTTCTCGGCAGTCGAAGTTGAACGGAATGTGATGTTTATCATTCTGATGCTAATTATCCTGATTGCCGCGTTTAACATTATTTCCAGTATGATTATGTTGGTGAATGATAAGGCGCGCGGGATTGCGATTATGCGGACTATGGGAGCGTTTCGCTCCAGCATCCTCAAAATTTTTATTTTGACCGGTGCGAGCGTCGGAATTTTAGGAACGGCTATGGGCGCAATTCTTGGAATTGTATTCGCTGTAAATATCGAGTCTATTCGAAAGTTCTTTGAGGCTTTGACGGATACGAATTTGTTTCCGGGAGAGGTTTATTTTCTCTCGAAGCTTCCTGCCGATGTTGATTGGGTAGAAGTGACATTTATTATTGCTTTGGCAGTTGTGATTTCGATTGCAGCAACCGTTTATCCGGCACGCCGTGCTGCAAAACTCGACCCTGTGGAGGCTCTTCGTTATGAGTAAAGCTATTTTGCAAGCTCAAGGGTTGGAGAAAACGCATCATCAGGGTGATGAAATTCTTACAATTTTCAAGGACTTGTCGTTATCGGTTTCGAGTGGCGAGATTGTTGCCCTTGTCGGTCAATCAGGCGCAGGAAAGTCGACTTTACTCCAGATGGTTGGGTTATTGGATCAACCAAGTGCGGGACGCATTGCTATTGATGGCAAGGATGTTTCCAGACTTGATGATCGCGCGCGGACATTGATGCGCCGTAAGAAAATAGGTTTTGTATATCAGTTTCATTTCTTGCAGCCTGAATTCTCTGCTTTGGAAAATGTAATGATCCCTCAAATGATAGCTGGGGTTTCTCGTGAGGCAGCTTCAAAGTCTGTGTTGCCGTTATTGGATCGTTTGGGATTGTCTCACCGTCTTCATCACCGTCCGGCAAGACTATCCGGGGGAGAGCAGCAGCGTGTTGCAATTGCTCGAGCGTTAGCCAATAAGCCATCTTTATTATTGGCAGATGAACCGACAGGTAATCTTGATCCCAATACATCGGATGAGGTCTTTAATTTGTTGATTGAGCAGGCAAGATCTTCTGGTATCGGTGCTTTGATTGCCACACATAATATGGATTTGGCCCGAAAAATGGATCGTATTCTTATTCTTGATGGGGGCGTGTTGAAGGCCGCATGAGTGATATGGACCAACAAACCCATAAATTCATTCATCTTCATGTACACTCTGCTTATTCGCTGGCCGAGGGGGCTGTTCCTGTCAAATCTCTGGTGAAGAAAGCCAAGGGCATGAATATGCCCGCGATTGCTATTACGGATTCAGGAAATTTGTTCGGAGCTATGGAATTTTCTTTGGAGGCCTCCAAAGCAGGGCTTCAACCTATTCTGGGATCTCGTGTTCTTGTCGGTGAAGAAGAGCATCATTTGGTTCTTCTTGTTCAAAACCAGCAAGGGTATCTCAACCTTTCCGAAATTTTATCGAGGTCTTTCACGGAAAGTGACGGGATTTCCAAGCCGTCTGTGACTTGGGAATGGTTGGAAGAGTTTTCGGCAGGTCTTATCTGTTTGTCCGGAGGTGTGAAAGGACCGATTGGTCAGGCGCTTGTCCATAAACAAAAAGATGAGGCAGAATACAAAACTAAATTTCTCAAAAGGATTTATGACGATCGTCTCTATATCGAATTGCAGCGTCATGATGATCCGACCGAAGATGCTATAGAAGACGGGTTTGTCGAGTTGGCGTATGCCCATGACATTCCGTTGGTTGCGACAAATGATTGTTATTTTCCAACTCCTGACTTTTATGAAGCTCATGACGCTTTGTTGTGTATCGCTGATGGTCGGTATATTTCCGAAGATGATCGCAGGCGAGTAACGCGACATCATTATTTGAAATCTGCCTCTGAAATGGTGGAGCTGTTCTCGGATATTCCCGAGGCAACGCGCAATACTGTTGTTATCGCGCAGCGCTGCTCTTATTTCCTGAGCGTTGTGAAGCCGATTTTGCCGCCGTTTCAGACAGAGAGTGGTCGTAGTGAGATTGAAGAGATGCGCGCGCAATCCGAAGAGGGGTTGTCGTGGCGGTTACAGAATTTTGTTTTTGAAGACGGGCATAGCGAGACAGAACGGGCCGAGATCACAAAAACATATCAAGACCGACTAAAGTTTGAATTGGATATTATCGAGGGAATGGGTTTCCCCGGTTATTTTCTAATCGTTTCCGACTTTATTAAATGGGCAAAGGAACATGATATTCCCGTTGGTCCAGGACGAGGATCTGGAGCCGGCTCCTTGGTGGCATGGTCTTTGAAAATTACTGACCTTGACCCGCTTCGGTTTAATTTACTGTTCGAACGGTTTCTCAATCCTGAACGCGTCTCAATGCCTGACTTTGACGTTGATTTTTGTCAGGATCGGCGTGACGAAGTGATCAAATATGTTCAGGACCGTTATGGTCATGACCACGTGGCACAGATTATTACGTTCGGTAAGTTGCAGGCGCGCGCTGTTGTGCGTGATGTCGGACGTGTTTTGCAGATGCCTTATGGGCAGATTGATAAAATCGCCAAAATGATTCCGGCAAACCCAGCGAATCCAGTGACGTTGGAAGAAGCGTTGGATGGTGATCCTGAGCTTCGTGCCAAACGGGATGATGAACAAATTGATCGATTGCTTTCTATCGCTTTGAAATTGGAAGGCTTGTACCGTCATGCATCAACGCACGCGGCAGGGGTTGTGATCGGGGATAGGCCTTTGCCTAAACTTGTCCCGTTATATCGAGATCCGCGGTCTGATATTCCTGCAACTCAGTTTAATATGAAATATGTTGAGCAAGCAGGATTGGTGAAGTTTGACTTTTTGGGATTGAAGACACTCACTGTTATTCAAAAGGCTGTGCAATATATCAAAATCGCACAAGGGCATGATATCGACATCTTGAAAATTCCTCTGGATGATGCAGGTGCTTACGAGATGATTTCATCTGGTAATTCGACCGGAGTATTTCAGCTTGAAAGTTCGGGGATGCGCGATACGCTGCGTAAGATGAAGCCCAACCGCTTTGAAGATATTATCGCTCTCGTTGCGCTCTATCGTCCAGGGCCGATGGATAACATTCCAAAATATATCGATGTAAAAGAGGGGCGGGAAGCTCCTGATTATATGCATCCGAAATTACAGCCTATTCTGGAAGAAACCTATGGGATCATGGTTTATCAGGAGCAGGTTATGCAGGCGGCGCAGTTGCTTGCAGGTTACACGCTTGGTGGTGCGGATTTGCTCCGTCGTGCGATGGGTAAGAAAATTAAGGAGGAAATGGACAAGCAGCGTGCAACCTTTGTAGAAGGTGCAGGCTCCCACTCCAATGTTAATCCCGAGCGCGCTGGCGAAATTTTTGATCAGATTGAAAAATTTGCCGGGTACGGGTTTAACAAATCTCACGCGGCAGCTTATGCTCTTGTGGCTTATCAGACAGCGTGGCTCAAAGCGAATTATCCAGTCGAGTTTATGGCTGCGATTATGACGCTTGATCTGGGGAATACGGATAAGTTGGCTGTTTTTCGTCAGGCCTTGCAGCAAATGGAAATTCCGTTGCTACTTCCTGATGTCAATAAATCAGGTGTCGAATTTCTGGTAGAGAACAAATGTGTGCGCTATGCACTGGCTGCAATTAAAGGCGTTGGTGAGCAAGCTATGCACGCGCTTGTATCAGAGAGGGAAGCCAATGGACCGTTCAAGGATATTGAGGACTTTTTGAAACGGATGGATTCCCGTACGCTTAACAAAAAGACATTTGAAAATTTGGCAGCAGCAGGTGCGTTTGATTCCATTCATCCAAACAGGGCCCAGTTATTTGTTGGGGCTGAAAAACTGGTTCATTATGCCGCTGCACTTGCTGAAGAGCGCAACAGCTCACAAAATAGTCTGTTTGCGATGGAGGATACCGCGTCTAATGATCTAGCGGCTCAGCATCTCCCGCAAATTTCCGAATGGTCGCCATTGGATAAACTGTCTTATGAGTTTACTTCCATCGGTTTTTATTTGTCAGCTCACCCTCTGGATTCAAAATCTGCCCAGCTTGAGCGAATGCGCATCGTCAATTATGCCAAGGTTGAGGCTATGCTACAGGATCGGCCTGTGTGTCGTGTGCAGATGGCTGGCGTTTTGCTTAAAAAATCCGAAAAAATTTCTGCTAAGTCCGGTAATAAATTTGCATTTTTGTCCTTGTCGGATAGTTCGGGCGTTTATGAAGTTATTCTCTTTTCGGAAGTTTTGTCGAGGTCTCGTGATTTTCTCGAGGTGGGTAAATCTTTGCTGTTAACGGCAGATGCGGAAACCAAAGAAGATCAAGTGCGAATGATGGTTCAAGATATCAAGCCATTGGATGATATCTTGATTGATAAGGTTCATGAAGTCGTTCTGGATTTTTCCGAGACGGATAATATGGATCAGTTGAAGGCCGCCTTGGATAAAGCGGGAGATGGTAAGTCACGATTTGTTGTTAAAGTTTATTCTCCTGCTGTTCAGAAGACTGTCAAAATCAAGTTACCGCGGTTTTACAATTTCTCGGCGGAGCTGCGTGATGAGATTTATCGCATTCGAGGGATAAAGACGCTCAACGAGATGTGAGGATATTTCATGTATTATCTTGAATTGTTTTTATCCTATGGCGTTCTTACAGCAGTTATTCTGACATTTGTTATTTTTATCCATGAAATTAGGGGGCTTGTGGACGAGGACTAATGGGCTACGTGCGCTTATTGCGTTTGCTGGACCTTTAGCAAATTTTGTTTTTGTTTTTGTTTTTGTGATATTTGTCAATATCAGGGATGTTTTTGAAATTTTATCTTAATTTTAGCGGAAAATATTCGATTGGCCTTTGTAAAATTCTTCATCTTTCTATATTAACTGTAGGTTCGTTTTTTATGTGGTACACTTATCAATGTGCCTCAAATTTGCTGAAAAAAAATAGGAAGTTTTCATGGAATCATTATTGGAGCTGGTCCAGCTTGTTTTAGGAAATATCTGGACATATGGCGTCACGTTCCTTGCTGTTCTCGGTATTCTGGTTTTTGTGCACGAGTGGGGGCACTATATCGTTGCCCGTTTGTGTGGCGTGCGTGTTGAGGTTTTCTCTGTCGGTTTCGGCAAGGAATTATTCGGCTGGACGGCTAAGTCAGGGACGCGATGGAAAATTTCCCTTTTCCCACTTGGTGGTTATGTGAAAATGTATGGGGATATGGATCCCGCCAGTGCTGGGCATACTGAGGAAGTCGAAGATGGGGCAGGTCATAAGCGCCATATGACAGAAGCAGAGCGTAGTGTTGCGTTCTTTGCTAAGCCTGTCTGGAAGCGTGCTTTGATTGTGTTTGCCGGACCTGGTATTAATTTCTTGTTTGCCATATTTATTTTGGCTGCTCTTTATGTAGGGATCGGTAGGCCGGTAACACCTCCTCAGGTGACTGGTGTCGAAGTCGGTAGTGTTGCTGATGAAGCTGGAATTTTACCGCATGATATTGTCAAATCGATTGATGGTGTTGATATTGTTAGTTTTGACGAAGTCCGCCGTACGGTTCTGTTGCGCATGAATCAGGAGTTGAATTTTGAGGTTGAGCGTAATGGGCAGATACTTAATATTCTTGTTACGCCCGATCGCATTTCCGAGGCGGATCGTTTCGGTTTTGTTCATGAACGAGGGTATCTCGGGGTAATTGGGCCTGCAAATGGTGTAGATTTGTCACGTATCGGGGCAGTAAACGGCGTTGAGACAGGTGGTGATCTGGCCAAAGTCCATAGCCTTGTCGAAAAAGGTCTGGGACAGCCTATGGTTATCCGTACGGCCATTGATACACGATCGACAGATATTCGTATATTGCCGCCGAAAGAGCTAAACGATCATATTTTCAAGCCTGATGATCCTTTGTACAATGCCTTAATATTGGGTGTTCGTCCTCAAGGAGACATCATTAGTTACGGGCCTTTTAAGGCTTTGGCAGCTGCGACTTCAGAGACCTATACAATCTCCAAGGAAACTTTGAATGCTGTGTGGCAGATGCTCACCGGTGTTCGGAGTGCTAAAGAGTTGGGAGGGGTAATCCGTATCGGGGCGATGGCCGGAGATATGGCCGAGCGCGGAATTATATCTGTCGTCCTGTTTACAGCCCTTCTTTCTATAAACCTTGGATTGATCAACTTGTTTCCAATCCCTATGCTTGATGGTGGCCACTTGTTGTTTTACGGAGTTGAGGCCGTGCGCGGCAAACCTATTTCTGAGCGGGTGCAAGAATATGCCTTTAGATTCGGCCTGGTTATTCTTGTGTCCCTAATGGTTTTCTCGAACCTGAATGATGTTTTACAGATGTTTGTGTTAAAAGCAGATAGTTAGAGATAAAAACAATTATTATCAATAAGTTACGGGTCGCATTATTTGCGGCCCGTTTTTGTGTTTTTGGCGTATTTTTTATTCTGTGGGGATTTACAGTTATTGTTCGGGTGATAGAATGGCTTTTCTTGATAGTTTTGCTTGATTAGTTGGCTGTCAGCGGATAGTTTTTCTCTGGTTTTACAATCCTTTGCAATAAAATTACTTACTGGTGCTCTCATGAGATTCGGATTTCGTTTACTTTGTTCTGCGGCGCTGACATGCGTTATGCTTTCCTCTCAGGCTTTGGCTGCGAATGTTCGTGATATTCGTGTCGAAGGATCGGAACGGGTAGAGCCTGCCACAGTGCTTACCTATTTGGGTATGCATACCGGCGATCCGGTGACACAGGATAGTCTGGATGATGCTTTGAAGAGTCTCTTTGCAACAGGGCTTTTTGCGGATGTCCAGATTTCTGAAAGTAATGGTGTTGTAACTGTTAAGGTTATCGAAAACCCTGTTATCAATCAGGTGGCTTTTGAAGGAAATGATGAGCTGGAAGATGACCAGTTATTGTCGGAAATTTCAGCTCGTCCGCGCCAGGTTTTTACCAGAACGTCTATCCAGAATGATCTGGCACGCCTTTACGATATTTACCATCGTAACGGACGTTTCTCCGCTGATATTCAGCCTAAAGTTATCAAGCTGGATCAGAACCGTGTTGATCTCGTTTTTGAAATTTCCGAAGGCCCATTGACAGAAATCAGTTCCATTCGTTTTGTCGGGAACGAGAGATTTAGCGGTGACGAATTGCGCTCTGTTATTACTTCGCGCGAGCGTCGCTGGTACAATATTCTGTCTTCTGCTGATCGGTATGATCAGGACAGATTGTCTTACGATATGGAAGTTTTGCGCCAGTTTTATCTAAAGGAAGGGTATGCCGATTTCCGTGTGTCTTCCTCTGTTTCTGAATTGTCTCAGGATAAAGAGCGTTTCTATATTACGGTTACTGTTGATGAAGGTGAACGTTATAAGGTTGGCGATATTCGTGTCAATTCCCAACTTCGTAATCTTGATCCCCAGTCTTTGATGAAGGATGTTACTTTGTCCAAATCCGACTGGTATGATGCTGAAGAAGTCAAAACTACTGTAGAAAATATGACCCATTCCTTAGGGGATATGCAGTATGCTTTCGCAGAAGTCGTTCCGGACGTAAATCGTAATCGTGCAGATAAAACAATTGATCTGGTATTCAATGTCAATGAAAGTCCACGCGTGTTTGTCGAGCGCATTAACATTGACGGGAATGCTCGCACTCTCGATAAGGTTGTGCGTCGTCAGATGGAACTGGTCGAAGGGGACGCGTTTAATCGTACCTTGTTGGCCGAGTCCGAGAAGAATATCAATAACCTAGGATATTTCTCCAAGGTTGACGTGAAAACACTTCCGGGAAGCACCCCCGATAAAACCGTCGTTGATGTGACAGTGGAAGAGCAATCAACCGGCGAGGTTTCTTTGGGGGCTGGTTTCTCGACAGCTGACGGTCCTCTTGCAGACTTCCATATCCGTGAGAGGAACTTGCTGGGTAAAGGTCAGGATTTGGGATTGTCTGCAACTATTGCAGGATCCCGCACAGAGTTTGATGTTTCGTTTACCGAGCCGTATTTTCTGGATCGTGACCTGGCCCTAGGATTTGATGCCTTCCATACCACACGCGACCAACAGGATCAGTCTTCCTTTGACCAGAAAAGAACAGGAGGAGGTGTTCGTTTGGGATATCCGCTATCCAAAAACTGGCGTCAACTCTGGAAGTACCGGATTGAAAGTAACGAGATTACCAATGTTGATAGTGATGCATCACGCTTCGTTCAGGATCAGGAGGGTAACCGCATGACATCTGCTGTCTCTCAGCGCCTGACGTATGAAGATCTGGATAGCCGGTTATTTCCGACAGACGGCTTCTCTGCCTGGTTGGATACAGAGGTTGCCGGTCTTGGCGGGGATGCGCAGTATGTTTCCGGTAAATTGGGAGGCTCATACTACTTCCCTATCGCCAAGAAATGGACATTTAATTTGTTGGGTGAGGTAGGTATTATTGCCGGTTATGGGGATGAGGAAGTTAAAATTAACGAGCGTTATTTCCTCGGCGGAAATACATTCCGCGGTTTTGAAAAATATGGTGTTGGTCCTCGCGATTTGACCACTGATGACTCTTTGGGTGGAAACCAATTTTATCGAGGTACGGCAGAGTTGACTTTACCTCTCGGACTTCCAGATGATTTGGGTGTTTCCGGACATATCTTCACTGATGTTGGGTCTCTATGGGGGCTTGATGAAACAGGGAACGGTCTTGTCGATGAAAACTCTCTTCGGGCATCCGGTGGGGTCGGTGTGACTTGGCGTTCTCCAATGGGGCCTGTTCGTATTGATTTGTCCAAGCCATATCTGAAAGAAGATTATGACGTTGAGCAGGTCTTCCGTTTCAGCTTCGGAACACGTTTTTAAAAATTCATAGTTATTTTGTGAGGTTATTGTGAAAAAATTGATTACGCTTTTTGCGTTTGCCACTCTTATTATTTTCTCTCCGGTCAAGGCACATGCCGAAGATACACAGAAAGCTGTCGCCGTTCTGGATATTGAAGGTGTTATCGTTAATTGCAAAGAGGGGAAGCGTGCTGCGGATAGGTTGAAAAAGCAGGAAACTGAATTGCAAACCCTGATTCAAGACAACCGCAAGAAGCTGGCTGATCTTGAAAAATCCTTGCTGAAAGGCGGCAAGGAAAAGATGACGAAAGAAGAAGTCGAGGCAGCTAAGACACAATTTACCAACACTGCCAAGTCATATCAGGACAAAATCAACCAATCCAGGAAGTCTCTGGATGACAGTAAAGTCAAACTTTTGGGGGATATACAGAAAAAAGTTTCCCAGATTGCAGCTGATGTTGCGGATGAGCGCAAGTTACAAGTTGTTGTCGATCGTAAGGCTGTCGTTCTTGTTCAGGAAGATTTGGATATTTCTCAAGAAGTTCTTTCCCGTATGGACAAGAAATATCCTTAGTTTTTTATTTAGTCTCTTCTCTCAGGTTCTTTGATAATGGCTGATGCACGTTTCTTTCCAAAACCATCACCGCTTAGTCTGGCGCAAGTCGCCGGTCGCATTGGGGCCGAGCTGCATTGTGCACAACATGGTGATTATGTTGTATCAGATGTTGCGGCTCTCGATGTAGCTAGTGACGGGCATTTGTCTTTTTTGGATAACAAAAAATATAAGGATCAGTTTGCGTTCACCAATGCTGGTGCATGTATTATTCATCCGGATATGCTCAGTCTTGCGCCACCAAATGTACGCTTGCTCCTTTCAAAAACTCCATATAAATCCTACGCTTTAGCGGCTCAGGCCTTTTATCCTGAGCAAAGACCTGAGCCATCGATTTCCAAACTTGCGTCTATCCATCCGTCTGCCAAGATTGGTGAAGCTGTTCATATATCCGATTTTGTTTCTATTGGAGAGGGCGCTGTTATCGGTAATCATGTCTGGATTGAAAGTCATGCTTCGATAGGGCGTGGGGTAGAGCTTGCTGACGGCGTGCGTATCGGTAATCATGCAACAATTTCTCATGCCATCATTGGGCTTGGTTCACGTATCTATCCTGGAGTGCGCATCGGGCAAGACGGGTTCGGGTTTGCTATTGATCCAAGTGGCTTTGTTAAAGTTCCACAATTGGGACGCGTTGTTATTGGTGATATGGTGGAAGTTGGTGCAAACACAACTATTGACCGTGGTGCATCCGGAGATACTGTGATCGGTTCAGGAAGCTGGATTGATAATCTGGTCCAGATTGCTCATAACGTTAAAATCGGACGTGGTTGTATTATTGTGGCTCAGGCGGGAATCGCCGGAAGTACTGAACTTGGTGACTTTGTCGTTTTGGCTGGACAGTCCGGCGTTGCAGGACATTTGAAAATCGGCTCGATGGCAAAAGTAGCTGCAAAATCCGGCGTTACCAAAGATATTCCTCCTAAGGAAGAGTGGATGGGGTATCCGGCAATGCCAATGAAAAAATATTTGCGCCAATCGGTATACCTGAGCAAAGTTACAGAAAGAAAAAAAGAAGGAACCAATTCATGAGTGATGTTCAAGTCAAAAAAGAGGTCATTGATGTTCGTGGAATTATGAACAAGATTCCTCACCGTTATCCGCTGCTTTTGGTTGATCGTATTCTTGAATGCGAAAAAGGTAAAAGCGCTATCGGATTGAAAAATGTAACTTTCAATGAACCATATTTCCAAGGGCACTTTCCAGGTGCACCGGTTATGCCGGGCGTCTTGATTGTTGAGGCTATGGCCCAGACGGCAGGGGTTCTTGTTGTTCATACTATGGGCGTGGAAGGTGAAGGTAAGCTTGTGTATTTCATGACCATTGATAATGCAAAATTCCGTAGACCCGTCACTCCTGGAGATTCCCTTCATATTCATGTCGAGGTTCTTAAATCGCGGGGACCTGTATGGAAATTTAAAGGTGAAGCAAAAGTGGATGGCATCTTGTGCGCAGAAGCTGAATTTTCCGCGATGATTATGGAGCCGGAAACAGTGTAATATCCGGAAAAATTCCGTGATTTGCTGTTTTCCAGCGTTTAGGGCATGTATTGCATTATGAGTACACAAATTCATCCTACAGCTGTTGTCGATCCGAATGCCCAATTGGGTGAAGGGGTTGTTATTGGTCCTTATTCTGTTATTGGGCCTCATGTATCTTTGGGAGATCGGGTCGAGCTGAAATCCCATGTAGTTGTTGAAGGGCGCACTCAAATCGGCGAAGAGACTGTAATTTATCCGTTTGCGTCAATAGGGCATGCTCCTCAGGATTTAAAATATCATGGAGAAGAGTCCGAGCTAATTATCGGGCATAACAATACAATTCGCGAACATTGCACGATGAATCCGGGAACGGAAAGCGGAGCAATGAAGACAGTTGTTGGTAATCATGGTCTATTTATGATGAGCACACATGTCGCTCATGATTGCATCGTCGGCGATCATGTCATCATGGCAAATAATGCGACGCTTGGCGGACATGTTGAAGTCGGTAGTCATGTTCTGATCGGTGGACTTGCTGCTGTTCACCAGTTTGTGCGTATCGGATCTTTTGCTGTGATCGGTGGAATGTCTGGAGTTGAAAGTGATGTTATTCCTTATGGTCGTGTAAAGGGCGAGCGTGCCTTTCTTGCAGGGCTGAATATCGTTGGCCTTGAGAGAAATGGTTTTGATAAAGACCAGATCCGTCTTTTGCAGCGAGCTTTTAATGAGTTGTTTGGTGAAGAGGGAACTATGGATCAACGGATCGACATGGTTGCTAATGATTTTTCCCAAGCTGACGCAGTCATGCAAATCATTTCATTCGCCCGCAATAAGGGACGATTTCCTTTATGTGCCCCACAGAAAAAAATAGCCTGAAAATTGGCTTAATTGCGGGTAATGGAGATTTGCCTGCACGCTTTATTCGTGCTCTTGAACATCAGGGCGGGGAAGTCGTCCCTGTTTATTTGGGGATTGACTATTCTGTCGGTCAAGCGGGGGCTATAATTTCCCACTTTAAAGAGCGTCATGTCACCGACTTAGTTATGGTGGGAGGGTTGCAGCGACCCAACCTTTTAACTTTGAAGGTGGATAAGCGTGGCATGCAAATTGTCGGGAAGCTTTTGCGACGTTCTTTAGGAGATGATGCCTTGCTTCGCGTTATCCGTGAAGAGTTAGAGTCAGAAGGCTTCCGTATTCACGGTATTCATGAGTTCATGCCTGAACTTCTTTTTCCTTTGGGGCGGCACGTTGTGCCACAAGGGTGGCGAGGTTCCGACGGTGCAATCTCATCAGGATTTAGAGCTGCCAAAGAACATGGTGCGCAAGATTTAGGACAGTCTGTTATTATTGATGGCCTTGATGGTCATGTAATGGCTCGCGAAGACAAGCGTGGTACGGATTATTTAATGAAATCTGTTGCCTCTCTCGAGGGGATAAAAATATTGGTTAAAGTATCCAAGCCGCAGCAAGATCATGCGCTGGATCTGCCGACTATAGGAATCAAGACTGTTGCTATGGCCAAATCATGTGGGATATCCGGTATTGTTGTTGAAGCAGGCGCCACGCTTTCTCCTGATTTTGATGCGGTGTCGGATTCATGCCGTCAACAGGATATTTTTCTTTGCGGTATGGGAGTGGATGAATGTCTGTAACGAAGATATTTATTATCGCTGGCGAGAGTTCAGGGGATGTGTTGGGGGCTGATTTGATACGCTCTATGCTTGCCATTCGCTCTGATCTTGAAATACGCGGGATTGGCGGCGAAAAAATGTTGTCAGCAGGACTTACAGAGAGCTTTTTTCCTATGGAAGAACTTTCTGTTATGGGGGTTGCAGAAATTCTTCCCAAGGTTCCGAAATTTATCGGTTTAATTCGGAAAACTGTCGAGGCTATTCGCGGATTTAATCCGGATGTGGTCGTGACCATTGATAGTCCAGATTTTTCTTTTCGTGTTCAAAAAAAACTTCGAGAGCAGAAAGTTCCTGCGCGCCGTATTCATTATGTTGCGCCGACTGTTTGGGCTTGGCGCCCTGGTCGCGCCCGAAAAATTGCTCAGTATCTTGATGGAATTATTTGTTTGTTTCCTTTTGAAGTACCGTATTTTGAACGGGAAGGATTATCGGCGATCTCTGTTGGGCATCCCATGGTGACTTCCGGGGTGCTTGAGGGGGATGGTTTAAAATTCAGACAAGCTCATGGGTTTATTGTAGATGACCTTGTGATGGGGTTGTTTTGCGGGTCTCGTGAGCGTGAGTTGGAGATGGGTGTCCCTATTATAAAAGATGTTGTCTCTTTGTTATGTCACAAATATCCTGAATTAAAGTTTGTTATCCCAACTTTGCCTAAATGGCACGCACGACTGGAGCAGGAATTCCAAAATCTGCAAGTTGTTGTGACGTCTGATTCGGAAGAGAAATATGATGCTTTCCGAGCTTGTGATGTGGCAGTTGCGGTATCAGGAACTGTCGCGCTGGAAATTGCTTTATCCGGAATTCCTCATGTTCTCTTTTATAAAATGAATAGTCTAACTTGGGAGATTGTTCGACGTGTTGTGAAAACAAAGTTTGCTCATCTTGGGAATATCCTTTTGAGAAGGAATGCTTATCCTGAATTTATCCAGCAGCAAGTTGTTGCCGCTAATATATCCGATGTTGTATCAAAATTTTTATCTGATAGGAGGGGGAGCCGTCTGAAGTATCAAAGACTTTCAGAAGAGGTTTTGGAAGAATTGTGCTTGCATCCCCATGAGCGCGCATCAGATATTGCTGCAAACTTTGTAATGAAATGAAAAAAACCACCCTTTCGGGTGGCTTAAGTCATATGCTCGTTTGAATTCTATTATCTCTTTTCGACTGGCGTATAATCGCGGTCTTTTGCTCCGCAATATAGCTGACGTGGACGTCCAATCCTGTTGCTTGGCTCTTCCATCATTTCTTTCCACTGGGAAACCCAGCCAACCGTGCGGGAGACGGCAAACAGAACGGTGAACATGGATACCGGGAAACCCATAGCTTTCAGAATAATTCCTGAGTAGAAATCCACGTTCGGGTAGAGTTTTCGTTCGATAAAGTACGGATCGGAGAGAGCAATTTTTTCTAGTTCCATTGCAATCTCCAGCAACGGATCTCTTACTCCCAATTCTGCCAAAACCTTATCACAAGATTCCTTCATGACAGTTGCTCGTGGGTCGAAGTTTTTATACACGCGGTGGCCAAAGCCCATGAGGCGGTATTTTTTATCTTTAACGCCTTGGATAAATTCTGGAACGCGATCTTTTGATCCTATCTCTTCCAGCATTTCCAACACAGCCTGGTTGGCACCGCCATGTGCAGGTCCCCAAAGAGAAGCTATACCGGCTGCGATGCACGCGAACGGATTTGCTTGAGACGAACCAGCCAGACGGACAGTCGAGGTCGATGCGTTTTGCTCGTGGTCTGCGTGCAAGATAAGAATCTTGTCCATAGCGTCAGCCAGAATAGGGGATACTTTATAAGGTTCTGCAGGAACCGCGAAACACATGTGCAGGAAGTTTTCGGCAAAAGTTAGATCATTTCTTGGATAGACGAATGGTTGTCCGACAGAATATTTGTAGGCCATAGCTGCCAGCGTTGGCAATTTTGCAATCAGGCGGTGTGCTGAAATCTCACGCTGGCGTGGATCTGAAATATCCAGAGAGTCGTGATAGAAGGAGGCCAAAGCGCCAACAACGCCGCACATAATTGCCATCGGGTGTGCATCACGGCGGAAACCGCGGAAGAAGAATTGCAGTTGTTCATGTACCATGGTGTGGTAGGTGATGTTTTTGCGAAATTCTTCATATTGTTCGCGGTTTGGCAGATCTCCGTAAAGTAGGAGGTATGCAACTTCCATGAAGTTACTTTTTTCTGCCAATTCTTTAATGTTGTATCCACGGTGCAAAAGTATTCCTTTGTCCCCGTCAATAAATGTGATGCGTGATTTGCAGCTTGCTGTAGATGTGAAGCTCGGGTCAAGTGTGAACATATCTGTGTCTTCATAGAATGATCTGATGTCAACGGTATCAGGTCCTAAAGTTCCTTCGACTACGGGGAAAGTCCATTTTTCGCCAGTTTGGTCGTTGGTAAATGTGAAGGTTTTTTCTGCTGTGGTATTTTGTTTTTCGTCAGACATTAGAAGGTCCCCGGTTGAAATTCGACAATTTGAATTTGCACATTAACCTTTACTGGTTAAGTACCCGTTAAAAAGTATAGATCTACCGACAAATTTTACCAGAGGCGTATCGAGCAATAAAAAAGCAGCCAAGTGCCGTATTTGTGCCTTGGCTGCTAGAAAACCTGTTTTATTAAAAATCTAGGCTATTCCTCTTGGTCTCCCGAGTTTGCATATAATCTTTTTATCAGGGCCTGATTGATTTCTACCGGATATTCTTTTTCCAGTTGGGTCACAAAAAGCATCAGGTTGGCTGTCGAGATGTCTGCTTTCAAGGATTTGACAAGAGTGTCGATTTCGCCCTTGTTCGGAGTCCCCAGAGACGTTTTATCAACAACTCCTACGATCACTGACTCGGCGTCGCTCGGGATTGAAATAATGTATTTTCCTTCTTCTGCATCCATGAAACGTGTCGATACACGTATATCCTTGAAACTTACAGGGATGTTGTCAGGTGATTTAATGGATGAGCCGGGGCGCGCCAGTTTGGATATTTCTTGGACTTTATACCCTGATTTATGGAGAGTTGTTGTCCCGTCATTCAATTTCTCTGTCAGCAATTGTGCGGATATCAGGTTTTGACGCGCCTGATTTTCAGATTTCCATCTTTTGGCAATCATATCTTTGATATCACTATAGGCTTTCGGAGTTTCTGTTGTGATTTTATCCACTTTTGCGGAAAACATTTCTGTCGCGGATAGGTCAGATAGAGAGCTTGGTTCCTCATCTCCCATCTGGAATATTTTATTCAGAATTGTTTTTGTTTGCTCTTCGGTGAATATATTCACTTCACCGATTTTCTTTGTGTCTATGCTGACATTTTTGAAAGCATATGTTTTGATCTTGAATTCATTTTTCAGTGCTTCGTAATCCTCACCTGCTGCAAGACGGTCTTCGAAGGATGATGTGAGCGCGTAGATTTCATCACCAACTTTCTGGTCTGTTAATTCTTTGGTAATTGCGTCCTTCAACTCTGCAAGTGGCTTTGTCCTTGGTTCCTTGATATCTGCGATCTTGATGACGTGGTAGCCTAGGGGAGATTTGAATGGCCCAACAATGTCACTTTTTTGTGCTGCAAATACAGGTTTCGACATATCTGTAGACAGGTCCTTCGCCGCAAAGGAAATTGCCTTTGCGTATGTCTTTGTGCTTCCTGTCATATTTTTGATAGTTTCTTCAAAATCCTGCCCTGATTTGACTTTTTCTATGATGCTCAGCGCATCACCTTCGTTCTGGATGATGGCTTGATCGAGGACACGCTTTTCATCTTCCTGATAATCCTCCTTGTGCGCATCGTAGTATGTCTGGATTTCCTCATCTGTGATTTTTGTATCCGCAACAAGGTCGTGTGCATTCATCACAGCAATTGTGAAGTCTCGAGTCTCCGGAACCATATACTGTGTCTTTACACTTTCGTAATAGTCTTTGAGAGTTTGTTCGTCTGCTTGCTTGTCGAGCTTTATGTCTTCATTTTTTATTTCAATGAAGCGAACTGCGCGGGTTGTATCCTGATAGGACGAAATGTCTTCACTCAAAATTCTTGGGACATATGAATTTGCTGCGATAGAGCTTTTCAGGAGTTCTGTTTCAATTTCACTGCGAATAATAGAAATCAGATTTTTCTCGTTCATGCCCTGCATTTGTAAAAACTGTTTTAACGCTTGTTTATCGTTGGTTTGATCGTTCATCAAGGGAGAGATCAGGGACTTGATTTGTTTTGCAATATGCTTGTCTTCCACGCGAATACCATAGTCATTTGCGGCCAGAGCAAGAACACGGGTCAGGATTTCATTTTGCAGGATGTTGTCCAGCATTCCTGACTCATAGGCTTGTGCCGCGTTTATCCGCTGGTTTCTGAGTACACGATTAGCAATGTTATTGAATTCCGAAATTTTAATTGGTGTTCCATTGACAACGGCGATATCTGTTTTTGTGACGCCTCCATCTCGAAACATTCCGTTCCAGTCAGTCAAAACCAGAGAGAACCCACCAAGAACAAGCAAGCCCAGAAAGATTGCCGAGAAAAAGCCATTACGCATTGAGCGGAGGATCATAGTTTTTTATTATCCCTATAATTGTGTCAAAATGAATCGGGACACTATAAACATCCTGTCTGGACATGCCAAGCCTTGATAAGGTAAGTATAGGCAACTTGATTTTAGAGAGGGTTTTGACATGAAAAAACTTATTGTCGGCAACTGGAAAATGAACGGCTCTAAAGCTTTGGTAGAGGATCTGGTCCCTTTTGTTGTTAGGGATTGTGGTTCTGATGCTGTTGATGTGTGTCTTTGCCCGCCTTTTGTTTATCTTGATAGGGTTTCTGGGTTTGATTTTCCGAAAAACATTTCTGTGGGGGCGCAGGATTGTTCTTATCACGGGATGAGCGGAGCCTATACGGGGGATGTTTCTGCGGCTATGCTTAAAGAAGCGGGCTGTGAATATGTCATTTTAGGGCATTCCGAACGCCGTCAGTATCACTGTGAAACCAACAATATTATTGCCAAAAAAGCTGAACATGCCATAGCGGCCGGTTTGAAGGTAATTATTTGTGTTGGGGAAACAGAAAATGAACGGCAGGAAGGGTTGCAAAATCCTGTTGTCATAATGCAACTAAAGGAGTCTGTGCCTGAAGTTGCAAATGGTCAAAACCTTGTTATCGCTTATGAGCCTGTCTGGGCAATCGGGACAGGAAAGTCAGCAACACCAGACGATGTCAGAGAAATGCACGGGGTAATTCGTCGCTATGTGCAAGAAAAGCTGGACAATCCTGAATCCGTGCGTATTTTGTACGGCGGTTCTGTTAAGCCTGAAAACGCTGTCGAGCTTCTCCATATAGAGAATGTTGACGGGGCTTTGGTAGGCGGAGCCAGTCTGAATGCTGATCAATTTCTTGCAATTGTTACGGCAGCACAATAAATAGGACTTATAACAAACTATAAATAAGAGTTTTAAGATGGAACATGTTGTTCTTGTCATTCATTTGATTTTGACATTGGCTTTGATCATTCTGATCCTTTTACAGCGCTCCGAGGGCGGTGGATTAGGGTTGGGGACAGGCGGCGGCCTGGGGAGTTTTGCTTCTGCCCAG
Organism: Pseudobdellovibrionaceae bacterium; assembly: GCA_034005165.1. Taxonomy (GTDB): domain Bacteria; phylum Pseudomonadota; class Alphaproteobacteria; order Micavibrionales; family Micavibrionaceae; genus UBA1573. The sequence continues at coordinate 264,397 of JAVEVE010000001.1, read as the reverse complement.
TCGACTGCAAATGCTTTGACAAAGGCGACAACTCTTGTAGCTGTCGGATTCTTTACAACCAGTATTATTCTGGCAATTATGGCTTCTCAGGGAAGCGTTAGCCAAGGAAGTATCCTTGATTCTGTTGCAGAGGAGACTGTCCCTGCAATTACGGCTCCTGCCGTACCTGTAGAGGGGAGTGCGGCAGATGTTCCTGCAAGCGAGAATGCAGCTCCTGAAACATCCGAACCTCCAACTGTTCCGATAGCAAAGTAAAAAATGACCAAATATGTTTTTATTACCGGCGGCGTGGTTTCCTCTTTAGGAAAAGGCCTCGCCTCCGCAGCGCTTGGTGCGCTTTTGCAAGCGCGTGGCTATTCTGTGCGTTTGTGCAAGATGGATCCTTATCTCAATATTGATCCGGGAACTATGAGTCCGACCCAACACGGGGAAGTCTTCGTAACTGATGACGGAGCAGAAACCGATCTTGATCTTGGTCACTACGAACGTTTTACGGGTCGGCCTGCGTCACAGACGGATAACATTACCACAGGTCGTATTTATATGAATGTGCTCCAACGCGAACGCCGTGGAGAATATTTGGGCGCGACTATTCAGGTTATTCCGCACATTACAGATGAAATTAAGACCTTTATTCGTGAGAAAGATGGCACTGCGGATTTTGTATTGGTTGAAACTGGCGGGACTGTCGGTGATATCGAGGCAACTCCGTATCTTGAAGCAGCACGACAATTCAGCAATGAAGTCGGACATGATCGCGCAATCTTTATTCATGCAACATGGTTGCCGTATATCCCCGCTGCGGGTGAGTTGAAAACCAAACCAACCCAGCACTCGGTAAAAGAATTGATGGCGGCGGGTATTCGCCCAAATATTCTTCTTTGTCGAGCAGATCGCCCAATTGATGAAGGTGAGCGTAAGAAGATCAGCTTGTTCTGTAACATACCGTTCGAGTGCGTTATTCCTGCATTGGACGTGTCCTCTATTTATGAAGTTCCTTTGACGTATCATGCTGAAGGGTTGGACGATCAAGTCTTGAAATGTTTCGGTATGAGGGCTGTTGCTGCGCCTGATTTGACCAGATGGTTGGATATTGTTGACCGCATTAAAAATCCCGAAAGCGAAGTTAAAGTCGCTATTGTCGGGAAATATACGGAGCTTTCGGATAGCTATAAATCTTTGAACGAGGCCCTGACTCATGGCGGGATTGCCAACCGTGTGAAAGTGAAGCTCAAATTTGTCGAGTCCGAGATTTTTGAGAAGGATGGGACAATCCACGAGTTGGAAGATGTCCACGCTATCCTTGTTCCTGGCGGGTTTGGTGTTCGCGGAACAGAAGGCAAGATCAAGGCTGTTCAGTTCGCACGCGAGCATAAAATTCCGTATCTCGGGATCTGTTTCGGTATGCAGATGGCTGTAATCGAGTCTTGCCGGAATCAATTGGGATTGACTGAAGCCAGCTCTACTGAGTTCGGCGCAACTTCTGAGCCTGTTGTCGGATTGATGACCGAATGGGTGAAGGGGAATGCTATGGAAGCGCGTTCGCAGAATGGCGACTTGGGAGGCACGATGCGTCTTGGGGCTTATCCTGCGGCACTTAAAAAAGGCTCTCGTGTTGCCGAGATCTATGGGGCAGAAATGATTTCCGAGCGTCATCGTCACCGTTATGAAGTGAATACGTCCTACATTCCGAAATTGGAAGAGTGCGGTGTTGTGTTCTCGGGGATGTCTCCTGATGGAGAGTTGCCGGAGATTATCGAGATTCCCGATCATCCTTGGTTTATCGGTGTTCAGTTTCACCCCGAGCTAAAATCCAAGCCACTTGATCCACATCCTTTGTTTGTGTCTTTTATTAAGGCGGCTGTTGAGAAGAGCAGGTTGGTTTAGAGAATTTTTGGCTGAGCATTTGAGATAAATAATACAGGGAGTTTGACGATGAAAGACGCAGATTATATAGGGTTATCCGAAGAGCGTATTCGTTTGGGCGGTGAAAGCTCCCAAACAGGAATCGTTGGATTATTTGTTGCGGCAACGATCGGAGTTGCGATTGCAGCGCATGGCATTGATGACGCTCCAAGTGCTAATGTTCATGCTACGCAAGCTGCTGCAAAAGTCGAGGCGCCGAAGCCTGTAAGATAATTGTATGGAATAGATATGTCGAATTATCACGATCAGATTTTACCGTTTTTGCCTTTGGCGTTAGAGGATGCAACCATCCCTGAGTTACCAAAGCATTACCGCGGAAAAGTACGTGATAATTATGATCTGCCGGATGGTACGCGCGTAATCATTACGTCTGACCGTATATCTGCTTTTGATCGAATTTTGACGACCATTCCTCTTAAAGGGCAGGTTTTAACCCAGACTGCGAAGTTCTGGTTTGAAAAAACAGCAGATATTTGTCCTAATCATGTGGTGTCTTATCCTGATCCGAATGTTGTAGTCGGGAAACTTCTTAAGATTATGCCTGTTGAGATTGTTGTGCGCGACTATTTATGCGGAACGACAGGCACTTCGATTTGGCCGATGTATAAATCGGGTAAGCGGGATATGTACGGTTTGAAGTTTCCTGAAGGGATGCGCGAGAACCAGAAATTGCCTGAAACGATTATTACCCCGACCAGTAAGGCTTTTGATGCAGGGCATGATGAGCCTTTATCAGCAGCCGAGGTTGTATCTCAAGGGTTGTTGACACAAGAGCAATGGGATCAAGTGAGCGGTTATGCCTTAAAACTTTTTGCGCGCGGTCGTGAGATTGCGGCGAAGCAAGGGCTTATATTAGTCGATACCAAATATGAATTTGGATTTGACGAGGCGGGCAATATAATTCTGGCTGACGAAATTCATACACCTGATAGCTCCCGCTATTGGTTTGCTGAAACTTATCCTCAAAAGTTTGAGGCAGGTGAGCGGCCGCAAAGTTTTGATAAGGATTTTGTCCGGAATTGGGTCAATAGCCAGTGTGACCCGTACAAGGATGATATTCCCCATATTCCTGATGACGTGCGCGTTCAGGCGGCCGAGGTTTATATCTCGGCCTATGAGCAGATTACAGGGCGGAAATTTGCCTTTCCTGATGCTGCAATGCCCACTTTGGAGCGTATCCGCGAGGCCTTGCTAAAATGATCTGTTCGCGCTAAATATAGCGCATGAAAACAGTTCGTATAGCAGGCTTTGAAGCCAATAATTCTTCCCCGTTTTTTCTGATTGCTGGGCCTTGTGTTCTTGAGAGTCGTGAACATGCATATGACATGTGCGGTGCTTTGAAAGAGATCACAGGTAAGCTCGGGATTAACTTTGTTTACAAATCATCTTTTGATAAGGCAAATCGTACCAGTGTTTCAGGTGTTCGCTCGGGCGTTACATTTGATGATGCGCTACAAGTTTTTAAAGATCTTAAAAAAGATTTCGGTGTGCCTGTTCTGACCGATGTGCATTTGCCTGAGCAATGCGCGATTGTGGCTGAGGCTGTCGATATTCTTCAAATTCCTGCGTTCTTGTGTCGTCAGACAGATTTGCTGGTTGCCGCGGGGAATACAGGTAAAGTTATCAATGTCAAAAAAGGACAGTTCTTGGCTCCTTGGGACATGAAAAATGTCGCTGCAAAGATTGCGTCAACAGGTAATGAAAATATTATGCTTTGTGAGCGAGGTGCTAGCTTTGGATATAACACACTTGTGTCCGATATGCGCTCGTTGCCGATTATGGCGCAAACAGGATACCCTGTTGTATTTGATGCAACCCATTCTGTTCAACAGCCCGGTGGACAGGGGACATCTTCAGGTGGAGATCGTACTATGGTTCCAGTGCTTGCGCGTGCGGCTGTTGCTGTCGGTGTGGCCGGTGTCTTTATGGAAGTTCACCAAGACCCTGATACTGCGCCATCTGATGGTCCTAACATGGTTAAGCTTCATGAGCTTGAAGCTATTTTGACCAAGATGGTTGCGCTGGACAAAGTTTCTAAGTCATAGATTGGAGATAAAAACATGACTGCTATTATTGATATTTTTGCCCGTCAAATTTTGGATAGCCGTGGAAACCCGACTGTTGAAGTTGACGTTGTTCTTGAAAGTGGTGCGACTGGTCGCGCGATGGTGCCGTCTGGTGCTTCGACAGGTGCTCATGAGGCTGTAGAACTGCGTGATGGAGATAAGTCCATTTATGGTGGTAAATCAGTCCAAAAAGCAGTTGATAATGTGAATGCCATTATTGCTGAAGAACTTTGCGGTTATGATGCCGAAGCTCAGCGTATCATTGATATGGCGATGATTGAGCTTGATGGCACCGAGAATAAGGGCAAGCTTGGAGCCAATGCGATCTTGGGCGTGTCTTTGGCTTGTGCTCATGCTATGGCTGATGAAACCGATATGCCGCTTTATCGTTATGTCGGCGGCGTTCATGCACATTTGCTGCCTGTGCCGCTCATGAACATTATCAATGGCGGGAAGCATGCAGATAATCCTGTTGATTTCCAAGAGTTTATGATTATGCCTGTGTCTGCGCCGTCTATGGCTGAGGCTATTCGTTACGGGGCGGAAGTCTTTCATGCATTGAAGAAAAACCTTTCTGCTGCCGGAATGAATACCAATGTTGGTGATGAAGGTGGTTTTGCTCCTGCTGTAAATTCTGCAACTGAAGCTTTGGACTTTATCATGAAGTCAATCGAGAGCGCTGGGTATAAGCCTGGTGAGGATATTATGATTGCTCTCGATGTGGCCTCTACCGAGTTCTTTAAGGATGGAAAATATCATTTGGAAGGTGAGGGACGTGTGCTCTCGACAAATGAATTGATCGGTTATTATGAAGAGCTGTGTGCGAAATATCCGATTGCTTCTATCGAAGATGGTTTGGCTGAAGATGATTGGGATGGTTGGGTTGAGTTGACCAAGCGTTTGGGCGACAAGGTCCAGTTGGTTGGTGATGATTTGTTCGTAACCAATCCTAAGCGTTTGGCTCGTGGTATCGAGATGAAGGCTGCGAATGCTATCCTCGTGAAGGTCAACCAGATCGGAACATTGTCTGAAACCTTGGAAGCTATTCAAATGGCGCAAAAGGCAGGCATGGGTGTTATTCTTTCTCACCGTTCCGGTGAAACCGAAGATGCAACGATTGCTGATTTGGCTGTTGCGACCAATGCGGGGCAGATCAAAACAGGGTCTTTGTCCCGTTCTGACCGTATTGCAAAATACAATCAATTGATACGCATTGAAGAAGAGCTAGGCCCAATGGGTGAATATGCAGGATGTTCAATCTTGCGTACGCAGCCTGCGAAATGCGCGACAAAGAAAAACGCCGCCTAGTTTTTTAAATTAAAGAGGTTTTAGTATGCGAGCAGTGTTAAATTGGCAAACACTGCTCGCTGCTTTTTTTATTCTACTGCCGACGGTACTCGGGTTTTATCATGGCGTGCGTGGCAAGATTGTCATTGCCTCACCGGAAATGAATGATCCGAATTTTTCCAAAACTGTTTTGTATATGTTTGAGCATGATTGGTATCGCGCTCGGGCTGTTGTTCTCAATCGTCCGTATACGGATCTAACGGTTTTGCCATCCCATATCGTTAATCTGGGTGTTCCGCTGTATTGGGGCGGTCCGGTTGAGGATCGTGAATCAGTTCATGTTGTTGATTTGTGTCAGGAGGGGCGACGCCCTGTAGTTGGTGAATTGGATCATCTCATTTCTTTAAATTCTGATTTTGTTCGTGATCTGCTTGCCCGTCAGGATTGCTACCGCGTTTATGTTGGTTATGCAAGCTGGGGGATGGCGCAGTTCGAGCTTGAGAAGGAGCAAGGTTGGTGGCAGACTTCCTCTTATCAACCTTTTATTTTCGAAAATTCTTTATTGCTTGATTTGTTATGGGAGGCGTTGATGCCTTATACCGATGACAAGGAGAAAAGAGAGATCGGGCAACGTCAAAAAATCTGATTTTTTCAATCGGTTATGTTTACATTAAAACATATTTGCGTCAGTATGGCTGAGATAGGTTCCTATTCGATTCATCTTTAATTTTTTGTTGGAATTCGCTTGACGGCGGTGAGTCGTCTGTGATTCTCTTTGTATATGAAACAACTGCTCGAGCATAAATATCTGGTTCGCAAAAATATTCTGACAATCGTTGGAATGGGGCTGTGCTTCTATTTTTCATATCACCTTATCTCGGGGCAGCGCAGCTATGTGCGTTATTTAACGCTGCAACAGAGTATTTCAGCACTTGAGGTCGAAAATTCCACGCTTAAATCGGAGCGTGTGTCTTTGGAATCCCGTGTTTCCATGTTGCGTCCTGCATCTATCAATAAGGATCTTCTGGAAGAGCGCGCCAGATTGGTGCTTGGCTATCGGGCGGAGAACGAGAAAGATATTCTGTTCAATAAATAGTCTTTTGGTCAGGTTTCCTCTTGATCTTCAGTGGTTTCACTTTAAATTTTTCTTTTGATTACAGCATGTTGCGCCGCACAAGGCCGCGCTTTTTGCTTGGCTGTTCGGTAAAAATCGTGTAGCTGTACGCTGTCAAAACATAAGAGGTTTTCCGTGGTTTCTAAATCCAAAAAGGACAACATGAAAAAGTCTAATCTTAAAGCCGTCCAAGAGGGCGCGAATCTTTCCAATAGTGCTCAAATGCCGTCAGAAGATGAGTTGAAAAAATATTATCGCGACATGCTGTTGATCCGGCGTTTCGAAGAGAAGGCCGGCCAGCTCTATGGAATGGGTTTGATCGGTGGTTTCTGCCACTTGTATATCGGTGAAGAAGCAACCGTGACAGGTATTCAATCTGTTTTGAAGCCAGGTCTTGATACGTGTATTACTGCTTATCGTAACCATGGTCATATGTTGGTCAGTGGTATTAGTGCTAACGAAGTTATGGCTGAGCTGACAGGCCGTGCAGGTGGTTGTTCTCGTGGCAAAGGCGGTTCGATGCATATGTTCTCGATCGAGAACGGGTTTTTCGGTGGACATGGGATTGTTGGTGCTCAAGTTTCTATCGGGCTTGGGTTGGCATTTTCTCATAAATACAAAAAGGATGGTGGTGTTTGTGTTGCGTATATGGGGGACGGTGCTGCTAACCAAGGCCAAGTTGCTGAAAGCTACAACATGGCTGCGCTTTGGAAGCTGCCGTGTTTGTTTGTGATTGAAAACAACCAGTACTCTATGGGAACATCCGTTCCTCGCCATGCTGCCGGTGAGTTCTATCGCCGCGGTGAAGGGTTCGGGATTAAGGGCGAGCAAGTTGATGGCATGGATGTGCTGGCTGTTCGTGAGGCTGCTTCCCGCGCGATTGAAGATATGCGTGCCGGACATGGTCCTTATATTCTTGAGATTATTACCTACCGTTATCGTGGTCACTCTATGTCCGATCCACAGAAATATCGAACCAAGGATGAGGTCGAGCAATATAAAGAACGTGATCCTATCGAAGGCGTTAAGGCGGTTTTACAATCCGAATATGGCGTTTCGGAAGATGACCTGAAGCCTATTGATAAAGAGATCAAGGAGATTGTAAAAGAGGCTGCGGATTTTGCTCAAAGCTCTCCATTGCCTGATGAATCTGATCTCTGGACTGATGTCTTGATCCCTGTTGAAGAATAATTTTACTAAGGAAATCCGAAATGTCTGTACAAGTTTTAATGCCTGCTTTGTCTCCGACAATGACCGAAGGGAATTTGGCTCGTTGGCTAAAGAAAGAGGGCGATGTCGTAAAAGCCGGAGATGTTATTGCCGAGATTGAAACCGATAAGGCTACAATGGAAGTCGAAGCGGTTGATGAAGGTGTTCTTGGTAAAATCCTTGTAGCCGAAGGGGCGCAGGGTGTCGCAGTGAATACACCGATTGCAATGTTGTTGGAAGATGGTGAGAGTGACGTATCTGACGCTCCTGCTGCTCCGGTTGATATTCCATGTGTGCCAAATGCGGCGCCAGATTCTTCGGAAGTAATGTCCACGTCTTCTGCGTCTCAGCCAGCAGGTAAAGCCATTGCAAACCGTGATGTTTTGTATGCTCAAAATGTTGTCATGGAGCCGCCACCATTTGATGAAGCCCCGTTCCTTGAGAAGACAGAGCCGATGCAGGTTCGTGAAGCGTTGCGTATGGCCATGTCTGAAGAGATGCGTCGCGATGAGAAGGTTTTCCTTTTGGGTGAAGAGGTTGCCGAATATAACGGTGCTTATAAAGTGTCTCAAGGGATGTTGGATGAGTTTGGTCCTGATCGTGTTGTAGATAGCCCGATTACCGAGCACGCCTTTACAGGTCTAGGAGTCGGGGCAGCAATGAATGGCCTTCGTCCGATTATCGAGTTTATGAGCTGGGACTTTGGGATGCAGGCAATGGATCAGATCATTAACTCTGCCGCAAAAACTCTTTACATGGCCGGTGGGAAATTAGGCTGCCCGATTGTTTTCCGTGGTCAGAATGGGGCGCCCGGTAAAGTCGGTGCACAGCACTCAGGATGTTATGCGTCTTGGTATGCGCATGTTCCGGGGTTGAAAGTTGTTGCGCCTTGGTCCGGTGCAGATGCTAAAGGTCTATTGAAGGCAGCTATACGTGATCCGAACCCCGTCATCGTTCTGGAGCACGAATTGATGTATGGCCAAGTGTTTGAGACACCGACGTCAGAGGATTATGTTATTCCTCTGGGGCGTGCAAAAATTGAACGTGAAGGCACAGATGTTACTCTTGTTTCTTTTTCGATCATGGTTGGCAAATGTATGGAAGCCGCCAAGAAGTTGGAAGAGCAGGGTATCAGTGCCGAGGTAATTAACCTGCGTACTATTCGCCCGATTGACCGTTATACAATTCTTGAAAGTGTCAAGAAAACCAATCGTATTGTGTCTGTCGAAGAAGGATGGCCGTTTGCGGGTATCGGTGCGGAGATTTGCGCCATGGTGAATGAGCACGCGTTTGATTATCTGGATGCGCCTGTCGTTCGTGTTCACGCGGCAGATGTTCCTACCCCGTATGCGACAAATCTTGAAACTTTGGCAACGCCACAAGTTGACGAGATTGTTCATGCCGCCAAAAAAGTTTGTTACCGTTAAGAGGATCGCAAGATGCCAGTTGATATTTTAATGCCTGCACTTTCTCCGACCATGACTGAAGGGACTTTGGCCAAGTGGTTGAAAAATGAGGGTGACGTTGTAAAGGCCGGAGACGTGATCGCAGAGATCGAAACTGATAAAGCTACAATGGAAGTTGAAGCGGTTGATGAAGGTAAGTTGGCAAAGATCTTGATTTCTGCCGGAACATCCGGCGTTGCTGTGAATACGCCGATTGCTGTTTTACTTGAGGATGGGGAAGATGCGTCTGCAATAAAAGTTGGATCGGCTGCAAATGCAAATCCTGCTGCAGTCCCTGTTGCCGCGGTTTCAGCACCATCTTCTTCTTTTTCTGTGCCATCTTCTGCGTCTGTTGCAAAAGGGGATCGCGTTTTCGCATCGCCTTTGGCTCGTCGAATTGCTGAGCAAAAAGGCATTGATCTTAAGACGATTCAAGGTACAGGGCCTCATGGTCGTATTGTGAAGGGCGATGTTGAAAATGCTAAAGCTGGTGGGGTAACAGCTCCAAAGGCGGCGTCATCAGCATCTTCCGCGCCTGCATCCAGTGGCCCGAATGCCAAGCAGTTGGCTGATATGCTTGGAATGGAATATACAGAGCTTCCGAATAACAATATCAAGAAAGTTACAGCGCGTCGCTTGACCGAAGCCAAGCAAGTTATTCCGCATTTTTATCTCTCCGTTGATTGCGTGCTGGATAATCTTTTGACTGCTCGTGCGGAGATTAACAAGGCTGCTGACGGTGCTTTCAAACTCTCTGTGAATGATTTTATTATCAAGGCAAATGCGATGGCATTGAAAGCTTATCCTGCTGCCAATACATCATGGACTGATGATGCTGTTATTCAATATAAGCATGCAGATATCTCTGTTGCTGTTGCAACGCCTAATGGATTGATTACGCCGATTATCAAGAAAGCCGAGACAAAATCTTTGCGCGATATTTCCGATGAAATGAAAGATTTGGCAAAGCGTGCCAAAGACGGAAAATTGAAACCTGAGGAGTTCCAGGGTGGTTCATTCTCTATTTCCAACTTGGGAATGTTTGGTGTCAAGAACTTCCAGGCGATCGTTAACCCGCCACAAAGCTGTATTATGGCTGTCGGAGCTGGGGAAGAGCGCGTTGTTGTCGAAAACGGGCAAATGGTCGTGCGGAATGTAATGACAGTGACTCTCTCAACAGATCACCGTTCCGTCGATGGAGCTGTCGGGGCTGAATTCCTGCAACACTTTAAACGTTTCATTGAAAACCCTGTATTGATGCTGGCTTAATTTCTTTTTTATTTGGAAACATGAAATGTATTATTCGGTGACTATTGCTGTTCCATATAGTTTAAGGGAAATTTTTGATGCGAATGCGCGTAGGCGTTTAAATGAACTTCGAGACGCTGCATTGGATGCTTGTGAGCGGAATTCTAAAAGTGCTTGGCTATATATTTGTTCTCCGAGAAGAGGATGGGGAGACGAGAGGTCGCTATTTGAACAATCTCTTTCTTCGGAAGAGGGGCACAAGAATGCAATGTCCGCTATCGGGCAAATGAAACACTCTCTTTGTGCATAATTGTTAAATGAGATAGGAAGTAAAAAATGTCTGATAAGAATTTTGATGTGATTGTAATCGGTGGTGGACCGGGCGGATATGTGGCAGCTATTCGTGCAGCGCAACTCGGAATGAAGACTGCCGTGGTTGAAGCTAATCATTTGGGGGGGATTTGCCTCAATTGGGGATGCATCCCGACGAAGGCTTTGCTTCGTTCGGCAGAAGTCTTTCATCTGATGAACCATGCGGGGGAGTATGGCCTGTCTTGTGAGAAGCCGCACTTTGATCTCCAGAAAATTGTTGAGCGCTCTCGTGGTGTGTCCAAACAGTTATCAGGCGGTATCGGGCATTTGCTTAAGAAAAACAAAGTGACTGTTTTTGATGGGTTCGGACGTTTGAAGGGTAAGGGGCAAGTCGAGGTCGAGGTGACCAAAGACAAATCCAAGGATGTTTTGACAGGCAAACATATTATTGTGGCAACGGGTGCGCGTGCACGTGTATTGCCGGGGCTTGAGCCTGACGGAAAACTGGTTTGGACATATAAAGAGGCTTTGGTCCCTGATATGATGCCAAAATCATTGCTGGTTGTTGGTTCCGGCGCTATCGGGATTGAGTTTGCGTCGTTCTTCCGTACGCTTGGTGCAGAAGTAACAGTGGTTGAATTGATGGACCGTATTATGCCTGTTGAAGATGAAGAAATTTCAGGTCTTGCCCGTAAGTCATTCGAGAAGCAGGGCATGAAGATTATGACAGGGGCAAAAGTTACCAAGCTCGAGAAGGGCAAGGATAATGTCGTTTGTCATGTCGAGGTCGGTGGAAAAGTTGAGAAAATCACCGTTGATCGTGTGATCTCCGCGGTTGGTATCGTCGCTAATACGGAGAATCTTGGTCTTGAAAATACCAAAGTCAAAGTTGATCGAGGTCATATCGTAACCGGCCCTTATTCTGAGACTGACGAGAAAGGCGTATATGCAATCGGCGATGTTGCTGGTGCACCTTGGCTTGCACATAAGGCATCGCATGAAGGAATTATTTGTATTGAGAAGATCGCGGGCCTCAAGGATGTTCATCCTTTGAAGAAGAGTGAAATCCCAGGATGTACTTATGCTCATCCGCAAGTTGCGTCTGTTGGTTTGACGGAAACCAAGGCAAAAGAGGCTGGTTACGAGTTAAAAGTCGGCAGGTTCCCGTTTGTGGGCAATGGCAAAGCGATTGCCCTTGGCGAACCTGAAGGTTTGGTCAAAACAATATTTGATGCGAAGACTGGCGCTTTGCTTGGAGCGCATATGATTGGTGCAGAAGTGACCGAAATGATTCAGGGATTTGCAATCGGTATGACGCTCGAGACAACCGAAGCAGAGTTAATGCATACGGTTTTCCCGCATCCGACTTTATCCGAAATGATGCACGAGTCAGTCCTGTCAGCCTATGGTAAAGCCATTCACTTTTAAACTCTTGTTACATTTTTATGCTTAATCCGAATAACCATCACAAGATTACCCCATGGAAATCGATCTTTACCGTGGTGGGATTGTTATTGTTTTTTGGGCTTTTGCAATTTTCTAATTTTGAGAAAAACAGCCATAAGGCAGCATTAGCCGCTGAGGAGGCTTCTATATCTCTCCCCTATCAGGGGGAGTTGGAATGGTCGTCTACCAAGGACTTAACGTCTAGGGAGAATGCCCGCGTGCATTTCCAAAAGCATGGAAAAGAGTTTGCTTTTCATAACGAAGAGGTCTATGTTCAAGCTGCTAATGACTTTGTGACCCGCCCACCCGAGGGAACATTAACGATCAAGCAGATTGACGGGGATCGCGTCTTTTATGATCCCCAAAGAAACTGGTTTGCAGTGGTCAGCTATAAAGGTCAGATCCGGACTTTTTATCGGTTGGACCCCAAAGTTCACGGCTTTGAAAGTAATGTCGATTACTTTAATGCGCAGGCATCCAGACGTTAGGATTTGATTGCCTCGTTAAAGCTCTCGACAAATACAAAACAATAAAAAAAATAGAACAGGTTTTGAATATGGAAGAGCGCGAACAGAGGCAGACTTCTTTTGGAGACTTCGGAAAAGTCTCTGCTTTCGGATATACTGAAAAATCAATTATTTTTCCCTTATCTTCCAGCGAAATCTATTTCGATCCGGATGTTGCCAATTCAGAACAGAGGCAACTCTTTAAGGGTATGATCGTTCGCCATGTCTCGGATATGGTCAAAGGTGACAGCAAGATCTCCATCATCGGAATTGAAGAAGAAGGTGACCGTGCTTTTGTAAAAATAGATTTGTCACGCAATAGTCCTGTCTGGTGGGAAACATATCGTACAGCTTTGCATGTTTGTTTGGAAAGTGTGCAGAAGCATCTTGAAACAGAAAACTTTTTTTCCGGCGAACAGTTCTCTGACAGCCCCGTAGGGGATTACCTGAGACGTGCTGTCGCTGGATTGATTATTGATGGAGATCCATATCAGGGAATGTTCCGCATATATGACTCGCCGGAGGCAGAAAGTGATATGTTCTTTATGGAGGAAAGCCATTTTGTTGAGAGGGCTTTTATCGGCGAAATGTATACACGTTTTGAAATTGGATTTCTTGAGCATGATAATCCGTTTTCCAAATTGATTGCTTGTTCTAACGATCCTGTTGAGACTGCTGTAACCCATCTATATTTTATGCTGGCGAATGCACATGCTTATAAATCACATTTGTGTCGTACTATTGGGGTAGACGAAGAATTCGGTAGAGCTTCGAATTCAGTATATGGTGCTATTCATTGGTTGGGAGAGGATGCAAGTAAGAGTGTGTTCCATCTTATGCAAGAACGTGGTGTGGGGGCGCGTTCTGTAAAGGGTATCGGTCCATCTATGGGGGGAAGTGAACTTGATGTTGCCAATATGCTTTATAATATTTTTAAGCATGGACCAAAAAGATTGTAGTCAGTGAGGTGTGCTATGGATGGTGTTCTGCGTATGAATATCAGCGAAAAATGTATAGAGAATTTATCTGCTCGCGTTAATCGTCTGAAAGAGTTGCATGATCTTTTTTGTGCAGATCCTGTCCATGCGGCAGAGGATCAAAAGTTCACAAACTTTATGCGAGATGAGCAGGCACGATTGGCAAGAGAGAGCAAAGTAGGAGATGTTTCTTCTATACTGGGTAGGCGGGTCGCAGCGTATGCGCAGTTGATTGATGCTCAATTGGAGGCAGGACAGATTCTCGAGAAGCGGATAGGTGTTCTTTGCGGGGCTTTTAATTATTATGCACATGGAATACTTGGAGGGAAGGTTTCGTCTGCCGTCCAAGATCTTGAAACACAATATCAGGATCTTTCTACTCGTTTCACTTTAGCTCATGCCTATCAAGAGTGGATTAAAAAATTTGAATTTTCAGGGTCATCTGTCGGAATTTCGATGAGCAAAACTGTCGAGGAGCTATTTGATATATATAGCGAAGCCAACCTATCCCGATCATCTGCGCGAATGGTTGTTGAAGCAGGAGAGTATCTGATGCCGATATCCGATGAGGATAAATCAGGTTTTGTTAGAGACTTTTTGGATGCAACACAAGCTCTTGCCCTGTCCAATTTCTATTTATCCGATTATGAGTGCAGGCTTGGCGAAGTTTTATTGTCGGATATCGAAATGATCAGGCAATCCATGTATCAGGAATATACCGAGAAAGCTCTTGCTGTTTCAGGAGCAAGAGATGTGATGCAATATGAACTTGATGGCGTCATTCTTGCTTTACAGCGTGCTCAAGGTCATTTGGTCCTCGGTCATAAATATCAGGACGTTTCTGACAGAGTTGGGAAGTTGGAGCATCTGCACTTATAAGCACTTCCTATCAGGGGCAAGTTTTTGGTTAGCATTTTTTTGAAAGAATATATCCTAAGCTATTGTTTCTTTTCCTTTATCTGTCTTGAAAAGGTTAATTTTTATTCCATAATCAATTTGCTAGACGTTTAGACTTCTCTGATAGGCTTGCTTCATTGGCTTTTTATTCTCAGGCCAATGGAGGAAGTAATGAAGTCTTTTTATTCCAAGTTTATATTCTGCATGTTTCTTTTTTCGGGAGTTATTCATTCCGCGACTTCGTACTCGGAGACCTATAATGAAACAGCTTTGACTTTTAATCAAAACGCCACTTATCCCTATTTCTTTACGACAGACGGCCAAATCCGCATGGTCAATAGAGGGCAGGATGGGAGTGGTCTTGGATATTTTGATTCACCGACAACAGGGCTTGTAACTGTTGGAGATTTTGCTGGCGGAGGAAATGATGCGTGGGTGAATGCCGTTTCGGATAATCTTTCTACGGCTGTAGGGGTTGGGGTTGATGCAACTCATTATCAAGGTTTTATATGGACACAAGGGACTGGACTTGTTGGGACGGGTGTTCAAGGGGGGTATAACCACAGTCAGGCTATTGATGTTTCAAGTGATGGTCGGATTGTCACCGGATATTCTTTGATGAACTACTTTGTAAGAGGATCAGGAACTGAGGCCTTTATCTGGGAATCTGGCGTGTTAACGCCACTCGGATTTATTGCTGGCGGTGACTATAGTGAGGCTCGTGCTATTAGTGATGATGGGTCTGTTGTTGTCGGGATCGGGAATGATGGTCTCGGGCAGTCTCAGGCATTTCGTTGGACGCAGGCGACAGGCATGGTGGGATTGGGAAAATTGCCCGGTACTTCTTATACAGAGCCATATGGTCTCAGTCATAATGGGAAGGTTGTTGTTGGCTATAACGAATATGTCGGAATGGATGGCGAGGGGTTTTACTGGACGCAGGAAACAGGCTTGGTCGGAGTAGGGTTTTTGGCTGGTAGTACACTGAGTGGAGCTACTGCAGCATCTGATGATGCAAAAAATATCTTTGGATATAGCTGGGGCGCACCTGGTGGAGGCTCTGCGTTTCGCTATCGTACGAATACAGGAGCGGTGGCAATTTCCGATATTCTGACGGATGCAGGTGTTGACGTGTCTGCGTATTATATTAGCAGCGTTACTGATACAAACAGAAGCGGGACAATGATCTCAGGGGAAGCAACAGTTTTAGCTGGCGGAAATATTTTTTACTGGGCAAATCTGGATTCGGGAGGCTTTATTACTGACTCTGATTTGGCTGCCTCGATCTCTTCTGTAGAGCTTCCAATTCAGGCGACGCAAAAAACAGTTTCCCAAATTTCACAATCCTTATATGCGGCTCGCTTAAACTCTACTTGGGGGCAACAATATATCCGTGGTCTTCAAAATATAGATTATTCTTCTCCGGCAACTATTTCTCCGGCAGCGGGGCCTGCGAGTGCTTCAAGTCGTATTTCTGGTTATGTTGTTGGAAATTTGCTTTTTGGACAAGGTAACGATCTTTCAAACTGGGGGGTTAACGGGACTGCCGGTGTCAAGGTTGCTTTGGACGATGAATGGGTTGTCGGGGTTGGTATCAACGGAGCGGAAAGCAAATCCAAGGAAGGGTTTGATTCTGTTACGGAGCTTGTTTCAAAAGGCGGGTCTGTTTTGGCCAGTTATGTCGGCAAGAGCGGTTTGAGATTTTATACTTCACTGTTTTACGCAGGTTTGGCTGCGGATGTTGATAGAGGATATTTGAACGGGGCAGATGTTGATTTCTCCAGAGGTTCTACGGATGGTTATGCTTTCGGTGGTGCGGCACGTTTAGGATGGGCGTTTGAATTAGATTCAGATACAAATGTTACGCCGTATGTAGAATTGCAGGCGGCAAAAATTCATTTGAACGGCTATAGTGAAACAGGCGGTGCATTCCCTCTGGTCTTCTCGGATCAGACATCTATCACAACTATTCAGAAAATCGGTAGCGAGGTTGCGCATCAGTATAGTGATGATCTTAGAATCAATAGCCAGATTGCATTTGTTCATACACCTGATAGTCGAAACTCCACCAGCTACGCAACGCTTGACGCATTTACCTTCTCGCTACCTGAAGGGGATGTCGGAGATCAAAATTGGGTCGAAGGATCAGTGGGATTTGAATATGATATCTCTGATGATTTTAGTGTTGCTGCAGAGATAAGCGGTCGTTCGGGGAATAATGTCTTCCCTGAAGCGGGTGTGTCAGTGGGGATGAGTTATCGTTTTTAGGAAAGTGTTATATTTATTTTGATTTTTAAGGCGGAAAGCCCTAAGAATAGCGTACCATGACATATAACCCTGACTTATTGGACAAGGCTAAGCGCCATCCCGAAAAACAGAAAAACCCCGATCGTCCGATGGGCAAAAAGCCGGATTGGATCAGGGTGAAGGCTCCTCAGGGGGGCACGTATGGTGAAACCCATGCGATTGTTAAAAATTTCAAGCTGACGACTGTTTGTGAAGAGGCAGGATGCCCAAATATTGGGGAATGCTGGAACAAAAAGCATGCAACTTTCATGATTATGGGGGAAGTCTGTACTCGGGCTTGCGCTTTTTGTAACGTGGCGACCGGAAAGCCTGATGAGCTGGATAGGATGGAGCCTTTACGTATTGGCGTGGCTGTCGAGAAAATGGGCTTGAAGCATGTTGTTATTACCTCTGTTGATCGTGATGATCTTGCAGATGGTGGTGCGGAGCATTTTGTCAAAACTATTGAAGCTATCCGTTTCAAATCTCCTGATACAACGATTGAAATCTTGACTCCTGACTTTAAGAAAAAGGCAGGATCTGTTGATATTGTTGCTAAATCAAGGCCCGATGTCTTTAACCATAATCTAGAGACTGTCCCGCGTTTATATCCAACTGTCCGGCCGGGTGCGCGGTATTATACGTCTTTAAGGCTGTTGGAACGTGTTAAGGAAGTTGATGCTGATATCTTTACCAAATCCGGGTTGATGGTTGGTTTGGGTGAAACTTTAGAAGAAGTTAGTCAGGTTTTAGATGATTTGCGCGCTGCACAAGTTGATTTTTTGACTGTGGGCCAGTATTTGCAACCGACTCCGAAGCATGCGCCTGTTGACAGGTTCTGGACGCCGGAAGAATTCCAGAAATTGGAAAAAATAGCTTATGCCAAGGGATTTTTAATGGTTTCCGCGTCTCCGTTGACGCGCTCCAGTCATCATGCAGGTGAGGATTTCGAGAAGCTTAAGGCTGCCCGTGAGAGCAAAAAGACGCCTTCTGTAGCTGCGGTTCAGGGAGAGGCTTAGAGCTTACCCTATTTAAATTACTTTGCGTTTCGTATTCCATAACACAAAACTTGAAATTTCTTTCTTAAAGAGCTATATGGTCGCATGCAATTGACATCTCGCGCCATGTCCGATTCTTTTTTGGTCCCTGCTTTTCGTAAGGTTGTGGGGTTGGCCGTAAATGCGCATGTTCTCTCCGAAGCACGTTCAAAAGAAATTCTTCTGAAGTTCATGTTAGCTGTAGGGGCGTTGGGAGATTTTGCTGTCCGGAAAGACCGGTGGTTGCAGCGCGGGCGTGTTCAATTGGCTTTGGGTAATCTTGATCCACTCCATTTCGCGATGATGACATCTGCGCTAGTTTCTCGTCATCAGCACTCGGATCAGGACAGAAAAAGGTATTTAGATGGGGCTATAGATCTGGCTTTGGCGGGGAATATCAGCCAAATTTTTATAGCTAATCCTATGACGCTTAATAGTCCCGAATATGCCCGTATCAGAGCTGCCTTTTACAAAGATGGACTGACTGGTGCCAAGATAGAGAGTTTTTTGGTCGATATTGAAAAAGGGACTGATGGTCGTATTTCTCACAAAGAAATGCACGAAGCCTTCGTTTTGTATAACACGCGAAAGCCTTTTGAAGATTCCGCTCGTTCCGGAGCTTTAAATAGAAGTAAAAGCTCCAAGCATGCATTCGAGCATACAGTTTTGCTCCCGATTATCAAAGAGCTGGTCTCACAAAATGTGCTTTCAGAAGAGCAAGTGACTCTTATTCTGTCTTTGAACTTTCATGCGAAGGAAACAAGACGGTTTAATAATGGTCCTGCTGTAATGCATCCGTTTTCTGTTTACAAAGTTGTTTCTGCTCGCGCTGTCGAGTTTGGTTTTAAGCCAAAAGATGTGCGTTTGATGAAGTTGGCAGCTTTGATTCATGACATTGGCGAGAAAACCAAATTTGTTATGGCAGAGCACTTAAACGATATTACTTCTCGCGATCTTAGGGATCTGGCTAACCTGGTTCATAAGGAAAATCATGAGCATTATTTCGATGATTATATTGGTAAAAAGTGTAGATTCTCGAGGATGGCCGCCTTTATCAAGCTTTGCGATATTTGGCATAACTCTCTTGATGCGGAAAATGGCGGCCTATCGTTTAAGCAGGCTTATGCATACCGCATCGCGGCAAACTATCTGAGGTATGTGATTGGTTGTAAAGCTACCCCGATGAGTGTAGATGACTTTGTTGTGTCTCGCGGTATTTGCAGTAGAGAAGAATTTACAATAATAAAAGATTATACCCACTATAATCATAAAGTTGAAGTTTCTGAAGTTGTTGGTAAAATTCCTGTATTGAGAAATTTACTGCCAACCTTTACCATCTTCCAACAGTCATCGAAACCAGTAACATACGATTATGCCCACCTACTCAGAAAAGAAGACACTCCCGTACACCACAGACCAGATGTTTGATCTGGTTATTGATATTGAAGAATATCCCAGCTTTCTCCCTTGGTGCATAGATTGCAAAATTATCAAGAAGCGTGATGACTGGATTTTTGCTAATCTGGTTATTGGCTATAAACTTTTTCACGAATGGTTTCACTGTAAAATCAAAGTTGAAGAAGATAAAACAATTTATGTCGAGTACGTGAATGGCCCCCTGAAGTATTTGAAAAATACATGGAAGTTCATTCCACATTTGGACGAAAGTTCGACAGTCGATTTTCATGTGGATTTTGAATTTAAAAATCCTATGTTTGAAAGGGTAGCCGGAATGTTCTTTCACGAGATTGCCAAAAGAATGGTTGGTGCATTTGTGAAAAGGGCAGAGGATCTGTATGGACCGCCCAAGACGAGCGAATGGTCAGGGAATGATGCTGAGGTCGAGAATAATGAACTATAATTTTTTTGTGATTGAGAGGTTATAATGAAACGGTACTTTTTAACTATTCTGGCAGTTGTCAGTGGTGTTGCTTTCTCCAGTTCTGCTGTCTTGGCCCAAGACAGAACCCCGGTTCTTGGTAAGGGACAGGTTCTTGTGACGTTGTCTGCCCAAGATCAGGTTGAAGCTGAGCAGGATATGTTGGTTGCCGGTATGCGCATCGAAGTAGAGGATGCGGATTCCCGTATTGTTCAGGATAAGATTAACAAGCTGATGAAAAAAGTTGTTGATCAGTTGAAAAGCGATAAAGATATAGAAGTCTCTACTGGCCAGTATTACGTTTACATTTATGATCCAAATCCTCAGCCCAAAGTTATTCTTTCACTGACGGAACAGAAAAAACGTGAGATCTGGAAGGGAAGTCAGACACTGGATTTCAAATCAAAAGACTCCCAAAAAATTCTTGATGCTGTTGCTAAAGTGCAAGAAGCAGGTTTTGTAATGAATGGCCTGTCTTACACGCTGTCTCCGGATAAGGCAGAAGGGTACAAGGATGAATTGCTGGTTGGAGCTTTGAAAAAAATTCAGGATAAAGCTGCTTTGATTGCAAAATCTCTTGATAAATCAAGTTATGAGATTGTTGACTTGAATGTTGATGGATCTTACATGCCAACACCGATGCCGATGATGCGTGGCATGGCAAAAATGGAGATGATGTCTATCGGGGCTTCTGATGCGATGTCTGCTCCTGTTGCAGAGCCAGGAAAAAGTACAGTTAACGTGAATGTTAACGCTCGAGTGATTTTGCAGCCGTAATGGGCTGCAATTCTCTATTCGCCGATTTTGTTCAGAACTGTTTCGAGAGCTGTTTTGGCAGTTGTAAAACGTACATCAGAGCGCTCGCCTCTAAAAATGTTTTCCTCGACAATGGTTTCACCGCCCCTGCGAGAAAAGGCAATATAAACCAAGCCTACCGGCTTTTCAGGTGTGCCGCCGCTTGGCCCCGCTATACCCGTTACTGCAATAGAGAGGTCAGCTTGGGAGTGTTCCAGAGCGCCTTTTGCCATTTCGGCAGCGGTTAATGCACTGACTGCTCCGTATTCATCTATTGTCAGGGGAGAGACGCCGAGCATATCCATTTTTGATTGGTTCGAATAAGTTACAAATCCTCGATCAAAAATATCCGAAGAGCCTGCTAAATCTGTGAGCAAGCTGGAGATCAGGCCTCCTGTACAAGACTCGGCTGTAGTAAGCCGTAGTTTTTTGGTGCGAAGCACGTCACTGACTGTGCGAACGAGATCAGATAAATCCATAGTACCCCCATAGGATGAGCAGAGTATATAGTGCGGCCATAAGGTCGTCCACTATGACTCCGGCAGCACCGCCAATTTGTCTGTCTAACCAATTGATAGGCCACGGCTTTGCGGCATCAAAAAATCTGAAAATTACAAATCCGGATAATGTCATAAGTGTAGAAAATTCAGGCATTAAGGCAAAAACCAGAAGAATGGCAATGACTTCGTCTATGACGATAAAGGAACTGTCGTGATCTTGAGTGATGTGTTCGATTTTACGGATGGCCCAATATCCGATTACTGTTAAGGCTACGGCCACTAATACCGTTGCGAATGAGGATGTGAAAAACATCAAGGCAATACCGAAAAGTGCGCCACCGACTGTACCCCATGTCCCGGGGGCAGGGATTATCAATCCTGACCCGAACCATGTTGCTATCTGGAATTCCGGTGACGTGATGTTGAGACGAGATACGAAAAGTGAACGATTTTCTTTTACTGTTTCGTATTTTGTTAGAAATTTTTCTTTTATATTTTGCATGCGTTTATTCTTCATTCGGGAATGAGGCGGTGACAAGTGATTGTGCGGCAATACCTTCTTGACGACCTGTAAATCCCAAACCTTCAGTTGTTGTCGCTTTGACGGAAACTCTGGACAGGGGAAGATTCATAATTTCTGCAATACGCTGGCGCATTGCTTCACGATGCGGGCCTATTTTGGGAGTTTCACAGATAATTGTTGTGTCGACATGATGAATAATACCTTTTGCTCCCTTCAAATCGGAAAGGGCTTCTTTGAGAAAAATCGTACTGTCTTTGCCTTTATGAGCCGGATCGCTTGGCGGGAAGTGGGCCCCGATATCCCCATCTGCTAATAGACCGTATACGGCATCAGTAATGGCATGTAGGACAACGTCTGCGTCCGAATGTCCAGCTAGCTTACGTGCGTGAGGGATGTCTATGCCGCCAATACGAATGGTTTGGGCGTCTTCTCCGAAGGCGTGTACATCATATCCGAGGGCTGTTTTAGGAATTATCATGGTTTCTTTGCCTTTGTTCAGAAGGAATGTTGCGTACTCAAGATCGTCTCGTGTTGTGACTTTAGGGTTAGGGTATCGGGCTATAACTGCTTTTACGTCATGCCCTATTTCTGTGACGAGAGCCGTATCGTCTGTTGCTGTTTTGTCTTTTAGCAGATGATGGGCGGATTTTATGATTCCGAACCTAAAGGCCTGTGGGGTTTGTATGCAGAGTGTGGAGTCCCTGTCTATTGTTTCAGTAAGGATGTTATTTTTTGATTTGCGAAGCGTGTCTTTGACCGATCCTGTAAGCGTTGCTGCGTCATGTAGTGCTACGATCTCAAGGATTTGGTTCAGGTCATCTTCGTGCAGCGCTGGCCGCGCGGCATCATGGATGAGGATAATATCGTTTTCGTCTGCTTTTAGAGATTCGATTGCATTCCGAACACTGTCCTGACGGGTTTCGCCACCATTCACAGGGGGTAAAATTTTTCCTTCAAGGCCTCTAATACTGGCTTCGTAAAGATCCTGATGATCGGGGTTGATGACCACTGTTATTGATTGAAGCGCCGGATGTGAGGCAAATTTTTCTAGTGTGTGCCGCAGGATTGTTTTCTTGCCTATTTTCAAAAATTGCTTAGGCAAATCCGCGTTCATGCGGCTTCCGGAGCCTGCTGCCACGATTATCACTGAAAATGGAGTGTTTTGACCTGTATTTATCATCATAATTGTATGGTTTAGCTTGCTTTTTTGCCCATGAACAGGGATATTTCGTCCTATGACGAAAACTGCCTCCCCGCAAGGATTTTTTGGCTTAATGCGTGTGCCTGTCCGCTTATTGTGGATACGTAGTCGCTTGCGATCCTCGTGGGATGGTCGTTTGGCTCTTGTCTTTATTTTTCTGGCTGTTTTGGCTGGGATTGCGACCTATGCCGCTTTAAAGTCTGCTCCGCCATTCGGAGATAGTCCTGATGCTGTGATTTGGCTTTTGAATCTTGATCTTGTTATTTTATGCGTGCTGGGTATTTTGATTGCTCGTCGTGTGGTTTCGCTTTTTACAACATGGCGGCGTGGGATTCCGGGAGCCCGGCTTCACTTAAGGCTGGTTTATATTTTTGGTCTTCTGGCTATGGCGCCAGCCGTCATTATGACGATTTTTTCTTTGTTCTTCTTTCATTATGGCGTGCAGACATGGTTTAGTGATCGTGTGCGCACAGCTGTCAATGAGTCTCAAGAAGTCGCAGAGTCTTATTTGCGTGAGCATCATCAGGTCATTCGTGCAGACATTATGGCCATGGCGAAAGATTTGGATCATGAAGCCGATCTTGTTTACACGAACCCAGCCGGATTTGCGCGATTTGTTGAAACGCAAAGTGTGTTGCGCGGATTATCCGAGGCAGTAATTTTCAATAAAGACAAGGTTGTTATTGCGAATGTTGGCGATGCTTCTGAGTTCTTGGAACAGGATATTCCGGGATATGTCCTTTCCAGTGCAGATGATGGTGAAGTTGTTATTCTGACAGCCGCAGATGATGATCGTGTCCAAGCTTTGGTTCGCTTATCCAATTTTGCTGATGACAGTTATCTGTTTGTCGGGAGATCTGTCGAAAGTAATGTGCTAAAGCATCTCGAGACTACGCGTGAAGCGGTTAAGAAATATGATGAAATGGCCGATCGTTATATAGGGTTGCGGCGGACTGTGACGATGATATACATTGTCGTGGCCTTGATTTTACTGTGTTCTGCAGTGTTTTTTGCCTTGACTTTTGCTCGCCGTCTGGCGACGCCTATTGTATCTTTGATTGAAGCTTCTGATCGTGTGCGCAAAGGTGATTTGACGGCTATGGTTGCCGATAATAGCGGATTTGAGGAGTTTGATCATTTGGCACGATCTTTTAATAGAATGACACGCCAAATTCAGGATCAGCGCAGCGAATTGATTCAAGCAAACCAGCGTATTGATGAACGCCGTCAGTTTACAGAGACCATCCTGGCTGGAGTGACGTCCGGTGTACTCAGTTTGGGAAAGGATGGGCGAGTGACGCTGGCAAATGCATCGGCAGCCAATATTCTGGGACGCAAAGCAGAGAGCCTTCTGGCTTTAAATATCCGTGATTTGTTTCCGGATCTGGTTGATGTTATTGATCAGGCTTATAATCGCCCTGACAAAGTGCATGAGACTGAAGTTTCCGTGCAAACAATCGAGAAGGGACGGCGGACTTTATTGGTTAGGGTAGGAATTGAATTGTTAGGTGATAAGGATGTTGGTGCGGTTATAACATTTGATGATATTACTGATGTTCAATCTGCCCAGCGTAAGGTTGCTTGGGCTGATGTTGCACGGCGTATTGCCCATGAAATTAAAAATCCTCTGACTCCTATCCAGCTGTCTGCAGAACGGTTGAAGAGAAAATATATGGGGCAACTGGGAGAAGACGATCAACGCATTTTCTCACAATGTATCGATACGATTATCCGCCATGTCGGGGATATCGGGCACATGGTGAATGAATTTTCTGCATTTGCAAGGATGCCTGAGCCGAAGATGCTGCCTGTAAATATAGGGACGCTTGTTTCTGATTGTGTCCTGTTTGCCAAACAGGCTCATGGCAAGGTAACTTTCTCGGGAACGTCCTTTCCGTTGCCTGATAAAACTATTGTGCATTGCGATGAGCAGCAGATCCGTCAGGCAATTATTAACCTGTTGAAAAATGCTGAGGAGTCACTTGCGGAAAGTTGCAAGGGTGATGGATTTCAGCCCGAGATAGGTGTTTGGCTGCATAAGGTCTTTCGCAAAGATGGCGAGAATGATGCAGAGAGCCTCCTGATTGTTATTCAGGATAATGGGCCAGGGTTTCCTGAGGATATTACTCCGGAATCTTTGACAGAACCTTATGTTACCTATAAAGAGAAGGGGACTGGTTTGGGGCTTGCTATAGTGAAAAAAATTATGGAAGACCATTCTGGAAGCCTTTCCTTCGGGGTGGATGATCGTATAAGATTGATTCATGACTGGAAGGATTTGGGCGGCGCATGTGTCGTTCTTGAGCTTCCGGTTCTATCTGACACTACCGGAGAGTATTGATCTGGGACATTGATTTGGTAACGATGACGAAATCCAAAGCTGATATTTTGATTGTAGATGATGAAGCCGATATTCGGGCTTTGATCGTTGGTATTCTTGAAGACGAAGGATATGGGACAGGTCAGGCCGAGAGCGCCTCTCAAGTCTACGAGGCCTTGGCCAAGAAGCCTTACTCATTGGTCGTATTGGATATCTGGCTTAAAAATAGCGAATATGACGGGCTTTCTATTCTCGAAAAGATTAAAGTCGATTATCCGAATTTGCCTGTGGTCATGATTAGTGGTCATGGCACGATCGAGACGGCTGTAAAGGCTATCAAGATAGGAGCATATGATTTTATTGAGAAACCGTTTAAAACCGATCGTTTGTTGTTGATGATTGACCGAGCTCTCGAGACTGCATCCTTGCGGCGCGAGAATGCTGTTTTGCGTGTTCAGGAGGAAACACACGCTGATCTTGTCGGGAAGTCTCAAGTCTTTCAAACCATGTTGTCTGCGCTGGATAAGATTGCTCCAACCAATAGTCGCGTTCTGATTAACGGGGCTGCCGGTTCTGGTAAGGAAATTGCGGCGCGGTATCTTCACAAAAACTCCATGCGGAGCAAGGCGCCTTTTATTGTTGTTGATTGTGCGTCTTTGGAGCCAGAAAATCTTGAAGAGAAGCTATTCGGACGTGAGGAACGCGGTGTTGTTTCCCCAGGCGTTTTAGAGCGTGCAAATGGTGGGACATTGTTTTTGGATGAAGTCTCTGATTTGCCTCTTGAAACACAAGCGAAGTTGCTACGTGTTTTGCAAGAGCAATTTTTTGTTCGCATCAATGGACAAATGCCGATTAAAGTTGATGTGCGCGTTATTTCATCTACAGCGCAAAGTCTTGAAGACAAGATTTCTGCTGGAGAATTTAGGGAAGATTTGTTTTATCGACTCAATGTTGTTCCGGTCTCTATCCCTAGGCTGCAAGAGCGTAAGGAAGATATTCCGTTGCTGGTTAAGCATTTTATTGAAATGAATCGTGGTGCTTCAGGCGTTGATGATACGCTTAAAGTTCGCGAGCTTTCCGAAGGGGCTTTAGTCGCTCTCCAAAGCTATGTTTGGCCTGGCAATATCCGCCAATTGAAAAACCTTGTAGAATGGTTGGCAGTGACTGCCAAATGTGATCTGGAGGAAGGTGGAATATCTTGCCCGCCAATTCAGGCTGGAGAGTTGCCGCAGGAAATTACCCAGTTTGTTCATTCTTCTTTGAAGGGGGATTGGCAGACGGACATGATTTCCCTATCTCTGCGCGAGGCTCGTGAAGTTTTTGAGCGGGAATATCTTTTGGCTCAAATTACGCGATTTAATGGTAATATTTCGAGAACAGCGCAGTTTGTTGGGATGGAGCGTTCTGCGCTGCATAGAAAACTTAAGATGCTTCAGATTTCTACATCCGACCGGGAGGAAAGTCTTGAAGAAGACAGACTATTCAAAACCGCTAACGCCTGAGGATAGGCTCCCGGAACCTGATGCTATTTTCTTCGATTGGGATGGAACCCTTGCAGATGGTTTGCCTTTAATTAAATCGGGATATGATTATATGACTGCGCGGTTAGGGTTGCCGGAGTTTACTCTTGATGATGTTAAAGGGTTTATGCGCCGTTCGTCACGGGATTTGTTTCCCCAACTCTTTGGAAATCGTGCAGAGGAAGCTAAAAATCTCTTCTATGAATTTGTAAGGGGGCGGTATCTCAGTTTCTTTTCACCAATAGACGGGGCTGAGGCACTTTTACAATCTATGAGGGATAGTGAGATTCCTGCTGCTTTAATCAGTAATAAAAATCACGATCTTCTTGTTTCGGAATTGCAAGAACATGGTTGGGATTTATACTTTTCTTGCATTGTTGGTGCGGGAAAAGCTGAGCGAGATAAGCCTGAAGCTGATCCCCTTGTGATGGCAAGGGATATGGCTGGCTTATCGGATGCGCATGTTATCTGGTATGTCGGAGATAGTGAAACGGATATGGTTGCTGCTTTGGCTGCTGGTATGGTTCCTGTTTTTGTGGAAAGCGGACTTCGCAAACTTTCTGATTGCCATAATATTGGAATTTTCCCCTATTCCGTAGAAAATATTAAAGATATACGCCTATAAGTTGAGTGTCTCTGGTAATTTTTCAACATAGCTCTTGCTGTTATTTGGGATGTTGATTATTGTGCGCCTACATTTATTTAAGTGGCTTACAGAATAGCGGAGTGTATTTTTAGATGAACGAAAAAAGCCAAAATATCCAAGATGTATTTTTAAACAGAATCCGTAAGGAAAAACACACTGTTACAGTTTTTCTTGTGAACGGTGTTAAGTTGCAGGGAATTGTTACGTGGTTTGATAATTTCTGTTTGTTGCTGAAGCGCGACTCCCATATCCAATTGGTATACAAACATGCGATTTCAACAATCATGCCTTCTGGACCATTGTCTTTGTATGATGGTGATGAAGCTGACACTTCCGAAGCTGCCAAATCTGAATAAGTTGTCATGACTGATAAAACGGGTGGAACCTGTCTGATTGTTCACCCTATTTTGCAAACTGCGCATACGAACGATGCGCAGGTTTCTGCGTTGCGTGATGTCGATTCTATGAAATCCGAAATATCCGGACTTGCTGAGGCTATTTCACTCGAGGTTCTTGATGTTCATGGCTGCACTGTGCGCAAAATTTCTCCTGGACATTTTATAGGGAAAGGTCATCGCGAGTCTGTTGCCCAACTAGTTGAAGAGTTTTCGCCGACAGTTGTGATTGTGAATGCGGCATTGTCTCCTGTCCAGCAAAGAAATCTTGAAATCGACTGGAAAGCCAAAGTTATTGACCGCACAGGTCTTATTCTTGAAATTTTCGGTGAACGTGCTCAAACCCGCGAAGGGAAAATGCAAGTTGAGCTGGCTGCATTGACTTATCAACGCTCTCGTCTTGTGCGGTCGTGGACACACCTTGAACGTCAGCGTGGTGGGGCAGGTTTTATGGGGGGGCCCGGTGAAACGCAGATCGAGTTGGATCGCCGTATTATTGATGACAAAATCACTTCTCTGAAATCCCAATTGGAACATGTCCGGAAAAATCGTGATTTACAGCGGCGCTCCCGCGAACGCGTCCCGTTTCCGGTTGTGGCGTTGGTTGGGTATACCAATGCCGGGAAATCTACACTTTTTAACTCATTGACCGGTGCGGAAGTTTTTGCACAAGATTTGCTATTTGCAACTCTTGATCCAACCTTGCGGAAGGTTAAACTTCCCAAGGGGCGTCAGGTTATATTGTCGGATACAGTTGGCTTTATTTCTGACTTGCCGACGCATTTGATTGCAGCCTTCCGTGCAACATTAGAGCAGGTAGAGTATGCGGATATTATCCTCCATGTTCGGGATATTTCTTCTCCTGAGACAGAGGCACAGCGCGTGGATGTCATATCCATTCTAAGTGATCTTGGTATTGATTATGATGTTGATGATCGTGTGATCGAGGTGTTTAACAAAATTGATTTGCTTGATGTGGAAACAGAGCGGGGCGTTTGGTTGCGTGATCCTGATATGCGTGGACGACAAATTCCGGTTTCTGCTTGGACGGGTGAGGGGTTGGATGATTTGTTGTCGGCTATTGAATCGCGTATGGCAGGTAAACAGCAGCAAATGACACTCTCTCTTGATGCCGCTAACGGCAAAGCCTTTTCATGGTTGCATCGACATGCATCTATTTTGGATAGGGAATTTGACGGAGAAAAAATGCTCGTTACGGTCTCTATAGAAGAGGCCGAGTATCAGAAATATCTCGGCCTCTTCGGTTCATGATTGTTTGAGATTATCTTTTATTTACAGTTTTCTTTTTGGTGTAACGCTGTTCGATCAAAGTGAAGATCGTACGTACTCCCATTTCACGTCCACCTTGTGAACGACCCGGCTGAGGAGAGTTTTGCCATGCGCGTTCATCAATATGGACCCATGTTGTTTCGGGTGTAACAAAATGTTCGAGGAATAGAGCTGCTGTGATTGATCCTGCAGGGTTTCCTGATCCTGCGTTGTTGATGTCGGCAATCGGTGACAGGATATCTTTCTTGTAGCTTTGCCACAGTGGCAAGTTCCAGAGTGGGTCATCTAGTTGCAGGGAGAGTTTCTGAATGTCGTATCCCAGTTTCTCATTGTTGGAATAAACAATACCCATATCATGCCCGACAGCATAATGGGCTGCTCCGGTCAGGGTTGCGAAGTCAATGAGGATGTCGGGAGATTCTTCACATGCCATTGTCAGACAATCTGCAAGAACGAGGCGTCCTTCGGCGTCTGTATTTCCGATTTCGACGGTTTGTCCTGAGCGGGATGTTAGAATATCGCTTGGGCGGTAGGCTTGGCCCGATACGGAGTTTTCTACACATGGAATAAACAGGCGGAGATAGACAGGGAGTCTTGCACTCATAATCATCAGAGCCGTTGCCATTGCCATGGCGGCTCCACCCATATCTTTTTTCATTAGAAGCATACCCGCACTTGGCTTGATATCGTAGCCACCTGTGTCAAAACAAACGCCTTTTCCTACGAGTGTAACATGCGGATGGTTTGGATTTCCCCATGCCAATTCTGCAAGGCAAGGTCTGCGGTTTGAGCCGTCGCCGACTGCGTATATCAGAGGCAAGTTTTCATCGAGAAGTTCCTTGTCTTCGGTAATGCGATACATGGCATCAAAATTATTTGCGAGAGTGACGACACAATTTGCTAATGTTTTTGGGCCTAGGGCATTTGGCGGCAGGTTAATCAGGTTTCTGACAAGGTAAGCTGCGCGTGCTGTTGATTCGATTCTTGTTGTATCAAGTTTTTTGGGGACGATGAGCGTGGCTTCTTTTTTACTGCTTATTTTAAAGTGATCGAATTTATAGTGAGCGAGAAGCCAACCGATGCATGCGTTCTCCAGCTCTTCTGTTTTGTGTGTGTGGGCTTCAAGAGTATACTGTCCGGCTGGCAGTTTTTCCGCTGCTGCGCAGATTGTAAAAATTCCAATATTCTTTTCGACACCTATGTAGACTGCGTCACATTCTCCATTTTCATCAACTGTTTTGGTGAATGTTGAGTCTTCTGCGCTCCATTTATTGGTTTTGATCTGGTTTTGTTGAAACGATGAAAGCTTTTGCTGGAATTTTTCAAATTGCGATGTCTTAACAAAGTGAATAGGGACTATTTTATCTGTTTTGTTGAGGGCCGCTGTTTTCAGGATGTCGGGGAGTGCTAGAAAGTCAAAATCTGTGTCTACGGTCATGGTTCTGTCTTTGTAAATGTAAATTTGATAAATATGTGAACAGGATACGCTGATTTTTTATAGAGACAATCGTTATCTTGCAGTCATTCTATGGAGGATTAACGCACCCTTAATATTTTCCATATATTTTTATGTGATCTATGTTTGGGAGGGGTGAAAATGGGCTTTTTAGATGATTTAAAGAAGGTAAAAGATGCGGTCGCAGATGGCGTTGGCACAGCTGTCGATAAAGGTAAAGAGATCGGTGGCAAGGTTGTCGAAGAAGGCGGTAAGGTTGGGGGGAAAATCTTAGATGAAGGGAAAAAGGCCGCTACCGAGGCAGCTAGAGAGGCTGCAAAGAATGTTAAGGACAAGGTAGATGTCCCTGAGCGGGCACGGCGCGGTCGACGT
Organism: Pseudobdellovibrionaceae bacterium; assembly: GCA_034005165.1. Classification (GTDB taxonomy): domain Bacteria; phylum Pseudomonadota; class Alphaproteobacteria; order Micavibrionales; family Micavibrionaceae; genus UBA1573. The sequence continues at coordinate 233,744 of JAVEVE010000001.1, read as the reverse complement.
GGTGCTGATGATGAAGGGCCTAAAGAAGATGGGGGGCATCGTGGTAGGCGTAGATCTTCAGCTACAGAAACGCCTCAAGAAGAAGTTGCAGAGGCAGTATCGGGGGCAGTATCGGGCGCTGGCAATAAAGTCTTGGCTACTGGTGGTAAAGTTGTAGAGAAGGGTGCTCGGGCAGTGAAAGAAGGAGCTGAGGCTGTCGAAAAAGCGGCTCAAGATCCCGAGAAGGCCATTAAAGATGGTGTGGATGCGGCAACCGAGGGCGGTAAAAAGCTTTTGAAGGGGGTTAAGGGCCTTTTTTCCGAGAACCAGCAGGATTTTGAAGGAGTGAAGGTTGCTGATGCAACTCCTGAGCAGCAGAAAGTGGCTGCTAAATTAGATATAGGGAATGGTCTGGGGTAATCCATTATTATCCCGAGGAGGAGAGAAAGTCGCCCAAGATCAGTTTTATGCTCTTAGGGCGATTTTTTTCTCTTTTTTCTTGCATCAATTCATCGAAATCATATAAAATTATATATAATTCATTGATGCCATATAATTTATTGAAATAAAAAAGTTTTTTTGAGGTGTGAAATATGGGCAATAATAGATACTTGGGTAATCGCTTAAACCCTGAAGTTCTCAACAATTATTATAAAGAGTCCTGGGGGCAGCAAAGACGCCATGTTGAGGCCCAATTTCAGAGCGGGATGAATAGAACGATGCGCCAAGGGGCACGTGATTTGTCCGGTGTTCTTGAGGATGCATCAGCTCCCATTACTAATCCAATTCGCGGTGTGGCAAATTTCTTTGAAAATCTGTCTAGAAGTTTGAGTGGTCGCCCTCCTGTAGAGGATCCTCGTCAGGGTGCTTATCATCCTGTTCATGGGAATGGTGGTTATAACGGTGGCGGATATTATGATGTGGGAGCTTCCAGAAGAGCTAATGCAGGGGCTCGCCATATTCCTGAAGAATATTATGGTCGCCGCAACGGTGCTTTTAGCGGCCGTGCGTTTGAGGCAGGATCTCCGGTTATTTCTAGAGAGCAAGCTCCGGCGCCAGTAGAAGATCGCAGTTTCAGGCATGTTCCTGATGCTCCAGCACCTACAGCTCCTGTAGCTGATGCTCCTGCTCGTCAGATAAGTGTTCAGGATTTTGTTAGCACAAGGGAGCCTATTGTTGTTGCGGGAGGCTCAGCGGAGGCATTTCGTAGCAATCGTGAAACTGTTGTGGTTCAGGCTTACCCTGTTGCGGATCAGAGTAAAACTCAAGTTCGTCCGTTGGAGAGCGCTCCAGTGGATCACCCTAAGGTCGATGAATTTAAGCAAAATGCCCAAGCTATGGTTGATAGTGGCGGTAGATTTGATGCTTCGACTTATGAGCGCGCGCTGCGTGCAACTGCTCCGCAGATGGGTATGTAGTGTAAATTTCCAAGCCGCTAGTGCGGATAAGCTAAAAGGGCCTTATGAGGCCCTTTTGTTTTTTATCTCGCGCAAAAATTATGCTGCTTGAAGATTTACAGCTGCGGTTTTTCCACGGCTTTCTTCAAGATCGAAAGAGACTTTTTGGCCCTCGTTCAATGTTTTCATTCCTGATTTTTCTACTGCGGAGATATGAACAAAAATATCTTTCCCTCCGTCATCAGGAACGATAAATCCGTATCCTTTTTGTCCGTTGAACCATTTTACTGTACCGGTAGCCATAGTCTGCATCCTTAAAAAGTTAGAGTGTGGTATTTGTATTCAAGTCTCAGGATAGATTATAGACAAGGCCAAGGCGCAGACGCATGGGGATATGTTTATAGTCACCACTAAAACTTATACGGAGAGGATTATACAGTATGTCTTCGGAGCTGTATAGATATATTAAGAAACGGGTTTCTCATAAAAGAAACCCGTTCCCAGAAGAACTTTTTCTGTTGTTTTATCGCTAGTTAGGCTGCTTGTTCCTTGGAAGCTGATGCACGGGCTTTGCGGCCTTTAATCATATTTTCCAGACGCTCCGCTGCGGCTTCTTCAGAAATCTTCTCAACGGCAGCAACTTCGCGGGCCAAGCGTTCCAATGCGGATTGGTAGATCTGACGCTCGGAATAGGACTGTTCTGTGTCATCATTACTGCGTTTCAGGTCACGAAGCACTTCGGCGATGGAAACAGGATCACCAGAGTTGATCTTGGTTTCGTATTCCTGAGCGCGGCGAGACCACATCGCGCGACGCACATGGGCCCGGCCTTGAAGGGTTTTCAGAGCATCTTCCATACGTCCAGCAGAGGACAGGCGGCGTAATCCTGAAGCATGAGCTTTGGCTACTGGCACTTTTAGGCGCATGCGATCTTTTTCGAAGGCAATCGCATAGAGCTTGATTTCCATGCCGCCAATGGTTTGTGTCTCAACAGCTTCAATTTCGCCGACGCCATGGGCTGGGTAGCACACATAGTCGCCTTTTTTGAATTCGACCTTTTCAGACTCTTTTTCAACAGGGGCCATTTGACGAGCGGGTTGGACCGGAGTCAATGGTTTATTGATCACTTGAATAGGGCGGTAGGCCGGTTTAACGGCATTTAGATTTGGCGCAATTGTTGAAAGTTTTTGAGCTGCCATTTTGGTGGCTGCTTTTGGGGCACCTGTGGAAATTTCCGGCATATTCTGGTTTTGCGGCATCTTTACAATAATGGGAGATGCTGCTTTTGTAGGTGGAGCAACTTCTATTGCTGCTTTTTCCTGTACTTTTACTTTCGGAGCTTCGGTTTTAACTGCTTTTTTGGCCTCGGCTTTTTTAGGAGCTGCCTTAACAGGGGCTATTGCCTTTTTTGCAACTGGCTTCGTTACCTTTTTTGCTTCGACTTTTTTAGGTGCTGCCTTTGCGGGGGCCACAGCTTTCTTTACTGTTTTTGCTGTAGCCTTCGGAGCCGCTGCTTTTTTAGCTGCTGGCTTGGACGCTTTAACTGTTTTTTTCGGTGTTGCTTTTGCTGTCACTTTTACCTTCGTTGCTGTTTTTTTGGTTGCAGTTGCTTTTGTCTTTATAACTTTTGCCGCTTGAACGGTTTTCTTTGGGGAGGTCTTGGCTGTTACTTTTTTTGCTGGAGCGGCTTTGCTTGTCGAAGTTTTCTTCACAGCTTTTGTAGAAGCTGCGGATTTCTTCGCTGTAGTCTTAGTAGATTTTTCGTTCTTTTTCATTCCTTTACGCCCTTTTCTTTGCATATCGGTTTAATTTGAACATTTTGCAGAAGTCTTTTTTTAGTCGACCCTGCAGATCGTCCTTAGTTTAGAGCCAACGATTATCGCTTGTTTCGACAATGAATTTTGTCATTGACGTTAACTTGAGGAGTGTTTAATAGACTAGTTAGCCACTCCTGTGTCTTGCTCATCGCTTCAGCATGGGAGGGAGTATAGCAGAATTTCAGGATTTTTCAAATTTTTCTTTATAATTTGTTAATATGACAACATTTTGCGCCCGTATGCGTTGAATAACGGTCTGTATGCGCCGATTTTATTGATGTTCTTTAGAAAACGAGTCGAGCAAATACTAGTCGATGGCTTAGTCGCCTTGGCCAGGGTTCGGGGAAAACCATTCTTTGAACTTGTTTTTCATGGATTTGAATTTATCGGCTTCCGGCATCGGATCTTTTTTGCGGGTAATATTCGGCCATTCCTGAGCGTATTTGGTGTTCATTTCCAGATATTCCTGACCGGCAGGGTGTGAGTCAGGAACAATGGCTTCAATCGGACATTCCGGTTCACAAACGCCGCAGTCAATACATTCGTCAGGATGAATGACTAGCGTGTTTTCACCTTCATAAAAGCAATCTACGGGGCAGACTTCTACACAGTCTGTATATTTGCATTTAATGCAGATGTCGGTCACTACGAATGTCATTTTAGCCTCTTAACGTCAATTTGTTTGACTGTATTGGGGACTTTTAGGGAATTTCGGCTATAAAATCAAGATGCGGTTTGTCGCGTCTAGTTTAGCCGTTTGGCCGCATGTTATAGGGAAAATGCGTCCGTAATGGTCTATAGGGGCGTTCATGATTACCGGAATGCCTAATTTTTGAGTATAAGCGGCCAAAACATGTTTAATATTTTGTCCATAGGGGCGTCCAGTGTCTTTTAAGTCTACGAATTGGCCAAAAATGATGGCAGATGGGTTTACTACTGAAAAAAGATGCCAGAGCATTCTGTCTATTGAATTTAACTCCTCGCCGATGTCTTCAATAACAAGTATGTGTCCATTCAAATCAGGCATGTGTTTCGTGCCGATAAGAGTATTTAAAACGGATAAAGTCGCGGCAAATATAGGAGCCGTGACTTCGCCTTTATTAAGTGTGATGCTGTCCACCATTTCGATTTCGGTTGCCGTTTGTGTCAGGCTATTCAGTTTTTCAAATGTCAGGTGAATATGATTCTCATCCATCCGTGCTAGTGTTTGGATCGTGGGGCCGAAGATGGATGGAGTTCCCAATTTGTAATGGAGACTGAGGAGCGCTGTTACATCGCTAAACCCCATAATAGGTTTATGTGATTTGAGGGGTGCCAATTCGTCCAGAAGGAAGCAAGCACGGTTTCCGCCTGTGGCGGCGATAATAAGACCAACAGATTGATCTGCGACCAACTCTTTATAGGCCTGTACTTTTTGTTCTGTCGTTCCTGCTATTTGCGTTTGTTCACCGGCGCCTATGTAGGTTTGTGGGTGCACTATTGTGTTGTAGCCATGACCTTTCAGGATTTGAAGTCCGACTTCAAATTTTTCGGGAATGATAGAGCTGGATGGGGCAAAAATGCCTATGGTTGATCCGAGGGTCATTCTTGTATCTTACTTTATTGACTTATAGCACTCAAGTGCTCTGTCCCTTGCCGCCTTGTGATCAAGCATGGGCTTGATTTTATATGTATCAGGTGCCCACTTGTTAATGTAGCTTTGATCGGGATCGAACTTTTCACCCTGAGTCAGGGGATTGAAAATGCGGAAATAGGGGGCTGCATCTGCGCCGCAACCTGCAACCCATTGCCATGATGCCGCGTTATTTGCGAGGTCAGCATCAACGAGTGTATCCCAGAACCAGTCTTCACCTACGCGCCAATGGTAGCGCAAGTCTTTAATCAGAAATGAGGCAACGATCATGCGGACACGATTGTGCATATAGCCAGTGGCCCAAAGTTCGCGCATTCCAGCATCGACTATTGGAAACCCTGTTTCTCCTTTTTGCCAGCGTTCTAGCTTTTCTTTATCAACTCCGGACCAGTCAAAATTTTCAAATTTCTGATTGAGTGGCTTTTCGGACAAAGTTGGATTGTAATACAAAAGAGAATAGGAGAATTCTCTCCATGCCAATTCGGATTGGAAACAATCCAGATCAATTGTTTGTTTTGTCGTCAGTCCAAATTGAAGGGCGGCATGCCAAATTTGATTTGGAGAAATTTCGCCGAAGTGGAGGTAGGGGGAAAGCTGGGAGGTCTGGCTCTTTGTGGGGTAGTTGCGTTGTTCCTTGTATCCTGCCAATTTGCTATCGAGAAATTCGGCTAATTTCTTTTGGGCGGCTTGCTCTCCTACCTCCCAAAAAGACATCATTGATTTATCCCAGCGAGGGGATTTAGGCAGGAGATCATTGAGGTTGGCAAGATGGTCGTCTAGAATTCCGGTGGGGTCAAGTATGTCCGGTTTTTTGGGGGTGGGAAGAGGTTCTCTTGGTGGAAGAGCAAAAAGGCAGCCCTTTCTGAAATAAGGAGTGAATACTTTGTATGGGGTGCCATCTTGCTTTTTAACATCCCATGGTTCCCAGAGGAGTGATCCATTCGAACTGGTGCATGTGATGAGCTTGTTTTCGCAGCCTTCTTTTATCTTGGTGTCTCGGTGGATGCGCCATGGTTCATAGCATCTGTTCCAGAATATTTTATCGGATTTGATCGTAGCTGCCAGTTTTGGAATGAGGTCACGTGCGTCCCCATTGAGAATTAGGAGCTTTCCTCCTAGAGACTTGTTCAATTGTGCAAGAGAATGGTTTAGCCAGACTCGAGATGCCCCACCCATCTTCCAGTCTTTAGAATTTACGTCATCAAGGATATAGACAGGTAAGACTTGAGCGCCGGTTTTGCAAGCGGCGCTCCAAGCTGGGTTATCACTTAGTCTCAGGTCCTGTCTGAACCAGCAAATGGCCGGATATGGCATTTGTTTTGCCTTTTCTAGCCGTCCTTGTTGATTTTACCGATGATTTCGTTCAACAATTCATCGGATTTTAGATTGTCAACCTGACATGTTCCGGCAGCGTTGTGTCCACCACCACCATAGCTGAGACAAAGCTCGCCGACATTGGTTTGACTGGTTTTGTTCAGGATGGATTTTCCAATGGCAAAGACTGTATTTTGATTGTTCTTACCCCATAGAACGTGAATTGATATATTACATTGAGGGAAGAGCGCGTAAATCATAAAGCGGTTTCCTGCGTAGATTGTATCTTCATTCCTAAGGTCGAGAACGATGACATTCTTTTTAATGCGGGAGCAGCGTTCGATTTGTTCGCGGAACTTTGGTTGTTGTTCCATGAATAGGTCTACGCGTTCCCTGACATCCGGCAGAGCCAGAATGTCGTCAATACTGTCGTGCTCGCGACAGAAGTCGATCAATTGCATCATTAGTTGATAGTTGGAGATGCTGAAATCACGGAAGCGACCCAATCCTGTACGAGCGTCCATTAGGAAGGAGAGGAGTTCCCATCCTTTGGGATCAAGAATATCGTCTTTTGTAAAGGCCGCAGAGTCTGCTTTGTCTACGGCAACCATCATATCGTCAGGTACGCGTGTAAAGCGTTCTTTGCCCCCGAAATAATCGTACACGACGCGCGCTGCTGATGGCGCTTTTTCATCAATAATATGGTTGTCTTTTTTTCCGCCAACACGGGAAACCTCGCTTGCATGGTGGTCAAAGGCCATGTAAACGCCCTCAACATATGGCAAGTTAGTTGTAATATCGTCTGGGCCTACTTCAATGAGGCCATCTTGCATATCTTTCGGGTGAGCAAAGGTGATGTCGTCAATCAACCCCAATTCTTTCAAAAGGACGCCGCAAACGAGCCCGTCCATGTCGCTTCGGGTAATGAGGCGATAGCGTTTATTAGGTTCCGGCATCAGTTTAGCAGATTGTGACATGTGAAAACTCCAGGATCGGTCGTGGTTTTTGAGAAACAGTTTCTTTCAAGAATATTGGGAAAATTATAACGGATGATTAAGATCTTGAAAATAACCCTATGAATTTAATTCTTGTTTTTTGGCATATTTTTAGGATTTTTACGCGTTGGCTTTTGAGGGGCTTGCTGCTATGATCTCTTTGTAATTTCACAATTTTCTCGGCTGCTGCCTATGTCCCTAAAAAAAAAATCGCCTTGGTGGCATTTGTATATCCCGAAACTTTATACGGTTTTAAAGGAGGGATATTCTTTATCACTCTTTAGAGCGGATACGTTGGCAGGACTGACTGTTGCTATTGTGGCAATTCCACTGGCAATGGCACTCGGGATTGCTTCTGGGACTACCCCAGACAAGGGATTGATTACGGCGGTTATTGCAGGCTTTCTGATTTCGGCTCTGGGGGGGAGTAGAATTCAGATCGGCGGACCAACAGGCGCTTTTGTCGTCGTTGTCTATAATGTGATTGCACAGCACGGATATGACGGGTTGATGATTGCAACACTTATGGCGGGTGTGATGTTGGTGGTTGCAGGATTTTGTAGGTTGGGAAACTGGATCAAATATATCCCGCAGCCTGTCATTACAGGGTTTACAGCAGGAATTGCCGTTATTATTTTTTCCAGCCAGATTAAAGATTTTTTCGGGTTGGGTATAGAAAAAGTTCCCGGATTGTTTCTCGAAAAATGGATGGTGTTTTGGCAGGCCAAAGATAGCATGAACCAGTTTGCAACTGTTATTTCTATGGCGTCCTTGATCTTCATCGTTTTATTAAGAAAATATTTTCCGCATCTACCTGCGTTTCTGATGGCCGTTATCTTGTCTTCGTTGGCTGTGGTCGCGTTTCACTTGCCTGTTGTGACAATCGGATCTGCTTTCGGCGAGTTGCCTCACGGAATTCCCATGCCATCCTTACCGGACAATATTACAGCGGCACGAATGCTCGAATTATTTCCGGCCGCTTTTACAATAGCATTTTTGGCGGGGATAGAGTCTCTGCTTTCGGCGGTTGTTGCTGATGGTATGATTGACAGAAGGCACCGTTCCAACTGTGAATTGGTTGGGCAAGGGGTTGCCAATATTGCTTCGCCTTTATTTGGTGGGATGCCGGCAACCGGTGCAATTGCAAGGACTGTGACCAATATACGCTCGGGCGGGAAAACCCCTGTTGCAGGGATGATGCACGCACTCTTTATCCTTGTTGCTATGGTTTTTCTGGCTCCTTTGGCCTCTTATATTCCGTTGGCTGTTTTGGCTGCTATTTTGATGGTGGTGGCGTGGAATATGTCAGAGATAGAGAAGGTTAAACATTTAATGAAAGCTCCGATTGGGGAGCAATTGGTTATGGTTTTGACTTTTGTCCTGACTGTTGCTGTAGATTTAACCGTAGCTATCGAAGTTGGCGTTGTTTTGGCAGCGATCCTGTTTATGCATCAGATGGCACAACAGACAAACTTTATCGAGGAGGAGGTTGATGATCTTAATAATCCGTCATCTCCGTTGTCTGATGATGTGCCTCTGGGCGTCGTTTCTTATCGCGTTCATGGGCCGCTATTTTTCGGAGTCGGATCGCGGTTACTGGATGTTGTCGAGCAACTGAATCCTGCGCCCAAAATCTTTATTTTGCGTTTGGGGATGATGTCCATGATCGATGCGAGTGGGGAGGCGTCGTTACGCGCTTTTCTTGAGAGGTGTCGCAAAAAGGGAATTTTTGTAATCTTGAGTAATTTACAAGAGCAGCCCAGATTAGTTCTTTCGCGCATGGGGATGCTTGATTCTGGAGATTTGCACTATGTTTTCGCTGCGGATTTTAGTGAGGCGCGCCGTATAGCTAATCAACGATTGAATATATAGTCTAAAGATTGCTTGTTTTTTCCCAGTTTTTTCTTGCTTTATTTTTCATATGTCCGTATAAAGTCTTAAAAAAAAGAGGATGTTATGTCACATATTGTAAGAACAAAAACCCTTAAAACCGAGGCTCTTAGGTTTAAGTTGGCGTCGATTGCTTCAGGTTTTTCTATGGCTGCTTCTGTTTGTGGTGTTGTTTATCAAGTGGGTATGATTGGCGACTCCTATCAGAATCTATCCTCTTTGAGGGAGGCCGAGCGCAGTAGTCTTCAGTCCATTGATTTTAATGTTAAACAGAAAATTGAAGCGCGCCCGACATTAGAATGGCTAAAGTTGGCAGGCGCATCCGGTGCTGCGTTGGTTCTTGCAGGAGCAACAGTCGGATTTGGTCTAGGGGCCGCTAGACGTTATGATGCTTTACGGATGCGGGGTCTATAAATATTCCGAATAATAGCAATGTAAACAAAAACCCCGCTTGTGGCGGGGTTCTTTATTTTATGCTGTTTCTGCTTCGGATTCTGATTCGACATCTTCAGCTTTATCTTTGCTCTTCTTCTTTTTCTTTTTTGAGTCTGAGAGAACGTAGACTGGCTTTTCTCCATCATTAACGGATTTTTCGTTGACGATAACTTCTTCAACTTCATCCATATCCGGAATTTCGTACATGGTATCCAGCAGCATGACTTCCATGATCGAGCGCAGGCCGCGTGCCCCTGTCTTTCTATCAATTGCTTTTCTGGCAATTGCAGACAGAGCTTCGTCAGTAAATGTGAGCTTGGTGCTTTCCATTTCAAATAGACGCTGGAATTGCTTTACCAAAGCATTCTTAGGTTCGGTCAGGATCGAAATCAGGGCTGCTTCATCCAGGTCATCGAGTGTTGCAACGACCGGCAGACGACCGATAAATTCAGGGATAAGTCCGAATTTCAGAAGATCTTCTGTTTCCAGTTGTCGCATCATTTCGCCAGGACGTTTTTCTTCCGCTGCTTGCACATCTGCACCAAACCCGATAGAGGTCGATCCCTTGGTCCGCATGCCGATGATTTTGTCGATACCGGCAAAAGCACCGCCGCAGATAAAGAGGATATTGGATGTGTCAACTTGCAAGAATTCCTGTTGCGGATGTTTCCGTCCACCTTGAGGCGGAACGCTTGCGATTGTACCTTCCATAAGTTTGAGCAAGGCTTGCTGAACGCCTTCGCCCGATACGTCACGTGTTATTGACGGGTTGTCAGATTTTCGGCTGATTTTGTCGATTTCGTCAATGTAGACGATACCGCGCTGCGCACGCTCAACGTTATAATCGCAATTTTGCAGAAGTTTGAGGACTATGTTTTCAACGTCTTCGCCAACATAACCGGCTTCGGTCAATGTTGTGGCGTCCGCCATTGTAAACGGAACATCCAGAATACGAGCCAGTGTTTGGGCCAGAAGAGTTTTACCCGAACCGGTCGGGCCGACAAGAAGGATGTTGGATTTGTTGATCTCAACGTCTGCGCCTTTTTGGCCGACTTGCAAACGTTTGTAGTGGTTGTGAACCGCGACTGAGAGAACACGTTTTGCACGGTCCTGACCAATCACGTAATCATCCAGTACGTGTCGGATTTCACTTGGTGTTGGAACACCTTCACCAGATTTGACCAGCTGTGTTTTATCCTCTTCACGGATAATATCCATGCACAACTCAACGCATTCATTACAAATGAACACATTTGGTCCCGCAATAAGCTTTTTGACCTCATGCTGGCTCTTTCCGCAGAAAGAACAATAGAGGGTATTTTTAGATTCTGTTCCGGACGTTTTCGACATTACCGCGTGATCCTCACGTCATAATTAGTTTTAGACTCATCTATAGTGTACTCTGCCAAGGCAGAGCGAACTCCGCAAGCCCTTCTTTTGACTATCCTATTCACTATTTGTTAATGAAAGATGGACATTTGGCAGGACGGGCACAGGTTTGGCCGCCCCTAAAAAGGGAGGGTTTGCATCGCTTCGGGAAAGATATTATAAGCTTTCTGGCAAGTCCAGCCCAAAAGGGAAGGATTTCAAAGATTTATAGGTATATTTTTTATGACGACTTTGGATGAAATACTTGAGACGTTTTCTCTGTTGGATGATTGGGAGGATCGTTACTCAATTTTGATAGATTTGGGAAAAAAATTACCCAATTTGTCAGAATCCATGCATCGGGAGGAGTTTTTGATAAAGGGGTGTACATCCAAAGTCTGGATGATTCCTGAAGTCAAAGACGGTCATTTTACTTTTCAGGCTGATAGTGACGCACATATTGTCAAAGGTCTGGTTGCCTTATTGTATGTTGCATACAATGGGATTCCGGTTAAGGCCATTTCTTCTCTGGATATTGAGGCTGTATTCCAGCGTTTGGGATTGGATAAAAATCTATCGCCCAATCGCCGCAACGGTTTTTTTTCAATGGTCGAGAAAATCAAATCTTATGGAGTTTGAGGGGGTATTTTTTTATCCTCTTTCTTTTCATTCGTGCCATTATTTTTCTTTTCCAGTTCTGGATTCATGTTTTTCGGATATGTTTCGCGCAGGATAGAAACGAATGTTTCTTCAACGGATTTTTCTTCCGGCCCTTTCATGTTGCCTTCAAGTGTAAAGAGTGATTTTTCACCAATCCATATTTGTCCTGAATACATATAGGCAATACCTTCATCATCAGTTCCGATGCTCATGCTGGTAGAGCGTTGCATATTGTCTACGGTTTCGGATTGAATATCGAATGGTTCCAGACCTTGATCTTTTAGCAATTTGTTGAGGGTCTTTTCTACTATCTCGGGTGTATATGTATTTAGTTCGACTTTTGGATATTCTAAGCACGTGATCCGGAAGGTTAAGGATGAGTGAGGTGGTACAATCTTTTTATATGTTACAACATCTGTGCATTCCTGTTTTTCGGCATGCGTTATACATTTCTTTTCGATGATTGGTTTTTCGGGAAAGCCAACGCGCATATCGCAATTTTCAGGTGCGTAGACGAATGGCTCTGCTTGTGCCGTTGCTAATGTTGTGCCGACTAAAAAAAGAGATAGGGCTAAGGTGTAGATAAATGCCATGTTTACTTCTCCCAAGTATTCGGATCGGCTTGTGACTGGGTGCCTGTTGTCATGTCTTTAACTTCGTGTGATTGGCCTTCTTCAAAAGGAGGGAACCAGACAAACGGGATGCCCTTTTTTTCTGCATATCCCAGTTGTTTTTTTATTTTCTGGTCTGCATGGTAAGTTTCAACATTGTATCCTTTGGCACGCAAGGTTCGGGCAGTTTCATTTGTTAGAGCGCGTTTGTCTTCGCTCGGCAAACAGACAAGAATGTCGGTTGGGCATTTTGCCTTGAGGTCGAGTTTATCGTTAAGACGCATATAATCAAATAAGCGGGAGAGTCCAATGGAAATCCCTACACCCGGTAAATGTTTGTTGATGTAGCTCCCTGCCAGGTCTTCATATCGACCGCCCGAACAGATTGATCCGAAGCTCGGGTTTTCCAGCAGCTTGGTTTCGTAGACTGTGCCCGTATAGTAATCAAGTCCGCGGACAATCGAAAGGTCGGCAACCACGAATCCGGTTTCAATGTGGGCAAGGTGATCCATGACCGAGGCAAGTTCAGCAAGGCCTTGCGCTAAGGTTTCGTTTTGAATGCCAAGGGCAATGACTTGATCGACAAAGCTTGTGTCTGTTGTCTTGATGGCTGCGAAGGTCAGGGTCTTTTCTGCGTTATCCTTTGAAAGCCCTGCTTCGAGAAGAAGTTTTCTAGTTTCGTCTTTACCGATTTTTTCGATTTTATCAACCGCGCGAGTGACGGGTGTTGGGTCTTCTATTCCCATTCCGGCACATAATCCCATCAGGATTTTGCGGTTGCTGATCTGCATCTGGAATGGACCGATATTGAGGCCACGCAGAATGTCGACCATGATGGCTGCGAGTTCACTGTCGAAGTGGATCGGAATATTGTCCACACCGATGACATCGATATCGCATTGGTAGAATTCACGGAAGCGACCTGCCTGAGGTCGTTCACCACGCCAGACTTTTTGCATCTGGTAGCGTTTGAACGGGAAGTCCAGTTCGTTGAAATGTTGGGCAACATAACGGGCGAGGGGGACCGTCTGGTCGAAGTGGAGAGCAAGACGCGAATCGTTTTTTTCGTTTTCGTCTTTGTGCAAACGTTCAATGATGTAGATTTCTTTATCGACTTCACCTTTTGCTCGGAGGACGTCCAGCTCTTCGACGGATGGCGTTTCGATTGAGCAAAATCCGTAAGATTCAAATGTGCGGCGGATATGATCCATCCAGCGTTGTTCGACAAGACGAACTTCAGGAAGCCATTCGGGGAAGCCTGTTATAGGGCGCGGTTTGTAGATTTGTTTGCTCATGTATTTTGTTCTTAGTGTGTTGTTATTTATTGATTTTATTTATATGCGGATAGTTATACATGAATTAGCATTTAAAAAAACTTGTAACTTTTACAAAATCAATATACATAATTATAAAAATATTAGAGGGTTTTATGTTAGAAAAAATAAATACTTGTGCCGCGGTAGCAATGGCTGCCTTTTGCGTAGTTGCCGGTTATGCCGCAAGGCCGTTTCTTGATTCCGATGCTCCGCTTGCAGATCGTACTCATTATAAGTTTGCAATCAGTAACGGGCCAATTTATGGAGCGAAAGGTAAACAATGTTTGGCTTCTAATTTTGTGCCGGGGATCAGTCCAGAAAATGATTTCACGGTGATTGTCGGGGAAGCCGTCTCTGAAAAACGTCTTCTCGATATTTTTAATCTTAATTTCAATACCCAGTATCATGAAAAAGTTGTTTTTGCCGACCTGAGTACAGGTAAAATATATTCATCACTTGAGGCTGGTGTTCAGCATGTTCTTAACCAAGGGCATGATATGGTTCTTGCTCATGCAACGGATTTTCCAAATTTTGCTGATTGCAATGTATCCGGTGGAGCCATGCCTATTGATGTTATCAAGCGTCAGGATGACGGGACTTATGTATCAGAAAAAACTGCTTTGCTTGGTGATTTGTTGAGTAAGCATGGCGAGTTTGTATACATGGTTGATTTCTCGCAAGGAGAAAAAGGTTCTGTTGTTGAGATGGATATCGAGCAAGCTGTAAGTAAAATTATCAGTGTTCAGGTTTATGAGGTTGATATTCCTCCGTTCTTTTTAACGGAAGATGACGCAAAATCTTATCTCAAGAAGTTCAATCAAACCGATAATGGTTCTCAGATTCAAAGAGAGCCTTACATTCCGCGGGTCATTGAGCAAAAAGTCATTAACCAGAGAACGATGGCCTAAATAGGGCAGGTCTATTTATCAAATAACTCAGACAGGTTTGTAATCAGTGCTTCCCCAAGGTCGGAGGCGTCTGAGATCTGGATGGCGCGTTGATAATATCTTGTTACATCGTGTCCGATTCCGATCGCTGTCAGATCAACTTTTCCAATGGTTTCAATCCAGTTGATTACGTGGCGTAAATCTGCTTCCAGTATGGTTGCCGGGTTTACGGATAATGTAGAATCGTCAACAGGCGCGCCGTCCGATATGACTATAAGAATTTTACGTTCCTCTGATCTTGCTACGATTCTGTTGTAAGCCCAGACGAGAGCTTCCCCGTCTATATTTTCTTTCAGAAGTCCCTCTTTTAGCATGAGGCCCAGATTTTTACGGGCGCGGCGCATGGGCTGGTCTGCAGATTTATAAATAATATGGCGTAGGTCGTTCAGGCGACCCGGGAAGTCAGGCCTTCCATTTGCTATCCAGAGGTCTCTGGAGTTCCCACCTTTCCATGTGCGAGTTGTGAAGCCTAGAATTTCAACCTTGATTCCGCAGCGTTCCAATGTGCGAGACAGAATATCGGCGCACATGGCCGCAATTGTGATCGGGCGTCCACGCATTGACCCGGAATTATCAAGAAGAAGTGTGACAATTGTGTCTTTAAATTCTGTTTCTTTTTCCTGTTTGAAAGTTAGGGGGATAGATGGGTTTGCAATCACGCGGGCGAGTCGGGCAGTATCCAGATAGCCTTCTTCCAGATCAAACAGCCATGATCGTTGTTGGCGGGCGAGTAATTTACGTTGCAGACGATTTGCCAATTTGGCAATAAGCGGCTGCATATGTACCAATTGTTTATCAAGAAGCGCTCGGAGTCTATAAAGCTCTTCGGTATCGGCCATTTCCTCGGCTTTGACGATTTCATCAAATTGGGTGGTGTAAATGGGGTAGGTTGTTCCAGGGGATGTTTCGCGAGTTGGTACTTCTGATTTTATTTCTGCTTGATCGTCATAATCATCAAATTCCCGAGAGTCCTCATTGTGGCTCTCATGGTCTTCGGAGGCAAGATCTTCTTCACTGTCTTGTTGCTCTTGTTGAGGGTCTTGTTCCTCTCCGTCTTCGGAGGTCTCGTTTTGGTCAGTATCCTGATCTTGGTTTTGCTGCTCATCTGCGGCTTGAGCTGTGTCTTCACTATTTTCCGGAGAATCCTGTTGCTCAGTTTCGTCACTTCCTTCTGCTTCTTCGCCGCTCAAAAGCTCAAGACGGCGCATGATATTACGACTTTCCTGAACAAATGCTTTTTGGTTATGGGAGGTTTGCTTGAGGCGAGTTTGCCAACTTTCTCCCAATTTTTCTGATATCCAGCCTCTCCATAGATCAACCAGATGCGCTGCATTTTCAGGAAGGGGGGATCCGGACAATTCCGAACGGATCATGGCATGCAGGGCATCAGCCATTGTATCGTTGCGACGACTTTGCAGTTGGTGGTAGCCGAGCTGTGTGCATTTTTTTTCGAGTGCGGCATTAAGATTTGTTTTAATTCCATCATAATTTTCTGCGCCCAATGCCTCGATGCGTGCTGTCTCTAGGGCGTCATAAACTATTCTGGCACGGTCGTCCTTTGGTGCAAGTTTCTGGTGGAGTGTTGCATTGTGGAGTTTGATGCGTAGGCCTTCGGCATCGGCCTCGCCTCTTGCGGCATCCCTGTCTTTTTTATCCAGTTTGATTGGCGGTATTGAAAGGCGCGCGCGTGTGTCGCTTTGTCCAGAGAGTTTTTTGGATACTGTTTCTGCGGGGCTATAGTATACCTCGACAGATTTCTTACCAGAAATCGCGCGCAGAGTTGCTGCCTGCGCGTCTTTGAATTGTTCGATATCTGGAGGAGTGTGTCTGCTCACAGTCAATTAGCTTTCCAGCTCCATACCGAAACAACGTTGATAATATTCGTTGAGGATAGGGCGTTCCAGTTCGTCACATTTATTATAAAAGCTCAGTCTGAACGCCATTTCACGGTTCTCGAAGATTTTGGTATTTTCTGCCCAGCTGATAACTGTTCGCGGGGACATGAGGGTCGAGAGATCGCCGTTTTTAAAGCCTTCACGGGTGAGAGATGCGAGGTTAACCATTTTTCCGATTTCCTCATCGGTAAAGTCAGGGTTTTTGGCTTTGATAATAGACACTTCTATCCCGTGCGGCAGGTAATTCAGAACAGATACAATATTCCAGCGGTCAAGCTGGCCTTGGTTTAATTGGTGTGTTCCGTGATACAGGCCTGTGGCATCACCAAGGCCGATTGTGTTGGCCGTGGCAAAGAGGCGAAAGGCAGGGTGGGGGCGGATGACCTGATTTTGGTCAAGCAATGTCAGTCTGCCTTCCGCCTCCAGAACACGCTGGATTACAAACATCACATCGGGGCGGCCTGCATCATATTCATCAAATGTTAGGGCGACAGGGTTCTGAATAGCCCATGGGAGAAGCCCTTCTTTCCATTCGGTGACTTGCTTTCCTTCTTTGAGGACAATCATATCTTTCCCGAGAAGGTCAATCCTACTGACATGGCTATCGAGGTTAATGCGCACGGATGGCCAGTTGAGGCGCGATGCAACTTGTTCGATATGGGTTGATTTACCCGTGCCGTGGAAGCCTTGAATCATTACACGGCGATTAAATGCAAAGCCTGCGAGCAGGGCCATTGTTGTATCGTGATCGAATTGATAGGTTTCGTCTCTTAGTGGGACGTTGGGCATGTCATGGCTGAATCCCGGGACTTCCCAATCCAGATCAATGCCGAATGTTTCCCGCGCATTGTACATTTTATCAGGGATAGAGATGTGGCGTGGGTTGTTTGGTGTCAGGGATGTGACATCAAAAGCCATAGCCATGGGTTCTTGTTTCTGGTTAGCCATTGAGATCCTCGTTTATTGTGGTTACGCTGTGGGGCTGGATTTTGTGCGTTGTTATGTGCGTTGTTATGTGCGTTCTGGCAAGTCTTCGAATTTTTGATATGCCAGTTTGAGAACTGTAAAGGCCATATTGATTTTCTTCAAGAGGTCTTCGGATTCCTTGTTTTGTCCGATATGGTCAGGATGGTGCTTTTTGACCAAAGCCTTGTATCTTTCTTTGATGGCTTCGAGTGTTACTGGTGGTTCCAGACCCATAATCGCCAGAGCTTCCATTTCGGGGGTGTTTCGGGATTTGCCCGCGTAGCTGTATTCCTGTGCTTTCGGAGGCTCTTCTTCTGTGAAATTGTAGGTTTGCCATGCTTTACGCTTCAGAGTTTCGGCTGCACCTGCCATGCCGTCAAAGCGACGTGTCGGGCGATCCCAGACTGTGCTGGTATTGATATGATGTTCGATATCTGATGGCGACATACCTGAGAAGAAGTCCCAGGCTTTGTTGTATTCCTGAACATGAGGAAGGCAAAACCAGTAATATCCGCTTAGTCCGCGGTCTTTGGGGGCCTTATATTCTCCGCATTCTATGCAGTCCGGCATATCGCACATGCGAATACGTGGGCGGCTGTCGTCTACTGACTCCGCAAAATCCGGTGAGTTTGGTTTTAAAAATATCTTCGGCATTCTCTTTTTATGATAAAATAAAAGCATGAAAAGGATCAAAGGAAATGTCAGTTCGTGAACGAATTTTCAATAGGCTAGAGCAAGTTTTTTCTCCGATATATCTAAATGTGAACGATTTTAGCGAGCGCCATGTCGGTCATGCAGGGTATCGCGAGGGGGGAGGGAGCCATATCGAGGTGATTATCGTCTGGGATGGGTTTGAAGGAGTGCCCTTGATGGATCGACATAGGCAAATTTATAAGGCTGTTGAGGCCGAACTTGTAAACGGATTGCATGCGTTAAAGCTGAAAACTTTGACTGCGGGAGAGGCAAGTAAGCGAAATATAGTTTTCTAATGTAACCGATAGTTGATTTTATTCTTTGGCCTGTATATACTTTAGGATGTATATAGCGGGAGGTTACGGATATGTTTCAAGACAAAGCAACTGAAAACCATGATTCCAGATCACAATTTATGGATGAGCAAGATGAGTGCCGTAGCACGCTGGTTAGCAGGAACATAACTATTCTTGGTCGCAGAACATCGGTTCGTCTCGAACCGGAAATGTGGGATGCCTTGTTTGATGTTTCCAGAAGAGAGAAAGCCAGCATCCACAATATTTGTTCTTTAATATATTTGAGAAAAGTTAAAGAGAGCAGTTTGACGGCTGCTATTAGGGTGTTCCTGTTGCTTTATTTCAGGGCAGCTTCGACTGAAGATGGTCATATCCGTGTTCGCCACGGGAATTTTGAATGTATGATGGCGCGCGCCCGAGTTAGCGATGATATGTTGCGTCATCGTGCGTAAGTCTTGACATAAATTGAGCCTGTGCCTAATTTCTATTTATAAATATAAAAAATCAGGCAGGGACCTTTATGACTCCTAAACTCTTTCTTGTATTTCGAGCTTCTGTTCTTGATGAGCCGGAAGAAGTTCTTATGAATTTAGCTGAACGACTAGATGAATGGGATTTGCATATACAAGTTGATAATATTATCTCTGGACTTGGCCGATGTATCACCTTGTCGACGCAAGATCCTGCGCGGGATGTTTCTAAATTTTGTCTGGCCTCGCAAAATGCTTTCAGACGTCGCGGATGCAATGTTTTGAGGATCGTATTTGATCCTACTAAGTTTCTTGAAATGGAAGGGTTTATATTTTCTGATCCGGATATGGAGACCGAATCTTTTTACCGACAGAAAAGTCATGATGGATTGGCTGCCCATATTACGATGTCGTTGCCACGATTGAATTGATTACCGAATAAAAAATCCCCGGTTCTTCTTCGGGGATCTTTTTTATCTTCATTTTATATGTGATGTCCTAAACACGTCCCATGGCTAGATATTTCTGGCGGCGGCGTTTCACAAGACGCTCAGAATCCCAAGGGCTGAGCTCCAGAAGGCCTTTTTCCATTTGTTGGCCTACGGCTGCGATAGCTTCTGGTCTTTCGCGATGAGCTCCTCCGAGTGGTTCAGGGATAATGCCATCAATCAGATTAAGTCCGCTCAGGTCTTGGGCTGTTAGTTTCAACGCGGTTGCGGCTTCTTCGGATTGTTGGGCAGAACGCCAAAGAATAGAAGCGCATCCTTCCGGAGAAATGACGGAATAGATTGAGTGTTCCAGCATGTATACACGGTCTGCTGTTGCTATCGCAATAGCTCCACCTGAGCCGCCTTCACCAATGATTACAGAAATCATAGGTGTGCGCAGACGCAAGCATGAGTCAATAGATTGGGCAATCGCCTCTGCTTGGCCACGGGCTTCAGCATCAATGCCTGGATATGCACCGGCTGTATCAACGAGGGAGAGCACAGGTAGCTGGAATTGGTTGGCCATATCCATCAGACGAATGGCTTTGCGATATCCTTCAGGACGAGCCATACCGAAGTTATGTTTTATGCGGCTTTCTGTGTCATTACCTTTTTCCTGTCCTAAGACAACAACAGAACGACCATTGAAACGTCCGAGCCCACCAATGAGTGCGTTGTCTTCGCCAAATGCGCGATCACCGGCGAGTGGCGTAAAATCTGTAATGAGATTTTTAATGTAATCAGAAAAGTGAGGACGCTCCGGATGACGTGCGACTTGTACTTTTTGTGCTGCGGTCAGTTTGCTGTAAGTGGTGACTTTTAGCTTTTCTGCTTTGCTTTCGAGTTTAGAGATTTCTTCCGCAATGCTGATATCTTTGCTGCTGCTCATATTGCGCAGTTCTGCAATTTTACCCTCAAGCTCTGCAATTGGCTTTTCGAATTCCAAGGCGTGCATGATTTCAATTTTTCCTTTTTTCTAATTTGCTGCTGCACCATAGCAAATCAGGCAAGTCGATACAAATGCGACCTGCCTGATTTCAATAATAACTGTTTATAATTTTACCCGAATTAAGCTTCATTCGCGAGAGGATGAGCCTCTTCAACGGTTTTCTTGAGCTTTTTCCCGATAATATGGGTGTAGATCTGGGTAGTCGCGATGTCGGCGTGACCGAGCATTTTCTGAACCGCACGAAGATCTGCACCGTTGCTGAGCAAGTGGGTTGCGAAAGCGTGACGAAGAATGTGCGGGGATACCCGATCTTCTTCGATTTTAGCTGCGCGTGCCAAATCTTTCAGCAGTTGTGCAAAACGTTGACGTGTCAGGTGACCGCTATCAGATGTACGGGATGGGAAGAGCCATTTGGACTGACGTCCAGCTTCTTCACCGGAAATGAATTGACCGCGTACATCGCAGTATCCGGAAAGCGCCTTTTGAGCAGATTCAGACAGAGGAACCATGCGCTCGCGTCCGCCTTTACCTTCAACCATAATGAACTGATTGCCTTCTGCAATGGCGGACATTGGAAGTCCAACAAGTTCGGATACGCGCAAGCCGGTTGCATAGAGCAACTCGAGCAAGCAAACCAAACGTTGGCTTTCGGCGCCACCTTGTTCACCAGCGACTTTAATGAGGGTGTCGACTTCGGACTCGCTCAATGTCTTTGGAAGGGTACGTGTTTGTTTCGGGCTTTCGATGCCGGAAGTCGGATCGTCTGCGCGCATATTTTCAGACACAAGATAACGGTAGAACTGGCGCAGGGCAGAGAGGCGACGTGCAACTGTGCGAACTGCGATCTGGTTTTTATTCTGACCTTTTACGTGAATTTTATTGCTGAGATCCTGAAGGTAAGATTTCAAGTCATCAGTTGTAGCGACATCAATTTCTTTTCCGCGGGCGCTGCGCAGATACAGGCTGACATCTGCCAGATCACGCCAGTAAGCGTGACGAGTGTTCAGTGCTGCACCGCGTTCAGTGGTCAACATATCTAGAAATGAATCAACTGTCTTGGACAGTGTTGGTTTCGGCATTGCCGGACGTCCTGGACGAGCCATAGTTTTTTTCTCCTTTATTCTCCAGTATTACTCCGGTTTTCGACCGGATTGTTTGTTAACACTCAACCCCACAGAATTGAGAGTATTGAATATTTTTGCATTGAGGGCAAGTGGCTGCGGTCCGTATGCCCTAATTTTCAGCAATATTCGTATTCAATCTTTCAATAACCGCCTGATACGGATGACTTCTTTGGTTATCCTTTGTCAGGCTACTCAGAATGTTAGAGGTATGCATTACATAATTGCAAAATTCTGTCAAGTTTTAAATATTGTCATAAAATCTGATTTGGGGATGGGAATTGTTTGCGCAAGTGGCAGTTTCCCTTAAAAATACCATGAAGACCTAGGCGGAATTCATGTTCAAATGTCTGCCTGATATGTTTTGCGACGCAGAAAAAAATTATAATTTTATGGGTATAACTTAAAATTCGTAGTCAGTTCAGGCGTTTTGTCGCTATTGCGCGTCTTCTGATTCGGTTGTGTTTTCCATAGATTGGATATCGTCGTCCGATTCTTGAGATTCTTCACCGATATCCTGAGTAGGAACTTCCATTGTTTTATGAATAAGTTTTGTCAGTGCTTCGGATAGTTCTGGAGTCTGAGTTCCAAAACGCGCCAATAGTGCCAATGTCACTGGGGGGAGGTTATTCAAATTGTCTTTGTTTTCTGTCAAAAGTTGCGTCAGTTTTCCTGCGCCGCCGAGCGTAATGACCTCCATAGGAGGGCGTGAAGCAAGGTCTTCGATTGTTTCTGGTGTCTTGATACTTTGCGCAGTCAGATAGATTCTGGAGGTGTTTGCAAATTTTTGAGTTTCATCATCTCCGGAAGCTGGCCCTAATAGGGCGTCACAGAACATTGCCGATCTTCCCCAAAATCCGTCCATGCTTTTTTCTTGTTCCGTAAACTGGTCGCCAATTGCCTTGCGATCCAGACATGCCAATGCAAAAGACTGATTCCACATCATGCTCAGGATGCCGATTTGGGCGGCGTTAGCGTTGGGCGGGAAGTTATTGTTTTCTGTATAGAGGGATAAAGCCCCTCCAAAATCTCCGAACTCCAGCAGCTTCATTAGTCTTAAAGTGTACAAATCTTGAGTGTTTTTATCCAGCTTGTCAGGGACTTTACCTTCCTCGTAACTGGATGTTCTGAGAAAATCAATAATTGCGGACCGATCTTCAGGTTTCGTCTCTTTCGCAGAGAGTTTCGAGAATTTCTCGATCAGCTTTTGCCTGGAGAAATCGCTGCCGAATTTGGACCCGTCATAATTCGGATCAAGTGGCGGTAAGGTCAGGCTTTCCAGTTCGGAGAGTGTTTCGGAGGACGGGGTGTTCTGAACATCAGGTGCTGCCTTTGAAAGGCCATCATTTCCGGCGTTATTTTGTAACGGCTTTATCTTGCTGGGTAAAATTCTTGTTGGCTGTATTTCAGGTTTTGGTTCTGATTCCTGGGCCTTTTCTGCTTTCGCTGGGCTTTCTGGCTCCTGCGTAGTCGTTGGAGTGGGTGTTGAGGCCTCCAGTTGCTCTTCTTGCACTGAATCGGGGGTCGCCAATACAATTGTCGGGCTGAAAAGGATCAGGGATACGAGTGCAAGGTTAAGTGTTTTCATAGGCGGAGTCCGTTGTAAATACTCATTGTTTTTTATTGAGGTGTGACTTCAACTGTAATGGTTTTTTGTGGAATTTCAATGTCTGCTGTTCCCAAATAAATTCCGCCGCCAAGAGCTGCCAAGATAATCAGGGCCAATAAGGTTTTTAAGAGTTTCATAAAATTTTCTCCTTCAAATGAATTTTTGATTCGGATGGGTGAACTGCAATATACAGATTTTTGCTATTATAACGATGAAATTCGCTTTATGAACCAGACTTTTTCATTTATTTTCTTGGCTATGATTGAAATAGAGCATTGTCTGGATGACGTTAAAACGCTTCTGAAAAAACCTATTGTTCTGGTTGGAATGATGGGGGTCGGTAAAACGACTGTTGGTCGTGAACTTGCAGTACGTTTGGGCTGGAGTTTTTACGACTCTGATGACGAGATTGTCCGCTCGGTTGGGAAATCGATTGCGGATATTTTTACGGAAGACGGCGAGCCTGCTTTTAGAGCGCTTGAGCGGACAACTATCAAACATCTTTTACTAAATGGCCCTTGCGTGATTTCATCTGGTGGTGGTGGGATTACAATTCCTGAAACGGCTCAGGCAATCAAGGAACATAGCTTGTGTTTGTGGATTGATGCTGCGATTCCTCTTCTTGTTCAGAGGACAAGTGGCTGCAATCGTCCGTTGTTGAAGCATGGTGATCCGGAAGAAGTTTTGCAAATGCTTCTGGATAAGCGTCGTAGTTCTTACGCTCAAGCCCATATTCATGCTCTGGATGACGGACTTACACCTGGTGAAATGGCCAATCGTATTTTATTGCAAATTCGGGAATATCTGTATTCCCATGCAACCGAAGCCGAAAAGGAAGAATTTGTTCCGGATGCATTATGCATGACCGTATCATTGTCTGAACGGAGTTATCCTATTTTTATCGGAAGCGGGTTGTTGCGTCAGCCAGAAATGTGGTTGCCGCATGAGCTTCACGGGAGGGATGCCTTTATTTTGACGGACTATAATGTCAGGGAACGTATTACAGATCAGTTCAAGGAAATTCTGAAACCGCTGATGAAGTCTATCTCTGTTATGGAGTTGGCCCCGGGGGAGCAAACAAAATCTTTTGAGCGGTATCAGGCTGTCGTTGAATGGATGGTAGAAAATGGTGTTAAACGAGACTCACTCGTGATCGCGGTCGGGGGGGGCGTCATCGGTGATCTTGCCGGATTTTCGGCTGCAACGATTTTGCGCGGTATAGATTTTATCCAGGTTCCTACGACGTTGCTTTCACAGGTGGATAGCTCTGTCGGCGGGAAGACCGGTATCAATTCCAAGTCGGCGAAGAATATGATCGGGGCATTTTATCAGCCGCGTTCGGTTGTGATTGATATGGATACCCTTCTGACTTTACCGCGCCGCGAATGGTTGTCGGGTTATGCCGAGATTGTGAAATACGGGTTGATTGGTGATGAAAAGTTTTTTGAATGGCTCGAAGCTCATGGAGGTATGATGTTGTCGGGTGGCATCGCAGAAACAATGCGAGCTATTGAAACAAGCTGCCATATGAAGGCAGATATTGTTCACAAGGATGAGCGTGAAGAGAACGGGCTACGGGCTTTACTCAATTTCGGTCATACATTTGCTCATGCTTTGGAAGCTGCCGCCGGATATGATGGAACTCTTCTGCATGGTGAAGCTGTCGGGATCGGTATGATTCTTGCCGCGCGTTTATCGCATCGTCTTGGATATCTTACGCAAGATGATGTTGACCGTATCTATAATCATCTCGATAGTCTTGGTATGAAGACTGAAATTCGCGATGTTGCTTTCAAAAATCCTGTTACGGCTCAAGAGTTGATTGCAACGATGGGCAAGGACAAAAAAGCCGGAGTTGACGGTATAAAATTTGTTGTTTTGAAACGTATAGGAAGCGCGGCGCTTGAGTCAGGCGTTCCCGTCCAAATGATACAAACATTACTCGAGGAGTCGATGTCGTAAAATGACCACAGGTCTAATTATTTCTATTGTTGTTATCTTTTTTCTTCTTGTTTTATCAGCTTTCTTCTCTGGTTCGGAAACCGCTCTGACTGCAGTTTCTTCAGCTCGTATGCATTCGGCAGAAAAAGACGGGGACAAAAAAGCAGCTTTGGTTAATAAAATTCTCGGTAACAAAGAGCGCATGATCGGCGGTTTGTTGCTTGGAAATAATATCGTTAACATTACCGCTTCTTCTCTGGCTGCCGGAACATTGATTTCAATTTTCGGGGATAGCGGGGTGGTTTATGCCTCTGCCGCCATGACGATTCTGGTCGTGATTTTCTCGGAAGTTTTGCCCAAGACTTATGCCCTTCACCATGCCGATAACATGGCGCGTATTGTTGCTCCTATTGTGTATGCCGTTATATATGTGTGTGCGCCGATTACGGCAGTTATTACCAAGATTGTCCGTGCATCTTTGGCAATTGTCGGGGTCGATATCTCAAAGGTTCAGGCAGGATCCCACCTTGAGATGTTGCGTGGTGTTATTGACATGCACACAGGGCCTGATGAAGAGGTTCAGAAACAACGGGCTATGCTGCGATCCATTCTTGATCTGGCTGATGTCACTGTTGATGAAGTTATGATCCATCGTAAAAATGTTGTGATGCTCGATCTTGACGACCCTGCCGAGATGTTGGTGGATGAGATCATGAAATGCCCTTATTCCCGCATCCCGCTTTATCGGGAAAGCCCTGATAATATTGTGGGTGTTATCCATACCAAGTGGCTTATGCGCGAGTTAAAAGCTGTAGGCGGGGATGTATCCAGCATAAATCTTGAGGCTATTGCCAGTGAGCCGTGGTTTATTCCTGATACAACAGTATTGTATGACCAGTTGCAGGCTTTCCGTGAACGCGGAGAGCATTTTGCGTTTATTGTTGATGAGTATGGTTCTTTCGAAGGTATTGTCACATTGGAAGATATCCTTGAGGAAATTGTCGGAGAAATCAGTGACGAGCATGATAACCACATTACCGGTGTTCGCCCTCAACCAAATGGAACTTATATGGTCAACGGGGATGTGACGATCCGCGATTTGCGTCGTGAACTGGATTGGGAACTTCCTGATGACGATTATACGACGGTAGCTGGCTTGCTGTTATATGAGACCCGTCAAATTCCAAAAGCAGGGCAGAAATTTAAATTTCATGGTTTTGACTTTGAAGTGGCCCGCCGCCAGCGTAACCAGATTGCTCTGGTTCGAATTACGCCTCCTCTTAAAGAGATGTCCGGCGAATCCAGTCTGCAATAACGTCAATCTGGTCGCGGCGGAACAGAGATGGGACATGTCCGCAATCTTCCATTGTGACCAGTTCAAAGGGTGATCCACGCTTTGTTGCAGCCATTTTATCTGCCACGTACCCGGGGAAGAGTGTAGATAGCCCGCCGCGGATGGCCAGAACAGGTTGCGTCACATCTTCCCAAACTTGCCACAGGTCTAATGTTCCGAGAGGTTGTTGTTGAAACATAACGGCAATTCCTGCGTCCATATTCCTACCGAATTTTCCGTTGTCCAGTTTTCTTGTGTAGGTCTTGGCGTAGTGCAGCCATTGTTCCTCGTTCATATTTCCGCGTGAATAGGGGCTTCCCAGTGCCATTTTTAGTAGCGGGACCAAATCTTCCGGTTGGTTATATTCTGCCGGTATGGTGATGTATTGGGCGATATACTCCAGATCTTCTTTCGGAACTTCTGGGCCAACATCATCCAATATTAAACGGCGTATGGGCGAGTTTTCCCGCGCAGCCATATATAAGCCGAGCAGTCCGCCCATAGATACACCGAGCCAATCGCATGAGGCGTGGGAAGTACAGCAGATTTCTTTTAGGAGGCCGTCCAAGTCTTTTAAATATTGGTCGAAGTTATAGTCGAGAGGGTCATCAAAATAGTCGCTGTCATTGCGGCCCGCCATGTCGATGGCAACCACACGCATATTGTTTTCTGTAGAGAGTTGTTCGCCGACATATTTGAAGTCGCCTGAGTTTCCTGTCAGCCCATGCACGCAGACGAGAGTTTTGTCTTTTGGATTATTTTTACCCCAGATTTTGTAGTGAAGCGTATAGGCTTTTCCTGATGGCGTGTACGTCTGAAATGTATGTGTCTGCATCGTCATTTTGTATAGTTCGTTTTTCCCAATTTTACTTTTTTATCAGATTTTTTTATCTGATAATTCTGTTTTTTTCTGCACAAAGACATTGCCGATTGCGCGGCATGGGTAAGCGTGCTCAATGTACGTGAGATTAAAGTGACAGACACTTTGAAAAAAGTAAAGGAATATATTCCTTGTTATGTCATGGAGTGCATCGGGTAGGCTGCGGCAGGCATGTCCACGGCCGTTGACTCTTCATGCCTTTGTTGTGGGTGTACAATCGTGCAGTTTTGTTGACCCGTTATGAGTTTCATGAGGGCGTGGGGATTGTTTTTCCCAAGCGTGATAATTGCAGGAATGCCGTTTTCTGTCGTTGTTTTGGCGGCTTTACCCTTACTTTTCATGCCGCCTTTGCTGAGGCCGTTTGTATTGTCATTGGCATGAGAGAATGCCTTGCTCAAGTCAACAACATGAGGGATGAGCGGGTTTTCTTCACCCTGTGCGCAAAGTTTAGGGTTCTTAACGTGGAGACCGTCAATATCCGAGAGCATAATATAGGCATCGGCTTCTAGGGCAACGGACAAATCTGCTCCGAGACCGTCGTTATCTCCGAATGAAATTTCTTTGGTAACAAGCGCGTCATCTTCGTTATAAATCGGCACAATATTGTGGACTTGGCTGCCGTTATATTCACAGATGTAGCTTGCCTGACGCAAATTTTTTAGACGTTCCGGATTGTCAATGTCATCTTTTGCCAGCAAGATTTGTTGGGCCAGAAGTCCTTGCCGCATAAAAGCTTGCAGGAAGCTATTGATCAGAATGATTTGCCCGACACCAGATGCTTTTTGTTTTACATCCATCGGAAGTTCGGAAGTGGGGGTTTGCAGATTGATATTTAAAGGGCCGCGACCTAGAGCAATTGCGCCTGATGTGACAATAAAAACTTCTTTGCCTTGCGCTTTTAGATCTGCCACGTCTTCGGCTAGCGCATTCAGGAATTCTGTGTCTACCTGACCATTTTTTGTGATTGTTTCGGTCCCTATTTTAACGACAATTCGTTGGGCGTTACTCAGTATATCCTGTGCTGATTTCAGGTGCGTATTGGTCATGATCTCTATCATCCGTTGTGCCTTGTTCTTCTTGGGCACGATTTTCTTTTATTATTTCTACCATTTTAAACAGAAGGGGGCGGATGCCTTCCTTGGTGACACCCGAGATTAACCACGGTCGGTATCCAAGCTCTTGTTCAAATTGATCGGCTATATTTACCATAATTTCATTATCAATGGAATCAATTTTATTCAGCGCAACAATTTCATGCTTTTCAGCGAGGTGTCCGCCGTATTCTGCTAATTCATTCCGAATGATGCGATAGTTTTCTAAAGGATTTTCTGAAGTTATGTCGATAAGGTGCAGTAACGCTGCTGTTCTTTCAACGTGCCCCAGAAAACGTGTGCCTAGGCCGTGTCCTTCATGTGCGCCTTCGATGAGACCCGGAATATCAGCCAGAACAAAGTCATAGTTTTCAACCTTCACAACCCCCAGATTGGGATGAAGCGTGGTAAACGGATAGTCGGCAATTTTTGGTTTTGCTGCCGAGTTTGCCGCCAGAAAAGTTGATTTTCCTGCATTCGGCATTCCTACCAGACCAATATCCGCAATCAATTTCAGGCGGAGCCAAATGGCAATCTCTTGTCCGGGCCAGCCGGGTGTGAATTTCTTGGGAGCTTGATTCGTTGATGATTTATAATGGGCATTCCCAAATCCACCATCTCCACCTTTCAGGAATTTTTTGGTTTGTCCTGCTTCGGTAAAGTCCATGATGACTTCTTCTTTAAACTCATCAAGAATCTCTGTTCCGACAGGGACGCGGACGATAATGTCTTTGCCGTCTGAGCCTGTGCGGTTACGGCCCATGCCGTGATGGCCTTTTTCAGCCTTGAAGTGCTGAGTGTAGCGGAAGTCGATTAGTGTATTTAGGTCTTTGACGCATTCGATAATGACATCGCCGCCGCGTCCACCGTTTCCGCCGTCAGGTCCACCGAACTCAATGAATTTCTCACGGTGAAACGAGCAGCATCCGGCACCGCCGTCACCACTTTTTAGGTAAATTTTTGCTTCATCGAGAAATTTCATTTTTTGCTCTTATAATAAAGCCCGCCTTCGGAGGCGGGCCTTAAATCCTTTTATTTACGGGACTTATTCCGCTGCTTGTGGTTGTTGTTGTGCGTCATTGCACGGAACAACGTTTACAACAGGACGGTCGTTGTCATCACGTGTGAAGAGAACTTGTCCATCAACAAGTGCAAACAATGTGTGATCTTTACCGATCCCAACGTTTTTACCTTGTTTGTATTTTGTACCGCGTTGGCGAATGATGATGTTGCCAGGAACAACAGATTCCCCACCGAAACATTTTACGCCCAAACGGCGACCAGCTGTGTCGCGACCGTTTCTAGAGCTACCGCCAGCTTTCTTGTGTGCCATGATATAATTCCTTTCGTTTGCGAGCCTGCCTTAATATTAGGCGGCTTTGATTCCCGTGATTTTGATGGTGGTCAGCATTTGACGGTGACCGTTCTTGCGACGATAGTTTTGACGGCGGCGTTTTTTGAAGATGATAACCTTCTCACCACGGCCTTGTTCCAAAATTTCGGCGGTTACTTTTGCGCCAGAGATTACTGGAGCGCCAACGGTTGTCTTGTCTCCGTCAGAGATCATCAAAACGTCGGTAATGTCGATTTTTGCGCCAACTTCAGCGTCAATTTTTTCGACTTTCAGATAGGTGTCTTGCGCTACTTTGTATTGCTTTCCACCAGTACGGATAATTGCAAACATAATGTTACCTTTGCTTCTTTCGTCATTTCCCCCTTTATTGAGGGCCTTTTTGTTAGTATTTCTCGCTTTTTAGTATGCGAGTAGGCGCTTATAAACGATTTATTTACCCAATGTCAAGAAACTGTTGGCTGGAGTACTTTATCGTGTCTAATTCTTTCTCATCACCTGTCGACTTACGTAAAAAAACTACACCTATTATATCTATCTTCGGGGATACTGGAGATAAAGAGCTTACGCAGTTAGTATGGGAATTGATTCCTGATTTTAATGTCAGCGTTTCTGCGCCCCAGACTCTAGAAGCGTTGGTTGATGAAGCATATAATAGTGCTATTGTCTTTGTCGTTGTTAATGAGGCGAGTTCTGAAAATATCCAGATTGCCGAAACGCTCAGCCAAATTCCGGGGGTTGTTGCGGATATTATTGCCATTACTATGGAACCGGATATCCGGAAGCGGCTGCATATCCTGTCCGCTAAATTTGATGCGATCTATAATCTCGAAATTCTCCATACAAATGATTTTCGTCACATTTTTACGCATAAACTCAGAAAAGGGATTACGCGTCTTCGCGCCAGATTGCAGGAAGACGAGTATAATGCCTTTCTCGGGTTTCTATCCGTATCTGCTGATGCATTTATTGTTTTTGATCGGCAAAGACGTATTTTTTACGTCAGTCAGCATTATTTGAAACTATATCCTAAAAGTCGTGAGGTTTTTGAACGCGGAACGCCTGTTCAGAAGGTGTTTCAGGCGATTGCACGGGAAATGGGTGTCGGGCAACATGATCCGAGATATCAGGCTGCTTTGGAGTTCTGGAGTAATTTGAGCGGCCAGTTCGAATTCCGCCTAGATAATGGAACTCACCTGCGAATGACGGCTGTTGATTTACCTCACGATCAAGGAACGATTGTTTCGACAACCAATATCACGACATATAAGCGGCAAGAGCTGGAGTTGGCGCGTCAGCAAGAGGAATTGGAGCGGGCTTTGGCATCGGAACAGGAGGCCAGTTCCTTGCAGAAACAGTTTATCAGCATGGTGTCTCATGAGTTCCGTACACCTCTTGCTATTGTTGACGGAAATGCCCAGATCATTGAGCGCCTTGGTAAGTGTATGTCTGATGACGAGATGAAAGTTCGTTTAAGGACAATCCGTGCAGCTGTATCCCGGACTGTTAATATGATGGAGGCTGTTTTGTCCTCTAATTTGCTTAAAACGGGTAAGCTGGATTTGAACATGGAAGAATTCGATTTTGTCGAATTGATCCGGCAACTTTGTGAAGAGCAATCCAATCTTGCGAGAGGGCATAAAATCCAGCTTGACGTTCCATATAAAGAGCTGATGGTGTCTCTGGATAGAAAATTCATGACGATTATTTTGACAAATCTTTTGTCGAATGCCGTTAAATTTACAGATCCAGAAAAAGGAATTGTGACTGTAAAGCTATCCAGAACGGCTGAGAAATTGACGCTTGTGATTGGCGATAATGGTGTTGGCATTCCCAAGGATGAATTGCCGCAGCTCTTTACCAGATTTTTCCGTGCTTCTACTTCGAGTGGCATTCCAGGGTCAGGTGTGGGGTTGTCATTGGTTCACGAGTTAGTGAATTTGCACAAGGGGCGCATTCTCGTTGATAGTGATGTCGGGCAGGGATGTCGGTTTACCTTATCTCTTCCGCAGGACTTCTCTCTTGAGCATGTGGCTGCGAATCTGTAAACTTATAAAAAATGAATCAAGCTAGCCTTTTGGAGAATTACATGGCACGCTCAAAGAAAATTCTGGTTGTTGAAGACGAAAGCGAGCTGTGCAGTATTTTGTATGCTGATCTTACCAGTCGCGGATATGAAGTCGAGCTGGCACGTAATGGTCAAGAAGGGCTTGAGAAGCTGCAAATCATCGAGCCTGATATTGTCATTTGCGATCGCGCTATGCCGATCATGTCGGGATATCAGATGTTGGAGCGTATCCGTGGTTCTTACCCTCAATATAAGCATTTGCCGATTATCTTTCTGACTGCACTGACTGATCCGCGTGATAGGCATTCTGTCGATCACCTTGAGCCTTCGGCTTATCTTGAGAAGCCTGTCAATCTGGATAAGTTGGCAGCCACCATCACCAAAATTTTCGCTTAAACCATCTATTTCGGGATTTATAAGTGGTATGCAGGCTGGATTTTTCCGTTCGCTTTGTCTTGTGACTTGCATTCTCGGAGCTGTAGGGCTTGGGGGGTGTCAAGTTGCAGGATCATCTACCAATTATTCCAGAAATGCAGTTTCACTTGCTATCCCTCCTGTTGTTGACAAGCCCGCACAGGCTGTCAGTTCACGCGTTGATTATATTGTTGTCCAGAAAAATGACTGGTTGATGACGTTGTGGAAAGACGGGCGTATTCTCAAGACGTATTCGATCATGGCTATGGGGGCTAACCCTGTCGGACCTAAAGTATATGAGGGAGACGAGAGAACGCCTGAAGGGCAATATTACATTGCCGAAAAACATGTGTCCCAAAACTTCCAGAAGTTTTTGGGCATATCATACCCCAGCGAGCAGGATAAAAAAAATGCCACGCGCTTCGGGGTAAGTCCCGGGGGGCAGGTTGGGCTTCACGGAGATCGTGGCGGGATGTCCGGTTTCTGGCAGAGGTTTGATAAGAACTGGACCGACGGATGTATCGCACTTCGCAATCATGACATTGAAGAAATCTATGCGATGGTTGATGTCGGGACGCCGATTTTGATTCGCCCCTAGATCTCTTCTTCCTCAATAAATTGTCGAGATTTATTGAGGCGTGTGTTTTAATCATAAATATATTGCAAAAAACGCATAGCTCTGTTATTTTCCTCTGTCTTTTAAGTCCAAAGGAGGAATTTAAGTGGTTGCTGCTGATATTGCGTGGATGCTGGTTGCTACAGCTCTGGTTTTGCTGATGACCCCCGGGGTCGCTTTTTTCTATGGCGGGATGGTTCCGCTCAGAAGTGTTGTTTCTACAAAATTGCAGAGTTTTGCGGCTATGGGGTTTGTTACCCTGATTTGGGCTATCTGCGGATACTCCTTGGTTTTTTCCGGAGATGAGGGGGGAGTGATCGGTAATTTTGATTACTTTTTGCTCAATGGAGTGGGGATTGAGCCTAATCCTGATTACGGGTCTACCATTCCACATGTCCTCTTCATGTTGTTCCAATGTACATTTGCAATTATTACGCCTGCATTGATTACCGGCGCAGTGGCGGAGCGTGTTAAATTTAAAGCTTGGCTTGTTATCATGTCTATGTGGTCATTGATGGTCTATGTTCCTGTTGCTCATTGGGTGTGGGGACCCGGGGGGTGGATTGCCGGAATGGGCGGTCTTGATTTCGCGGGAGGTATGGTTGTTCATATGACATCAGGTTATGCTGCCTTGGTCGCTGCCGTTATGCTTGGGAACCGTAAAAATTTCCGTCCTGACGAGCAAAATAGTTTTTCTGCGCTGATGGTCCTGTTGGGCGGTACTCTATTATGGTTTGGATGGATCGGATTTAATGCCGGGTCTGCTTTGGCGGCTGATGGGTTGGCTGCTCATGCCGCCGCGACAACTATTCTTGCAGCAGCAGCGGCTATGTCTGCATGGATGATTTGTGACTGGATGGTTCATGGTCGTCCGACTGCTATCGGTTCTGCTGTCGGGGCTGTTGCGGGCCTTGTTGCCATCACTCCTGCTGCAGGATTTGTCTCGTTACAATCTGCGATGCTGATCGGCTTCATTACAGCGATAATTTGTAATTATGCTACGCGTCTTGTGAAGCAAAAGCTCCATACGGATGACACTGTTGATGTTTTTGCTTGTCATGGTGTTGGTGGAACAATGGGTGCTGTTCTGACGGCTGTGTTTGCTTCGACAGATGTTAATCCCGCTGGTTCTGACGGCTTGCTTTATGGCGGGACGCAGCTCTTTATGGCGAATGTTATCGGGTCCATGGCTGTTATTGTTTATACGATGATTGCCACGTTTATTGTGTTTAAAATCGTCTCTTTGTTTATGAAGGTTCGCGTTTCCGAGACTGAAGAAAGATCGGGTCTGGATGCGACGCAGCATGGAGAGAAGGCCTTTGTTTTAAGATAACTGCGTACGACGTTTTATCTGTTGCATACTGAGAGTGCATCTTGCCCCGCCTTTGGCGGGGCTTTTTTTATTTAAAGATAAATTTTTGTTTCAATATCAGGTTGCGACAAGATGCGCATTGAAGCATGATGTTTGTAGGTTCACATTGATATTTATGAAGGAGGTGCTTTTATGCTTAAGATTTCCGGTATTGTGTTTGTTATGGCTGCTCCGACCCTGATGGGTATTCTCGCTGTTGCCGTGATGGCGACCCCATCTTTGATGAACGAGGGTGGAAAATGGATTATTGCGGCTGCGGGCATTGGCCTGCTTTTGTCAATCCCAGTTAGCTATTTTATTGCTAAATCTATTGATGGTTTGATCAAGAAGGGCTAGGGGATTCTTCTTCCTGCTCTAATGTTCTAATAACAATCTGGTTCGGATGTGGGGGCGTATGACCTGCCTTAAAAAAGGCCTTTTCAATCATGTAATTCATTAAGTATGCATCCCCGATATTTATAAGAAAATTATCGGGAATTCCTGCTGCGCTTGAGCCCATCTTTGGTACGAAGTGATCAAATACCAGATGACGACGCTCCCCTTCTTCGTCTCTAAGCGCTTTTCTGAATTCTGCATCACGGAACTTTTTGTTTTCAATGTCGAGAGATTTGACATGCGCTCTATTTTTAAGTGTGATCGGTGTAATGTGTAGCTCTAGTGTTGCGCGATGTCCGCCGCTCTTTAGTTCTGTAAGCTGTTTCAGCGTAATGTTGATATCAACGGCTTCCGAGAAGTATTTTGCAGCTTTGCTCAATGCATCCGAAAAAGCCAGTGATGCGTTTTCGTCCGAAAAGCCTTCGACAATAAATCTGGATTGTTTGGATAGAACTTGCCCCCCTTCGGAGGAGCTAGATGTTTTTAGAATTTCGCCAAGTTCATAAAGGCAGATAAGAAGTTTTTGTGCGTTGTCTGCCATAAAATTTTGGAAAT
The DNA here is from genome assembly GCA_034005165.1 of Pseudobdellovibrionaceae bacterium. GTDB lineage: Bacteria > Pseudomonadota > Alphaproteobacteria > Micavibrionales > Micavibrionaceae > UBA1573. The sequence continues at coordinate 198,899 of JAVEVE010000001.1, read as the reverse complement.
ACTTGCTCTTTTCCAAATCAGGATGGTTTGATTGTGCTATGGCATCGGCTTTCTCGATGTTCTTTACAAGCTCTATAATTTCATTAGTTTCCATGTTTTTCCTATATCACAGCTAATACCAAATGTCAGATGTCCTGCGTCCTTATTGTAGGCGGATTGTTTATTTTTGTAAAACTTTGGCAGAATTGTGTTGAAATTTGGAGAAATTCATATTGTTTTCGATGTCTTAATGCTGCGGCATTTGATAAGATTGTTTTCTGAAAAAACATGTCGTAATGTCTGTTTTAGTTATGCGTAGCCTAAATTTTCTCATAGAATTAGTAACAAAGGATGTTTCCCGTGTTTAGCGATGCACGCGCAAAAATTTCTGCAATAGACAAGTCCGTGGCCGTGATTGAGTTCAAGTTGGACGGTACAATTCTGACAGCCAATAAGAATTTCTTGGAGACTATGGGGTATTCCTTATCGGAAACTAAAGGCAAGCATCATCGTATGTTTGTTGGAGAAGAGTACGCGCGTAGTTCTCAGTATACCCAATTCTGGGAGCGATTGAGAGGCGGGGAATTTATATCTGATAAATTTAAAAGGCTGGGTAAGAATGGCAAAGAAGTCTGGATTCAGGCGACATACAATCCGATATTCGATATTTTCGGTCGCCCCTATAAGGTTGTAAAATTTGCTACCGACATAACCGATCAGGTTCATGAGTACGCTGATTTTAGAGGTCAGATTGAAGCCATCAATAAAGTGCAAGCTGTTATCCATTTTGATTTAAACGGAACAATTTTGGCTGCAAATCAGACATTTTTGTCTGCGATGGGTTATTCTTTTGAAGAAATTAAAGGCAAACATCATAGCATGTTTGTTGCAGAAGATTTTGTAAGTAGCCAGGAATATCATGATTTTTGGCAAGGCTTGCGCTCAGGTGAATTTAAAAGTGGTGTTTTCAAGCGTCAGGGTAAAGGAGGAAAGGACATCTGGATAAGGGCTTCTTACAATCCTATTTATGATTTGGACGGAAAGCCCTTCAAAGTTGTCAAATTTGCCACCGATATTACAGAGATCATTAAGTTAACTGAAGTTACGAACAAAAATGTCCAAACTGTTGCTTCTGCGACAGAGGAGATGGCTTCTTCCATTTCTGAAATTAGCAGAAACATGTCTCTGTCCCAGTCTTCAATGAATAATATTTTGTCCATTACATCATCTTCCGGGGTTGCAAGTTCGATGTTGGCTGAGAAAGCCAAAGCAATGGAAGGAATTGTTACGATTATTCGTGGAATTGCAGGGCAGGTTAATCTTTTGTCGCTGAATGCAACGATTGAGGCTGCACGCGCAGGAGAGTTCGGCAAGGGATTTGCTGTTGTTGCATCGGAAGTAAAAACCTTGGCCAATCAGACTGCAATTTCGACACAGCAAATTGCGGAAGAAATTCTGGCGATTCAGGAAATTTCAGGAACTGTTGCCGAGAGCGTGAATTCTATTATTGAAGCGGCAGACTCGGTCAATCATTATGTAGGAACTATTGCCGGATCCATAGAGGAGCAAAGTGCTGTGACACGAGAAATTTCTGCTAATTCCCAAAGTGTATCAAAGGCTGTTAACGAGATTGATGGTTGCATTCGCCGTATATAGATAGTTCTAGCCGTTCCGGTTATTCTTTTTTAGCCACGCAGCAGCGTATCCGCAGATGGGAATTATGGAGAGATTTTTATTTTCTGCGTACGTAACAATTTCTTGCATTAGTTTTCCGGCTGCACCTGTGCCTCTTAAGGGAAGGGGAGATTCGACATAGTCTATAAACAGAGTTTTCTCTTTTATGTGGTAACTTGCCAAAGTAAAATTTTCCCCGACATGATATTCGAAGCGGGATAGGGCTGTGTTATTGCGAAAAGGACTCATCTCTGTCTGCCTGCTTCCTAGAAATTTATTTCAGAATCCATGTTTTTCAAGATGTTCTGTCATGTCTGAGGTATAGGTTTTTGTTCTATAACTCAGTTATATACTACATAATGAGTTATAGAAGGAGACTCTATAGCTCATTATGGAGAAGAAGTAATGCTCACGCTATTGGTTGAAACTTGACTAGTGTCTTGTTAGATTGGCGCGTACAGGTAGAATTCTTCATGACATATTCCTTCACTAATCTTGATGCGCTGGAAAGCGAAAGCATATACATAATCAGGGAGACGGTCGCGCAATGCGAAAACCCTGTTATGCTGTATTCCATTGGAAAAGACAGTTCTGTGATGTTGCATCTGATGATGAAGGCTTTTTATCCGGCAAAGCCGCCTTTTCCGTTAATGCATGTTGATACGACATGGAAATTCAAGGAAATGATTTCTTTTCGCGACGCCCGTGTGAAAGAATTGGGATTGGATTTAATTGTACATATAAATGAGGACGGCGTCCAGCAAGGGGTTGGTCCATTTACGCATGGGTCTTCTGTACATACCGATGTCATGAAAACCGAGAGCCTGAAACAAGCGTTGAGTAAATACGGATTTGATGCCGCTTTTGGGGGAGCTCGGAGAGATGAGGAAAAATCCCGTGCCAAAGAGCGTATCTTTTCATTTCGTGATGTCCATCATAGATGGGACCCAAAAAACCAACGTCCAGAGCCTTGGGCGCTTTATAACGGTATGAAGAAAAAGGACGAGAGTATTCGGGTTTTTCCTTTATCTAATTGGACGGAGCTTGATATCTGGCAGTATATTGCGCGCGAAAACATTCCGATTGTGCCGCTGTATTTTGCCAAAGAGCGACCTGTTATTGAACGGGACGGCATGTTGTTGATGGTTGATGACGCACGCTTTCCTCTCAATGAAAATGAAGTTCCGGAAATGAGGACAGTCCGTTTCAGGACTCTCGGTTGTTATCCCTTGACGGGAGCTATTGAGTCACATGCGGCAACCTTATCCGAAATTGTTCAGGAAATGTTGTTGGCTAAAACCTCTGAGAGGCAGGGGCGTGCTATTGATAAAGACGGTGCGGGATCTATGGAACGTAAGAAGAAGGAAGGGTATTTCTGATGTCGTATAATCTCCCTTCTTCACATGATCCTCAAGCTGTTATGACGTATTTGTCAAAGCATGAGCATAAATCTGTTTTGCGCTTCATAACATGTGGCTCTGTTGATGACGGCAAGTCAACTTTGATTGGGCGAATGCTGTATGAATCAAAAATGATTTTTGAAGACCAGCTATTGTCTTTGGAGAATGATAGCAAAAAATTCGGAACTACGGGAGGCGATTTCGATTTTGCCTTATTAGTAGATGGGCTTTCAGCAGAACGTGAGCAGGGAATCACAATTGATGTGGCTTACAGATTCTTTGCGACAGAAAAGCGGAAGTTTATTGTTGCCGATACACCCGGCCATGAGCAATATACCAGAAATATGGCGACAGGAGCGTCGACGGCCCAATTGGCTATTGTCATGATCGATGCGCGAAAAGGAATTCTGACGCAGACGCGCCGCCACAGTTTCATTGTTTCAATGCTTGGCGTGAAGCATGTTGTTCTTGCTGTTAATAAAATGGATCTGGTCGATTATTCGCAAGATGTTTTCGAGAAAATTACAGATGATTATATGGAGATGTCTAAAGGATTAGGGTTTAAATCCGTTAAATCCATCCCTCTTTCTGCCTTGAAAGGCGATAATATTGTTCAGCAGTCAACCAATATGCCGTGGTATGATGGGGGTGCTTTGTTCCCTTATCTTGATGTTGTGGATGTTGGAGACCCGTCCGAAAAGATCAAGCCTTTCCGCATGCCTGTCCAGTGGGTTAATCGTCCCAATCTTGATTTTCGAGGTTTTTCCGGAGAGGTTGCCTCGGGCGTTGTTCGTCCGAATGATGCCGTGATGATTTTACCGTCTCGCAAGGTTAGCAAGATCAAACGCATTGTGAGTTACAACGGTGATCTGGATGAGGCTCGGGCAGGCAACGCTGTTACTCTTACTCTCGGAGATGAAATAGATATCTCTCGTGGAGATGTGATTGCTGCGGCAGATTGTCCTTGTGATGTCGCGGATATTTTCAAGCTCCGCGTTTTGTGGATGTCAGAAAAACAAATGATCTCCGGTCGTCAATATATTTTTAGATCGGCCACAAATTCGGTTGTCTGTACGCTTTCACGCCCCGATTATTGTCTTGACGTGAATAGCTTTGAACATCTCGCTGCGAAATCTCTTGAGTTGAATGAGATCGGTGTGTGTGATGCGATGCTGGATCGTCCGGTTGCTTTCGAAACTTATAACGATAATCGGACAATGGGTTCGTTTATCCTGATTGATAAATCGAGTTTTGAAACTGTTGCTATGGGGATGATTATACATCCTATGCGCCGTTCCGAAAATGTCCATGCGCATAAAATGGACATTGATCGTGAGGCCCGTTCTTCCTTGAAGAACCAAAAGCCTTGTGTGGTATGGATGACGGGGCTTTCTGGTGCAGGCAAATCGACAATTGCCAATGCGCTCGAGAAAAAACTGTATGGTCGGAATGTCCATTCCATGTCTTTGGATGGGGATAATATCCGCCGCGGTTTGAATCGTGACCTTGGATTCACAGAGTCAGATCGTGCGGAAAACATTCGACGTATCGCAGAGGTTTCGAAGCTGATGGTTGATTCAGGGTTGATTACTATTGTTTCATTTATCTCTCCGTTCCGTATTGACAGGCAGATGGCACGTGACATTATCGGAGAGGACAGCTTTGTCGAGGTCTTTGTCGATGTGCCTTTGGTTGTTGCAGAAGAGCGTGATGTTAAAGGTCTTTACAAGAAAGCACGTGCCGGAGAGATTCCGAATTTTACAGGTATTGGCTCTCCTTATGAATCTCCGGAGAATGCCGATATTGTTTTGGATGCTGTTGCTCATTCTGCGGAAGAGTTGGCGGATAGACTTGTATCTTATTTGAAAGAAGAAGGATTTATACATGATTGATATTTCACTGTTACCCTTGAATGATTGGGCGCAGAAATGTCTTGAGATCGCTGACTGTGCAGGTCGTGAAATTATGAGTGTGTATGCCAAAAATGAATTCGAGAAATGCCTTAAAGCCGACAAGAGTCCTGTAACTGAGGCTGATATCAAGGCTAACCGTATTATTGTTGACGCTCTTGCAGAGCTGACTCCCAATATTGTTATTATATCGGAAGAGGAAGCGGAGAAGCAGGAAGGCCATGACATTTTCTGGCTTGTTGATCCGTTGGATGGTACGCGTGAGTTCATCAAGAGAAACGGGGAATTTACAGTTAATATTGCTTTGGTTGTTGATAGAATTCCTGTGTTGGGGATTATTACGGCTCCAGCTTTGGATCTTGCTTTTGTTGGCGGAATGGGTATGCCTCCGCGCAAGAGAGATGCTCAGGGAGTATGGAGCACTATTCATGTCGATCATGCCCCTAAGATCGTAAAAATTGCAGGGTCAAAATCCCATGGGTCGGATTTGTCCAAAAATTGGATCGAAGTCCATTACCCTCAGGCGGAAGTTGTCGGCGTAGGATCTTCTTTAAAATTCTGCATGATAGCAGAAGGGCAGGCTCATTTTTATCCGCGTTTCGGACCAACGATGGAGTGGGATACGGCCGCAGGGCACGCTATTTTGAATGCTGCAGGTGGGGCTGTTGTTTTGACGGATGGTGCACCATTTTTTTACGGGAAGTCGGGGTTTCTCAACCCTCATTTTATTGCGAGACATTTTAAATGAGCGATTGATCGACTTCCTGAAAAGTGGATTTTTTTACGTGGAATGAAAAATTTTTTGTGACTTTTATAAAATGGCGGACAGGGTGGGATTCGAACCCACGGAGGCCTTGCGACCTCGCTGGTTTTCAAGACCAGAGCCTTAAACCACTCGACCACCTGTCCGGCATTATGCGTTAGTCCGCTCTTTATACCAAAGAAATTATGTATTTCAAGCGCGTATTTGCGTCCAATAGAAAATTCCGGCTTTCGCCGGAATTGTCGGAATTTTCGGGGAGATTTATTAGCCTTTTTTCTTTTCTTGCTTAGCAAGTTTTTTTTCTTTTGCGGTTTTTTGAGGTTTTTTCTTGGTTTCTTTTTTTGTGTCTTGAGATTTTGACATGGTGGTGTTCCTTCATAAGGGTTACATGACATTTTTGATTATATGCTTTTTATAAAAAGAAACGAGTGGGATTTTTCGTCATTCTCTCGAGGTTATGTCAATTTTATAACCGGTTTTGTATTTTGAGTGTTCTGTTGTATAGAAAATTCATGTCTCAGTCCGTCCTTGTTGAAAATCTACAAAAAAGTTTCAAAGTCCGTAAAAAATCAGGCTTTTTGAAAGGCTTTCTTGCGCCCGAATACACGACCGTTCAGGCGGTTGACGGGGTATCTTTCTCTTTGAAAGAGGGGGAACGCGTTGCTTTTGTCGGGCCGAACGGAGCGGGGAAGTCTACAACCATTAAAATGTTGTCGGGGATTTTGCACCCTGATAGCGGATATGTCGAGATCGGCGGTTTTGTCCCTTGGACAGAGCGGAAGGCTATGGCCTATAAAATAGGAACAGTTTTTGGGCAGAGATCCCAGCTTTGGTATCATCTTCCTGCTCAGGATACGTTCGAGTTGTTGTCTTACGCTTATGATATGTCGCGAAGTGATTTCGAGGGCAGGATTAAGTCTTTGGTTGATGCGTTTGACGCCAGACACATTGTAGCAAAGCCTGTCCGTCAGCTTTCTTTGGGGGAAAGGATGCGCTGTGAAATTATTGCCAGTTTGCTCCACCGCCCAAAAATCCTGTTTCTTGATGAGCCGACTGTCGGCCTTGATGTCGTGTCCAAGGGTGTTATTCGTGACCTGATAAAGAAGGCATCAGATGAAGATGGTACAACAGTTCTTTTGACATCCCATGATACGGGCGACATGGAGCGTGTTTGTGATCGTGTTATTGTTATAGATCATGGGCGACTGGTTGCAGACAAGCCGATACGTGATTTGCGGTCGGGGTATATTCGAGAAAAAATTATTACACTTGCCATGAAAGAAGAAATTATTTCTTTGACTATGAAAGGTGTGAGGTTGATTGAAGCGACGCCACATCAGTTACGCGTTAGTGTTGATACATCGCAGATTTCTGTTGAGGCGGTGTTGCAACACGCTATGAAACTCTCATCTTTGCAGGATATTACTGTTGAAGACCCTCCTATGGAAGACATCATTAAGGAGATATATGCGGGGAGCTTGCTGTGATGAAATATTATCACTTTGCCCGTATCGCTTTTGGAGATCATTTGAATAACAGGCTAAGGATTTTTACGCGCTATCTTGTTTTTCTTCTTCTGGACTGGGTTATGATTGCTATGTGGAGTTTGATTTATAAATCAGGATATGGCCCAGCATCGATTTATTTTCGGGACATGGCCTGGTATATGGCCTTTGCACAAATGATGTTCTTTCTGTCTCCGCGGCTGTTTGTTGTTATCGACAGTGATGTACGATCAGGTAATATCGGATATTTTTTAAATCGGCCAATTCCTTATTTATGGATGAGATTTGCCGAGGGCGTCGGAGCGCTTGCAGGTAATCTTTTGATTTATTACGTGGTCTCTCTTCCCTTTATTTACTTGATGATCGGGGATTGGCCAACAGGCGGATGGATCGCGATTACATCTGTATTCGGGGGGCTGGTTCTTGCTTCTGTGCTTCATTTGTTGTTCCAGATTTTTGCGGGATTAAGTACGTTCTGGACAAATGATGCTGTTTTTATCTATCACTCTTATCAAAAATTTTGTTTATTGCTTGGCGGGATTTATGTGCCGCTTTCTCTCTATCCGTCTTTTATTCCAGAGAGTGTCTTGAAATTTTTGCCGTTTGCGTCTTTGGTGGGAAACCCTGTCGGGCTTTTGTTTCATCCAACCTGGTGGGGCGTCTTGGAGGTTTTGGCTTTACAGATGTTCTGGTTGGGTTTTGTCGGCGTATGTCTTTCGATGTTTTATCAAATGTGTTTGAGAAAAGTCGAGGTTCATGGTGGCTGAGTTTGTTTCCAACATTCGTTTCTTTCTAGCTTTGGTTCGTATGACTTTCAAGTCCGCGACTGGACAGCGAAGCGCTATGTTGATCCGCGCAATTTTCAGTGTGACAACGCATTTGATATATATTCCTGTCTGGTATGTTGTGTTTTCTGTTGCACCTGACTTGGGGGGATGGCGTTTGGAGCATGCATTGTATGCATATGGTCTGGCTATTGCGTGCTGGGGATTCGTTTCTTTGTTTGCTTTTGGCTTGAGAATGATTCCTGAACAGATCGACCATGGCGAGCTGGACTCATATCTGACTTTGCCAAAGCCAGTCTTGTTATCGGCAGCTTTTAGCAGCTCGAAAAATACAGGATTAGGGGAGTTGTTGTTCGGGATTTGTCTGTTGGCGTTTTGTTGTGTGAAATATGATTTTTCATGGATACCCATGCCTTTTTTTCTTGTCATGGGATCAGTTGTTTTTGCAAGCGGTATCCTGTTTTTTGCCACCCTTGGTTTCTGGTTAAAGCAATTTATTGGGTCTGCCGAGGAGATATATTTTAATTTTAATTTGATGGCTTCCAGACCCGCTCCAATTTTTACCGGTGCATTGAAGGTTGTTGCATTAACTCTTGTTCCGGTTAGTTTGATGAGTCATGTGCCGATTGATTTTGTGGTGCATCACCATTGGCAAACATTAGTGTTTGCTATTGTCGGGGTCGCTTCCTATTCTTTATTGTCAGTGTCTTTCTTTTATCTGGGATTGCGTTTTTATGAGTCAGGTAACAGATTTGGAATAAAGGGATAGAATATCGTTCATGGAAGATAGTTTTTTCTTTTTATCAAAAATTCTGTGGGAAATTGTCCAGCCTTTGACTCTTATAGGTGTTGGATTGATTTCCGGATATGTTTTTAGAAAATTTTTTTTCGGGAAAATTTTGTTAAGACTATTTATCTCTATTTTTGTAATTTGCGGTTTTTCTCCACTAGGGGAGGTCTCTTTAAGATATCTCGAAAACTCCTATGCCATACCCCAAGTGCTTCCTGAGGATATTGATGGGATTATTGTTCTGGGCGGATCAATTTCTGTGCCTATGTCTTATTCGAGAGAGCAGGTGCAGTTGAATGATAATGCCGAGCGTATAACGGAAATGGTCAAATTATCCAGAATTTTTCCACAGACGAAAATTGTTTTTAGTGGAGGTGATTGGGGAGTAGCCCATCCTTCACACAAAGAATCAAAACTTTTAAATAGCTTATTGAATAATATTGGTTTTGATACGTCACGTATTTTAATTGAGGATCAATCAAGGAATACCTATGAGAACTATTTATATAGTTATCGAAAATTTCATCCACAGGTTGGGGAAAAGTGGCTGTTGATGACTTCGGCTTTTCATATGCCTCGCGCTGTGGCTGTTTTTCATTCTAACGGATGGGATGTTATTCCTTATCCGGCGGGGTATTTAACCAGTAAAGACAGTTTTTCGTATTTCAGTCTGGATGTTCTTGGGAATTATTATAAGTTACATGTTGCCGTGAAGGAATTCGTAGGTATCATCGCTTATACCCTAACAGAAAGAATCAAGTCATATGACGCACCATCTGAACAGCCGGATGTCTGATCCATTGCGCAAAGCTGTTTGTGCAACTTTCTTTTTTTTGGTTTTCAGTTTCTCTTGTGCGGCCGACGCACGGTCTGAGAGCTTTGACAGCTGGTTGTCCCATTTCAAAATGCGGGCGAGCTCTCAAGGTATCAGCCAGCTCACTCTTAATATGGCGTTTCAAAATGTATCGCCTCATCCTCGTGTGATTGAGTTGGACCAAAAACAGCCAGAAAGAAAAAAGATCGGTTTTGCGACATACCTGAAAAATGTCATGTCGCAAACACGAATTGATCAAGGGCGTTCCAACTATCATGCCTATAGCCATTTACTTTCCCAAACAGAGAAGCAGTATGGTGTTCCTGCCAGTGTTGTCGTTTCTTTGTGGGGGGTAGAGACAAGTTATGGTGCAAATACGGGTGGATTTGATTTGATCCAGTCATTGGCAACTTTGGCGTGGGAAGGGCGTCGCCGTGAGTTCTTTGAAAAAGAGCTGATGTCTGCGTTGGAGATTTTGCAAGGAGGTCATGTGTCGCGTCAGGACTTTAAAGGGTCATGGGCTGGCGCTATGGGGCAAAACCAATTTATGCCTTCTAGCTGGAAGTCTTTTGCTGTTGATGCAGACGGGGATGGTCATCGAGATATTTGGACAACAAAGGCCGATGTCTTTGCGTCCTCTTCAAATTATTTGCTCAAAAACGGATGGAAGAGCGATTACCCTTGGGGGTGGCAAGTTAGCCTTCCTGCATCTTTGCCGCATGGATTGGCAAACTCAGATTCCAAACGCCCTTTGGGACAATGGAAGAAAATGGGCATTCGTGTTCAGGATAGCAATAAATCTGCCAGCGTAAATGATGATGCTGTTCTTACAAGATTGCTCGTCCCTGATGGAGGAGAGGGGCGCGCCTATCTTGTGACCAGCAATTTTGACACGATCCTATCCTGGAACAGGTCTAATTATTTTGCACTGACTGTCGGATTGCTGTCTGATTTTATTAAAAAGGGACAGAGTGGGCCGGAAGCCCATCTGAACCGTTAGTTTCTTTAAATTTCAAACGTCTAACATGTTAAAAAAATATGCTTTTAATAAATAAAATTAAAAATCTGGTTCTTCTTCTTGTGCTGCCAATGTTGCTTTCAGCATGTTCTGAAATCGAGTTTGGGTCTCATCTGGTTAAAACATGGGACGGGGATGCGGCCCCCCCGACTGTTGCAAAAGGAACTTTTAAAGTCGGAAAGCCCTATACTATTGCTGGGCGTACCTATTATCCGAAAGAGACTTATAACTATGTCGAGACAGGCGTTGCGTCATGGTATGGACCTGGGTTTCACGGTAAAAAAACTGCGAGTGGGGAGCAATATTCCCAGTATGAAATGACGGCAGCCCACAGAACATTACAGATGCCGTCTCTTGTTCGTGTCACCAACCTCGGCAACGGAAAATCGGTTGTTGTTCGTGTCAATGATCGCGGACCCTTTTCCAAAGGTAGAATTATAGATGTGTCCGAAAAAGCGGCAGGCCTGCTTGACATGAAAGGTGCTGGGACGGCCAAAGTCAAGTTGGAGCTTCTTGCCGATGAAAGCCGTGCTCTGGCTATGGCAGCTAAGAATGGTAAATCTACCAAAGGTGTTGAGGTTGCTTATAACCAGACGGGACGACTCCCTCAGGGATACTCACAGAGTTCTTATGAACCGCAAGTGGCACAGGCCAGCGTTGTGCAGAGCGTCCAGTCATCTCCGGTTACGAGCTATTCAGGGCCGATTATTTCAGATGTTCCTATGAGTGAGCCGGAGCTTGAACAAACTGCCCGCGTCGAAGATGTTCAAGGTCATATAACCAACGGAAAATTTTATCCCAATGCGGTTGTCCAGCAGCAACCTGTTACGGCTAATAGCCTTTATGTTCAGGCAGGCGCATTTGGATCAGAGCAAAATGCCCAGAATCTTGCGGTGCGTATGGCCTCTATAGCCCATACAAAAGTCGAACCGGTGACATTCGGGGGGCGGACTCTTTATAAAGTTCGCCTTGGACCTCTTGACACTGTCCGTCAGGCCGATAGTGTGTTGTCCAAAGTTCTGGCGTCAGGTCAGTCTGACGCGATCATCGTAGTTCAATAAATCCTGAAAAACGTAAAAGTGTGAAATAATATGAAATTCTTATATAGTCTTGTTCTGTCCCTCCTGATTTCCACTCCTGCAATGGCTCAGTCTGTTGTTTTGCCCGAGACATCTGCTAAGCAGGCTTATGTGGTTGATTTTGAGACCGGTGCGGTCCTTTTTGACAAGAACGGTTCGGAGCGTATGCCAACATCTTCCATGTCAAAAGTTTTGACCTCTGTGGTTGTTGATGATGCGATCCGTAATGGACAAATTTCAAAAGACACCATGTTCAAGGTTAGTGAAAAAGCATGGAAAACCGGTGGGTCTCGCATGTTCCTTGACGTCAACACCGAAGTGAGTGTTGATGATTTGATTCATGGTGTGATTATTCAGTCCGGAAATGATGCGTGTGTGGCTTTGGCTGAAGGTGTCGCAGGATCAGAGGCAAATTTCGTTGCATTGATGAACCAGAAAGCTGAAGAAATTGGCATGGCAGATTCCCATTTTATGAATTCGAACGGGTGGCCTGATCCGAACCATTATTCTACGGCGAGCGATTTGACCAAGTTGGCAGTTTATTTGATCCGTAATTATCCTGAAGAGTATAAGATATATGCGGACAAGGAATTTACCTATAATAATATTAAACAAGGAAACCGTAATCCTTTGCTGTATCGTAATATCGGTGCTGACGGTATCAAGACAGGCCATACTGATGATGGGGGCTACGGTTTGATGGGCTCTGCAGTTGCCGGAGGACGTCGTGTTGTTCTGGTGATTAACGGGACAGACTCTATGCAAGCAAGAGCCGATGAGTCTGCAAAGCTGATGGAATGGGCTTTGACGTCCTTTAAGAATATTGAAATTTTGAAAAAGGGCTCTGTTCTGGCTCAGGTTCCTGTTGTTCTGAGTGAGCAAAAATCTGTTAAGCTTATCGCCTCTGACGGCTATGCAACAACGGTCCCTGCTTTTTCAAAAGATGCTTCGAAGGTATCTGTTACTTATAAATCTCCTGCTGTGGCCCCGATCAAGGCAGGTGACGTTCTTGGAACTGCCAGCTTCAAGTTGGCAAATGGTGAAAGCAAAGAGGTTCCTTTGGTCGCAGATATGGATGCTCCTGAATCTTCGTTCTTCAAGCGATTGAGCGAGAAGCTTATGATTATGCTGGTTGGGGTTCCAGAGTAAATGATAGGACGTTTTATCACGCTTGAAGGTGGTGAAGGGGCTGGTAAAACTACCCAGACCCGTTTGCTTAAATCCTATTTTGAGGAGCGTGATTTTGACGTTGTTGTTACAAGGGAGCCTGGTGGCGTTCCTGAGGCAGAGAAAATTAGAAGCCTGCTTGTGCAACGTGATGGCGGGAATTGGACACCCATGGCAGAGTGCCTGTTGTTTTTTGCCGCTCGTCAAATGCATGTAGAAACCCTTATCAAGCCGTCTTTGGCGGATGGTAAAGTTGTTATTTGTGACCGGTTTACGGACTCGACTGTTGCCTATCAAGGATATGGCCATGGATTTGATCTGAATCTTATTCGTCAGGTTGAGGCTTTAACATTGGGCGGATTTAAACCTGATGTTACATTTTTGCTGGATTTGCCTGTTCGTGATGGGATTGGGCGTTCTTTAAAGCATAATAGTGGGGCTGTCGGTGCGGAAAACACGGAAGATCGTTTCGAGCGTCTTGATCTGTCTTTCCATGAGCGGCTTCGTGACGGGTTCTTGAGTATAGCAAAGGAAGACCCTGATCGCGTGAAAGTTATTGATGCTATGCAGTCTGCGGATACTGTATTTCAAAACATGATTTCGTATCTGTAGGGAGATATTTTTTTCGATGTTATTTGATGAATTTGAGGATGAAGATGATTTTCTTGATATCGGGGACGGGGATCTCAGCGATATTGAGGGCGCATCTTCTCTGGTCAGTTCGGATAATGCGACTGCCAGGCAGACCTCACGCTTGATAGGGCATGAGGCTGTCGAGAAAAAATTGCTGCATATGATTGAAATGGGACGATTCCCTCATGGACTGATTTTTTCCGGACCTACTGGGATCGGAAAAAGTGTTATGGCCTATCGTTTGGCGCGTTTTCTATTTTCCGAGAGAGATCGGGAGCCGGACATGTTTGGTGCTGCGGAGCCAGTAACCTCGTTGTTTGTTATGGAGGACAATCCTGTTTTTTCGAAGGTTGCAAGTGGCGCTCATCCTGATCTCTTGACTATCGAGCGTCCTGTAGATGAGAGCACAGGTCGGGTTAAGGCCAGTGTGCCTGTAGATGAAATCAGGAAGATTGCTCCTTTTATGCGCAAGACAGCCTCTGAGTCAGGTGGGTGGCGTATTGTTATTGTTGATGACGCAGATACAATGACCAGATCATCCCAGAACTCTCTGCTTAAAATTCTGGAAGAGCCTCCGGAAAAGGCGTTGTTAGTTTTGATTACACATAGGGCAGGGGCATTGCTTCCAACCGTGTATTCCAGATGTGTTCATTTGCCTTTTCAGGCCTTGGGGAATGATGATCTTATTTCCAGCCTTTCGGGCCGTGTACCTCAGGCCGATATGAATTTGATTGTGAATATGGCAGAGGGATCATTGGGCCGTGCCAAAGAATTTGCCGGTTCCGAGCATTTGGAGATGGTTCATGAATGTTTGCGTCATCTGGGAAGTTGGCCGTCTTTCAGATGGTCGGAAATCCAGTCTTTTGCAGACTTATTTGGAACAAAAGGAAATGATGAGGCGCAGAGAATTTTTAGGGATTTCTTTTTGTGGCTTTCTTCTTCACTCGTGCGTGGCAGAAGTTGTGATCTGCCTTTTCTTGAGAGCTTGCTAAGCCTGACAGATACAGAGCGGCGTTTGAAAATTCATGATGCTTTGTCTGTGCATTTTGATCTTTGCATGCATGGGAATTTGGATAAGCGCTTTTTGATTTTAGGAGCATTTATGGCATTCGAGCATTGATTTCCTTACAATATTGTTTGGAGTTGTCTCGAAACTGCACCTGTATTTTTTTTAACTGATTATTGGAAATATTGGTTTTTTTAGGTATAAAGGCCCTAGAAAAGAGAGTAGCCATGGCCGCGAGCAAGAATAAATATTACGTTACTACACCAATATATTATGTTAACGACAAGCCTCATTTGGGGCATACCTATACGACGATTGCTTGTGATGTGTTAGCACGATTTAAACGATTGGACGGATTTGATGTCAAGTTTCTTACCGGAACCGATGAGCATGGCTTAAAGGTTAAGCAGTCTGCCGAGAAGGCGGGCGTTAGTCCGCAAGAGTTTACGGATCGTGTTTCGCAGTCATTTCGTGATCTATGCGGCGTTATGAATTATTCGAACGATGATTTTATTCGTACTACGGAAGAGCGTCATATCAAGGCCTGTCAGCATCTCTGGAAAGTTCTGGAAGATCGTGGAGAAATTTATCTCGATAAATATGCCGGATGGTATGCCGTTCGTGATGAGGCTTATTATCAAGAGGACGAGTTGCGTGAGGGGCCAAACGGCAAGAAGATTGCTCCGAGCGGGGCGGAGGTCGAGTGGATGGAGGAAGAGAGTTATTTCTTCCGTTTATCGGCGTGGCAAGACAAGCTGATGGCTTATTACGACTCTCATCCTGACTTTGTTCTTCCCGAAACGCGTTTTAACGAAGTAAAAAGTTTCGTGCGTAGCGGGTTAAAAGATTTATCCGTATCGCGCACAACATTTGACTGGGGGGTTCCTGTCCCTGGAAATGAAAAGCATGTGATGTATGTGTGGATTGATGCGCTGACCAACTATATTACAGCTGCGGGATATGGCATTGATCCGGAGATGGGGGGATACTGGCCAGCTGATTTGCATATGGTCGGAAAAGATATTTTGAGATTTCATGCCGTCTATTGGCCTGCATTCCTGATGGCTGCGGGCATAGAGCCTCCAAAACGTGTTTTTGCCCATGGCTGGTGGTTGATTGAAGGCGAGAAGATGTCAAAGTCTTTGGGAAATGTGATTGCGCCTGCTGATCTGGTAGAGCGCTATGGTGTTGATGCCACGCGTTATTTTGTGCTGCGTGAGGTGCCGTTCGGAAATGACGGCGACTTTGTTCATGCCAATGCTGTTAATCGTATTAACAACGATTTGGCAAATGGGCTGGGTAATTTGGCGCAACGGACCTTGTCTTTTATCTACAAGAACTGTGAAGGTAAGATACCTGCTCCAGCAGAATTGACTGAAAATGACAGAGCTTTGCTTTCGAAAGTTTACGATGAGATGTTGCCAACTGTACGTCGTGAACTGGATCAGCAGCGCTTTCATAAGGCTCTAGAAGCGATTTGGGATGTGGTTAATGCGGCTAACGTCTATATTGATGTTGAGGCGCCATGGTCTTTGAAAAAGACGGATACTGTGCGTATGGGAACTGTGCTTTATGTTCTTTGTGAGGCTATTCGTTGCCTTTCAATTATCGTTCAGCCTGTTATGCCTGAGTCAGGAAAAAAACTTTTAGATTTGTTCGTCCTTCCTGATGACGGGCGGTGTTTCCAATCTATTTCTCGTGAATCTGCCTTGAAAGGTGGCGAGCTTATTCCTCAGCCGCAAGGTGTTTTCCCACGCCTTCAGACTGAAGAGAAGGCTGCATAACGCTGATGTGGATTGATAGTCATTGTCATTTAAATCATTCCAAATTTACACCAGATGGTGGAGTTGCTGAGGCTTTGTCTGCCGCCAAGGCCTCTGGCGTTGATGGTATGCTGTCGATTGACTGTCTAATCAGGGAGGAGTTTTCAGCTCTTCTGGAGCTGGTTAAGCCTTTGGACAATGTATGGTGTACTGTTGGAACTCATCCGCATGATGCAGGTCGTGATGATGAGAAATCCGTTAGCCTTGATGAATTGATTGCTCTCGCGCAGTCTGATGCAAAAGTCGTTGGTATTGGGGAATGCGGTCTTGATTATTTTTATACCCATTCTTCGCAAGAGGATCAGCAGGCCTGTTTCAGAAAACATATTCGGGCCTGTTTGGCGATTGATATGCCGATGGTTGTTCATGCGCGGGATGCTGATGATGATATTATCCGCATTATTCGTGAGGAAACTTCGGGGAAGGGGATGCGTGGTGTGATGCATTGTTTTTCAAGTTCAGCGAAGATGGGGCATGAAGCGCTGGATTTGGGCTTTCATATTTCTTTCTCAGGCATAGTGACTTTTAAAAAATCGCAAGAACTTCGGGATTTTGCCAAGGATGTGCCTTTGGATAAATTGCTGGTAGAGACAGATTCACCGTATCTTGCGCCCGAACCCTTTCGTGGACAGATGAACCATCCTGCTCTGGTTGTCCATACAGGTCGGGTTTTAGCTGATTTGAAATCTGTTTCTTTAGAAGAGATGGCAAAATTTACATCGGAAAATTTTTTCACATTATTTAACAGGGCAAAATTATCCGCCTGATTTTTGGCAGATTTTCTTGTTTTTTAGTTGGCCTGATCCTTGCATAGAGTCCTTTAAATTATTCTTGCAAGGAATTTTATTATGTCAACAATCAATACCCAATCCTATTTTCCAGCCGGGACTTCAGCTGGTACTTCCTCAGCGTCTACTACCAACAAGACGACTTCTACATCAGCTTCTTCTTCGATAGCGTCCGGTCATTCCAATAGCGCAATTGCTGAGTTTCTTGAATATCAGAAAATGACCCCTGAAGAAAAACTCAGGGATGCTATTTTGAAAAAACTTGATCTGACCGAAGAGGATCTGGCGGCTCTTTCTCCTGAAGAGCGTGCGAAAGTTGAAGAAAAGATCAAGGAGATGATTAAGCAGGAAATCGAGAATAACATGGCGAAAAAGGGCGTTTTGGTTGATATGACCGCCTAAATATAGTCTTGGTTTGCTTGTGTCTTAATGTTAAACAAAGCACATGAGCGAAAAAAACAAAGATTGTATCATTACGATTCTAGGCTGTGGGGATAGTGCTGGAGTGCCGCGCGTAGGAGGGGACTGGGGGGCTTGTGACCCTCTTGAGCCACGCAATTGCAGAACACGTCCGAGCATTGCGGTATCGTCCCGTGAGACAACTCTTGTTGTTGATACTGGTGCAGATTTTCGACATCAAATGAACCGAGAAAAAATTCTGAAAGTAGATGGTGTTTTATATACACACGGACATTCGGATCATGTGAATGGTGCTGATGAACTTCGTTTTATACATATGCGGGATAAATCCAAACGGATTCCTGTTTATTCAGATCGCACAACTTTTCAGGAATTAAAGTTAAGATTTGGCTATATCTTCGAGCAAAAAAATCCTTATTATCCGCCTGTTGCAGAATTCCATTTATTGGATGATTTAGAGTTTGGTAAGCCGCATTCTATCGGGAATATCGAATATATTCCTTTTCTACAGGATCACGGGCAAGGCACCAGGTCCTTAGGGTTTCGGTTCGGGGATGTTGCATATTCAACCGATATGGCAGGATTATCGGATCGGGCCGTTGATGTTTTGAAAGGTATTAAAGTCTGGATTGTAGATTGCGCAGATTATCATCGCCCAGATTTCATTTTTCATTCCAATATTCCAAATTTATTACGCTTGCGTGAAAAGATCGGTGTTGAAACTCTTTATTTGACTCATCTGCGATACGATCACGATTATCAGACTCTGGTTCGTGATTGTCCCGTCGGTTTATCCCCGGCATATGATGGAATGAAAATTCGTTGTGACGGGGCGGTTTTGTAAATATGCGTGTTGATGTTTTCGATTTTGTACTCCCAGAAGAGTTGATTGCTTTGCGTCCCGTCGAGCCAAAACACGGAGCAAGGCAATTGATTGTTAATGCACCAGATTCTGGTGCATTTCTTGATCGATTTGTTTGGGATATGACGGATTTTTTAACAGAAAATGATTTGATTATTTTTAACGATACAAAGGTCATCCCATCATATCTTTTTGCAAAACGTGGTGACATGGTAACTGAAGTTAACCTTCATAAGCGTGTGAGTTCCGTTTCGTGGCTTGCGTTTGCAAAAAAGACAAAGCGTTTAAAGGAGGGGGATGCGCTGATATTCGGAGAAGGGCGGTTATGTGGTTTTATCGAAGAAAAGCACGAAGGCGGTGAAATTCTTATTCGTTTTGATACGCCCGCAGGGAGTTTGGAACCCCTTCTGGCTGAAATCGGTATGATGCCCCTGCCTCCATACATTGCCAGTAAACGTGCTGTTGATCGTCAGGATTTTGATGATTATCAGACTATTTTTGCGCAGAAAGATGGTGCGGTAGCTGCACCGACAGCGTCTTTGCATTTTACACCGGATTTGTTGGAAAAAATTGCTTCTAAGGGAATAAAAACGGCTCGTGTGACGCTTCATGTCGGCGCCGGTACATTTTTGCCCGTTAAAGCGGATGATACAGCAGATCACCTAATGCATGCGGAATACGGGTGTGTAAGTTCTGATGTCGCAAAGATGGTTAATGATGTGCATGATCGTGGGGGCAGAATTGTGGCCGTTGGTACGACAGTGTTGCGTATTTTAGAAAGTGCAAGCTCTGATGATGGTCGGTTGCATGAATTTGATGGAGATACGTCAATTTTTATTACGCCAGGATATAAATTCAAATGTGTTGATATTTTGATGACAAATTTTCACTTACCAAAGTCAACTTTATTTATGCTGGTGAGCGCGTTTGCGGGATTCGAAAAGATGCGTGATGCGTATAAACATGCGATTGATAGCGGATACAGATTTTATTCGTATGGTGATAGCTCGTTATTATTTAGAGGTTGATTTTAAAGAAATATTTCATTTCCCATAATATACATTATCACTTTTATCTTTCAAGTTAGCAGGATATTCCCTTATGTGTTCCAAAGAGCTAAAATCCGAAGAATTAAAAGAAATGTCACTCCAGTCTCCAGAGTGTCGCGCGCTTAAAATCTATATAGCTGGTCCTGATGTATTTGCTCCTGATGCGATTTCATTGGGACGTTCGATGTGCGATGCTGTTCGAAATGCCGGGTACATTCCGCTATTTCCTTTAGATAATGAAATTGACGCCGCTTCGGATGCGGATTTATCAAAACAGATTTTTATCGGCAATATTGCCATGATACAGGATTGCGATATCGTGCTTGCCAATTTGAATTTCTTTCGAGGTTTTGAACCAGATTCAGGAACCTGTTGGGAAGTCGGATATGCATTTGCTCTGGGTAAAAAGATCGTCGGCTACCTAGGTGATGCACGGCCTATGGTCGACAAGATTTGCACAGAAAATGGTTGGCGCGTTGAAGACTTCGGATTGCCGCTCAACCTGATGCTATGTCACGGTTCATTCAAAATTGTTCAAGGCGGATTCTTTGCTGCTTTGACAAGTCTGGAATCGGGGGGGCAGAATGCCTGATATCTTTTGGTTCCTGAACGGTTGTGTTCCCACTGTAAGTTGATATATTTGGAATATGACAGAAGAAACATTTTCCAAGCCCCCTATCGAAGAATTATTGCGCATTATGGCCCGTCTGCGAGATCCGAACGGAGGTTGTCCGTGGGATATCGAACAGGATTTCAAATCTATAACTCCTTATACGCTCGAGGAAGCTTATGAGGTTGTAGATGCGGTTGAGCGTGGTGATATGGATGGTTTGAAAGAGGAGCTTGGCGATTTGTTATTGCAGGTTGTCTTCCATTCACAGATGGCCAATGAGCAAAATCTTTTTACGTTTGAGGATGTCGTCCAATCCATCAATCATAAGCTTATCTCCCGTCATCCTCACGTATTTGGAGATGTAACTGCCAAAAATGCAGAAGATGTTCTGCATATCTGGAATGCTGCCAAAGATCGTGAAAAGCAAGATAGTAAGAAGAAAATGTCTTTCGTTCAAAAAGATGTCGCTCCCCCTTCTATTTTGGACGATATTCCTGTCAACTTTCCTTCTTTAATGCGGGCACAAAAAATTTCACGGCGAGCTGCCAAGTCAGGTTTCGAGTGGTCGAAAACCGAAGATGTTATTGATAAAATTATAGAGGAGCTAAATGAGTTTCGTGCCGAAATACATTCTGGAGATCAGGAAAAGCAGGCAGAGGAACTTGGTGACGTGTTTTTTACTCTCGTTAATCTGGGGCGCAGACTGGATATTGATTGTGACGGAGCTATGAGATCTTGTAACGAGAAATTTTATCGGCGTTTTAGCGGCATGGAGCGTGATGTGACTGCTGATGGTAAATCTTTGAAGGATTTAACGGCAGATGAATGGGAGGCATATTGGCAACGCCAGAAATCCAAAGAAAAGAAAACATGTGCTCCCGTTTGATTTCAGATTTCTTGACATGCACGTTTTGGGTTGTTGGGTAATTGCCACTTGACGAAGTGTTGTTTTAAGTTTTCTAATGTTCTTGTTATAAAAAAATAAAGAGTTGAACAAGGAACTATTATGAATTTATCACTTGCAGATGCGCCAAGCGGAGAGCTCGGTGCCGATCCAGTTGGTCAGGAAATATCGAAAACATTTAGTAAGGAAGCAGAAAGCAGTTCTGTCGTTGGTGACGGTGTTGTTTCTGAAGAGTCTGATGGGGCGTCAGGAAATTTGCAAAAAGTTCTTCGGCGGGCTGCCGCATCCGGGGCAATTAAAGGTTTAGCCATGCGTCATCTTAGGCATCTTGTGCGGTAGGTTTTTCCGATTCTAGCGACTATTTTTTCTTTAGCCCAGCTAGAAGCGTTTTTGCAAATTCTGTAAGGGTGTCGTCCCTCGCCCCCATGACGACAATTCTATCCCCAGAACGTGCTTGGTCGAGGATAAAATGGCCCCCCTCTTCACGTGTTGAAAACCACTCCCCCGTAATTTCTCGAGTAGCCCCCCCGCCCTTGATTTCATTGATAAAATCATGTGCGGTGTAGTCTTTTGAAACAGTGCCCCCGAGATATAAAACTTCCGGCATAACAAGGATGTCTCCCGGCTTAAATCCACTCAGAAAGGCAGACTTCAATTCGTCTTTCATCAGCTTTAAGGGGCCAAAACCATGCATTTGGAAATAGACAATCAATCTACCATTATGCTCATTTAATGAAGATAATGTGGCGCTTATCTTATCTGGATTGTGAGCAAAATCATCTATTATATTGATATTATTGTGATTTCCTATGTTCTCTAATCTTCGGGATACCCCTCTAAAATTTGTGAGAGCATCAAGTGATTTTTCTATAGGGATGCCGATCAAGCGTGCTGCGGCTAATGCGGCCAGAGCATTTTCGACATTATGCTTACCAGGAACATTCAGGACTAGCTCGAAGGTTTTTGAGTTTTCCTTCACTGTCAATAAGTTGTGGGAACCTACTCCTGTTGGCTGGTAATGTGTTATGTTTAAGTCTGCCTCAGGGGTGTTTATACCATAAGTCAGGCTGGTATCCTTAAAATCGTGGGCAAAATGTTCTTTAATAACTGCGTTTGACAGGTTGAGAATTTGTTGTGCAGACTGGTCCAGAAATTGTCTAAAAATTGGAATTAAGTCCTCTATCGGTTTATGGTCCAGTGCTACGTTATTCAAAACTGCAATTGATGGGTGATAGAGAACAATGGAACCGTCACTTTCATCGCACTCGGACACAAACAGGTCTGTATCACCTGTCAACGCAGATGCAAACGGAGTATCGGCGGATACGAAGTTCAAAAAGTTTGCGCCGTTCATAACTGTCGGTTTTTTCTCTGCGCACGTCAAAATCCACGCCAGCATACCAGTTGTGGTTGATTTTCCACTTGTTCCCGCTATCGCAACTGATGTTTCCGCTTTATTGAAAAGGGATGCCAATAGTTCGGCACGTTTGATAATCGGGATGCCGAGTTCTTTTGCTTTCCTGACTTCTGGGATTGTGTCTTCAACTGCGGAAGAGACTATTAGAGCTTTAAAATCTTTCGTCAGCCCTTCTCCGTCTTGTGGAACGATCGTTATTCCCTGGGATATGAGCCATTTGAATTTTTCCGGTGTGCGCCCTTGGTCGTGTGATCTGTCAGAGCCGCTAACTTTTATGGATCTGCTTTTGAGTATCATGGCCAGAGGCAGCATACCGCTACCTCCTATACCGCAAAAGAAATAAGGACCCATTTTTTGTACCTTTTTGTGCGGAGTTATTTTCCGCCTTTGTCCCCATAGAATCCGCCATCCAGAGAATCTATACGTGATTGGCGTTCGGCTTCGAGGGCTGCTTGTGCGGCGGCTTCGCGCTCTGCTGTTACATGTGCAGATGCGTGTCTAGCTGCTATAGCCCCATCGTCAGACATAGCTGGTGTATCAGGGCCAAAATTTTCAATTGTAGCTGCCTGCTTTGGATTAAGGCCATCCATGTTGTGATAGGATGGCATGGGATTTGATACGGCCTCTATGCCCGCAAAATCAATTTCGATTTTTTCCGGGAATTTGAACATTGATCCAGTGTCGGCATCATATGCTGTTCCAGGGACAATTCCGTTAAAGACATTGAGAAACGTCGTTCCCGCAACTTCAGAATCTATTTGCTTCTTAACAATTCTGTTTCCAGGAGCTTCGCATGTTATGAACATATTGCGGGCTGTCTTTTTAATCCAGACTGTTTGGGGCGGACGGACTACATAGAGCAGGCCGTGTGTTCCAAGTTTCACTTCGCATAGGGCATCATTGGCATTCGGTGTTTCGAATGTAATTTGCTGTTGGGAACCTTCTGTTATTGTGGAGCATGCAGAGAGCACCAGAAGTGAAGATACAAGAACGAGTTTCAGGCCGGATACAGGATGTTTTGTTTTTTTCATGGCGAGTCTTCTTGGAAAATGAATCATAAGCTTGTTAATCCTAACTGAATTTGGATTTGTGAACAATGTCACAAAGACGCTAAATATGAAAAAAACCTTGTTTCCTTTTAAGAAAACAAGGCTCTTCGATTATTTTAGGTTTTGGCTTTTATGCCGCTGATTTCCGTGAGTCTTTGTCTCCGTCATCAATTTTAAAGACAATTCCGTCCTTGTCGGTTGTCGCAAGAATGGATGCGCCGTCAGGAATTTCTCTACGTAAGATCATTTCTGCCAATGTGTTTTGCAGATTGGTCTGGATAGCCCGTTTGAGAGGGCGCGCCCCATAAACAGGATCATATCCACGATTGGCTAGCCATTCTTTGGCTTTATTGTCCAGATCAAGAGTCATACGTTTTGCAGCAAGCAGTTTTCTGAGATTACCTAGTTGGATGTCGACAATGCCGGACATTTGTGCGCGTCCTAGCCTGCGGAAGAGTAGTATTTCATCCAGACGATTGAGGAACTCGGGGCGGAAGAATTTACGGACGGTCTCCATGACCGCACTGCGAACGTCCTCAACATCAGCCCCTTCATCCTGATTGGCAAGATGTTCTGCCCCCAGATTCGAAGTCATAATGAGGACTGTGTTGCTGAAATCAACAGTGCGCCCTTGTCCGTCTGTCAAACGCCCGTCATCTAGTACCTGTAACAGAATGTTGAATACATCCGGGTGTGCTTTTTCAATCTCGTCAAACAGGACAACCTGATACGGACGACGCCGAACGGCTTCAGTCAAGGCTCCACCCTCATCATACCCGACATAGCCCGGAGGCGCTCCGATCATGCGCGCTACAGAGTGTTTCTCCATATACTCTGACATATCCATGCGAACCATAGCGGTGTCATCATCAAACATGAATTCTGCAAGAGCTTTGGTGAGTTCTGTCTTTCCAACACCTGTCGGACCTAAAAACAAGAATGATCCAATCGGACGGTTCGGGTCCTGAAGTCCTGCCCGTGCGCGGCGAATGGCGGATGATACTGCACGAACTGCTTCATCTTGTCCGACAACACGTTCATGCAGTTTGTTTTCCATTTCAAGCAGCTTTTTATTTTCGCTTGCCATCATCTTATCAACTGGAATACCCGTCCAGCGGCTGACGACACTTGCAATGTCATCCGATGTTACTTCTTCGTTAATCATATTCCGGCTGGATTGCTCCGCTGCATTTTTCAGCTCTTCTTCCAGTTGGGGAATGCGACCATATTTTAGCTCCCCGGCTTTTTCCCAATTGCCTGCGCGTTCTGCCTGTTCCAGTTCAATACGAGCCCTATCAAGTTCCTCGGTCAGCTTTTGCCCTTTGGAAACTTTTTCTTTTTCGGCTTGCCATTGAGCTGTCATTCCTGCGGATTTTATTTCAAGGTCTTCTAGTTCGCTTTCCAGTTTTACCAGACGGTCCTTGGAAGCGGCATCGGATTCTTTCTTCAGAGCTTCTCGTTCGATTTTTAACTGGATAATACGGCGATCGAGTTCGTCAATTTCTTCCGGTTTCGAATCTACTTGCATGCGCAGACGCGAAGATGCTTCATCCACCAAGTCGATGGCCTTATCAGGCAAGAAGCGATCTGTAATGTAGCGGTTGGAAAGTTGGGCCGCAGATACAATCGCGGCATCCGTAATTCTTACCCCGTGATGTGCTTCATATTTTTCCTTGAGACCGCGCAAGATAGAGATAGTATCCTCGACCGTTGGTTCACTGACAAAAACAGGCTGGAAGCGACGCGCCAGAGCCGCATCTTTTTCAATGTGTTTACGGTACTCATCCAATGTTGTTGCGCCAACCATGTGAAGCTCTCCACGCGCCAAAGCAGGTTTGAGCATGTTCGAGGCATCCATAGCGCCGTCTGCTTTTCCAGCTCCGACCAAGGTGTGCAACTCATCAAGGAAGAGAATTATTTCCCCGGAAGCATTTCTAATTTCATCGAGAACTGCTTTGAGGCGCTCTTCGAATTCGCCACGGAATTTTGCACCAGCAATCAGACTCCCCAGATCAAGAGACATGAGCTTTTTATCCCTAAGAGACTCCGGAACATCTCCTTTGACAATACGTTGAGCAAGGCCTTCGATGATGGCTGTTTTACCAACGCCAGGCTCTCCGATAAGGACAGGATTGTTTTTAGAACGCCGCGAGAGAACCTGAATGGTGCGACGTATTTCTTCGTCACGGCCGATGACAGGATCAAGTTTTCCTTCTCTGGCAAGCGCAGTCATATCGCGTGCATATTTGTTGAGAGAGTCAAATGTATCCTCTGCACCAGCACTGTCAGCTGTCCTGCCTTTTCTCAGGTCGTTAATGGCTTTATTCATGGCTGTTGGTGTGACGCCTGCATCTTGCAAGTGACCGGCAATATCACTTGTTTTAGGTGCCAGCGTCATGGCTTGCAACAAACGTTCTGATGTCAGGAATTTATCGCCTGCCTTTTCGGCCAGTTGCATTGCTTGATCGAGAATCTTTGCCAAGTCCGATGATAAACGTAAGCCTCCTGATCCTGGCCCACTTACGGAAGGGAGTTTTGCAAGAGATGACTCTATGCCCCTTTTCAAACGTGTTGAGTCCCCACCTGCGTTGTTAATCAGGCGTGAAATTTGTCCATCCTCATCTTCCATCATTACTTTCAGAAGATGTTCAGGTTCTAATGACTGATGATCCGATCTCATCGCCAAGGTTTGTGCTTTTTGAATTAGAGCGCGCAGTTTTTCGCTAAAACGTTCAAAGTCCATTTTATCCTCGTATGATTTCCAGGCAGGAAAGTTCCTTCCTATAAATAGGAATTTAGACCTGTTGCCCGACTACGTCCAGTGGTTGCGACAAATTTGTCGTCGATTTTCTCGGATATTTACAATCCGGCGTCGGCATAAAAGACTGTTCGAATGTCGGCAACCCTGTCTGTGCTTTCAAAGATCTGATGTGCTTTCCATTGTGAAGGACTGCGCAGCTCAAAGTTCCTGTTTTAAAGGCACCTGTGTCTGTAGAAACGCGTCCGCCTTTACCGTTTTCAGTTCTGGTGAGCTCAATCCTGTCGACAATTGTATGTCCTGTTACAACTATTTTTTCCGGATGTCCCGCGCTTCGGCTAAAGGATCTTGTTAGCGTTTGTTGCTTTATGCCCAGGATAGTTAGTTCGTTTTGCTCTTTCAGGCTTGTGCTATTATTTACTCCGGCATGACAAAAGAAAAAGCCTTCGGAATCGTATGAGCTGACCATTTTCTCCATCAGTTTCAGGTGCTTTTCTGGAATCTGTGCTAGCATCCGTTCCTGTGCATCCAATGCCTGCCCTATGTCTATTACGAATTCAGGGGCAATATCTTTTACCGAAAAACACTTTCTGCTCTCTTTTTGCTCCGGTTTGCTTTCAAAAAAGATATTATACTCTGCAAAGGTGCATAGGCCGCCATTATTTATCAAATTTGCAGCCATTACAAATATTTCGCTCGGTAGTTTTGCAGTTAGAAATTTTTCAAAGATAAAATCGTGATTTCCTTTTAAGACTGTTCTCTTTATTCCATCGTCTTTTTGAAGCTCCAGCTCTTCACATAGAATTGAGAGGGTCTCTTTTGATTTGGGTCCTCTATCTACGTAATCTCCCATAAAAACGATTTCCGGGTTAAATGAGGGATTGGATCTTTTTCGTGCGATAATATCCTGCTTTATTTTTTTCAAAAGATCTCTGAGGGCGTCTGCATGGCCATGGACATCGCCGATGGCGTAGTATGTGGGGGTATCCAGGCTGGTTATCCCTGCGCCGGATCCTGATTTAAAATCATCAGCAAAACTTGTAGTCAGTCTTAACAGGTATCCTAGTTTTAACATGTCACGAGCATAACAAATACATATTTATTATATATGAAAATTCGCTATGTTGAGAATAACAAAAAAAGGAGCAAAAGCTCCCTTTTCTTAAAACTGGACTTGTCGTAGTGCCAGGCGAAAATCTAGGCTTCCGCCATTTCAACCTGATTTACCTGAGCAACTTCGGTCTGTTTGTTACCAAGAATGCTGCTTGGAAGGGAGAGGTCTTCTTCTTCAGCAATTTCTTTTTTGGTCGAGAATCTGTCATAAGAGTTGCTTTCGTACGTGTCGTAAGACGCATCTTCCTCTTCCCAGCTATTGATAATCCGTTGGTAGTGTTCTGCGTACTGCAGATAGCTTTCCGCTAAAACGCGGTCGCCAGCAGCATTGGAGTCCTTGGCCAAAGCCATATATTTCTCAACGATCTGGTACGCTGTACCCCGGATACGTACGTCCGGTCCGTTGCTGTCGAACACTTTGTTTTTGTTCTGTGCGCCGCGGCGTTGGTTTCCTCCGCGATTGCTATTATTGCTATTATTGTTATTGCGCATTCTTCTTGCGGCAGATCCGTATCTCATGTGCTCTCCTAACTTGTTTCCCCTGATTCGGTAAAACTCTTCCCCAGCTTACCCGATTGTGGATAAGTTTAAAAGTCCTTTCAAAGTCAAGGACTACTAGCGGTAGTTTTCTGAACCATGTTCCGTCACAACATCTGGTTAATTTGTTGTTTCACGTGAACGTAGGGGCAGAATGCACAAGGGGATTGATTCAAGCAATCCCCCTGTCAAAAGATTTTTTACTTATCCCCATACGAGATTTCCACAACCCTCTCAACCCCGCCAATATCCTTGGTTACACGAATCAGAGTCGCATTAGAGTCTTCGGCGAGTCGCGTTATATCTCGGGCCTGATTTATTCCGAATTCCAAAAAAATGCGGCCACCTGCTTCCAAATATTTTTTTAAAGTTGGCAACAGATTCGTGTACGGCATCAAGCCGTCCTCTCCGCCATCTAATGCCATAATCGGGTCGTATTTTTGGACGATTTGATCGAGATTCGTGATTTCGGCAGTTGGAATATAGGGGGGATTCGAGACAATCAGGTCAAATTTCTCTGATTCTCCCAGAGGATCCGTCCAGTTTCCGCATAAAAACCTGGCTCGATTCTCCATCCCCAGATTTTCGGCATTTTCCTGAGCCGTTTTGCATGCCCCGCTCGATATATCGACTCCGATTCCTTCGGCTGCCGGAAATTCCCGCAAAAGAGAGAGTAAAATGCAGCCCGTCCCTGTTCCCAAGTCCAGAATTCTCGACGGAGGACTACCTTTGTAGCTTTTCAGGACTTCTTCAATGAGGGTTTCTGTGTCGGGCCTCGGTTCGAGAGTGTCTTTCGAGAGTATAAAGCGGTCTTTCCAAAAGTCTCGATAGCCTAATGCTCGCCCTAAAGGAATCCCCTGTTCAATTTTTTCTATAAGATCGAGTATTTTTTCCGTAATTTCACGTGAAACATCGAGATCCGCAGAAAACCTTATTGTTGAAGGGGAAACTCCAACAAAATCTTCAAGCAGCACTTTGATCTGGTACGGGGCGATTTCCTGATCAATTGCCCCCAGCCTGTCTTTCATCTCCTGTAGCAGCAGTTTTGCAGGTATAAATTCACTGTTTATTTGAATCATATTGATTATCTCTGTAGAAATAAGTGGGAAATGTCAAAAAAAGCTGTCGTTTCATAGCAATATTTAGCTATATTTCGACTCAGTGTTTAACAATTTTTCTCGGTCTTAACAAAGTTTATATAGTTTTTGGGTAATTTATATCCTATATATTTTTGGTATCAGGGAAACCCAAACTATTATTAAGGGGTCTTAATTAAATGGCAAAAGATTTGAAAAGCGTATGTTTGATGATCCGCAAGGATCAATATGACCACTTACAGGATATGAAAGTTAATGTTTCCGGCTTTGTGCGCGATATGATTGATGATCGTTTGAGCGAGAGCAATATCATTTTGAATGTAACTCCCGAGACACGCGCTTTGTATGACAAGATCATTTCCATCTCTCCGCGCGGCGATGAAGATATGGAACCTTATTTGCGTGAAGCTTTGAAAAATATGCTGGATAAGTATATTAAAGAAATGCAACAACTTCACTCGGATATCGCCCACTAATTTGTGTCTGGGCATATAAAACAAGGGCCTTTTGAGGCCCTTTTTTGTTTCCATAAGTCTTTATTGGTCAGTTTTTGGGACTTACATACCCATTGCCGCCAGTTTTTCAGCTTGTTCTTCAGTTGTAAGGGCATCAACAATCTCATCCAGACCTTTTCCGGCCATAATTTCATGGATTTTATAGAGTGTCAGGTTAATCCGGTGGTCTGTCACACGAGATTGTGGAAAATTGTAAGTTCTGATGCGCTCTGAACGATCCCCGCTTCCGACCTGAGATTTCCTGTCGGCAGCGCGTTCGTCCGCTGCTGCCTGCCGTCTTAGGTCATAAAGACGAGATTTCAGGATTTTCATCGCTTTTGCACGGTTTTTAATCTGGGACCGTTCGTCCTGCATCGCTACAACAAGACCTGTCGGCAAGTGGGTAATCCGAACAGCAGAGTCAGTCGTGTTAACAGACTGTCCACCGGCACCACGGGAGCGATAAACGTCAATTCTCAAGTCATTTTCATTGATAGAAACGTCTACGTCCTCGGCTTCGGGCAAAACTGCGACAGTTGCTGCTGAGGTATGGACGCGCCCTGAGGCCTCTGTTTCTGGTACACGTTGTACGCGGTGTACGCCTGACTCGTACTTGAGGCGGGAAAACACATCAGAGCCAGTGATCTCGACAACGACATCCTTAATACCTCCAATATCATTTTCTGTGGCTTCAACTATTTCAAAGCGCCATCCCCGTTCGGTGGCATAAGCTTTATACATATTCAATAGATTTCCGGCAAACAGAGCAGCTTCATCGCCACCCGTTCCAGCCCGAATTTCCAAGATGGCGTTGCGATCATCATCTTGATCTTTCGGAATAAGGGCCAATTTGATTTGGTGCTCGAGTTCTGGAATCTTACCATTCAGATCATAGAGCTCTTCCCGTGCAATTTCTCCCATTTCAGGGTCGTCAACCATGAGTTCAAGGTCGCTTTTGTCTGTCAGGGCCTTTTTATAAGCTGTGATTGTCTCGATCACCGGTGTGAGATCAGAATATTCCTTCGTCATTTTGACGAATTTTTCGCCAGAGGCCGTCCCCTCAGCCAGAAGTGAGGCGAGCTCAGAGAAGCGGGATTCAATCGGTGCTAGTTTTTTAAGTAATTCCATAGTGGGAGCTATATAGCGTTAAAGCGCCCTGTTTGGCAAATTGAAAGTGATAAATCACCCTTTAAGGCACATATCTATACACATAACAGCTTCTAAAATCAGTGGGAGAAGTGGGGATTCTGTTTCAACTGACTTATTTTTGCTCAGGACATAATTTGTTTCAAGATTTGGTTAAGCTACTTCTTGGTCTTGCTTATCTTGCGACTTCTGAATTTCCTGCGCCTTTTCTTCAACCATGTGGACAAGGTGGTCAACGATACTTTCATCGCCATCCATGAGACGGTGAGCGGTTTCGCCACCAATATAAACCTGATGCGTGCCGCGTCCCCCGCCTGTAAACCCTATATCGGTCATCAGTGCTTCGCCCGGTCCGTTGACGACACAACCAATAACCGACAAGGTCATTGGTGTCGTGATATGCTCGAGCCGTTTTTCTATTTCTTCGACTGTTTTGATGACATCGAAATTTTGGCGTGCGCAGCTTGGGCAGGAAATGACATTCACTCCACGGTGGCGGAGTCCTAAGGATTTGAGAAGGTCGAAGCCAACTTTAATTTCCTCAACAGGGTCAGCAGACAAAGATACACGGATTGTATCCCCTATTCCAGCCCATAGCAGATTTCCCATGCCGATTGCTGATTTGATTGTTCCGGAGCGCAGGCCGCCTGCTTCTGTGATGCCTATGTGGAGTGGGTAGTCGCAGGCATTTGAAAGTTGCATGTAGGCTGCAACTGCCAGAAAGACGTCAGAGGCTTTGCAGGAAATCTTGAAGTTATAAAAATCATGGTCTTCAAGAATTTTAATGTGTCGTTGAGCGCTTTCGACCATGGCATCAGGGCAAGGCTCCCCGTATTTTTCCAAGAGGTCCCGTTCGAGAGAGCCTGCATTTACGCCAATGCGGATAGAACAATTATGATCTTTGGCCGCCTGAATTACATCACGTACACGGTCTTCGGAACCGATGTTTCCCGGATTTATTCTTAAACACGCAGCCCCGTTTTGAGCAGATTCAATTGCTCTTTTATAGTGAAAATGTATATCTGCAACAATAGGAAGGGATACTTCCTTAACAATTTGCTTTAAGGCGGCGGATGACTCTTCATCCGGGCATGATACACGTACAATATCTGCTCCCGCACGCTCCATAGCCTGAATCTGCTCGATCGTTGCTTTGGTATCCCTTGTGTCCGTGTTTGTCATGGACTGGACTGTTATAGGTGAATCTCCGCCGACAGGCACGTTTCCTACCCATATTTTACGGGATGGCCTACGAATTATCTGTCGCCAAGGACGGTGCGAGGATGGATCATTTGATGCGCTCATAATCCTTTACATGGACTTTTTCTGCGCCTTTTTCAAGATTTCTTTTAAATAGTCGGGGTTAAGTGATAGGTTTCTGACAACTTGGGACTTTCTTCCCAAAAGAGGGAGTGGCTGACCTTCCACAAGAATTTGTAACCCCCCCGCATTTCCCAAGGTCATAACAAGATTAGCTTGATCTTCAGGGACCCAGTACTCTTCTCCCTTGGACAGAACACGAGATAGAATAGCCTTTTGTTCGGGTGTTCTGATTTCCAGCCAGACATTCTCCAAGGCCTTAAGAATGACCGGATGCTTTCTCTCTTCCGCAAGAATTTCTTCGGTAGTTTCTTCTTCCTGATTTTCGAGTGTAACTTCCTGTCCCAATGCCCCGTCAGCTCTTTCTTCGGCAAGAAGATCAGGCGCAGGTTTTCTGGTTTGAGGTTTGGTCAGCAAGGTTACCTGCTCCTTCAGATCTTCCGGAACAGAGGGAACTGACTTTGTCACCGCTCCCGATTTAAAGGCGTACGGATATATTGTTAGTCCGCAAACCAGCATAATGAGTACGATAATAAAAGTTTTTGGTGATGGCAGGGAATGATCTTCTTCAACGGGCGCTGTTGTCGGCAGTGGTTTGGGCGCAACCTTTGTTCCTGATTGGCGTTTGAGAAGCTGAATTATTTTTTCGCCGTCAAGGTTGAGAAATTCTGCGTAGGTTTTAATAAAGCCCAAAGCGTAGATGCGCCCGGGAAGTCTGTCCAATTGTCCATCTTCAATTGCTTGCAGATATGAAATTCTTATGCGCGTTTGTTGGGCTGCATGTTCCAGCGTAATATCTGCCCTGGTTCTCGCGCGATGAAGGATATCCCCTACACTCAGATCTGTATGAAAATCTCTCAGAAGGTCCTCGGATTCTTTAGGATGATATTTTTTATTCTCTAATTCAGCCGACATTTTTTTGATCCAGATCGAATGCAGAGTGTAATGCACGAACTGCAAGTTCGGTGAATTTTTCGTCGATAAGTACGCTAATCTTTATTTCGGAAGTTGTGATGGCCTGTATGTTGATCTTGTTTTCGGCCAGCGTCGTAAACATGGTTTTTGCAACGCCAGTATGAGAGCTCATTCCGATGCCTATGATGGAAATTTTGGCAATATCATTGTTAATCCTGATTTCTGATTGCTTTAAAGGTTCCAGAGATTCTAAAACCGATTTAACGCGAGTAGAGTCCCCTTTGGGAACTGTAAAGGTCATATCCGTCGTTTTACCATCAGGAGAAACGTTCTGGACAATGACATCCACATTGATTCCGCTTTCCCCAAGAGGCGCAAAAATTGAGGCCGCAATCCCCGGCATATCAGGGACTTTCAGTAAGGTGATTTTGGATTCGTTTCGTGTGTAGGTAACGCCGTTGACGATTTGTTTTTCCATGATGTCTTCCTCCGCGACAATAAGGGTTCCGGGAAGTTCACTTCCGATTTTCGGATCAAAACTTGACAGGACTTGTAATGGGACATTCCAT
The DNA here is from genome assembly GCA_034005165.1 of Pseudobdellovibrionaceae bacterium. GTDB lineage: Bacteria > Pseudomonadota > Alphaproteobacteria > Micavibrionales > Micavibrionaceae > UBA1573. Next base: position 165,502 of record JAVEVE010000001.1, on the reverse strand, counting down.
GCCATTGCCAGCTCGACAGATCTGGGGTGAAGAACTTTTGCACCCAGAGCAGCCATTTCCAGCATTTCTTCATAGGATACTTTTTCCAGCTTGCTAGCCAGAGGGACCATGCGCGGGTCAGTTGTATAGACTCCGTCAACATCCGTGTATATATCACAGCGATGCGCTTTCACAGAAGCTGCCAGAGCGACTGCAGTCGTGTCAGATCCCCCTCTTCCCAATGTTGAAATGCGTCCTGATCTCGATACGCCTTGAAATCCCGCAACAACAGCTACGACATCATTATCCAGGCAGTTTTCAAGATTTTCCGGCGGAATTTCATCAATTCTTGCGCGTCCATGCTGGTCATTGCAAATCATGGGAACCTGCCATCCCATAAAAGAACGCGAGTTTAATCCCCTTTTTTGCAGCGCAAGAGCCATCAGGCCGGTTGTAATTTGTTCTCCGCTCGCAACAACAGCGTCATATTCATGCGGGTCGCATCCGGGATCAATTTGTTGGCAGTAATCAACAAGCTGGTTTGTTACCCCCGCCATGGCAGATACCACAACAATCACTTTATTTCCGCGCCGAACTTCGGATTGCACTTTATCGGCCGCATTCTCGATCCTGCTGGGATCGGCGACAGAAGTTCCTCCGAATTTGACCACAATACGCGACATAATGGCGGGCAGAATAGCAATTTTCCCCCTAACTTCCTATAGTCTTTCGGAAAAAAAGTCTTTATTCTGTTTCTATGATTCAGAAAATCCAGAAACACAAGGCCAGATCGACGGTCGATCCAGAAGAAATTTCTCATTTCTCCTCTCATGCAGCTGATTGGTGGGATGTTAACGGGACTTATGCGCCGTTGCACAAAATGGCAGAAGCCCGAATGAAATTTATTTCATCCGCATTCGGACCGCTGAAGGGCAAATCTGTTCTGGATATCGGATGTGGGGGGGGGCTGATATGCGAACCCTTGTCCCGTTTGGGTGGCAAAGTTACAGGCGTGGACGCTGATCCTCATGCAATTCAGGTTGCAAGAGAACATGCTCTGAGCCACGGTGTTTCTGTAACATATAAAAATGCTGCAGCAGAAGATCTTGTTGCTGCCGGCGAAAAGTTTGATTACCTTACCGCACTTGAAATTATCGAACATGTCTCGTCTCCGATGGCCTTTGTCGGCTTATGCTCGGACCTTCTTAAACCGGGTGGCAAAGTTATTTTCTCGACGTTGAATAGAACATGGAAATCTTACGGCCTAGGTATTTTTGTTGCCGAGCGAATTTTAAGTTGGGCGCCTGAAGGCACGCATAATTGGAATAAATTTATTAAACCATCTGAATTGGCGCGTATTGCCGAATGTTCCGATTTGAAAGTGCTTCAAGCATGCGGCCTGGTTTATAAACCGTTATCAGGTACGTTTGCCTTAAATTCGCATGATCTTGATATAAATTATTTTATGGTTGCTGAAAAAATAGCGTAGGAAAAAATGGAACCTTTATTACTGATATTGTTGTGCCTGACTTGTGTGGCTGTTTTTGGTGTTTTGCTGTTGGGTATTCTTTCAATGCTCAAGGGCGGAGAATTTAATAAGAAGTATGGTAATACGCTTATGCGCTTGCGTGTGGCTTTTCAGGCTGCTAGCCTTCTGCTTCTGGCATCCTTGTGGTTTGTTTCCTAATCCGTTCCTTTGATAGAGTAGCAAAAATGAAAGTTCTAGTTCCGGTTAAACGTGTTGTTGATTACAATGTCAAAATCAGACTGAAAGCAGATAAAAGCGGTGTCGATTTGACGAATGTCAAGATGTCGATGAACCCTTTTGATGAAATCGCAGTTGAAGAAGCTGTACGCCTCAAAGAAAAAGGTGTCGTCACTGAAATTATTGTTGTGACGATCGGTCCTGACAAAGCTCAAGACGTGTTGAGAACGGCTATGGCTGTTGGTGCTGACCGCGGTATTCTTGTTCAGACAGATATGCCGACCGACTTGGGTGGTGTCGAGCCTTTGGCTGTTGCAAAGACCCTCAAAGCAGTTATTGCTCAGGAATCTCCTCAATTGGTGATTATGGGCAAGCAGTCTATTGATGATGATTCAAATCAGACCGGGCAAATGTTGGCGGCTATGATGGGATGGCCACAGGCGACCTTTGCATCCAAAGTCGAGTTGGATGACGCCTCATCAGCAAATGTTACGCGCGAAATTGACGGCGGTCTCGAGACTCTAAAAATTGCATTACCTGCTATTATTACAACAGATCTTCGATTGAATGAACCGCGTTACGCGGCCTTACCCAATATTATGAAGGCCAAACAAAAGCCGCTGGCAGTGATGTCTCCTGCCGATCTCGGGGTGGATCTATCTCCTCGAATGGCATTGGTTGGACTGGAGGAGCCTCCTGTTAGAAGTGAAGGTATCAAAGTCGAGTCTGTTGATGCACTTCTTGATAAACTGAAAAACGAAGCAAAGGTTATTTAAGATGACAGTTTTGGTTATTTGCGAGCATAGTGCAGGTTTGATTAAATCGTCCACTCTTAATACTGTGACTGCTGCTTTGAAGTTGTGTCAAGATGTGCATGTTTTAGTCGCAGGATCTGATGTTTCTGCTATTGGCCAATCGGCGGCAGTCATTTCCGGCGTTTCCAAAGTTATAACCCTATCCTCACCTTGTCTTGCTCATCAATTACCGGAAGTTCTTGCTCCCGCCATTTCTGCTATTGCTGGACAGTATTCTCATATATTGGCACCGGGTACAATTTTCGGAAAAAATTTATTGCCGCGCGTAGCCGGTCTTTTGGACGTTCAGCAGGTTTCTGATGTTATTGAAATTTTATCGGATAAACAATTCAAGCGTCCTGTTTATGCAGGTAACGCCATCGCAACTGTTGAGAGTTCTGATGCTATAAAACTTTTGACTATTCGGACGACTGCCTTTGATCCTGCTGCAACAAGTGGCGGCAATGCCCCTGTTGAAGCTGGTGATGTTTCTGTGTTGGGCTCATCAGAAATGACCCAATTTGTCGGTGAAGAATTGACGAAATCTGCGCGGCCAGAATTACCTGCTGCAAAAATAGTTGTATCAGGAGGTCGAGGGTTAGGATCTGCCGAGAATTTTGCAATTATCGAATCTTTGGCGGACAAGCTTGGCGCTGCGGTCGGAGCCTCCCGTGCTGCGGTTGATGCGGGATATGTGTCGAATGATTATCAGGTGGGGCAAACAGGTAAAGTTGTTGCTCCGCAGTTATATATTGCTGTCGGAATTTCTGGCGCTATTCAGCATCTGGCGGGCATGAAAGATTCCAAGATTATTGTTGCGATTAACAAAGATCCAGAGGCACCTATATTCCAAGTTGCCGATTATGGATTGGTTGCCGATTTATTTGAGGCGGTTCCGGAGATGACAGGCAAGTTGTAAAAGGTTAGCTTGTTTTGTCCTTTAATGAGCCAAGCGAAAATGCACGGCTTGGTGCTCCGTTGGATAGAATCGCGTCCTCGAGATCAGCATCGTCCAACATAGCTCCCTCGAGGTTTGCCCCCGTTAGATCGCATTCGCGTAAGTCACATCCCGTCAAATTGGCGTAAGACAGGTCTGCGTATTGCAGATTTGCACCTTTTAAACGTGCCTCGGTCAGGTCGGCATAGCGGAATTCCGCCCATCTCAAATCGCATGATGCTATGCGACTGTTGCTGCTCTTGGTGAATAACAGGGCTGTAAAATTAGCCTTAGACAATCGTGCATGAGAAAATTTTGCGTGAAGCATTGTTGATCCACGGAAGTCTGCTCCCTCCAGGTCACATCTTCTGAAATCGCATTCATCCAGTACCGCACTTTGAAGTTCTACGCGGAAGAGATTCATGGCAAAGAACTTTGCCCGACGCGCCCTTAGTGCCGTTAATTTTTCCATTTTCAGGGATCCGATTTCTCTTAAGTCGTAATCGGAGAGGTCTAATTGGTGACCTCGTTCTCCTGATGTTTCCACCCACATCTGGTGCTCTTCTATCAGCTTTACCAGAGGCGTAACAAGCTCTGTCACTGATGGCCCAATATTATCATCTGTTATAGCAGTTGAAATATCGAGATCATCTTTTACAGCATCAATATTTACGCCTGTAAGAATTGTGTTTTGAAGATCAGCCCCGGAGAGTTGCACGCCTTCGACATCAGCACCGGTTAAATCAGCCCCAGAGAGTTTTGCTCCCCTGAGGTCTGCGTTCTGGATGTTAATTTGAGACATGATGGCATCGGAGAAGTCTGCATTATTTGCCATTGTCCCTGCCAGACGTGCCCCTGAGAGGTTTGCACCCCTGAAGTTTACGGCCTGTGGGGTTGCATATGTCCCATCTTGAGCAATGGCTCCAACACGCAAGTCGGCCTTTTCCAAATCTGCACCAATAAGGTTCGCACTTTCAATTTTTGTTCCGCGCATATCTGCGCGTACAAAGCTGGTGTTATTGAGATTCGAAAAGCTAAGGTCGCATGCGTATAAAATAGCTTCCTGAAAATTCGTGTTAGAAAGGTCCATCCTGCGCATTGTGCAGCCGGAAAAATCCGCGTGTCTCAGGTTCTTTCCTTTCAGGTTCAATCCTGAAATATCTATATGTTTCAAGGTAGCTCTGCGGCCACCTATCCGCCCTTCCAGATAACGCGTATGCAGGCTAACCATAGCATCGAGCTGATCTTGTGTTAGTCTTTCATTCTGCGTGGCGGCTGCTTCATTCATTCGCTTTAAAATGTCCTGTGTATCCTACAACGTTATAAGGTGACCTAAAAAGGTTAATTATTATTAACTTCCTGATGGTTTTTTGGTTGTGTCGTAGATAGATTTAAGAAAATTACGCATATATTCGCTGTTCCATTCCCCATTCCCTTCAAAACGATATAATATTTTACCGTCCGGAGAAACCAGCAAAGTAGTCGGGTATGTTCTGACATTGATCCAGTTGCGGACAAAATTTCGCGAGTCATAAAAATTGTCGTCTTGTGGTAGATTGGCTTTATCGGAAATTCTTGTGAACTCTTTGTATCCGTTCTTTGTATCTCCGACATAGATGATCTTCACCATTTCCGGGTGGTCGTCTGCCAACTTGCGAAGTGGTTGAAATTCCATGTAGCAAAATGCGCACCATGATGCCCAGTAGTTAATCAGGGTTAAACGGTCAGAGTCTTGATGCAGGCGAGCCATGTCCCTTTTAAAGGTTTCCATCTCGATGTTTTCGATCTTGGCTTCCCCATATTTTACAACTTTGCTGAAATCTGCCTCTAGCTCTTTTTTATAAGGCCCCGCATCCTGAGATGCTTCAGCGGCTTCTGAAAGTGTTTGGGCATGACTTGACGCGCTCAGGTGTCCACAAAGGCTAATTACAATTGCTAAGGAGAGTGCAATCAGTCGTTTGGTCATTAAAAGGGCTTCCTGTCTTTTCTGTGTCTTAATGCTATGCTATTCTGCTTTTCTGTATAAATAGTATATCAGAATTCTTTTGAGGATAGTTGCTTTGCACAAAATTTTTTTTCATATATGCGCTTTTGCTGTCATTAGCCTGACTTTGTGCGGTTGCGGGATTAAACCCGGTAAATTGCAAGCACCGTCAAGCCATGAGAATGATAGTTTCCCGTCTACTTATCCGGCCCAATAGTTTCTGTAATTCCGCCTAATGTGTATTGTGGGCAGGTGTTTTAGCGTCAGGTGATGGCGTAACACCCTCAAACGGTTTGGGCAGATCATGGTCTGCCGGCTGGTGCTCTGGTTTAGATGCGGCTTTTTCTCCGTTTGGCGCAGGAACATGGTCTTCATCGTTCGCCATAGAGTCTGCGCTTTCTCCGCTTGGAGGTGCGGTATAGAAAACTTCGATCTTCTGCGCTTTGGGTATTACTTCCCGCGCAGAAACTTGTAGGGGGGTGATTTCGGCAAGGGCGATTTCTATGCCGATCTGCCCTTCAGGTTCTATTTTTTCCTCTGGAAATGTGTAAGTCTGGGAATGTAATACATTTCCCTTTTCATCAAGTCTGTTGATTTCCAAAGAGGGGAGCACTATTTCTTCATCTGTCAGGTTAATCATCATGCCCCTAAGAAATGCCGCACCAGTTTCGTCCTCGGAAAGGGAGTATTCCATACGGTCGAGAGCAAGAGATTCGTTATAGTTTATTGCTGCGGATTTATGTTCCAAACCGAATTTCTCGAAAACGGATTCAGTTTCAGGGAATATATTCGAAATTAAATTGTGGCTGAGTAGTGTCCCGCCGCCCAGTATTGCAAAAGTCAGTACGGCCAAAATTGCCCCCCCGACTATCTTTTTGATATCTTGCTTACTTTGCGGGAAAATGGAGAGAAGTTTGCGTAATCCAGATTTTATTGTTTGTCGCTTTTTAAACGCCCAGTAGTTTATGCGTGCTCTGTGTGCGACTATTCTTGCAAAAAGATTTGATAAATAAGGAATTCCCTGTGTTGTACCTTGTTTTATGGGAGAGCCAGATTCCTGAAAACCTATTTCGTCAAACTCTTCGGCCTGAATTCTGGAAATCAAATCGTCCAGAGTATCTTTTTCAGATTTTTGAAACCATTCGTGCTTGCAAGAAGCGCAGCGCACAGCACGGCCCTTCTTTCCGATTGAATCGGGGGACACCATATATCTCGCTGAACATGAGGGGCAGGTTAAAATCATACCTTCAAACCGTTAAGAGTCTCATGTATTTATAATATGTTGCTGAGTCATTTTGAGCAAGCAGGGTTTACTGTTGTTATGATTAAATTTGAACATGTCGGATTACGTTATGGTATAGGGCCGGAAGTTTTGAGTGATATTAACTTCACTCTGGAGCAAGGTTCTTTCCATTTTCTATGCGGACCAAGCGGTGCGGGTAAAACATCTCTTATGTCCCTGCTCTATCTTGGTCGACGCCCTACACGCGGGACGATCCACGCTTTCGGTAAAAATACCAGCGTTCTTCCCCGTGAAGAGCTGGCATTACTGCGTCAGGGTATCGGGGTGATCTTCCAGGATTTCAGGCTTCTTCCTCATTTGTCTGCATTCGAGAACGTTGCGTTGCCTCTCCGGATTAACGGGATAGACGAGAAAAAGATTAAGTTACATGTTGAAGAGTTACTTGACTGGGTGGGACTTGGCGATTGTATGCATCGTTTACCTGCAACGCTGTCAGGTGGGCAACAACAGCGAATTGCAATTGCACGCGCTGTTATTGCCAATCCGAAGCTCTTATTGGCTGATGAACCGACAGGAAACCTCGATGACGAAATTGGAATGAAGCTGATGGGCCTGTTCGAGCAGCTTAATAAAATGGGGACAACGATTGTTATTGCAACGCATAGTCTCCAGATTCTAGACCGCTTGCCACATCCTCGTTTAATCCTTGAAAGTGGCCAATTGCATGTTTTTGATCCTGTGACGGCAAAGGTCAGTTCTGCCGAGGAAATGACTGGAGGAGAAGTTCAGAATGTCTAAGATTTTTCAGCTATTTCCAAATCAGGTTGTTGGTAATGATGTTCCTCTTCATTTGAAGCTGGGTACTGAGTTTCTTGTTTTGCTTGTGACATTGATGGCGTTTCTATCCGTTCTGGCAGCTGCGGGCATTATCGGTTTGGGGCATATGACGCGCGCATGGACTTCAGGCCTGGAAAATTCTGTTACCATTGAAATTCCCCCCCCTAACGAAGGCCAGAAAAATATTTCTGGATTGATCAAATCTTTGGAAAAAATTGATGGCGTTACAAAAGTCGAACGTCTAGGGCAAAAGAAAATGCAAGAGATGCTCGAGCCTTGGCTCGGAGGCGTTTCAGGTATTTGGGAAGACTTGCCTATCCCTGCCCTTGTTACTGTGACACTGGACCAACGCAGCGACAAAAATGTCGGCGAGATTAGAGCTCTCACACGCAAGCTTGTTCCTGATGCAACTGTCGATGCCCATGAAGAATGGTTAAGTGACCTTTTGAAACTTGTGAGTAGCCTGCGTCTGGTTGCTCTTGTTATATTCTGCTTAATGATGACGGTTACTGCTGCTGTTGTCGGAGGAGCTGTCAGGTCGCGTATGGCTATTCATCACCGTGAACTCGAGTTATTACATATTATGGGGGCTTCGGATTCATACATTACCATGCAATTTGTGCGGTATATTCTGGTTCAATCTATAAAAGGTGTTGGCTTGGGTATGGGTATGGGGATTATTACACTGGGAATTCTCTCTATTTTGTCCCAAAATACGTCCGGAACGCTTCCAAAACTTGATTTTCAGGCAACAGAACTACTTGTTTTTGCCTGCGTTCCGCTTCTGTTGATTGGAATTGCTGTGTGGGCAGCTCGTATTACAGCCTTGCGTGTTCTACGGGAAATGCCGTAGTCTCACGCTATGTTTCGTCTTATCAGATATATTTTCTGGACGCTGCTGGTCAGTATCGGTGGTCCGATTTTGTTGTGGCTGGCAGGCTTCCTGATCTTTTGCGGAAGTATTTCTTCTTTTAGCACCTCGCCCCCTGAAGAACGTCTGGATGCAGCGATTGTGCTAACGGGTGGAAGCAATCGTGTTAACCACGGCTTTGATTTGTTATCTCAGGAAAAGGTCAGATATCTTCTCGTTTCCGGTGTTCATGAGGGAGTCAAGCTGGATGACCTTTTGACCTTGTGGGGAGGGAAAATATCCGATTCAGAAAAGCAGAGTATTACTCTTGGCCGTGAAGCTGGAAATACGTTAGGTAACGCATTGGAAACAGCGGTCTGGATGGGGGACTATAAAATTCAGGACGGATATCTGATTACATCAACATATCACATGCCCAGATCATTGCTGGAATTCAGACATGCTTTGCCGGGGGTTGTGCTTGTTCCCTATGCGGTTGAACCGAAAGATTTTTCTGTCGAGCGCCCCAATTACTGGAAGACGGCGTTTATTGAGTATAATAAGTTTCTTGTTACCTTATACCGGATATTGGTTTATCCGGACGAGATCAGGCCTCTTCCTGCCGCACTGAACTATTAACCCTAGAGAAAAGCAAAAATCCTTTATTATGCTTCTGTTTATACGACAAATTCTTTTTAATATCGCTTTTTACGGCATGACTGCTGTCTGTTGCGTGACGTTATTGCCGTTTACCCTCTTACCGCGTAAGCAGTACATTATTTTCCTTACGATGTATTTCCAGTTGGTTCATATCCTTGAGAAATACATTCTTGGTCTGGATTTTGAAGTGCGCGGTGCGGAAAACATCCCAAAAGATGGAGGCTTTATTGTCGCGGCCAAGCATTACTCTGCTTACGAAACAATGAAGCCTCATGTCCTGTTTTATGACCCTGCAATTATCATGAAAAAGGAATTGCAGTTTATTCCGATCTGGGGGCTTCTCGCAACAAAGGCGCGTATGATTTTTATCAATCGCGGGTCCCGTGATGTTGCGTTGAACTCGATTATTGATGGGGCAAAGCGTATTGCACAAGAAGGAAGACCCTTGGTTATTTTCCCACAAGGAACCCGCGTTTCTGTAGACGATACAGTTGAGAGTAAGCCTTATAAAGGTGGAATAATCCGCATGTATGAGGCAAGCGGCATGCCCATCCTGCCTCTGGCCACAAATAGCGGCCTTTTCTGGGCCAAGAAAGCTTTCTTTAAATATCCTGGCAAAGTTATTTTTGAATTTCTTCCTGCTATCCCTGCGGGAGAAGACTCTAAGGAAGTTATGGAGAAACTAAAAACCGAATTGGAAGCGGCTTCCAGAATATTGGTCGAAGAAGAACGGATGCGTCGTCAATGCCAAAGCTAAAGAAATTTTTTAAAGTTGTATCTGTTATCCTGTTGTGCACGTGCATGCTAGTTGCAGGTATTTATTCTGTTGCATGGCATCTTGTGGCTAAAAATATGCAAGCCCATATTGATTATTATTGGTCTTTGTTACCAATACAAAAAGGCATTGTCATTGTTGGTGATAAGCCTGAAATATCGGGTTTCCCCTTCCCGCCTGAAGCACATTTCTCGGGAGTTGTGACTATGTCGTTTGATATTTATATGGGGAATAGTGAGCCACTTGTTTTTGAAATACCTGATTTGAAATTTGTAGGTTTTCCTCTTACCGGGTTAACTATTTATCTGGAAGCGCCGCAAGGGCTTGGTATATCGGAACAGATTAGCGGACGTGGGTTGCGTCTGGATTACGCTTTGATAAATGCGACTTTGCCAAAGAACATTCCTGAAAAGTTTGTTTATCGGGAAGTGAAGAAGTGGCAAGAAACTCAAGATTATTTGATTTTCAACCACATCTTTTTCCAAACGGGGGAAGTTCGAATTTCGGGTGATGGTGTCCTTGGTTTGAATTCTGATCTTCAGCCCGATCTCCGCTTGCAAACACGTATTACTGGGATGGACGCCCTGTTTGAAAAATTATCCAAGGACACAGCTATCAAGCAGAGAGATCTGGATATTTCAAAATCTTTTTTAAAATTGATTGCTGAAACTGATCCTGAGACAGGAGAGCTTTATTTTGAAACAGGCTTTTTTATCCAGAATAACAACATGTTTATCGGGCCGATGCGGATAGGTACAATTCCCCCGCTTGAGTGGATTGGATCGCCTGATTCTATAAATGATTTGTCACGAAAAAATTTGGGGCCTGAATAGGCCCCTTTTTATTTTTTAGAGTGGGTGTTACTCGGCTGTCTTGTTTTTTACCATGTTGTGAAAGACAAGCGGAGACGGATACCCTCCAAGAAGCAGAACTTCACCGGCATTTGATAAACTTTCCTGTAAGATACAAAGTTTATCGCTTTCAGATGTTAGATATTCCTGCGTGCTGAAAATAAAATATTTGGATGCTCCAAACAGGCGGCTGCCTTCAAAACCTGCTTTTTCTATGTGTTCCATTATTTTTCCACGAGAGACATCATCAATAGTCTTTATTCCTACCAAAGAATAATCGTCATCGGACGGGCCGAATTTTGATTTGGATATAACGAGGCTCGGGTGAAGTTCAAAATTGTAATTCTCTTTATCCCCGTATGGTAGCCGTTGGATGATTGATATGCCTTCTTCTTTTTCTATGGCATCAATAAGTGCGTGCCACCATGTGTCATCTGTGTTGTCCGAGATTTCAGGATACGGCAATACTGCAAATGTTATTTTTCCTTCGCGTACAAGATTGAGTGCTGTAAACGGATTTTCACAACGTTGCATCGGTAGAACTGATCCGAAATAATCTCGTGCCATATCCCAGTATTCAGGAATGCTGTGTGGTACATAGACAGCAACACTTAATCCTGTTTGCAGCAGAGAGACGGAGCTGACCAGTTCTCTCCATATGCGAACAATTGTCTCCTCAGGGAGGGGGCCACGATGCCTTGCCATCAGGCGGCGGATCATGCGCGCTTCTCTGGCGGGTTGAACAATTTGAATTCCGGCCTTTTTCTTTTCCTCCGAGATAGCCATGATGAGATCAGCCCGTTCCATAAGAAGATCATGAATCTGGTTATCAAGGCTGTCGATTTTTTGGCGTATCTGATCGAGGGGAATTGACTGGTACATACTTGCTTCCTTTATTTCAAAACTATTTCTTGTGGCGTGCGCGCATATCGGGCACAGGGGATGTGAGGATTGTTTGACGTCCTCTAACAATTACCTTGGTATCCGATTTTGCAGTTAGCCCTGAATAAATTTGTTTACTGGCTTCAACAATGTGAACGCCGCCCATCCCCGGAAGAACCCATGATAAATATTTTTCCAGACTTTCAAATGATTTCTGTACAATTTTCCATCTTAGCGGTGGTGTATAAAGAGCGCACGTTGAACGTTCATAAACGAAAAGGCTATCTCTTAAATAGTATCTGAGCTGGTCGCGTGAAAATGGTGTCCCCTGCCCGAAAGGTGTCCATTCCGCGCGGGACCATAGCCCTCTTCTGTTTGGCGCTACGACAATCAATCGCCCATTACTTTTGAGGATGCGCCATATTTCCTGAAGATTTGATTTCAGAAGTTCGGCATTTTCCATGGAGTGAATGAGGAGGACAAGGTCAACAGAATTTGTTTCAAGAGGAAGTTCGGATTCTTCGGCTAGTGCATTTAGATTATGCTCTTCGGATGGCCATGGGTAAATCCCCTGCCCTGCCGGGGAAATTGATATCACGCGGTCAGCTTCATCAAGAAATATTTCAAGATAAGGCTGTGCGTATCCAATACCGACAACCCTCAAATTTTTTGTGTTTGGCCACCATGATCTGATTTGATTCATCAAAACACGTTTAACCAACAAGCCGCTTGGCGAGTTGTAAAAGTCCTTGAGGTCATAAATTGATTGATACATGTGATGAGTATAGCTTTTTTAGAGACTGGCTTCCAGTTGCGAGATCAGGGGCTTATCTGCTTCGGGCATCTGTAGTGTATAAAGATCCTGAATAGTAAGCCATTTTAATACTTGCCCTTCTTTTGCAGAAGGTTCTTCTTTCCACACTCTGATTGCGAATAAGGGCATAATCAAATGAAAATCGGGATAGGTATGGGATGCAAAGCCTACAGGAAACATTCCGCATGGACGTGTTTCTATACCGAGTTCTTCACGCAATTCACGCATCAGGGCATATTCCGGAACTTCGCCTGCTTCAATTTTTCCGCCCGGAAACTCCCATAAGCCTGCCATAGACTTCCCCTCAGGACGTTGCGCTACAAGAATGCGCTTCTTACGGTCAATCAAAGCGGCGGCAGCAACCAGAACAATCTTCTTGTTCGGCATATCCGGAGGTGGCGCAGCCAGAGCTTCGGCACAACTCATTTTGTAAGCCATTTTTCCATTCCTTATAAAAATTCCCCCGATCATTATAATGACGGGGGAATTGGGATCAATCAGTGATCTACTATTCTAGTTGGTTTTTTTCTCTTCCGGATAAGGTTGTCCATTAAAGTCAAAGCGTTCAACTTTTGCAGAACTGCGCCATTCTTCCATCATCTTATTTAGAAGGTCGCGCTTAACTTTTGCAGACAACTCGTCTTTAACATCGTCAAAAGCCGGTGCAGGGCGAGCTCTTTTGTCCTCCAGAAGGATGACGTGATAACCGAACTGGGTTTTAACCGGAGTTTGAGTGTATTTACCTTTTGCCAAGGCAAATGCTGCATCGCCAAATTCTTTAACCATGTCGCCTTGTGCAAAGTATCCTAGATCACCGCCATTTTGTGCGTTTGATTTATCTTTAGAATATTCTTTTGCAAGGTCAGCGAATTTAGCTCCACCGTCCAGTTTTGTGATGATTTCTTTTGCTTTTGCTTCGTCATCAACAAGGATATGGGAAGCCTTGACTTCGTCAACTTTAGGCATTTCAGCAACCATCTGGTCATATGCCTTTTGGGTTTCTGACTCGTTATAGTTAGCATCAATTTCTTTTTCTGCGAAAACAGCACGGATAATCTGTGTTTTAGCTTTTCCCATCTGCTCTTCGACTTCAGGGGTATTGGCGATACCTGCTTTTTGAGCTTTCTGGTCGACAATAGCAGCATTGACTACTTGTTCCTGAACCATCGGGAAAATTGTTTCAGGAGGCAGTTTTTGCATTTGTGGAGGCAGGGAGGATACAAAGTCCAGAACGTCCTGACGTGTGATTTTTTGGTCATTTACTATGGCAACAACAGGATTGTCTGCTGACGCTGTCTCGGTGACAGGAGCAGCTGCCGGTTCGGTTGCGGCGGCAGTATTTGCTTCATCTGCCGGTGCTGGTTTCTGTTCTGTTTGTGAAAGCTCTGCTGGTTCGGCTTGAACTGCAGATTCTTCGGAAGAAGCTGCGTTAGTGCTCATGGAGCTATAAACTCCATAGCCTGCCCCTGCTGCTACAACAACGGCGATAGCAAGGCCGAGAAATGTCTTATTCATACTTACCTCATTGGTTAATGTATTAGGGAAATTATTTACCTTATTCCTGGCGCGTATTTGTGCATATATCCCCACCTGTTGCAAGGCCTAAGAAGATGTAAAATTGATTTATTTGCGGGAAAATCAAGACTTATCTGTGTCCCTTGATTGACGTGGCTTTGATAGATGCTTATATGGTTGCGTTACGAAAAGGAATTGATTCATTATGCTCTTAAATTTGGCCACCAAAATCTTTGGCTCAAGCAACGACCGTATTATTAAAAATATCCGCCCTCATGTTGTGGCAATCAATGCCCTCGAGGACCAGTACAAAAATTTATCGGACGATGCTCTGAAAGGTAAGACTCGTGAATTTCGTGAGAAGCTCGCAAGCGGGACAAAACTTGATGACCTGCTTCATGACGCCTTTGCAACAGTTCGTGAGGCTTCACGCCGTGTCTTTGGAATGCGTCATTTCGATGTGCAGTTGATCGGGGGGGTTGTTCTTCACCAAGGTAAGATTGCTGAAATGAGAACAGGTGAAGGTAAAACCTTGATGGCGACCCTGCCTGTCTATCTTAATGCCTTGTCGGGAAAAGGTGTTCATGTCGTGACCGTGAACGACTATCTGGCCAAGCGTGACTCTGAATGGATGGGACAGCTTTATCAATGGCTAGGACTTACTGTTGGGTGCATCGTTGCCAATATGCCTGATCATGAGCGTCAGGCTGCCTATGCGGCAGACGTAACCTATGGAACCAACAATGAATTCGGTTTCGATTACCTTCGAGATAACATGAAATACCGCTTGTCGGATATGGCGCAGCGGCCTTTCAACTATGCCATCGTGGATGAGGTTGACTCAATTCTGATTGATGAAGCGCGTACTCCGCTCATTATTTCCGGTCCTGCCGAGAGTGCTGCTGATCTCTATATTTCTGTGAACAAGCTTATCCCAAAACTCACGGATGCAGATTTCGAGAAGGATGAAAAGGCAAAAACCGTGACATTGACCGAGACCGGTGTCGAGCACATGGAAAACCTTCTGAAAGAAAACGGGTTGCTGCAAACCGGTGGTTTGTATGATGCACAGAACATTTCTCTGGTTCACCATGCCAATCAGGCCCTACGCGCCCATAAGCTTTTTTCTCGCGATACTGACTATATTGTTAAGGACGACAAGGTTATTATTATTGATGAATTCACCGGTCGCATGATGGATGGTCGCCGTTATTCCGAAGGATTGCATCAAGCCTTGGAAGCGAAAGAAGGCGTCAAGATCCAAAATGAAAACCAGACTCTGGCCTCTATCACCTTCCAGAATTACTTCCGTTTGTACCCGAAACTTGCAGGTATGACCGGGACTGCGTTGACGGAAGCTTCGGAGTTTATGGACATTTATAAACTGGGCGTTGTCGAGGTTCCAACCAACGTTCCTGTTGCACGTATCGATCATAATGACAAGATCTATAAGTCAATCGCTGATAAAGAAGTTGCGATTATCAGTCTGATAAAAGATTGCCACGAGCGAAAGCAGCCTGTTCTTGTCGGTACTGTTTCTATTGAAAAATCAGAACAGCTATCAGAGCGTCTTAAGCGCGAGAAGATTCCGCATCAGGTTTTAAATGCGCGACATCATGAAACAGAAGCAGGAATTATTGCACAAGCCGGCCACCCAGGGGCAGTAACAATCGCTACAAACATGGCGGGACGCGGAACAGATATCCAGCTTGGCGGTAATTTTGAAATGCAGTGTTCTCAGGAAATCCCTGCTGATGCTTCGGAAGATGTACGTCGTACTCTGGAAGCAAAAATCAGAGCGCAAATCGAGCAAGATAAAAGAACCGTTCTGGATGCCGGCGGATTGTATGTTGTTGGGACAGAGCGTCACGAGTCACGCCGCATTGACAATCAGCTGCGCGGTCGGTCAGGCCGTCAGGGCGATCCGGGTGCGTCTATATTCTTCCTTTCCACGCAGGATGATTTGTTGCGCATATTTGCAGGCAATACGCTTGAAGCTCTTTTGACAAATGACAAGATCGGATTGAAGGATGGGGAAGCACTTGCCCACCCACTCCTGTCGCGTCGACTTGAGGCAGCTCAACGTCGTGTAGAGCAGCATCATTATGAGATTCGTAAGAATTTGCTTAAATTCGACAACGTCATGAATGACCAGCGTAAGGTTATCTATGAACAGCGTCATGAAATCATGGAAATGGATGCCGTCACCGAGATGGTAGATGATATGCGTCATGATGTTATTCGTGAGCAAGTTGCTGCCGCTATTCCGCCGCATGCCTATGCCGAACAATGGAATGTCGAGGGACTGAAAAGCGAATTGCATTCAATGTTAGGTCTTGATCTTCCTATTGATGAATGGGCAAAAGAAGAAGGTATCGCTGACGAGGAAATTATTGATCGCGTTATCGATGCTTCTGACAAGAAGATGAACGATAAGCGTGCGCATGCTGGAGATGAGTTCTTTAACCATATTGAAAAATCTTTTGTCCTGCGCCTGTTGGATCAGCACTGGAAAGAGCATTTGCTTCATCTGGACCATTTGCGCCAGGGGATCAATTTGCGTGCCTTTGCCCAAAGGGATCCTTTGAACGAATATAAATCAGAGGCATTCAATATGTTTGAGGCCATGATGACAAGGCTGAGGGACTCTATCGTTCAACAGTTGAGTATTATTGAGGTCAATATTGATGAACAAACTTATCAGAATATGCTGGAGCAACAGCGTGCCAAGGCAGAGCAAGAGGCACGATTGACACGAACCGATCCTGCCTTGGAAAGTGATGCTTCCGAGGAAAAAGTGGCACAAAATAATACGCCGCTACGTCTGCGCAAACGTTTTGATCCAAACGATGCGGCGACATGGGATGGTAACGTACCCAGAAATGCGCAATGTCCTTGCGGATCAGGTAAAAAATTCAAATATTGTCACGGAAAAATTGATTAAGGGTTCTAAATGAGAACAGAAGTAGCTCCAAAAACTATTTATCTGAAGGACTATTCCCGTCCGAATTTTACAGTACGTTCTTTGGAGTTGAATTTCTCCATTGATGAAGCCGAGGTTCTGGTTACATCCAGAGCCGTTTATCACCGCGAACACAAACAGGCTTCGGATCTTGTCCTTGATGGAGAGTGCATGGAATTACTCTCTGTCTCTTTGGATGGAAATATTTTAGGAGCTGATCGTTATCAACTCAATGAACAGAGCTTGTCTGTTATTGATGTTCCTGATGACTTTACTTTGGAAATTATTACAAAATTTGATCCGGCGGCTAATACTGCTCTTGAGGGGCTTTACAAATCCGGTGATACATATTGCACTCAATGTGAGGCACAAGGTTTCCGCAGAATTACATACTTCCAGGATCGTCCTGATGTTATGACGATTTTTACCACCAGAATTGAGGCTTCTAAAAAGTTATGCCCCGTATTGCTGTCAAACGGAAATCTGGTTGAAGAAGGAGATCTTGACGGCGGTCGGCACTATACGGTCTGGCATGACCCGTTTTCTAAGCCCTGCTATCTCTTTGCATTGGTCGCAGGCAAGCTGGAATTTAT
Source organism: Pseudobdellovibrionaceae bacterium (assembly GCA_034005165.1). Lineage (GTDB taxonomy): Bacteria > Pseudomonadota > Alphaproteobacteria > Micavibrionales > Micavibrionaceae > UBA1573. The sequence goes on along the minus strand of JAVEVE010000001.1, from coordinate 148,121 downwards.
TCAAGATCATTTTGTAACCCGTTCTGGACGCAAAGTGGATCTACGTATTTATGTTCGTGAAGGCGATCAGCCTCAATGTTATCACGCAATGGAGTCCTTAAAGAAATCCATGAAGTGGGATGAGGATGTCTATGGGTGTGAATATGAGTTGGACAGATTTAATATTGTTGCTGTATCCGATTTCAATATGGGCGCAATGGAAAATACTTCCTTAAATATTTTTAATACGGCTTTGGTTCTTGCTCATAAAGAAACAGCTACAGATCTTGATTTTTATCGTGTTGAGAGTGTTATCGGGCATGAATATTTTCACAATTGGACAGGAAATCGCGTGACGTGTCGCGACTGGTTCCAATTGTCATTGAAAGAAGGCTTGACGGTTTTTAGGGATCAGGAATTTTCTGCTGATATGAATTCACGATCAGTTCAACGTATTGATGACGTTGAAGGGTTGCGTTCGATGCAGTTCCCCGAAGACGGCGGGCCGCTTGCACACCCTGTCCGTCCCGATCACTATATCGAGATCAATAATTTTTATACGACAACTGTGTACGAAAAAGGTGCGGAAGTCGTGCGGATGCAGGCCACTTTACTTGGCCCCGAAAAATACCGCGAAGCTACGGATTTATACTTTGACCGTTACGATGGACATGCCGTGACTTGCGATGATTTTGTTCAATGTATGGCGGATGTATCAGGACTTGATTTTTCACAGTTCAAATTATGGTACTCCCAAGCAGGAACTCCTGAAGTCGCTGCGAAATCACATTATGATGTGGATAGCCGTCGGTTTACATTAACTTTAAGCCAATATGTTCCTGATACCCCAGGGCAAAGCGGGAAGCTCCCTATGCATATTCCGGTTGCTGTCGGATTGCTTGGGCAAAAGGGTAATGAAATTATCGAGACGCAAGTTCTGCATTTACGTGATAAAGAGGAAGTGTTCATTTTTGAAAATGTTGATTCACGTCCTACACCGTCAATTTTGAGAAACTTTTCAGCCCCTGTCCGTCTTACGACAGATTTGTCCGAGGATGATCTCCGTTTCCTGATGGTTCATGACACTGATGGTTTCAATAGATGGGAATCTTCACAGACGCTTTCTATGCGATTGATAAACCGTATGATTGATGCTGTTGAAGCAGGTCACTTGGCCGTTACTGATCGTGCGTATCTTGATACTGTGTCTATGTTGCTGCGTCAGGCATTGGACGGGCAGCATGACATGGCGTTAATTGCAAGAATGTTGGCTTTGCCTGATTTCTCTATTATCTCCCAAGAGCGCCAGATTATTGAGCCAGATCATATTCATTTAGTGCTTATGCGGATTAAATATGATGTTGTGGATGAGTGCGAAGCGCTTCTGAAAGAGTTGTATTACCGCCTGAATGTTGTAAAGGATTACGCTCCTGATCCTGTGTCAATGGCAGAGCGTAGCCTCAAATCAGTTGTACTGTCTCTGCTAACGTGTAAGGGCGATGAGGCCGCGTGCGCTTTGGCCCGTGGCCATTACTTTACGGCCAATAACATGACAGACAGAATGATGGCTGTTAATGCCTTGATTGATACGCAAAGTCAGGATCGCGAAGATGTTTTGGCGCAATTTTATAGCCATTACAAAGACTATCCGTTGGTAATTGATAAATGGTTTGCCGCTCAGGCACGAGCAATTCGTCCGTCCACTATAGATGACATCCGTAAACTTGCGATGCATCCTGATTTTAATATTAAGAACCCGAACCGTGTTCGGTCGTTATTTGCATCATTTGCCATGAGAAATCCTGTAGCCTTCCATTCTTTGAGTGGTGAAGGATATAATTTGTTTGGTGATTTTATTGAAAAACTTGACCCTGTTAATCCGCAGATTGCATCTCGCCTGTTGACCAGTTTGCGGGATTGGAAACAATTTAATAATGAACGTCAGAACATGATCAAAATTGTTTTGGAAAAAATTGTCGGGATTAAAAATCTTTCTCCAAATAGTTTTGAAATCGCGTCAAAAATCCTTGGAGATTAAAGGGGGCCTATGATGAATGCTGACTGTAAGGGATGTTTTGACGATGCGATTGATTCTTGCCGTGATCATGATCCTTTAAAGACAGCCGTTGTCCATCCAGTTCGAGCATGTGATATTGAGGTCGCTTTCGAAGCATCGGAAAAAGGACTTATTTCTCCTATTCTGGTTGGACCGAGTGCGCGTATCCATGCAGCAGCAGACGAGGCAAAAGTTGACATTTCAAAATTTGATGTTGTTGACTGCGAACACAGCCACGAGGCTGCTTCTATATCCGCGAAAATGGCGGGTAGCGCGGAAGTTTCTGCTCTTATGAAAGGAGGCCTTCACTCTGATGAAATTCTTCATGCTGTTATTACAACAAGAAGCCTTTTGACAGAGCGTAGAATTTCTCATGCTTATGTCATGGACATTCCTACCTATCATAAGCCGTTGGTTATCACGGATGCGGCTGTCAATATTTCTCCCGATCTCGATGCAAAAGCAGATATTTGCCAAAATGCCATTTATTTGTGGCAAGCATTGTTTGGTCTTGAAAAACTCCCTAAGGTAGCTTTTCTTGCGGCAGTGGAGACAGTTAATGCGAAGATGCAGGCCACGATTGATGCTGCATGCTTGTGTAAAATGGCTGATCGCGGGCAAATCCTAGGAGGGCTTCTCGATGGCCCTCTGGCTTTTGATAATGCTATCAGTAAGGAGGCTGCGTTGGCTAAAGGCATAGTTTCCGAAGTGGCAGGTGATCCGGATATTATTATCCCCCCAAATCTCGAGTCCTGTAACATTTTGGCAAAACAACTCACTTTCCTTGGCCAAGCCAGAGCAGCGGGAATTATTCTCGGGGCACGTGTTCCTGTTATTTTGACATCTCGTGCGGATAGTATTGAAACCCGTCTCATGTCATGCGCCTTGGCAGTGAAAGTGGCTGTGGCCAGAGCGAGTGGAGCTATCAGATAATGGTTTCCGCCACCTGCCCTCCCGATGCCTGTTTGCTGGTTGTTAATGCGGGATCATCAAGTGTCAAATACAAACTATTTTTGTTAGATACGTTAGAGTCAATCAAGGGAGGCAAGTACCAGAATATTGGTGAGCCAGACTCAGCCTTTCTTACGCACGAAGATGCCTTTCGTGATCTAATCCTGCAATTGATCGATCATAAAGTATGCGCGGTTGTTCATCGTGTTGTTCACGGTGGCGCAGACTATTTTGGTCCTGTTCGCGTAACTGATGATGTGTTGCACAAGTTGGAAGATTTATCGTGCTTTGCGCCTTTGCATCAGGAGCATAATGTAAATGGAATCAGGATCTGCCAGTCAATCTGGTCGGATATTCCTCAATTTGCCGATTTTGATACGGCGTTCCATTTTGGGCATAATCCTGTTTTTGATGCATATGCGCTTCCTGCTTCCTATCGCGATAAAGGATTAAAAAAATACGGGTTTCATGGCCTGTCATATCAATATCTTTGTACTGAATTTTATAAAATTCATCCTGACAAGAAGTCAGATCGTATTGTGTTCTGTCATCTTGGGAACGGATCAAGCCTTTGCGCTGTTAAAGACGGAAAGAGCATTGATACAACAATGGGGTTGACGGCCCTGGATGGATTGCCAATGGGAACAAGGTCCGGAAGTATTGATCCAGGACTTGTCTTATATCTTATGCAGAACGAAGGGATGTCTGCGGACAAGGTATCAGAAGTCCTTTATAATGAATCAGGCTTGCTTGGATTGAGCGGCATTTCGAATGATATGAAGACGTTGACAAGCATGCCTTCTGCTGAGGCAGAATTTGCAATTGCCTATTACTGTCACAAAGTTGTTCAGCATATCCTTATGATGTCGGCATCGCTTGGCGGTATGGATGCTGTTGTTTTTAGTGGAGGTATCGGGGAAAACTCTTTGCAAGTCAGGGAGTATGTCCTATCTTCTTTAGGCTTTATGCCCTCTTTTACTGCCTGTGTTATTCCTACAAATGAAGAATGGTCAATGGCCTATAATATCAAGGAATATTTAAAAAATGAGCAAGCCACATTTTGAGCTGGAAGATTTGTTTGTTTCCCCCCATGTATTTGGAGTGGATGAAGCAGGCAGAGGACCTCTTGCCGGGCCTGTCTTTGCTGCTGCTGTTTATATTCCCCAGGACAGAAGAAGTCACACAGTCTGGTCAGAGGTGAGAGATAGCAAGAAGTTGTCTGAAGCAAAGCGAGAGTTGCTTTTCTCTGTTATTCAGTCTGAAAGTGTTTTTGGTATAGGTATGGCGTCCGCCGAAGAAATTGATAAAATCAATATTCTTCAAGCCACATTTCTTGCCATGCGTCGAGCGATCGAGAGTTGTACTCTTGCAAAGCCTGATATGGTGCTGATTGATGGTAACCGTTCCCCAAAAGATTGGCCGTGGGCCAGCCGTACAATTGTTAAGGGCGACTCCATATCTGTTTCAATAGCTGCGGCATCTATTCTGGCAAAGGTTTCACGGGATAGGCATATGAAGGAAATTGCCAAAATTTATCCGCAGTATGGTTGGGACCATAATGCGGGATACGGCACTGTAGAACACATGACGGCGTTAGCACGGTATGGTGTTACCCCTCACCACCGGGCCAGCTTTGCGCCTGTTGCCAGTCTTCTGGTTAAGCAGGCCAGTTAGAATGATCGAAGACTTTCTTGATATCTCTTTTTTACAAACAGATGGTGAAGTTGATTGGTTTATTGTCTTTAAGGCAATTATTGTTGCCTATGTCCAAGGTGTTTTTTTGTTTATCGGACTTATTATTGCCCTTCTTGGATGTGCTGTTTTGTGGAGAGAAATATTCTCTGGCAAAAATCATCGTTTTTATTCGGCAAAAATTACAGGTGTTCGCTCCGGTTTCTCTTCTTTGAAAGAAGGAGGGCGTTCTGCAATCTATTATCCTGTATTTGAATATGTTGATCGCCATGGCCAGCTAATTATGGCTGAGTCCCTTTCGGGTTCTTCCTTGCTTCGTAATAAGTTTCCCGGAACTACCGTTAAGGTGAAGGTTGATATTGAGACGCCAGATTGGGTTACTTCTGTCGGAATAGGCTGGAAAATAGGTGGTGCTATAGGTTTGCTATGCGGGCTGGCTATGATATTGGGCGGAACTTTTTTTCAATCAATTACGGCGCTCACTCTGGTTATTTGGGGGCTTATGGCCATAAAACCCTTACTCAAATTGAGAAAAATTATCATTCCCCGAAAGGATCGTTTGAGCAAGTTTGATTTCAAAATTCTTAGAAAAACTGAGCGAAATAATGATAGAAAGGACCTCCCTATTCTTTCAAAGGATGATGTCTTGGTTCTTCTAAGAAAGGAAGATCGTTCCCAACAATTGATTTTTCCATTTGTGGTACTGATAGCGTGCGGAATTATTTATGCGGGATTTGGTTTTCTTCAGACGCAGGATGATATGCTTTCTTCTTACGAGTCCGTTGACGGGGTATATGTAGGGGAAAAAAGCTTTCCAGAGCGGCGTATTGAATTTGTTACCAAGCAAGGTATTCAAATTCGACTTACTGACGATTTCGCTGGACTTTACCCTTCTACATTCTCCACTCAGGCTGTGTCGGTCTATTACGATCCTGCGAACCCCTATCGGCATGTAGTTAGCCGTGGAATTTGGCAAGGGGCCGGTTTCAAGCTCATGATAGGCTTAGGCGGCCTGATGCTATTGCAAAGCCTGCGCTCTGCTTTGCGCAGGCGTTCAAGATGGCACAGAGTCTGAGAATTCATGACTTTAGGAAAAGTTAATAACTTATTGATTCACATAAATGAATCTTTATTTCTTTTTGCCTTAAAATGCTTGACGGCGACTCGCAAATGATTCATGATTCGCAGGTGCTTTTGAAAGGAAATTGTTAAATGCCAACAAAAAAACCTGCTAACCCTAAGATATCCACAAAGAAACCAACAAAAAAATCCACAGGTCAGTTGGAATTAACCCCGAATCACATTTACCAAGGTGACTGTATCGAAGTCATGAGAAGCCTGCCTAAAGGCTCTGTTGATATGATTTTTGCAGACCCCCCCTATAATTTGCAGTTGCGCGGCGACCTGCATCGTCCAGACAACTCCAAGGTTGACGCCGTTGATGACCATTGGGATCAGTTCGGATCTTATGCCGAGTATGATAAATTTACCAGAGAATGGCTTTCTGCTGCCCGCGATCTACTGAAAGATGATGGTGGCATGTGGGTTATCGGTTCATATCATAATATCTTTCGGGTTGGAGCGATTTTGCAGGATTTGGGTTTCTGGATTCTGAATGATGTGATCTGGCGCAAATCTAACCCGATGCCGAATTTCCGCGGACGCCGCTTTACCAATGCTCACGAAACTTTGATCTGGGCCGCAAAATCAGAGAAAAGCAAATATCGCTTTAATTACGAAGCCATGAAGACGATGAACGATGATATACAAATGCGCAGCGATTGGACCTTGCCCATTTGTTCAGGCTCCGAGCGTCTTAAGACTGATGAAGGCGAAAAAGGACATGCTACACAAAAGCCGGAATCTTTGCTTTATCGTGTGCTATCCGCTTCAACACAACCTGGTGATATTGTTCTCGATCCTTTCTTTGGCTCTGGCACAACGGGGGCCGTTGCCAAGAAATTGGGGCGCTCTTTTATAGGAATCGAACGTGAAGATTCTTATATTAAATTGGCCACCAAACGTATTAAGGATGCCAAGCCGTTTGACGAGCAAGATCTTCAGGGGCTGGTTGCAAAACGTGAAGAGCCACGAGTGCCTTTCGGTTGGCTGATCGAGCGTGGCCTTATACAGCCGGGAACTACTTTGACTGATAGCAAGAACCAGATTGAGGCAAAAGTGTCAGCAGACGGAAGTGTTGTCATGAATGATGGCGTGAATCAATATCGTGGTTCGATACATAAAGTTGGAGCTGCGGTTCAATCCGCTCCAAGTTGCAATGGTTGGACATATTGGCATTATCGTGACGGAAAAAATAGCTTCCCGATTGATCGCCTTCGTCAACGTGTTCGAGATGAAATGAGTTCAATAACAGTTATCCAGTAATAGGATAACTGCCCATCAGATATGGTATAAAATATGTCAGAACTTGCGTATCCCGTAATGTCAAGCCAGACGGTTGTCACTATTCGGGATATGCGTATACCTGCCTATGTCGGAATTTATAAACATGAGCATGGTGTGCAGCAGGATATTCTTATCAATGTTGATATCAAGCTAGTGGATTGGCGAATTGCTTCGGACCAGATTGACAGCACAGTTTCTTATGAACCAATTGTTGCAGAAATAAGACGTCTGGCCGCTATACATCATGACCTAGTTGAGAGTTTTGCAGACTGTCTTGCACGTTTTTGTCTGGAGGATAAACGTGCATCCTATGTCAGGGTCTCTGTGGAAAAGCCTGAAGTGTGGAAGGATTGCCGTGTCGGCGTTGCCGTTGTTCGACATCAGGGCGAAAAATTTTAACCCCTGCCCTGATTTTATTAGTATTCAATACTATTTTATTTTATTCGTATGTTTGCGAGAATAGCGGCAAGAACATTTCCTGATCTGCGAAGATATCAATCTGCAGAACCTTTCCTTCGAATATCAGCGCCTGACCTGCATTAGAATACGGGTCATATCTGAGGAAGCGATCCAGGCGAATACGGTATCTAAAGAAAACCTGTTTTTCTCCATTTAATGACCCATAACGGTCTTCAAAAAACTGTAGATATTCTTTTGCGAGCTGGTGGTTTACGCGAATAAAATCAATATTGATCGGGTTGCGCAAATTCACAACAGCCGTACCACTGAAGCGCCCATCTTTTTCAGGGTTCAGGCCGCATTCGTTTTGCATCTCACGGGCATCGGAAATCTGGATTGATTTCATGTTGAGAAGCTCACCATTATTCTCCAAGGTAAAGCCGTTCAAATCAAAGTCATAGCGACCGATCTGTACAGGTTGAATAATCTCTACGTAATTCGAGAAGCTGCTGGAATACTTTTTGAGATAGTCAATTGTTGCCATCTCTATTTTACGCCATTCGAATTCGTCGAAATAATATTTTGCATACAGGTTGCATTCCGAGGATCGGATGTAGGCATCAATAGACGACAGGTCATTTAATTCAACTATATTGAAGAAATACAAAAGGCGAACAATATTTTCTTTTGTTGCCGGAACATATCTTACTGTTTCTTTTTTTCTGACGATTTTTGTATTCTCGGTTGACAAATCGCTGACCATCTTACTAGTGGACAGCAAGTCCTGCTGGCTCTGCTTGCTTTGGACCACAGGTGGTGTTTCATCAGCATTTTGCGCAAAGCCGTTATGTGGAATAAAAATAGCTGCAGCAAGAAGTGCCGCAGTTAGGCCGGTTACAACGAATTTAAGATTAAGCACTCTCTTATTCATTCCTATTTCCTGATGAATCAAACGTGAGAACCATATTTGATACCTTCTTGTATAAACTCGGAAACCCCAAGTCTCCAATGTCCTTTATACCGACAAGACGTTGATTATTGTTTAATATAAGATTCTTCTTTGAGACTCTAGCCTTTCTGACATCAAGTATAAGCGTAAAATGGGTAAATACATGCTTGATTTGTCCGCATTGCTCCCAATTTTTTATATTTTCTATAGTTAGATCCCTATTAAAGCTTTCTCCTGTATAATTATCCCAATTACTACCGGGAAAAGCCATCATTCCGCCCAACATTCTCTCTGTGGAACGTTTCTCTACTAAAACTTCCCCCGAAGTCGTTTGTAGCCAGTAAACCACCCCTGTTCTGGTCGGTTTTTTAACCTTTTCGGCTTTGAGAGGATAATTTTCCTGTGTCCCGGATTTTCTGGCGGTACAATATGCACTTACAGGACACAAACCGCAGGATGGGGATTTCGGTGTGCAGATCATTGCTCCCAAATCCATCAGAGCCTGAGGCATATCTGCGGCTCTTTTACCGATATCCTCATAGAGATGTTTTGCCAGCTCTTTAATTGCCTTTTTCGCTTGCGGTAGAGGTTCTTCCAAGGCAGAAAGTCGGGCAACTATACGTTCCACGTTGCCATCGACAACCGTTGCCTGCTTATTATAGGCTATAGAAGTAATTGCGGCTGCCGAATATGGTCCAATTCCCGGTAATTTAATAAGCTCTTCCTCTGTATCAGGAAATACACCTCCATATTCGGCCGTAATCGCACGTGCACACTTATACAGATTTCTGGCGCGTGCATAATATCCAAGCCCTGCCCATTCCTTTAGAACATGATCTTCTGGGGCAGATGCCAAATGTTTAACGGTTGGCCAGAGTGCTGTAAATTTATCGAAATAGGATTTTACGGCTGGGACAGTAGTCTGTTGAAGCATCACTTCAGACATCCAGACATGGTAAGGGTCCGATTTATGGCCTTTACGGGCGCGCCATGGCAAGTCTCGGCGGTAGCGATCGTACCATTCCAGTAGATTTTTCTGGAATTTTGACGAAGGCCATTCAAAAACGTGACTTTTTCTTATCAAGGCAGTACAACTCTTTTTATGCAGGACTTGCGCCCTCTTTCCGTATCTGTTTCAAAACTGACTTCCGATGCTTTTGCACGGAAGTTTGTGGCGTTGGGTAGAATATTATCCCATTGGGAGAGCATTGTGGGGAGCGATATGTCGTCCAAGGCACAGCCAGTCAAACTACATTACAGAAAGCCAAAAACAAGAGGGGAAAAACCGCAGGCATCGCTTGATATAGGCGCAAATAGCGCAGATGCAGCGCTTCTCCATTACCAAAAGGACTTGATCCTTGAACGTTTGAACCAGATTTTCGGGGATAACTGGATTACATCTATTCGATTTGTACATGTGGCGGCAAATAGTAGCGCCGATGACTGGAATGGCTATAAGGCTAAGAAAAATGCCCCCTTATCCTCTGAAGAGCAACAGCGCATTGCCCCTGCTCTTGAAGCTATAGAGGACGAAGATTTACGAAAAATACTTGAAAAGCTCGGACAGGGCATATTAAGAAAAAAAGGTGCAGACAAAATTTAGAGGCTGACGAAATAGAAAACAGGCCTAAAAATTGATGAAATTATTTAGAAAGTCAGTATAAACGACTTTTGTAACTATCCGAGATAGTACTGCCTCGAATTAAACCATACCAAATATAATTAAAACAAAGAGAATTAAATATTATGTCCGTTTTATCGCCGAACCTGACCATCATGCTTAAGGCCGCTGAGAAAGCAGCCAAGTCACTTGTACGTGATTACGGCGAGGTTGAAAACCTGCAAGTTTCCCGTAAAGGTCCTGCGGACTTTGTATCGGCTGCGGATACAAGGTCAGAGGAAATACTTTACGCCGAGCTTAAAAAGGCCCGCCCTTCGTTTGGATTCCTGATGGAAGAAAGCGGAAGCGTTTCTGCTGAAGGCGGGAACGGAAATGAAGAATTCCGCTTTATTATTGATCCTTTGGATGGGACAACCAACTTCTTGCACGGCATTCCACACTTCAACATTTCAATCGGATTGGAGCGTAATGGTCCGACAGGTCGTGAAATGATTGCTGGACTTGTTATGGACCCGCTGAGAAATGAAGTGTTTCATGCAGAAAAAGGCGCAGGAGCATTTATGCAGAAGCGCCGTCTTCGTGTGGCTGCCCGTAAAGACCTTGATCTGTGTGTTATTGCAGGTGGCGATGCCTGTTCCAGAGATGCTGATACCAAAGGAAAATTTATCCGCCAACTGAATGCGTTGCATGCCCGTGTTGCTGGTTTTCGCAGAATGGGAGCCGCAGCTCTTGATTTATGCTATGTTGCTGCGGGTCGTTATGACGCTTTTTGGGAGAATAAACTATCCCCTTGGGATGTTTCTGCGGGGGCACTAATTGTTAAAGAAGCAGGCGGTTCTGTGATTTCGTTGGGTGGCGATAAAAACCCGGTTTATGCGGATTCTATTCTGGCTTGTAATGCGAATTTACAACAATCTATCAAAAAAATTCTGGATGAGGCCTAGGCTTAGATGAAGGTTCTGCCGTCTATATTTATGTGTCTTTTTTTGTTTGTGCTTGGGTATTCCTATGCTCATGCAGAGAACAGAGGCGAGTATGGTCGGGCAGATGTCGAAGTTGATCGTTCTGTACTTCAAAATCTGGAAGGATATACTCCTCCGCCGATGTTCGGGGGAAATTCTTCGCAGCGCGTGCAGCCCGCTTTACAGGATGAACCTCAATTGACTGCACCGGCTTCCGACAAAAATCCTGTCGCGGCAACTGTGGTTTCTGATTCATTATCTGCTCCCGTTTTAACTTCTCCGGATAGTCGGGCGCTGTTGGAACATCCTGTAGAAAACCATCATGTTCTTACTTTGCAGAAATCTTCTGAAATTGTAGAGCGTCCAGTTAAAAAGCCTGCCGGCATCAGTGACAAATCATCTTCCGAGGAACATAAGGTGGCTTTAATTAAAAAGCCAGTGGCGGATGAACGTAATATGCCCCTTTTGCCTTTACCTGAGCCAGGAACTTTTGCCGAGAAAGGTGAAATTCCGGAGGATATGATTATGGCGTCGTCTGCGGCTCAAGCAGATGAAAAATATCCTCCTGTTCCCGCTAAAAAACCTCAGGGACTTGCATTGACCGAGCATATTCCTGCTAAAGAAAGGAACGTGTCTGTCATAACTGCAACCAAAGTCGTCAACGCATATCATCCGTCAACACCAAAGACTATGCCTGCTGTGCCACCTATTCATGTGGAAGCGAAGCCTTTGCCTGCTATGGCAGGTTTGCCTCCCCCTATCCAGCCTGAGCAGCCTGCAAAACCAAGCGTGGGTGTGAGAATGATGGATGATGCTTTGACGCGCCACATGAGCAAATCAGCTTCCGAAGTCCGTGCTGCCCTTGGCATTGAAAGCAAGCCTGAGGAAGTTGAGCCTGCATCCGGTGTATTGGATCAATTCAGTGTCTCTTTCAAATCTGGGGTTTCAGAGCTGGATGAGGACCAGAAAAGGATACTGGACCAAAATGTTATTCCCAGCATGAACCAGTTTCCTAAGGGGCGTCTCGAGATTTTGGCCTTTGCCAGCTCAACGGACGGTAGTCAGGGATCATCCAGAAGAATTTCTTTGTCTCGGGCCTTGTCGACAAGATCCTACCTTCTTGAAAAAGGGATAGAGCCCACCAGAATTGATGTTCGGGCCTTGAGTGATAATACACAAGAATCCCCTGTGGACCGTATGGATCTGCATTTTTTAAAGTAATTTCACATATTTATATGTTTTTGTAGCAGCGGAATGTTATGTGGATAAGCAGCATACAAGCGGATGTTTTATTTGAAATTCATCTGGAATTTACGTCATATCGTATTAATTCTTGGAAATTATCGGGTTCTGGGCTATATCCCAGTTTATGAAAATCACACAGGTTGTGAGGAGAAGGACGTATGTCAGAAAATAAAGGATCTTCAAAGATCATCGTAGTTGTTTTGGTTGTTGCTGTACTTGCAGCGGCTTTGTATTTCTTCATGAAAAATATGGAGGACTTCCCTCCTGCACCGGATGCTAATCCTGCTGTGGAAACAACCATGGAAGAAAAGATCGAGCCTGCACAAGATGCGCCTGCTGTTGCTGAAGTTGCTACAGAGGACACTCAGGATGCAACCGCGGTTGACACCATCACATCTGAGGCACCGGATGCAAATAAGCCGGTTGTCGTGGATACCAAGAAATTACCAATCCCGTCTGTTGCATATCCGAAGGCAGTTACTGATCCTGCGAATGCTGAAATTGATGCCATGATGGGTGACCGCGTACTAGGAAGCAATGATGCTCCTATTAAAGTTGTCGAATACTCGTCTCTGACCTGCTCTCACTGTGCTTCGTTTCACAACGCTGATCTTGTCAAAATAAAAGAGAACTACATTGATACAGGTAAAGTTCAATTCATTTTTAAGGAATATCCGTTGAACCAACCTGCGGTTATTGCGTCGTCCGTGCTTCGTTGTATGCCGGAAGACCAGTTCACTGCTTTTATGGGATTGCTCTTTGAACAACAACAAAACTGGGCCTATGGGGCTGACTTCCGTGACAAGCTTATTCAGTACGCAAAACTGGCAGGTCTTGGTGAAGAAAAAGCTCAGGAATGCATGAATAATCTTGATCTTCAAAAGCGTATTATCGGAGATATGAAAGCTGCCGGAGATGAGTACAAAATTGCATCAACACCAACTTTTGTTGTGAATAATGGAGCTAAAATTATCGTTGGTCATCAACCATACGAATTCTTTCAAGCGACGTTTGATGCTATCGCCTCCGGTAAAGAGCCTCCATCCGAAGAGTAATAGCAAACTTAGAACTTAAATAATGTAACAAGGTTTAGACTGCGACATGTCAAATTTTAGCCGCCTCCGTCTTCATGGTTTCAAATCATTTGTTGAAAAATCTGATCTGGATATCGGTCCAGGTTTGACGGGGATTGTCGGCCCGAATGGATGTGGCAAATCAAACCTTGTTGAAGCCCTGTCCTGGGTGATGGGAGAGACTTCCGCAAAAAGACTCCGCGGCTCCGGTATGGAAGACGTGATCTTTAGTGGAACCAGTTCTCGCCCAGCACGTAATTCTGCGGAAGTTTCTGTTGTTCTTGACAACCGCGAGAGGACTGCACCAGCCCTGTTCAATAATGTAGATGAAATTGAAGTTGTTCGCCGCATCGAAAAAGATATGGGGTCGAGCTATTACGTGAACAGCAAACCTGTTCGCGCACGTGATGTTCAAATGCTCTTTGCTGACATGGCAATCGGAGCACATTCAGCTGCTATTGTGTCTCAGGGGCGTATTGCTGCCATTATAAATGCCAAGCCCGCGGAACGGCGCCAAGTTCTGGAAGAGTCAGCAGGCGTATCAGGGCTGTATGTCCGCCGCCACGAAGCAGAGCTTCGTTTGAAAGCTGCCGATGCAAACCTTGCGCGTTTGCAGGACGTCATCGCAGGTCTTGAAACACAACTGGATTCTTTGAAACGTCAAAGTCGCCAGGCAACACGTTATAAAAATATTTCTTCAGAAATCAAAGAACTTGAAACCAAACTGGCCTTAGCCGAATGGATGATTGCCCGGACTATGAAGTCGGAAGCCGAGCAAGAATTTACAAGTTCTGAAGGAATGGTTGCCGAGCACATGGCAAGCGTTGCAGAGCTGAACCGTCTGCAAATCCAACAAAGTGAGGCATTGCCGCCTTTGCGCGAAAAGCAGGCAGAAACTGCTGCTGCGTGGCAAGCACAGAATTTTGAATTGCGCCGTCTCGATGACGAAGAGCAACGCGTTACTTCCCAAATTGAAGAAACAAAAGCAGGCCTAAGTCATATCGCGACCGACCGTGTTCATGAAGAGCAATCCGCGCAAGAGAGTGTTTCCACACTTGAAAAGCTGGATAGCGAGGAAAAAGAGCTTCAAGCACAGTCCAATACGGAAGAGGAAGTGACACGTCTTACCAATGAACGTGGTGAGAAAGAACTGGATGTTATGCGCATTCAGGAGAATTATCAGGCAACATTAGAGCAGGCAGCTAGTCTTAAAGCAACGCGTGCGTCTCTGGATTCCCAACTAGCACAGGATCAGTCCCGTCTCAATGCTGTTAAAAATCGTGCTGAGAGTCTGAAAGAACAGATTTTGGCAAAACGCGCACAGCAAGAAGCGGCCACGCCTATCGAAGGAATTTCCGAGGAAATAGAGTCCTTCGAAAAAGAATTGATTGAAAAACGTGATGTTGAAACATCGTCCCGCGAGGCTCTGGATCTGGCACAACAGGCGTTGGAAGAGGCACGTGGAGCGCAACAGTCGACACGTGAAGCTCTGTCTAAAATCAAGACGGAGATGAACGCACTTGAAAGTGTCCTGAAATCAGAGTCGCAATCCGGTTTCCGCCCTGTCCTGGAAGAAGTTAAAGCAGATGAAGGTTTTGAAGCTGCATTGTCCAAGGCTTTGGGTGATACCATCATGGCATCAACGGAATCTGATGCCCCTGCCGTTTGGTCTGGAATTGGATCTGCTGATAGCCCCCCTTCTTTTCCTGCCGGTGTACTTCCACTTGCTCCACACATCAAAGCACCGGAAGCATTGGGTATAGCTCTTTCCTATATCGGCTTTGTTGAGAACGATGAGCAGGGCGAGTTTGCTGCCTCCCTGTTAAAACCTGGACAATCTATCGTATCCCGTGAAGGGGCTTATTGGCGTTGGGATGGTCTTCGTATTCGTGCGAAGGCAATGGACCGCAATGCTATTCGTCTCAAAAACAAAAACCGTCTGGAAGAGTTGCAAAGCGAACTACCTGCTGCTCAATCTGCTTCTGATACAGCAGAAGAAGTATTAAGAGGCTCTCAGGCGCGCGTTCAAGACTGCCGTCAGGCAGTCCAGATTGCAGAACAAGAAGCCCGTACAATTGACCGTAATCTTGCAAACAAGCGGACGGAATTGCAGCGTGCTATTGAAAAACGCGCGAGCATGGATTCCGAAATTGCAAAACAGGAAGAGGCTCTTAGTCTTGCCGGCGAAGATATCGAGCGTCTGGAAGCTGCGGTGTTTACCCACCAAACGTCTTTACAATCTTTTGATGATGAAGCTCTTGCAAAGCAGAATATGGAAGTCGAGCAACGCAAGCTGGCATTGGCTGCTGCACAGGCTGCGCTGAGTGAAGCTGCGGCGGCTCTTGAAATTTTTCAACAAGGTGTTCGTCGTCGTGAAGCACGCCTTCGTGCGATTGCAGATGAACGTATCAATCTTAATAATCGCGCTATTCGTGCGAAAGATCGCTTGGCCCAACTCAATGATCGTGAAGCAGGCCTAAAATCCAGGCTTGATGAAATCACGTCACGCCCAGCAGAAATTACCCAGCAGCGCATAGCTTTGCTGGACAACCTGAAGACAATGGAAAATGCCAAAAATGATGCATCCGATGCATTGGCATTGGCTGAAAAAACTCTGGCAGAGACCAACCACGAACTGAAAGTTTCAGAAGGTCTTTTGATGGAGACACGTGAAGCCCGCGCCAAAGCGCAGGCAACAATGGAAGCTGCCAGCGGTTCAATCGAGATTATTCGTCAATCCATTGAGGATCAATTCTCGATGACGCCTGATGAATTATGGACAGCGTCAGAAATGGATCTCGAGAAACTCAATTCCGAGCCGATTGACAAAATTCGCGGAAAACGTGATCGTCTTATCCGTGAACGTGACGGCATGGGGCCAGTTAACTTACGAGCAGATGTTGAATCTCAAGAAGTTGAGCAGCAATTAGCCAAGCTTTCTCAGGAACGCGGCGACCTTACTCAGGCGATTGAAGAGTTGCGTGGCGGCATTCACAAATTGAATAAGGAAGCACGTGAACGTCTGCAACAGGCATTCGATACTGTTAATGCACACTTCCAGACATTATTTACACGTCTGTTTGGTGGTGGAACAGCTCATTTGGCATTCGTTGACTCTGATGATCCTCTGGAAGCTTCGCTTGAGATTTTTGCACAGCCTCCGGGTAAATCTTTGCAATCCTTGTCGCTATTGTCAGGCGGTGAGAAAACCATGGCATCGACAGCTCTTATCTTTGCAATGTTCCTGACCAACCCTGCTCCTATCTGCGTCCTTGACGAGATTGATGCTCCCCTGGATGATGCGAACGTTGATCGCGTCTGTACGATGCTTGAAGAAATTGTCCAGAAATGTAAAACACGTTTCATCATTATTACCCACCATCGTTTGACAATGGCGCGTATGGATCGTCTCTACGGGGTAACGATGGCAGAGCGCGGGGTTTCCCAATTGGTATCTGTTGATCTTCAAGGGGAATTGGACTTTCTGGATGCAGCAGAATAATCTGTGCCTATTAAATTGAGTTCTTCTTTAAAGCCGCCTAGACATACAGGGCGGCTTTAATAATATCATGGGGACCATCCGTTGCGCGTGCGAGTTTTTGTACTATCTGTACAATTGGCGGTTCTTCTGGTAGCTCTTGGTCGCTTAATGAGACAATATTCGTTGCAGGACATATGCCTCAGTTAGGACGATTAACATTGGTGCCATAGCGTGCGTAAAGAATTGGTACGTTATATGCGTATGTATGGAATATTCATGTTTATATGTAATTTCGAGGAAAATATGTCTGAAGACTTAAAAGATATACAAAATAGACTGAAAGACCTCAAAAAGGACATCGGAAGTCCGGTCGAATCACAAAGTAATAATATACAGGATAATAAAAGCGATTTAGGCCGTGCATATGAGCTTATCGCAACTCCGATTGTGTGCGGTGGGATAGGAATAGGTATAGATTATCTCGCCGGCACTAGACCTACCTTCTTTATAAGCCTTGCTTTTCTTGGGGTTTTGGCGGGTTTTTGGGCTATTTACAAGTCGAGCCAAAATATCGCAACCCCACTTGATTCAAAACGGTTGCAAGATACTCAAAAACAGGCTAAACAGAGCGCGAATTTCGATGAAAGCGGACTAAACTAGAATAGCTTGACCAAAGAGGATTTATATCTTGGCCACTCACGATCCGATGCACCAGTTTCAAATCCAGCCAATTGGCGAACGATTGATATTAGGTGGAGTTGACCTCTCTTTTACTAACTCTGCTCTATGGATGGTTATTGGAGCAGTTTGCTCTCTGATCCTTCTCGGAGTGTCTTCCAGCAGAAAATCCATCGTTCCCGGTCGCATGCAATTGATCGGCGAAGAAATCTACGGATTTGTTGAAAACCTTATTACAGATAATATAGGTCAAAAAGGAAAAGAGTACTTTCCGTTGATCTTTACCCTGTTTATGGTTGTTATTACCGGAAACATGTTGGGGATGGTTCCATATTCCTTCACCTATACAAGCCACTTGGCGGTAACTGCTGCCTTGGCTCTTTTGGTGTTCTTCATTGTTTTGATTGTCGGCATTGTTCGCCACGGAACACATTTCTTCCACTTGTTTGTTCCTCCAGGAGTTCCTGGATGGTTATTGTGGTTGGTTGTTCTGATTGAGATTGTCTCTTTTATTAGCCGTCCCGTTACCTTGTCAGTCCGTTTGTTTGCCAATATGGTTGCAGGTCACGTTTTGATGAAAGTTATTGCGGGATTTGCAATTATGTTTGCCACCATGGGCGGTGTTGCATGGGCGGGCTCCCTGCTCCCTGTAGCTTTCAATATTGTTATGATCGGATTTGAATTCTTCATTGCCTTTATTCAGGCTTATGTGTTTGCGGTTTTGGCTTGTATCTATCTGAAAGATACGATCGAAATCGAGCACTAATCCAGGCTTGTAGAATAAGAAATTTAACTCACGTCAACCAAAGAAAAAGGAACGTAAAAAATGGAACTCGAAGCTGTAAAACTGTTGGCTGGTGCGATTGCTCTTCTGCCTTTGGCCGGTGTGGCCTTGGGTCTGGGTAAAATCTTCGCTGCTTACAACGAAGCTGTAGGTCGTAACCCAGGCGCAGCCGAACTGCTGGACAAGAAATTCATGTTCACATTCGCTGTAACTGAAGCCCTCGGTATTTTCGCATTGCTGATCGCTTTCTATCTGGTTTTCGCCTAAGTCGAACCGATAGTCAGTTAGGTCAAACCCATTATTGTAGGGGTATTCGCATGTCATTTACCAGATACGCATTCGCATTCTTTGTGTACGCTCTTCTTCCGCTTCAACAGGCATTTGCTGAGGAAGCGGCTGAAGGTGTGCATCCTGCTGAAGGCCAACTATTTGAAATAGTTGAAACCCAGCAAGAAGCGGATATTGCGGCTCACCACGGTGGCGGCGGATTACCCCAGTTTGACCCGACCAGCTGGCCAAGCCAGATTTTCTGGATGATGGTTATTTTTGTTGTACTTTATACGATTTTCTCGAAGGCCATCCTTCCTGCAATCAGCGGTACACTTCAAAACCGTCAACAGCATATTGATACGCACATTGCGGATGCAGAGCGTTTGTCCAAAGAGGCTGAGCTTATAGAAGCAGAATTGAAAGCTGCTTTGAAAGATGCCGGTCAGGCTGCGTCTCATGAAATCCGTTCCGCTGAAGACGATGCCAAAGTCCGTATGGATCAGGCTCTTTCTTCTTTCAGGGAAAGATATGATAACGAAATATCTTCAGCTGAAAATCGTATTAACAGTGCTCGTGATCAAGCTATGCAAGATATGAATAAAATTGCTGCCGAATTGGCTGCCCAAGCAGCACAGAAATTGGCGGGGATTTCAGCAGATTCTTCTCAGGCAGAATCTGTTGTTCTCTCTCTCAGTAGCAAAGTTAAAAAGGCTGCATAGGTATAAAGGATAATTAGTATGGCACAGTATTTCCTCGAAGATCCGACATTATGGGTTTTGTTGTCCTTTATTTCTTTTATGGTCCTGGCGTATGTATTGGGACGCCGATCTGTTCTGGGTATGATGGATGCAAAGATCGAAAAAATCCGTCAGCAAATTACTTCTGCGGAGGTATTAAAATCTGAGGCTGAAGCTCTTCTTTTTCAATATAAATCCAATTTGGCGAATGCTTCTACAGAAGCGGAAGCTATAATTGCAAAGGCGAAAGCTCAAGCGGCAGATTATCGTAAGCAAGCAGAAGTCGAGTTTGATGAGACTATTGCTCGCCGTGAAGATATGTTGAAAAGCCGTATCGAACAAATGGAACGTTCTGCTGTTGATGATATCCGTCGCTATGCTGCCGAACTTGCCGTCTCAGCATCCACTGAAATCATTTCCCAAAGATTATCTTCATCAGATGTAAGCCGTTTGGCAGATCAAAGTATCCAACAAATATCCGAGAAGCTGAACTGATACAACTCCCTCCTCCTCCCTGTTTGTTAAACGGGCCAGTCTGGCGCGGTATGAGGGTCGGTTTGCTAGGAGGGTCGTTCAATCCTCCGCATGAGGGGCATCTTCATATTTCTGAAATCGCGCTCAAATCATTGGATTTGGATGCCGTCTGGTGGCTTGTTACTCCAGGAAATCCCCTCAAATCGAAAGCAGGCCTTCCAAGCGTGGGCGAAAGAATGCAGATGTGTCGAGATATAAACACTGATAGGAGAATTATTGTGTGTGATCTCGAGAGTAAATTTGGTACGGCGCGCACGATAGATACTGTTCCCAAAATTCTGGCTAATTTTCCTTATACAGAGTTTGTCTGGATAGCAGGGACAGAAATAGCGCATGAATTTCATCGTTGGTACAAATGGAAAGAGCTTATTCATATGCTTCCGTTTGCATTTATAGGACGTCCAACGATTGACCGAGTTGTTCGAAATACAGTTATTCATAATTCAAAAGGCTTGGTGCATCATTATCCGAGGTACGGAAATCGCCATTCTCTTGAAAAAGGACATGTTTACTGGATCTTATCGGAATCTCGCGTTGCACAATCTTCGACAAATTTACGCTCACAAAAAGGGCGATTTGAACTTACCCTTTAAAAAGAGTATAATGAAGGAGATGGTATTAAGTCTTTTTGATAGGTCTTATTTTTTAATTTACCAAAATTCTGCGACTTGCTATAACAGCCGCTAGGGAACACTTGTTTCGGGCGGCATTTTACTGCGCTTAAAACTGAGTATGTGTTTCAACTTAAGAAAGGAGAGTGCAGCCCTTGGGTAAGCATCTTGAATCCGGTGAGCCTAGTCCGGAACATCTGAAGGATCTTATTGTTCAAATCCTCGATGAAAACAAGGCTGAAAATATAGAAGCAATTGACCTGAATGGTCAATCATCTCTCGCTGATTATATGATTATAGCCAGCGGGACATCTTCCAGACAAGTGGCTGCTTTGGCAGGAAAACTTGATGAAAAGCTTGGTCCTATGGGCTTCCCGGCGCTTCGTGTGGATGGCTTACCAACTGCTGATTGGGTGGTTGTTGATCTTGGCGATGCAATTGTCCATCTCTTTCGTCCGGAAGTCAGAGACTTCTATAATATCGAAAAGATGTGGCGACAGGATCTGGTCAAGGCAACGCAGCGGCCCCAATTGGTTGTATAGTTTACACGTCCCTATTTTTTCTTTATCAAAACTTCTCTGGCCCTTCTTTAACTGGCCAGAATCAGTTATGAACATAGTATGTTCAAAATAGATCTCCTTGTTGTCGGAAAAGTTAAAAAAGGTCCATGGAAAGACCTTATCGAAGATTATGTCCAGCGTTTGAAA
Organism: Pseudobdellovibrionaceae bacterium; assembly: GCA_034005165.1. Taxonomy (GTDB): domain Bacteria; phylum Pseudomonadota; class Alphaproteobacteria; order Micavibrionales; family Micavibrionaceae; genus UBA1573. The sequence goes on along the minus strand of JAVEVE010000001.1, from coordinate 126,986 downwards.
TGGCCTGTAACAATCACCGAAATCGAAAGCAAATATTCGGATCCAAAAACACAGCAAGAGCATGAGCAGAGGTTGATTTTATCCAAGCTGGACGAAAGTTCTTTTGTGGTCGTTCTTGATGAGCGCGGAGATGGGCTTAGAAGTCTGGACTTTTCGCAGACTATAGAAAAACTTCGGGATACAGGTATCGACAAGATCTCTTTTCTCATCGGTGGTGCAGAAGGTTTTACCGATGAGGTCCGTTCAAAAGCAAATATGCTCCTTAGTTTTGGGCAACAAACATGGCCACATGTTATGGCTCGTGTCATGTTGCTTGAACAAATTTATCGTGCCCAGCAAATTAGTAGCGGACACCCCTATCATCGTGAGGGGTAGTGATGCGCTTCTATTTGTGTTTGGTGCTTCTTTTTTTCTTTCTGAGCGGGACTGCTATACCGGCACTTGCTGAAACGCCCCCTCTTCCTCCTAGAAAGAATACATCTCCGCAAGATGTCAGGGAGCAATTGGCTGTCGAGCAAAAAAACAAAAAAGAGTTGGAGTTTAAAGCAAAGTCGATTGAAAAGGATATGAAGGGGCTTAAAAATGACCTCGTATCCCTGACTGGACGTGTACAAGATCAGGAAAGAGAACTATCCGATCTCGAGACGCGACTCAAGCAATTAGATCGTGACAAAACCAACATTCAAAGCTCCCTGACCAAGCAAAAAAAATCTATTGCCGACCTGGTTATGGCTCTGGAGAGAATTCGAAGACTCCCTCCGGAAACACTGATAGCACGCCCTGATGCACCTTTGGAGACAGCTCAGGCAGCTACAGTTCTTTCTGCCATTCTTCCTGAGCTCGACAGAAAATCAAAGAAACTGCGCCTTGATCTAGAGGAGCTTGAAGCTATCAAGACCGAATTGGAATCTAAAAAGAAAAAGGCTGAGGAAGCTTCCGAGATTTTGAAGACTGACCAAAAAAAGCTTGATGCTGCTATGGATCAACGTAAATCGGCGCTTAAGGATGCTCGATCCGAAATGGCAGCAAAAGAGGTTTCTATTACCAAACTTTCCCAAACTGCCAAGGATCTTGATGATTTGATTGCCAAGGTGGAACAGAGAAATAAAGATCTAGAGGCCAGAACGGGCAATACGGCAAGTATGATTAGCCCAAAAAAAGTCAAGCAACCTGAAATGAGTGCCGCGGATATCCGCTCAATCGGGTCCAATAGAATGCCTGTAAATGGCGTCGTCCTAACAAAATTTGGTGAGAGAGATGACATCGGTGCCGTATCCCAAGGGATTACGATTGAAGCCCGCCCAGGTGCACTGGTTTCTGCCCCTGTCGGTGGAACTGTTCGATATGCAGGTCCGTTTAAAAAGTATGGCAGCATTGTTCTTATCCAGCATGCAAACAAGTTTCATAGCCTTGTGGCCGGTTTAGGTAAAATTGATGCGTTCGTCGGGCAAAAAGTTGATGCAGGAGAGCCTCTTGGACGCTTGCCTGATTATACAGGACGGCTATACTATGAATTACGTTACCGTGGAGAACCGGTTAATCCTTCCAAGCAGTTCTCCAAATTACAGTAATCAAACAAATCTGGACTATCTCAAGTTCAGGTATATCTGAGTAATAAATTTTACACGTGGAGTCTTTATTTATGTCGGTTTTTCGTCTGTCCCTGCTACTTGCTTCCTCCCTTTTTGTTCTCCCGAATTGCTCATTTGCTCAAGAAGCGGAAAAAGCAGACGCCGATGCCAAAGCTCAGCAAGAAGCCTTTGATAAACAAACCCCTGATGATACCTATCGTCAACTGGCTTTGTTTGGAGAGGCCTTCGAACGTGTACGTGAGAAATACGTTGAACCCGTTACAGATGAAAAATTGATTGAGTATGCAATCAAGGGCATGTTGGTAAATCTTGACCCTCATTCCGACTATCTGACTATGAAGGACTTTGACGATATGAAAGTCCAAACAAAGGGTGAGTTCGGTGGCTTGGGAATTGAAGTCACGATGGAAGATGGCCTGGTTAAAGTTATATCCCCTATTGATGATACACCTGCGTTTAAAGCAGGTATCAAAGCCGGCGATTATATTACGCATCTTGATAAAAAACCTATTGTAGGGATGACACTTTCGGAAGCCGTTGAAAAAATGCGCGGTAAAGTTGGTACAGCCATTGAACTGACGGTTCGCCGTGAAGGTTCTTCCGAACCATTGTTTATAAGCATTGTTCGTGATGTTATAAAAATCCAGCCTGTAAAGTTCCGTGTCGAAAATGATACGATTGGTTATATCCGCGTTAATCAATTTAACCGGAACACATATGACGGATTAAAAAATGCAATTACAAAAATTGATGCCGAGGTTGGTGACAAACTCAGCGGATATGTTCTTGATTTGCGCAACAATCCTGGTGGTTTATTAGATCAAGCCATTGCAGTATCCGATGCATTTCTTGATCAAGGCGAAATTGTTTCTACAAGAGGTCGTACCGAAACAGATATTAAACGCGATAACGCCTTGCCAGGAGATTTGGCAAAAGGATTGCCGATTGTTGTTCTGATTAACGGCGGATCTGCATCTGCTTCCGAGATTGTTGCCGGCGCTTTACAAGATCATCGCCGCGCAGTCCTGATGGGAACCAGGTCCTTCGGCAAGGGATCGGTCCAGACTGTTATTCCTGTTTCGGGCGATGGAGCTTTGCGTTTGACGACGGCTCGTTACTTCACTCCGTCAGGTCGTTCCATTCAAGGAAAGGGCATTGATCCTGATATTGTTGTAGATCAAGCAAAAATTGAAAAACTTGAAGAAATGGGGATCCACGAAGAAGACCTGAAGGGAGCGCTGAGCAATCCTACAAATCAACCTGCAAAAGAGGAAAATGCTGCAAATGATAATAAAAAGGCAGCAGAGAAAGAGTCTGATAAAGATTATCAATTAGCGCGCGCACTTGATCTGTTGCAGGGATTGTCCCTGATGCGTGAAAACTCTAAATAGACTTTGGGGGATATTTGGTGGCATTACCTGCCTTTTTAAATAAGTTTCAAATACCTAAAATGCACATTGGTGTTCCCGATGTGCGTTTGGGTATAAAAAGACTATTTGAAAACTGGATTAGCCTTCGTTCCTATGTTTGGTCTTCCGGATTTCTCCTCGTCTTTTGTTTTTATCTTATTCATTTCTTTGGTTTTGTTGATTTTGGTGATCTTGTCGACGATAACAAGGAACATGCGTCAGAAGAAATCGCGAGCGAACTTCATCCAGCAGCTGTTCTTGATATCTCCTATCATGAAGACGTGCCTATTCAGTACGGGACGCCACATGACATTTCAGGATCTCCTCTCCATACAGACGAAACCGGCCATGGTGCGATGCCTTTAAATGTCAAAGTTCCTAAATATATACTGGAGCAAAAAACAGAAAAAATATCCGAATTATTTACTGAGTCATCTTTTGGAGATGTTCCTAAACGTACCGCAGACGGGAAGACAGTATTTGATGCATATAAATTGAGTTATATTGCAGATGCCGGTGCAAAAGGTGTCATTTCTCTTGTGATGGTTGATTACGGATTGTCTGATGATGTATTTAAGTCAAGCCTTATGGGGTTGCCGCCGTATGTTACATTTGTAATTTCTCCTTATAGTTCGGAGTTCCAAAAAAAAATAGATATGGCGCGCGCTGCTCAACATGAAGTGTGGCTTGACGCACCCATTCAGACCGAGGGGTTTGGTGTTGATGATACAGGCCCTGTGACATTGTTGTCCGGATTTAACAATGAACAAAACACTGCACGATTGCAGAGGCTTCTCTCTCTGGGATTTGGCTACGCCGGCATCAATTTCATGAATAAGCCGTCATTTTCTGATGCTGAAGACGGATTAAAACATATATTTGAAGATATTGAATCTGCTGGTATAGGACTTGTTTCTGCTGATCCGGAGGATAAATTTTCTTCCTTTATTGCCTCGCGTAAGAAGAAAATTCCATATACCACAAATACTGTCTGGCTTGACGGCGGCAAATCCGAAGTTGATTTTGCCCGCAGCTTAAAAGGTCTTGAGCAGGTTGCGCTGGATAAATACGTAGTTGTTGCATATATCCCTGCGCAGCCATCCCGCTTTGCTCAAATAAAGGATTGGGCAACCGAGCTTAAAACCTCAGGCTTGCAGTTGGTTCCTTTATCAGCGGCCATAGAACATCAATAGGATAAAAATTATGGTTAGTTTGCCGCCTCTCCCATACCGCCCTTGTGTAGGAATTGCATTGTTTAATAGCGCAGGTCAAGTCTTTGTCGGTGAGAGGATAGATACTCCCGGAGCGTGGCAGATGCCACAAGGTGGTGTCGATGACGGAGAAGAAATTATTGCCGCTGCCCGTAGAGAGCTTCTTGAAGAAGTTGGAACAGATATGGCCAAACTGATACGGATAGCGGACCATACGATTTGTTATGATGTTCCTATGGAGCTTTCAACCAAGCATTGGGGAGGTAAATATAGAGGGCAAGAACAAACATGGGTTGCCATGCGCTTTACAGGTCAGGATTCGGATATTCATCTGGATGGGCATGATGTTCCTGAATTTTCGCGTTGGCAGTGGGTTGATCTAAATCAGACTGTTAATCTGATCGTCCCTTTTAAGCGCGAAACTTACTCTCAAGTCATTGGACTTTTCGCAGACCTCGCAAAGTAAACATATAGGACAAAAAGTAGTAGCCAATAAAAAAGGGCGCCTGTTGGACGCCCTCTTTTTTTTATGGATTAAGTGGCGACCAAGCTGGGTCAGACCCACTTCCGGGTGAACGGAGTAGATGCTCGTTGTCACCGGTCAAATCAATGCTATACAGCTGGGCTGTGCGGCCTTTTCCACTCGGGATTTCTTTAAAGAATGCAAGAACGCGTCCGTTTGGTGCCCAAGTCGGACCTTCCATGTGAAATGCATTACTGAGCAAGCGTTCACCAGTCCCATCAGGGCGTATTACACCAATGTAGAATTGGCCTTTCAGCATTTTAACAAAGGCAATCAAGTCACCGCGAGGAGACCAAACGGGAGATGCATATCTTCCATCTCCGAAGGTAATGCGGTGAGGGTTTGTTCCATCTGCATTCATTACATAGATTTGTTGCGTACCGCCGCGGTCGGATTCAAAAGCAATTTTTGATCCATCAGGGGCATAGCTTGGTGATGTATCAATGCTGTTACTGTTTGTCAGTTGTCGTGACTGGCGGGAACGCAGATCAAGAGAATATATATCCGCATTTCCATTTTTAGATAAGGACATGACAACCTTGCCTCCGTCAGGGGAGAAACGCGGCGCAAAGGTCATACCTTTAAAATCACCCAGAACTTCCTGACGTCCGGTTTCGAGATCATAGATGTAAACGCGAGGCTTGTTTCCAACATAGGACATATAGGTGATTGTCTGTGTGTTAGGCGAAAAACGAGGGGTCAAAACCAGGTTGCTGCCATCGGTCAGGTAGCGATTATTTGCGCCATCCTGATCCATAATTGCCAAACGCTTGACACGTTTTGTAGCAGGTCCTGACTCGGCTATGTAGACGATACGTGAATCGAAATATCCCCCCTCACCTGTCAGACGCTTATATATTTCGTCAGATATAATGTGAGCAATACGGCGCCAGTTTTGTGGTGTGGTCATATATGCCATGCCGGTTAATTGTTGTTGGCCGTAGACATCAAATAAACGAAACTCAACGCGGGTTTTTCCATCGGCAGTTTTGGTTACAGCGCCATTCACAAGAACTTGGGCGTTTATAGCTTTCCATTCCGCAAAACGAATTTGTGTTTGCATGGAGGCCGCGTCCTGAATAAAGGCACGCGGGTCGATCATACGGAATAACCCTGTACTGCTCAGGTCGGATGCAATAACCGAAGGAATGGATGTTGCAAATTCAGCCCCTGACGGGTCTTTGACTACAAAGTTTGTAATAGCTATCGGGATTGGATTTTTTGTTCCGCGGTTTACATCGACACGCAGCTCTGCGTGTGCGTCTTGAGTCCAGCTACCGAGAGCTAATACTCCTAAAAAAAACGTCATTAAAATTTGTTTCATGGCAGGCTCCTTAGAACATATCTCTCGGGTCAAAATTGATTGTCATTTCACGCCAGTTATCATACTTCTCCGGCGGCAAATTTAAAGGGGTACATTTGGGATTATTTAATGCCCTAACAGCCGCATCAGCAGCAGCGCGGAAGAACGGGTCCGAATTATATTTATATTGATCCAAAATCTTCGCAGAACGGACGGTTCTGTCAGGATTAACCACAACACGAACTTCAACTGCCAAATCTTGAGAATTCATGGCACCTGCCATAATACTCCAGCATTGGCTCAATTGGTAACGCAGCGCATCCATTTCGGTCATGCTGAGAACGCCTGTAAATTTACCAACACTCGGTGTTTGTGGGGCTGGTTCAGGTGTTTTTTCTTCGGCTTTTGACTGATCTTCAGGTGTCAAATCTTTTAAAAGATTCTCGAAATCCTGCTCTTGCTTCTTAGGATCTTCTTTTTTAGGCTCTTCTTTCTTAGGAGGCTGTTTCTTTTCCTCTTTTTTAGGCTCTTGTTTTTTCTCCGGCTTTTTGTCAGGAAGCTTTTCTGCTTTTTCTTCTTTAGGAGGAGGCTGCAAAACATCTTCAGCAGGAGGCTTAGCTGTTTCCTGCTTCTTGGGAGACTGTTTTTCCTCTTTCTTAGGTTCTTCCTTCTTGGGTTCCGGTTTCTTTTCTTCTTTTTTAGGGGCGGCCTTTGTAGGAGGTTTATCTGTTGTTGTTAATTCACCGATATTATCAACCAAAGTAACAGGGACAGGTTCGACCAGTTCGATATCGCGTTTCCAATGAGGCATTCCGAAAATCACCAGAATAAAGACAACAATATGCACGAGAACAGAGATCAAAAATGGTGTCTTTGATCCCTGCACAGCATTGTGTATGTTTCTGTTATCTTGTGGGTCGGCAACCATAAATTCAGGTTCCTATTTTTTCGCGGGTACTGACGGTTCGGTAATCAGGGCAACTTTTTTGTATCCTGACTTGTTGATAGACCCAAGGACTTCCATGACGTCTCCGTAAGAGATACCCTGATCTGCTCTGATAAATACACGGCGTTCAAAATCATCTCCGGTTATTGCAGACAGCTTCACAGTTAATTCTTCTTTTGTGACTTTTGTTTCACCTATAAAGATATCCCCTTTTTTATTGACGCTGACTTCCAAGGGTTTTTCATCTTTATCAGCAACAGGCCCGGCTTCTGTTTTCGGCAGGTCAACCTGAACACCCGCACTTAGTAAAGGTGCAGTCACCATGAAAACAATAAGGAGAACCAACATCACATCAATAAAAGGTGTGACGTTAATTTCTGCCATGGGGCGATAAGCGCGGCGATATCCACCATGGCCTGATCCGCTACCTCTGCTTTGGACATTCATTCCCATCTGGTCACCTATGCAACTTTCTGAGATGTTTTAGCAGGAGATGTTCCACCATTTTCCTGAGCATCAAGATGGCGCACCATAATAGAGAGGAATTCACCGCTAAACGTATGAAGACGATCACCGTAGCGTGCCAAAGATGTCGAGAACACGTTATATGAAACCATTGCAGGAATAGCGGCAACCAATCCCATCGCAGTCGCGAACAAAGCTTCCGCGATACCGGGCGCAACAACAGCCAAAGAGGTATTATTCATAGCTGCAATTGCGGTGAAGGAGTTCATAATCCCCCATACCGTTCCAAAAAGACCGATAAAGGTAGCTGTTGAACCCGTTGTTGCCAGAAAGGTCATTCCACGCTCAAGCAGTTGCATCTCTCGCCCTATCGCCAATGACATGGCGCGCTCGACACGTTGTTTTAGACTTGCTTGTAGGCTTTCGGATTTTGGAATACCTGCTGCAACACCCGCCTGCCATTCTTCCATACCTGCTGTGAACGTAGCAAGCAATGGATCTGGCGGGCTTTTTTTGACGCGTTGGAAGAGTTTGTCGAGGGCCTCTCCAGACCAGAATGCATCTTCGAAGCGATCTGCACGGCGATTCAATTTTTTGAGTGTCATGCGTTTTGAAATTATAATTGTCCAGCACCAGATCGACATGAAAATCAGAAGGATCATTACTGACTTTACAACCATATCCGCATTCATAAATAACCCCCACACAGACAGATCATGTGTCGGAGCTGCAATAGCGCCTGAAGCTACGGTTGAGATTGTGTCCGATGTTACGGGCGTTGTGGCTGTGAGGGCTGCATCTGGCATTATTTATTCCATTTCCTTCAAGAATTTTGCTTTTACAGTTTCAGGAATTTTTGCGGGTCTACCCTGTTGGTCATCTATAAACACCAATAGAACGTTCATCACAAAAATATCCCCCGCGTCTTTGACGACTTTTTGCTCCATTACAAAGCTGGTATTTTTAATGGATAAAAGTCGGGATTGCACGATGAGGGAGTCATCAAGTCTGGCGGGGCTAAGATACTCGGCCTCGATCTTTTTGACAACGATAATTGTTCCGGTTTCTTTGCGAATTGCGCTGTTTTCAAAACCCATAGCCCGAAGATATTCGCTGCGGGCACGCTCGCAGAATTTCAGATAATTTGCATGGTAAACAACTCCGCCAGCGTCAGTGTCGTCATAATAAACTCGTACGGGAAAATCATGTACTACCATGTTACTCAAATAGTCCGCTTTGGTCTAAAGTCGATTTTGGAGGGGTTATTCCCAAATAGGCATAGCCCGCAGCTGAGAGCATACGCCCTCGCGGCGTGCGATTGATCAAACCTTGTTGAAGAAGATAAGGTTCCACAACATCTTCCACAACATCCCGCTGTTCTGCCAAAATAGCGGCCATGGTTTCAATTCCGACCGGTCCACCGCTATATTTGTCTGCAATGGTTTTTAGATATCTGCGGTCCATGCTATCAAGTCCTGTATGATCCACGTCCAGACGGTTCAAGGCTTCATCGGCTGATTTGGCATCAATTGCCCCCGCCCCCAGCACAACAGCAAAATCACGGACACGGCGGGTCAATCGGCCAGCAAGGCGTGGCGTTCCACGACAACGTTTAGCGATTTCATACGCCCCTTCATCAGTTATGGATATATTCAATAGACGGGCGATACGTTTTACAATGATTGAGAGTTCGTTGTGTTCATAGAATTCAAGGCGCAGGGGAATACCGAAACGATCTCTGAGCGGGTTTGTCAAAAGTCCCGATCGCGTTGTGGCACCGACAAGTGTAAATGGAGGCAAATCAATTTGAACAGATCTGGCAGCAGGTCCTTCACCGATGACCAAATCGAGTTTACGATCTTCCATGGCAGGATAAAGAATTTCTTCGACTGCTGGATTGAGGCGGTGAATTTCATCAATAAAGAGAACATCATAGGGCTGCAAATTTGTAAGGATAGCCGCCAAGTCACCTGCACGAGCGATGACCGGGCCAGAGGTTGCACGAAATCCTACCCCCAGTTCGCGGGCGACTATCTGAGCCAGTGTTGTTTTGCCCAAACCGGGTGGCCCAAAAAACAAAACGTGATCCAGTGCATCTTTTCTGGCTTTTGCGGCCTCAACAAAAACTTTAAGATTTGCCCTTAAGTCTTTCTGGCCAATAAACTCTTCTAGTGTTTGCGGACGCAGAGCCCCATCATCACCTTTTTCATCTGCAAAGGCTGTAGGCGCAAGATCATTCTCTTTGGCGGCTTGAGTCATATTATTCGTCCGATTCGCTAGGTTTTTACAGTTTGCGATAAGCGGACTTCGAGTGCAAGGCTAGACTGGACTTGAATGCGATTACCCTGCAAGTTCTTTTAATGCATTTTTCAGAAGATTGTCAAAAGATGGCGTATTGTCATTTGATTTCTGGCGAGCGGACATTACTGCCGAAAATGCCTCGGAACGCCCATATCCCAAATTAACAAGCGCAGAGACAACATCCTGATCCACATTCAGATCAACCATTTCTTCGACGGCCTGAATAGACTCCTGTTTGCTCTTTTTAGCAGGTTTGGTGGGTTGGGATGGTTGATGTGCTACAGCACCCAAGCTCATATGCTGAACCTTATCTTTCAGCTCGGAGGCAATACGCGTCGCAAGTTTTGGACCTACACCATCGGCCTGTCGAAGTGCATTGACGTCGTTAGACGCAATGATGACGGCTAATCTTTCTGACGGGCATACTGTCAGAATTGCTAAAGCAGAACGCGCACCGACTCCTTGAACTCCCGTCAAAAGACGGAACCAATCGCGCTCTTGAACCGAGGAAAACCCGTAAAGATGGATATGGTCTTCCCGAACATGTGTTTCAATCATAAGAGAGGTGGAGTCGCCTACGCCGCCGATGATTCCTAGAGTCCGACCACTCGCGAAAATATGATACCCTACTCCACCGACATCCAAAATCATGCTGTCAGTCATAAGTGTATCGATCTTCCCAGTTAATTTTGCGAACATTTTTATCCTACCTTCAGTGATGATTGTGCATGATGTGCGTGGCAAATTGCAACCGCCAATGCATCAGCAGCATCTGCTGCCAGATGTCCTGCTGTCGGGAGCAGAACTTTTATCATCATACCTATTTGATCTTTGCCGGCATGCCCCACTCCGACTACTGATTTCTTAACTGTATTTGCTGAATATTCGGCAACGTCCAACCCTGCTCGTGCGGGAGCAACAATGGCCACGCCTCTGGCTTGTCCCAATTTTAACGAGGACGCCGCATTTTTATTAACGAAAGTTTCTTCAATAGCAGCGCTGTTCGGACACCACTTTTCAACAATTGCGGATAACTCTGTGTCGATACGGTTCAAGCGTGTCGCCATAGGTTCTGATGCTTTGGAAAGAATAACTCCTGCAGCTAAAAATGACAGTCGGGAGCCTTCGGTTTCTATGACCCCCCACCCTGTTCTTTCCAAGCCCGGATCAATCCCTAGAATACGCATTATATCTAGCTCGCTTCTGCCAATTTCTTGAGATCTTCTTCGCTAACCTCAAAGTTCGTGATGACGTTTTGTACATCATCACTGTCTTCCAGAGCATCAACCATTTTCAGGATAGTCTGGGCTGTCGCCGCATCAACCTCTGTCATGACGTTCGGCCGGAAAGTCAGCTCAGCCTTTTCAGCTTCACCAAATTTCTCTTCCAGAGCGTCACGCGCAGAGATAAATCCCTCTGTTGAGGTCAGGATTTCGTGCCCTTCTTCAGTTGTCTCCACATTGTCTGCTCCGGCTTCTAGTGCTGCTTCGAACATTGTATCTGCGTCAGCTTTGGTAAGCGGGTAAACAATTACACCAACATGATCGAACATAAATCCGACAGATCCTGTTTCTCCTAAATTTCCGCCGTACTTCGTATAGCAAGACCGAACATAAGAGGCAGTCCGGTTTTTATTATCTGTCAAAGCTTCCACGATAACTGCAACACCATTTGGTGCGTATCCTTCATAGCGAATTTCTTCAAAATTTTCTGTACTGCCCGCACCTATACCTGCATCAATGGATTTTTTGATACGGTCATTTGGCATATTTTCTGCACGCGCTGCAGCTATAGCATTTCTTAATCGCGGGTTAGCCCCTGGGTCGCCGCCCCCCATTTTTGCCGCAACCTGTATCTCACGGCCTAATTTTGTAAAGATTTTGGCGCGCTTTGCGTCAGCACGACCCTTTTTATGCATAATATTCTTAAACTGGGAATGACCAGCCATAGAAAGTCTCCATTAGTAGCAGGATAATTACGGTTTATATGCCTCGGGGTAGCATGTGCCCCTTGGAAAATCAAGTGTCACAGGAATTTCATGTTTAAAATTTGCTCAATATTAGGTCAATATTAAGGATGTTAGACGTAATATTATTTTTATTTACTCTGGTCTAAATACATAAAATTAACTATAATGTTTGCGTTGTGTGTTTGAACCCGCCTGTGCCGCTGCTTTGCCGGAGCCTTTATGAGCTATAAATTTGACAAAATCCGCATTCTGGTTGTTGAAGACAACACACCGATGCTGGAAATTTGCAAATCCTTGCTTTTAACGTTTGGGGTCGGTGAAGTCTTGTCTGCCAAAAACGGCGAAGAAGGATTTAACGTATTCAAGAAAGAAAACCCAGATATTGTTGTTGCTGACTGGATGATGCAACCCATGGATGGTATTTCCTTAACACGCCGCATCAGAAACGATCCGGCCAGCCCAAATCAATACGTCCCTATTATTCTCATGACAGGTTTTAGTGAGAAAAAACGTGTTGTTCAGGCACGGGATTCAGGTGTGACCGAATTTCTGGTTAAGCCGTTTACGGCAAGGGATTTGTACAAACGTATTGCTCAGATTATCGAGAGACCACGCCAATTTGTCAGGTCAGAGGATTTCTTTGGACCTGACAGACGTCGCAAAGCCACAGAGACATTTGAAGGGCCGTATAAACGCGAGACCGATGCAAAACTTATGGCGGCTCAAAAAACAAGAATGAAAGAGGCTTCGGCCCATTTAGATGAGCTTAGATCCAAGGCTGGCCTCGGTAAAGGCGATAAAATTGATATTATTGATGTGGATTTTTCCTAAAGTTAGTAGATGCATAAATGACTAAAAAAGACGATGACACCCATTTTAATATGGCCCCGAAGCGCAAAGCGGATTTTCATCAGCCTCCTAACAATTTGAAATTCAAAGTGGGGCAAGGAGGCTTGTCCGATGACATTCTGGATAAAGCACAGGCTTTATTAGAGAATAATACTACTGACTTTCGCCCTCTCGGAGAGATGTATCTGGAGTCCATGATGCGGGGTATTAACGCCGTAAAAAGCAGCCCCGAGGGCAAAACAACAGATGAGGCTATTATTGCTTCAATTCTGTTCCCTGCCATGCAGCTTAAAGCCAATGGCGGCATGTTTCATTATAATCTGGTGACCAGCATTTCGGATCGTCTGATCCAGTTTCTTGAAGTTATCGAGGAAGTTGATCAAGATGCACTGGAAATTGTTATGGCCTTCCACACAACTATACGAGCAGTTCTGCTTGGACAAATTCGCGGGCATGGCGGGCAGAGGGGCGCCGACCTTATGCAAGCCTTGATTGATGCGTGTTTCAGGTATTTTGAAAAACACCCTCAAAAAAAAACATCGAAATAGTTACGGATATGTAGATCCGGTTATTGATTGGATAACCTCGGACCTCTGCGGATGGCCCGAATTTCTTTTGCTAATCCTGTCGCGTCATCCGTCTCAATGTATGTCCCACACATCGTACCTTCCCCTTCCGCAGGAGAAAGTTTTTCTATGCTGAATTTGCGCGTAAAGCGCATAATCGGCGTTGAGGTATTCATGCCTATGACAGAGTTATAATCACCCGTCATCCCAGCATCGCATTGCATAGCAGTACCTTTGGGAAGAATTTGTGCATCTGCCGTTGGTATGTGCGTATGCGTCCCAACTACAGCAGAAATTTTACCATCCATAAAATGACCCATTGCCATTTTTTCTGATGTCGCTTCGCCGTGAAAATCCAGAAAAATAGCATGCAGTGTTTTTCCCATCCTGTGCGAACTGACAAGTTGTTCTACTTGAGCAAAAGGATCGTCCAGCGGGTCCATAAACAGGCGCGCCATCGCATTGATCACCATGATTTTTCTTCCATCCCGTAATGTATGGATATAGCTCCCTTTGCCAGGGGTTTGAGCCGGGTAGTTTAGAGGGCGAACAAGACGTTGCTCTCTTTCGATGTATGGAATTACTTCGCGCTGATCCCATGCGTGATTACCCAATGTAATCACATCAACACCCAGGTCAAAAAACTCCTTACAGATTTTTTCATTGATCCCGATGCCATGGGCGGCATTTTCACCGTTCACAATTACAACATCCGGATTCAGTTCTTTTCGGACTTCTGGAAGATATTTTGCCAAGGCATCTCGCCCAGCTCGTGCGACAACATCGCCAATAAATACTATTTTCATAGGTTAAGTTTTAGATGGTTTACGGGCGGAAATCAAAGACTCTTTGCTCAGTAATAACCATATCCAGTTTCTGGTCATGTGGTTCTGTCGGAAGAGCAAAAATAACTGCCTGTTGCGAGTAGGCATATCCTACAGCAAGAATGTCTTTCTTTAGGCGCAGGTCTCTTAGTGTTGCATCATAATGACCTTGCCCCTGCCCCATACGATTGCCCACCTGATCAAATGCCAATAAGGGAACAATAAGAATGTCTGGGGCAATATAGCTTGCCGCTTCCGGCTCTTGCGTTCCAAAGTTTGACTGTTTCAGGGCTGTAGACTTAGTCCATTCTGCAAATAAAAGTGGGCTGGCTTTTCCCTGAATTACAGGCAATGCAGTTTTTATTCCCTTTTCCCAAAGTTTTTGAGCAATCGGAAGCGTATCCATTTCGCTCCCGATCGGGAAATAAAGTGATATAATTTGCTCGTTACTTGGCTTTATCAGCTCTATGAATATTTCGGCTGCCTGATCTGCCCAGTCAGGATCTATTTCCAACTGGTCGCGGTGCTGTCTGGCAAAACGCCTAATATCTTGTTTCTCTGATGTCATGGTATAAGTATAACAGAAAGTGGGAGCCACAAAAGCCGTGTCAGCGAATAATCCGCGATGACCCTGAAAAACAGGTGGGCGCCGTGATATCCAAAGCCACGGCGATGGACAGGGACAGCTCCCTCGCAAGATTTGTATCGGTCAGTGGGAATAATGGCCGATCACGCACCCCGCAGCATCCCGCAAGGGTTATACACGAATGTTTAATAAAAAACAAAAAATTATGATGCGCGTTTGGATCGTGTGCAGATTTGCTCGACACGCGCCGTCATTTTGGAGATCAGGGTTGTTATTTCCTGTTCATCTGCAGGGGCAAGACCTTGATACGTGATTGTTTTAGGCTCGTTGGCGGCCTGATTTGCAGATTTCATCTTTTCGTGCATATCGAAGACTTCATCAGCCAAAAGCAAGGATGTCAGCATCATAGCTTGTGACTTGCTGCCTGCTGCGGCATCAGTCACTTCACGAATTCTTTGATCAACATAGTTTCCCAACTGGAATACTCGATCTTCTTGCCCGTCATCACAGGCAACATGGTAGCTTCTTCCGTCAATTTGCAGTGTAATCTCAGCCATTTTTTTCCCTTTCTCTAGGCGCCCGCTTCTTTGAGCAATCTCTGGACTTTATCAATTGTTGAGTCCAGTTTTCCTGCCAGAATAAGAGCATTCTGGTCATTCGCTATTTTTGATGATTTTTGTGGAGCTCCCCATACTTGCCCGAACAGATCAATTTGAGGATCTGCTACTTTTTTGCCTTTTGCTGCCTTTGCTTCGGCGACTTGTCTGTGCGCCTTTTCCAGCTCCTCTTTCATGGCCAAGCGTTCCGCAGCCAGTGTTGCGGTTACACGGGAATGAACTTCTCTTTCGATATGCTTCTGTGCGTCGCGCGCTATACGATTTGCCAAGTCTTCACTTTCTTTGCGGGCCTCTATAATCGTCATTTCGGCATTTGCCAAAAGACGGTTAAGCTCGCCTATTTCGGCTTCTTTCTGCCCCAGAATCTCTTCAAGTGCGTTTATGGCGTCATTTAAGTAACTTAAATGGTCGTATAATTTTTCTGCGGACATTGCGCTCCCTGCCTGTTGGGGTTTGTCACAAATTCTAATATGGAATGGTAGCAGGCTATCAAAGCAAAATTAAGGGCGTCAATATCGTAGGAAGGGTCAAAGGTAAGTTATACCCATTTTTATTCAATGCTATAGGGCTTGCTTTTAACTTATGCGTATTGTGCGCAAATCTATCAATAAATTATGTTAGCTTATTGATATTTATAATATTTTTTGAGTGCATCCTTCTCTTTAAGATATTGCCTTGCCAAACTCATTATAAGTTTGGTAAGCAAACTAGCTAATCATCCGAGGGAAATATATATAATGTCATATCACGTTTTTCATGTCTGCGGTCCAAAAGATGCTCCTATGGCAGGAATTGGGGATTATATTATTAACAGCGCAAATGCATTATTAGGACAAGGCTTCTCCTCTTCATATGTTTCTCGCGCTTCCCATGGAATTGTCTGGGATGATACGGCCGAAGCAACTATGGAAAAAATTATTGCCAAGGAAACTCCAGCAGGAAAAATACCCATCATTCATACGCATATGGCTGTTCCTTTTTGTGGCGCAGGACTGTCACCGGAATTTTTGAAAAAATACAAATCCGTGGCAACAGTTCATGAAATTAAAGAGCTGGATGATGCAGGTCAATTATATAGCCTGGACTTTATCGAAGCGGTTGATGGTTTGATTTATACTATGCAATCAGAATATGATTTTACGCAGGCCCTGATAGAAAAGCACAATAGAAATATAGATTTGGCTGCAAAGACCGTATTTATCATGGTGCCTGCCGGTATCCCAGATGCAGAGGACTTTGAAACACATCATAAGGGCTATGAGAGCAAGTCCAATGATGTTGCCTTTTTTGGCATGATCCGTCCCGGACGTGGCATGGAAGGTACCCTTGTTTCTTTTGCCAATAAGTTAAAGGCAGCTCAGCCTGAAAGTACTTTACGCATAGTTGGATCAAGTGTTTGGGAAGAAGTCAGTGTTCCTGAAATTGATAATATTCTTCATGAACTCTCTATAGCAACTTTTCCTGCACATGTTTCCGAACTTCAAGAATGTTCCGGACCTGTTTTGGTTGATAAAATTTTAGAATTGCAAAATTCTACGTCTCCCAAGGACCGTGCATTAAATATCCACATCCATTTTGATGAAGAGATTAAGGATGTCGTAAGTATTCTAAGCGGTTGTAAATTTGCCTATATGCCCTTTACACGTGGAGCGACCGATCATAGCAGCAGTTTGCCCACAACTGTTGGTTTATGCCCTATAACCATCTCCAATATAGGTGTGCAAACCAAGGGGAATGTCCAGAATGTTTTATATCCTTCCGAAAATGCAGATGAAGCCGTGGAAATTATTAGTGATTTTATTTCCGGGAGCCGCGCTCCGCTTGATATGACAGAGGCAATTTCCACCTATATGAATGAGCGGTCTTGGAAAAACCTTGCAATGATCTCCAATATGCTTTATGAAAAATTGGTTTCCTAAAACATAAATGAGAGGCGTTCATGTCCTATAAGGTATTCGTTGTAGCTGGCCCTAGAGATAAAAAAATGGGAGGCATTGGCGACTATGCCTATAATCTGGCTAATGAATTAGAAAAATTAGGAGTTTCCGCAGTTAACCTCGCCTCTACCGAGTTCGGTGCGCCTTGGGAAAATGATAATTTCCATGAAACCCTTTCGACATCGGATACGGTCCAATACCACGATGATTTCGTAGATCGTTTTTTGAGGGAACATACGGAAGAAGGAGTCACTCCGGTTCTTCACTTGCAAATGTGTGTCCCCTACTGCGGCTTTGTTGTTAGCCCTGATTTCTGTAAGAAAATCCCAACAGTTATAACAGTTCATGAATTTTCTAGAATTTCACCTGAAGGACGCACGCTCACAAAAGAATTTGCGCGCGCATCTCTAAAACTAGCATTCTCCAAAAAAGCCGAATATGAAGCATTGGTCGCTTCGTTCAAGGACGAACCTGACATTGCTACTGCAATTTCTGCTAAATCCAGTTTTCAGGATATCCCGTCTAACTTTATTTTACCTGAAAATGCCGAGCAAATCTTTGCTCCTGCTGATAATTGGGATATTGCGCATTTCGGTATGATACGCCCCGGTAAAGATATTGATAAAATCTTACGTGTTGCGGAGATGATTAAGGAGCAAAGTATTCCTTCTAAAGTAAAAATCATTGGATCCACGCTCTGGCAGGCTTCGAGTCCTAAAGATATGTCGGATCTGTTAGTGGATATGATCGGATCAACATTTGGGCCTGAACATCTGAATTGTATTGATGCCGCAAATCCCAAATTGCTTGGTGATAAATTGGTTGAGCTTAATAAACTTGTGCCACTTGAAGATCGTTTGATCCCTGTTGAATATTATTTGGATATGCCGGACGCGGAAGTTCTACGTGTCTTATCAGAGTCTAAACTTGCCTATATGCCATTCTCTGACGGAGCTTCAGAGCATAGTGGTAGTCTTCCACCGGTAGTGGGATGGTGTCATGGGGTTATTTCCAAACATTCATCAGAAATTACCCCTGATTACTTTGGTAATATTATGTATTTTGCAGACACACCGGAAGACGTGATAGAACATCTGAAAGCTGCTATAGCTGATCCGGCGGACTTGAATGCAAAACATGCCTCTCCAGAGCGCAGAGACTATATTGAAAACAGACGTTTCTCTAGCGTTGCCCAACAAAATGTAATCCTTTACAAAGGGTTGGGCCTGTAAAAATTTCTGTCAAATTATTTGATACACATTACCAAGGCCCTTTTGGGCCTTGTTTTCATTGCTACAGGCTACAAAAACCTCTCGCATTTGGCGGAAAACTCTCTATAAGTTTTGAGGTCTCAGAATTGTAATTTTTTATAAAATAAGGACTCCCAATGACATCTACAGCAGCAGCTCAAGCCCAAACCTCTTCCCAAGCTGATATGCGCCAAATGGCAAATGCTATTCGCTTTCTGGCGGCAGATGCCGTTGATAAAGCAAATTCAGGACACCCCGGCATGCCAATGGGAATGGCCGATGTTGCAACGGTTCTATGGTCAAAGTTTTTGAAGTTTGATCCGAAAGCCCCAACATGGGCTGATCGAGATCGCTTTATCCTCTCTGGAGGGCACGGTTCCATGCTGCTTTATGCAGTCAATTATCTGACAGGCTATGACAAGATTACAATCGAAGAAATCAAGAATTTCCGTCAATTGCATTCCCTGACCCCAGGCCACCCTGAAGTCATGCAGGACGCAGGTATAGAAATGACAACAGGCCCTTTGGGGCAAGGAATTGCAACAGCTGTCGGATTTGCTTTAGCTGAGCGTATGCATGCCGCTCGTTTTGGCGCTGACCTTGTTAATCACAAAACATATGTCATGTGTGGTGACGGTGATTTGATGGAGGGCATTTCACATGAGGCCTGTTCTTTTGCAGGGCACATGAAGCTCTCCAATCTTATTGTGATGTATGATGATAACAATATCTCGATTGATGGTGATACTTCACTCTCTTTTACTGAAGATGTATTGAAACGCTTTGAGGCATATGGATGGGCGACTGACCGCATTGACGGTCATGATTTTGATGCGATTGAAGGTGCTCTTGCCAAGGCTCAATCTTCAGATCGCCCTGTCTTGATCGCTTGTAAAACAAAAATAGGATTTGGCGCGCCTAACAAACAAGGCACGCATGGCGTTCACGGGTCCCCACTGGGATCTGATGAAAATACAGCAGCGCGCGCGCATTTGGGTTGGACGGCTGCTCCGTTTGAAATCCCTGCGGAGATTCTTCATGCATGGCGCAATGTAGGGACACGCAATCAGGCAACACGCCTTGACTGGGAAAAAAGATTAGCGGCATCTTCTGCTAAGGCAGAATTTGAAAAGTCCTATTCTGTTGATTGTTCTGATGTTGTATCTGCTGTCATGGACGATGTGCGCAAAGCCTTTGCTGCGGATAAGCCGAAGCTCGCGACACGGGCATCATCAGGTAAAGTTTTGGAATATCTTGTTCCCAAAATGGCAAACCTAATTGGCGGGTCTGCTGATTTGACACCATCAAATAATACGCAGACAAAGGCTTCTTCTGTTGTATCTCCTGCCAGCTTATATGCGGGCCAGTATATTCACTATGGAGTTCGTGAATTTGCGATGGGCACAATTATGAACGGCCTTACTCTCCATGGTGGATTTATTCCGTACGGTGGAACTTTTATGAGCTTTACAGACTACGCACGACCTGCCATTCGTTTGGCAGCACTTATGAAACAACGCGCCATCTATGTTATGACTCATGACTCCATTGGTTTGGGTGAAGATGGCCCAACACACCAACCCGTTGAGCATTTGGCGGCGCTTCGCGCTATTCCGAATTTGTTAGTGCTGCGTCCTTGTGATGCTATGGAGACCGCCGAGGCTTGGGAGTTGGCTTTAAATAACTCAACAGGTCCAACTATCCTTGCCCTAACCCGTCAGGGAGTTCCTGCACAACGCGCAGATGATTTGGAGAACAAATCAACAAAGGGTGCTTACATCCTGTCCGAGGCATCTTCTGAAGCAAAAGCTGTTTTGTTTGCCACAGGTTCTGAAGTATCCTTGGCAATGGATGCCCAGAAAGAGCTTGAAAGCCGCTCTATCCCGACACGTGTTGTGTCCGTACCGTCTTTCGAGCTGTTCCGACAACAGGATGCCTCATATCGTGCTTCTGTTTGTGGGCCTATATCTGCTACAAAAGTGGCATGCGAGGCTGGTATTCGTCAAGGATGGGACGCCATTATCGGATCTGACGGTGTCTTTATCGGCATGACAGGTTTCGGAGAGTCCGCACCTGCGGAAATTCTATATCGTCATTTCGGTATTACGTCAGAAGCAATTGTTGAAGCAGTTGCTAGCCGCGTATAAAAATTTATTTGTTTTCTATAGAGGAGAAAAACATGACTGTAAAAGTAGCAATTAACGGGTTTGGTCGTATTGGACGTTTGGTCTGCCGTGCGCTGTATGAATCCGGTCGGAATGATGTGGAGTTGGTTGCCATCAATGATTTGGCGAACACAGAAACAAACGCGCATTTGTTGAAATACGACTCTGTCCACGGACGTTTCCCGTTTGATGTGGCTGCCGATGGTGACGACATCATCAAGATCAACAACAAGCCTGTGAAAGTTTTCTGCCAACGTGATCCTGCTCAAATCCCTTGGGGTCAGTACGGTGTAGATATCGTTCTTGAATGTTCAGGCGTCTTTACATCTCGCGAAAAAGCCGAGCTTCATTTGCAAGGCGGCGCGAAGAAAGTTTTGATTTCTGCGCCTGCAACTGATGAGGATATCACCGTTGTTTTCGGCGTGAACTCAGACAAGCTCGAAGCCGGTCACAAGATTGTTTCAAATGCGTCTTGTACTACGAACTGCTTGGCTCCTGTTGCTTATGCTATCCAGCAAGCAATCGGCATTGAGCATGGCTTTATGACGACCATACACTCTTATACAGGTGACCAGAACACAGTTGATACGATGCATAAAGATTTGCACCGTGCGCGTGCGGCTGCCGTCAACATGATCCCTACTTCTACAGGCGCGGCGAAGGCTGTCGGTAAAGTATTGCCTGAATTAAAAGGTAAGCTGGACGGTGTTGCGATCCGCGTTCCAACCCCTAACGTGTCTTTGGTTGATTTGAAATTTGTTGCCAAAAAAGCGACAAGTGTTGAAGAGATCAATGCGGCTGTGAAAGCTGCGGCTGACGGCCCTCTGAAAGGTATTCTCGGATATTATGCCGAGCCATTGGTGTCAACAGATTTCAACCATGATGAACGCTCTTCTATCTTCTCTTTGGAAGGTACAAAAGTTATTGATGGAACTATGGTTCGCGTTATGAGTTGGTATGACAATGAATGGGGATTTTCCAATCGTATGCTCGATACGGCTGCTAAAATGCATGACGTTGGTTACTAAAAGATATTCAGAATTTTCAAAAAGACCGCTTATTGCGGTCTTTTTTATTGTAAAAAAAAATTTTCATATTATATACGTTTTGTATTCGTTAAAGGAGATCGAAATGGTAGAGGGAAGCAGAATTCCGCGGGTAAAACATGGCATGAGTAGAGATGAGCATCTAAATGGTTGCCTGAGTTTGCTGTCAAAGGGATTCGAAACAGCTCAGAGGCAGGCTCAACTTGCAAATTCGTTAGGTCTCGAAATTTCAGTAGCAGGTATGCGGGCCGCAGGAGAAAATGACAGCGAATTTTTACGTCACTTTTGCGATGCAAAGACCCATGCCATACGCACTGCGCAGCCTGAAATCGTTTATCACATCGAATTTTTGGATATATTCAGAAGAGATATCCGTACTCTTTATCCTGAAGCCAATCTTGATCTCACATAGAAACGACTGATAATTCGGTGCGACATTTTGTTTACTTTTTTAGTGGGTGACATTTTAAATTTTTGATGTACAAGTCTATAAGTAAGACAATTCAGGAGTTTATCATGTCACTTTCCCTTCATAAATGGGCCACCCCTCTCGTAGCTGGTGCTTTTCTCTTAATGGCGGCTACAGGTATTCTTATGTTCTTTCATTTAGACAGTGGCCTGAATAAAGAAGCTCATGAGTGGTTAGGTTGGGCCTTTGTTATTGGGGCCACGTTTCACATTATTTCCAATCTCCCCGCCTTTAAGAAAAAGATGACCAAACCTCTCTCTTTAAAGATTGTTGGTGTTTTTGCGGTTCTTCTTTTGCTGTCCTTTATTCCGTTGGAAGAAAGTGAAGGTAACGGAAAGATGCTGGCTCGCGCTTCTATGGACAAGCTAATGGATACCCCTATATCTGTTATGGCTGATGTTGTTGAAAAACCTGTCGGACAGCTTATTGCTGACCTGAATGCTCAGGGGGTTATGATTGCCGCTGATAACCAAAGCATCAAGGATGTTATCGGTTCTGATATGGAGCTTGGGCTAAAAGGGCTTCAAACAGCTTTAAAATAGCTCAATTTTTGGATTCTCGACGAATTTGCCGCTGCAATTTACAAAATATTCTTAATAATTCTCTAGAATTAGCTTATGAAGGGGTGTAATGGCAAGAAATCGTACTCTCAATAGCGGTCTAAGGAGCGCTCACAGCGCGGCAAGTACCAGTCCCGTCCAAAAAATGGGGCTGGTTTTAGACCATATTGTAGGCGCACTTGGGGATGACCCGTCCTGCCCCCTTCGCAGAGCACAAATTCTCGTGGATATTGACGCCCATCCAGGAACCACACAAAGCGGGGTTATGGACCGTCTAAAAGTTAATAAATCAACCATGAACCGTGAAATTGAATGGCTTTATGACCATGGGTGCATAATCCGCCAGCAAGGTGAGGCTGACGCCAGGGTTGTCCACATCGTAACTTGTGGATATTCCAAGAAAAATTTGGGCTTAGCTCTAAATTATGCGAATAATTCGCATCAAAACTTGCAAAAATTCCTGGAAAGCCTTATAAGTATGTTCACTAATTCCAAGCCGACCCTAAGAGATGCAAAGCTTTTGGTTACTGCAACCGAATTAGGGAAGTCGTCTCGGCAAGAATTGTTCGGACGCTCCTACAGGGGGCCAAGCACAACGAATGTCAGGGCATTTGAAAGCCTTGTTGATCAAGGTTTGTTAGAAACAGAAGACGAATAAAATGGTACAGTTTGTAAAAGCATCCAGATTAACCGAAGGCGGTTTAAAATTGGCGGAAAGAGCACTCTCTGGTGGCTCTTCTCTTTCTCTGTCTGCGCATTGGGGCTTTAATAATCCACCCACCCCTGCTCCTGACAAGAACAGAGAGCCAAAACCGGGCGAACTCAAACTCAGTTAGATCCGGTGTGTTATCAGAAGAAGGGCCGACTATTTGTCGGCTTTTTTTATTTTGTTTTTTTAGCATCACATTCTGAATTGAAAGTGATTTCCAGTGGCTATATGCTCTTCGGACTTAACCCTTTTTTGCGAGAAAACGAATGACTATATCTTTGAAGCCGGGTGTTGTTACCGGCAAGGATTACCTCTCCCTTGTACAAGCATGTAAAGAAGGTCGCTATGCCCTTCCCGCTGTCAACGTGACAGGAACAAATACAGCCAATGCTGTATTGGAAGCCGCCGCAAAGAATAAGTCAGATGTCATTATCCAGCTTTCTAACGGCGGTGCAGAATTCTTTGCAGGAAAAGGGTTTCCTGATAGTTTTCAGGCAAAAGTTTTGGGAGCGGTTTCTGCTGCACTGCACGTACACTTAATGGCTCAACATTACGGGGTGTGTGTGGTTCTCCACACTGATCATGCTAATAAGAAACTCATCCCATGGGTGGAGGCTATGCTCGACCATGGAGAGGCTTACTATAAGCAGCATGGTCGCCCTCTTTTCTCTTCCCATATGATTGACCTTTCGGAGGAGAGCTTGGAGGAAAATATTTCAGAATGCGCACGACTTTTAAAGCGGATGGCCGCAATAGATATGAGCATTGAAATTGAATTGGGTTGCACAGGCGGTGAAGAAGACGGTGTTGGTTCTGATGATGTCGACAATGCGCGCCTTTATACCCAGCCTGAGGATGTTATGTATGCATATGATGTGCTTGCCCCCTTAGGGCATTTCTCAGTTGCAGCATCTTTCGGGAATGTCCATGGCGTTTATGCCCCCGGAAACGTCCAGCTTCGTCCGGAAATTCTCAAGAACTCGCAGTTGATGGTGGCGGATGAAAAAGGATTGGGTGTAAATCCGCTTGATCTTGTTTTCCACGGAGGATCGGGCTCGGAAAAAGAAAAGATTCACGAGAGCCTTGAATATGGCGTTTTCAAAATGAATATTGATACAGATACCCAGTTTGCGTTTGCTCATGGAGTCGGAAAATATGTGAGGGACAATGAAATGGCTTTCTTCCACCAAATCGATCCTGAATCAGGAAAACCCTATAAAAAACAATATGATCCACGTGTTTGGCTTCGCGAATGCGAGAAATCCATGATTGATCGCCTGTCTGAAGCGTTTACAGACTTGAAATCTGTTGGAAAATCCGTAGCTGTAAAATCATAACTTATTGATTTATAATGAAAAAAAATATTTAATAAATCCCTTGATTTAAAGGGGCTTTGGCTGCTATAAGTCCTGCCACAGATAGATTGTAAAAGAATTAGAATTTAGGAGTACAAGGCCATGAAAGCCGATATCCACCCAGATTATCACGAGATTACTGTCGTTATGACCGATGGTACAGAATACAAAACCCGCACCACTTGGGGCAAAGCCGGCGATACAATGCGTTTGGACATTGATTGTCTGTCTCACCCTGCTTGGAAAGGCGGCGTGACCAAGATTACTGAAAAAGGTCAATTGTCGAAATTCGAAAAACGCTTTGGTAGCTTCCTGTCTGCCGGCGTTCAAACTGCTGGTCGTCAAGAAGAAAAAGAAGACAAATAGTCGTCCGCAGCGAAACAAGATCAGGAAAACTCCTGATGAGGTAGAACTGATGACCCCGGTGAGCGTAAGCAATCCGGGGTTTTTTTTATGCGCTACATCCAGCCTTTTCTTCTGAAATAGACATGAGGAACGACAGCGCATATTACCATTAGCATCAGTGCAAACGGATATCCCCACACCCAATGTAGCTCCGGCATATGCCCGAAGTTCATTCCGTAAATGCTTGAGACAAGTGTCGCAGGTAAGAAGAATACAGTTACAATCGAAAAAATCTTGATAATCAAGTTTTGTTCGACGTTAATCATGCCGAGCGTTGCATCTAGCTGGAACGTTGCTTTATCTGACAAGAATGCCGTTTGCTGAACTAGGGCTTGAGTATCGGAAATAAGAATGTCAATGCTGGGGTCTTTTGCTGGATGAGCCTGCGACCATTGCTTGAAGAAGTGCAGCATTCTCAGGAAGGTATGTAGGCTTTCGTTAATTTTTGAATTCAAATCTACTGCCGCCCCTAAAGATTTCAGGGCATTTTTCATGACTGCAGTTGCATTCCTCTGTTTTTTCTCTTCGAAGACATCTGTCGAAAAAATATTGTGCGAGAGCTCATCCAGTGTATCGACCAACTGTTCGGAGTTGTGCGCTACGCGGATAATCATTTCTTCGAATAGTCCTTCCGCCAAGTTGGATGGTGTTTCAAAGAGGCCTCCCTGCTTCATGATGCGCTCAGAAAAAATCTTGAAGGATGTCGGAGATATTTCACGCATCGTTAGAAAAAATCTTTTCCCCACGATAAAGGTCACGGCAACCGTTTCAGGATAAGGCGTATTTATTTTATTGATGAGTGCGGCAGTCATATACGCAACTCCATCCTCAACATAGAGCCTGTTAAGAACATGATTCTTCCAGACTTCACCTTTATTCGGCAGCTCGATATGCAGAAGAGACTCAACCAAATCCATCTCATCCGCTGTTGGCGACACCATATCGACCCAAACTACATCTGAGGGGAAATCTTCAACTGTAAACATCTCCTGAACAACTGTTTTCCCGTTTTCTCTTGAATAGGTTGTAATCATCTTGGGAACCTCTTTGTTGATATATGGCGAGATGATGAGTGAAATGTAGCTTTTTATATTATGACACTATTATGCTTTTCTGTGCAAAGAAACTCACACATCTATCCTTTTGAAATATATTTCTATAAAAAAGCATAGGGCCACCAAACAGCAGCCCTATTCTGAAGAGGATTATGAATCTGTATATATTCTAAGCGGCTTCTAATTGTTTCAAGGCTTGTGACAGTTTTTTCATGACTGTTTCGCTCTCCTCACGGCGGGCTTTTTGTTCCGCGATAATGTCAGCAGGCGCATTGTTGACGAATTTCTCATCAGCAAGCTTTATATCTATGCGATTGATATTTGCTGCAAGTTTGTCGATTTCCTTTTTAAGACGTTCACGCTCTTTATCGAGATCAATGATCTCGGCAATCGGCAGAATGATTGTTGCTTCGTCCAGAATGGTCTGGATCGAGCCTTTTGGAGCGGCACTGACCAATTCGATTTTCTCGATACGTGCCATGCGTCCGATGATTTCTTCATAGGCTGCAATACGCGCTTTGGTTTGCTCGCTTGCGTCTTTAATCATCATTTGGATTTTTGCGCCCGCAGGTACGTTCATATCAGAGCGGACTGAACGGATTTCAGTGATAAGGCGCATCACCCAATCCATCTCTGCTTTTGCAGCATCGCTATAAAGCTCAGCTGCATAGACTGGCCAAGGTTGCCCCATGAGCAGTGCATCCTTCGGACGAACTGCAATGCTTTCATAGAGCTCTTCGGTGATGTACGGCATGAACGGGTTGAGCAGTGTCAGGATTTGATCCAGAACCCAGCCTGTCATATCGCGTGTTTCTTGTTTTAGAGCATCGTCTGTATTGCCTTCACCAAGAAGCGGTTTGGTAAATTCCAAATACCAGTCACAGAATGTTCCCCAGACAAATTGGTAGATTGCTCCTGCTGCATCATTAAAGCGATATTCTTCCATGTTTTTATCAATGGTTTTTTGGACATCCATAACTTGTCCGACAATCCATTGATTGATGGTTGCTTTTGCGTTTTCAGGTTTGAAATCGGCACTCGGCAAGCAGCCGTTCATTTCGCAGTAACGTGTGGCATTCCAGATTTTGGTTGCGAAGTTACGGTAGCCTTCGATACGGTCATCAGAAAGGCGAATATCGCGCCCTTGAGCTGCCATGGCGGTCAAGCAGAAGCGCAATGCATCAGCACCGTATTTCTCAATGATGTCCAGAGGGTCAATAACATTCCCTTTGGATTTGGACATTTTTTGTCCCTTGGCATCTCTGACAAGCGCGTGCATGTAAACTGTCTTGAATGGCACATCTCCCATGAAGTGTATGCCCATCATCATCATGCGAGCGACCCAGAAGAAGATAATATCAAATCCGGTGCACAAGACATTGCCAGGATAGTATTTGGCAAGCTCAGGCGTTTTTTCCGGCCACCCCAACGTCGAGAACGGCCACAAGGCAGACGAGAACCATGTGTCCAGAACATCTTCATCGCGGCGTAGTTTAACTCCTGCCCCCGCCTCAGCTTGGGCCTCTTCTTCTGTTTCTGCAACATAGACTTTTCCGTCTTCATCATACCATGCAGGAATTTGATGCCCCCACCATAACTGACGCGAAATGCACCAAGGCTGAATGTTCCTCATCCACTCAAAGAACGTATTTTCCCAGTTTTTAGGAACGAATACTGTTTTGCCTGTTTCAACAGCTTCGATTGCCGGCCCTGCCAAAGTTTTGGCATCGCAATACCATTGTTCTGTCAGGAATGGTTCAATTACCAAATCAGAGCGATCTCCGTATGGAACCATATGCGTAATATTATCCACTTTATCGAGAAGGTCCTGCGCTTCCAGTTCAGCCAAAATCTTTTTACGTGCATCGTAACGATCAAGTCCTTGGTATTCTTTAGGTGCATTCTCATTTACTTTGGCATGGATATCAAGAATGCTGATCATTTCGAGGTTATGACGGCGACCTATTTCAAAGTCGTTAAAATCATGGGCAGGCGTGACCTTCATCGCACCAGTTCCAAGTTCCATGTCAACATATTCGTCTGCAATGATTTTGATTAGGCGGCCAACAATCGGCAGGACTGCAAATTTTCCGATCAAATCTTTGTAGCGTTCATCCTCCGGATTTACCACAATTGCCGTATCACCCAACATGGTTTCAGGGCGCGTTGTCGCGATGGTAATATACCGCTCTTGATTTCCTTCAACAGGATAACGAATATACCACATATGGCCTTTAACTTCTTTTTGAATAACTTCCAAATCTGAAATTGCCGTCAGAAGTTTCGGGTCCCAGTTCACCAGACGATTGTCTTTATAAATGAGTTTTTCTTTGTAGAGCTGAACGAATACTTTTGCGACAGCTTTGCTTAGTCCCTCGTCCATTGTGAATCGTTCACGGCTCCAATCCGGTGTTGATCCCAGACGGCGCAGTTGGCTGGTGATTGTACCGCCCGAATATTCTTTCCATTCCCAAACTTTTTCAAGGAATGCCTCACGGCCCATTTCGCGACGGGATGGCTGCCCTTCCGCTTCAAGTTTGCGCTCGACAACCATTTGCGTCGCTATACCCGCATGGTCTGTGCCAGGCATCCACAATGCATCTTTACCTTTCATCCGATTATAACGGATCATCACATCCTGAATGGTATTGGTAAAGGCATGCCCCATGTGCAATGTTCCCGTCACGTTTGGCGGTGGCATCATAATGGTGAATGGTGACGTATCCATTTTAGGGTGACATTCAAACAGTCCTGAATCTTCCCATTTCTGGTAATGGTTTTTTTCGATCTGTTTGTGGTCAAAAGTTTTATCGAGCATATCTGTCTCTAAAGCGCTAGCTGGTTAAAAATTACAATCTTTTTTATTGCTGAATATGTTGTCTTTTGTAGCCTGTCAGGTCATGTTTTTCAACCTTTTCAGACGTCTTTGTATAAAAAAAGCCCTTTTCTTAATAAGGGCTACTTTTTATCAGGTTGTCATCCTTGGAATTGAATTCTCAATCACGCATTTGACGTGTGATCTTTTCTATTTCTTTTTGAACAAGACGCTCTACCAACTTAGGAACATTATCGTCTATCCACTGGCGCAGCATTGGACGCATCAGATCCTTTGCAATGTCTTCAAGAGTAATCCGACCATCGGCATAGAGGCGCGCATTTTCTTCCCGTTCAACAGGAATATTTCCCATTAGCTTAGAGAAAGCATCGCTGGTTGCAGCGGCAGCAGGAGCCGTAAAGAGTGCATCAATATCATCCGTACCCATGGAAAGATCCAGATCGCTTTTTCGTGTGTCTTCATCATGAACGGACAAATCAAGATCACTGCTTCGACTATATACCTCTGGTTCAGGTATAGGCTCGGAGACGGGAATATCAAATTTGTCCTCTTCGTATTTCATTACTTTTTCTTCGCCGCCGATTTCATTTGTCAGCTCGAGAACCTCTTCAAAACTTTGACGCGGCGCTTCTTCCGGCTCAGGCTCAGGCGTGTATACAGGAATGTCAAACTTTTCTTCTTTCGGAACTTCGATATCACCAGCCTCCCGCGTTTCATCATCCGAAATAATTTGTCGGATAGATGCGAGGATCTCGTCGATAGATGGTTCCTGATCCGGTTCTGTGCCCGCCATTAGGTTTTTCCTTATTTTACTTCAACTTATGCAGTTTGTCTCAATGCTAAGGCATTGTCAAAGCACGATTTAATCCCTATCCACATTCTTAGCGTAAAGATTGCATCGTTTATTTTACAGAATTTTATTAGAGCTCAAATTCCTGATCCGGGACAAACCCTTCGAGATATGGAGCAAATGCATCTCCCAAAGATTCGGAAATGAGCTGCCCCGTCTCAGAAAGCTTGAAAACCGTTACTTTCCCACAATATTCTTCTTCTTTGCGCATGATACAATATAGCCTGCCCGCCTTAGATAGCTGGGACATCAAAGAATGAGGCACACTGCCTACAGCCCCATTTATGAATATTGCATCATAGGGCGCGGAGGCTTTATACCCATCACAATGGCGGCCTAAAACAGGCGTAATATTTTTAAAAGCAGCTTTTTCCCAGCTCGTTTTTGCGGAATGAAGTAGCTTTTCGCTCGAATCAACTGCCGTGACTTTCCCACTCAGCACAGAAAGAATTGCCGCAGAATAGCCTGTTCCCGTACCTATATCCAGAACATTCGATTTTTTGGTCAGGCCCGCATTCTGGACCATAAGAGCAAACGGCAGTGGTTCCAGCATAAAGCGCCCCTGCCCGATTAACAGGTCATCGTCCAGATAACAGACCCCCCTTAATTGCTCTGGTGCGTAATCCTCCCTCGGGACTGAGAAAAAAGCATCATTCACAGCAACGTCAACAACGCCAGAGGGTTGCAATTGAGACACAACCATAGCTTCACGGGCTTTTTGAAAATTTTGGAATGTCATACGAAATTGTCCTTGCGAGATGGCCTTTTGATAAGAATTTGTCTCTTTTTACAGTATTTTGTGCTGGATTTCCATGGTGAAAAATGCTAAATCCCCCAAACTGATTAGATCAGGTTATATCTAAGGGGCGCGATGGCCGAGTGGTTAGGCAGAGCTCTGCAAAAGCTTGCACGCCGGTTCGATTCCGGCTCGTGCCTCCAGATATAAAGTCGGCTGCTTTTTTAGTTTTTTTTTCGAGTTGACAAACAGCTCGAATAAAAATAGAAAAGCCACCTGACGTTCTTATGCTGATTCCTCGATAGCTCAGCGGTAGAGCAATCGACTGTTAATCGATTGGTCGCAGGTTCGAATCCTGCTCGAGGAGCCACTCTTTTCTTAGACATCCAACTCTCCTGTATTATATATATTTTACATGTTTGGCATAGGCGCCAAGGCGAAACCTTGTGCTTAAGCAAATCTATAAGAATTCTTCCTCTCCCATTTTAAAACTCATTCAATTAAGCTAACCTCATAGACTTAATAAGGATTTTAGCGAAAATGAGCCATTTGCTTTCACACCCACCAAATAAGGAGGATAGCATCTCTTTTGATGAGATTGTTAGTGAACTCAATATATCTCGAGCCACGGCAAGAAATTGGGTCAACACCGGTTATCTTACGCAGCTACCCAACAGCAGGATTTGTATAAAAAGCTACAATGACTTTAAAGAGAAAGCCGTAGGCACACACAAGCTAAGCAAAAGGGCCAACAAGCAACACCTTGACATACATAATCATGATCGCGTTAGCTACGACATTATAAACAAAATCAAAGAATGCAGCCTCCAGCCATCTGTTCACACCCTATCAGAATACTACGAGAATAGCCTTAGCGTATCGCATAGAAATAAAGAGGGCATCTATTACACCCCCCACTTTATTACAGAGCATATGCTTAACTTTGTTCCAAAAGAAATCTTATCACAAAGCACATTTTGTGATCCTTGTTGCGGTAGCGGTAACTTTCTTATGGCCGCAGTGGATGCCGGAATTAAACCGGAAAACATTTATGGCTTTGACATTGATGAAAATGCTGTCGCCATTTCAAAAGCTCGCCTTTTGGAGAGGACAAATTATGAAAGCCCCAATATACGCCATTTGGATTTCTTGGAGAATTTTGATCAAATCAACGAGCTAAAAAGATTTGACTTAATATTCACAAATCCGCCTTGGGGGAAAAAACATTCCACGGAATTAAAAACCAAGTATGCATCCAGATTCAATAGCAAAAACAAAATTGACTCTTCTGCAATTTTCTCTTTAGCATGCATTGAAATTCTTAATAAAGATGGCTATTTGGGGCTCTTGCTCCCCGAAGCTTTCTTTAATATCTCGGCATATACATCTGCCAGAGAAAAGATCTTGCAACACCAAATAATCTCGTTCTCTGACTATAAAAAACCGTTTGACGGTCTTCAAACACGCGCCCAATCCGTTATTCTAAAAAAGTCATCCGCGCCTGATGAACATATATGTCAGTGTAACTTTGAAAAGAGCACTGACAAAAGGCACCAACGGTCATTTAAAGAAAACCCTAATTTTATATTTAACTTTCATGTTAGTGATGAAGAATCAAGGGTGCTGGAACTTGCGCATAGCATCCCACATATAACTCTCGAAGGTAAAGCCACTTGGGCGCTTGGCATAGTCACGGGAAATAATAGTAAACACATTAAACCCTCACCTGAGGATGGATTTCTACCAGTCTATAAAGGCTCCGATATTACGCGAGATGGGTTTAAGAGCCCTTCCAACTATATACAAAGCGACTTTTCCCTCTTTCAGCAAGTTGCCCCGCTACATCTTTACACGGCAAAGGAAAAAGTTGTCTATAGATTCATCAATTCCGATTTGGTTTTTGCTTGCGACACTAAGCAGAGATACTTCCTTAATAGCGCTAATTTTTTTATTCTCAATGACGATGCTCCCCTCTCGCATGCACAGATATGTTTTATCCTAAATACCAAGTTTACTAACTGGCTTTTCAAGAACACATTCAGAACTCACAAAATATTAAGATCAGACTTAGAAAAATTGCCTATTTACGCAGACTTTTTTAGCTCTACAAAAACATATACAGAAGATGAATTTAATAATTATTTGGGGGTGGAAGAAATAAATGGAACTTTCCGACTTAAAAAATAAAATTCTTTCCACGTTTGAGGGCGACAAAAATCAACTCACAAAAATTATTGATATGATTGATAAGGACCACTCAATTTTTCCTTTCAATCAATATGAACATTTGCTTCATAATTTGATCAATATACGCGGCCTAACATTTGAGCAGTATAATGAAATTCGTTCTGAATATATTCGCTCAAACCCTAATTTGTGGATATTTGAAATATCAGCTCCGAGAGGCTTTGGCGAAGGATTTGCACAAACTTATGTTGGAGCAATGTGCAGAGAATTACAAAAGCCATCAAAAAGTTTAGACCCACACTATAATGGGGAATATGATTTCTGGCTTGAAGGCGTCAAAATAGAGGTCAAGGCGTCCAGGGTCGTTGACAGGGATAGTGATGAACCATTGTATATGAAGGCACTATCTTCAGATACCGACAGGCCTTTTCTGATGAACTTTCAGCAGTTAAAGCCCTCATGCTGTGATGTATTTATATGGATCGCTGTTTTCAGGGACGAAATTACTGTGTGGGTTATCAATTCCGACACTGTACAGAATCATCCTTTATTTTCCAGAGGGCAACACAGAGGGAATCACGGAAATGAAGGTCAAATGCATATTACAAACGAAAATATTTCGCAGCTCGATCATTTTAGACTGAAAACAAGCGACTTAAAAACAGCGGTTCTAAACTGCGCATCGCCGTAATGGTGGAATTTTAACTTCCTTCAGACGGCAACTTTCATCTGCGCCCGCATACGAAGACAGATGTTTGCCTAGGTACTTTATTGGATATACTGAGGAAAAGCTCCAGCGTCAGACGTGTTTTCTTGCATACATAAATATATCTTCACGCTTCTTTAATAAATTTACCGGAGAATGTGACAATATTGTGTCGCAGTTCCATCCCACATTCGGAACTAATTAGAAATCACTTAGTATTATCAATTATAGCTTTTATAAGTTTACTTAAACTTGAACTATATTGCGTAGTATTTATTGATATTCAAAGACTAATACTTGCCTTTTACTTGAGCGCAAGAAGCTCTATTACTTTCTCAAAAAGCTTTATATTCTTATTAGTTTCACTTTTGGAAAAAATTTTTTTGAAAAGATGCATTTTTCTATTGCAACTCTTCTGTGTAAGACGTATAAATAACTTACACACCCTCTATTACCGCCGTTTGTCCGGAGCACCCAAAAGGTCTCCGGACCTTTTTTTATCAGAACCCGTGGGGCCATTAGCCACCTGATACGGATTTTCAGGTCATATACTTCATTAGCAGCTTTCAGTGCAGTGTCTTTACTTTTCCTTTGCAGCACTTCTTCTTTTGGTTTTTGCCATCAAACCCCTTGCCTTTGCCTTAGTATGCGACCTTTCTACGCTGTTTATAGCCGCAGGAGGGGCTAGGTATGTGGGATTTATAAGACAAAGCCCTATGACCATTTATTTGGGCCAAAGACGCCATTCAGTAAGCAAGGAGGATCTAGGGGTAAATGGTGATCCCGACAGGACTTGAACCTGTAACCCTCTGCTTAGAAGGCAGATGCTCTATCCAGTTGAGCTACGGGACCATTTAGAACGGCGGGTTTAATTTAGGCAGAGGCCTCTTCCGTCGGTACATATTTAAAGTTATCAACGTAATTTTTGGGAACTATATTCCGTTCCTGTGGAAGTGTAACCGAATATTTCCAACCTTTAGATTCGGCAAATTCCTTTGCCTTTTCAAGGGATGAAAATTTCAACTTTACCTGATTGAGCGTATCTCCGGAACTTGTCCATCCCATCAAACTTTCAGGCTTGCGGGCGGATTTTAGCTCATATTCCAATACCCAGAATTGCGTTTTTGCGCGTCCGGATTGCATTGCAGATTTGCTAGGTCGGTAAATTTTGACTTCCATACGTCTTACCTCGTAAAAATCGAGCATACCCTATAGGAATTGCCAAAAAATTAAAAGGGCTAAAATATGGCGCATTTACCATCTGAACAGCTTTTTTGCGGCAATCCCTGCAATAATTCCGATGATTACGTAAGGCAAAAAGTTAATAAAATAGGCCTCCCCGACATTATCGTGCGGACAAACAAGCCTCATACCAATCCAGCCAAATTCACTCACAGCCAGAACGGCATAGCTTGCCAATGCACACGGCATAACGGTCGCCCCTCTCCGAACAAGCAGAAGGACGGCAATAGCAGGGAGAGTTGTGTGCAGCGCGGTGTTAATCCAGCAATGGGACAGCCAGTTTTCACGAATATTGCCAACACCTTCAAAATAAAGACGATCAAGCATCCAGACAAACTGGACACCAACAAGGGTCAAAGGGATTGCCAAAAACTTTTTGTAGCGTTCGCAGTCAGGAATAGACAACCAGAAGGTCATTAAAGACGCCGAAATTCCTGTAGCAAATGCCAACATCAATTCAAAAATATAATCTTCCCTATTCATTGCCTCAGCAATATTGTCACGCAGACCAATCGTCATTGCCACTGCTGATGTATAGGTAATCACCAGAAGAATCCAAAGCAACGCGCGCCAAAGAGGATTTACGCAGCACACAGGCTTTAAATCCCCGCAAAGATGCTTGATTGTCTGGTCTATTTCCTGATCCTTATTTGTCATGCAAGTTTCTCTTTTAGTTTTTGTAATGCCCTATGCATTGTAACCTTGACCGCAGACTCGGATAATCCAGTTTTCTCCGAAACTTCTTTGGTTGAGTACCCCTTGATTTTGAGAAGCTCTACGACCTCTTTCTGCTTTTGCGGCAGAGAATCAAGAGCCTTTTCAACATCACCGAAATGCACGGCACTTTCACTGCTATTGAGGTAGTCCGGAAGATCTACAGTTTCAATGGAAACCTGTTTGTTTCCTCGTGTTGCATAATGCTGCCTTAGAAAATCAGTTCGGCGAAAGGATATAATTGCCATTAGCCACGGTAGAAACGGACGTTCGGGATCGTATGTGTGCAGGGCTTTATGTATCGACAAAAGAACATCTTGAACAACATCGTCTATGACATCCGAGTTAGGGAGCGTTCTTCCGATTGATCGCCGAATTACGGGTACGGAAGATTTCAGGAGATCGTGATACGCGCTCGTATCTCCTGATTGTGCTTTTACGGCCAGCTCTTGCCACACTTTATCCTGATCGTCTTCTGGAATTGGCATAGGCGGAGAATATAGGCTACTCACTCAAATTGAAAGGACACTTTTGAGCGCTCGTCACGTTCCATGCAACAGATTTTGTTACCCAGGTCCACCCCAGGGACTTTTTGCTTGAGAAGTTGTTTTTCGTCCGTTTGCGGCAGATTCCCGGTCATTTTCTGCATATAGCCACAGATTAGTAACCTGCGGCGATTATATTTTTAAATATACGGAGAAGGTTCTGAATGGTCGGGGCGAAAGGATTTGAACCCTCGACCCACTGCTCCCAAAGCAGTTGCGCTACCAGACTGCGCTACGCCCCGACTTTTCAGTTGCATGTTGCAAGGGCTTTCTTTTACACAAAGCTTCATTCAACTTCAAGCGAATTTATCAATTCTTTTGGTAAAATCGTATTTCCGACAGAAATCCCTGCTTTTTGAGCCATTCCACCGCTAATTTCCAGGACGGCTTTTACGGGCTGCCCGGCCTCAACACGGGTCAAATCCCCCGGAATCGCATTGGGATGGATATTCTTTATGATTCCATGTTCATCAATAAAAATCATATCCAGAGGAATCAGGGTATTTTTCATCCAAAAAGCTGCGTTCTTGTTCTTGGGAAACACAAAAAGCATCCCAGAAAAATCGTCCATCTGACGGCGATACATAAGTCCCAATGCACGATCTTCATCATTCAATGCTAACTCTACATTAAAAGAGATACCGACATCCCCTTCTCTGTTTGGATCGACAATCTGTATTGTCTCTGCTTTAGCATTTCTAAAGGTTGCAAGTGAGATGCACGTTATGACGAGTAATGCATAGAATTTTATCATTTCTTTTCGCCTGTGATGCTTTCACAAAAATATTCCAGCTCTTCCTGAATCTTTTCAAGGGGGAGTTGATTATGGCTCGCCAATTCAAAAACAATCAAATCTTTAGGCTCAGGAGAGGCGTCATATAACCTGCTTCCGCTTTTAAATCCGACAACTTCATCTCTGCCTGCCAAGATGAATAGTTTCGGCATTGTGAGCTTATCGACTTTCTCTACCGACATGAACTTGTCTTTCAGTAAATATTTCATACCGATGACAAACGGATAATGTTTCTTTGCGACATTTACCATCGTGTCGTAAGGGACTTCCAGAACTATCCCGGAAGCTCTTTCTGGATAATCAGACGCTAACTGAACTGCAACGCCTGAGCCAAGTGATTGTCCATACAAGATCAATGGATTATTCTTGTATGTTTCAAGAAGAGGTTTTGCGTTGATATAGGCGCGGGCATCTTTATAAAATCCGTCTTCAGACGGCTTTCCCGGATTTCCGCCGTAGTATCTGTATTCGGCAAGCAGTATACCATATCCTTTTTCAACGAGACCTTTGAATTTATAGGACTGCCAAGCAGGATGACTCGCGTTTCCGTGAAACGCAATTATGATCGGCTTTTGTGTATCAATCGGAGGAGTGAAGAAACCGGAGATTTTCAAGCCATCTTCTGTGACAACAGAAATAGGCTCATAGCTATTCAGGAGCGATGTCAATTCCGACGGTTCCAGTTTCGGCGGTAAGTACATCATCACTCTTTGCAACAAGAAAAGAAGGACTATAAACCCAACATAGGCCATTACCGATGCAGTCAGAAAGCCTTGTAGAAATTTCCATGAGAAAAATGCTGACATGTTACGACGCATCCACAATCGCTGAATTGTGCATTCTGGTGTATACTCCTCCTTTTGGAAGAAGTTCTGTGTGCGTCCCACTTTCAACTACCCTTCCCTTATCCATTACGATAATTTTATCGGCATGTTGAATTGTTGAAAGACGGTGGGCAATAACAAGTGTTGTCCTGTCTTTTTGTAGCTGTTCAAGTGTCTTCTGGATGAGGCGCTCGGATTCATTATCCAATGCAGAAGTTGCCTCATCGAGCAAGAGGATTGGGGCATTGCGCAAAATCGCCCGGGCCAATGACAGGCGCTGCCGCTGCCCACCCGAGAGCCTTACACCATTTTCTCCAACTTGCGTTTGATAGCCTTCAGGAAGTGCGCGAATAAACTCATCTGCCGCTGCCGCTTTTGCAGCTTCGATAATTTGATCTTCTGTTGCATTTTGCAATCCATAAGCAATATTCCCAAGGATCGTATCATCAAAAATTGTGACATCCTGAGAAACAAGGGCCATTTGCTCACGCAAGGATTTCAGACTGACATCCCGCAAATCAGTCCCGTCCACTCTAATGTGTCCTCTTATCGGATCATAGAACCTCAATACCAAAGATAGAATTGTTGTTTTTCCACTTCCCGAAGCTCCAACCAGAGCGGTAACTTTTCCGGCCTCAACTTCGAACGATACATTATTCAAGGCCTGCGTTTCTTCTTCGGGATTATATTTGAATACAACATTATCAAATGTGATGTTCGGAATTTTGACTACGAGATCTTTTGCTTCAGGCTTCACTTGAATAGAGGATGTCTGCGCCATCATTTCATTTACACGTTCGGCAGCACCCAATCCTAATTGCAGTGCATTATTCAGTTTAGCCAACTTTTTCATAGGCTCATAAGCAAGACCAAATGCTGCGATAAAGGACATGAGCCCGCCCGGAGTGAGATGACCTTCCGATATTCTGTACCCACCATAAATGATGATGCCGAAGACAACAGCCCCGACCAGAACTTCGTTGATCGGCGTTGACAAGTTGCTAATTCTTGCCGCCTTAATGTTCAGATTTCTGACAGTCATTACGGCTTCGCCAGCACGTTTCCTTTCATGGTTTTCCATACCGTAGGCCTGAACCTGACGTATGCCCTGAAATATCTGAGTTAATACACCCATCAAATTTGCGGTTTCACCCTGAATGGATTTCGATACTTTTCTTAGGCGTCTACCAAGATATGCGACCAGCCCTGATGCAAACGGGAAGACAGTAAATGTTATCAAGGATAGTCTCCAGTCCTGCATAAACATGACTACCACAAGAAAAACCAGTGTGAGCAAGTTACTGCCTATCCCTGTTAACGAGTCTGAAACTGCTGTCCTCATGACATTAACATCACTTGTCACACGTGCCACCAATTGTCCGCTCGGATATTTGTGAAAGAATTTGAGATCCAAGTTCATAAAATGCGAGAAAACATTCCGTTGGATATCCGCCACAATAGATTGGGAAATCTTGTTCATTTTGATGGTATGGATATAAGTTGCTATGCCGCGCACGACAAAAGAAGCAAAAATCATTGCACCCAACGGCACAATAACATGAATGGATTGAGGGTCATTCTGGACACCAATCATGGCTTTGTCCAACACAGGCTGAAGCAACTTTGCAAATGACGCTGTGGCTGCTGCCGCAATAATCATGAACAACATGGCAACAGTTAGCTGTCCGCTGTACGGAGCCAGATAGGTTTTGACAAGCGGCTTTAACAACCCCCAAGTCGTATTCGGGGATGGCTTAGTTGAAGGCATGTCTTTTTGATCCGTTTCCACGGTTGCAAAATATTCGGAAATTATTGGAAAAGCAAGCGTTTAGCTTTTATTCGAGTAGCTATCCGGCACGTTTCTTGTGCTTGCGGTCAGGCAAAGCCTTTCCCCATTTCAAGCGATCGACAAGATAGGTCGGACGAATATTGTTATACTGGTTTACCAACATCATCAGCACTTTGTTGACGTCTGCCGGAGTCGTTGCATTTTTGAAAACCGGAGCATGCATGCCGCTCCTGACCAGACATGTGTCCATATTTACCAAACTTGCACCTGTTATATCGTGCGCCATTGTATCTCCAATCATTACCGTTTGTCCCGGGTAGATATCGTTCCGGTGCAGGATATGAATGGCATGGTGGAACATCGGTTTATATGGTTTTCCGATCATCTGGACAACACCGCCTAACTCCTGAATGCGACGGCTGATCTGTATAGTTTTTGTTTTGTAGTTTGTTCCAAGTAAGGCGCGGCTGTCGGGATTTATACAAATAATCTTCATACGGCGACGAATGGATTCGCGCAGTTTATCCTCATAATCAGCAACTTCCCCTTCAAGATTATCCCAGCCTGAAACCATCAGATAGCTTGCGTCATCAAGATTTTTTACCAATTCTGTGTCTGTTTGTTCAAGAAATGTTCTGGTTCGTTCTCCACCAATCAGGTAGCACGTCTTTCCCAGACCACTAAAAACAGCATCCTTTTGCTGGTTAATCCCATGATAGAGCATTTCGCCAGCTGTCAGGATTTCACTGTACATTCCTTCAGGCAGTCCCATCTTTTCGAGATTTTTTGCCATTTGGACGGATCGCAGTTCCGAATTTGACATCAGGAGTACAAATTTCTTACGGCTTTTTAATTCCTTCAAACACTCGATTGCGCCATCAAAGACCTTTTCCGAGTCGTGAAGAACTCCCCAGGTGTCTATGATGAAACCTGTGTAACTATCTGAAATATCTGAGATTCCTTGACAGAATTTTGTATTCGCCATACTTTCCGGTCCTATTTTTAGCATCGAACTCTTTTCAGTTTAGAGCGCAATTCTAAACGGAAGGTTAGCAGACATAAACATTTTATTATTTATGTCTAATTCAATGCAGGCAAAAAACCGACGCCTACATTGCCTTGGGCGTACGCCCCGCTATATCGCACAAAATCTTGTAGAGTTTCCCCACATCGGACGTGTTGAACAAGGATGCCAATAATTCGCCATAGTCATTGTTCTGAGCTTGCTCCACAACTTCTTCATACTGACGAATGAAGCGCAGAGTATAGGTACGAAACTCACTATCCTCGATGAATTTCCTTTGACTCCTGTCTATAGGGATTTTGTGGGCAGCTTCTACCAAGTGACGGGTAAAGGCTGCGACATCACCTCTTTGATAAGCACGCAATACGCGCGTATCTATATCATCCTCCAAATGACGGGATACATCTACTGCCAAAGAATACAGGCTTTCGATGACAAATTTAGAAGCAGACAAGAATGCCTCCCGCTCGGAACGGACTTGCGTGTCTTTGAGCTTTCTGGCCTGTTCGGCTATTTCCTGAACCGAACGGAATAATTGGGCAGAGTTGCGTGAGAAGACTGTTGTCGCCTCGTCCGCAGCCTCAATGGCCTTACGGGTTACAGTTGTCATGCGGGCAGATTCATCAGAAAGTTTTTGCCGTGAAAGCTCGATGCTTTCGGAAACGGAGTTTCCTGCAACACGCACTTCATTGACACGTGCGCTGAGGCGCGAGGTTGCATCTGCAATTTGATCGACCACTTCCATCGAAGAATTTGCAATCTGTGACGCTTGCTGACGTAGCTCCTCACCATAATTTTCAGCACTTCTAAGAGATGACTGCATATAAGTGTCGATTTCTCTTGTTCTTACAGACAGGCTTTCCCCTGCTTTCTGTAAGCCTACCAAAGAATTATGAACGGCTTCCACCAGATCTGTTGTTTCATCGCGTAAAGACGCTACTATACGAGTTGCTTTGTGAGTAGCTTGTTCGCCGATCAACGACATACGCTGCCCCTCTTCTATGTACATACGTGCACCTTCGGCAAGTTTACGCGTGACTGCATCAACTTTATGATCGAGATTTTCTGTAGATTGGCCGAAGAGTTCTGTTGCCTCATGCAGGTCGCCAGTGGCACGACCTACGACCTGCGAGATATCCTGAATGTAGCCATCCAGATTTTTCTGCAAGACTTCCACCTTGGAGCGGACTTGATCGGTTACCAACTGGAGGTCATCAATACGTCCCGTTACACCGGTCTGCACACGCGCCAGAGACTCGGAAGCATCCTCGGAAGCCTGACGAATATCAATCAAGGCAGTCCCAATATTTTCCGACATGGAAAGCATCGACTGCGAGCCATCAACAACGCCCAAACGAAGTTTTTCCATACGATCATCAAGTTGTGCGCCGATTTCTTCCAGACATTCAGTAACTGTCCCCGTAGATTCTACATAGCTTTCACGTAGCTTCGCATATTTTGCCTCAAGAGCTTCGGCAGCCGCAATCATCCGCGTACAATCCGGTGTTGCCTGCTCTGACAATATTGTCAGCTTCTCAACATTCCCATGAATAGATTCGCTTGTTTCGTTTGTTTTCGCAGCAATTAATTCCAGCGCTGACGAAATCTTATTCTCCATTTCAGACAGTCCGTCTGTCGCATCGGAAACCTTAGTGAACAGCTCTTCACTCTTATCACATAAAGCCTGCCCCAAAAGGCTAATCTGCCCCTCGGAAATATTTAGCGTGTCCGATAATGTCTGACTTTGCATCTCAAGGAACTGAGCAATTTCGCCAGAACGCCGCTCCAGTTCATCGACAAGATCACTCAGGCCGCGCTTTTGCTCCCCAAGCTGCTCGTTGATTTGTTTGGAGTGAGCCAGTATCTGGCCTGTTACAACAGAGGTGTCCTGCAACGATATTTTCATCATGGTAGACACATCTTCAACCGCACCGCGCATTTTGCTCTGGCTTTGCTCAAGCTCCACAATGCGAACCGATAGGCGGCTATCCAGATCATCCGTTTGCTCTGACAATCGCGCTATAGAGCTTGCAATCAGATCAACAGGCTCTTGTGCTCTGGAGACAACCATCTCTGCTGACTTTTCCAACGCCTCGGCAGCCAAGCTCATCATTTCAAGAGTTTTTATCCGTTCGTTTCCGAGCCTATTTGTTACATCATTCAGTTTGGAATTTTTAATTTCAATATCGGAGAGAATGTTGGCGATTCCATCACGGTTTTCTCGGGCAGAACTCATGATGCTGTCCATTCTGTCTTCTGCCAAACGTGAAGAGTTTTCGATCTGTCCTGAGGCTTCTGAAATCGCCTTGTCCATCAATTCTTTAGAGCGGCGAACAGCAGATGTAATGTTCTCTGCTCCTGACAAAGCCAAACTGAGTGCTTCACTCAGTTTGTGTGTTGCCTGATCTCCAACTTGCTGAATCTCATTCGTGCTTGCCAAAAGTTTGTCTGCAGATTTTTCCAGATTTTGCGCTTTTTCAGAAAGCTTATGTTCAATCTCATCAGTACGCTCAAACAGTTTTCTTGAAGTCTCTTCAACTTTATCCAGACTTCCGGACATCACTCCCATAACACCCTGAACAGACTCAGATATTCTCTCAGCACCTTTGAGTGTTTCTCCCAAACGCTCTGCCCCGGACGCAATTGTTATAGCCATTTCCCCAAGGCGCGTTGTATCGTCTTCGATTTTTCCTTGTGTATTTTCGATCTGGACGGCTACTTCGCCAATACGCACAGAGAATTTTTCTGCGGCATTTGCCAGACCGGTTTCAATGTTGGCTACTTTATCGCCCGCCGCTTCGCTTGCGCTTATAATTTTCGCAGAGCCTTTGTTAAACAGATCATCAATCTCTTCACCCAGTTCAGAAATTTCAGCAGAAACATTTTCCCAGCTTTGCAAGCCGCGTTGGGATTTTTGTGTTATCAAATCTGCCTGAGCTTCAATTGTCTCTGTCATGCTCAAGAGCTCTTCGGCGCGTTTTCCAAGACTATCGGCCAAGCGATCAATATGGAATTCCGCTTTTTGAGTTACGCCGGAAAAATCACGGATTTCCGTTCTTAAACCCGCGCGGGCACGCTGTATGGCTTTTACAGCCGCACGTGAACTTGCAGACATTTCGGAGGCTTGTTTCATCAGCAAATGAATATCATCACTAATGAGGCGGGATTGCTCTTCACTCGGAAACAGCATATCACGCAATTCCTGTTTCAAGGCCTGAGCGTAGATATGCGCGTCACTGCGGCGTTGCCATGCAGAAATACATAGCCAAAGCATTGCAACAGGAGTCATAACACAAGCGAGCACTAGCCCCATTGCCAATGGCGATGTCGTAATAGATTTTATACTACCCGGTATTGAGAGAATGTAGATTCCTGCATAGGTAATCCATGACACTGTCAGAAAAACTGCAACTGCTTGGGAAATCTGCAACCAATACGGAGCAGATGGGCCAGATGTCCGGATATTTCTATCTGTCAGGCTTCTAAGGGTCGGGGCGCCGCCTGTTGGCTCATCACCACCAGTCAATGCTTGAGGTTCTTCCAATTGTGCATCAGCTTCGGCATCAGGCTCTGTTTGTACAGTAGGCAAATCATCCTGATCGGCGTGACGCGCAGAAATTTTCCAGTTCTTCAGAACAGGCTGTGACCCCGCATAGATATGACTTCCAACTATGGGAGATTGTGCAGATAAGTCTGTTTCAGGTACAGATATCCCCTGAACAGAAAGATCCTGTTCTTTCTTTGCAATAAGAGTCATGAGCAACGCGCTCCGTGTTCA
Organism: Pseudobdellovibrionaceae bacterium; assembly: GCA_034005165.1. GTDB lineage: Bacteria > Pseudomonadota > Alphaproteobacteria > Micavibrionales > Micavibrionaceae > UBA1573. Next base: position 82,850 of record JAVEVE010000001.1, on the reverse strand, counting down.
TCAATTTGTGTTTGGAATTGATTTACGCTGGCACGTTTTTCATTTGAACTCAAGCGCCTAACTCAAGTTATTCACTTTTATTCAGAGGAAATTCGAAAGACTTTTATGTTATTTTCTATAAGTCGTTTCTCTCGCTCATCATAGCAAGGTACTCTTTTAAATCCTTCTTGATTTCAGGAGCTAAAAGATAGAGTCCTATCAAGTTTGGAACTGCCATTGAAAGGAACAATGCATCTGATAAGTCAATCACAACACTCAGGCTCGCAGAAGCACCAAGCACCACAAACGCCAGATATAAAACACGGTATGTCATAACAACAGATAACTTGTCTCCGAAGAGATACCCCGCTGCCTTTTCGCCGTAATAGGCATAAACAATGATGGTCGAGAACGCGAACAGGGCCACACAAACCAGTAACGCATATTCAAACCAAGGAATAACAGTTTCAAAAGCACGTGATGTCAAGTCAATACCGCTGACCTCCTGCCCCGGCTGATAGACACCGGAGACAACGATTACTAAAGCCGTAATGGTACATACCACAACTGTATCAAAAAACGGCCCTAGCCCTCCGACAAGCCCTTGACGAACATGAAAATTAGTTCTGGCGGATGCCTGAATAATTGCGGCAGTCCCTAGGCCTGCCTCATTCGAGAATGCAGCACGCTTTACACCCGCGATAATGGCACCTATCAGTCCCCCAAACCCAGCTTCTGATGTAAATGACGCTGAGAATATGGTCGAAACTGCAGCTGGAATATTTTCAAAATTTACTCCAATCACAACAAGACCACAGATTGTATAGAGAATCGCCATAATCGGTGTCAGTCTGGATGCCACAGAGGCAATGGATTTCAAGCCTCCCAGAATGACGGTTCCTGTAATCACTGCCAGAATAAGGCCAAACAGCCAGCCTTTTCCTGCAAAGAAACTTGCATCCCCGCCTGTTGCCCGTAAAGCCTGCTCAAAAAGCTGATTTGACTGAAACATATTTCCGCCACCTATTGCACCACCAATTACCGTGACGGCAAAAATTGCGGCAATGACCTTCCCAAGCATCGGTAATTTATGTCTGGAAAAAGCCTCTCTTAGGTAATACATAGGCCCGCCAGAGACTTCATCAGGTCGCATTTCATCAGGAAATTTTCGATATTTATGCCCCATTGCAACTTCAGCAAATTTTGAGCCCATCCCAAGAACTCCCAAGAGCATCATCCAGAGGGCAGCCCCCGGACCTCCCAACGAAATTGCCACGGCAACTCCTGCAATATTCCCTAGCCCAATGGTCGCTGACAAGCATGCAGACAGAGACTCAAAATTGGATGTCTGGCCTTTGGCATCAGGCTCGTCATATTTATTTCCCAGACAGCGCATGGCATGTCCAAAATATCTGACGTTCGGAAACCCTAGATAGAAGCTGAAGAATATTGCACCCAGTGCCAGCCAGACCACAAGCAATGGAAATTTGACTTCGGCGATTTCCGGTCCCCAAAAAACTACGGACTGGATAGCATTTGAAACGTCCGACAGAATCTCTGTCAGCCCCTGATCCACGGTTGTGTCAGTCATAAATATAAGTCTCCCCTTGCATTTTTAGCTATACCTTTCGGCAAACCTAACGGATTTTATCGGGAGACAAAAGGAAGGGTTTAGTTTTTTGCACAGATTGCATGGGATACAGGATGCCCTGGGAATATTGTAGCTGCCCATTTCTTTATTTTTGCTGTATCCATTTGGTTGGCCTTTGAAATGCGAGGTGCGTAAGCTGTGCAAAATGCGTCAGGGCGCATGACAGCTACATCTTTCGATATCTTGTTAGCAAAGTCTGTCCGCACTTCATGAAGATGCTTTTCAGGGTTACTCACCCCCTCTGCCCTATAAAAACTCAGCAGAGTTTTTTCGTAGCCGGAAAAGAGATGGGCATTCTTCTTTGTAAAGTTTTGGTACTGGGTGTAGAGATTGGTTTGCCCTTTTGGCGTCAAATGCTGGCAATTGAGACCAATGACCATTAGCTCGGAGTGTATACGTATACCTTGCTCAGCTTCCGCCTCTTTCATAGAATAGCACTTTGAGAAAGCGGTTGAGGAAAATGTTATAACCAGCAGAAATATAAGTATATTTTTCAATATGCGCCTCACGCAGCGAATGGGGTCAGGAGCGGCTGGCCATTAAAATGCGCCTCGATATTGGCGATGACCAATTGCCCCATACCTGTTTTTGTTTCATGGGTATGACCGCCTATATGGGGTAGAAGCACGACATTGTCCATAGAAATTAGAGATTCAGGCACAGAAGGTTCATTTTCATAAACATCAAGACCTGCGCCTGCTATTTCCTTGTTGGATAAAGCAACCAGCAAATCATCTGTATTAACCACAGATCCACGCGCTACGTTAACCAGAATCCCTTTGCCCCCCAATGCCCTAAGAACCTGACCATTCACAATATGGTGGGTTTCAGCACCTCCAACACAAGAACATACCAAAACATCAACATTTGCCGCCAAATCTACAACAGAAGAATAATAAGTGTGGGGTAAATCCGTCTTTTTACGCGGGCCAAAGTACGATACTTCCATTTCAAAAGCCTCACATCGCCTGGCTATAGCCTGCCCAATGCGCCCCATGCCTATTATGCCGACTTTTTTACCTGTGAGTGATGTTGCCAGCGGAAAACTACCTGTATTCCACTTCCCTATCCTCAAGAAAACATCAGCCTCTACAAAGCGGCGCAATGTATTGATGATCAGCCCTAGCGCCGTGTCTGCCGTATCATTCATCGGGGTTTCAGGCGTACTTGTGACGGCAATATGGCGATCCTTGGCAGCAGCAACGTCTATATTGTTTACTCCTGCCCCGTATTGGGCAATTAGCTCCAGATTTGGCAGTGCCTCTATAATGGAACGCGTTACCTGCATGCCGTTAAAAGCGGATACAATCGCCACAACATCCTGCTTTACTGATTGCAAAGTGGCCTCGGGATCGGCCTCTTTCCACAGGCGGATCAAATTATATTTGGCTTCCAATTCTGCCATTTCAGAGGGCAACATGGTTCCTAAAGCCAGAATAGTCTTTTTCATTGTCCTAAATTCCGTGATTTTTCATTGATTTTTGCACTCTAGCCGTGGTTTAACAGGCCGTCAATCCGAATGGGAAAGCTATGAACAATAACGACACATCACAGCAAAAGAAAAAGCTTTTTATCAAAACCTATGGCTGCCAAATGAACAGCTATGATACGCGCCGCATGCAGGATATCTTGCGCCCTCTGGGATATGAGCCGACAGAGACTTATGAAGACGCCGATATGGCAATTCTTAACACCTGCCATATTCGCGAAAAGGCAACGGACAAAGTTTTCTCCGATTTGGGTCGTATTCGCCCTTACAAAGAAGCCAAAGAGAAGAATGGCGAGAAAATGGTTGTTGCGGTAGCAGGATGTGTGGCGCAAGCCGAGGGAGATGTTATTCTCTCTCGTGCACGATATGTCGATCTGGTTTTCGGTCCGCAAACCTATCATCAACTTCCAGAGATGATAGCCCAAATTACCGGAGCGTATGGTAAAGAACGTATTATCAACACAGACTTCCCCGCCGAAGAAAAATTCGACAAGCTGCCACAGGAGAATGGCGTGAATGGACCATCGGCCTTTCTCTCTGTACAGGAAGGTTGTGACAAGTTTTGCACATTCTGTGTTGTTCCCTATACACGCGGCTCAGAATATTCCCGATCTGTTATTTCCATTCTGGATGAAGCCAAAAGGTTGGTTGGCGCGGGCGCGCGCGATATCACTCTGCTTGGGCAAAACGTCAATGCATTTCACGGAGAAGGGACTGACGGTAAGACATGGGGCTTAGGCCAATTGATTCGCGAGTTAAATGACATTGAAGGCCTCGCACGCATTCGCTATACGACCTCTCATCCTTGCGATATGCAGGATGATTTGATTACCGCACATCGTGATTGTGAAAAGCTGATGCCCTATCTTCATCTGCCAGTCCAAAGCGGATCAGATAATATTCTCAAGGCCATGAACAGAAAACACACAGCTCAATCTTATCTGGATGTTCTGGCACGTTTCCGCGATATTCGCCCCGATATCGCGTTATCATCCGATTTTATTATTGGCTTCCCCGGAGAGACAGATCAGGATTTTCATGACACTATGAATTTGGTTGAAAAAGTCGGCTATAGCCTCGCCTATTCTTTCAAGTACTCCCCACGCCCCGGAACGCCAGCGGCAAACATGCAGAATCTAGTTCGCGAAGATGTCAAAGACAAACGCCTTCATCTCTTACAGGCATTACTGAGCGAACAAGCGAGTTCCTTCAACCAATCCTTTATCGGAAAAAATGTTAAAGTTTTGTTTGATGGTCGCCAGACCAAGCCAGGCCACCTTCACGGTCGCACAGAACATAACCAGGCCATTCACGTTGAGGCGCCGGATCGTCTGTTCGGGCAAATTGCAGAGGTCAACGTCACCAGTGCCGGAAATACTGCGCTGCATGGTAAAATTGTGATTGCTGACGATGAATTGGCCGCGTAACTTCCTGAAAAATAATGAACTCGTTTAGTTTTCCTTTAGGCTTGATCGTGCTATAATTATTATCAGGTCAACCAGCCAAGGAGTTTTGCCATTTCCGTTCTTGAATTTCATGACTTATCCCTGCTGCCTCTTCTTTATGGCGAGCATAATTCGAACATATCTTACCTCGAAAAGACATTACAGGTTCAAATTGCGGACCGCGGCAACACACTCTTCATTTCCGGAAGTGCTACAGATGTTGCCTTGGCAGAACATATCATTCAATCTTTGTGGGATCGCGTTACACACCAAAAGAAACCTGTCATGATTGCACCTGACGATATTGATGCCATGATCCGCTTTACTAACCCAGATCCCACTGTTGAACATTCCAATGGAGGTAAGAAAAAGTCCATGCCTGATAACGATCAACCTGTTATACCACTCAGAACATCTCCGGCCTTTGATGACAAAAATGCCATTCATACCAAACGACGCTCCCTTTCTCCGCGTACAAAAAATCAGGCAGCCTATGTCGATGCCCTGCGAACAAAAGAAATGGTTTACGGCGTAGGTCCTGCCGGAACGGGGAAAACTTATCTCGCCGTTGCCGTCGGCGTTGAGATGTACGAAAAGGGAATTATCGAGCGTTTGATTTTCTGCCGCCCTGCTGTTGAAGCAGGTGAAAAACTTGGGTTTCTTCCGGGTGATATGCGCGAAAAAATTGATCCTTACTTGCGCCCCATTTACGATGCCCTCAATGACTTTCTTGGGGCAGATCGTGTTGAAAAAATGCTTGAGCGCGGAGAAATTGAAATCGCGCCGCTTGCATTTATGCGTGGCCGTACACTTTCTCATGCATACGTAGTTTTGGATGAAGCTCAAAACACAACATCCACCCAAATGAAAATGTTTCTGAGCCGTATGGGGGAAAATTCCCGCATGATTATTACCGGGGATCCGAGTCAGACTGATCTTGTTTCAGGTGAGGTTTCAGGACTTAAGGAATCTATGAGCATTCTTCACAATATAGATGAAATTGCGTTTATCCAGTTTGAGAATGCCGATGTTGTCCGACATAAACTGGTTGGAAAAATTCTGAATGCTTATGACGCTAAGAAGGCCAAGTAAGCAATATGTCCGCAGAACCTATTGTTCATATCTATTTTGAAGCCCCTCAATGGGGAAAATCCAGACTGGGCGCCAAAAAACTTGTTTCAGAGGTTATTTGTGCAGCATGGTCTAAAGTTCCAAAGCGTCCCAAAGGTATTATTCCTGAAATCAGTGTGACCCTCACTGATGATGCAGCCATCCGTATTTTGAATAAAGATCACCGTAATAAGGACAAACCGACCAATGTTTTGTCCTTTCCTGACTGGGATGGGATGTCGGATATTCCGGAAGGAATCGGAGAGGTTCCTGTCGGCGATATTATTGTAGCGTTCGAAACGGTGCAGCGTGAGGCTATTGAACAAGAAAAGAGCCTTCACGATCATTTTTGCCATATGATTACCCACGGGTTTCTGCATCTTTTGGGCTATGACCATATGGATGATGCAGAAGCACAAGAAATGGAGAGTTTAGAGGTCAAAATTCTGAAAACTCTGGACATTCCTGACCCTTATCTTTAATAAATTACAGGTAGTATTAAGGACTAAATTTTTAAAATGCCAACTGAAGCTGATAAAGACTCCTCCTCCCGACAGAATATGTCTAAACCTAATGAACCCGTTAGTACAGGCGGTGTTGTTGTTTGGTTAAAAAACCTTCTGGGAGCAAAGCCAGAAAATGATGAATCCCTCCGTGAAGTTCTTGAGGAATACATTGAAGAAATGTCTTCTATGGAAGGAACGAAGGAGAGCGCTGCCTCTCACGAACTTCAACTCTTGAGCAATATTCTGGAACTCCGCGACCGCACAGCAGAAGATGTTATGGTTCCGCGTATTGATATTGTTGCCATTGATCTTTCCACGCCCGCTGATGAGTTACTTGGGCTTTTGGCGCAAAAACAGCATGTCAGGATTCCTGTTTATCGTGAAACGCTTGACGATATTGTCGGCGTTATTCATATCAAGGATGTTTTCGAGGCCCTGATTACCAAGAAGGAAATCGAAGTTAAATCTCTGGTTCGGGATGCTCCGGTTGTTTCTCCCGCCATGCCCGTATTTGATCTGTTGATGATGATGCGTCAAACCCGCCAACAAATGGTTTTTGTGGTTGATGAATATGGCGGCATTGATGGACTTGTTACGATCGGGGATGTCGTCAGCAGCATTATCGGCGAAGTTCAGGATGAATTTGATAAAAGCATTATTCCCGAAATCGTTGAAGCAAAAGATGGCAGCTTTGTTGTTGATGCCCGTATAGAGATTTCCGATTTTGAAGAAAAATTCGGCCAAATACTCAGCGCAGAGGAACGGGATGTTGCAGATACTCTGGGCGGTTTTATTTTTACTATATCTGGGCGCGTCCCTGCACGTGGAGAAGTGATAACTCACGAAGATACAGGCTTTGTCTTCGAGATCATGGATGCCGATCCACGCCGTGTAACACGAATTAGGGTCCGCCATCCGAAGCCATCTGCCCCGGATACAGACGGGCAAAGCCAGAACGAAACAACCTAGTCAGGACTTCCCATGTTTCTATCGCGTATAAAACTTCTTCCGACATCAACTCTCGGACGTTTTTTCTTTGTCTTCCTTTTGGGGGCAATAGGCGGTGGAGCCATGGGGCCTCTTTATCTATGGTACAATCTGGTAATAGCGCTATCCTTATTGTGGGTTACATTCACAAGCTTTTCGGAAGAGGCAAAGTGGAAATCTTTTTTCTGCGGGTGGTCTTTCGGTTTCGGATATTTTCTTTTCAGCCTTTACTGGATCGGGAATGCCCTCCTCGTGGATGGCAATCCGTATCAATGGGTTTACCCGCTTGCTGTGTGCGGCCTACCCGCTGGATTGGCTCTTTTTCATGGATTGGCAACTTATGCTACTCGTTGGATACGTGCGGGGCGCACATTCCTTTCCTATATTGTCTTTCTTATATCCTTTATGGCTGTGGAGTATCTACGAGGAAACATCCTTACCGGATTCCCATGGAACCTATTCGGGATGGCGTGGACAGGACATTTGCCTATGCTTCAAATCCTATCCATCGGAGGAATTTATTTACTTACATTCCTAACTGTTTTCATTATGAGCGCTCCGGGATTTGCATTTACCGGGTCATCAAATAAATTCATAAAAGTTAGCGTACTCTGTGGAGCCATCTTACTCATGTTTGGCCTTTATATATTCGGGCTGGCACGCTTATCAAATAACCCGACCCAATATCGGGATGATGTTATCATCCAGCTTGTCCAGCCAAATATTCCGCAGGACAAGAAATGGGATAATAGCCTTATGTGGGATAATTTCAGAACATCCCTTAACCTTCTAAAGAGGGATTCTGAACTTCATAGCAAGAACCCGGAGACAGTTCGCATCCTCGTTATGCCCGAAACGGCCATTACGTATCATCATCTGGATGCCGACGCAGGTAAAGACTCTCTTAAAGGTGCTATAGGGCATTTCCCCGAAAAAACTTACTTACTTACAGGAGCATTATTAAGAGATAAAAACGGGTGGCATAATAGTCTGATTGCCATCAATCAAAATGCAGATATGGTGTACCAGTTTGATAAATTTCATCTTGTTCCGTTTGGGGAATATATTCCCTTCCAGAAATATATCCCGATTAGCTCTGTAACAAGCTTTACAGGCTTTGTTGAAGGCGCTGGCCCCCATACTGCCTTGATTGACTCGGTGCCCCCTTTTAGCCCATTGGTTTGTTACGAAGTAATTTTTCCGGGACACGTAACGACGGACAATCCTGAGCGCCCTCAATGGATTGTCAATGTCACAAATGACGGTTGGTACGGATTATCTCCTGGTCCATTCCAGCACATGGCTCAAGCCCTTTATCGTGCAATTGAAGAAGGAATTCCTGTTGTTCGTTCGGCAAATACCGGAATTTCTGTAGTGATAGATCCGTACGGACGCGTTGTCTCTCTTATCCCTCTCGGAAGCATGTATACGGAGGAATCCTTCCTACCTGAGCCTGCAAAAGATAGACCTCTTTATTCCAGATACAAGAATTTCAACTGATATGTTCTAGCTTTGCTTGCGTCCTTGTCCTTGTTTTCTTGCCTCTATCGCGGAGATAGGAGCTCAAGGGCACGTGTGCTGATGTGTTTATAGACTGCAGAGAAGAGTTCTCGATTGGTAGAAACCAACAATCTGTCATGACAGGCTAGAGGATTATAGGCTACCCCATCTTCTGCGTATGGTAGGGCAGCATATCCCCCAGCCTCGGTGACACAGAGCACTCCCGCAGCATGATCCCACGGAGGACATTTTCCCAAACCTTGGTTTGTATAACCTTCACTATAGAAATTCGTATCAATTTGTCCTAGCAAGAGGCTGGTATAATCATAGCTGGAGTTATTTCTTGGGCGATATCCTACAACACCCTTAGCAAGAACTTCTTCATAACGGGCATCCTGATTTCTGCACGCAAAGGCAATACGAGCCTTGTCCGTTAAACTTGTCGGACGAAGAGTAAGGGTCAATTGTGCAGGTTCTGTTATAGTGCCGTTTTGATAAAGCCAGCAGCCCTTATCTTTCTCAGATACTATCATCAGGTCTTTTTCAGGCGTATATATAATCCCTGCGATTGTCTTTCCATGATCGACCAAAGCCCCCATCATGCCGTATCTAGAATCTCCGTTTTTGAAGGCTCCCGTCCCGTCAATCGGATCAAATATCCAAACAATCTGTTCTTGTGCATAGTTTAGAAATCCAACCGGATCTTCGGAAATTTGTTCTTCACCAGTGGAAATTGCTTCAGGATATATTTTATGGGCAGCCGCTATCAGACGGCGCTCTGATTGCAAATCAGCTTCTGTGTAAAGGCTTCCGTCACTATGTTGGTGGATTTGAGCATCCTGCAACTGACCGAATCTTGGTTTCAGCTCGTCATTTGCAATTTGGCGAAATTCGCCAATCATGGATAATAGTTTTTCGTTTAAATGAGTCATAGAAAGGAAATACCCCTCATTAAACATTATGTCAATATTTGTTTTTTCACTGTATACTTCTTGACCTAAACCTTGCTTTTAAAAGGGAAGCCCTTAAAATCCGCCTCATATCACTTAGCCCTGATCGAGAGTAAAGATATTAGAGATGCCTTTTTCTATTACCCGCGTATCCGATAGCCTGAACTTGAACGACATGAAGTCGCATATCAACCTCTCCCATATTGTCGCTTTTTTTTACATACTAATATTCGCATCATTCTTCTTTCTTGGAACGTCAGCCCAAAGAAACGTCATGTATACTGCATTACCTTTCTTTCTGTACTTTCTGGTGAGAAATAGAGAGTTACTATCTTTAAAAAATCTATCTTTACCTGTTTTTGGCCTTTTAGTTGCCTTCTTCACACTTAACTTTTCTTCCATTTTCTGGTCAGAAGGAGTTACACCGGATAAGCTTTTGCAAAGAAGTAAAATGGTCTTGTTATTCCCTCTCTCTCTAATTCCGTTTTTGATTTTATGCCGCATGAGTTTTCAATACTGGTATGCGGCTTTAACTGCCTTTGCAGGAGCCGGCATTATAACTGCTGCAGGCCTCCTGTTGACCAATTGGGAACAAATCAGTGACGGGGTAAGATTGTCCGGCTGGGGACGTGGCGAGAATCCGGTTCTCTGCGGCCTTCTCTATGGCCTGGTCTGTTTGATCATGATTTTTTGTAGGGATAATTTATACTTTTATAAAAAACTGAAACCACAGTATCAAATTGCTCTTATATCCCTTCCCTTTGCCATTCTCGTCTTTAGCAAGTCACGTGGACCGTTTGCTGCTTGTGTTGCAGCAGGAATAGCCGCCGCAATACTCAGCGCTGAATCTGTCAGAAAATTTTTTACAAAAAATACCATTTATATCTCTTCCGCTATAATCTTGTCCGTAGGCGCTTTTGTCTATAACGGATATTCCTACTTCGAGAATAGAGGGACAACAGGGCGCAGCCAGATCTGGGAGCAAGCAATTGACCTGTTTCAGGACAAGCCTGTTTTAGGGCACGGGATCGCCACAAAGTTTATTTACCTTGTTAAAATTGACGGACATACCTATGAAGTTAGCCACCCCCACAGTGTATATTTAAGCGCCCTTGTCCATACAGGGTTCGCAGGGCTTGTACTGCAAATCGTCACATTACTGGCTGGTCTTTATTATGCTTTTATCCGGTTACGATGCAGCAAGGACTCAGCCCCGTTTATATTTCTCTGTGTTGGCGCAGCGATGGGGTTTGTTGACTTCGGAGGATATTATACCAACCTCGGAATAACCTGGATTGTTTTCTGGTTTCCCATGACGCTTCTCAGCCTCCCAACATATCTAACCACGTCTCAATTCGGCAAAGAGACCTAACCATTCGTTAATTCTTCGCTCCCAGCGATACTCGTCCCTAGATGCAAAAGCTGTATCAGACAACAACTTTGTATATTTAGAATCCGTCATACAGCGGATAACTGCCTGGGCTATATCTGCATCACTATGGGCAAGAACACCGCCTCCCGATGCCACGCGTTCGGTCAATGCTCCAATTCCTTTTGTAATAACAGGCAAGCCCATCACACTACACTCGGCTGCTACATTACAAAAAGTTTCGTCTTTATGGCCTGGATAAATCAAACAAGAGGATTGTTGCATTTCCTTCATCAGTACAGGCTGGGGGGCTCGGTCCATGATTTCTATTCCGTACGATTTTAACTGCTCTTCCGTATAAGGGTAATTGCCGATTTCCTGTTTTCCAATATAGGCTTTCAAGATTGCTTGAGGACAAGACGGGTGCACAGATTTGACCCAGAGAGCCATAACCTCAGAAAACCCACGAAAGGCTTTTGACAGGAATAATGCCTGCGGTATTCTTTTTTCTGAGCTTTGTGGAATATCAAAAAAATCGTGACCGACGCCGTGAGGGATTATACTCCTCATGCCTAACGGCATAAACTTAGCGCAATTCTTTGCATGATATTCGCTTAAGAAAACAACATCCGGTTTTCTTCTGAAGAGTGAACCGATGCGCTTCTTTTTCCAAGCCCGTTTCCATGTAAATAGATTGTGCAACCAGAGAATTGGAATCGCGCCCTGTTCGATCATTTGTCTGTACGGTGATTGATCGAAAATTTTGACATCGTTGCATGCGATAACAAAGTCGGCTGATTTGACTTGAGGATTGTTCCGATTTTCCCAAGTGACGTTTTTGTATATTTTATTTTCCGGCGTTTTATTTTCGACAGTGACATTGCATCCCGCCCTCGCTAACTCTTCGGCAAGATGGGTCACGACAAGAGGGATGCCCCCCGTTGGTTTCAGGGTAATTATCTCACCGTTATATTCCTGCTCTGTACAATCAATGATGACGATGGAATAATCTGCCTTATGAATTTCAGAATTAGCACTCATAGCTCTTCATAGCACGTAATATGCACACATGCGTGCATAAATTCTGCTTGATTTTCATTAGACTTTACATGGTGTGGAAATGGTGCGCGCTGAGAGGATTGAACTCCCGACCCACTCGGTGTAAACGAGTTGCTCTACCGCTGAGCTAAGCGCGCTGCAGAGACGCATTTTCTACCCATATTTTGCCAACAAGGCAAGAGGAAAAATCATTTATTTATAAAAAAACAGCCCGTCACACGGCGGGCTGTCCGAATTTCTATGTAGCCAGAGACTAACGACCGTTAACGGTGTCTTTCAGCTCTTTACCAGCTTTGAACTTAGGCTGTTTGGAAGCAGGAATCTTGATTGCTTCGCCGGTACGTGGGTTGCGGCCTGTGGAAGCTGCACGTTTTGCTACGGTGAAAGTACCGAAGCCAACCAAGCGAACTTCATCGCCTTTTTTCAGAGCTTTGGTGATGCACTCAATTACAGCTTCGATAGCTTCTTGAGCAGCCGCTTTGGTCATGTCGGTTTTCTTAGCAACGGCTTCAACCAGTTCAGATTTGTTCATAGTAACCCCTCGGGTTCGAAAGTTGAGTTAAAAAGAGTTCCACTTACCGCCTCTGGCCCTTGATTCTCAAGGTCTCTCGGCGATTCGTAGAATCAATTTTTATGCCTTTTTTCTAAAAATCTCAATGACGAATTACGTCTTTGCCCTGATTTTCTGCGGTTTTTGGGGATATTTTTTTGATTTCACCTGCTTTTTCGTCACTTTCTTCGGGATTTAGCGGTTCAGGCATGCTCACGAGAGCATGAGACAGCACTTCCTCAATGGTCCGGACAGGTACTATTTCCAGACCTTTCTTGACATTTTGCGGGATATCTTCGAGATCTTTAGCATTATCTTGCGGTATCAGAACCTTGGTAATTCCTCCACGTAACGCTGCCAAAAGCTTTTCTTTTAGTCCGCCAATTTCCGTGACATAGCCACGCAAGTTAACTTCTCCAGTCATTGCGATATCGCGGCGAATTTCTATCCCCGTCAGGGCAGAAACAATTGCAGTTACCATTGCAGCACCCGCAGAAGGTCCGTCTTTGGGCGTTGCCCCTTCCGGAACGTGAACGTGTATATTCATTTCCTTTAAGCTGTCGTATGAGATGCCTAATTGTGCAGACCGTGATTTGATCAGCATTTCCGCAACGGTAATTGATTCACGCATTACATCTTTCAAGTTACCTGTTGTCGAGAGTTTGCCATCTTTACCAGGCATAGTGACAGCTTCAATAGACAGCAAATCCCCTCCGACCTCCGTATATGCCAAACCATTGACAACACCAATGCGGTTACTTTCTTCAACTTCACCAAAGCTGTAACGACGGATGCCCGCATATTTACCAAGATTCTTCGGTGTAATCGAAAGTGTTGTTCTCTTATTTTGAAGAATTTCTTTCGTTGCTTTTCGGCACAAATTTGCAAGTTCGCGTTCCAAACTCCGCACACCTGCTTCGCGTGTATAATAACGAATCAAATCTCGCAGCGCATGATCGGTAATTGAAAATTCGCTTTTCTTTAGACCTGCGTTCTTCATTTGCTTTTTGAGCAAATGTTGTTTGGTAATTTGGAGCTTTTCATCTTCGGTATACCCCGAGACTCGAATGATCTCCATACGATCCAGAAGCGGGCGAGGCATATTCAGCGAGTTTGCAGTACAGATAAACATGACATCTGACAAATCATAATCTGTTTCCAGATAGTGATCATTGAATGTCGCATTTTGTTCAGGGTCAAGAACTTCAAGTAAAGCAGAGCTCGGGTCCCCTCTCCAATCTGATGCGAGCTTGTCTATCTCATCGAGAAGAAAAAGAGGGTTTGAGGTCTTTGCTTTTTTCATGCCCTGAATAATTTTTCCGGGCATGGCTCCAATATAGGTTCTGCGGTGGCCGCGAATTTCACTTTCATCACGCACGCCCCCAAGCGAGATACGTACGAAGTTACGGTTTGTTGCCTTAGCAATAGACTGCCCCAAAGAAGTCTTACCAACACCAGGAGGCCCAACGAGACACAGAATTGGGCCCTTGAGTTTATTGGCGCGCTGCTGGACAGCTAAATACTCTAGAATACGTTCTTTGACTTTATCCAAAGAATAATGATCTGTATCGAGAACTTTCTCCGCAGCTTTAATGTCTTTTTTGACCTTTGTTGTTTTTTTCCAAGGTACAGACAGTAACCAGTCAAGGTAGTTGCGGACTACGGTAGCTTCTGCCGACATCGGCGACATCATTTTTAATTTCTTGAGTTCAGCCAGAGCTTTTTCTTTGGCTTCTTTCGAGAATTTTGTCTGGTTGATTTTATTTTCAAGCTCTTCCAATTCGCCGGAGCCACCTTCGCCCTCGCCAAGCTCTTTCTGAATAGCCTTCATTTGTTCATTCAGATAATACTCGCGCTGCGTTTTCTCCATCTGACGCTTGACACGTCCACGGATACGTTTCTCAACTTGCAGAACACCAATCTCACCCTCCATGAGCGAGAAGATTTGTTCAAGCTGTTCTGTGACCTTTTCGACTTCAAGAAGTTTTTGTTTTTCTTCTATCTTCAGAGTTAAATGCGATGCAATTGTATCAGCCAGTTTTCCCGGCTCTTCAATCTGACCGATTGATACGATAACTTCAGGCGGAATCTTTTTATTCAGCTTCACGTATTCTTCAAACTGCGTAACAACTGCACGAGCTAAAGACTCAAGCTCTGTTGAGTTTGTCTTTTCTTCTTCAACAGGAATAACTTCAACTTCCAAAAATGGATCTGTCGAAGTGAATTTAGAGACGCGGGCGCGGCGTTCTCCTTCCACAAGGACTTTAACCGTTCCATCCGGCAGTTTTAAAAGCTGTAGAATAGTCCCGATTGTTCCGATCTGATATAAATCATCAGGGACTGGATCGTCCACAGAAGGAGATTTTTGGGTGATCAGGACTATTTGTTTTCCTGCATCCATGACTTTTTCCAAAGCCGCGACAGATTTTTCCCGTCCAACAAAAAGAGGCACGATCATATGCGGAAACACGACTATATCGCGTAGCGGCAAAACCGGGCATATCTGGGGGGTGTCTGTCATCTTAAAACTGAGCATAAGGACCTCTGAAACATGTGAGCGGACAAGTTAATTCATTCAACTTGGTATATCAACCAGATTAGGGGCCGCTTCTGAGGAAATGGTTAATTTTTCTAAAAAATCAAGGTATCTGTTCGAATGGGTTTGTTTATTTTTCAGGCCACACGGAACACGTACATCAACTTTATACGTTAATATTTTCTATCTCCTCTTTTTTGATTTTTTATTATGTAATAAATTAACCGACTATCCAGCCCTATCAATAAAATATAAGTTTACATATGGCAAAACGATGGAATTTTGTTATGGCGAAGCAAGTTTTTGCTCGCTAAAAACTAAAGGGCGCCTATATGGGCGCCCTTTTGTACTCTTCTTTTGAAGACTATTTTTTGTCTTCTTTCGGACGAACATCGTCACGAGACTTAACAACATGGTCAACGAGACCCAAGTCTTTTGCTTCGTCAGCAGACAACCACTTATCGCGGTCCATCAATTCTTCTAAAGTTTTGTATTTCTGACCTGTGTGCGTGACATAAGCTTCTGTCAAAATCTTCTTCAAGCGGATGATTTCTGCGGCCTGAATTTCGATGTCGGATGCCATACCCTGAGCGCCACCTGAAGGCTGGTGGATCATAATACGGGAGTTTGGCAAGCAGAACCGCTTGTCCTTAGCTCCAGCCATCAACAGGAATGAACCCATAGAGCATGCCTGACCGATACACACAGTTGCCACGTTCGGCTTGATGTACTGCATTGTGTCGTACATCGCGAGACCGGAGCTTACTACGCCTCCTGGGGAGTTTATGTAGAAATAAATGTCTTTGTTCGGATTTTCCGATTCAAGGAACAAAAGCTGCGCGCAAATCAGGGAAGATACGTTATCGTTTACGCCGCCTACGAGGAAAATAATGCGTTCTTTCAACAAACGGGAATAAATGTCAAACGCACGCTCTCCGCGGCTAGTTTGCTCGATCACAGTTGGAACGAGGTAATTATTATAAACGTCAATCGGGTCGCGGTCTCTAATCATAATAGCCTTTTGGATTTAGCGAATCATTTGGTGGGTTAAATAGAACTGAGGAGAGAGTAGCCCCTGACTCTATGGGTTTCAAGAGGTTATTTCCGAAAACATCATTAACATAAAAGCCCCGAACGCTTGTCGGGGCTTGAATTTTACTATTAAAGACTAAGGAACTATTCCTTTTTCTTGGCTGTTGCTTTCTTTTTGGCTGGCTTTTTAGCAGCAACATCACCATCCTCTTCCTCAGCAGTCAAATCATCCAGAGACACTTCCTTCTCGGATACTGTTGCTTTGGTAAGGATATAGTCAACGACTTTATCTTCATAAATCGGCGCACGGAAGCTTTCGATTACTTGAGGGTTCTTAGAGTAGAACTCGAGAACCTGTTGCTCCTGCCCCGGAAATTTGCGCGCCTCAGCATAGATTGCCTTGTACAGCTCTTCCTGAGAAACCTGCACGTTATTTTCACGACCAATTTCAGCAAGAACCAATCCTAGACGAACGCGGCGTTCTGCGATTGGTTTCAACTCATCTTTGTCAGCGTCTGTGATTTCTTCACCTGCTTGCTTCTTTTCCTGCTCCATTTGGCGAACGATGGCATCATATTCCATTTTCACCATGGTTTCAGGCAGTTCAAAGCTGTGATTTTCATCGAGAACATCCAACAATGAACGTTTCAAACGCAAACGGGAAAGTTGCTCATAGTCTTTGGAAACTTCTTTCACAACAGCCTCTTTCAAAGCTCCCAAGTCATCGAAATTCAGCTTTTTTGCAAGCTCATCATCAATTTTGGTTTCGCTTGGTGTTTGAAGCTCGGTAATGTCCACGTGGAAAATGGTTGGTTTGCCAGCCAATTCAGCGACTCCGTAATCCTCAGGGAATGTCACGTCCACTTCAACATGATCGCCGACTTTTTTGCCAACGAGTTGATCTTCGAAGCCAGGGATCAATTGACCAGAACCGAGCTCAACATTCATTCCCTTCCCAGACATGCCCGGCAAGGAAACACCGTCTTTCGTTGTTCCTGTAAAGTCAACAACACAGATATCTCCCATGGCAGCCGCGCGCGCTTCTTCAACTTTAGCAAAGGTGCGGTTGTTGGAAGCAATGCGTTCAAGAGTTTCTTCAACGACTTTGTCTTCTACTTTTGCAACAGGTTTTTCAACAGCAACTTTGGACAAGTCCATAACCTTGAACGTTGGCAGAACTTCGACTTTCATTGTGTAAATCAAGTCTTTGCCTTCATCAAATTTTTCGCCGTCTTTCAGCTCGATTTTCGGCTGCATTGCAGGGCGAATTTCTTTTTCTTTCATCGCGTTTGCAGCTGATTCCTGAATGGTCTTGTCAATAACTTCGCCCAGAATCATTTTGCCGTATTGTTTCTTGAGAACAGGCAGAGGAATTTTTCCCTTACGGAAGCCGTCAATCTTGGCTTTCTTGCCGTACTCGGTCAGCTCCATATCAATACGTTGGGCAATCAGGGATGCCGGAATAGTTACTTCCAACTCACGGGACAAACCTTCTTCTTTTAATACAGCTACTTGCATACTTTTCTTCACTTTCAAGTTTATCTAAAAATGGTGCGGGTGAAGGGACTTGAACCCCCACGCCTTGCGGCGCCAGAACCTAAATCTGGTGCGTCTGCCAATTTCGCCACACCCGCAATGAGGCAATAAGCCCCGAATTTCTCTATTTTTCGCAACGAACAGGGTTTTAGCGCAGAATTCCGTCTGCGCCAAGGGGAATCTTATATTTTTGGAATTATTCCTCAGTTTCCACTGTTTCAGGGGGCTCATTCAATAGAGCCAGAACAGATGGAATATGACTTGAGAGATCTTCCGAGATCATCCCAGGCCCTGCTAACTCCGAGGCCTTCCCATGCATCCAGACAGCCGCACAGGCCGCATCGAACAGGGACAAAACCTTACGCGCAGCAAGCCCAGCTATCATACCTGCAAGCACGTCACCTGTTCCTGCGGTAGCCATCCAGCCGCATCCGGTCGTATTGATAACCGCCTTACCACTTGGAGAGGCGACAACAGTGTCAGCACCTTTCAAAACAATAATTGCACCTGTTTTTTTGGAAGCCTCAAGCGCCCTATCCACCTTGGAGCCTTGGAGTCCAGGAAAAATCCGCTCGAACTCGCCTTCATGCGGAGTAAGAATACAGTTCCTATTCAGGGATTTATAGAAAGTGCGCGTATCATTCTCGAACACACTCAAGGCATCCGCATCCAGAACACAAATACGCTCGCTGGCTGTCGCATCAAAGACAATCTTTTTAAGAGCACCCTCATTTTCCAGCCCAGCCCCCGGACCAATCAAGAGAACGTTTCTTCGATCATCTTTCGAGTAATGTTCCTTAAATCTGGCCATTTCCTGTAGTGGCTCAACCATCAGTGACGGCGAAGCCATTCTGTACACAGTCATAACATCAGGATGCGCGGCAATAGTTACAAGCCCGGCGCCAATTCTAAGGGCAGATAGAGAGGTCAGAACCGTTGCACCGGTCAGAATTCTCCCACCCAGAACTGCTATATGACCATGGTGATATTTATGTGTCCAGAATGCTTTGGTTGATGCATCTTCTTGCCATCCCAGTGACGGGTCGTTTTCATGGACAATTTCACCCTCGATTTCATCAAGGACATCATCTTTCATACCGATATCCGATACAATTATATCTCCACAAGCTACCCGCCCAGGAAGAAGAATATGTCCCATCTTTTTTCTGAAAAATGTAACTGTTAAATCCGCCTGAGGGGTACAAGGTTGGCAGTCACCGCTGTCCGCATATACGCCAGAAGGAACGTCTATAGCAACTACGGAACAGCTAGACCTTTGAAGCGCAAACAGGATTTCCTGTGCATCTCCTGTGATTTCCCTCTCTAGCCCTGTTCCAAATATAGCGTCGATAATAATGCCGTCTTCCGGAAGCTTTACCTTATCCAGAGTTTCAAAATCATCTCCCCACTCTTCTGCGGCCCTTGCGACATCTCCCTCAAGATATTCGGCTTCCAATTTGCAAGCTATCGTGACATCCCACTTTTTGCGCTTAAGTTCGCTCGCCGCAATAAATCCGTCCCCACCATTGTTTCCGGATCCACAAAGAACAAGAACAGTCTGCTTCTCATACTTTTCGCGGATAATATCCGCAACGGCCCGACCGGCCCGTTGCATCAGTGTATAGCCAGATGTCCGCCCGCTTAGGGAGGCATCTTCTGCTTGCTTCATCTGTGTGATGGAAAGAATCTCGGTGTTCATGGCAAAAATAATGAACGAGAAACTTATTTTTGTATAGATGCCTACTTAAAGGAGAAAGATTTGCTACCTTTTCACCTTTATAATAAAAAAAACCCTCCGAAGAGGGCTTTTTAAATGGGGCGACCGATGGGATTCGAACCCACGACCACTCGGACCACAACCGAGGGCTCTACCAACTGAGCTACGGCCGCCACAAGACAAAAAGTCGGGCGAAATTGCCAGAGCAGCTTTATGCTAAAAATTGTTGATTTTGTCTATAGAAAAAAAATTTTTTCTGGACGCTCCATTGTGCGCATGCTAATTAAGCATCGCCGACATAGCTGTCTTGCGTTTTTTGCATATTAACAACATCCAGAGGGTCTCATGCCATCATCCAATGCCTTAAGCTTTAAAAGTGCTCCAGAGTTCGTAAAATTCCTGAAAGAGGGCGATATCCAGTATGTTGATTTCTGCTTTGCTGATCTGCGCGGAAAACAACAGCATACCACCCAGCATATTTCTACTGTTGATGAAGGCCTGCTGACAGAAGGTGTCTATTTTGACGGATCTTCTATTGCCGGATGGAAGGCAATCAATGAATCAGACATGATTTTGTTGCCCGACCTGTCCCGCGTCATGAAAGACCCGTTCTCGGCCCAACCTACTGTTAAATTGTTCTGCTTTGTTCTCGACCCGACTACACGCAAGCCTTATGAGCGTTGTCCCCGCTCTATTGCTAAAGCAGCTGAAGAGTATTTGAAAACAACTGGCATTGGCGATACGGCTTTCTTCGGACCCGAAGCGGAGTTCTTCGTTTTCGATGACGTTAAATACAGCGTCAAAATGAATAAAGTGTCCTACGAAATTGATAGTCTTGAAGGTCCTTATAATACCGATCGCGCCTATGACCAAAATAACCTTGGTCATCGTCCACGCGTTAAGGGCGGCTATTTTCCTGACTCTCCTGTCGATACAGGATCAAATTTGCGTGCAGAAATGCTGTCCGTTATTGCCTCCATGGGCGTTGAAGTTGAAAAGCACCACCATGAAGTCGCGCCAAGCCAACACGAGCTAGGAATCAAGTTCGATACCCTGTTGAATTGTGGTGACAATATGCAGATATATAAGCACGTTGTACACAATGTTGCTGCTGCTTACGGTCAGACAGCAACCTTTATGCCGAAGCCTATTTTCGGGGATAACGGCTCGGGGATGCACTGCCACCAGTCAATCTGGAAAGGGTCTACGCCTCTGTTTGCAGGTGACGAATATGCAGGCTTGTCCGAAATGGCACTGTTCTATATTGGCGGAATCATCAAGCACGCAAAAGCATTAAATGCATTTACCAACCCTACCACAAACTCATATAAGCGTTTGGTTCCGGGTTACGAGGCGCCAGTATTGTTGGCTTATTCCGGTCGCAACCGTTCTGCGTCTTGCCGCATCCCTTATGCCGCATCCCCGAAAGGAAAGCGTGTGGAAGTTCGTTTCCCTGATCCAACAGCTAACCCTTACCTCGCTTACGCGGCGATGCTGATGGCTGGCCTTGACGGGATCAAGAACAAAATCCATCCGGGCGAAGCACATGACAAAGATCTTTATCACTTGCCGCCTGAAGAGCTTGCCAAAGTTCCGACAGTTTGCGGTTCCTTGCGTGAAGCATTGAACAGCCTGATGGCAGATAACAACTTCCTGACTGTAGGCGGCGTGTTCAGCAAAGATATTATCGACTCGTACATTGAATTGAAAATGGGTGAAGTTGAAGCATTTGAAACCATGCCTCATCCGATCGAGTACGATATGTATTATTCTGCGTAGAGATATTTGAAAGTTCTGCGTTAAAAACCCGACTCTTGGTCGGGTTTTTTTTTATTTTATAAGCCTCCCCCTTTTTACGCATTCTTTATTCGTTTCACCTATCATTAGAATATCAATCAGGGGAAATTCAATTTTTAGGGAGAATTTTTATGGCTGATATCATTACTCATGACATTCCGAAGGAACTCGGTAAACGTCACCCGTATGATCAGGTTAGCGTTGGTAACTGTCAGGATATTTCGAAAACATATTCGAGTTACGATAACGCACAAGCCAATAAAAGTTTGGGTAAATGCGCCGCATTTCGGATGAACGCCGAAGACACTCTTATGATCGGAAGCGAAGGCATTACGAAAGGTGTGATTTTAAATGAATCCGAGTTAAGAAAATCGAATGCCAATATCGGCACTAGCGTGTCCGGCATCAGCAAAGGTCTAGACATGATGAACAAGTAATCTTGTCTTATAGGAATAAAAAAGGCCGGAAAATTTCCGGCCTTTGAATTTTGTATTCGGTAGAGTGAAAGCTTAACGCTTGACCCACTGTTTTGCACGACGTGCTTTGTGTAAACCGATCTTTTTACGTTCAACAGCACGTGAGTCACGTGTGAGCATTCCTGCTGCTTTCAGAGGAGCGCGAAGATCAGGCTCGTAATATTGCAGGGCGCGAGAGATACCGTGACGGATCGCACCAGCTTGACCGGAAAGACCACCACCAACAACTGTGCACATAACGTCGAATTGATTGACGCGGTTCACAATCAGGAATGGTTGGTTCAAAACCAGCAAGTGGGTTTTACGACCGAAGTAAGTTTCTTGATCACGTCCGTTGACGATCACTTTACCTGTACCTGGCTTAACCCAAACACGAGCAGTTGCCTCTTTGCGGCGACCTGTTGCATAAGCACGGCCTTGCGCATCGATTTTTGGTTCGCGTTTTTCAACTTCGTTTTCGGTGGCGGTTGCCAAAGATTCCAAACTTGCCATGGCGATTAACCTCTCACTTTGTTCTTAGGATTCATAGAAGCAACGTCCAGAACTTCAGGGTTCTGAGCTTCGTGTGGGTGGTTCGGGCCGGTGTAAACACGCATATTGCCCAAAACCTTGCGGCCCAAAGGACCTTCAGGAAGCATACGTTCAACTGCTTTTTTGATAACTTTTTCTGGAGTTTTTCCTTCCAGCATTTGAGCACGATTGCGCTCTTTGATACCGCCTGGGTATCCTGTGTGCCAGTAGAAAATTTCGTCCTGCATTTTGTTACCTGTCATGACAACTTTGTCAGCATTGATAACAACTACGTAATCACCCGTGTCCATGTGTGGGGTGAAAGATGGTTTGTGCTTGCCGCGCAGACGCATCGCGAGTACAGACGCCAAACGTCCCAGTACCAGCCCTTCAGCATCAACGACAATCCATTTCTTCTCGATCTCGGAAGGCTTGGCGGAATAGGTTTTCATACCCTTTGATCCTTTAAGTCTTATTATTGGTTCTTGTTCGGAAGCGTTTGTATCCCAGAGATACTAAGGCGTCAAGGAAAATAAACTTTTTCTATTTTTGATTTTTTAATATATATCAATGACTTAATATCATATGGTATCATAATACCTTATTATTTTACATTTTCTGTGATCCAGGACGCAAAAGGAGAATGAACTTCATCCAGCTTCCATTGCAAAATGCACGGGGTTTTATATGAATGAAGGTCACAAATACAGGCCTCTATTTGGCTGAATAAGCGCGACCTACTCTTTAAAAGCAACATAAATTCCTCTGACTTATCAACATTCCCCTCCCAGTAAAAATAACTGGTTACACCCGGAAGAATGTTTCCACACGCCACAAGCTTTTTCTCCAGTAAAGTCAGGAGGATTTTCTCTGCCTCCTCTTTTGAAGGGCATGTTACATAAACCAGCGCATAATCAGACATGAAAACTCCCTTTCTCTATGCTAGACTTTCCCAAATTCAATTTAAACCTTCTCATACAACGCCCCATACTCCATACCAAACAAATTGATGACTGCAAAACGTACACTCTTAATTGGCTTATTTATCGCCCTAGCGTCCTGTATACCTGTCTGGAACTACGTTTTCCATCAAAGCTTTTCAGTCCTCCCCTTAGGATGGATGGCTATTTGCCTGAACTATATGAGCACTTTTTTTCATGAATTGGGACATACAATCACAGCATGGTATTATGGCTTTGCCACGCTCCCTATGTTTGATTTTGAGCATGGGGGCGGCATGGCCTGGAGCTTCGGAGGCCAGAATTATTTCATTCTGTTCTGCGTATGGGCCGGCCTTGGGTACAGCATTTATAGCTTGGGCGAATATAAATGGTTGCAATATACGCTTGCGGGACTTTTGGTTTTTAATCTTCTGACTTTCTGGAATGAAGATTTATACCGTAGCGTCATTGACTTTATGGGCCCAGGTGCAGAGCCCCTAATCGCCTCTTTCTTTTTGTTTCGCGCAATATTCGATTTAGCCCCCAGAGGAAATACAGAACGATATCTCAATGCCATTTTCGGGTTCGGATTTATTTTTAGAGCCTTTATTGATGGGATTGGATTGCTCGGCAATGAAGAACATCGCTACATATACTATAGCCAGAAAGGCCAGCACGGGTTTGGAGACTTTGACAAAATAGCTGATCGTCTTGATTTTGATTTTAGTACAATTGTAGGATTCTGGATGTTCGAGATGGCTGCATGCCTTGTCTTTCCATTTATATTGATGCATATGTTGAGAAACTATATTGAGGAATAAGAGAAAGCTGGGCTATGAGCATTTCATTTGATGACTTTCTGAAAGTGGATATTCGGGTTGGCCGCATCGTTGATGTCCTTGAATTCCCTGAAGCTAGAAGGCCTGCTTATAAACTCTTTGTCGACTTCGGCGCAGAGATCGGCATTAAGAAAACCTCGGCTCAAGTTACACAAAACTATTCCCCCAATGACCTGAAAGGCAAACTTGTTGCTGCGGTTATGAACTTTCCGCCAAAGCAAATCGGCAAATACATGTCTGAGATTCTTGTGCTTGGTTTTCCGGACGAACATGATAATGTTACACTCATCAGCCCAGATAAAGACATCCCCCTTGGCGGGCGACTATATTGAGGCACACAACCAATAGACTTTTTACCAAAACAATTTAGGTTAAATATACTCACCCGAATGATTTTAAGGAGTGTTCCTATGAATACACAAAGTTTTAAAATATGTTCCCTTCTGATTGCTTGCTCTTTTGCACTTGGCGCTTGTGTGTCAGGCCCTAGCCCTGAATCCATGCGTGTAAAATTGCTTTCTCCAGATCAGGCAAGCATGTGTCGTGATGTAGGAAATATCCAAAGCCGGTCCGTTTATTATGGGGTATTTACAGACACCACCAAGGACAAGCTATCTGATTTGGCTAAAGAATCTGCAAATCGTTTAGGGGCCACTCACGTTGTCTTGCAAGATCCGGTTCTTGGAGATAACGAGATCATCCAGAATGGGAAAGCCTATATCTGCCCTCAATAATTTCTACCTTATGATTAAGGGCAGACCGCCCAGCACTTAATTCATTGCTTTTATTTCATTTTTTATTTCTTTTAAAATATGATTTAGCGGAATAATTTTTTGACCCCATAACACTCATACGTTATGCATAATTGCGCTTTGCCCTGAAAGACAATTTACTCAGATGGGCAGAGACGCCCCTGCAGTTTTTAAATCTGCCCTGGGGATGCTTTCAGATTCATCTTATTCCTATCAAGAGATGTACGGCAAACTTCACTTGCGCCTCATATAGCACAGAAGGTGTTTGGGCTCATGCAAGCTACGAAGATAGCATTGCCGATATGGCCCTGCACATTTTTTGAGATAGAGGGCTTTGTGCGAGCGTTTGGTCACTTTTTTATTACGATCATCATGTTAAGAGAAAATATCCTGAGCTACGTTTACAGAACCCAGATTAACAGCCTAATAAAGCGGCAAATCGGCTTATGGAGAGATTTTCTTCGAAAAAACTTACGCCTAAAAAGACATAGTTTTTGAGTAAATTTTATAAAATTTAATGGTCGGAGCGACAGGATTTGAACCTGCGACCCCTTGCACCCCATGCAAGTGCGCTACCGGGCTGCGCCACGCTCCGACTAATCAGGGTATTTAAATGAAAGATCCGAGAATATCCAGCGAAAATTACGCAGCTTCGGATTCATCGCTCAACAATTGACGAACCTGCTCGCGCATTTCAATCAATTCATCCAAAACTGACTGCAATATCGCGACATGTTCGGTTGCAATCTCTCCCGCAGCGTTCGCTTGTGCTGTCGATGTAGCAACTACAGCAGAGGATGTTGTTTGATCCGGAGCCTGAATTTGCGGCAAGTTTGATCCATGGGCCATTGTCTTTTGCGAAGCGACAGGTTGTTGCGCCTGCTCTGCCAAAATCTGAGACTTGCTTGTGCCCTTCAGAAGTTTTTGGACGCCCTTGATTGTATAGCCTTCAACATAGAGCAAAGAGTGGATTTTTTTTATCATAGCCACATCTTCAGGACGGTAGTAACGACGACCACCACCACGCTTCATTGGCTTGATTTGCGAAAACTTTGTCTCCCAAAAGCGTAGTACATGCTGCTGTACACCTAGGTCTTCAGCAACTTCACTAATCGTGCGAAACGCGGTTTCCGATTTATTCTCACTCATCATCTGTCTCTACAGTTGTTTCCACACCATTCATGCGGTCTTTAAGCACATGAGATGCCTTAAAAACAAGTACGCGGCGTGGGGTAATTGGAACCTCGACACCCGTTTTAGGGTTTCGTCCGATACGTTCACCTTTTTGGCGCAAACTAAAGCTACCGAAAGATGAAATCTTTACAGTCTCTCCGCGAATCAAAGCCTCTGTAATTTCTGCAAGAACCTGCTCTACAAGCGAGCCGGACTCATTCCGAGAGAGTCCGAGTTCCCGATAAATTTCTTCCGCTAAATCCGCGCGAGTAATAGTGCGATTACTCATCCCTATCCCATCATTTCTGTTCACGAGAAATTTGAGACTAGACATTTTTATCTCGAACGTCAATCACTACCGAATGCGGGAATCCACAAAAAAACCGATTCATTTCAATGAATTATTCGATTTTAATGACCTTAAATGCAATTATGTCTAATATCTTAGAAGCGAACCAAAGCGGCTCCCCAAGTTAGTCCCCCCCCTAGAGCTTCCAGAAGAAGAAGTTGCCCGCGTTGGATTTTTCCCGAGCGGACTGCGTTGTCCAAAGCAAGAGGAATAGATGCCGCCGATGTATTTCCATGACGATCAACCGTTACAACCACACGGTCCATACTCATATCCAGCTTTTCCGCTGTACTTGTAATAATACGCAAGTTCGCCTGATGTGGAACAAGCCAATCAATTTGATCCGGCGTAATTTTATTCTTTTCCAATACTTCCTGAACAATCTCGGCCATCAACGATACGGCGTTTTTGAAAACTTCCTTACCGTGCATAATAATATGGCCAGCACTTTGTGTTGTAGACACACCACCGTCTGTATAAAGAAGATCGTTCAACCTTCCATCGGCATACAAATGCGTAGAGAGGATTCCTTGTTCTACTTCCGATTTTTCAAGAATAACTGCCCCTGCACCATCTCCAAACAGAACGCATGTCGTACGATCTTCCCAGTTCAAAAGAGAAGACATCTTTTCTGCCCCTACTACCATGACACGAGACATCACGCCCGAACGGATCATCGAGTCGGCGACAGAAAGTGCATAGATAAACCCTGAGCAAACAGCCTGCACATCAAAGGCCGGGCCAGGCTTCATTTCAAGAGCGGCTTGCACCTTAACAGCAACTGAAGGGAAAGACTGGTCGGGTGTAGTTGTTGCAACAATTACACCATCAATATCAGTGGCATTTAATCCTGATGCTTCCAAGGCATTGCGCGCCGCCTTGATCGCAAGGACTGATGTTTCTTCTCCTTCGTCGGCAATATGGCGTTCTTTGATGCCTGTGCGCTGGACAATCCACTCGTCGGTTGTCTCAACGATTTGTTCCAGATCTTTATTGGTAAGAATACGTTCGGGGAGATATGACCCTGTCGAGCGAATAACTGAGGATACAGACATCAGGAGGCTTTCTCTTGAGGAGCCGCATTGGGACCAGTGTCAGTAGACATTTGATCGTAAATTCCCAAAGATTTTTCTTGAGCCATTACTTCTGCAATTTCTGCAGCAACGCGGACATTAAAATTACGTGCGGCTATTTCCGATGCATACTTAATTGCATTGGCAAAACCGATATGGTCCATCCCCCCGTGGCTTTTTACACACACACCATCAACACCAAGGAACATTCCGCCATTATACAAACGGGGGTCCATTTCTTTTTTGAGATTCTTCAATGCCCCTTGCGCCAAGAAAGCGCCGATCATTGCAAGCGGTGATTTTTTCAGAGACTTCTTCAACATGCTGGAAATCAACTTACTTACGCCTTCGGCGGTTTTGAGAGCAACGTTTCCTGTAAATCCATCCGTTACAACAACATCCACTTTCCCCATCGGGATGTCATTCCCCTCTATAAAGCCGATGTATTTTCCGGGAAATTTAATTTGATTCAGTATTTGAGCGGCAATTTTGATTTCATCATGCCCCTTCATATCTTCAGAACCAATATTCAGTAATCCGACTGTCGGTTGGGCATGACCACGAACAACACGAGCGTAAACAGAGCCAAGAATTGCGAATTGTACAAGCATTTCGGAGTCGCATTCCAGATTTGCCCCCAAATCAAGCATAACGGTCTCCCCGTTCATGGTGGGCAGGAGACTGGCAATAGCGGGACGTTCAATCCCAGGCAGACATTTTAAAACCAGCTTCGCCATAACCATTAAAGCGCCTGTATTGCCACCGGAAACGATACAGTCAGCTTGCTTGTCGGCAACAGCATTGATTGCCAACCGCATACTGGAATTTTTTCCATTGCGCAAAGCGGCCCCCGGCTTTTCTTCCGAAGATACAAAATTATCTGTGTGGATAAGGCGGGATGCTTGTTCTAATGAAGGATAAGTTTTTAAAAGCGGGATGATTTTGCTCTTATCGCCGAATATCATGAATTTCAGGGACGGATTTCTGGATAATGCCAAGGCCGCACCGGGAATTACAGATTCCGGTCCTAAATCACCGCCCATGGCATCCAATGCGATTGTCAGGTGTCCCGACATTTTTGTCCTTTTGTAATTATGAACTTAGTAGAATAGCGCTGAAGGATACAGAAAAGAGCACAGGCCCCATTATCTCAATAGGGCCTGACGTGACA
Source organism: Pseudobdellovibrionaceae bacterium (assembly GCA_034005165.1). Classification (GTDB taxonomy): domain Bacteria; phylum Pseudomonadota; class Alphaproteobacteria; order Micavibrionales; family Micavibrionaceae; genus UBA1573. Next base: position 54,353 of record JAVEVE010000001.1, on the reverse strand, counting down.
AGTGGTGAAATTACTGCGCGTCAATAACCTGACGGCCACGGTACATGCCGGTCTTCAGGTCTACATGGTGACGGCGAACAGGCTCACCTGTGGTTTTGTCTTCAACCCAGTTGGTGGTGTCCAGAGCGTGGTGTGAACGACGCATGTTGCGAACAGATTTCGATGTTTTCTTCTTAGGAACTGCCATAATTATTCTTCCGGTTTATTGTTCAAATCTTCTTGTAACTTGTAATTCGGGTCAAGGTGGCTCTTTTAACCAAAAAACTTGACCTATGCAAGGAAAAAGAACGTGTTTCCTTTTCCCCCCTTATACCCCCATCATCTTGAGAATTCCCCCAGTAAGGGCAATTCCCGATATTTTTCATATCAATCTTTTGGGCGCCAATTCTTCAAGGCTGCAAACGGATTCAGCTTGAGAACGCCTGCATTCCCAGTTGATGTGTTTGCGGGGTTCTCAATATGAGAGCCATCTGAAGTCTCAACAGCATCTGATTTTGTATAGGGGTTAATGGCCAATGACAAGAACTGATACACAAGATCAGCCAAATCCACCTGCCCGTTCACCATAGGCTCAGGATCCTCTGATTCTTCCATAATGGGCTGCTCTTCGCCCTCAAATCTCGTGCGTATATCATGTTGGGCCCTTGTAAAAGACGCCGCACGCTCATAATCCGCGTACCAGGCTGTGAAGGCATCCTCTACAACCGATTCGACCAAATCAAGAGTGATTGCACATTCCTGAGTAATAGTTGCTTGAAGATCTCCTTGAATTTCAAGAACATAACCCGAGTTTTTGGGTATCAAGTGGAGCTTCGCCTCCAGAGCGTCAACTGATTTCACACCCAACCGCTCTGCCAGATCAGAGCAATCATTCCCGTTTGCGTGCAACTTTACCCATTGCCCCCCCTCGGGAATGGTGTCTGCACGAATAAAATGTGTCCAGTTATGGTTAAGCTGCTTCGCGGTACTCATCCGTATCTCCTTGCAATGGCTGAGGGTTCACTTGGTTACCCAGTTCAAGGGAAGGAACATCAGGCAAAGAAATAAATCCCTGACTAAAGTCCGAAAGACCTTGCGTCGCAAGCTTTCTGACACAGGCTTGCGTATACTCAGCTAATTTTTCTACTTCATACATTTGTTGTACCTTTGCAACGCCATAAATATTGCGGGTCAGCGCATGTATAACTTCACTTTTACCTGATTTGACTGCCTCATCATAGGCAATGGCGCGCCCCTTAAAGGATGACATCATCTTCTTAACCCGACGAGGAACAGCCAAATCCCCCACCCCTGATTCTCTCAATGACCACTCAACATCTCTGAACATCACATCAAAGAATTTCTGCGCCAACTTACGACCATATATCCCCATATCAGGTGCAGACAGGCGATTTACCAACAATCCTGCATGAAGAGCCAAAATCTCATAACGGCCTTCCAGCGTGTCAGGAATTTTATAATCTTCATAGAACGCAGGATTACGTGATGTTTCCATTATAGCTCTATAAAGCTGTCGGGCTGCTTTATTCCGATTACGACCCTGACGTGTAAAAAAATTCAACATTCAAATCCTCATGGTTGCTGCAACGCAGCTATAACTAACGATTTTCGGAGTGGCGACACTATAACAACTTCGGCCGACTTATAAAAGAAATTTCTATTTTTCATTTTATTTACAGCGTGTTTCCAGATTCTCTTCGCCTGAAACTAAAACACGCCCGAGAATTAGATGATGACAGCTCCATTTTCCAATGTTAGTCATTTCCAATAAGAAAACTATTCCATAAAAAAAGTCTAACTCGAAACGGGAGCATCCTATGTTAATTCATCTGTTTAATCAGAAGCCCAAAAGTCAAAGAGATATACTGGTCGACACGTACTTTTCAGGCTGCGTTATTTCGACTGCTATGGAAGCTATTATTGATAAGCTCAGCTCGACTATACGTGAACAATATATTGATTCTGTGCGAACCATGATGGGCTCCCTTGATCGGCTTAATTTGCTTGTAGAAGACTTAACTGTGTCATTAGAGGCTATAGATCTACATAAATTAGCTGCTGAATTCCCGGATCATGACCTGCCTCTAGAGGAAATGAAATTTCCTTTATCGGGGTTTGTGGCAGGTTTTGACGAGTTTAGCTCGTCATTTCAGTTGGCTTATAATGACCTTTTAGTGCTTTGCCCAACTCAAGATATTACTGAAATAGGTGACGATCGGAACGAATTTCTTCAGCGGTTGCAGTATGCACAGCGCATGATTGAGGATTCTTCGGAAACAGAAGATGCCCTAGCCGGTGTCGTTACGATGCTCTTGGAAGAATGTAGAGACATGACAGCTCAACTCGCAGCAGAATATTCCCAAGTCATCCAATCCATTCCCGGGCATGAGGATTTCTTTTCACCTGCGAATACCGAACTTGCCAAAAGCTGGGAAGCGCGCCTTCTACAGCATGTTCGTGATATTACAGAGGTTCCTGATGAAAGCTTTGCTTATTCATGTGCCCGCGCCGCATTTCCCAAAGCAGCCCCTTGCCAACCCTAGAGAGAAGATTTAAGACTCATTCTATGATGACTCACCGCTACTTTTCTTTGATTGCTCTATGCCTGCTGACTTTCTCGGCAGGATATTTGAGTGCTTGTACTCCTCAACTTGCGACGCGCGGCAATCTTCTGGAAGATTACCAAATGAAGGAGGTTCTTCCAGGCATTGACACCAAGGATGATGTCGTACGCAAGATCGGTTCTCCGACAACGGTTGCACCATTTGATGAAAATACATGGTATTACCTTGGGCAAAAAACCGAGAAGAATGGTGTTCTGGATCCGAAAGTGACAAAAGAACGTATTGTTGTCGTCACGTTCAATGCAGAGGATGGTATGGTTGACAAGATCGTCCAGCGTCAGGATGGACGCGAGGACATTCCTGTTGTACAGAGAACAACGCCAACTACAGGAAACGATTATACGTTTATCCAGCAGATGCTTGGAAATATCGGCAAATTTAACAAAACTCCAGAGTCCGCTGCATCGACTGCAGGAGGCGGAATGCCCTAAACAGGCTGCCCCGCCCCTCCTACTTTTCGAACACCCCAACGATTTCGGTATGCGTGGACCAAGTAAATTGGTCCACCATTTTTAGGGTCTTGAGCTTATATCCACCACCAATCAGGATTTTTGCATCCCGCGCAAATGTTGCAGGATTACAGGACACCCCGATAACCAATGGCAAAGCTGATTTTGCCAACATTTGAGCTTGTTCTTTTGCTCCGGCTCTCGGAGGATCAAAAACAGCCGCCTTGTATTCACGAAGCTCACGTCCGACAATCGGCTCTTTAAACAGATCACGGACCTCCGCTGTAAATCTCGAATTTCCTTTTGCTGCCTCTATCAATGAGTTTGCCATTGACCATTCCCCCTCGGCGGCATGTACTGTATATTTTTTTAGTATGTGTCCTGCAAATGTTCCGCATCCCGAGAATAAATCAGCAACCTTGTCTTTCTTCCCCATCTTGTGCCGAGAAAGCCCCTCCAGAACAGCATTTACCAATGCTACTTCCCCTTCCTCGGAGGGCTGCAAGAAAGCTGCGGCAGGCAGATCAACAGTTAGAGCTCCATTGGTCTTTTTAATGGATGTAAGAGAAATATGGGTCTCGCATTTTGAAAAAGCGTCTTTGCGAAAGCTGACACGCGCCAGACCGCATTGTTCTGCCATTGCCGCGATAGCACCAGTTTGACGGGACCCTGTTTCATCTAGGCCTGTAATAACGCAATCGAATAGCCCCCCATCCGCTTCCTGTATCATAATTTCGATTGGTTGGTTTTTGTGAGCAATCTGCTTGAGGGCGGCGGGTAATTTTTCAACCACTGCCTGAAGTCTGGTCGTCAGAAGCAGGCAGTTTTTAATAGGAGCCAGATCATGGGAATGATATTTGTTATAGCCGATAATGATTTCATTTTCGTGACGCATAACATTAAGTGTCACACGGCGGCGTGCACCAGTATCAACGAATACAGGATCAAGCCATGTTTCCGCCGCCAAACCGTTCTCTTTCAATAGATTTTGTACGTTCTCAATCTTCCAAGAACGATAATTTTCTTGAAAGATATGTTGCAATTGACAGGAGCCACATTCTTCAAAATGAGGGCATGGTGGTTTTTGTTCCGAGTAAGCTTCTAGCTCAGGTATATTCAATCTGGTCATGTTTTTCCCAATAAAAATCCCCGCATCTTTAGCAGTGCGGGGACTTAAATGCGATTAAAAAATTATTCTAGGGTTATTTACCCATGGTTTGAGCAACAACAGCCACCAGAATAATCGCCACAATGTTGGCAATTTTAATAAGCGGGTTAACAGCCGGACCAGAAGTGTCTTTATAAGGATCACCTACAGTATCGCCTGTTACAGCAGCCTTATGGGCTTCAGATCCCTTACCTCCATGATGGCCTTCCTCGATGTATTTCTTCGCATTATCCCACGCTCCACCGCCGGAAGTCATTGAGATAGCCACGAAAAGCCCCGTAACGATTGTCCCCATCAGCAAAGCGCCCAAAGCCTGAAATGCAGATGCCAAATCAGCAACTTTATACACAACCATAAAGAGGATGATTGGTGCGCCAACTGGCAACAAGGACGGAACAACCATTTCACGAATAGCCGCTTTGGTTAGAAGGTCTACTGCTGTTCCATATTCAGGCTTTGCCTTTCCTTCCATGATACCAGGGATATCGCGGAACTGACGACGAACTTCCATCACAACAGAACCAGCCGCGCGGCCCACTGCTGTCATAGACATCGCTCCGAACAGATAGGGCAACAGACCACCAACAAAGAGACCAATCACAACAAACGGATCTTGCAGAGAAAAATCCAGTCCTTGCAAGTCAGGAAGATAGTGTTTGATTTCCTCTGTAAAGGCGGCAAATAAAACCAGAGATGCCAAACCTGCGGAGCCGATCGCATAACCTTTTGTAACAGCTTTTGTTGTGTTCCCGACAGCATCGAGTTCATCAGTTGTTACACGAACATTGTCAGGCAAGTTTGCCATTTCAGCAATACCGCCGGCATTATCCGTGACAGGACCAAACGCATCGAGTGCAACAACCATACCTGCCATAGAAAGCATGGTAGTTGCTGCGATTGCTATCCCGTACAACCCAGCAAATGTGAAGGCCACAAAGATACCGATACAGATCACCAATACAGGAAGCGCTGTAGCTTCGAGAGATACAGCAAGACCTTGTATGATGTTTGTTCCATGACCTGTTTCAGAAGATTTTGCAATCTCTCGTACCGGACGGAACTCCGTTGATGTGTAATATTCGGTAATCCATACAATCAAGGCAGTTACGCCGAGACCCACGCCACCACAGATGACGAGATCTGTACCTGTGACAACTTCCCCGCTTTTAAGAGTTAGGCCACCGTCCACACCGACTTGTTTTGCAATAAACGCCAACAGCAATAGAGCGGAAAACACTGCAGATGCTATAAAGCCGCGGTAGAGTGCGCCCATAACCGTAGTTGTCGATTTGGTAAAGCGAACGAAGAATGTTCCTGCTACAGACCCAACGATACATAAAGCGCCGATCATTAGAGGCAGCATCATGCCGAATAATTCTGATTGAGGAGCCATAACGCTTGCTGCGATCAACATGGCAGCAACGATTGTCACCGCATATGTTTCAAACAAGTCGGCTGCCATACCTGCACAGTCGCCCACGTTATCGCCCACATTATCAGCAATCACAGCTGGGTTACGCGGATCATCTTCAGGAATACCGGCTTCAACTTTTCCCACAAGGTCAGCACCAACGTCTGCACCTTTGGTAAAAATACCGCCTCCGAGACGTGCAAAAATAGAGATCAAAGATGCTCCAAATCCAAGTCCAACCAATCCTTCAAGAACTTCACGGATCGGCATTGCTTTCCATTCCATCAGGCCATAGGTGTATCCGGCAACGCCCATCAGTCCCAGACCAACAACAAGCATCCCTGTAATAGCACCCGCTTTGAATGAAACATCCAATGCTTGCTCACGCCCTTCGGTAGCGGCTTGAGCCACACGAACGTTCGAACGAACAGAAACGTTCATGCCGATAAAACCTGCTGCTCCGGATAATACCGAACCAACAATAAAGCCAATAGCGACATGCGTTCCCAACAGAACCCACAGAACCAATGCTACAAAGATACCAACCATACCGATTGTACGATACTGACGAGCCAAGTAGGCTGACGCACCCTCTTGAATAGCGGCTGCGATTTCTTGCATCCTGTCGTTACCTGGAGATTTTGCCATGACACGGCGGTAACTGACCTGACCGTATATCAATGCCAAAACCACGCAGGAAGCGATCAGCAGATAGACTTGAGACATTTTTATGCTCCCCTTATAGGTTTAAGAAAGTGTACCCTTGACCCCCAAAAAATGCTGCAACGCAGAAATTTTCTGAAAAATCAACGTGTTAGAGTACGCCTGAGTCGGGCCACATGCAAGGGGGGTAATTTGCGCCTATTTGAAGCAGATGCTTGAAAAAATTAAAATTTTTGAAGATAACTTATTGTCCAATTACCGCACATCACTTTATTGGAAATAAAAAAAAGAAACCCGCCGAAGCGGGATGAGTTTAGGGCTCACACTAAAAAACTTTTATTACTCTATGCCGGACGTTGTTGAACGCTCTGCAAGAGGACCTGACGGACCTTATCACTTCCGATAACTTTTTCTGTAATTTTACTCAGTCGCTCTTTAATTCTGTTAACCTGAACTATACCTTCGGCATTCATCGCCCCTTTACGTCCCAAAGAGCCATACATGTCTTGAATGTACGCATCCTTTAGCCGAGGGAAGAATTTTTCAATTTCCTTTGCTGCCTCGGCGTCTGCTGCCTCAAGTGTAATTGAGATATTAATGATCTGGACAATCCCCTTCTCGTTGACAACAGGTAGTGTCAAAGGGTCCATTTTCACGAAAGCAACCTTCGCATCCGCCTCTGCCTTTTCTTTATCAGTGAGCTCTTTCTTGGTTTGTTTTGCCAAATCACCTTCGGTTACGGATGCCTGCGCCTGATTTCCAAAGAACCAGTACGCCCCGCCTCCGATTCCGCCGAGGAGCATTAAGGCTACCAGCATGAGTATGGATTTTTTCATTTTTGTCCCTTATCCCCTTATTATTCTCATCTAGTAGGATACCAACTAAAGATTAACGACGCGTAATCATTAGGTAAAATTCGAAATGATAGGAATTATTGTTTTATAACAGTCAGTTAGCGACATGCCACCTATGCGAAATAGGGACAAAAACCGGTGAGTTTTTGACAAAAGTAGTTAACAAATTTTGCGCTGCCAAATTTGTTAGTCCAGTCGGAACATTTTATGGATCTAAAAATTACTATGCACGGAGTTCTTTAGAAATCGCGTCCAGAATTCCATTCACCAACTTCGGTTCATTTCCGTCAAAAAATCCGACAGTAATATCCAAATAGTCGCTGATGATAATCGGAGTGTCTACATCGTTGCGCGCCAGAAGTTCGTATGTTCCGCAGATCAATACGGCTGCCAGAAGATTTTCTACACGACCGATTTTTTCCGTGCGCGGCTTTATGATTTGTTGAATGTCAGACCATCTGTCGGTAATTCCGGACATCAGACTTTGGAATGTCTGCATATCCGCCTCAACCATTTGTTCCCCATCAATTTCCATCCCTTTGCGATAGGTCACATATTCCTCAAACAAAGACGATGGAGAAACTTCATTCTGAAGAGATTGATAGATTGCTTGCACAGCCATAAGGCGCGCAGCTGTCTTTCTTGCTTTCAAAGAGCCTTTGGCTACAGATTTTTTTTGTGTGTCTGACATAATGTTCTCTTCTATTCTGCTTTATTCTTCTGTGTGACCGCAAACCTGTTTCAGGTGCAGCATAGAGAGTGCTGCAATTGCAGCTCCACCACCTTTGTTTTGGCGAACCTTATCGGCTCTATCCATTGCCTGCTCCAGATTTTCAACTGTTAGAATTCCATTTCCAACAGCCAAATTATGTTTGAGGGAGACTTCCATGACACCTCGCGCACTTTCGTTAGATACGATTTCATAGTGAGTGGTTTCCCCTCGTATCACGCAGCCCAAAACAACAAATGCGTCAAACAGACGACCGTTTTTTCTTTGTGCGACATATTGGAGGGCAACAGGAATTTCAAGCGCACCTGGTACTGTCAATTTTTCCCATGTTGCATGGGCCTTATCAAGTGCTTCGATTGTACCAGCAACTAAATGATCATTCACATCATCGTAAAAACGTGCCTCAAGAATTAGGACATGTGGCGGCTTTATGAATTGTAAAGCGCTCACAGAATGAGATGATTGACCAGTTTGTACCATGTTTAATAACCTTTGTTTCGCAGTGTTCTTAAAATAATGGCGGTGTCGCGTCAAGAATTATCCGCTTAAAAGCTTTCAAACGCTGAAATGCTGAGATTATAGGCATCTATTCCGATAACCGGACCAGGGTGGTTGGTAAGAACCGTCATTGTTCGCACGCCGAGGTCATAAAGAATTTGGGACCCTATACCATATTCAGGCGGGCGCTTTCCTTGCAGAAGATCTTTACGGTTATGATCACGGATCAAGACCAGTACACCAGCTCCCTTTTCGGAAATTCTTTTCATTGCCAAATCAAGAGGAGAGGCTTCTGCCCCCAATAGATCAGTGATCGTGTTTTCAACATGAACACGCACAGGAACTGACTCTAGTTTAGAAATGTCCCCAATAACAATTGCCAGATGTTCAGTTTCATCCAGAATATTTTTGTATGTATGAAGTTTACAGTTATTAGCCCAACGGGAATTGAAATCTGTTTGGGAAATTTGTTGAATGATTTTTTCTGTTCTACGGCGATAGGCAATCAAGTCTTCAATCGTTCCGATTTTCATGCCGTGCTGTTTCGCGTATGGAATAAGATCATTGAGACGCGCCATTGTCCCATCATCTTTCATGATCTCGCAAATTACGCCAGCAGCTCTTAGTCCTGCTAATCGGGATACGTCCACGGCCGCTTCAGTATGGCCCGCGCGTATCAATACACCCCCTGCTCTTGCCCTCAGAGGGAATACATGTCCGGGAGTCACGATGTCTTCCGGACACGAGTCGGCCGCAATAGCTTTTTGAATGGTCAACGCGCGATCAGCAGCAGAAATTCCTGTCGTCACACCTTCGCGAGCTTCAATCGAGACGGTAAAAGCAGTTTGCATACGCTCTTGTTGTTGCCCCATTAAAGGTAGATTCAGTCGATCGACCATATCACCTTCCATCGCCAAGCAAATCAAACCGCGGCCTTCTTTCGCCATAAAAGCAATTGCCTCAGGCGTGGCCATCTGGGCAGGGATTATCAAATCCCCTTCATTTTCACGGTTTTCATCATCAATAAGAATGAACATACGCCCATTACGTGCTTCTTCGATGATTTCTTCCGCACTTGAAAGGTCGCTTTCGAATTGTTGCGCTATTTTCAGCATTAGGCAGCCTATTCTTTCCCGAGGATACGGGCCACGTAACGCGCCAGCATATCAATTTCCAAATTCAGTTTGTCGCCGACTTTTCTATGTCCGAGAGTTGTCACGTCCCATGTATGCGGGATAATGTTTACTCCGAATATATCGTCTTCAACTTCATTGATTGTGAGGGAAATACCGTCAAGCGCAACAGAACCTTTTGATGCAATGAAATGCTTCATATTTTGAGGCACGCGAATTTTGAGGCGGTGAGAGTCACCTTCAGGCGTTATACTTTCTAAAATGGCAAGCCCATCTACATGCCCTGATACTAAATGCCCACCCAATTCGTCGCCAAATTTTAAAGAACTTTCAAGGTTGAGCTTTGATCCTTCGGACCAATCATTCAAATTTGTTTTTGAAAGGCTTTCTGCCGACACATCAACCGCAAAGCTGTTTTCGGTCTTTTCAACGACAGTCAGGCAGCACCCTGAGCAAGCGATTGAAGCTCCGATGGGTACAGAGGTCATATCCCAAGGGGTTTCGATGACAAATCTTTTGTCCCCGCGCGTTTCATCAACTTTTGCGATAGTGCCTTGAGCAGTAATTATTCCTGTAAACATGAGCATCCTTTTTCTGGCTTGTTTTCTTCTAACATAAGAAAAATTTTAGGCACGTCATTTTTATATTGACCAGTTATATAACTAGTTATAGTTATCAGATATGTTACAAAAAGGGAATTGAAATGAATCACATAAGTGAACTTGGAAGATTAAGCCTGGGAAGTCGATTGAAGCGTCTGAGCGATTACCTGATTACAGAGGTGAATGCGATTTATAAGGCCAATGGTATAAATTTTGAAGCCAGCAGCTTTCCTCTTCTGTCACTTCTGGAGAAATATGGTCCACAAAGTTTACGAGATGCGGAGATCAAACTCGGGACCTCTCACTCTTATATCAGTCAAAAAGCTAAATACCTTCAAAAGTCCGGCCTCATTGAGATGACTGTTGATCCCAATGATGCCCGCAGTAAGTACATGACCCTCTCTGCCCAAGGCATTGCACTTATCGAGAAAATGCAGCCTATTTGGAAATCTTTGGATATTGCCTTCGCCCGACTGCTTGGAGATCAAGAACGCAAAATATTTCAAGAGCTAGGCAATCTTGAAGCAGCTCTTTTGAGTTCAGGGAATCTCAGGCAAGACGTTGCCAAAGAAATGAGTTCTTTGGAGTCATACGATCACATTGAAATCGTAGATTATACAGATGACTTTAGAGATAAATTCTGTCAGCTGAATCTTGAATGGCTCGAGAAGTCCTTTATTTTGCAAGAGTTTGATCACAATGTATTTTCTGACCCAAGAAAATATATCATCGATAAAGGGGGAGCCGTTTTTTTTGCCTTTATGAACGGGCAAGCTGTTGGTACTGCTGCACTCTACCCTGAAGACAAAACATCTTTTGAACTTTGTAAAATGGGCGTCGATCCACGCTATCGCGGTCACGGTATCGGACGCAAAATGGTTGAAGCAGGTATTGAGAAGGCACGATGGATGGGAGCAGAAAACCTTACCTTATTAACACATTCAGGTAAATTAGCGCCGGCCGTGAGATTGTACAAAAAACTTGGCTTTACAGCTATTCCTATGACAGATCACGACATTGAAAAATATGGACAAGGGCGCGTTAACTTGAGAATGACCCTTTCCCTTAAGAAGGCGCAAGCGGCTTAGTCTCTTTAAAAACTTCACCGATTTTTACAACAGGACGCTTGCCGAAGGAATTTACCAACCAGATATATTTTGCCGCCATCAAATCCTGCTCTGATACAGATTGTTCCGATACGGAATAGCTCTTAATCAGTTCGGCACGTGCAATCCCATCCATAACCCCATCCTCCAAGGGGGGGGTTATCAATCCCCCGTTTATCTCAAGAATGAGATTCGATGTCGATGCACAAGTAACCTGCCCTTTTGTATTGAGAAAAATAACATCATCATATCCTCGTTGCTTAGCATGCTTTCTTATCAAGGCACTTGCACCGTAATTTCCGGATTTGATGCGCGATGTGGGATCAGTTTCATTCCTTCTGTATTCTGCTTCCAGCCAGACAGCCGCCGAGGGAGCCTCGTCAGGATTTCCAGATTTTGTGCATGTCAAAATGACCGTTACATTCTCAGGATATTCAAGTCCTCGCGCACCACACCCTGCGGAAATCTGAATACGAACCGCTGAAAATTCAAATTTTTTTTCTGATATTAACCCTTGCGCGACTTGCGTTAATTGCAGATCGCTATATAGACAATCCAGATCCATAAGTTTTGCATGTTTTCTTACCCTCGCAAGATGCTCCGTCCAGTTTTCGATTTTATCTTCTCTGGCTAGCGCAGTTGTAAAAACGCTCATTCCAAGGTTTGATTTATCAAAAACAGAGAGTGCGCACTCATTTTCCTTGTAAGTCCCGTTAATCCAAATCATAAAATTTCTCCGATAAAGTTATTTATGAGTGTTTGGCCATTTTCTGTCAGAACAGATTCAGGATGGAATTGAACACCATATATCGGTCGCGACTTATGCTTGACCGCCATGACTTCGCCATCGTCCGTATAGGCCAGTATATCTAGCGGTGTGTTCTCGAGATTTGTAATTGCTAAGGAATGATAACGTCCCGCCCTGAACGTACTCGGGACATCCCGGAATAAAAGATCACCTGTATGATGAATTAAACTGTATCGCCCATGCATCGGATTTTGGGCGCGTGTTACTTTCGCACCAAATACCTCACCAATAGCCTGATGCCCAAGGCATACACCCAATATCGGCATATCCAATGGCGATTCCCTGATAAGGCCTTCTGAAATACCAGCATCTTTTGGTGCGCATGGGCCAGGAGAAATTATGAGCGCTTCGGGGGTCATGCGAAGTATATGCTCTATTGACACGGAATCATTCCGAATGACCTCGGTTTTCTTTCCGGTCAGTCGGATGTATCTCGCCAAATTGTGAACAAATGAATCGTAATTATCTATGACGACAATCATTACGAAAAGCTCCCGAGAATAGCTTTCGCTTTGATGTTTGTTTCCTCATATTCCAAAAGAGGATCTGAAAGTGCGGTAATCCCTCCTCCGACATTAAACCAGATTTTACCCCCTTTACAAATTAAAGTTCTAATCGCGATATTTGTCTCCATACTCCCAAAATCTGAAATCCAGCCAATTGCACCGCAATATGGACCCCGCCTTGCGCGCTCTAGCTGCTCTATAATTTTCATGGATTCTATTTTCGGAGCACCAGTAATTGACCCTCCTGGAAAACAAGCCATGAGAGCTTGTTCAGCGCTGATACCGCCTTTCAACTTCCCCTTGATTTCAGATACCAAATGCACCAGCCCCTTGAACATTTCGGCATGGCAAAGTGATGTCACTTCAACTGAAGTGTCTTCGCAAATCTTCGAAAAATCATTGCGTATCAAATCCACAATCATGATATTTTCGGCACGGTCTTTCTCGTTTTCTTCCAGCTTCTCTTCTGAAAGCTCTGATGACGTCCCTTTGATTGGTCGCGAAGTTATTTCTCCACCATCAGATAGGCTCAAAAAAGACTCAGGAGATGAAGAAAGTATTTGAAAGCTACCAGCATTGATGTACACCGCGTAGGGCGCAGGATTTATCCGTCTCAAATGGAGATAATGATACAACGGATTAAAATCGTCAGGCAAAGTTCCTTCTATTCTACGGCTCAGATTTACCTGAAAAACATCTCCGGCCAGAATATGGCCTATTACGTCTCTAACTGCCTTCTGATACTCGTCTTGAGAAAAATTACTGTGCCAATTTATTTTGGGAGGGATATATGGTCCTTCATTTTTTGATGATGAAATCTCGATTATGATATCATCAAACTCTTCTTGTGCTTCAGAACGAGATGTCGCCTGTGTGATATACCAGCCCTTTCCTTGCATGTGATCAAATGCAAATAACTTGCAATAATAATTCAAATACTTGTCAGGTAATCCATCCTTGTTTTTATGGAGATCGGGGATTTTCTCTATATCTCTTGCCCAGTCATAGCCCCAATAGCCGGCCCACCCGCCTTGAAACGACGGAAGACCTTTTACCTTCTCGTATGCTGTTTTGTTATTATTATTTTCAGGGGGTAGTAGAATGTAGCTGAATTTATTTTGCGGATGTGTCTGTAACGCACTATCAAACCAGATCGTGCCTATTTTTTTGCAAATTACGGCAGCAACTTCAGGAGCTGACCACTCAACAGGAAAAGCATACTTATTTGCCATCGGACTTTTCATGGGGGCAATCCTCCCGCCAATATCAAATCAACTGATCAAGTGTTTTGACGAAATTCTTGAAATCTTCAGGTTTGCTGAAATCCTTATAGACGGAAGCATAGCGGATGTAACCGATCACATCGAGCTCCATCAGAGCTTGCATCACTAGCTCTCCTATCTGTCGGCTTGTGATTTCCGTGTCACCTGCAACCTCTAGCTGGCGAACAATTCCATTTACTGCACGTTCGATATGTTCTTCGGTAACTGGGCGTTTACGGAGTGCAACTTCCATAGACTTGATAATTTTTTCACGATCAAATGGCTGTTGCTTATCGCGGGCCTTAATGACTGTGATTTCTTTTAACTGAATGCGTTCGAACGTCGTAAAGCGTGCCCCACAGTCAGGACAAGCGCGGCGACGACGAATGGATGTCCCGTCCTCACTAGGACGGGAGTCCTTAACTTGTGTTTCTTCACATCCGCAAAATGGGCAGTGCATTATCCGTCTTTCTAAACAGCTACACCTTCAGGATAGATCGGGAACCGGTCACACAAGGCTTTTACCTTGCCACGAACGACCTGCTCAACTACAGCATTTCCTTCCTCGCCATTCGCAACAAGACCATCGACAACCTCGAGAATAAGCTCACCAATGAGCTTCCATTCAGCTGCGCCAAAGCCACGGGTTGTTCCTGCCGGTGTCCCCAGACGAATGCCTGATGTTACCATCGGAGGAGCAGGGTCGTATGGCACAGCATTTTTGTTACAAGTAATACCTGCATGTTCCAAGGCCAAATCCACCACCTTTCCTGTCAGGTTTTTAGGGCGCAGATCAACCAGAACTATATGGCTGTCTGTTCCGCCAGAAACGATATCCAGTCCACCCGCAATCAATGTATCTGCAAGAATTCTGGCGTTTGTCACAACATCGGACGCGTATTGTTTAAACTCAGGTTTCAATGCCTCACCGAATGCCACTGCTTTACCGGCTATAACATGCTCCAACGGGCCACCTTGAATGCCGGGAAAAATTGATGAATTAACTTTCTTTGCTATAGCTTCATCGTTAGTCATGATCATACCGCCACGTGGGCCACGCAGAGTTTTGTGCGTTGTAGTGGTTGCTACATGGGCATGAGGAAACGGGCTCGGATATGATCCGCCAGCGATAAGCCCCGCATAGTGCGCAATGTCAGCGAACAGATACGCTCCCACTTTATCAGCAATTTCACGAAACTTGGCAAAGTCTATAGCGCGCGGGTAAGCAGAGGCTCCGCAGACAATCATTTGTGGTTTATGCTCGAGAGCCAACGCCTCAACTTCTGCATAATCAATCAGTCCATCCTCTTTACGAACACCGTATTGGACTGCATTAAACCATTTCCCAGACTGGTTTGGAGCTGCGCCGTGTGTCAAATGACCACCGGATGCCAGGGACATTCCGAGAATTGTATCGCCGGGCTTCAGAAGAGCAAAATAGACCCCCTGATTTGCTTGGGAGCCTGAGTTTGGCTGAACGTTTGCAAATTCACACCCAAAAAGCTGCTTTGCACGATCAATTGCGAGTTGTTCAGTGATGTCAACAAATTCGCAGCCTTGGTAGTAGCGTTTTCCCGGGTAGCCTTCAGCATATTTATTTGTAAGAACAGACCCTTGAGCCTGTAACACTGCTTTAGATACAATATTTTCTGATGCAATCAGCTCGATCTGGTCCTGCTGACGTTTATGCTCTTTTCCTATGGCTGCGAAAACCTCAGGGTCAATTTCAGATAAAGAAGCTGTAAAATATGTGCTGTTCATTGAAGGATTTTCTTTCTTTTGCGCGGATGTTGTCATGAGTGTGCTCCTTTATCTTTTTATTACGTTAGCAGGATGATAATTTATCAACGCGGCGTTGGTGACGACCGCCTTCAAACTCTGTTTCCAAAAAAGTCTTCAAGCAGGCTTTTGCCGTTTCAATGCCTATCAATCTACCACCAAAGGCAATTACATTGGCGTCATTATGCTGGCGCGCCAGGCGTGCTGTTGTTTCATCATTGCACAAAACACATCGTATGGCAGGGTTACGATTTGCGGCGATGGATATCCCTACCCCAGATCCACAAACCAAAACTCCGATTGAGGCTTTTGCCTCTGCTATCGCATCCCCCATCTTGAAGCCAAAGTCAGGATAATCTACTGACTCTTCTGAATTTGTCCCAAGGTCGAGCCACTCGACTGCTCCTTCCGGGAAGGACTGCATGAGCGCCGTTTTCAATGCAAAACCGGCATGATCGGAAGCTATTGCGATTATTTTTATCATGCCAAGGATATAGTCAGAGAGCCATGTCTATGGCAATATGTTTTTTGGCCTCAAGGGCAGTTTTCCTCAAGGTTAGACCTTAAAAACGCCCCGACTAACAGATATGGAAATTACCTTTTCACGGAAAAGCTATTCATTGCATCAATGTACAATTTTACATTCTCGTGCATGCCCTGATTTTTACGAGAAATGTTGTCAATATTTTGTCGAATAATCTCAGCTTCCGTAGAAAAATGGGAGGAAGATTTTTTATAATTCTCGATATAGTGCTCCATAGCAGCAACAAGCGACTTCAGGTCAACCAAATCCTCGGCTATATAGCCCAATTTCTCGTGTAGACCTCCTCCCGCTGTCATGGGCAAAAAATCTCCACTTGTCACAACATCCGGATCAGAAGAAGAAACTTCTTCAACTATTTCCGAGACTTTTTTACTGATCTCATTATTTTCCTCAAGTATCTTGAAAATATTCTTTGTGATTGCATCAGTTTGCCCTGCGAGAGTTTTTACTTCAGAGGCAACAACTGAAAACCCTTTGCCAAACTCGCCAGCTCTCGCGGCTTCGATTGTAGCATTCAGAGCCAATAAATTGATTTTGGATGTAACCTTCGGGATTTCAGCCAAAGCCAAGTTAACCTGATTGTTCGATATCTCGATATCCTGCGCCAGAATCTTCAGGTTTTCATGTAATTTGGAGGAAGCTCTTCTCTGACTTTGGGCAATAGCAGCCCCCTCGTGCTCTGGCTTTTCCGAATTGATTATATCCAGTATTGTATCGGATACCGCGCTGAGCTTGGATGCTGTACCATAGATATTCTTCTGCGCCTGATCTGCGTTGTCGGATGTCTTGGAGGCATGATGCGCCATATTTTGCGCCATGTCGTTGATAACCCCTGATGATGTAGCCAAGGACGCGCTGTACGCTTTTAGCACATCCCTAAATTCGGAACTTTTTTGACGTCTTTTAAGATGTTGCGACCTGAATGTGTGCACAAGAAAATATACTATCGCCGAAAGAATAAGAGATACGATGCTTCCTATCGCAAAACTTTCCCAAAGTTTATGAATGTGCCCGACATAATCCTCCGCATCAATATCAATGCCGATTACCCCTTGAAACACCCCATTTTTATCTTTTAGAGGAAAATATCCCGAAATCGTACTTCCCCAATCATCGGATGTCACTTTATCTTCAATCGTTGTTTTTTCTGTCAGAAGAGCTTCCCTCATCTTGGGAATATTGACCGAGTATAGCTCCATAACCTGAGCCTGCTCTTCTCGAACGGCATCATCTGGCGTTGCTTGCCCGCTAAGGTCGGTTACTATGTACAGGGAGTCTCCAATCATTTTGACTGTGTATATCGAAACAATTGACGGATTTGCTTTGATTACGTCATAAAAAGGAGACTGAAATAATTTATAATCAAAATTATTCAGGTGCTGTGGTAAAAAAATTCTTTTGTGAATGTCTCCATCAGCTTTTAAAGAAATCAGGTTTCCCGCAAAGATAATTCTATCTTGATATTCTTTCAGAACAGCATGTGAAGCGGATAAAGCAACTCCGAATACAGATATGATTGTAGCAAACAAGAAAATAACTGCAGCTAGCAAGGCATCTCTGGTGGGATAAATCATTTGCGCAGGCTTTCAAGGCAATATTTAAGCCGGAAATTCCGGCATAGACGTTTCCAAATACCTGAAATACTCAGGATTATACTTAACGCAGAAACTCATAATTTATATTCAGTTTAATATATTTTTCTTCCGAAGAACATAGATCAAACGTCGCAGTGCGTTATTTTTAAGCACTAATTCTCCTGACATCGCGGGCCCTTGTATAGAAACCTCAATACCAGTATCCGCATCAATAGCGGATACTTTTACAATCTGACCTATTGTATGGAATTCCAGAATAACCTCTCGCCCGGAGAGGATACTCAACTCATCTCGGGACAAGATTTAAAAATCCTCGTCATCCAGACTGGTCAAACCGGAGAAGGATGTCTGAGAGGCCCAGAAACGTTCCAGTTGTTTCATGGTATGGTTCAAGTCAACCAGATCAGGGTCTTCGATGCCAATTGCCTTGAGCTTGTCTTCATGTCTGGTGAACATTTCATCCAATAACTTGTGTAGATCGGCTCCTTTGTCTGTGAGCTTTACCCGAATAGACCGTTTATCGTGCACAGAACGTTCTTGCGCGATATATCCGTTTTCGGTCATTTTCTTGACGTTATAAGAAACGTTTGATCCGAGATAATATCCACGTAAGGTCAATTCACCGACCGTCATCTCATCACGTCCGATATTATGAAGGATCATAGCCTGAACGTTGTTAATGTCCTGAATACCCTTGCGATCCAGTTCCGTCTTTACCACATCCAGAAAATAACGGTGCAACCGTTCGATCAGCTGGATTGATTCAAAATACTGAGACGTCATCAGAACCCCCTTGGGCGCATATATGTAAAAGTTAAACACTGAGATCGGGAGAACTCCCAAGATCATTCTGCATCATAGTCCTTAAAAAGTAAATTTTCTTATAAATCTCTCTAAAGTTTTATACTTCTTTCTATTTTTTACCAAAATCCCTTTACACAGCCCCCTATTCGTCCTAATGCTAGCTTATTCCATATATAAGGAGCAGCATATGTCTCTTACACAACTAAAAACACAGCAAGAACAACAGGCTACAAGCCCATATTCACCTATTTTACGGCCTCGTAGGCTAAGAGCCTCTGATGCGATGAGACGCTTGGTGCGCGAAAATGTCCTGACATCCAATGACTTTATTTATCCGATCTTCGTTGATGAAGGACTGAGCGAACCACAAGAAGTTTCTTCGATGCCTGGCGTCTGGAGGCAAACAGAAAAAAGTATGGAAACTCTACTCAAGCAAGTTGAAACGGCAAAAGTTCCTGCTGTTATGCTGTTTGGGGTCTCTAACCACAAAGACCATGAAGGGACAGATTCCTTCCGTAAAGGGGGATTGATGGACCGTATGGTCAAACGCGCAAAGGATACATGCCCGGAACTTGTTATTATGGCAGATGCCTGTTTCTGCGAGTACACTGACCACGGTCATTGCGGACCACTCGACCATGTTCATAATGATGTCGATAATGATAGAACAATAGCCAATATTGCTTTGCAAGCTGTAACTGCTGCTGAAGCAGGTGCAGATGTTATTGCCCCTTCCGGCATGATGGATGGTCAAGTCGCAGCCATTCGAGCGGCGCTTGATGAAAGCGGATGCGAACGTACTGCCATTCTGGCCTATGCCGCCAAGTATGCCTCGGGATTTTACGGACCGTTCCGCGATGCTGCAGGGTGTTCTTTAGGACAAGGAGCAGGCCCTGCAAACCGCAAGACCTACCAAATGGATCCAGCCAATGGCCATGAAGCCTTGCGCGAAGTTGCATTGGATATTGAAGAAGGAGCGGATATGGTGATGGTCAAGCCTGGACTTGCTTACCTCGATATTCTTTATCGCACCAAGCAAACTTTTGGCCTTCCAACATTTGCCTATAACGTATCCGGCGAATATTGCATGATTAAAGCGGCAGGACGCAATGGCTGGATTGACGAAGAAGTTGCAATGATGGAAATGCTTATGGCTTTCAAACGCGCAGGCGCTGACGGCATTATTACTTATGCCGCTCTTGATGCGGCTAAAATTCTTCAACGATCATAAGCTGTAAATGACCATGGATACAGGTTTGTCTGAGCAAGAGAATCAGTTCTTCAGGAATTTTGATGCAGGGAAGACACAAATCTATTCCCAATGGATTGTTTCGGACCTTGATACACCCGTATCCGTCTTTCTTAAGCTTGCCGAAAACGAGCCTTATGCGTTTTTGTTTGAGTCTGTTGAGGGCGGCGAAACGCTTGGGCGCTATACAATCATCGGACTTGACCCTGATCTGATATGGAATTGCCAGGATTATCGGGAACCCCACTCAGATCCGCTACAAGATTTACGCCGCATCCTGAAAGAGTCCAATATTGATGAATGCGATCCTTCCCTGCCCCCCATGGCCAGCTCGGGATTATTCGGGTATATGGGCTACGATATGATCCGTGTGGTTGAAGATATCCCTGATACAAACCCTGATCCGTTGCAAATCCCGGATTCAATTTTCATTCGCCCGCGCCTTCTTGTCATCTTTGACAACATCAAACATAAAATTTGTTTAACGACACCTGTCTACAACCATACTAATTCCGCTTCAAAAAAAACCGCCACTGAATGTTTTTCTGAGTGCCGCATGCGTATTGAGCGAGCGATAGAGAAAATACATTCCATGTATTTGCCGCAACAGCACAGAACCAAATTCGACACAATTCCCGAAGCCATTCCTGATATGAGCAAGGAGGAATTCTTTGATATTGTCCGACGCGGTAAAGACTATATTCTAGCAGGAGACATATTCCAGTTTGTTCCATCCCAACGCTTTACGTTGGACTTTGACCTTCCTTCGTTTGAGCTTTACCGCTGCTTGCGCAGAATGAATCCGTCCCCGTTCCTGTTCTTTGTGCGATTTCCCGAGTTCTCTCTTATCGGATCAAGCCCCGAGATCATGGTTCGGGTCCGTGATGAAGAAGTTACTATAAGACCAATCGCGGGAACCAGACGTCGCGGAAAAGATATTGCAGAAGACAAGTTTCTTTCAGAAGACCTTTTAAATGATCCGAAAGAAATTTCGGAACATCTAATGCTGCTGGATCTAGGGCGCAACGATGTCGGCAAAGTTGCACAAATCGGATCCGTTAAGGTTACAGATAAGTTTTTTATAGAATATTATTCGCATGTCATGCATATCGTCTCGAACGTTGTAGGGACTCTTCGTCCTGATCTGGATGCTCTCGATGCCCTAATGTCGGGAGCCCCTGCGGGCACAGTAAGTGGCGCACCGAAAATCCGCGCCATGGAAATTATTGATGAATTAGAGCCTGTCAAACGTAAATTCTATGGTGGCTGCATCGGCTATCTGGCAGCTAACGGAAATATTGACACATGTATCGCGCTTAGAACCTGCTTAGTCAAAGATGGAAAAATATATGCTCAGGCCGGTGCGGGCATTGTAGCGGATAGCATTCCTGAATCAGAGCATCAGGAATGCGTCAATAAAGCAAAAGCGATTATTCAATCCGGACAGGAAGCGCTGCGCCAGAGCAAACAGAACTAGGATATCGCTCTGACAGAGTCTCCGTAAATCATTCTTTTAATTCCTTCGCCGGATGTTTTTGCAGAACCCAACATTTCATCTGCCGAGTGAACCACATCGCGGGAAATTTGTCTGGTACTTTCAATCGCACCATTTACCTGCTCTACCATCAGAACTGTATTATCAACCCCATCCAACACTTGGGAAAGAATATGAGAAATTTCCTGCGTGGCCTGGGACTGTTGATTTACAGCAGTCATAACAGAGCTACTTGCTATGCTGATGTCGTTAATTGTGCCACGAATATTCTCGATCGCAGCCACTGCGGATTTTGACATTTCCTGCATGGAGGAAACTCGATCCGTAATATCACTGGTTGCCTCTCCGGTTTTAATTGCCAAATTTTTAACTTCAGTGGCAACTACGGCGAACCCTTTTCCGTACTCACCTGCACGCGCAGCCTCAATCGTGGCATTCAGAGCAAGGAGGTTTGTCCCTTCAGCAATTTTGTTAATCAGGATTGTAATTTCAGAGATGCTTGCCGATGCTTCATTTAACTTGGCAATCATTTGTGACATGTTGTCCGCTTCCTTAACGGCAAGTCCTGAAATTTCAGCCGACATTTCCGATTGCCTGCGGATTTCTCCAATTGATGAGACAAGCTCTTCAGTAGCGCTGGACACGCTTTGAATATTAACGGAGACTTCTTTAACTTTCTTATTTCCGCTCTGCAGTTCATTGAAGGCTTTATCCGAGATCATATCCAGATCAGTTGCCTTCCCCCGTAAATTATTTGCGGCAAGAACTGTACTCTGAGTCATATGATCTGCTGTTTGACTGAATGGGCGAACAATTGATTTCTCTACCATGACAGCAATATTCCTAATCCCCAGCAATGCAAAGGCAAAAACCAATGCCGAGGTCACAAGCATAGATATAATACTGATTTCCATGTAATGCCTTCTTTGCACTTGTGCAGATAATTCTTCATCCAGCAAAGACCTAACAATATCCAAGATCTGTTCGGAAGATCTATCTACGCGATCATCAAGAGCCGCAAAATCATCGTCTCCCGCACGTCCTTCAATAATTTTTGGCAGAGCTAAAGTAATATCTTTTTCAAACGCACTGATTGCATCTTTTAGTGAACTGCTTTCCTGGCGGTTTTGCCCCTCAGCTATGTGCGTAACTTCAGGCGATAATCTTTTCAGATTATCAATACCATCCTGCATCTCTTTTTTGCGGTCATTGGCGATGGCCCCCTCATCCTTATCAACGATCGCATCCATCGCCCCAAGCGTCACGGACAGAACCTCCGCCTCGGCATGTGCCAATATCCTGACATTCTGTGTGGCTTCCATACTGAGATGAATGTAGTGATACACTGTTAAAGACAGAAAAACCAGAACGCCAGCCAACAATGAACTACCTGCCATGCCAACGCGCTTGATTTGTTTTACTTTGCCGTAAATCGAAACATTATTTCCAGATAGGGATGATGATGACATCCATGTACTCCGCTTGAGGCTGACTAATTACAGGGGATAGCAAATTAACTTTTATTCTAAAATTATTCGAGACGCAGAATACTTAGTTGTTATACTAATAAATTCTGTAGAAAGTCACAATCATTGATGATAGAAATTGCCATATGATTGTTTTAATTGATAACTACGATAGTTTTACCTATAATCTTGTCCAGTATATCGGCGGACTCGGATACGAATGTGATGTCGTGCGAAATGACCAAAAGTCGGCTGATGATGTTCTTGCGCAGGCACCTTCCCATATTGTTATCTCCCCCGGCCCAAGTGACCCTGAACATGCCGGCATATGCCTTGAATTGATTAAAAAATGTGAAGAAACCTCTGTGCCGTTATTTGGTGTATGCCTTGGACATCAATCTATCGGACAGGCTTTTGGCGGAAGGGTCATCAGAGCCCCTGAACCAATGCACGGGAAAATCTCCCAGATATTCCATGAAAATAAAAGTGTATTCAAAGGTATACCTTCACCCTTTTCTGTAACACGTTATCACTCCCTGATTGTTGAACGCGACACGCTCCCGTCCTGTCTGGAAGTTACGGCGTGGACTAATGACGGCCTGATTATGGGATTGCAACATACAAATAAACCTATTCATGGCGTCCAATTTCACCCCGAAAGCATCGCGACAGAAAACGGTCTTGATCTTTTACGCAATTTCTTCACGATGGCCTGATTATGAACTCTGAAATTCTTAAAAAGATCAGAAACGCGGAAGCACTCGACGAGTCCGGTATAACGCTGGCGGTAACTGATATTCTTGATGGAAAATGGACAGCATCCCAGACTGGAGCTTTTCTTATGGGATTATCCCAACGCGGAGAAACGGCAGAAGAGATTACCGGAGCTGCAAAAGTTTTGCGTAATCGCGCAAAAATCATTTCCGCGCCCTACGGAGCAATTGATTGCTGTGGAACCGGTGGAGACCATTCAAACTCTCTCAATATTTCAACTGCTGTGGCTTTTGTCGTGGCAGCTTGCGGTGTCCCTGTTGCAAAGCATGGAAATCGTGCGGCCAGCTCGAAATCTGGTGCTGCTGACGTCCTTGAAGCTCTTAATATCAACCTGGATTTATCTATTGCCGCTTGCGAAAAGGCTTTAACTGAAATCGGTTTCTGTTTTTTGATGGCTCCACATCATCACAGCGCCCTGAAACCACTTTCAGCTTTACGCAAAGAATTGGGATTCAGAACCATCTTTAATTTGCTTGGCCCATTGGCTAATCCCGCAGATACCAAGCTCCAGCTACTTGGTGTCTTTGACAGGAGCTTTGTTCGCCCCATGGCGGAGGCACTTCTCTCTCTGGGCAGCCGCCATGCTCTGGTTGTGCACGGGGCTGACGGCATGGACGAAATCACTCTTGCTGGCGAGACATATTATGCCCATCTCGAAGACGGGAAAATTAACGAAGGCGTCCTCAAGCCTTCCGATTTTGGACTAGACCCAATTACTGCAGAGGATATACGCGGCGGGGATGCCTCGTATAATGCGACCGCTCTTGTAGGGCTGCTTGAAGGGGAAGACACTGCCTATCGTAGAATTGTTCTGGCAAATGCATCCGCAGCCCTTCTTGTCTCAGGAAAATCAGCTGAAATTCATAGTGGCGTAAAACTAGCGGAAGATGCTATTGATGATGGCAGAGCGTTACGTCTTTTTGAAGGCTACAGGTCATTTACCAAAGAGCACGGAGGTCACGCATGAACACGTCACCGCTTGTAAAAGATGCACAAAATGTTTTGAATAAAATCTGCGCAGACAAACTCGAACATGTAGCAAGGACACAGCATCTCATTCCAGAAATTGTTTTTCGCGAGCGTGCAAAATTCCAACCCGTGCCTATCGGGTTTTGCAATGCTATTCGCACTTGTAACAAAAATAACGAACCTGCACTGATTGCCGAAATCAAGAAGGCATCTCCAAGCAAAGGAATTATCCGGGCTGATTTCGATCCAGTCCAGATTGCTCGAACCTATCAGAATGCAGGAGCTACATGCCTTTCTGTTCTGACTGATCAGCCCTATTTCAAAGGAGCAGATGAAGATCTGGAAGCGGTAAAATCCGTTGCGCGTATCCCTGTCATCCGTAAAGACTTCATGCTGACCCCTTATCAAATTGTTGAAAGCAGATCTTTGGGTGCCGATTGCATTTTGCTGATTATGGCAGCTCTAACAGACCAGCTGTCCAAAGAACTTTATCAATGCGCTACTGATCTCGGAATGGATGTCCTAGTCGAAATTCACGATCATGAAGAACTCGATCGTGCACTAAAACTTAATCCCACGATGGTTGGTGTGAACTCGCGCAATCTCAAAACATTAGAGGTGGATATCCAAACTGCCTTTGATTTACTCCCCCACATACCCGCGAATGTTATCAGGGTTGCAGAAAGCGGAATCGGAACATACGCAGAACTCAAATCTCTCTATGAAGCGGGTTATAACGCCTTTCTTGTTGGGGAAAGCCTGATGCGGCAGGAAAACATCGGGCTGGCTGTGCAAAAACTTCTTGGCAAAGCGGCTGAATCAGAGTAAACAAATACAGAACAAATCAAGAATATTTGTGAACACTCTGAAAGGAGCGCATTATGCTCACCAAAAAACAGAAGGAATTGCTGGTTTTTATCCACGACCGCCTAAAGGACGGTGGAGTTGCCCCGTCATTTGACGAAATGAAAGATGCCTTGGATCTTAAGTCCAAGTCAGGTATCCACCGTCTTATCACAGGTCTGGTTGAACGTGGTTATTTGCAAAGGCTCCCCAATAGAGCGCGCGCTGTCGAGGTCACTCGCTTACCGGATGATATCGCCGGGACATCCATCACTTTCACGGCGAAAAAATCCTCCGGTGCTAATTTGATAAATAAAGTTACCCAGCATATTGCGGATATGACAACCTTACCTTTGGTTGGAAAAATTGCGGCAGGCACACCTATTGAGGCCATCCAGAATGATACGGACTTTTTGGACGTACCGTCTGCGATGCTGGGTAATGGAGAGTACTACGCGCTACGCGTGGAAGGAGATTCCATGATTAACGCGGGTATTCACGATGATGATCTTGTGATTATCCGGAAAAGCAATCAGGCCCGCGACGGGAAGATTGTCGTAGCCCTAGTGGATGGTATGGAGGCGACCCTTAAACGCATCTTTCGCCGTGATGGCAAGGTTATTCTGGAAGCTGAGAACGAAGCCTACAAGCCTCGCATTCTGACGCCAGAGCGTGTCCAGATTCAAGGAGAGCTGGCATCA
Organism: Pseudobdellovibrionaceae bacterium; assembly: GCA_034005165.1. Lineage (GTDB taxonomy): Bacteria > Pseudomonadota > Alphaproteobacteria > Micavibrionales > Micavibrionaceae > UBA1573. The sequence goes on along the minus strand of JAVEVE010000001.1, from coordinate 28,320 downwards.
CTTATGCGGACATATCACTAACGCAAGAATTTAATCAGTGGGGCGGCGGGAAAATTCTGTTGCCCTCGTTGTCGCCGTGTTCCATTCCCTGGTTCCGAAGTGGAGCAGTGTTCTTAATGAGGGAGTTCGTAATTTTCTCTCCTAAACGATAAGCTCCATATGCCCCAAGAATTACTGACATAATCCCGACTTCAAATAGGAGAGAATCTGGGTTTTCTACTTGTGACGCAACTTTATTAAAGATTTCAAAAATTCCAGGGACCGAAACAGCAGCTGTCGTAAGCCCAACGCCTTTGGAAATTAGTTGTTGACCATTCATTTTATACCTCCCGTTCCGGTTTATCCGAAAGCTGTTTATATACATAAACCCATAGCATGCGGGGCTAATTCCCCCAAGGTCTTTTTTTCCTGTCTTCAGAAGATCCGCGTATTCCACCATCTCTGGCAATTGAAATTGCCCCGCTGCCCCTTAAAAATCCAAGATCAACAACAGTAGCCCGCTTACAAAAATTATAATCAAGCCATTTGGGGGCTATAATTATGTCAGCCCATCCACAATCCTCATGAAGCGCAGAATAGTTTACCCCATAGGAAATATTGAGTTTTCCGGTTGTTATCCTGCATAATGACAGATCACACGAGATAATATCTCCTTGTGCCGTTTCTATTGTCCCTTCCCTCGGGAAAATGGAGGCCTCTTTTATCCCTAAATATTGCATCCATTGCTCAGCAGTAAACTTCTCTTTGCGCGAAGAAGACAGCAGTGCAGAATCTTCCCCATTTCGTACAAGAATAAGTTCACCACTCTCTGAAACCAATATCTCCGGCCTTTGCGAAGACCACGCACATAAAACAGCAATAAAAGTTGTAGGCAGAGCAATCCATTTCCATTTCCCCTTGAAAAGCAGAATTATGAGAGCTGCCATAGTCATAAAATATAAGAATAACGGCGAAACATACGGCCCTGTAATTAGTGCGTGCGGCAAGGATTGAACCAATCTGGCAACATTTAATAGCTGCTCCACGCCCCACGACATCAAATGTAGCGTTGCCCCCTCCAGACCAAACGGCATCAAGATATAGGATAAAATTAGCATCGGCATAATTATCAATCCCGAGAGTGGCATTGCCAATAAATTTCCGATGACACTATAGGTTGCCATTTGCTGAAAGTGATACCAGACAAAAGGTGCCGTCGCGAGTGACGCAATCAAACTGGTCAAAGTTGCACCCGCTAAATATAAGAATGACTTCTTTATCCACCCTGCTTCCCTATATTGCCGCAGCCAGAATTCTCTAGTCCAATCTGCCAGTGCAATAATTGCAGCAACAGCCGCAAATGACATTTGAAAACTAGCAGACCAAATACTCTCCGGGGAGATCAATAAGATCAGCACGGCAGATGCTCCAACCAAACGTAAAGAAAAAGGGGATCTGTCCAGCATGATGGCTATAAGAGCAACACCTGTCATCAGCAGTGCGCGTGTTGTCGGAACAGATGGAACAACAAACCCAACGTAGGCCGCGCAAACAATCAATGCAATCAGTGCTGATATTTTTTTAATGTTCCATGACAAGGCTATTACCGGAAAAAAAGATAAAAGCAGCCGAACGCAAAAAAATACAGGGGCCGCAACCATAGCTACATGCAAGCCAGAGATCGAAATAATATGGGCTAATCCGGAGGCCCTGAGCGCTTGCCAATCACTTTCATCAATTGCAGCTCTCTCCCCCGTCATTAACGCCACTACAATCCCTTGTGTCGGACCTGCGACATGAGATTTTATTATCTGCGAAACATGCCCCCGAATATTATCAAGATCCGGGAGCATACTCTTGTTTTTTTCGATCAATTCTATATCCGATACGGCATAACCTAACCCACCTATCGATTCAAAATAGAAATGTCTGGCATAATCAAAAGAGCCCGGCATGATGGGAGATGAAGGCGGTGTAAGCTTTGCCAAAAATGAAACTCGATCCCCTACAGAGACGTCTTGCGATATTTTTGTCCGTGTTGTGATCCTGATTGATTTGGGAGTCTTATGTTTTTCCCATTTTTCAATTTCTAGATTTGAAAGCTGTAACTGCTTGCCTTTTCCTTGCCCCCTATCCTCTATATGGGTCAACATTGCCTCAATTTTTACAACACGGGTTTCTTTTGAGACCATTGGTGTCCCGACCAAATCGCTTTTTACTTTTGATACCGCAAATCCTGTGGCTGTAAGCAGACAAGCTATGCAGGCTAAATATATCAAATAATTTATGTCAAGTTTGTTATCCGGAGCCCGAAGAAAAAGCCTCCATTGCCACGCTGACATTATTGCCATTGTTAACAGAGCCATCAGGGCAAAAAGCATTGGCGGCTCGAAAGACAGAGTGAAGAAAATTGCAGAACCAAGCCCCAGAAAGACCGCAGGCCAAATCAATCGACTTTCTTCCTGATGAGAAAAAAATTCGCTTAAATCTGTAACAATATTCCGAAATACTCCCAATATATGCCCTTTGCGGTGAACTTTATGCGGAAAATCATTCCTGAATGCCCGAATTTTGCCTATATCATAGAAAATCCAGCCAAAGCTACAACCTTCAATTTGCTTTTATACAAATACCCGCTTGAAGTTTTTCGGGAAATTGAATACCAATCTCTCATGACAGTTATTACACGTTTCCCCCCTTCCCCTACCGGTTTTATGCATATCGGGACAGCTCGCACAGGCCTGTTCAACTGGCTTTATGCTCGCCGTCACGGCGGAAAAATGTTGTTCCGCATTGAAGACACTGATCGTTCCCGTCACTCCGAAGAGGCCGTACAAGCTATTATTAACGGGCTGAACTGGATGGGTATTGATTGGGATGGGGATGTTGTATCCCAGTTTGCGCGATCAGATCGTCACGCTGAAGTGGCACATGAGCTGGTCAAGTCGGGCAAAGCCTATTATTGCTACTGCTCCCCTGAAGAGCTCGAACAAATGCGTGAAGAAGCAAAAAAAGAAGGCCGTCCGACTTTTTATGATCGCCGTTGGCGAGATAACCCTCCTTCCTCACCCCCAGAGGGTGTAACCCCTGTCGTCCGTATTAAAGCTCCGATGTCTGGAGAGCGTGTTGTCCATGATAAAGTTCAAGGCGATGTACGTGTTGCTGCCGAACAATTGGATGATTTTATTATTCTTCGTGCAGACGGCACACCCACTTATATGCTTGCCGTTGTCGTGGACGATCATGATATGGGAGTAACCCACGTCATCCGTGGAGACGATCATTTAAACAATACGTTCCGTCAGAATGTAATCTATGAAGCCATGGGTTGGGACATTCCCTCCTATGCTCACCTGCCTTTGATTCTGGGACCAGACGGGGCGAAATTGTCCAAACGCCATGGAGCAACTTCTGTTGAAGAATATCGCGACATGGGATACCTCCCTGAGGCCATGCGTAATTACCTGCTGCGTTTGGGTTGGTCACACGGCGATGACGAAATTATAGAAACCGATCAAGCCATTAAATGGTTTGATCTGGAACATATCAATCAAGGGGCTGCGCGTTTTGACTTTGATAAGCTCAACTTTGTAAACGCACATTATATGAAATTGGCTGATAACAATCGTTTGGCTGATTTAACCACTGATATATATAAACTTCGCGGTATTGAAGTTACAGATTTGGGCAGTAAGCGTCTTTTGGCGCGTATGGATGAATTAAAATCTCGTGCAAAGACTCTTGTTCAGCTTGCCGATGATGCTGAGTTTCTGATTCGGGACATTCCATACGAATTCGAGGAAAAAGCGGCAGCGCAGCTCAATGAAGACGGAAAATTTATTATTCGAGTTATACACGACAACCTATCAGGTCTTTCGGCATTTACTGCGGATGAACTAGAATCTTTGTGCAAATCGACTGCCGACTATCACCGCGAAGGAAAGTTGGGCAAAGTTATGATGCCGCTTAGAGCTGCGATTACCGGAAAAGCCTCATCACCATCTCTGGTTCATGCCATGGAGGTTTTGGGGGTAGAAGAAGTTTCCAAGCGCATCGAATACGCATTATCCAAGTTTTAATTTACATAGAGAATTAAAATCCTGTTAAGCCGAATATGACACACTGCAAAGTGGATGCAGAATTTGCTACCCTGATTGCGCAATTACTCGATTCTAGGACAGATCTTCATGAAATTTGCCGGCTTAGCCCTCGTTCTTGTTTTTACATTTGGCGGTCTTTTGATCGCGATGCACTTTAACTTCGAGCATTTTGTAAAAATTGTAATGATTATTGTTAATGCGCTTCCCGGAGAATTCACTATTATTTTTGGGTGTGCTGTTGCTGCGTTTCTTGTGGCAAACCCCCCACATGTTATCAAAACGACAATGTCATATTTTAAATGCCTGTCAAAACCTACAGCCTATTCCAAACAGGATTATATGGAGCAGCTCGGGATGCTCTATTCTATTTTCAAGTTGGTACGGACAAAAGGATGGCTGGCGATTGAGGCCCACATCGAAAATCCTCATGACAGTTCTATTTTCAAAAATTTTCCGAGCTTTTCGCACAATCACCATGCCGAAGTTTTTGTCTGCGATTATCTCCGCATCATTTCTCTGGGTAATGATAACCCGATGACTATCGAAGCTTTGATGGATGAAGAAATATCAACGATTGAAGCTCACCACGGTCATCCGGGGCACGCTATCCAAACAATGGCTGACGGTGTTCCGGCGTTGGGTATTGTGGCCGCTGTTCTCGGGGTAATTAAAACAATGGGCTCGATTACTGAACCGCCTGAAGTTCTGGGTGCCATGATCGGTGGAGCGTTGGTGGGAACATTCCTCGGGGTGTTTCTTGCCTATGGAATGATTGGCCCTATTGCCGGGGCTATGACTGCCCGCGCAGAGTCCGAGGTTATGTATTATAAATCTCTCAAAGTCGGCATTTTGGCTTTCTTGCAGGGCGCTGCACCGCAAGTTGCCGTTGAGTTCGCGCGTAAATTCTTGCCGCACGATGTTCAGCCTACTTTTCAGGAATTGGAAGAAAGCCTGAATAACCTTCCTGCTCCAGCTTAATCTTAGAACATAAGGAATAGATTGTGGCAGACGAAAAAGCTCCAGTCATAGTTGTCAAGAAAGTGGTCAAAGGTGGTGGTGGCCACCATGGCGGTGCGTGGAAAGTTGCGTATGCAGACTTTGTGACGGCGATGATGGCGTTTTTCCTTTTGATGTGGCTGTTGAACGCAACCACAGAAGAGCAACGCCGAGGCATTTCAGAATATTTTGATCCTACTCCGATGGAAGTTTCAAGCCAAACTAGCGGGGCTGGTGGAGTTATGGGTGGACTGACTGTCTCTACAGAGGGCGCCCGTGTTAATGATGTACAACCAATTGTTCACAATAATAATCCACCGTCACCAAGCGTAAAAATGCAGGTTGACCCTGAACAGATGAAAAAAGAAGAATTGCAAGCAGAACTTGAAAAGCGTGAAAATGCCGAGTTCCAGGAGGTCAAAGATAAAATTGAAGAAGCCATTCAGGATTCAGAATTGAAAGATTTGGCGAAAAATTTGATGGTTGATATGACGCCCGAGGGTTTACGTATCCAGATTGTCGATCAGGATGGGGAGTCCATGTTTCCTAGCGGTAGTGCCCGCCCCTATGAAAAGACAGTCAAGTTGATTGATATGGTAGCTGATATTATCAAATCCATGTCAAACCAAATTTCCGTTCGTGGACACACTGACTCTGTGCCGTATGCCAAAGGAGCCGATTATACCAACTGGGAGCTATCAGCAGATCGTGCAAATGCTTCTCGCCGCGTACTTCTGGAAGCTGGCATTGAAAAGAAAAAACTGTCTAACGTTGTCGGTAAGGCTGATACAGAGCACTTGAAGCCGGAAGCTCCGAATGATCCGCAGAACCGAAGAATTAGTATCATTCTGTTGAGAGAGTCCCTTACAAAACCTGTGACACCAAAACAAGCTGCATCAGGGGGAACCGGATCAGTTCCTGTTGACCCGGGTTACAGGAAGACAACCGGGAACGTTCAGTTCCCATAGAAAAAGGGCGTAAAAACGCCCTTTTATTTTTACCTCAAGCGTTCTGGTCAAAGAGACAGGGCAAGTTTTTCCATCATCATCCACTGTTAAGGCTATTGAGGCATTCACTCCTTTGCTTGTTATTTGCGAAAACATCGTCAACTTATTTATATACACCCATTGCAGGGCTGTTAAATTATATATGCTATCTAGTCATATCCTATCTTGCGAACGGTCACCACTCGTGTTTTTTTATATGCTTGAATGAGCTCCGGAATGACACGTTCGTACTCCATATCAAATGCCAGCTCTGCGGCAGAAAGTATTTCCATGGACATAGGGTGGTATTCATTCTCCAGAATGAACTCCAGAGAATCCAGCTCTCCGTTCTTGCTTTGATGGTGGCGTAGCCATAAATCTTCATAGCTAATTTTTCGATACGCCATGATTTCTTCTATTTTCAGAAATACAAACTTTCTGGCTTGAGCTTGCATTACCCTCCAGAATTCTTCTTCCATGATGCTCAAAGCAGAAAGAAGCTGCACCTTCAGGCGCCCCCCTGATACAGGCATCAAATGTAAGTCTGCAAGGTTTTGGCAGAATTTTCCAGCCAACAAAAATGATGTCGGAGCATCAGTATCCTTCATTCTTTGAAAAAAGACGGGCAAAACTGCAGATGCAACAGTCTCAAACTTTTCCTGCAATGATACTATTTTTTTTTGCCCTCCGGATGTCGGCTCTCGGAATGACAAAATATCCAGACGTCTTTGTTGCAAAGCCTCATATTTGAAACGACTTATAGTCGGCAGGCGAGCCAAAGCTATGTCGTTTTCCAGACTGATATTTTGATTGCACTTATCGTAGAGCTGCCGCACCACCTGCACGGCCGCATCAACATCGAACTTCTCCACTTTTTTACCTCGCCTGTATATTTTTATATTTGCTCAGCGGTGAATTCGATCAGGTTGTCCTTTCAATCCGTATCACCCGAATTTATTACTCCTCGGGAAACCGTTTGGCGGTAACTTACCAACCTGAGCACGCTCACCTATCCATTCTTTTACATTTGATACCGACATTTCGCGCGTACCTGATGCGTAAGTCAGCCCCTGTTTCAGATTGAATGTCTTAAGGTCGGAAATATTGGCATCCTTGTATTTCTGAAGGATTACTCCCTTGCCTTTTGACAGCTCTGGTACTTGATCCAGCTTGAAGACCAGAAACTTACGATTATTTCCTATGATAGCCACATGGTCGTCAGTCGGCGCCAATGGCTTGCAAATTATTGCATCTCCGTTATCCATAACAGACATCACAGTCTTACCATTTTTGGTTTGTGCAAGAATATCATTACTGGATACAATGAATCCTTTCCCATCGCGGCTTGCGACCAGAATTTTTTGATCCGGCTGCCAGACCATCATGTGAATAATGTCGGCGTCATTCGGAATATCCACAAGCAAGCGGATCGGTTCACCAAAACCTCTTCCTGCCGGGAGCTTATCTCCAGTAATTGTATAGAAACGCCCGTTGCTCGCATAAGCAACCAACTTGTCTGTCGTTTGAGCCTCAAAAATAAATTGTTCGCGGTCACCTTCTTTATATTTCAGGTCATTGGAGTTAACTCCATGACCTTTCATGGCTCTGATCCAACCTTTGGCGGAAAGAATGATGGTTACAGGTTCTTTCTCAACCATGACCTGTTGCAGATCAACTTCAACAGGAGCAGGAGGTTTTCCAATTGTTGTACGTCGAGCACCCAAAGCCGTTGTCGGACCATAAATTTTCTTGGTTACACCAATTTGACGTTTAATCTCGGCCCATTGCTTGGCTTCAGATTTCAACAGCTTCTCCAATTTGTCTTGCTCGGCCTCAAGACCATCGAATTCTTTGCGGATTTCAATCTCTTCAAGTTTCCGCAAAGAGCGCAAACGCATATTGAGAATAGCCTCTGCCTGTACTTCTGTCAGGCCAAACTTTTTCATCAGCGCCGGCTTCGGCTCATCACTCTCGCGGATAATTTTGATAACTTCATCAATATTAAGATAAACAATCAGATAACCAGCCAAGACTTCCAAACGATGCTTTACTTGTTCCAGGCGGTGGTTTGACATGCGAACCAATACATCCTGGCGATGGTTTAGCCAACATTGCAGAACTTCTTTCAGATTCATCACTTTCGGGACTATCCCGTCTTCCAGTACGTTCATATTGAGTGCAAATCTATTTTCAAGATCGGATGAACGATACAGTGCTTCCATCAAAAGTTCCGGCTCGACATTGCGATTTTTAGGAACAAGAACAATACGAATATCTTCCGCGCTTTCATCACGGATATCGTCCAGCATTGTCAGTTTTTTATTGGTAATAAGGTTTGCAATCTGTTCGATCAGTTTTGCTTTTTGTACCTGATACGGAATTTCGGTGACAACAATTTGCCACACACCTTGCTTCAAATCTTCTTTGACCCAACGTGCGCGTGTGCGGAACGATCCACGACCTGTCTTATATGCTTCCAGAATGGCTTCTTTACTTTCAACAAGAATACCGCCTGTCGGGAAATCAGGCCCCCTAACGATTTTAACGATATCTTCGAGGCTTGCGTCCTTCTCTAACATCAATTCCATTGCCTCACACAACTCGGCAACATTATGAGGAGGAATATTGGTTGCCATACCCACAGCAATTCCCGCGGCTCCATTTGCCAGCAAATTCGGGAAGTTTGAAGGAAGAACGCACGGCTCTTGTGTATCTCCATCATATGTGAATCGGAAATCAACCGCGTTTTGGTCTATCCCTTCCAGAAGGGCAATGGCTGTTTCTGTCAGACGGGATTCTGTGTAACGCATTGCAGCAGCATTATCCCCGTCAATATTACCGAAGTTTCCTTGGCCATCGACCAAAGGATAACGAACCGCAAAATCCTGTGCCAACCGTACCAAGGTATCATAGACAGACTGATCTCCATGCGGGTGGAATTTACCGATGACGTCCCCCACGACACGGGCAGATTTTTTTGGCGGCAAATTCGGATTAAGTTTCAACTGGTACATCGCAAACATGACACGACGGTGCACAGGTTTTAATCCGTCGCGAACGTCGGGCAGAGACCGGGCCATAATTGTGGACAGCGCATAAGATAAATATCTTTCCGAAAGCAAATTTGCCATCGGTTGGTCGACAATTTTCTCTTCTACAGGTTTGGTCGGTGTCTTACGGGCCATTCAATGTTCTTTCCTACTAAAAACTTATATTTCTTTTTTTGTCCTGCCTATTTAAGCGGCAGATTCGTCAGGGCAAACATATTTCTTCGCAAAAACGGACGCGAAACGCAAGCGCGGCTCAGGGATTCCATGCGAATGATGTGCAAAAACCCAATTTTCCAGAAAATATCCGGTCATTTTGAGACCTCGCATAACCTCTTCTTCATCCAGATTTTTTATTGGCTCCGGTTTCAGAAAGTCGGGCAAAAGCAATAATTTATCTTTATATGGATATCCCTCTTTCAAAGAGACGGCGCATCCTGATTTAGGGCTAACATACGTTAATGTTCTACAATCGCCGCCTGCTACACATCTTGTCAAATCCAGCCCGAACCCCAGCTCCTTTAATAAAGCAATTTCCCATAGCACATATGCAGCTCCCCAAACCTCCGTCTGAAGAGTCTCTAACAATGCTTTCATTCCTTTATATAATCCGGAATGGGCCTCACGCTCCGGTAAAGAAACATCGCACAGGGAGCAAGCAGACAGCAGAGCTGCCAGCTTCATCTGGTCTCCCAAAATCATAGCCGCGCAATTTTGCCCATGCTCAAAGCTGAAATTCCCCAATTGATCAGAAACACGCGATTTCCATTCTACTTCCAGTATGGTTCCCGCCTCCAAAAGGCCACGCATTTTTGATGATTTTGCTCCATAGACATAACCGTTATGGCGTCCATGATGTTCCGTCAGAAGAGAAACCACTGCTCCATTTTCTCCATGAGCGCGTGCAGAAAGTACTATACCGTGATCTGTCCATTGTTCCATAAGCTGATTATGGCATGCCGCTACATCTTACAAAAGAGGCTTTGCTTACTTGCCCACGGACTTGTTCTGCTTGGGTTGAGAAGTTTCTGCATCCCGCAAGTAAATTGGCGTTGCTGGGTGTTGATCAAGAGACTGATCATCAATTTCGGAAGCTAATTGGCACATAAGTTCCAAGTTTGGATTTTTGTCTTTGACAATAGTCATCCCTGATTGATTTATGGCGCTCTCATCAAGAATCACAGGAGTATGCCCATTGGTTTGCGTATAATAATCATCGCGCTTTGTATCAATTGCAACAAGAGTATCGGGAAATTCTTTCAGCAATACATCCAATGTGGAGAACCCAAGTACAGGGATAGACAGGGCAAGGCCCAATGTTCTCGCGGTTGCCAAACCAATACGAACCCCCGTAAAAGATCCGGGGCCTCGTGTTGTTGATATTCGATCTATATCCTTAAGTATTACGTTATTTTTATGAAGAATATCTTCTATCATAGGGATCAAATGCTCAGCTTGTCCCTTATCCGTTTCCAGGTACTGCGCGTCAAAACGCCCCGTGGCCGAATCAAATACAGCCACACCACACCCTTTAACCGATACATCAAACGCGAGAATTTTCAATTGTATCTTCCATTATTGAAACTTTAAGAAAGCATGATTATAGTCGGAAGATCATGCCTTGCAAGTCGATCATATTGTTCTTGTGCGCCTTTTTTGTAATAGGTGCAAAAACATCCTTTGCTAACGGGATTCCTGATGATGTGAATTCTGCTGTGATATACGCCTATTTTCAAATAGGCGATCCGGATGGATATGATCAAACGCTCACTATGGATTTATTCAAAAGACAGATAGATGAGTTTTCTAGCGACAGATACCATGTTGCGTCTCTTGACGAAGTCCTATCGGCCCAAGCGGAAAAAAAGGTCTTACCTCCACGGACAGTAGTTTTAAGTTTTGAACAATTTGATCGTAATTTTGTAGACATGATTTGGCCAATTCTGGAGGAATACAACCTCCCCTTTACGCTTGTTTTGAATGCCTCCCGACTGGACGATGCAGAGACAAACAGTACTCTTCCGGATTGGGATGAAGCAAAGAAATTTGTTGATAACCCCGCTGTTTCCATTGCCATGTTTCCATTCCATTATCGACATTTGTCGGGATTGGATGAAGAGGCGATCGGGTATGACGTCAACAGAGCCCTTGCCCGTTTTAGAGAAAAAATTGGTCATACACCAAAATATTTCTCCTACCCCTACGGAGAGTTCTCTCAAGCTACGCAGAATGTCCTAAACCGTTATGAGTTTGTTGCTGCCCTTACACAAAATTCCGGTGTGGTCGGAATGTCTACGCCACGCCTGACCCTGCCTCGCTTTACTCTGACAGACTCTTTTGGTGAGATTGACAGGCTGCGTGTGACCTCAGCTGCACTTCCTTTCCCTGTTTCAAATGTTGCGCCCTTTGGCGTCCTTAGCCAAGACAATCCACCTGTTCTGACATTTATCGCTGACAAAAATATCAGTTCCGCAGATTTGAAAAATACAAGCTGTTATGCATCAGGTCTCCGGAATATAGATGTATCTGTTTTGGATCATCAGGTGCGTGTCACAGCAAACCAGAGGCTTGAGGATTATTCAAAAAACCGCATCAATTGTACGATCCCCGTTACTGCCCCTGAGGAACTCGGGGATGCAGACGGTTTGCGCTGGCGTTGGGCGGGATTTTTATTTATCTATTCTGAATGATGTATAAACCCTGTTTATTCATCGCCCTCACGTTTTTTGTTGACATATATCGCACAATTTGTAATTTTTCATAAAATTTGGAGCCAAATATGCAAAAATTACCCTTCAACAACCAACAGACCCTCCTGAAAAACAAAAACGCCGCTCACTCATTTGCCCTAATTGTTACAGCACTCATAGAAAGTGGAGAAAGAGACTTGGCTCAAAGTGTTTTTCAATCACTTTTATATCAACTAGAAAAACCAAATGAGGCATGCGATCTGATTGCAGAAAAATTTCTTTTAAAACGTAATACTCGGGATGCTCTTCCCTTTTTGTTAAAAGCTGACGAGATTGACCCTCAAAATGTCTATAGAAAATTTCGCATTTCTGCCAGCTATGAAGAGGCTGGCGATACAAAAAATGCGGAATACTATGCGAGGCAATACGAATGCATGAAAATTCACTTACATCAAGCTACGTCCAGACGACGCCATGTCTGTGAGTAAAATCTTTTCTATTTACCGGTTCCAGTATCTACTCGGCAGCACGCACTTCCAATACCTCGGGCACAAAATGGCGCATCATATTTTCAATGCCCATTTTGAGTGTCATGGTTGAGCTTGGACAGCCGGCACAGGCTCCGCGCATCCGAAGATAAAGAATTCCCTTATCAAATTCGCAGAACTCTATATCGCCACCATCTCTAGCAACGGCTGGACGAACGCGCGTATCAAGAAGTTCGATAATCTTATCAACTACCTCCTTGTTCTCTCCGACATACTCTTTTCTTGCACCAAGTTCTGCGACAGACTGCAAGAGAACAGGGTGTCCCATGCTGAAATGCTCAAACATGATGCCGAGTACAAGCGTCTTTATTTCTGCCCAATCATCCTTTTCGTTTTTAGTCACAGATACAAAATTTTCCCCAAGAAAGACAGATGAAACCCCCTCAATATCAAACAAACGCTCTGCCAGGGGGGATTTATCTCTGGCTTCTTTTCTGGTCAGGAATTCGATCCCTGCACCTCCAGTGACATCCTTTCCTGGAAGAAAAGACATGGTGTTCGGGTTAGGTGTGCTTTCGGTTTGAATGAACATGATCTTTCTTTTCTACTTTTTTTAATCCTGTTGATCAGGCATGAAAATAAATGGCACTGCCGCTTTCTTCAGTCGCTTCATATCCAGATATTCCGAAAGATCGTCTTTTCCAGTAGAAACTATTACTTCGGATAAATTAATATCAGAAGATAATTTTCCCAAAGCCTCAACAGGATTTCCTTCCTCGATATAGAATTCAGGAATAAGATTGTATGTTTCCCTGATATGCCCTGCAATTTGCCACAAATCACGTTCACCCTGCTCCCGCAATTCCTGTTTCATTGTATCCTCAACACTTGCCCAACTCTGAAATTCTTCAACTTCCATCGTTTTGAACAAACCAATCCGTGCTTTTTCCTTGATTGCGCGAGTACAGGCATAGTGAAAAACCGAGCTGTCATGCTGGTCCGCATCAACACAAATCATAAACAAAGGGAATTCCTCAGTGTTATCGGCATTATCAGACATTATTTACCTACCTTTTCTTGCCAGATGCGCAGATAGCATACCGATTCCTATCGCCATGGCATACCCAATCAGTGCATAGAGAAGCGAATAAGAATGTGCGTAATGGTTAATCAATGCGGATACCCCTGCCTGCCTAACTTCCAGAACCCGTTCTCTTTTATCAATCAACTTTCCTTTTTCGAAAAGAAATGCCTCTACCTGATAAAGCCCCGTCGGAATATTTGCAGGCAAACTGAAATCTGCCCGGAACAAATTATTGCCTATAAATTTGATCTGTTTCCCCGCCAAAGGCAAATTACCTTCTTGCTGCCAAATCCTGATTAAGGCCTCCTGAAACAAACGATACCTTTGAATATCATCGCGGTCATCCAGATCTTCTGTATCAAACATCAATGTATTCAAACCAATCTCGTTTTCGGTTAATGTCTGTTGAGAGGCCATGTCTTTTTCAGGCATGCTTATTGCGTAATCATAAAAGTGCGGAATATTTTTGAATTCAATTGAATCGCTATTCAGCCACATGCCTGCAATCTGATCTTTTTTCCGGACAATCACAGAACTATCTGGCCCTTTCAGCAGAATAGCAACGCCTGTTGATGCAGGAGTTTCCTGAGATTTGCTGTCAATGCTTCCGAAGACGACAATATGGCTACCTGAAAATCCTGTTGTTACATCAACACTCTCGTTGGCCATATCAATTATAATCTGGCTATTAGGTGCAGCAGATGCCATTGGAGCATAAACCAACGGGACGGACAGGATCATGCACAAATAGGTAAAGAGAAATCTCATTCCACAATCTCCGTTGTGAAATGTTCAACAGGCTCGATAAAGAAGCTTTCCCAAAGCATAAAACAAACACTGAGTAAAATTAAGGCCAAAGCCAAGCGGGCTGGAGCACCTTTGATAAACCTTGTCAGCCGAACTCCGATCTGCCCGCCTATCAGTGACCCGATCATCAGGATCAGCGCAAGAAGAAGGTCCACCGTGTTGTTGCTTAGAATATGAAGAAGTGCGGACAAAGACGTCGTAATCAGAATTTGGAACATAGATGTTCCGACCACAAGACTACTTGGCATTCCCAATATATAAATCATAGCAGGAACCAATAGGAACCCCCCGCCGATTCCCAGCACAGACACCATTAACCCCCCGATGACGCCTAGGGCTATCGGAACTATAACGCTGATACACAAATTAGAACGCGGGAATGTCATTGTATAGGGCAACCCGTGCGTAACGCGCGTCCAAAATCGTGATCTTTTTGGTTCGGATGAGTGATTTTTTTTCAGTATGGCTTTGAAGCTTTCGTAAAGCATCAAACTGCCAATTGTCCCAAGAAACATTACGTACAAGGCGTTAATAACAACATCAATCTGCCCCGTATATTGCAACAGCTTAAAAATCAAAATCCCTGTGACTGTCCCGAAGAAGCTGCCTGCCAACATCACACTGCCCAGCTTGAAGTCCACATTGCCTTTGCGCCAATGGCCTAGAACCCCAGACAGAGAAGAAGAAATAAGCTGAACAGCTTGCGTACCAACTGCAAAAGAAGCAGGAACACCCAAAAAAACAAGGAACGGAGTCGCGAGAAATCCTCCTCCAACACCAAAAATTGATGAGAGCATACCTACCGCCACTCCGAGTCCCAAAATCACCTCGAAGGATACTGCCATTTCTGCAACGGGAAG
Organism: Pseudobdellovibrionaceae bacterium; assembly: GCA_034005165.1. Taxonomy (GTDB): domain Bacteria; phylum Pseudomonadota; class Alphaproteobacteria; order Micavibrionales; family Micavibrionaceae; genus UBA1573. The sequence continues at coordinate 13,283 of JAVEVE010000001.1, read as the reverse complement.
ATATATCTCCATAAAAGAACTATGCCTTTCTGTACTGAAAGGCATAGCGGAATAATCATGAGGCAATCAACAGGTTTTTAAGGATTTTTCGCAGTTTTCCCTTAGTAGACAGACCGGCTGATCGTATTGGACAACGGAACATTGATCGTTCCCCAGTCTTTGAGGAAGTTCCGGTAATCCCCAACTTTGGTTACACTGTAGGCCGGTTTGAAGTTAATCGTCTTGAAAAAGCTCAGGAATGCTGTGTGATAGCTCTTGTAGCTCATCGCCGAAGACGTGCATTCCGCTATATAAACTTTGTCCCCGTAGTTTGTTACGACCATCAGGCCTGCTTTTTGTGCCATAGGCTCATCAGGAGGCGTAATGAATGAAATCAGGGTCATGCTTGCATATCCTTGCCCCAACCCAGCTTCATTCTGCTGGCGAATGACATTCACGTTCTCGTATGAAGATGTATAATCTTCCCAGAAATTATCAACGAAATTGGTATCACGGACTTCGTCGCGGTAGCGGTTCGGATAGATCAAAAACCGACGATCTTCCCGAGCGCGCAGACGACAAACAGCATTATCCTCCCCTGACGGCACGGACAACGTAATAACATCGTCCGGTTGCTGGTTGTTTATGGTCTTCCAAGTGTCAGGGTAAGAAACATGTGCCCCTGTATGGACATCTGTCCAAACAACATAGTCCGCTTTGGCAGGAACTGCAAAAGCCAACATTGCTGTGGCAACCACGATACCTTTTTTAAAAATGTCCATTTTTTGGGAAACCGCCTTTAGGAATTAAACTTACATAATCGTGCTATTTTGCCAGAAAATTTGCAAACGGCAACTTAAGTTTTTGAAAAAACTTGACGAATTTCCAGTTCTATGACAAATAATGACGCAATTTCCGTTATAATAATCATAAGGTGTAACAATGAGCTATCTGGTTCACGTCTTTTTTGAATGCTACAACAATCGCAGCGAGTTTCTTGTTTGCAATGATAGTGGGAAAATATCCCTTCCAAGCACGTCATCCCCGCTGGCGCACGAAGACACAGCCATGAGACAATGCGCAAAAGAACTCGGTCTACAGAACGTTGGGAATGCAACACACCTTGCAATTAAAGACCGGGATATTTTCATTCTGGCAAGTTGCTTTCAAGATAGTTCCGAATTGCCTGATACTGTCCAGCCTGCTCATGTAGCGACTATTCTTGCTGCTGTAGAAGGCATTCCACAAAATATTTGTGAGTTTTTGAAGAGAACCGGCAATCAGGCGGCAGGTCTTCCCGCCGCCAAACTTGGCTAGCCTCTCCAGAAGCCCATAATATCCTTAACATCCTTCAGGATCGGTCCAGCGACCGATCTTGCCTTTTCTGCACCATCCTTCAAGATAGCGTCAATTTCTGACGGGTCGGCCAGAAGTTCACGCATACGTGCTGTAATTGGGGCGATTTTCTCGACCGTCAAATCCGAAAGCTTTGGCTTGAATTCAGAGAATTGCTTTCCTGCAAACTCCGCGAGGACTTGCTCTTTCGTTTGCCCAGAGAATGCCGCATAGATTGTTATCAGATTTGCAGCCTCAGGACGCCCCTCTAGCCCCTCAGATGAATCCGGAAGAGGATTAGGGTCTGTTTTTGCGCGTTTGATTTTATCGGCAATCATTTCCGGTGTATCAGTCAAGTTGATGCGTGACATATCGGATTCTGCCGACTTACTCATTTTTTGGGTTCCGTCACGAAGTGACATTACACGGGTTGCAGCCCCCATAATCATTGGTTCTGGAAGTGTAAAGAACTCCCTCTCGTACCTGTGATTAAAAGTTGAAGCAATATCGCGTGCCAATTCCAGATGTTGTTTTTGATCTTCGCCAACCGGCACATGGGTTGCATTATAAATCAGAATATCCGCGGCCATCAGCACAGGGTAAGCATAAAGCCCCAAGCCTGCTTTTTCTGCATTCTTGCCCGCTTTATCTTTGAACTGCGTCATGCGATTAAGCTTGCCGATTTGTGTCATTGTTGCCAACAGCCACATCAGTTCTCCATGCAAATCTCCAACTGCCGACTGCGCAAAAATTGCTGACTTCTTAGGATCAATGCCTGCAGCGATATAGGCCGCTGCAATTTCACGTGTTGCTTTGGCAAGCGAGTCCCTATCATAGGGCATCGTTATCGCGTGCATATCGACAACACAATACAGACTCTCATTTTCGGGTTCGGCATTTTGCAGGTCAACCCAGTTTTTCAGAGCCCCTAGATAGTTACCCAAGTGCAATTGATAGGTCGGCTGCATGCCGGATAAAATACGTTTCATAGAAGTGAGCCTTTCTTATGCTTTTCTTCGTCTTAAATAGTTTTTGATATCGGAGATTTTTAAAACGCCACTGACCTGAATTGCCAGCGCGTACGTAACTGCGCCTGACCCTAGCAGGGCCACCAATGCAATTGTCTTTGTGACGAAGTCACCGTGGAAGTAATCTTGTAATCCATAACTCAAAGCTGACAGAATTATAGCCATGATGCAAGCACAAACTACCATTTTCGGAAAAACGGTTTTCAGGCGCGTATCAAACTCTAAAGCGTCCCGTTCTTTCAGCTTTTTGTTGAGCAAATATACCTGTATCCACCCTGCTATGCCTGTCGCCAAAGAAATTCCTGCTACACCTAATGGACCTATCAGGCAGAGGCATAGTCCGACATTCAAAAGTGCTGTCATGATTGTGATCCTTACAGGCGTCTTTGTATCTTCATGCGCCCAAAAAGCTGTCATAAAAACTTTTGAGGCAATATAGGCGGGCAGCCCTATCCCATACCCCATCAAAACATAGCCTGTCATCATCGTTTCCTGAGGCGTAAACTTGCCGTATTCAAACAAAGTGGCAATCATTGGCACTGGAATTATCATTAAAGCCACAGCGGCAGGAAGGGCTACGAAAAAACAAAACTCGAGGGAACGATTAAATAAGTCATCGCTATCTTCTTTATCTTTATTTGCTAGGGCCTTAGAAAGCATCGGAAGCAACGCCGTTCCAACGGCAATCCCTGCAATTCCCAACGGCAATTGATTCAGACGATCTGCATAATAAAGAAACGATATAGATCCTTCAGGCAAAAGAGACGCGATAATCATATCTACGAACATATTAACCTGATAAACGCCGGCGGCCAGTGCCCCTGGCCCCATCAGGATGAAAAGGCGCTTTGTCTTTTTAGAAAATTTAGGGAATTGAAAATGAAAGACTATTTTGTGACGACGAACAAAATAGACCATCATAGCAACTTGTAAAAATCCCGAGACGGCCACGCCTATTGCCATTGCATGACCAACTGTCGGAAATATACTGCCCCCCAAAATCATAAAAGCAATCAAAGTCAGATTAAAAATAATAGGGGCCGCCGCAAAAGGTGCAAATTTATTGTGTGCGTTCAACATTCCACCGAACAGCGCAACAAAAGACATCAGGATCAAGTACGGAAAAGTGATTTGTGTCAGGGATACTGCCGCACTGTAGCGCTCTGTTCCCTCTTCGAAACCCGGAGCTATCAAGTGAATAATCCACGGCATGGCAATCATCATCGCGACCGAAAAAACCGAAATAATAAGGGCCATAACCGAAAAGACCTCCCCAGAAAACTTTCCGGCTGCCTCCTCCCCTTCGTTTGTCAGGGTTTTTGTGTATAGAGGAACAAACGAGACACTAAACGCCCCTTCAGCAGCAACTCGCCTGAACAAATTCGGAATCTTGAGTGCGACAAAAAAAGCATCCGCAATCGGACCAGCGCCCAGAAACGCAGCAGTTAACATATCCCTGACCATGCCCGCTACGCGGCTTACAAGTGTGAATCCTGCAATCGTGGCCATAGAATTTAGTAATTTCATGTGATAACACTCTTTCCAATCAGGAGTTTTGAGATGCTTAATCCCGAAAGCCAATGGTTTGGCAGAAAATCAGTTAGCCCGCAAGAGAAGACCCGAATGGTTCTGGACGTTTTCGACAGCGTTGCCAGCCGTTATGATGTGATGAATGATCTTATGTCTTTCGGCATTCATCGGCTCTGGAAAGACCATTTAATCCGGAAAATTCGCCCTACTCCCCACCTTTCCTATTTGGATGTGGCAGGAGGTACAGGAGATATTGCCTTCAGAATTGCCAAAAAAGCAGGTAAAGGTACAAAAATTACAATTTCCGATATTAACGGGTCCATGCTCGAGGTTGGTAAAGCCCGCGCCATTGACCAAGGTTTTATCGGTGGATTTAGTTGGGTTGAGGCCAATGCAGAGTCCCTCCCTTTCCCTGACAATAGTTTTGATGTTTATACGATTTCCTTTGGGCTGAGAAACGTGACGCACATTGACAACGCTCTGAAAGAGGCTTGTCGTGTTCTGAGACCTGGTGGCCGTTTTTTTTGCATGGAATTCAGCCATCTCGAGAGTGAAGCTCTCCAAAAACTGTATGATACCTACTCCTACACATGCATTCCAATTATGGGAAAATATGTAACAGGAGATCAAGACAGCTACCAATATCTTGTTGAAAGTATTCGAGCCTTCCCGTCTCGGGAAGATCTTTCCATGCGAATGCTTGATGCAGGATTTGCGCGCGCGATGGTCGAACCTCTGACCTTTGGCGTTGTAGCTATTCACGAAGGGTGGAAATTCTAAGAGGCTAGACAAACAATGTCGAAAAGGGGCTTATGCCCCTTTTCTATTGTCTTTTATTATACCTCTTTATTCTCCCAAATTCCCTTCCGGTAGATTGTCATCTTGTTCCGGTTCAGACGAATCTTCTGGAGAGCGCACAAGTTTCCAGCTTGCATCATCAAAGGGGTCCCCGCCCAAATATTCATAAAAATATCCAGCATCCCCTTCATATTCCTGTCCGACAACATATGTTTCTTCTCCTGCTCCCTGCCCATCGACGGAGGAGTATTGAGACTCATACGTGCTGTCATTCATAGCGCCCAAAAATGGATTTAATGCACTGGCAGACATGATAACAATAAACAAAATGTAGATCACAATCAGAGATGTGATGCTGAGTTTAGGAACAAAAATCGCAAAGACATATGCCAACGGATGACGTTTTGGAATGATATTGTCGCTAATCTTTCCTACACGAGCAAAGCGTTTTGTAAGCCAAGGATAATTACCGACCAACTCATGGAAAGACATCCAGAACCCTTTGGTTTCTTTGACTTGCTCGATATATGCCTCTATATCGAGTTTAGAGTATTTTTTACCTCCGACCGCCAACGCTGCTAGTCCCAATCGGGCTGATTCTGGCTTCTCGCAACATGCAGCGCCATAAATATCACATGTGGATTCGCAAGCTCTGGAATGGGCAGCCCCCAAAAGAGGCAACACAGAGGATGGCAGCAGGAAAATATTCCATAGGCTGTGATTTCTATGCAAATGTGCCATTTCATGACCAATATAGAAGTTCAATGCATCAGGGTGGTTATCCATCGCATCCACGACATCTGACAACAAGACAACATATTGTTTGTGCAAGAACCTTAAGGCGAAGGCATTAAACATGCCGTCCAAATGCAGTATATATATATTCGGAACATCCTTTAGACCTATCTTTTGAGAACAGGACACTACGGCCTGATGAATCTCAGGGAATTGTCGTGTGGACACTAGCGCTCCGGAGCCTTTCAAGTAAGAAACAAAAGCAGATTGCGCGAATAAATAGAAAATGAAAACAAACGGGACGGCAATTGCCGCAACACCCTTGGTTCCATATATGATTCCAATCCAAACAATCGTGGAAATCACTGCCCCTATGTAAAAAAGAGGTAGTTCATGTTTATAAGGCTCTATTGCTAGCTTCTTTTCATTTACCATATTCATTTTCCGGGCTATATGCTACCCCTGTTTTACGTTTGATTCTAAACGAATTCCAGCATATTTATACGTCTTTAAACAGTTGTGGACATAATCTTGAAAATTCTCTTGATATTTTGAACAATTATGCATTAAAAAGGCGTACCCGTTCGGATGCGAAAGCAGATATGGGATTCTGAGCCGCACAAGGAACAGAAACAACAATAAACTCTCTCTTTTGGAAGGAAACCACTATGAACAAAACAACTTTGACTATCGTTGCTGCTGCAATCGTTGTTGCTTTGGCTGCTTTCGGCATTATGAACAGCCAAGCACCACAAGGTACAGAGATGCAAAGCATTATGCCAGCTGCTGGCGAAATCTCTGCTACCATTGAAGGTGCAGCTGACCAAGCAGGTGCTGCAATCCAGAACGCTTCTGAAGAAGTAACAGAAAAAGCTGCTGAAGCTGCTGCAGAAATGCACGATGCTGCTGGTGAAGCTGTTGACGCAGCTGCAGAAGCTGCTGGCGAGGCACACGATGCTGCTGCTGAAGCTGTAGAAGACGTTAAAGACGAAATGGCTCCAGCAACTGAAGAAGCTCCTGCTGAAGAAGCTGCTCCTGCTGAAGAAAAAGCTGCCGAGTAATTCGCACCTTCTCTTTTGATTATTCAAGAAGCTCTGTGCTAAAGTACAGAGCTTCTTTTACTTTTATGGGATTTGAAACATGATCAATTTGGCGGGAAAATCTATACTTCTTGTGATCTCAGGTGGCATAGCGGCCTATAAGGCTCTTGAGCTTATTCGCCTCTTGCGCAAGTCCCGTGCAGAAGTACGTTGCATTCTGACCGAAGGTGGCGCCGAATTTGTAACAGCCTTGAGTGTGTCAGCATTATCAGAGCATCCTGTCTATACAGATCTATTCTCTTTGAAAGATGAGAGTGAAATGGGACATATTCGTCTTTCTCGTGAAGCTGATGTAATTGTTATTGCTCCAGCCAGTGCCGACTTAATGGCAAAAATGGCTAACGGAATTGCAGATGATCTTGCCTCTACAACACTCCTAGCCAGCAATAAACCTATATTTGCAGCTCCGGCAATGAACCCTGAAATGTGGGAAAAACCATCTACACAGCGCAATATAGAAACACTTCGAGCTGATGGTATCCGTTTTATAGGGCCTGCATCTGGTGAAATGGCCTGTGGTGAAACAGGATTGGGACGTATGATAGAGCCTGAAGAAATTTTCGAGGCCGTCTCTTCGTATTTGAAAATTGATGCTCCGCTTGCGGGAAAAAAAGTTTTAGTTACATCAGGCCCAACTTACGAACCGATTGATCCGGTGCGTTTTATCGGAAACAGATCCTCAGGAAAGCAAGGACACGCCATTGCCGCTGCACTGACGCGCGCAGGCGCAGATGTGACGTTGGTTACAGGCCCAGTCGCCCTGTCCGATCCTCCGTCAGCTCGGACAATCCATATTGAGACAGCGACAGAAATGCTTGCTGCTTGCCAGTCCATATTGCCCGTTGATATTGCGATTTGCGCAGCTGCTGTCGCAGATTGGCGCGTTGAAAATGCAGCAAGCAACAAAATCAAAAAACAAGCAGGCTCCAATGGGCTGTCCCTGTCTTTTGCTGAAAACCCCGATATTCTGGCAGAAATCTCAAAATCCCCGAATAGACCCGCGCTTGTCATCGGTTTTGCCGCCGAGACGCAAGATGTTATTAAATCCGCTCAAGAAAAGCTTGTACGCAAGGGATGTGATTGGATTTTGGCTAATCAGGTGGGGAAAACCGACAATCCTGTCTTTGGGACTGACCATAATCAGGTTACACTCGTATCACGCTCAAACTGTGACGAATGGCCCCCTCTTTCCAAGAAAGAGGTCTCCTCACGTCTTGTAGAAGCCATCATCTCTCATTTTAATGATACGGGAATAAACAAAGATGACAAACCAAACAGCCGCACTCTCTCTTCCGCAAGCTAACAACAATAAAATTTCTGTCGATATTAAAATTCTGGATCATGCCCAAGATTTGCCTATGCCTGCGTACGCAACCGAGCAAGCTGCCGGTATGGATCTGGTGGCAGCTATCGATTCACCAATGGTTCTTGAAGCTGGTGCATACGCCATGGTTCCGACAGGTATTTCGATTGCACTTCCTGCGGGATATGAATGTCAGGTGCGACCACGTTCAGGCTTGGCGGCTAAAAACGGTGTGACTGTTCTTAACTCTCCAGGTACCGTTGATGCTGACTATCGTGGAGAAATCAAAGCTATTCTTATAAACCACAGTAAAGTCCCGTTTACAATCGAACGTGGCATGCGCATCGCCCAAATCGTTATTGCGCGTTATGAGCAAGCTATTTGGAATGTCTGTGAAGATTTGTCGGAGACATCACGTGGCGCTGGTGGCTTCGGCTCAACAGGAACAAAGTAATCGGTATGTCCCAAATAGCTCACAAAATAGAACCAGAGGATATCCCTACAACGCCGGATGACTTTATGGCATTGGGGCATACACCGATGATGGCACAATATATGGCAGTCAAGGTTGCACACCCTGATTGCCTACTGTTTTATCGTATGGGTGATTTTTATGAGCTGTTTTTTGACGATGCGCTTATTGCCTCTACTGTGCTAGATATCACTTTAACTAAACGCGGCAAGACGCAAGGTGAAGAAATTGCCATGTGTGGCGTTCCGTTTCATTCATGTGAGCCGTATTTGGCACGTCTAATACGCGCAGGTCACAAGGTTGCAATTTGTGAGCAAATTGAAACACCCGAAGAGGCCAAAAGACGAGGAGGAGCAAAAGCTCTAGTTCGTAGAGAAGTTGTCCGCATCATAACACCCGGCACATTGATTGAAGATACACTTCTCAATGCGCGTGCTAACAACTATCTGGTTGCAGCAGCAGAAATCGGTGGTCAATACGGCGTTGCGATTGCAGATGTCTCAACAGGGGAATTTATTGTCCAGACTGTTGCACAAGATTCCATTCTTTCTATGCTAATCCGCCTTGATGCCAGTGAGGTTCTTGTTGCAAGCCAAGATGCGGCATCAGTCTTTTCTGCCGTCCGTGGAGTTACCCCCTACGCCCCGCATGAGTTTGATAGTGAAAAAGGGCGCATTCGCCTTGAACAGCTTTTCGGAGAACAAGTTTTATCTGACGCGGGAGTATTTTCACGCGCCGAGATTGCTGCGTGCGGTGCTCTGATCTCCTATATTGATGCGACCCAAAAAGGGCAGCTTCCGCATCTCCTACGCCCGCGCCAGGTTTCCGAGTCCGCCGTTATGGAGATCGATCCTTCTACGTTGCGTTCCCTTGAACTTATCCGAACACAATCCGGCGATAAAACAGGCGCGTTGATTGATACGGTTGATATGACTCTAACAGGGGCCGGCGCCCGTATGTTACAGTCGCGCCTTGTATCTCCGTTACGCGATGTGACAAGGATTTCCAATCGTCACGATGAGATTGCGACATTGATTTCCAACTTCTCCTTATGTGGTGACATGCGCTCTGCCCTTAAACAGACCCCCGATATGGAAAGAGCCATTGCGCGTCTGAGTTTGATGCGGGGAGGCCCACGTGATTTGGCAAACATCCGTGAAGGACTGGGCATTGCACAAGCTCTGCGCACTCTAATCCTTGAAAAAGGACTTGGAGAAAGTCCTTTATCCCCTATTTTATTAAAGCTGTTGCTCAATACTGACCTTTCGAATTTTAGGGAGTTGCTTGAAGCTGCACTTGATAGTTCTCCTCCACTTTTGTCCAGAGATGGAGGATTTATCGCAGAAGGCTATTGTCATGAACTTGATAAGTATCGCGACCTAAAGAACGAGGCTCGCCGTCATATAGCTGCATTACAATCCAAATATTCCGAGCATACCGGCATTGATGCTCTCAAAATCACGCACAATAATGTTTTGGGCTATTTTATAGAAGTTCCCGCCAAGCGCGCGGATAAAATGTTAGTTAAGGATGGGGGCGTTGATAACCCTTATGTTCATCGCCAAACAATGGCCAATGCAGTCCGTTTCACAACCCCCGAACTTGCAGAACTCGAACGAGATATTTCCTCCGCCGCCGAGAAGTCAATTGCCTTGGAAGAAAATTATTTTCGACAATTTTGTGATCATCTTATTCATTTAGCAGATCAAATCAGTGTCATTGCACAGGGATTGGCCGAACTGGATGTCGCAACGGCCGGGGCCGTTCTGGCAGTTGACCGTGGCTACAATCGCCCCCTCATTACAGACGGTCTTGACTTTGAGATTACGGGCGGACGTCATCCTGTTGTGGAGCATTCACTGAAAAACAATCAGAAGGAGTTTGCTCCTAATAATTGTGCGCTTCAAAATGGTGAAATGTTGTGGCTTTTGACAGGTCCTAACATGGCAGGTAAATCAACCTTTCTGCGTCAGAATGCGTTGATTGCCATTATGGCACAGGCTGGGCTTTATGTTCCGGCTGCCTCCGCCAAGATCGGAACGATTGACAAAGTTTTCTCGCGCGTCGGGGCATCTGACGATCTCGCAAAAGGACAATCGACTTTCATGATGGAGATGGTCGAGACATCTGCCATTCTTAAAAACGCAACATCAAAATCCTTGGTTATTCTGGACGAAATAGGCCGAGGAACAGCAACTTATGACGGATTGTCAATAGCATGGGCAGCACTCGAATATCTCCATAACTCTATTCAATGCCGAGGGCTATTCGCAACCCACTATCATGAACTTACAAACCTCTCTCGCGAACTCCCAAGCCTTGCATGCTACACCATGCAAATTAAAGAGTGGAAAGGTGAAGTTATTTTCCTGCATCATGTCGCGGCAGGAACAGCTGACAGATCTTATGGTATTCATGTAGCCCAGCTAGCGGGGCTTCCTAAAGATGTGATTGCACGCGCTGAACAGGTTCTTGAACTCTTGGAAGACAACAAAGCAAAGACTGCGAATATGCAGTTACCCCTATTTCATGTCCCGCCCCCCGTTTCACGGAAAAACAAAACATCAAAAATAGAGGATCGACTTGCGGCTATCAATCCTGACAGCCTCTCTCCTAAAGAAGCCTTGGAAATTCTTTATTCCCTAAAATCAGATTTAAGCTAGATCTCGCCCTAAAGCCCTCTGCCTTAATGACAAAGCTAATCGTGCAGCCTGGCGGACCCATCTTCCTGCGTAATACATTGCACTGTCCAAGGCTTTTTCATGGGAAGACAGGTCTTTTAGTGGTGGAAATTCTTCTTTATCTCCGCTTCGGCATGCTACAGCAAATGCACGTTTGTAGTCCTGCTCACGCTCTGCCTCTATCCCCTTTGTTGCAAAGGGGCTTTTATCAAGATCATTCAGTGTAAAGTGCCAGTCTTGTTGAAATCTAACCATTATATGAAACTGGTATATATATGCGCGATTTACAGCTGTCACTCCGCGTTCTATAAACCTTTCATTCAAATCTCTATCGCAAGCAAGAATAGAAGACCCGTCTTCTAATACTCGAAAGCTGACCTTACCGCATTCTATACCATGTGCTTTCAGAAAATTTTCAAAGCTTCTGGCTTCTATTTGATTAAATTGGCGAGACAAGTCACGTGCTATTCGGGATTTCTTTCTGGGAATAAGAGAAACACCATCTTCACTTCTAGCCCATTCCGGCGCTTGGGGCCGCAGATCGAAAAAACACGCAGTTGTTACCTTTAATTTTTGCTGGCCAACGTGATATTCCAGTTTACTGATGCCGCGCTTTTCACAAAAATCATGAGCCTTTTGTACAAAAGGTTCAAGAATGGTCTGCCTGTATTGATCTATCAACTTCTGGAGATTTGAGCCTTTGGGAATAAGATAATATTTCCCTAGCGCTTTAGGCTGCTCGATTTCTGACATAAGCTAATCCCTGCTATATATATTTTTGGCAGCTCGTAACATTTATTATGCAGCGCGTCAAACTTATTCGGATGTTGGCTTGTCAGGCGCTCCAGGAACGACTACCAGAGCCTTTACAGCCCCACCATCAGCTTCACCGGATATTTTAAAAGCAAATTTTGCAATCGGCGGGCCGAGTGTTTCAAGAACAGCTACAGCCGCAAAAATCAAAATAGCCACCTGAGCACCTATTACGGGCATAAGGGAATTTGTCGTCTGTAACAATCCTATTGCCATACCTGCCATCGGCATTAACAGCATTCCTGTTGCGGAAGATTGTTTGAATGTATAATCAAGTGTCTTGGTTGCCCCAGCTAAAACAATATACTTGGCGGCACATCTTACCAACGGGAATAGGATTGCAATCCACCCTGCTGCTACTAATTCTTGAACATGCAGGCTTGCGCCTGCCGTCACAAAAAGAATGATATAGAAGATATCCTCTGCGTAGCCAAAGTCTGTTTGAGTGATTTGCTGCTTTTTATCTTCAAACCACCGCACCATAATTCCAAAAACAAGGCACGAGAACAAAAAGGACATTTGCAGTGCATTATTTATGCCCAGAGTCAGCATAATCCCTCCCAAAATCAATGGGAAAACAAAATGGAATGTTTTTGGCTGGAGAAATCGTGCTAACCATGTAACACCAAAAGCCATGAGTGTCGCAATAGCAAAACCACCTATCATGCGGTAAGCAGGTATCCCCAAAATATCACTCCATGTTGCCTCCGTCGAGTACAAGGCAAAAGGCAACGCTGTACTGAAGACCAAAAAGGAAATGAGGTTGTTGAGCGCGACAAGGATTTTTGTATTTTCTGTGACCTCACCTTTTGCTCGCATTTCACTTGCAACATGGACAAGGACAGCCGGAGAAGATGATATTCCGATGGCTGCTACCAAGACAGAGACAATTGTAGAATACCCGAAAAATGACAACAGCAGGAAAACACCGAGAAAAGTCATCGCAGATTCAAAAAGTGATACGAAAATAATTTTCGGGTGCTTGACGACATGTTCGGGATGGAGTGAGCACCCCAATTTGTATAATATCAGCCCTAGGGAAATCTGAACCAGATAACCGGCCTGCGTAATAATCTCGCTGTTAATGACTTTGGCGCCTTCAGGCCCCATCAGAAGCCCCACCAACATAAAACCAGAAATTGTCGGCAACCAGGAGACCTTTGTAGCTACCAGACCACCGACCACCCCTAAAATCATGAACATGCCGAAAATCATCGGATAGTTCATTTGAAGAGGAAAAATATGTTCGAAAATCTGCTCAAGCATGCCCTGATTCACCTTTACAGGCAGTAGTGTACCTTTTTTTGGATATATATAACAGGGCCTTGCCAATATAGCGAAAAATGATTATAAAAATCCAAAATTACTCCATAATCTATCCACGGGCAGGTGGCAGAGTGGTTGAATGCGTCGGTCTCGAAAGCTAATTTCCATACATCATTAACGAAAATTATCATTGTAAATCAATACGATAAGTTCATTAACTTTTTCATATTATACTTACACATG